>NZ_JANFXK010000016.1 GCF_024459955.1 Anaerovorax odorimutans
ATTTTCTCAAGTGAATTTCCTTCGCAAAAAGAGACATTTTCTCAAGTTATTGACACTCTACAGACATTCCTCCTCAACCCTGTTTTCACTGTAAGGCGCGAGCCAGTTCAAAGGCGCTGCCAGTGGCGTTTCCAATGCGTCCGGGTTTTACTGCGTCGCCGATGGGATAAAGCCGCTCAAAATGCCCCGCACATTCTTTTTCCAGTCCATTGCTGCTGCGTACGCCGATGGCAAGCACCGTATAATCGGCCTGGATTTCCTCCTGCACCTCATCCGTGCGGCGAAGATAGAGCATGCCTTCTCCGATGCGCTCCAGCTTTCTGCCCGGCAGGAACCGCACGCCGCCTTTTTCCAGTCGCTGAATCACATCCGATGCGTTGACGGGATATGCGCCGGGAGCAATCTCATCCGCCATCTCAATGATGGTGACAGTATTGCCCTGCTCCATTAAAAGCTCTGACGTTTCCAGGCCAGTCATGCCGGAACCTATAACCGCGACCTCTTTGCCAGTGTACTCCCTTTCTCCCGTTAGAATCGGCGTAACCGTGGTTACTGCCTCTGATTCGGAGCCGGGAATTCTCGGTGCCACCGCCTCTCCACCAGTGGCGAGGAACACCGCATAGGGTTGATAGCTGTCGATCAGCTGTCTGGTAGCCTGGGTATTGTATTGAATATCCACGCCCAGCCGCAGAGCCTGCCGGGTCAGATACTGGATCAGCCAGTCGATCTTCTCTTTGAGGGGCGGCGCTGCCGCAAGGATGAGCTGCCCGCCGGGAGCATCGCCTCGCTCCAATACGGTCACCTTGAAATCACGCGCCGCCAGCTCTACCGCTGCGGTCAGGCCCGCCGGTCCCGCACCCACGACAACCACTTGCCTTTGCCGGCCGTCCTTCGGCGCGGCGGAAGGAATTTTACTTTCCCGGCAGGCACGGGGATTGACCGCGCACTCCACCGGTTTACCGTTCATAATGTTTTCCTGAAAAGATTCCATGCAGCGCAGACAGCAGATGCACCTGTTGATGTCCTCGCTTCGTCCTTCCATAGCCTTTTTCGGCCACTTAGGGTCAGCCAAATAGGAACGCCCCATGGCAATGAAATCCTGCGTTCCCTCCGCCAGCTGCGCCTCCGCCTGCTCCGGCGTGCGGATCAGGTTGGCTGCGATGACAGGAATTTTGACCTGCTTCTTGACCTCTTTTGCCAGATACTTGCGCCAGCCAGGGGTAAAGCTGATGGGTTCACAGGAGGTCTGCGCCGTATCATAGTTGCCGCTGCTGACATTGAGTACGTCGATTCCGAATCCTTCCAGCCTCTTGGCCATCTCTACGCCCTCGTCCAGAGTGATGCCCTGGTCGGGATAACCGATCATATCGTAGAATTCTTCTACCGATAAACGCACGCTGATGGGAAAATCCGCCCCGCATTCCCTGCGAATGCCATCGATGATTTCTTTCAGGAAGCGCATACGGTTTGTAAGCGTTCCACCGTATTCATCCTCACGGCGATTAGTATAAGGGCTTAAAAACTGTTGGATCAGATAGCCATGGGCAGCGTGAAGCTCCACTCCGTCAGCCCCCGCCTTCTTTACCCGCTTGGCAGCGGAGACGAATTGATTGATCAGGGTCTTGATCTGTGAAAGGGTCAGTGGAACGGTACTCTGGTTGCGAATCGGATTTTCCCCAAGCCCGCAGGGAACATCACTGGGAGCCAGGAGGGGTTTCATGTAGCGCTTCATCCGCTTCACAGTTTTGGGGTCGTCCATGGCGGAAGCGTCAAACTTGCTGGTGGCCTTGAAATACAAATCCCAATAGTGGGGAATAATCCGCGCCATCCGCTCATTAAATTGCCACAGAGCCGGAAAAATAACCACATTCTGCCGCCCCGGGTGAAAGAGCTGAACGAACATTTTTGCTCCGTGGGCATGAACCCGCTCCACCGCTTTGCTCAGCGGCTTAATATACCGGTCGTGGGACATGGACAGCATGCTGGAATGGGAGACGGCATCCGTCTCATTGATGCGGGAACATTCCGTAATGATCAGTCCCGCTCCGCCGGCGGCCCTTTCTTCATAATAGGCGGCCAGAGCCTCGCTGACCGCTCCGTCATGCTCGGCAAGTCCCACGCACATGGCGGTCATGACCAACCGATTTTTAATCTCCACCGAACCAATATTCATTGATGTAAATAAATTAGGATATTCCATTTTTTCCTCCTCATAGTTAAATATAGTTTTCTTCTTAATCATCTCTTTTATAACCAGGCCATAACACGCCTTTTGCTGGCTAAAGTTACTATTATTTATTGTGACATTCTCTGATTCAAAATATACGGCACGCTCACTTCATCAGGAACCGAAGCAGCCTGCTTGCCTTATCTCCATAAGGCTGATATCGCATCGACAACTCGAACAGGCCGGATTTTTTATAGATTCCCTTTCTATGGCTAAAAGTCTCAAAACTGTGTATGCCGTGGTACGCACCCATACCGCTTTGGCCAACTCCGCCAAACGCAAGTCCCTCACAGGCAATATGGGAAATCGTATCATTGACGCATGCTCCGCCAAAAGAGAGACTGTTTAATACTTTTCTCTCTGTCTCTTTGCTTGTGGTAAACAGATAAAGCGCTAGTGGCTTTTCCCTCGCCTGCACAAAGTCCTCCGCTTCATCCAAGGTTCGAAAGGTAAGCACTGGGAGCAGCGGCCCGAAAATCTCCTCCTGCATCACCGGTGAATCCGGCTTCACATCCACAAGAACAGTCGGTTCTATCTTAAGCGTTTCCGGATCGGAACGTCCGCCGCTTTTGATCACCGTACCTTCCATAAGCCCTTGCAGGCGTTTAAAATGTTTTTGACTGATGATACGGGGATACTTGGAATTTGTGAGCGCATCTCGCACCATCCTTTGGCACTGCTCTGCAAATTCCCTGCAAAACTGTTCCGCTACAGTCTCATCTGCGAGTACATAGTCAGGGGCAATACAGATTTGCCCGCTGTTCATCACCTTGCCGTACGCAATGTTTTTGGCTGCCTCCCGTACATTTGCATCGGCTGTAATAATGCAGGGGCTTTTCCCTCCCAGCTCAAGGGTAACCGGGGTAAGATGCCGCGCAGCTTTGTCCATAACAGACCTGCCCACTGCCGTGCTTCCTGTAAAGAAAATGTAGTCAAACCGCTGTTCCAAAAGCCGTTCGCTCTCTTCTTTTCCTCCCAATACGACAGCCACGTATTCCTCCGAAAAAGCGCGGGCTACAATTTTTGCAAGCATATTCGAAGTGTGCGGAGATAACTCGGAGGGCTTCATTATACAGCAATTCCCGGCTGCGATGGCGCCGATCAGCGGCTGGATGGCCAAAGAAAGCGGGTAGTTCCAGGGGGATATAATGAGTGCGACTCCATAAGGCTCCGCCAGCTCATAAGCTTTCCCAGGCAATCCGGTAATTCCGACCTTTTTTCGAAGAGGCTTCATCCAGCCCTTTAGCTTGCGCTCCGCAAGACGGATCTGTTGAAGCGCAAGGCCATATTCCGTAATAAAAGTTTCGTAAGGCGACTTATTCAGATCCTCCAAAAGCGCCTGATTGATTTCTTCCTCATAATAAACGAGGGCTTCCCGGAGCGCCTTTAACGCATTGATTCGATAGGAATATTCTTTTGATTTTCCGGAGCAGAAAAAAGTCCGCTGCCGTTCCAATAATCTCTCATATTTCATCCTGACACCTCACAATTTTGCATTTGATTAATTATATAATTATAGTCTTGCAAATTATTTTTTCGCTTGTTTTGATTTTTACACTTGTCTAAAATTTGATTTTAGTTTATAATGGTTTTTACAGAAAGACAAGTGACAGAATAAAACGTATGAAAAAATTTAGACAAAAATGAAAAATTGTCAAAGGAGATACCAACTATGAAATATGACGTTTCGAAAAAACTGACGATCGGAGCCAGCCGCACCCTGCTTTCTCTCCAGCAGGCGATGCTGTCCTTTCTCTCCGAAAAATCCTTTGAGGAAATCGCTGTGGGTGAGCTGTGCGAGAGGGCCATGCTGCCCCGGGCTACCTTTTATAACTACTTTGATGACAAATACGATCTTCTTGAATACTGCTTCATGACCGCACGCAAGCAGCTGGACAGCGGCTGTCAGGATGAGGGAACATGTTCTGCACGCATGAATGCGCTTATGGAAAACTGTTTTGATTTTTTAGATCGGAACAAAGAGACTGTTGAAAAGGTTCTGAAAAATAACCACCCCAACCAATATCTCATCAATCAAATTCGCTTTTACCTGCTATCCAGCATGTCGGAAGCCTTTAAAAGCAACCCGGAGTCCCACCGGTTCAAGGTGCCCTGGGAGATGGCCGCCAATCTGTACAGTCAGGTTGTGTTGATCATTTTGGAGTGGAAATACCTGGATAAAAAGGAGTGTTCCAAAGAGCAGGCAAAGGAATATCTGCAGCAAATGGTCAGCGGAATCGACATACCATAAAAAAATAAAAAGGAGTGTATTTACTATGATTTTCTATTTCAGCGGCACCGGAAACAGCCAGCTGGCGGCGAAACAGATCGCGGCGCAGCTTGGCGATGAACTTATTTCCATCAATCAATGCCTCAAAACCGGCGGCGAAAAAAAGAGCTTTTTATCTGAGCAGCCTCTGGTATTTGTAGGTCCTACCTATGCCTGGCAGATGCCCAAGGTGATGGAGCAGTGGATTCGCGACACAACCTTTGAGGGCAATCCAAATGCCTATTTTATCCTCACCTGCGGCGGAAGCATCGGCAATGCCTCCGCTTATGCAAAAAAACTCTGTGAGCAGAAGAAGCTTCGTTTTCTGGGACTGGCACCGGTGGCCATGCCCAACAATTACGTAGCGTTGTCCAATACACCGGATGAAGCGGAATGCGCGGCTATTTTGGAAAAAGCCGAAAAGCAGATCGCAACCCTTGGCGCATTGATTCAAAAAGAAGAGCAGTTCCCCAATGCCGGAATTTCTTTAAAGGATAAGATAATCAGCGGGCCGGTCAATGCCCTGTACTATCCGCTCCTTGTTCGTGACAAAGGCTTTTCCGCGTCAGACGCCTGCACCTCCTGTGGAAAGTGCGCACTGAGATGCCCGTTAAACAACATCCATATGTCGAACGGGAAACCCGTCTGGAACGGCAATTGCACTCACTGCATGGCCTGTATCGGCGGCTGCCCTGCGGAAGCGATTGAATACAAATCCGCATCCAAGGGAAACCGAAGATATTACATTATGGAAGATTAGTCTGAAACGTATGTAGCTGCTGCACTGCAGGAACCGGCTCATATGAAACACTGCCCAAAAGGTAAATTGCTATTTTTATCAACATGCAGCGAAAAATCAGCTTCTTGTTGACCTTTTTTCAAGGATACAAGGCCTGAGCGCACAAAAACTCGGTCAATATGCGGTTTTGAACAGGAACAGAGCCCGCAAACCTTGAAAATACCTCAACAAGCAAACAGAAATGAACCCGTTGTTGAACAAATATGTACATTGCTAAAAAAAGGCTGAAACTTACAAATTGGTCCGATCGTGTAATTTGCGAGCCGCATCGAGTTGGTTGTGCAGTTTGCGACCAAATCCGGTTTTGAGCTTAAAATCCCGCGACCAAACAGGCAAAACTCGCAAGATGGTCGCAGAATCAATACAGTTTATTCCATATTTACCGAACCGGAACAGTCAAGAAGAGGACCTGGCGCTTTTTGCTTTGAGTTAGGCCGAAGCGGATAAAATATGTGGGTTTGCGGGTTTTACGGATTTATTTTTTGGAAATTTCCACTTAAGATTGACCGGCAAGGGTAAGAAACGTTGAAAAAAGATCCGCTCTTACCTATTTTTTTGGATAAACGATCCGGAAATGATTTAGTGCGTTACAATGCGAAATCGAATTCCCGCAAACCCACAACCTTGCACGATTTTTGCGAAAGGTTACCGCAGCTCGCAAGGTATACGATTCTACCCAATTTGTACGGCGTTGCCGTAAGGTGTAGAATCGTGAAGGATGCTCGACCTGGCTCGCATCCTATACGATATTCACCATTTGTACCGGCGGCGCCGCAAGGCACAGAATGGTGAAAGCAGTACAAATTATTGAGAAAGAGGGATACTTATATGGTTTTTTATTTCAGCGGTACAGGAAACAGCCAGCTGGCGGCAAAGCAGATCGCAGAGCAGCTTGGCGATGAACTTGTTTCTATTAATCAACATCTCAAAGATGGCGAAAAAAAGACGTTTCGCTCACAGCGCCCGCTGGTATTTGTCGCGCCTGTGTACGCCTGGCGCGTGCCGAAGGTGGTGGAGAAATGGATTTGCGATATGGAATTTGAGGGTAACAAAAACGCTTATTTTGTTCTGACCCGCGGCGGCAGCACCGGCGGAAACGCAGCAGCCTACGCAAAAAAACTCTGTGACAAAACCGGTATGGTTTATCAGGGCCTTGCTTCTGTACATATGCCGGAAAATTATATTGCCCTTTCCTCTGCCCCCAGCGAAAGCGAATGCGAGTCCATCATTGCCCGGGCAAAGCCTGTTTTTTCCCAGCTTGCAAGCCAAATCAGACAAGGCGAGCCTTTCACCGAGGCTTCGGTGTCCCTGGCAGACCGCTTAATCAGCGGTCCAGTGAATGTACTCTATTACCGTTTTTTCATCAAGGACAAAGGCTTCACCGTTTCCGATGCCTGCATTTCCTGCGGCAAATGCACCCGTCGATGCCCCTTAAACAACATCGACATGGTCGATGGAAAACCTGCATGGAAAGGCAACTGCACCCACTGCATGGCCTGCATCTGCGGCTGCCCTACTGAAGCGATCGAGTATAAATCCATCTCTAAAGGCAAGCGCCGCTATGATATTATGGAAGAATAGGAAAAAGAATAACCCTATCCAAATCGATATTGGTAATTAGTGGATAATGTCAAAATATCCAACTACTTAAAGCCCCTATGATACTTTCAGCAAAAAATTCGCTAAGACCTTTGTGAAAGTGTCAAAATAACGCAATCGAATCCGCTGGATTGATATTTAGCCGCTTTCGGTTCCCTAAATTCCTGTAAAAATATCAAAATTACGCTTACCTCTTTACATCCATTGACATTCGGGGTGCCCGTCCAAGGAAAAGGGCCGCGACCTGAATGAGCTTTTCCTTTACATCTATTGATATGTAGGCGTTAAGTGAGAGTGCGGTTCCCATCCTTCACGTATAGGCCGCCTCTCCTCCGGCAAAGCAGATTATCCTTCATCCCCTTCTGCTTTCGGCGGTGAAATCAGTTTATGAAGACCATAATATGCGATGTCGCCTACGATCTCCGCCAGCTGGTCGTCCGACATGGGAAGATCGCCCCGCAGCCACGCCAAATAAGTAGAAATGGTTCCGGAAGCGTAGAATTCCGCACAGATTTCCAGCTGCGCCCTCGGAATGTCCAGGCGCTCTCCCATGGTTTCGGTCAGGCTGACCTTAAGTATATCCTTAATCTGTCCCCATAAAAAAGCATAGGACGGTGTCCTGGCAATATGTTGATACAGCTCCAGATTGGCTTCTATCAATGCGTTCAGTGCCCGAAAGAGCGCCGCCATATCCGCAGTATCGTCAAAGAAATCGTTTTGTTCCAGATGCAGGATCAGCGCTTCCGTCTCCTGCCGTCCGAATTCATGAATAATATCTTCGATAGAATCATAGTGTAAATAGAACGTTTTTCTGTCAATATCCGCTCTCTGGGCGATTTCCGTTATGGTTATCTTTGGTGTTTCCTTTTCCAGGATCAGCGAAAGGTATGCCTCCCGAATGGCTTTTTTTGTTTTTTGTACTCTGCGATCTGTCATTTTCGACCCCACTTTTTATAAATTTGTGGAATAGTACCCACATCTGTATATTCTGGCAATTGAAAAAATCATCACTTCACATTATAATACCCATACGTAGAAAAATCAACAATTGGGACATCGTTGGTGCGCGCTAAGGCGGAAGGGAGATGAGAGACCATGGAGAAAACAGGCATTTGCGCCCAGGGAACGGGACTGGTGCTGGAGGGCGATGCACTGCGAGGCGTTTTTACGGCAGGCGTACTGGATTATTTCCTGAAAAAGGGTCTCAGCTTTCCTTATGCGGTGGGTGTTTCCGCCGGAGCATGTAATCTTCTTGGATACCTTTCCCGGCAGATGGGCTACATAAAAAACCGCATGCTCCCAAAAAAGGATTCCGCTGCTTCCCGACAGGGAATCGCGCCTCTGATCCGTACCCAAAAGTCTTTCAGCCCGGAGCAGCTTTTCTGCGAATACCCTCAGGATGAAGGTTCCTTCGATTACGAGGCCTTCTTTGCCTCCGAGACTTACAGCGAGTTCGGAGCCACCTGCTGCCGCAGCGGCCGGGTTGAATATTTTCACGAAGATCGCGACAGAGCAAGACTCAATACACTGGTTAAGGCTTCCAGTGGAATTCCTCTGTTCTCCCAGATGGTAAAGCTTGACGGGAATCGTTACCTGAGCGGCGAACTGTCCGGGATCATCCCGATCGAAAGGGCGATTCATCAGGGCTTTAAGCGAAACGTGGTCATTTTGACAAGAAACCGCGAAAAGGGTCCCCTGATGACATCCATGCAGCGGCGGATATATGAAAAGAACTACAAAAAACATCCCCGGCTGCTGGACGCGATTATTTCCTGCCCCGCCGCATACAGGGAGCAGATCCGCCTGCTGGAACGGCTGGAGGAGGAAAAACAGGTATTTGTCATCCGCCCGGAAGCTCCGGAAGTAAGGCGTTTCGAAACGGATTATGACACTTTGCAATCTTATTATTTGCACGGATATGAGACTGCAAAAAACTGCTGGTCCAGGCTGCAGGAATTTTTAAAAGGCCGGCAAGTATGAAAGCAAAGGAGAGAGAACTATGATGAATTTTAACGAAAGAATGAAAACCTTTGGATTTAACAAGGTGCTCCACTACCTTGAAAAAGATCCTGAAACCAATATACCAAAGCTGATGGAATTTGTTGACCATGTATTTCCAAAAGACGAGTTTGCTTCCCAGAGAGCCGCGATCCATAAGGCCATTGACGAGAAAAACAACTGGTACCAGCTGATTATGCGGGTCTACGATCTGGACCCCGAAACCAGAGTCACCTTCTTCCGCAACTTTATGCTCAACGGCAATCTGCTCAGCTGGCCGACTCAGGATGAAAACCGGGAGAAATACGGGTGCAACATCC
The DNA here is from genome assembly GCF_024459955.1 of Anaerovorax odorimutans. Classification (GTDB taxonomy): domain Bacteria; phylum Bacillota; class Clostridia; order Peptostreptococcales; family Anaerovoracaceae; genus Hominibacterium; species Hominibacterium odorimutans_A. Next base: position 9,213 of record NZ_JANFXK010000016.1, read on the forward strand.
CCTGGGCCATTCTGCTGGACCCCACTTCGGCCTGCAATCTCCACTGCACCGGCTGCTGGGCTGCCGAGTACGGCCAAAATCTCAACCTGTCTTTTGAGGATATCGACTCCATCATTACACAGGGCAAGGAGCTGGGTACATACGTTTACATCTACACCGGCGGAGAACCTCTGGTTCGCAAAGACGATCTGATCCGCCTATGCGAAAAGCACGATGACTGCATCTTCCTCTCCTTCACCAACGCGACTCTGATCGACGAGGCCTTTTGCAAGGAAATGCTGCGGGTAAAGAACTTTGTCCCCGCCATCAGTCTGGAAGGATTCGAAGAAGCCAACGACAGCCGCAGAGGTTCAGGTGTCTACAACAAGGTTATGCACGCCATGGAGCTTTTGAAAGAATATAAGCTACCCTTTGGAATTTCCACCTGCTATACCAGCCAGAATTACGATGACATCAGCAGCGAAGCCTTCTTCGACAAACTGATCGAGATGGGCGCGTTCTTTATCTGGTTCTTCCACTACATGCCGGTCGGCAAGGACGCGTCACCGGACCTGCTGCCGACACCGGAGCAGCGTATAACCGTATACGATCGGATTCGCTCGTACCGGCAGACCAAGCCCATTTTCTCCATGGATTTCCAAAACGACGCGGAATTCGTGGGAGGCTGCATTGCCGGCGGACGCCGTTACCTGCACATCAATGCCAATGGCGACGTAGACCCCTGTGTCTTCATCCATTATTCCAACGCCAATATCCACGACTGCACTCTGTTGGAAGCCCTGCAGTCGCCGATCTTCATGGCTTATCACGATGAGCAGCCATTTAACGGCAACATGTTCCGGCCTTGTCCAATGCTGGAGAACCCCGACATTTTGCCCCGCATCGTCAAAGAGACCGGAGCGCATTCCACAGATCCCCAGGCTCCGGAAGCTGCCGGGGAGCTATGCGCCAAGACCGCGCCTTACGCAGAAAAATGGACGCCTGCGGCTGAAAAGCTGTGGGCCGAAAGATTGGCAGAGAAAGCAGGAAAATAGCCTTCTTATACGAAAAGGGAGCTGTCATATGAAATGACAGGCTCCCTTTTTCATCTGGCTGTAGCCCGGAAGTCCAAATTCAGCTTTGCTTCTCCGCATCCGTCCTTTGACACTATGCGCCCTCCTCCACCAAAAGAATGGTTTCTAACTCCCGCAGTGAGGAAATAACATAGTCGATCTTCATGCCTTCCGGGACTGGAAGTCCGGCGGGATTGTACCAGCAGCAGCGGATTCCGGCATTGCCGCCTCCCGCCATATCGCTGGTAAGGGAATCCCCGATAATCATTGTCGCCTGCGGGTCATAGTCCGGGATCTTCTGAGCGCACAAATCGAAAAACTCTTTGCTGGGCTTTTCCGTTCCCATTTCCTCGGAAATAAAGATACCGTCCATCAAGCCGTAGAGCTGGCTGTCCCGCAGTTTTCCGTTCTGGGCAATACTGCTTCCGTTGGTTACCACATACTGCCGGTACTTTGCCGACAGCCTTTGACATAATTCCAGCGCATAGTCCTGCAAAACCGCGCTGTTTCCCAGCTCCTTCTGATAATCGTCGTTGAAACTCCGATAATCGATACCGTCAATTTCTAAGTATGCGAAAAAGTCTTCAAACCTGCCGATATACACCCGCTCCTTGGGAATTTCTTTTCTCTCAAAGCGCTCCCAGTAAGAGCGGTTACAGGCTTTATACCACTCAAACTGCTGCCGGTCAATGGATATCCCATAGTTTTCCAGGCACTGGTTCATACAGATTTCTTCGGATGTTTCAAAATCCAGCAGTGTGCCGTCAACATCCCATAACAACGTAGTAATCTCTGACATATTTCCTCCATCCGGTCAATTGCGTTCCTGTTCAGGCACATCCCAATCGTTGCCTATTGGCACAAGTATAGCATAAGCGCAGGCCAGCTGGCAAATCAAGTCATGTCATCCCGAAGCGAATCAATGATGTTTTCCTTTTTAATTTTGCTGACAGCATACATCATCGTAACAAAGATTACCAGAAATACGCTGAGCACGCTGATTCCCATGCTGGCCCATGGAAGTGAAAAGCTGATACTGTCGGCTCCTCCGACGAACATTCCCTTGTAGATCAGCCAAGAAGCAATGAATGCGATAGGGATTCCGAAAAGCAGTGCCCTGATGCCGTAAAAGGCACACTCAAAGCGCATCATTTTATTGAAATCCCGATCGGCCATCCCCACAGAGCGGAGCATGGCAAGCTCTCTGCGGCGCAGCTTGATATTGGTCGAAATCGTATTGAACACGTTGGCGACCGCAATCAGGGAAATCATAATGATAAACGTATAAGCAAACACATTGGCAATGAAAATATAGTTTCGATTCTCATTTAACATTTCAGATGTATTCATAAAGGTGTATGCTGCTGTGACGCCTGTACGTTCGATCATTGTCTTCATTTCAGCCGCCGACCGGGAAGGATTCTCTGACTGAAAGGTCAGGCCCTTAACTCTGGTATCTGCCGCTTCGTCGGAGGGAAGCATTTTTTCCATGAGCGAATAAGGCGCTATTATCGCTAACGTGTAGGTCCTCTGCTCGACGCTTCCGGGAATCGGCGGACTATCTGGCGGCACGAATTCGACGCAGGTAAGAGTTTCTTTTTTCGCTGCTGCCGTATTCGCTTTGCCCTCTGCCTGGGGGATCAGGGTAACCTTCTGAGAAGGTGTTTTGAACATATCCTTAAGCTGATGAACACCCTCGGCCTGACCAGTCTCATCTTCCATTTTGGCGACAGCAACCAGTTTGCCCTCTTTTCCGGTATATTCTTCCGCCGGCAGCTCCAGACTCTTGACGATTTTCAGATAGCTGCTGTCATCAAGAAATTGGATTTCCATGGGCAGGTTTACCGTTCTATCCGACGGACGCTCTCCCGCGGCTTCCCAGTAAGCATCGGAAAGCTGGTCCGCCCGGACCGTACAGGAATACTCTTTAATCGACTGATACGAACTTTTGTAAACGCCCTCGGCGGTTTTCAGTTTGCTATAAAGCCGGAGCATTTCACTGTCCTCCATATCCCGCGTGCCAAGGCCGATGTCATAGTCTGTGACAGCTTTTGTATGTTCCGCCATCTGTTTTAAATTGGATACAAAGGCGCTGGTGGATACAAACAGCACAATGCTTAAAACAAGCGACAGCACAATACTGCGGTAACGTTTTTTGTTTCTTTTAAAGTTCTTCAGGGCAAGGGTTCCTTCCAGTCCGCAAAGGCGCTGCGTCAGCTTGGATATTTTCATGGCCCGGGATTCCACCTTAATCTCATTGCTCTGGCGGATACACTCCATCACCGGTGTATTGGCCGCCTTCTTTGCCGGAATATAGGCTGAAATCAAGATGGTAACCATACTGACTATGGCTGCGCTGAGGATCGCCAGAAGAGACACGTTCAGGGTCAAAGGTACGCCGCTGTAGAGAATGTCTCCAAAATTCTTGGAAACAACGGAAATCACAAGCCCGATACTTCCTATGCCCACGGCGATGCCGATCGGGGTGCCGATCACGCCGATGCAAAGGCCTTCGAAAAGCACGGAATTCCGCAGCTGCTTTGCTGTGGCCCCCACAGAAGCGAGAATTCCGAACTGCTGTATGCGTTCATTCAGAGAAATATTGAATGCATTATAGATCAGAAAAACGGAGCCGATCATAATAATGGCCACTACAATGACTCCCACCGAATACAGCAGCGCATTGAACAGCTTGTCGCCCGCAGATTCGGAAATCCCCATGAAACGCAGCACATTATCATTAAAGATACAGCCATGGTTCCCGGCCGCGTCGCTTGCGTAGGAATGGACGTCACGCGGATTTTTCAGTTTAACAAACAAGCTGAAATCATTTGCTTTATCCCCAGTATCCGATTTTGTAATCAGCGTATGCCCCGGTGCGGATTCTCTTTCAAAATCCGGGGTTTTGCAGATACCGACAACCTTGTAGGTCCGCTTGCCCTCTGTCACCAGCATTTCGCCATTGGCATCATACGGGTCCGTTTGGCTGAGCTTCTCACCGCCCTTCATGCGGTTCCCTACGGAAAGGGAAAGTTTACTGCCTATGGCGATTTCCCCGCCGTCTTTTGCCGCAGTGCCTCCCGGAACAAGAATTTCCCTGCTGTTTTTCGGCATTCTGCCTGATAAAAGCGTAACGGGAAGTTCATGAAAGGTTTCATCGCTGAATCCGGCGATGAAGAAATACGGTTTGTTTTTATCTTTACTGTCATTACGTTCCCCATAGCCTATATTTTCAAAGGTTATGGTTTTCTCCACATCATGGCTGGCTGTCTGCTCCTGTACGAAAGATTTGTCCGCATCCAGAAAACCAACATGCCAATCGCCGTATTTTTGAGCTGCGCCCTTTTCCATATAATTCAACAGAGAAACGCCGAAGGTAACAACAGCTGTAATCATAGCGGCGGACAGAACCACGCCGATAATTGTCACAATCGTCCGCGCACGGCTCTTTTTCAAGCTTTGCACAGTAACCTTATTGAAAATGTTCATACCCGCGCCACCTGCCTCTCATCCCGCACCACTTTGCCGTCTGAGATGCTGATAATGCGGTCCGCCTGCAAAGCGATGTTTTCATCATGGGTGACAATAATCAGGGTTTGATGGTATTTCCTGTGGCTTTCTTTCAGCAAACGGATAATCTCCTGCCCGTTGCGGCTGTCCAGGCTGCCGGTCGGTTCATCGGCCAGCATAACGGCCGGCGCGTTCATCAAAGCGCGGCCAATGGCCACCCGCTGCTGCTGGCCGCCGGAAAGCTGGTTGGGCAGATGTGTTTTGCGGTCCTGCAGCCCAAGGAGATTCAGCAGGTCATCGAGCCGTTCTTTATTGACCTTCCGTTTATCCATAAGAATCGGCAGGGTAATGTTTTCCTCCACGTTCAGAGTAGGAATGAGGTTGTGGAACTGGTAGATGAGTCCTACCTGCCGCCGGCGGAAAATAGCCAGTTTTTCGTTGCTTTGGGCATATACGTCCTGCCCCTCCAAAAATACTTTTCCGTCAGTGGGTTTATCCACGCCGGCAATAACGTGCAGCAGAGTGGATTTTCCCGAGCCTGAGGAACCGATGATCGCGGTAAACTCTCCCCTTTGGATGGTGAGGGAAACGCGGTCAAGCGCAGTAACCTGACTGTCGCCTTTCCCATAGACTTTACATAGATTTTCAACTTTTAAAAACTCCATTATGTGAGCCTCCTTTTCCTGTGGTTTACCCATATAATAGAACTTTCAGCTTACAGCTCCGTGACTTTCAAGTGAGAGATCCGTCACTTTGGGAAACGTATGACAAATATGGCCCCGCCCTGGGGATGATTCTTCGCGGCAATGGTCCCGCCCTGCCGCATTATGATGGTCCTGCAGAGCGCCAGCCCGATTCCGTACCCTGCGGCAGTGGAATTTTTACCTCGGTAAAAGCGTTCAAACAGATGGGGCAAGTCTTCTTTTTTGAACCCCGGTCCGCTGTCATGGAGCATGATCTCCGTAAACAGCAGTGTATCCTCGCAAACAATCTCGATTTTTCCATGATCGCCCACACTCTGTATACAGTTCTTCATGAGATTTTCAATCGCCTCGGAAAGCCAGTCCGAATCGCCTTCAATGGCCGTCCCCTCGGGAACCCTTACCTGCAGATCAATATTGTGCAGCTCCATGGAAATGAGAAACGGGCGAAGAGCAGTATGAATCAGACGTTTTACATCAATCGGCTCACTTTGAAAAACCACGATACCGGCATCCAGACGGGACAGCTTTAGCAGAGAATTGAGCAGCCTGTCCATCTGCGCAAGCAATTCCTCCGCCTCCCGCAGCAAAGCTTTTCGTTTATTCTCATCAGGCTCGTTTCCCAAAAGCGATAGAATCAGATTTACCGATGTCAGCGGAGTACGAAGCTGGTGGGCGATATCGGCCAGCGAATCCGCAAGATGACCTTTTTCCTTTTTCAAGGCGTCATTTTGCTCCCGGATACGCAATACCATCTTTGTTATCTCGCTTTGCAGGATAGAGAGCTCCCCTTCCTCCCCGCCGCCGATATACAGGCGGTCAGTATTATGAAGCACCAGATCGATTTGGTCTGAAATCTGCGCAATACGTTTGTACCTCGCTTTTGTAAACACAAAAAATGCCGCCCAAAAGGCAGCGGCCGAAAGAAGCATCAGTATGCCCGCCGCCGGGCGGATGGAAAATCCGATTGCCGCCGTAACAGCGGTTATTCCAACGAACACCGCAGCAAATTGCCGAACCTCTTTATTTCGAAACATAGCTGCCTCCCAATCGGTATCCCGTTCCGCGAACGGTCAATATAATCTGCGGATTCGCAGGGTCATCCTCAATCTTCTCCCGCAGCCGTTTTATGTACACCGTCAGGGTGTTATTGTTAACAAACTCACCGGACGCGTCCCACAGTTCATCCAGAAGCCGGTCCCTGGTGACAATGGCTTTGGGATTATTGATAAAAATAAGCAGCAGGCGGTATTCCAATGGGGAAAGAAAAACTTCTTTCCCATCCTTCTCCACAAGGCCGCTGGCCGTATCGACCTGAAGCCCGCATATTTGAAAAACGGATGGGCCGCGTCCCGATTTTCGCAGGGCCGTTCCAATGCGTGCGATCAATTCACGCGGGCGAAAGGGCTTGGTGACGTAATCATCCGCTCCCATGTTCAGCCCGGTAACGACGCTCGCTTCATCGCCGGAAGCCGTAAGAAAGATCACCGGTATATTCTGTGTCTGTCGAATCTCCGTACAGACTGCGAATCCATTCCCGTCAGGCAGGGAAATATCCACCAGCGCCAGGTCAAATTTATCTCCGGCAAGCATGGCAATGGCCTCTGCCTGGGTAGACGCATGGTCAACGATAAACCCTTCTCCCCGCAGCAGAAGCACAAGATTTTTAGCGATTTCTTTATCATCTTCAACCAGAAATATCCGTTTCATCTATTTTTGCCATCCTTTCTTTTTCCGGCATTCGTTCCCTTTAGTCAATTATGATTTACTTAAAATCCTAAAGCTGAAAAGCCTTGATAATCCCCTGAAATTCCGGCTCTTTCCTGAGGAATTCCAAATCCGGGTCCGTACGCAGGCCGGCGACAAACCCGGAAATCATCTGCTCCGAATAAGCATAGCCCTTTTCATTATTTTTGATGTGTTTGTACAGCGGTGATTGGCTGATTCCCCAGGGCCGCCTCATAGCTAAAAGCAGATTTTTCAGCGCATCCATGCAGCGGGGAATATCCTTTAAGATTGCCGCAGTCTGAAACTCTGTCAGCCTCGGGAAAATATCCCATAGGTCATAGAACTCCGCCGTTTTTTCAGACAATGCCGTCAATCGTGAAAGCAGTCCTTTATCTTCCTCTGCCGCCGCAATCTTAACCATCATCAGAATCGCAGTTTCCAGCTCCTGAGCAGAACCTGCGATTTTCAGTTCCAGAATTTCCGCAGCCCTGGAAAACTCCTGCTGCTCAACATACAGGCCGGCGCGCATATAATCCGCGTCCATAGACATATCCGGCAGCTGGGAAAGCAGTGCTTCCGCCTGTTCATATTCCTTCCGTTCCATGCAGCGTCCGGCCAGCATCAGTTTCGCCTGATAGCTTATCTGCGGATCTGTACCCTGAGCTGCCCGCGCATACAACTGTTCCAGTTCGTTCTTATAAGGCTGTCTTTCCTCATCCGGCAGACAGATCAAAGCGCCTTCCAGCGTAACAGCCGTGTAAAACAGCAGCGGCGTACAGGCAGGATACTGGGCAATCTTTTCCATGGCCCTGCGGAAACCGGCTTCATAATCACCCTTCATCACTTGTTCGGTCAGCTCTGCCGTAAAGGCTTGGATTTCTTTTTCTGTCAGATTCTCCTGAAAGGACAGCAGCGTATTCAGGTCTGTCCCCAACAGCCGGGCCAGTGGTGAAAGCAGGGAAATATCCGGATAGGAAACCCCTTTTTCCCATTTGTTGACCGCCGGAGCGGAAACGCCCAGACAATGGGCCACCTGCTCCTGTGTCAGATTCTGTTCCAGCCTTTTGGCTTTTATAATTTCCTGCAGCTTCATCGAAAACTCCTTTCCCTTTCTGTGCATCAGCTTATTTCCATTGTAGCATTGGAGTTATCGAAAGGTTATTGAGCGTCTATTAAGATTTTCTCAAAAAACTTAACCAACAGTTAAATCCACTCCTTACCTGCCCGGAGCGGTTTCATCCTTTGCTCAGTCGGATCGGCCTGTATCCCATAATGATGGCTTTTGCCTGTTTCAGCATCCGCTCTTCGCCCTCCACACCAAAAGAAAGGTTTTTGAACAGCAAATTGTTGCTTCCGCCGGAAGTCATGACAGCGACTTTAAGCATGCCTCCGTATTCCAGAGTGGTGACATTCATCGTCAGCCAGTTGCCACCTTTCAGCGTATATCCCTCAAATACCTGGACACAGCACCTGACATTGTTGATCTTTGTCCTGAACTGATGTTTCAGCGATGAAAAGGCCCTGTGTTTCAGAACCGCGTTTTCCAGATAACGTGTGAATTCATCAATATTCCCCTGAATTTGCACAATATATTTTGCCATAAACGTACCCTTTCCCGCATCCGCTCAGTAATCGCCGATCCTCTTTGCCGACCAGTCCATCAGCAATTCCGAAAGGACTTCGAAATTAGCCCCGCAGTCCTTTTTCAGTTCTAAAACCTTTTGCTCGGATTCCCCCAGCAGCGGCAGCAGCTCGGCGTGCTTTCTGATATGCTGTCCAGTCCGGCAAAAATGCTCCGCCTGCATGACAAAGATCGCTGATTTGCAGAGCATCTCCAGCGCTGCAGGATCTTTTCCATGGAGGAAATTATGCACGCAGCCGTGATAAATGGCGCAGGCGCCCATGTGAACGGCCTGGGCGGCGCTGGTCTTTTCATCGAAAGAAATCAGCGTATCCAAGCTGCCGTATACGCTGATTGTATCGTAATAAAACTGGAACAGTTCACTCTGCTCCCAGTTTTGAATCTCCTTTTTCCCCGAAATAAAGCCGCACAGTCTGTCCCGCTGGGGCAGACCCTCGACGGTTTGGCGATACCTCTTTATGTCTTCAAAGGATAAGGTATCGAAAATAACCACTACGTCAATATCGCTGTCCGGTCCCGCTTCGCCCCGGGCCTGACTGCCCTGCAGTCCGATGAACAAAATCCGTTCTCCGAATTCTCCCAGCACCACCTTTTGAAATTGTTCAATCCACGTTTTAATGTCCATGGCTCCACTCCCTTACAGTCCGATTATTTCTTTTATCAGCGGTCTGGGCTCAGTCTTTGTATCGCTGATCTCATAAGCAGCTTCCAAATCTTTGGCTGCCGCGGCCGCCTTGGCTTCGTCGTTTCCATAAACCGTCGCCAAAAGCTCGCCTTCCAGCACCGCGTCGCCCACTTTCTTGTTTAAATAGATGCCGGCCGCCATATCAATGACATCGTCCTTTGTCGCCCGGCCCGCTCCTGCGTGCTGAGAGGCGACTCCCACCTGACGGGCCCTGATTTTCTCAATGAATCCATCGGAGGGGCTGGTGACTTCCACAGCAAAGGTATGCTGCGGGAAAAGAGTCGTATCTTCCAGGATAGCCGGATCGCCGCCCTGTCCCTGGATAAAGAGGCGCATCTTTTCCAAAGCCGAGCCGTTTCTCAGACTTTCCTTTGCCATCTCATGGCCCTGCTCCGGCGAATCCGCTTTTCCTCCTGCATATACCATGATCCCCGCCAGGGTCTCCGAAAGCCGGGTTATATCCGCAGGTCCGTTGCCTTTCAGAGTCTCGATGGCTTCGATAACCTCCAGGCTGTTTCCCACGGCCCGGCCCAGCGGCTGGTCCATATCTGTGATTACCGCTATGGTCCGTTTTCCGTCGGAATTGCCGATCTCAACCATCAGCTGTCCCAGCTGTCTCGCTTCTTCCAGATTTTCCATGAAGGCTCCGTCGCCGCACTTCACATCCAATACGATGGCATCGCTGCCGGAAGCCAGCTTTTTGCTCATGACGCTGGAGGTGATCAGGCTGAGGTTTTCCACTGTCCCCGTCACATCCCGCAAAGCATAGATTTTTTTATCTGCCGGTGCGATGCTGCCGGTCTGTCCGATAACGGAAATACCGTTTTTATTCACCAGATCCATGAATTCCTGTTCTTCGAGAGTCGTTTTGAATCCCGGTATGGATTCCATCTTGTCCACTGTACCGCCGGTGAAACCCAGGCCCCTGCCGCTCATTTTGGCAATGGGCACGCCGCAGGCCGCAGCCATCGGTCCTACGATCAGAGTGGTCTTGTCCCCCACGCCGCCGGTGCTGTGCTTATCTACTTTCACGCCTTTAATTGCCGAAAGATCCACAATATCTCCCGAATCCCGCATAGCCGTTGTCAGCGCGTAGGTCTCTTCTTTATCCATGCCCTTAAAATATATGGCCATCAATAAAGCCGACGCCTGATAATCGGGGATCTCTCCCTTGGTATATCCGGTCACGAAATATTGGATTTCTTCTTTGGACAGTACGCCGCCGTCCCGCTTTTTTATAATAATATCGTTCATATTCATCTTCGCTTTCCCCCTGTTTGAATTTTCTTTTCTATCATATCATACTTTTTCAGCATATTGCGATACTATAAAGCTCAAAACTATGATAATATCATAATATGGACATAAAAACAGGTCAAGGCAGATTATGCCATTGACAGTAAATTTCTGGAGGTGTTGAATTTATGCAGTACACGACCACTTATCAGTCACCCTTCGGCGGTATTCTCCTGGCAGCTGACAATATCGGCCTTATGGGACTTTGGTTTGAAGGTGAAAAATTTTATGCGAAAAGCCTTGACCCCGAGCACAAAGAGGCGGATCTTCCTGTTTTCAAGCAGACAAAAACCTGGCTCGATACCTATTTCTCAGGCGAAGAACCTGATTTCACACCGCCTTTACATATGATCGGTTCACCTTTCAGGCTGGCAGTCTGGAAGATTCTGCAGCAGATCCCATATGGAGAAACCACCACCTACGGCGAAATCGCTAGAATAATCGCAAAGCAGAAAGGGTTGCCCCAAATGTCGGCCCAGGCTGTGGGCGGCGCGGTCGGGCATAATGAAATTTCCATTATCGTCCCCTGCCATCGTGTTGTCGGTACAAACGGAAGTCTCACCGGCTATGCCGGCGGTATTGATAAAAAGCTGAGGCTGCTTACTCTGGAAGGCGTTAATATGTCGCAGTTTTTTGTTCCCAAAAAGGGTACTGCTCTGTAAACGGAATAAGCTTTTAACAGCAAGAGGCGCTTCCTGCCCAAAGCGCCTCTTTTGATATTTTTACGATTTTCGTTGAACCATGGCTCACCTTTTGATTTCACTCAAAAAGCTCTCGCCGATGGCAGTTTTCTCCGCACCCAGCAGCTCACAGACCGTTGCTCCGATATCGGCAAAGGAATCCCGGATTCCCAGATCAACGTTTTCCCGGACTTCCTTTCCGGCAATCACCACCGGAACGTGTTCCCTCGTATGGTCCCAGCCGCTGTGCACCGGATCGTTGCCGTGGTCCGCGCAGAGGAAGAGTACATCGCTGTCCTTCATAGCGGCGAGAATCTCAGGAAGCCGGCGGTCAAATTCTTCGATGGCCTTTCCATACCCTTCCGGATCTCTTCTGTGGCCGTACTTGGAATCAAAATCCACCAGATTGGTGAAGATCAGTCCTTCAAAATCCATATTTAAAGCTTCGATGGTCTTATCCACTCCGTCCATATTGCTCACCGTATGGACGGATTTTGTAATTCCTCTGCCGTCAAAGATATCGCGGATCTTGCCGATGGCATAGGTCTCCTTTCCCAGCGCCGCCGTATGGTCCAGCATGGTGGCCGACGGAGGCGAAACCGCGTAATCTTTTCGGTCCGCTGTTCTGGTCCGCTTGCCATTCTCCAGAACATAGGGGCGGGCGATAACCCGACCGCAGGACCAGTCGCCCTGCAGCATCTCCCTGGCCGTCTCGCAGATGTGATACAGCTCTTCCAGCGGGATCACGTCCGTATTGGCCGCGATTTGAAAAACGCTGTCTGCGGAAGTATAGACGATGGGACGCCCCGTGTCTTCGTGTTCAGGCCCCAGATCTTCTATGATAACGGTTCCGGAGGCCGAATAATTTCCCAGCACCTTCCGCCCGATAGCTTTCTCGAATTTTTCGATGAATTCCCCGGGAAATCCGTCCGGATAGGTTTTAAAGGGCACCTCTGTATAAAGCCCTGCTATTTCCCAATGGCCGGTAATGGTGTCCTTGCCCTTGGATTTTTCCCGGAGCTTTCCGAAAGCTCCCGCAGGCTTGTCGACCGCGAACCTTTCTCCGGCTGCGCCGGGCACATTGCCAAAACCCAAAGCCTGCAGATTCGGTATGGAAAGCTGCGGATATTCCCGGGCAATATGCCCCAGGGTGTCCGCGCCTTTATCTCCATAAAGCTGCGCGTCAGGAAGCTCTCCCACGCCCAGACTGTCCAATACGATAATTGCCGCTCGTTTCATATTAATCACTCCTTTATCAGCACAGGCCTGCAATTGAGATAATCCAAAGAGACCAGCCTGTACGCTACCCCGTTATATGTTCCCTGCAGGCCGTTTTTAAAGGCATCCTGGCCATGAAGATGGCCGTACACCACCTGACGGACGCCTGCCTGCGCGAAAGCCTCTGTGAATCCCGAGCCCGCGGAAGGCCCCGCGGACGGAGGATAATGAAGGACGCCGATGATGTTGTCCTTTGCTCCTTTTGATCTGGCATCCTCAAGGGACATATCCAGCCTCAGAAGCTCCCTTTTATAGATCTTCTCATCCTGCCCTGTAAAATCGTCGTTTCCCGGGCATATCCAGCCCCGGCTGCCGCACAGGAAATAGCCTTCCGCTTCGTAAGACGTATTCTGTACAAATCTTATCGAATCGTAAAGGCTGTTGAGTTTGCCGATCCCGCTCCACCAGAGATCGTGATTCCCCTTGAAAATGACCTTTTTCCCCGGCAGCCCATCGATCCACTCCAGATCGGGAATGGCTTCGGAAAGCTTGAGCCCCCAGGAAATATCGCCGGCCAGGATGATGGTATCCTCCGGCCTGATCAATTCCAACCAGTTGTTTTTCAGTTTTCTTGCGTGATCGGTCCACACGCTGCCGTATATGTCCATGGGCTTTTCAACGCCCGGAGCAAAGGACAGGTGCAGATCGCCGATAGCATAAATGCTCATGTCGAATAGCTCCTTCAGTCAATGTCATCGGTAAGATCCAAAAGCTTCTTGCTGTCTTCCTCCGCCAGATTGGAGACGCCGCGCAACTTGCGCTGGATGCTTCGTGTTCTTGTCCCAATCAATTTGTCCAGCTCCGCATTGGCCTGGTTGATTCGATTCTGCGTGGCCGCCAGCACATCTCCGAATTTATCGAATTCCGTTTTCACCGCTCCCAGAACATCCCATACCTGGCTGGAATGTTTCTGAATCGCCAGGGTCTTAAAGCCCATCTGCAGACTGTTGAGAAGAGCGGCCATGGTGGTGGGTCCCGCAATGTTGATCTTGTAGTCCCGCTGCAGGGTCTCCACAAGTCCCCTGCGCACCACTTCCGCGTAAAGTCCCTCAAAGGGAAGGAAGAGAATCGCGAAATCCGTCGTTGCCGGCGGTTCCACATATTTGTCATGAATATCCCTGGCCGACTTTTTCACCGCCCGCTCCAGAAGCTTTCCTGCTTCCTGGACCATCAGCGGATCCCCTCCGTCATAAGCGTCCATCAGATTGGCATAGACATCGGCGGGAAATTTGGCATCGATGGGAAGATATACGGGTCTGTCGCCCTCACCGGGAAGGCGGATGGCAAACTCTACCCGTTCCGTTCCCAAAGGCCTGGTGCGAACGTTTTCTTCATATTGATCAGGGGCCAGTATCTCCTCCAGAATCGCGCCCAGCTGGATCTCTCCCAGAATGCCCCGCGTCTTCACATTGGAAAGCACTTTTTTCAGATCGCCCACCCCGGAAGCCAAAGTCTGCATCTCTCCCAGACCTTTGTACACCTGCTCCAGCCTTTCGCTCACCAGCTTGAAGGACTGGCTGATGCGTGCCTCCAAAGTCTTCTGCAGTTTTTCATCCACTGTGTCCCGCATCTGTTCCAGCTGCCGGTTGTTGTCAGCGGTGAGGGCGTTGAGCCTCGCCTCCATGGTCTGCCTGATGTGCTCCATCTTCTGTTCGTTCTGCATGGTCATATTGGCAAACTGACGGTTCATCTCCGCCAGCCGTTTATCCTGCGATTCCGCCGATCCCCGCTGGTTGACGGAGATCATCTCTCCCAGAGCTTTGACGCTGCTTTGAACCAGCTGCAGAGTTTCCTGCCTGGAAGCATGAATCTGCTGTTCCAGATCGCGCTTCGTTTCCTTAATCAGCTGTGCCTGCGCGCCGGAACGCCCCATGGCGCCGATTTTCAGCAGAACAAAGATCATCAGTACGACAGCTGCCAGTGCCGCCGCCAATGTGATATATTCCATAAAATTACCTTTCGTATTTATCGTTGATTGCTTTCACCCGCTCGGCCACCTGCTGCCGCAGGCTTTCGGGAGAAAGGACCTCCACGCTGCCGCCGAATTGAATGGCCCAGTAGGCAATGGCCTGCTCGTTGGCTCTTACCCGAACCAGGTAGCCGTCTGTTTCCCGGGAAATATCGATATCTTTTCCCAGCCAGTCTATGGCATCGTTGATTCCCCATTCCTCCACCTTCAGGGTGATGAGAGAGGATTTTCCGGAAAACATGTACAGATGTTCCGCCATATGCGTCGGAAGATCCAATCCGTTTTTCAGCTCTTCCACCTCTTCCTGGGGCTTTACCTCCAGGTCTAGAATTTCCGTGTCAGTGATCTTTTCAACGCGGAAATGGGTGACATTGCTATATTTATCCACATTGCCAATCAAATAGTAGCGGCCGTTGGCGACGACGATCTGATAGGCATTGACCAGATGCTTGCTCTGGGTGGTATGATGCAGCTTTTTATCCGGCCCGTATTTATTATAGAAAAAAGAAATTTTCCGTTTTTCTTCAATGGCCCTGCTGATCTGCTCAATCGTGTAAAAAAGTTCATTTCCCGGGTCATGCTCCATCCTCTCGATATTATGAACATGGCGCATCTGTTTTTTAAAATGAATGCTGGACTGGCTGATCAGCTTTTCGATCAGCTCTCCGGCCTGCTTTTCCGGGATATGCCGTGAAGCCATCACGCTGTCCACCAGCAGGCGCAGTTCGCCGTCGGCAAACTGGCGGCCAGCAAGAAACCATCCCTTCTTAGTGTGGCGGATTTCGTATCCCATATCCTGCAGATCGCCCAAATTTCTGGATACGGCCTTTCTTTCACAGGTAACCCCGAAATCCCGCTCCATGATTTCTATGATCTCCTTCTGCATGAGAGGATGGTCGGAATCCGAATATTTCCGCAGGATCTCCAGAATATAGAGGATATAGAGCTTTTTAACCTGTCCTTTATTCATCGGAATCTTCCCTGTCATCCAGGACGTACTCCTCCGTATAGTCCGTGTACACCATATCCAGGTCGTGAAGCGCTCCATTGGCAGCCTCTTTGTACTGCTGTACTTTGGCGAAGATTTCCTTATAAGTTGAAAACTTTGCCGGTTCCTTCATCGACTTCTTTTTGAGAAAGACCTGCAGCTGCACATAGGCGTCGCACAGGCCGTTGAACATGGCCAGCGCCCGGTTGAAGCGTTCTGCCACCTCCCTGGATTCTTCATCGTCCGCATCGATTTCGATGTCATTCACATTGATATCCTGCGCCGTTCTCTTACACTCTTTCAGCTTGGCGATGTTTCCGTCATAATCCTTTTTGCGGATAATGCTGCGGAACTGAGAATCGTTGATAATCTGCTGCTCAGCCTCTTTAAATTCTTCCACTGCGTCTATGTAAAAATGTTCAATTCTCTCTATCAGTGTTCTGTAGTCAGACATTCTTTTCCTCCGCTCCTATTTCCCTGCTCTGTCCTCAATCAATTTCTCATAGCGGTTCCTGTCCCCATCGCTGAAAGCGACCAAAACGATCTCCATATCGTACTCTTCAAGAAATTCCAGGCAGGCCTCCACTGCGATCTCTGCCGCTTCTTCCTTCGGATAGCCGTATACGCCTGTGGATATAGCGGGAAAAGCGATGGAACTCAGCTGTTTTTCCCGGGCAATCGCCAGACTGTTCTTATAGGCGTTTTTCAAAAGCTCTGGCTCGCCCTGCGCGCCTCCGTGCCACACCGGTCCCACGGTATGGATCACGTATCTGGCAGGCAGATTGTATCCTTTGGTGATTTTAGCTTGTCCCGTTTCACAGCCGCCCAGGGTCCTGCATTCCGCCAGCAGCTCTTTTCCCGCGGCTCTGTGGATCGCTCCGTCCACGCCGCCTCCTCCAAGAAGCGTACGGTTAGCAGCATTGACGATAGCGTCCGCGTCCAGTTTTGTGATGTCTCCTTTTAAAGTCTTCAGGCTCATTTACCATCATCCTTTCTATTTCCTCTCTGGTTCGGTCCCGTTCTTTTCGGTATTCATTATAACGTGTTTCTTTCAAATAATCATCCCACAGGAGAATGATCAGAGCAATAGCCACCAGCATGAAAATCCAAGGTAAAAATAACAACATATCGTATGCACCTCCGTCTGTTCTACTTAATATAGTTTGTACCCTTTCTCTTGATGGTTAAACTATACCAAAGTCTATGTCCGTTTTTCGGTGCATATGAGAAATTTCTTTAAAATTTTTTAAAAAATTTTTTCCGCGGCGGGAAAGGCCGCGTTTTTACCGCAGCAGAGCGACCGTTACTCCCCGGTTTCCGTCCACGTAGCGGCTGAAATCTTTCAGCTGCGGGCAATAGTTGAGGAACTCCTTTTTCCTGGAGTACCACTCTTCGCCAGGGATCGTTTCCTTTACCACGCCCCGCAGCAGCGGCTCTTTCAGTTTGCTTTTTACAGCTTCCTTAATCGCCCCGCCGGTGCCGGTGGAGCCGTAGCCGTGGACGATGACCGCCGCCTTGCAGCCGCTTCGCTGGGCGGTTGACAAATCGTTAATCAGGTTGCGCATTGCCTGGGGAACCGTGGGGAATCCACGTTCCAGATTGATTTCTTTTACTTTTACCATTACCATTTTATCAAATCCTTTACCACTTCTCCTGCGAGGATCAGCCCCGCTGCCGGGGGAACGAAGGAAACGCTGGCCGGCACGCCCCTTTCCGCCTGTTTCGCAGGCTCTTCTCTGGAATAAACCACTTTCAGGTCTGAAATTCCTCTGCGGCGAAGTTCTCTTCGCATGACCTTGGCCAATGGGCACACAGAGGTTTTGTCAATGGTCGTCACTTCGAACCGGGTCGGGTCCAGCTTGTTGCCCGTCCCCATGGAGGAGATAACAGGCACTCCGGCCGCCCTGGCTCTTACAATCAGGTCCAGCTTGGCAGTCACCGTGTCGATGGCGTCCACCACATAGTCGAATCCTGAAAAATCAAACTCTGTCTCCGGCAGAAAAAAGCGCTTATGCGCATTGACCCGGATATCGGGAGCAATGTCCGAAATCCGCTCTTTCATAACTTCTACTTTATCCCTGCCCACAGTACTCATGGTAGCGATGATCTGCCGATTGATATTGGTCACATCCACCACATCCTTATCAATCAGATCAATGGCGCCGATGCCGGCCCGTACCAGAGCCTCCACCGCGTAGCCCCCTACGCCGCCGATACCGAAGACCGCGACTCTGCTGCTGCGGAGTTTGGCGATTCCTTCCTCGCCCAATATTAATTTTGTCCTTGTAAACCGGTCATTCATCCTGCTGCCTCATATAAGTTCCCAATACCTGATATACGATATCCGAGCGATATCCCAGGGAAGTCAGACGCCTCCCCATTCTTGCCAGGAGCTTTTCGTCGATCTGCCTGCCATCCGCGATTTTGGCGGCCTGCTTTTTCGCCCGCGCAAGCTCCGTCTCTTCGCTCTCATATTCCTCAAAGGCGATTTCGATCGTCTCCCGATCCACGCCCTTTTCTTCCAACTCTCTCTTGGCCCGGTAAGAGCCTTTTCCCTTTCCGAAGGCATACTCGAAATACTGAGCGCAGTAATCCTGATCATCCAGGTAGTGCAGCTCTTTCAGTTCTTCGATGATTTCCTCGATCTCCGGCCCGTCAAAGCCCTTTGCCCGCAGATGATCGCTAACCTCTCTGCAGGTTCTGGCTCTCGGCCCCAGATATTTCAGCGCCGCGTCTTTAATATCCATAGCTGCTCCCTGCCGTAGCCACAACGCATTTATCACCCAAAGCCGCCTTGAGATCGCAGATAGCGTCGATACCCGTACAGTGTACCGGCATTACCAGATCCATCTCCTCCTTCAAAACCTGCTCCACAACCTTCCTGCGCATATCTTTCCCCGCGCTGTAAAGATGCATACCTGCCACCAGCACGGCAATCCGCTCACCGTCAAAGATTTCCCTTGCGTAGCGGATAGCAGGCACCACGCCTCTGTGGCTGCACCCGGAAAAAACATACAGCCCTTCCGGCTCTTTTATAACCAGAATCTGTTCGTGATCCATCGGGTCCGGCTCACAGCTGCCGTCTTCATATCGGCGGTAAAAGGTTTCGGTCGGTTCAAATCCCGGAATCTTTGGGATCGTTCCCGATATGGCGATGTCCTCGGAAAGCCAGGTCACCTGATCGGTGCGGACGATTCTGGGATCGATCTGGCTTCTTTCATGATCGCTCCAGCGGATGCCGGAGGTTTGCTCCTCCCATTTGCCGTTTTTCTTTCCGTAGGTCTCGTAGAAAGCACCCTGGTGGATGTAGATGGGAGCGATCTTGTTGATCTCACAGAACTGAGGCACTCCGCCCGTATGGTCGTAGTGGCCGTGGCTGATAATCAATGTCTCCACCTGCGAAAGATCCACGCCCATTTTTTTTGCGTTTTCCGCAAACAAAGGAGATGCTCCCGTATCAAACAGCAGCTTTCTTCCCTGTGCTTCTATGTATATGGACAGTCCATGTTCCGCCACGCAGCCGGAACCTTCCGTCTTATTTTCCATCAGAAATTTAAATCTCATCGGTTTCCTCCTTTTTCTTTCCTGAAACGCTCAGTCCCACGACCCCAACGATAATTAAAATCGTACAGATGATATGATATGGCAGCAGCGGTTCCCCCAGCACGACTACTCCGGCGATGATGGAAATGGCTGTGGAAACGTTACCGAAGATCGTAGCCTTTACCGCCTCCATTTTGCTCAGCGAATAACTCATCAGCTGTGCGGAAAGCAGGATGCACCCTATCCCCAGGTAAGCGGTGGCGATGATGAATTCGGGATGGGAAAACGGCTGAAAATACGTGTGGAGCGTGCCGTTGAAAAGTCCCTGCACCAGGAAAGCCAGATTGAATATTACGCAGCCTCCGATGATAATGGCGGCAGAAATTTCAATGGGTTTGTACTGATCGCGCACATAGCGCATGAAGACATTGCTGATGGCCATGGATATGCTGGAAAGAATCAGCAGTATGGCTCCGCCAACATTGAAGGTAACGCTGGTGCTGCCCATAATAATCATAACGATCAGCGCGGCTACGGTCAGGCACACGAATATATTTTGCAAAACCGTGGATTTTTCTCCCAGAAACAGAGAGGCGATGATTTTGGCGATGATGGGGATGATGGCGAAAATGATGGATCCTTCGATCGAGGTGGCAAAAAAGAGTCCTATCACCTGCAGAACCATGAAACCAACATAGAATCCCGCTGTCAGCAGCAGATTCTTTTTCGGTTTTCCCCGAAGATCGATCTTGGCTACCCGCAGGACCATAAGGATGACCAGCGCCAGCAAGGCAAAATTATAGCGGTGCATTAAAATCTGCAGGCTGCTCGCCAGGGGCACACAGGTCTTTACGCCCAAAAAAGAAAAACCGACTAAAACGGAAAACAGGATAGCTGCTCCGTAGCCCTTTACAGTATTTTTCTGATCCATAATTCACACTTCTCTCTCACACAGCAGGAGCCCTTGACCCCCGCACCAATATCAAAGTCAATAAATTCAACGTCCTTACCCGCAAGGGTGGAAAAAACACGCAGGCTTTCCGTAAAGCCGTCGCCCGTATATTTGGCATAAGCCTCTTTTCTGGTCCAGATTTGGAAAAAACCCGCTTCCCCATTTGCCCGGACGTATTCCCTTTCATCAGCCGTATAATAGCGATCCGCTATTTTTTCCCGGCGGCAGCCACGTATCTCCTGCACGTCAATGCCCATCGCTTCTGCGCCCATGGAGCATACCCACAGGCTGCCGGTGTGGCTGACGGAAAATTCAATGGGAATTTCCTCAAAATAAGGCTTTCCCCTTTCCGCCCGCAGAATTTCGTCAGAAAACGCTCCCAGGTTCAGCCTTTCTTCCGCAGCGTAAAGCTTTGCCGCCCGCCGGACCAGCGCTTCTGTTCGCTGCCGGCCGCCCCGGCCTCCCTGATAGCCTTCATATATATATACATACATTTCTTACTCCAAAAACAGCGGAACCTGACAGTTCCGCTGTGCGTATTTCTTTCTCATCTTTTTACGTCCGCTAATCAGCTTTGTCCATTCGATCCAGGATTCTCTGGTAGCCTTCAGCGCCATAAACCAGACATTTATTGATCCTGCTGATGGTCGCTGTGGATGCCTTTGTCAGATCCTCAATCTCGCTGTAAGTCTTTTTCTCTGAAAGCAGCTTTGCTACCTGCAGTCTCTGTGCGATAGCATGAATCTCGTTTATCGTACATATATCTTCAAAAAAACGATAGCAATCTTCCTCATCCTCCAGCAGCAGTATTGCTTTGAACAGTTCATCGATGTCGGCGCGCTTGAATTTTGATTCGTAAGCCATGATATAGCTCCTTTCACCTTTACTTCAACACATTACAGTACAATTATAGCACCCTGTAAAATCACCGTCAACTCTTTTTACTTTCACGTCCTAAAGCGCCGGACTTCATTTGCGGCCCGGCGAAAATTTAGGTTTGACAATCTTCGGTATGCTGTCATATAATTCTCTTTAGTATGTAGAGTAAAGGGGAAAAAAATTGGATTATATTTTATTGATTGTTGGATTCGTCCTACTAGTGAAAGGCGCGGATATTTTTGTTGACGGAAGTTCGGATATCGCAAGGTATTTCAGCATTCCTTCCTTTATAATTGGGCTTACCATTGTCGCTTTCGGGACCAGCGCTCCGGAAGCCGCGGTCAGTATCACCGCAGCAACCACCGGACAGAATGGCATTGCCGTGGGAAACGTGATCGGCTCCAATCTGTTCAACCTGCTCATGGTTCTGGGGGCCTGCGCGCTGATCAAACCGTGCCCGGTACAGCCGCATATTCTCAAAAGTGAATATCCGCTTTCCATTATCGCCGCTCTGCTGTTCATTGTCCTGGCGCTGACGACTCTGGGTTCCGGAGAAAGCCTGTATCTTTCCAGGCCGGACGGTTTGATTCTTTTGGCAATCTTTGCCTTTTTCATTATTTCTACAATCCGAAAAGCAATCAAGCATCCTGCGCCTGATTCGGCAGACCACGGGAAAAAGCCCTCTCTGCCTAAGGGGATTGTGTTTGCTGTGGTTGGCCTTGCTGCCGTCATCTTCGGCGGTCAGCTGGTTGTGGATAAGGCCAGCGCCATTGCCGCGTCCTTTGGCATCAGTCAGACGCTTATCGGCCTCACGATCGTGGCTATCGGTACGTCCCTTCCCGAACTGGTGACCAGTATCGCTGCCGCCAGAAAGGGCGAAACGGATATTGCCGTGGGAAACGTGATCGGTTCCAATCTGTTCAATATCCTGTTTGTTCTGGGAGCTTCCGTTACGGTGCATCCCATTCGGATTGAATCTGTATCCATATACGATGCCTGGATTCTGGTCGCCGCCAGTCTGCTGGTCATGGCCCCTGCGATTGCGAAAAAGGAGATCCGCAGAGGCTGGGGAATCCTGTTCATCCTCGCTTATCTGGCTTACAGCTATTACATAATTGTGCGATAAAGCTTTTTCTCAGTGCAGCCATACCCGCTTGCAGCCCTGAAAAGCAAAAGACTCAAAAAGGAGCTCCCGCCGAGCTCCTTTTATTATTCTTGTACCTTGCGGCAACCCCGTTTCAACTGATCAAGAGATATGAGTTGCGGCCCCTGTTTCCTTCATCAAAAGGCCGCTGGGCCGCTCCGGTAACTTTTCCCGTTTTTTTCGGAAAGTTACGCATTTTTCAACGTTCCTGCGGCCTTCAAAACGGCTTGCAGCACAAATCTTCACTTTCCACGGTTTCAAGCACCCGCAAACCCACAGCTTTGCGTAACTTTCCATCATTTTTCCGAAAAGTTACCGCAGATAACAAATGATACGATGCCGTCTGCTTGATCTCCTTGGCAGAACCTCAAACGAAAACCTCCCAAAAGGCGAATTGCGATTTTTATCAACACGCAGGTAAAAACCAGGGATTTGTTGAGCTTTTTTCAAGGATACAGGGCTATGCGGGCACAGAAACTCGATCAATATGCAAATTTGAACAGGGGCAGAGACCGCAAACCTTGAAAACACTTCAACAACAAGGTCAAAATGAATCCGTTGTTGAACAATATACGCATTGCTCAAAAAGGCCGCGGAACCGCTCCGGTAACTTTCCCCGTTTTTTTTCGGAAAGTTACGCATTTTTCAACGTTCCTGCGGCCTTCAAAATGACTTGCAGCACAAATTTTCACTTTCCACGGTTTCAAGCACCCGCAAACCCACAACTTTGCGTAACTTTCCATCTTTTTTTCGAAAAGTTACCGCAGATGGCAAATGATACGACTCTGGCCGGATTGTTCCGGCAACGTCGTATCAATCGCAGTTCTCCTACTGTTTTGCTTTCAGCAGCTCCAAACCTTTGGCAAGCTGCTTATCGTCCTTGTCCTTTTTGCTGTTTTTCACTTCATAGTTGGGTTTGACCCCTTTTCCGTTGATTACATTTCCCTTCGGTGAGAAATACTGCATGGTTGTCAGCTTAAGCGCACTGCCGTCTTTCAGCTCTCCTGTACTCTGCACGATCCCTTTACCAAAAGTGGTTGTTCCCACGATGGGGTTTGTTCCGTCATCTTTTACGGCCGCTGCGATTATCTCCGAAGTGCTGGCCGTATTTTCATCTACCAGCAGCACGTACGGAATGTCGATCTTTTCCGCATCGGATTTCAGATACTGCTTTTTACCGTGCTGATCCTGCAGGTAAGTCACTGTACCCTCGCCCAGCAGTTTATCAGCCACATCGAGCCCGGCATCGACAATGCCGCCCCCATTTTGCCTCAGATCGATCACCAGACCTTTTACTTTCTTCTTCTGCAGACCTTCCAGCGCGCTTTTGAAATCATCGGCCGTATGCTCTTCAAAGGCGGAAATCTTAATGTATCCGATCTGATCCTCTAAAACCTTGCTGTCTACTGTTTTATTGATAATCGTCGCCCGCTTCATAATCACGTCTTTTTCTTTTCCATCCCGTTCATAGGTAAGAGTTACCTTTGTCCCGGCTTTGCCCTTCAGCGCCGCACTGAAAGTGTCCATTGTGCCGTAGGTTTTGCCATCAACAGCCACAAGAAGGTCTCCTGCCTTGAGACCGGCCTTTTCCGCCGGTGTGTCGGGAATTGTATTGACAACCACGTAATCACCGGATTTATTGGTAGAGAAAGTAATGCCAACACCGTCAAACTCTCCCATCGTACTGTCTGTCCAGGAGGTATATTCTTCCTTTGTCATATATGCGGAATACGGATCGCCCAAACCAGCAATCAGCCCTTTGTACATTCCGGTCGCCAGCTTCTCTTCATCCGGCTTTTTATAAAAGCTGCCCGTCACCTCATCATAAAGCTGATCCAGCTTTCCATAGCGTTTGCTCAGCCTTTCATAATATTCATAGTTTTTCTTCGACACTTTTACCGTTCCGCCCATTGCGCCGTTTTCAACCAACAGCACCGATCCTGCGGCGATCGTAGCGCCCAGCAGGAAAGTAACGATCAGCAAAAGCACCAGATTTCGTTTTTTAATTGTCATTCCAACTGCCTCCATCCCAAATTTTATCTATCAGTAAACTCATTCCACTCTCCCGCCTGACAGCAAGAGATCCCATGATTTTGGTAACTTTTTCAGAAAATCGGGCTTTGTTTACGCAATTTTGTGGGATTGCGCAGCCCTCCCACCGCCAAATTCCAAAATCCCGCGCCTTTTTCCCCAAAAGGCTCGCCAAACCGTTGCAAATTGCGTAACTTTCACAAAAAAACACCCCAAAGTTACCGCAAGCCACGTCGCAGCGGATTTCAATGTTCGCACCTTTACGGCAACGCCGTATAAATCAATGCGGTTATTATAACCCGCAAGCCACGTCGCAGCAGATTTCAATGTTCGCATCCTTACGGCAACGCCGTATAAATCAATGCGAACATTATACCACACTTTCCACATTAAACTGCACCCTTTTATTTCCCCTCCATTCCTGAAAATCGACAGAGCCAATCAGGTTTATGCTTTTTTCGCCATAAAGCGCGGATTCGAAATCCTTTGCGCGGTTAAAGAGTACGCATTCCAGCGACTGGCCGTCCTCGGATATGGCAAAGAAACGAATGTGCTTGCCGTCCGCGCCCATGGGCTGCAAGCGAGCGGCTCTGACGTTTTCCAGAAGGAAAAACGGTTTTGGGTTTTTGCTTCCGAAGGGGGCCAGAAGCTCCAGTCCCTGGGCCAGCTCCAGCGTAATATCTCCTACAGCCAGAGGGAGATCTGCGTTGATCTGTCTTGAAAAAAGCTCTGGATCCTCTTGAAGCATCCGCTTCATATCCTGCTCCAGCAGGTCTTCCAAGGTATCCAGTTTATCCTGTTCCATGGAAAATCCGCAGGCTCCTTCATGTCCTCCGAAGCGCAAAAACAAATCCTCGTGGGATTTGAGAACCTCATAAAGATTGACTCCGCTTACGCTGCGTCCGGTTCCTTTCAGGTGATCGCCCGATGGCGTTACCAGAATCGTCGGTCTTTCGTATTTGTCTTTCAGCTTGCCGGCAACAATTCCCGCAATACCTTCATGCACGTCTTCCGCGTAAACCACCAGAAAATTCCGGTCTGCCAGATGCTGGTCGATAATCTGTGTACAGAGCTGATAGGCCTCCTCCTGGGTCTTTTTGCGCTGCTTGTTAAAATCAATCAGCTGCGATACCTGACGGCCCACAGCGTCCTTATCCTTTTCCAGCATCAGACTGGCAGCTATCTTGGCGTCGCCCATTCTTCCCGCCGCATTGAGATGGGGCGCCACGCCAAAGGCAATCTGATCAGATCGCAGACTGTCCCTTTTTAGAGAAATACCCTCGATCAAGGCCGCAAGCCCGGGCCTCAGCCCACTGCTGATAATATGCATACCATGTTTGACCAGGGTTCTGTTTTCGTCCAAAAGAGGGACCACGTCTGCGATGGTTCCCAGAGCCACCAGATCAAGGGCCCTGTTGAGGACCTTCCTGGGGATATCGGCTTTTTTCTGAATTCCCTGTATCAGCTTGAAAGCTACCCCGCAGCCTGCCAGTTCGCGAAAGGGATAAAGACAATCCGGCCGTTTGGGATTAATCAGCAGACAATCGGCCCTCACATCGGTAATACTGTGATGATCGGTTACCAGTACCTCCATACCCAGCTCCTTTGCCAGCTCCACCTCTTCGTAGGAAACGCTTCCGCAGTCTACGGTCACCAGCACATCGCTGCCGCCGGCCCTGATTTTTCTCACTGCTTCGGCGTTGAGGCCGTAGCCTTCATCAAAACGGGAAGGAATATAATATTGCAGCCGATCTGTCAGTGTTCCTAAAAACTCCATAAGAATACTGACGGAGGTAATTCCGTCAGCATCATAATCGCCATAAACGCAAATTCTTTTTTTATCATGGATAGCCCGTAATAGCAAATCCACTCCCGCCTCCAGATCGGAGAGCAGGAATGGATCGTAAGTCTTTTGCGGTTTATCCGATAAGAACTCTTTTATTTCCGCATCATCGGAAATACCTCGCTTTTTCAGCAGTTCTAAAATAATCGGATCTATGTAATTCATCAGTTCTAACTCCTCTAATTTATAGGGACTTTATTTCAGATAGTTCCACGGATTTACATCGTTTCCGTAACTGCTGCCGCCCTTCCGAACCTCAAAATGGCAGTGGTTTCCGGTAGAGCTGCCCGTGCTTCCAACTCTTGCTATTTTCTGTCCCTTTTTAACCTTTGCGCCGGAATGAGCTACCAGACTGCTGTTGTGGCCGTAAAGCGTATAGAGACCTCCTCCGTGACTGATAATTACCGCATTGCCGTAGCTTCCCAGATAGCCTGAAAAGATTACCGTACCCTTGGCCGCCGCTAATACGGAAGTACCGTAAGGTGCCGGAATATCGATTCCGGTATGCTTTTCTCTACCGTGGAACGGACAGATTCTCCAACCATAATTGGAAGAAACTCTAGTATGCCCCGGAACAGGCCATCCGAATTG
This sequence comes from Anaerovorax odorimutans, assembly GCF_024459955.1. Taxonomy (GTDB): domain Bacteria; phylum Bacillota; class Clostridia; order Peptostreptococcales; family Anaerovoracaceae; genus Hominibacterium; species Hominibacterium odorimutans_A. The sequence continues at coordinate 35,725 of NZ_JANFXK010000016.1, forward strand.
TCCGTCATTGTAGGAGCTGCCGCCGCTTCCGCCGCCACTGCTTCCTCCACTGTTGCTGCTTCCGCCGTCCTTGCCGCCGCTGTTACTGCTCCCTCCGCTGTTATCGTTTTTCTTACTGTCCTGCTCGATAATGGCAGCAATGCGGTCCGCTTCCGCGTTCAGATCGGCAATATTATCTTCGAGAGCTTCGTTGCTGGCAACCACGTTGGCCTTTTTCTTGGAGACTTCGCTGCGGTTAGCCGTCAGCTCCGCCTGCTTGTTCAGCTGTTCCTGTTTCTGGGATTCCAGCTGGCCTTCCAGAGATTCCAGCTCTTTTTTCTTATCTTCTACCTTTTTATAATCTTTCTCAAGATCGGCAAGCACATCTTTATCGCTGGAATACACTTTCTTTACCATATCGATATTGCTGATAAATTCCGAAATGCTGCCCGAACCCATGAGTACGTCCATAAAGCCGATGCTTCCGTTTTTGTACATAGTCCTGAGACGCACATTGAGATTTTCATTCTGCGTCTGGACATCTTCTTCCGCTTTCTTCAAATCCGCTTCCGCGGCCACGACTTTGTCCTCCGTGCCGGCAATTTTTTCCCGCAGATTTTCCAGCTGGTTTTCAGCTGAACTGATCTCCACCTCTAAGTCCTGAATTTCTTTGGACAGTTCCTGTTCCTGGCTTTTTCCGTTTTCCAGCTGCTTCTGCTTTTCCTGAATATCCTTCTTAATATCGCCGAGACTGGCACCGTAAACCGTGCCTGTACCAAATAACAAGGTGAAAATAAGCAGCAGAGCGGTAAATACTGTAATCTTTTTTCGCATGAAACGACCTCCTAAGCGTCTAAGAACTTTCTCATTGAAATGATGCTGCCGCAGGCACCGATGCTGACACCGAGAGCGGCGAATATCCATACCAGGTTATAGGTCAGAAAATCGACCGGCACCATTGGTGTGGAAAGTACAGCAAATACGTCCTTCCCTATCAAATCCACAACTTTTTCATATACAAAGGCGGAAATCCCCACCGAGATTCCTGCCGAAAAAAGACCGATAATAATCCCCTCAGCCAGGAACGGCCCCCGTATGAACCAGTTGGTCGCTCCCACGTATTTCATAATGCTGATTTCTCTTGCCCGGTTGAATACCGTTAGCTTGATGGTGTTGGATACCACCACCACCGATACGATAATCAGGAATATCATAATCACGATCGCGGCCAATTGCACGAAACGGGTGGCGCTCATCAGCTTGTCCACTGTCTCTTTATAGTATTTTACATCTTCAATGCCGTCCAGAGCCGCGGCCTTAGCCGCTATGTCGTCGGCAGCCTCCAGACTGTTGATTTTAATGACGATGGAGTTGGGCAGAGGGTTGGAAGCCAGAGAATCCAGCAGATAGCCGCTGTCGCCCCATCTGGTCTTCAGCTCCGTCATAGCCTCTTCCTTGGTGCGGTAAGTCACATCTTCCACACCGGCTTCCCCTTTGAGAGATGTAATCATCGTATCCGCCTGCTCTTTAGGTGTCGTATCCAGGAGAAAGACTTCGATGGAGTCGTAGTCCTGGCGGATCATCGTGGCCGCGGTATTGATATTAATCACAATTACAAAGAACAATCCCAGAATCAGCAGCATGGCTGTAATGGCAAAGATCGAGGCCACGCTCATCGCCCTGTTTCTGAAAACCTGCAGAAATGCCTGCTTGATTGTATAGAAAAAACGTCTGAACATTATTACAAGTCTCCCTTTTTCAGTTTTTCATTAAATTGGCGCCGATGCTGCAAAGTATCCATCGTCACTTCCATTTTCGCAAGCGCTTCTTCGAATCCGTACGTTCCTATGTCGTCTCTTACGATTCGGCCTTTTTCAATGGCGATAACCCGCTTGTTCATTCTGTCTACGATGTCCTTGGCATGGGTAACCATGAGGATGGTCGTTCCCCGCATGTTAATCAGTTCCAAAAGCTGCATGATTTCCCATGCGGTCTCCGGATCAAGATTTCCCGTAGGCTCATCAGCGATGAGAATTTTGGGGTTGTTGACGATTGCCCGTGCGATGGCAACTCTCTGCTGTTCGCCTGCGGACAGTTCGTTGGGATATTTCTGTGCTTTGGTACCGACTCCCACAAGGCTGAGTACCTGAGGGACCTGCCGTTTGATCGTCCTTGGACTCTGATGGATGATTTCCATCGCAAAAGCCACGTTTTCGTATACGGTCTTCTTCGGCAGAAGTCTGAAATCCTGAAAAACGATACCGACGTTCCTTCTCAGTTTCGGTATCTGTCTGTTGGAAAACTTCGTTACGTCTTCCCCTCTGACTTTGATCTTGCCTTTATTGGCATCTATTTCCTTTAAGATAAGCTTTACAAATGTAGATTTTCCCGCTCCGCTGGGTCCCACGAGAAATACGAATTCCCCCTTGTTGATTCTCACACTGACATCATCAAGACCTATGTTGGATTTGTAATGCTTTGTCACATTTTCAAAAACAATCATTCTGCGTCCGTGCCCCTTTCCTTTTGATAGACCTAATATATAGTTTACTATAACCGACCGTTATTTTCAAACAATTATCGGCATTATTCCTCAAAACGTTACAATATTATCATCGGCAGGTGAAAATTATGTGAAAACCTGCTCGATATTTGCATATTTACCATTATCGCCCGTCGGTAAAGTACAAATCGATAATCGCATCTATTTTCCGACTGTCCTCAATATCCGCTTCACATGTACAGATCAAGTCCCTGCCGGGAAATATATGATGTTTTGCATATGTATTCAGTTTTTCGGCAGTTTTCACAGCATAATCGGGCCTGTCTAAAAGTCCGAAATGTTCCCAAAATATCAATTTACCGCCCCGATGACGTTTTGCTGTAAAATCCGGATAGTAGACGGATTCGCCTAATTTCAGAGCCGCTTCATAGCGATAAGAAATGTGCTTTCGTTCCAGAGCATTTGCTATCAGCATCTCCGATTTGGATCTTACCAACACACCTCCATTGGTCAGGTAATGGCGGTCTTCCGGGCAAAAGTCGTTCTTTTCATAGTCTTCTCTGCCCCAGGAATTGGCGAAATCCCGAAAAAAATAGCTTTGGGGCAGATCCTTGTATGGATTTGACAGCTCCCTTATAATTTCTGCCGATGACAGTTCCCGGTATCGTTTGTCAAACATCATGGCCGCTTTGGCGTTGATTGTCAGCCGTTTTAGCCGTTCCTTCAAATACGCCTTTCTTGCCAGCTGCGCAATCATCTGAGGGTCTTTGGTAATGCCCCTGTCTTTTCCATCATCGTGGCAATAATAGAAACTGCGCCGTTTCACCAGATATCCCTTCGGAAGCTGTTTCAGTTCGGCCTGAATTTCCTGAATCTCCTGCTGATATTGTTTATTCATCGTTCCCCCTTCGGCAGCGCCGCTTTTTCTTTTTGAATTGTTTTATGTAAAAATTTTACATCATACAAAGTGATTTGTCAAATAATGTAATATGTCGTCAAGGAAACTTATTTCTATGGATTTTGATATTTTCTTCCGTTTGGAGAGCGATCGCACCAAAAAAATATCAAAACAGCCATCTATTAATGATCGTTTTGATATTTTCTCAATAATATTATGAAATTTTAAGCGTATAATATCAATAATCTTATTATAAAAAAGATTTAATGATATTTCTGGTTGAACCGCTCCGCCGCAGCTTCTTCACCCCGGTTTTCGCCACACCCTATCCGCAACAGTTCCCGCCACACCCGTCTCCGCAGGCAGCCGCCGCTGTCACTCCGCGGCTTCCTTCCGGGCCTATCAATCCGGCGGCCAGCGTTTATTCTTCGTACTGTATCCGCAGCTCGATTTCATCGGGAAGCTTGGAAAGATCCGTACTGGCTACCTTGACCGGATAGGTGATGACCTGGGCCAGAGCCTTGTCTTTTTCAGGATCTTTGAAATCCGCATAAACCACCAGATTGGTTTTACCGTCCTTTTCTTCCAGGCTCATTTTGTCAATATCTACTTCAAAACCTGAGGTCGGTTTTTCGCCTCTGGTCACGACTACATAGATTTTGTCCTCCACCACACACGCCAGTGCCCGTTCCAGAGTTCTGTATTCCGGGATAACCTGACTGGATATGTCCTGAGGTATTTTGTTTTCGCTCAATGTTTTGAATTCCACTTTTTTGTCACCTTTAAACAAATTCACCGCTACCAGGGCGGCTACCAAAGCAATAATAATAATTGCGATTATGATAAGACCTTTCTTCCCCGGCTTCCAATTTTTTTTCTTTTCCTTTTCTTTCTCTCCCAAAACAAAAACTCCCTTCCGTCTAATCTGCAATATGCCGGCTGTGCCTTCGCATACCTGGACATCTTCATCTTCATCTCTGCGGCGGAACCGCTGTCGTTTAAATGAACATGTCATATTTAAGACTATTCGGAAAGAGAGCTTGTTATTACTTGTTTTTCTAATCTTTTACCGGCGACAAAGTCTGCGCGATTTTATCAAATTCTTCAGTCAGTTTTTTCTGGTTGCCTTCCAGACTCCAGCATACCAGCTGAACGTAGCGGTCGTTGATCTCAGCGCAGTAAATCTGGTATACCTGATCTACATCGTCTATCTTGCCTGCGATCATAGTTTTATAAGCATTGTAGCTGCCCAGCTTCATCTCCTGGGATTTGCTTGTCTTTTCCTCGTCGATGTTTTTCCCCATATTCTTGACGACCATCTTGTTGTAGCCGGAAAGTTTTTCAGAAAAATTGTATTTGTTTTCGCTGATGAGAGCTATGTATCCCTCTGCATTTTTGGCGATTGACAAGGTGGCGTCTTCGATATCCAGAACGTCCTTTGCGTCGGACCAGTCTTCATTGGCTGTAATCTGGAATCTTTCATCACTGGTTTTAAATACCTTTTCCTTCACCGGTGCCTGAGTAGTCTCCAGCGCCGCGGTTTCGTCAGCTTTTTCCTTGGATTGGGAAGTGCCGCAGGCCGCAAAGGACAGGCACATCATCAGGATCAGGCTAAGACACAAAAACGATTTTTTCATAAAGCGATCTCTCCTCTTTCACACTTACAGGCTTTTGACCGCCGCCACAATGTCGGCAGCTGTCATGCCGTATTTCTTCTTCAGCTCCTCCGGTTTTCCCGATTCTCCGTAAGTATCCTTCTGACCCACGAAAGCCATCTTTACCGGCGCGTTTTTCACTACCACTTCCGCTACGGCGCTTCCCAGTCCGCCGATCACGGAATGTTCCTCTGCCGTTACGATTTTGCCGGTCTCCCTGGCCGCCTTGACGATGATCTCCTCATCGATCGGTTTGATGGTATGGATATCAATGACACGGGCGTCGATGCCATCCGCTGCCAGCTCTTCCGCTGCCATAACCGCTTCGTTAACCATGATTCCCGTAGCAATGATGGAAACATCTTTTCCTTCGCGGACCTGATTGCCCTTGCCCAGTGTAATCTGCGCGTTTTCATCGTAAAATACCGGCACTGCCGCTCTCCCCAGCCTTACATAGCACGGTCCGTCCATGGCTACGGCCTGCTCCAGCAGCTTACCTGCGGAAACGCCGTCCGACGGATTGATAACGGTCATTCCCGGAATGGTCCGCATCAGTGCGATATCTTCAAAAGTCTGGTGGCTGGCGCCGTCTTCTCCCACTGTGATTCCTGCGTGAGTAGCGCAGATTTTCACGTTGGCTTTTGTGTAACCAATGGAGTTGCGGATAATCTCAAAAGCCCTGCCGGAAGCGAACATAGCAAAGGTGCTGGCGCATACGATCTTGCCGGAAAGGGCCAGTCCCGCAGCGCTTCCATAGAGATTCTGCTCCGCGATGCCCATGTTGAAAAAACGCTGCGGATAGGTGCTTCCAAATTCAGCCGTCATGGTGGATTTGGAAAGGTCCGCGTCCATTACAACCAGGTTGTCATATTTTTCTCCAAGCTCTACCAGTTTTTTACCGTAGGCCTGTCTTGTCGCCATCTTATCAGCCATTACCATTCACCTCCCAGTTCTTCTACTGCCTGCTTTGTCTGCTCTTCGCTTGGGGCCTTGCCATGCCATCCATATTCGCCTTCCATGAAGGAAACTCCTTTTCCTTTTATTGTTTTGGCGATAATCATGGTCGGCTTTCCCTTGCAGGCTCTTGCCTGAGCGAAAGCGTCGAAGATCTGTTCAAAATCGTGGCCATCAATATTTATCACGTTCCAGCCGAAAGCGCGGAACTTTTCATCAACAGGAGCAACAGTCATTACATCTTCATTTCTGCCGTCGATCTGCAGACCATTCCAGTCCAGAATGGCAGTGAGGTTGTCCAGCTTATTGTGAGCCGCGGACATGGCCGCTTCCCATACAAGACCCTCCTGGATCTCGCCGTCGCCTAAGAGAACGTAAACTCTTGCCGGGCTTTTATCCACCTTGGCCGCCATAGCCATACCGCCGGCAGCGGAAAATCCCTGTCCCAGAGATCCCGTAGACATTTCGATTCCAGGCACCTTTTTCATATCCGGGTGTCCCTGGAATTTGGAGCCCAGCTTTCTCAACTGCAGGATGTCTTCCTTCGGGAAATAGCCCCGTTCCGCAAGGGCCGCGTACTGCACCGGACCGGCGTGTCCCTTGGATAAAATAAACTTGTCCCTTCCTTCCATTTTGGGGTTTTTGGGGTCAATGTTCATTTCCTTAAAATACAGCGCCGTCACGATATCCGCCGCGGAGAGGGAACCTCCCGGATGTCCGGAGCCCGCGTTATGTATTGCCTTGACGATTCCGGTACGGATATTTGCCGCTGTTTTTTCAAACTGTGTGTAATCCATTCTTTTTCCTCCTGTGTTTATTTCTATCTATTAAAAGCGTTTGGACAGAGCGGCACCGGGCCGCTCCGCCTCCTGCTATTAAAAACTATTCAAACGTATTGGGATTCGCAATTCCCAAGCTTACGCCTAATGCTTCATCTACATCCGGTAAACGATCATGGTCAAGTGTGCCAATTCGTTCCTTCAACCTTTTTTTATCAATTGTTCTGAGCTGTTCTAAAAGTACTACTGAATTCTTACTGAGACCATTGCCGTCCGCTGCGATTTCCACGTGGGTCGGCAGATTGGCTTTATTTTTCTGTGAGGTAACTGCAGCCACGATGATCGTCGGGCTGTATTTGTTTCCTACATCGTTCTGAACCACCAGGACGGGCCTTACGCCGCCCTGCTCGGAGCCGATTACCGGACTTAAATCTGCAAAATAAAGATCGCCTTTCTTTACCAGCAAGTCCTTCACTCCTTATCTATTCAAATTTTACTTTCCTACGATTTGTTTGAAAGCCAGAGCGACCATATTGGCCAGATCCAGGGATGTCATTCCCGTTTCTCCAAGGGACTTAGCGCAAAGATCGCCTGCCATCCCATGGATGAATACTCCCGCTTTCGCACAGTCAACCGGAGAAAGCTTTTGCCCGGCCAGCGCTGCGATAATGCCTGTCAGCACGTCTCCACTGCCGCCGGTGGCCATTCCCGGGTTTCCTGTAGTATTAGTATATGATTCGCCGTCCTCTGTTGCCACCAGAGTCCCGCTGCCCTTGAGCACGCAGATCGCACCCGTCTTCTCGGCCAGTGTTTGGGCCGTCGCAGGCCTGTCCAGCTCTGAGATGTCGATCCCGCAGTAATTCAGGAGCCTTGCGGCTTCTCCCGGATGCGGCGTCATGATCACCTTTGCTCCGGTTTCCCGCAGCTCATCCAGAAGCCCTTCCCTGCTGACCGCGTTGATCCCATCGGCATCCAGGACGACTGTCTTTTCGTATTTCTTTAATATTGTACGGATCAGCTTCGCGCTCTGCCCATCATCTCCTAACCCCGGACCTACTGCAATGGCATCGCAGGCCATTAGATCCGGTAGGGAAAGCTCTCTCGGGACACAAGTGGCTTCGGGTACGCCCACCTGCAGAATGGGATAAAGTTCTCCTGGGGCGGATATCCGTACCAGTCCCGCTCCTGAACGCAATGCTCCCCGTGCGCAGAGCACGGCCGCGCCCGCCATGCCGACAGAGCCTGCAATCACAAGAACCTTTCCGCAGTCACCTTTATGTATGTCCCTCGGACGTTCCTTAATTACAGTATTTACATATTCTAAATTTATTAAACCTGTTTTCTCCATAAAATTTTCCTATTGGCACGAATTCGGATATTGCGGGGATTCTTTACTGTTTTCGATTGTCTTTTTCATTCCGCCCGCAACCACCTCTAGGGGCCGCAGCTCGTTTTTTCTCGAAAAGACGAGGAAAACCCCATATTACGTAATTATATCACAATGAAGTAGCGGCGCAAGATGTCTGGGGAAAAAAGAGAAGCTTTCTTATAAGAAACGGAGCTTCGGGCAGATTTGAAAACATGCCTGGAAATAGATCCGGTAACGACCATGAAGGCTGGCCCGATTTCAGCTCGGGAAACAGCTCAGGAAGCCGGCCATGAAGTGACTCCGGTACCAGCTCCGGAAATAGCTTGAAAAATCCGCTTGGCAACAACCCCGCAAGCAACCTGGAAGGCCGGCCCGGTAACTATGGGCCGATTCCAGACAAAAGTTACGCATTTTTCAACGTTTTGACGGCCCTCAAAACGGTCGGAAGCACAAATTGTCATTTTTTACGGTTTCAAATAGCCGCAAACCCACAACTTTGCGTAACTTTCCATCATTTTTTCGAAAAGTTACCGCATTTCACAATCGATCGACTGAATGTCCGCATCCGCCGCGTCTTCTATAAAATGGATGATTTTTTCCACCATACTGTCCGCCTGGGCCTGATGTGCCGCCAGGGCGGCAATTCCAATGATGATTGTCTGATGGATATCCTGGTCCGCGGCCTCTGCCACCGAAACATTGAACTTGTTTCGCAGTCTTGCGGTCAGGCTCTCGACGATCATCCGCTTTTCCTTTAGTGAATGAACCCAGGGAGCATGAAGCCTGACTGTCAGATATAAAATGTTCATTGGGGCACCTCCTGTGTTGTTTTGGGCTGGGAAGCATACGATATTTTTCAATTGAAGCGGGGGGCACAAATAAGCTGTAAATGCCCATTTATGTTCCAAACAAGTCATCTTTATTAGAATGGCCACATAAATTCTCGCTGAAAATCATGAATTTCATATGCCACAGTGGAATTCAAGGCGTTTTCCGCAAATTAATGATTTGTTCATAACAACTATATCTGTTTTTTTTAAACTAACGATTATTTTATGTGGCCACTCATATCAAAATCGCGCATTTGGAACATAAATCGCTATATGTAATTTTATTCCATATAAAAATTTTGTTTCCACGATCAATAATGATTGTCCTTTTATGATATTGCAAGAGTCCGGCGGGCTACCCTGCAGAAACCGGCTCATATGAAAACCTGCTCAAAAGACAAATTGCTATTTTCCTCAACAACGTAGCGAAAAACCAGATTTTTGTTGACCTTTTTTCAAGGATGCAGCGCCTGAAAGCACCAAAACTCGATCAAAATACCGTTTTGTACAGAATCAGAGGCTGCAAACCTTGGAAACACTTCAACAACAAAGCTGAAATAAGCCAGTTGTTGAGGAATATGCACATTGTTAAAAAAGGGTGCGACTCCCCGGTTTCCAGGAACCATCTGGGCAAACCCGCATCCAAATGGCAACTAATCCGGATTTTTTCGGACCAATCTGAAACTATCAAAATCGTGCGTCACTTTTGCCTCTATATGACAGTTTTTAATAAAGGATCTGTTTCAAAATCAAATCCCATATAGCGTGATCCAATTTCGCATACAGTTCTTTTTGTCCGATTGCATTACTACTATCCTTCTTGTGCCTCCACATGAAGCGCTGTCAAACCCCGAAAAATAGTATCCATGTTTTGCTCTAATCAAATATTTCTGCCCTTCATAAACGATTTCTATTTGTTTTTCGCCTATTCCGGCCAATAGGCCCTCTTTCTCATATATCTGATACGCTTCTTTCCGCAAGGTTTCAGTTCGATCGCTGAATACCGAGGAAATTACAAATTGATCCGGATTTTCCTTATAGCCATATCCTTCTTTCCAATTGGCGGCAAAATCCATCTCACCCCGGTCCATAGACTCCAAAATCCGCTTATAGCAAGGACATCTGGATTCCAGATCAGACAGACGTTCAATTCGGTTTTCAAAATAATAAATCCGATACCATCGCTCTCTGCTCGAAATCAGATCAACGCTTTCCTGATCCCATTGCAAATCCTCACAAAAATGATCGTTAAATTCTTCTGGTAGGCACACCTTCTTTTGTATTCTCTTTTTTAAGTCCACATAAATGATGCACTCATTTTCTGCACAGTATAGAACTGCCTGATGCTTACAAACAAACCCTGAATAAATGAAAACATCCTCTTCCAAAGCTATATTATCCATGAGGTTCAATTTCAAATCAAATCTTATAAGCCCCCTGTAATTATCATTGATGAGAATATAGTCCTCTTCCATTTTGATAAAATAAACATCGTTTTTGTCAAGCTTCACTTCCCGCAGCTTTTGCATTGATATCCCTCTTTTCTCGTTTTATCCTTACGTTCCCCCATGGCATTTTCCAATGTCACAGTAAGAAATCCAGGTATCAATTGTATGGAATCCTTCTTAGTTCCTATTTTTAGAATCATATCTCGTTATACGGTATTTTGTCATCATTGTTCTCCAGGATCGGCATTTTTTACAGAACATGCGCTGTACGTTCAAATCTGTCTATTTTCGTTGTTTTCATATCCCAATATTCATGGATGTCTGTTGGCGATAGGACTTTTCCTGTGCTTACTTTCATAAAGCCTGCCAAAGAATCCACTACCTCTATCAGTAATTCTTTGTTTTTAAATATGATTTTTAGAGCAATATCCAGTTGGACATTCCAAGTATCCGATTCATATTTCCAATAAATTTTATCGTTAATAAGTTCAATCGACTCTACCTGCTGCTCCCCGATATCGTAACATTTATGTTTTGAAGTATCACATTCGGATTTTTCGATGAATATGCTTGGATATTCATCCCCATAATAATCAACGATTCTATTGCTGATTTTATACATGCAATTTTTCCCACGCAAGATAACGCCTAAGATGTTATCAGCAAATTGATCTGTATATACCCCTTCAATTTTTGAATGTTTCATCTCTTGTAATATATTTATACATTCTTGCTGAAGCGTAATAGCAATTTTATAATCCATGATTTTCTCCTATCGAGATTCTAATTCGCCGGGCATATTATAGCATTTCGTCTGACGAGCAACTTGAAATGCTTCAATAGTTCATATAAACGATGTGTTCAGGTCAATTTTCGCATCCAGTTTGGCGACAAGCTGTGTAAAGGGACTTTCAAAATATACTGCTGGCACTGCATCATGGCCTATGCCAATTATAATATCAAAGGTAAAATACAAATTATAACGCTCTTTTAATTCGCACAGTACAGCTACTTTGGGAAGAAGTATTCTTTCAATTTTTTTAATCTGAATGCTTGTATCGATCGTGACCTCACTACCTGTTCCATATATCCAGACCGTATTCCCTCGCCTTTTGCCCACCTGCTGTTTATCCATGGTACAAGTATATATTGGCTCAAGTTCCAACTTTTCGCTAATCTTTTCAATACTAAAATCGTCCCCTGTGATTTTGAAGTCAATTTGGATGGTTGAATTTTTCATGTTCATTTGATGCGCTCCTCGGCTATTTATCTCAGTTTACATATATATCAAAATCAATTCTGGCATCTAGTTTGGCAACAAGCTGCGTAAACGGGCTTTCAAAATATATAACAGGGATTTTATGATTACAAATGCTTATTACAATATCAAAGCTAAAATCCAAAAGATACCGTTCCTTCAGTTCGCACAGCATATCTGTTTTGGGTAAAAACAAACTTTCAATTTTTCTGAGCTGTGTATTTATGTGCAAAGTCTCTTCTTCTCCCGTGCTATATAACCATCCTGTATAATTGAATTTCAAATTCGTTTTTCTAATGTAATCACCCATACGCCAAGTATCTGTTGGTTGAATATTCAATTTTTGAGTAACCTTCTGAGGATCGTATTCATCCCCCATAATTCTTAGGTCAATGCGGACAGTTGTCTTTTCCATATTTTATTTAATGAATTCTCCTGTAGAAATTCCTGCGCCTTTTCCTTTTTTCCTAAAAACAAATCGTTCTTCTCTAGTTGCCGTAAAGAAGAATATGTTGAAATACACTCGATGCCGCCTATCTATTGACCTTGCCTCCAACATAATTTAATATCGGAAGGTTCTACTGTCGTAACATCTATCGTGTCATTATTATCATCCATAAATTCCACTTCATACGCCAACGCTGGCCTTTCATATACTATTAAAACAACTCCTCTGCACCCTCTTTTGATATTAGAATTTATATCTTTTTTAGCCATTATGATATCAAACTCTCTCAGCATCATACTCTCCTTATAAATCCCCATTTCTGCTATCATAGGGTTTCCAATCCGGCGATCAAACCCTGTACGCAACTGGAGTACACCAACTCTTCGTTCAGACTTCGTACTTCCTCAATAAACATACCGCATTTTTTCCTTACCTCTTCTTCAAATTCCGCAAGCCCTATATATTCGTTGTCAAACACAATATCCTCGGCTTCTGCCTTTACTTCCCACTGGCGAACTGCTGAGCCGGTTTCACGCATTTCCTCAGAAGCTCCATATTTTATTCTAAGGCTTTCTCCTTCCCTTCGAAACTCTAAAAAACCGATCCCGTCTATGATATGCATTGTGACTATATTGGAACATCTCAACGCTTTAATGGCATCCATTAAAGTGATAAACCACATATCTATGATTTCTCTGCCCATCTCCCATTCTTCAATTTCGTTGTCATGATAAATTCCAATTCGCTTGTTATTGATCTTCAATTCGAAAAATCCCCAAAAAGAGTCTATCTCCCTTTCAAACTCTTCTGTGGTTGTCGTCCTCAACCAATCCATATCTTCAAATAGTCTGTACTGTATCCTGACCATATCTACTGCCCTCCCTGCAGGATATTTACCTTAATCGACTTCCCTTTTAACTTCGTTCCAGCAGAATTTCAGCTTTTATGATCACAAGCTTTCCAATTCATCGATCAAGCGCTGTATAGACCTGGCATATACCAACTCTTCATTCAAGCTTCGCACTTCCTCAATAAACATGCCGCATTTTTTTCTTACTTCTTCTTCAAACTCTGCTAATCCTATGTATTCGTTATCAAACAAAATATTCTCGGCTTTTACTTTTATCTCCTTTTGCTTAACTTCTGGCCCAGTTTTAAGAACCTTCTCTGACACTCCACGTTTTACTTTTAGAGTTTCTCCCGTTCTTCGAAATTCTAAAAACGATATTCCACCAACAATATGCATTGTGACCACCTCGGAACATCGCAATGCTTTAATGGTATCCATCAAAATTCTAAACCATAAATTTATAATCTCTCCACCCGTCTCCCACTCCTCAATTTCATTGGAATGATAAAACCCAATAGGCTCGTCATTGATTCGCAATTCGAAAAATCCCCAAAAGGAATCCAGCTCTCTTTCAAATTCTTCCGTGGTTGCAGTTTTTAACAAATCCATGTCTTCAAATAACCTGTATCGTATTTTGACCATGTCTATTTTCCTCCGGATATTTTGCTTTCTTCTTTCTTACCAATGCATTTCTACATTTTGATACAAATCCATTTCCTTAACCACCCTTACTTCAAGGATCCAAACAAGGTCCGGCGGCCTATCTCCCATCTTCATGCTCTATACTCTACCAGGTTCCGTCTTTAAATTCATCGGAATCCATTTCTTTGACATAAATTGAAATCCGCACGACCTTTTTTGTAAGGGGATCCGCCTCAAGCAGCACTCCCTTGTCACTTTTGTAAAGCTTTTTTTCCTCATCATAGATGAAGCTCGGCTCCAGCCTTAGCACGGTCCCTATCCGCTGGCCGGTATGGATTTTTCGAAATAGTCTTCCTCTGTATTTTTTCAATGCGCTGATCTTATACAGTTTTCCGTTGCACAGATCAAAGTGCAGGCAAATTTTATCCTTTGTTTCATAGCGCAAAAGTGTCCCGAATTCTACGGAAGCCAGGTTTTCTTCGTCCTCCACATAATCCATCCATTGACGTATATGGCTGTACAGTTTGATCCCTCCTAAGCCCTCCCACGGTATGATGGGGGCTGTTGTGTCGATTTTCCGTTCCATATGTTCTCCTTCCCTGTGAGCATTCTCCCCTACCACAAGCCCTCGCCAAACCCATCTGAGTACAGTTCCCTGATAAATACGGATATCCATAACACGTTATCGGTAATTGGATCCGTTTCTATAAAAACGCCTTTCTTACTTTCGTACACCTCTTCAAAATCATCATATATCAAACTAGGCTCCAGTTCTAAGGTTTCTTTGATACTTTGTCCTATATAAATTTGATCAAATAGTTTTCCTCTGTATTTTTCCAGGGCTGTAATTTTATATAACTTCCCGTTGTATATGTTGAAATGCAGCGAAATTTTTTCATCTATATCATATCTTAAGAAAAGGCCAAAAGGGATAGATGCCTTGGTATTTTCACTTTCCACCAGTTCTTTCAGTTCTCGTATGTGGCTGTACAGCTTGATTCCTCCTAAGCCCTCCCACGGTATGATGGGGGCCGTTATGTCGATTTTCCGATCCATATGTTCTCCTTCCCTGTGAGCATTCTCTCCTACCACAAACCCTCGTCAAATTCATCTGAATACAGTTCCCTGACAAATACAGATATCCATAACACGCTATCGGTAATCGGATCCGTTTCTATAAAAACGCCTTTTTTACTCTCATATACCTCTTCAAAATCATCATATCGGAAACTTGGCTCTAATTTTAAGGTTTCTTCGATAGTTTGCCCTATGTAAATCTGGTCAAACAATTTTCCTTTGTACTTTTCCAGCGCTCTAATTTTATATAATTTTCCATTGTATATGTTAAAGTGCAAAGAGATTGTTTCATCTATTTCATATCTCAAAGAAGATCCAAAAGGAATAAATGCCTTGGTATTTTCACTCTCCACCAGTTCTTTCAGTTCTCGTATGTGGCTGTACAGTTTGACTCCGCCTAAGCCCTCCCATGGTATGATGGGGGCCGTTATGTCGATTTTAGGGTTCATCGTGCTTCCTTTCTTCTGTAGCTATTCTAAAATCCAAATTTCTTAGAAGTTCAACTTCTGTGATCATAGGGTTTCCAATTTGTCGATCAAACCCTGTACGCAGCTGGAGTATACCAACTCTTCGTTCAGGCTTCGTACCTCCTCAATAAACATGCCGCATTTTTTTCTTACCTCTTCTTCAAGTTCCGCAAGTCCTATATATTCGTTATCAAACAAAATATCCTCGGCTTCTGCCTTTACTTCCCACTGGCGAACCGCTGAGCCGGTTTCACGCATTTCTTCAGAAGCTCCATATTTTATTCTAAGGCTTTCTCCTTCCCTTCGAAACTCTAAAAAACCAATCCCGTCTATGATATGCATTGTGACTATATTGGAACATCTCAACGCTTTAATGGCATCCATTAAAGTGATAAACCACATATTTATGATTTCTCTGCCCATCTCCCATTCTTCAATTTCGTTGTCATGATAAATTCCAATTCGCTTGTTATTGATCTTCAATTCGAAGAATCCCCAAAAGGAGCCAATCTCCCTTTCAAACTCTTTTGTGGTTGTCGTCCTCAACCAATCCATATCTTCAAATAATCTATACCGTATCCTGACCATATCTATTTTCCTCTTTGCATTTCTAATAGTGCCTCATAAGTATATCGATACTTTCCGTAGGCAGT
Source organism: Anaerovorax odorimutans (assembly GCF_024459955.1). Lineage (GTDB taxonomy): Bacteria > Bacillota > Clostridia > Peptostreptococcales > Anaerovoracaceae > Hominibacterium > Hominibacterium odorimutans_A. The sequence goes on from NZ_JANFXK010000016.1 coordinate 51,535, forward strand.
CCGTACCTTTATCGCCGACTTTGCTTTATATGAACCGGCTCTGAATTTCCCGCCTTTCCCCTTAACATACTTGGCCCCGATTATAATTCCGGCAATGCCAAAGAACGAATCCCACCGGGCGTAGCTTCCCGGTTTAGACGTCAAATAGGTTCTGCCCAGATCCAGCCTTCCGAAACTCAGCCAGTTCAGCGCATTGTACACGGTTGATTTCTTCTTGAACGCCTTCCATCTGGCCGCATTGTTCTTGAAGTAACATATTCTCCCCTGCGCCCACGATTCCAAAGGTCAGATAGTCGGCCCAATCACCTACGCTTTCAAGGTCTATATCCGCTATAATTTATGATTTTCTAATTTTGTCACCAGGGTTTCATCCTAGCGGTATCCAATATTCGCCCTTCATAGCTTCTATATAAATCCCTCTTTTTTTCGCTTTTTTCACTAAGGGCTTATCTATTCTGCTACAGGTAATATATGTATACAAATCATATCCGAATTCCAGAATACATTCAGGCTGCCGGGATATTAATTTACACCATAAGCATTCCCGCAAGATAAGTGGTATAATTGTTCGAGTTTCATCCAAGCTAATTTCTTTTTTCCCAACTACATCCTTTAAAAGTTTTTTCTCTTTACTCGTTAACAAAATTCCCCACTCTTTTAGCTCTTTATATAATTCTTCAATTGTAAAACATGAATCTAACTCAACTATTTCCAAAGCTTCTACATTCATGTTTAATAGAATATCTAAAATTGCATCGACATAACTTTTTTCTATTGACAGATACTCTTGCACCTCCAATGCTTTTCCCTCGTAATATTTCCCAATATCACAATAGGAAACCCAAGTATCAACAGCATAGTACCCTTTTTCGTTCCTATTTTTAGGATCATATCTCGTTATACGATATCTTGTCATTATCAGTCTCCAAATTTATTCAATATCAGCATATCCCATCAGTTGTTTTGTTTTCTTTCCCATAAAAGGCTTGCATAGTTCCACATTAAAAGAGGCGGCCTTCATATCATTCAATACACCGAGTTCTATGGCCTCCTCTATGTATTGGTCATTGGAATTCAAAAGATTTTCTATAAAGTCGAAAATTTTTTTAACTCGTTCTGTTTTTCCCAATTGAATGTTTCTCTCAATGAAGGGTTCCAAGAGGCATCCGTAAACAATATAAGGGCCTGTTTCCAATCCGCAGTCAATTAAAGGCTCTTTATGAAAAGCTTTAATTAATTCCGGGAAAGTTTTGAGTAGCAGCGAATTATATGCTTTGCAATTCTTTTTGATTATATAAGCGGTGTTAAAATAGACTTCCCCCGCTTCCAGCATTTTCGTGAATTCCTCTGTTTTAACGGTTCCGTAGATAAGATCGTCCTCCGGGCCTTGAAGTCGGGCTAAAAAGAGAACCATTTTTATGGGCGACGCCTCCACAAACTTATATAAAAGAGCTTCCACGTCCGTTTTATATTCATCGTTTACAATAACCGGATATAGCTCTAATTCTTTGTGACGGAAAGCAACTCCCTTTTGTTTTTCTAATGAAACAGCCTGCGAAAAATTTGCATCTATGATTCCCATAGCACTCCAAAATCCATCATCGTCCGTTCCCAATTGATACCAAATCCCTTCCTGCATTTTCACATAATCCCAGCTGTCCATATATCGTAAAGAACAATCGGGTTGTCTTTCATTGACTATATCAATCTTACCACCGTTGACCTTAATTGGTTCTTGCTGCCGCAAAACCAGAATATTTAAATCATATGACATTGCTTGTCCTCCTATTATTTAATAATCTCTGGTTTTATTTTTCTATGCAATTGATTCTCAGATACGCCAAACACTTTTTTTAATATCCTTTCCTTTTCTAGGGAACATATGTTTCTTAGTAACCGCTCCAGCCTTCTTAACCTTTGAAGCTTTGGCACCTTTCTTTACCTTAGCTCCAGCTTTCCCAATTTTAATAGAGTACTGCCCAGCTCTCGCAATTTGTCCCATTGGTAATAATGTGGCACCAGCTAATGCTACATGTACATCACCTGTGTAGGTAGGTTACCTTACCATATCTACTGCCCTCCCTGCGGCATATTCACTTTAATCGAGTTCCCTTTTAACCTCGCTCCAGTAGAAGTACAACTTCCGCAATTACAGGGTTTCCAATTCGTCGATCAAACCCTGTACGGAACTAGCGTATATTAACTCTTCGTTCAAGTTTCGCACTTCCTCAATAAACATGCCGCATTTTTTTCTTACCTCTTCTTCAAGTTCCGCCAATTCGATATATTCATTATCGAATATAACATCTTCTCTTCCTATCTTTAATTCCCGCTGTTGGACTACAGGGCCGGTTTTAAAAACCTCCTCTGAAGCTCCACGTTTTATTTCATGCCTCTCTCCTTTTCTTCGAAACTCTAAAAACGTCATTCCGCCAACAATGGTCATCGTAACCACATCAGAACATTTCAACAGTTTAATGGTATCCATTAAACTTTCAAACCATAAATTTATGATTTCTCCACCGGTCTCCCACTCTTCAATTTCATTGGGATGATAAAAGCCGATCACTTTGTCATTAATCTGCAATTCGAAAAATCCCCAAAAGGAATCCAACTCTCTTTCAAATTCTTCTGTGGTTGCAGTTTTTAACAAATCCATATCTTCAAACAGTCTGTACTGTATCCTGACCATATCTACTGCCCCTCCCGCAACATATTCATCTTAATCGGTTTCCCTTTTTAGCATGGTTCCGGCAGAATTCCAACTTCTGCGATCATAGGGTTTCCAATTCATCAATCAACCCCTGTACGCAGCTGGAGTACACCAACTCTTCGTTCAGATTTCGTACTTCCTCAATGAACATGCCGCATTTTTTTCTTACCTCTTCTTCAAGCTCCGCAAACCTTATATGTTCGTTATCAAACACAATCTCCTCTTCTTTTACTTCTATCTCCTTCAGTTTAACTTCTGGCCCATTTTCGAAAATTTTCTCTGACACTGCACGTTTTACTTTTAGCGTTTCTCCTTTTCTTCGAAATTCTAAAAAAGACATTCCACCAACAATGTGCATTGTTACCACATCTGAACACCTTAACGCTTTAATGGTGTCCATTAAAATGTAAAACCAGAAACTTATAACCTCTCCACCCGTCTCCCACTCTTCAATTTCATTGGAATGATAAAACCCAATAGGCTCGTCATTAATTCGCAATTCGAAAAATCCCCAAAAAGAATTCAACTCTCTTTCGAATTCCTCTGTAGTTGCAGTTTTTAATAAATCTATATCTTCAAATAATCTGTACTGTATTTTGACCATATTTATTTTCCTCCTTGCATCTTTAATAAATCTTCATAAGTATATCGATAATGCCCATAAGCAGTTTGAATTTCTCCTTTGCGGAAATGAATTGTAATAATTTCCCCCTTATATTTAAAATTATAGTCTCCATTTACTTTGCCCTTTTTTATAGCCTTCTTGTAACCATAATTTACAGCCTTTTCTATTGTCTCGTTCGACCATTTTGGAGGAAAAAAGGATTTGCCATGGTTTCCGCCGTTTAGCTCGTCTTCCACCATTTGCCGTGGTTTGTGTGCTAGAGTCTGCGCATATTTGCCTGGCTTATGTTCATTAATAATATGTTTCAGTTTATTTTTACTTACTTTTACTGTAGTCTTTGCCTTATGTGAGCGGATTCTGACCTTTCCGCCTTTCCCCTTAACATACTTGGCCCCGATTATAATCCCGGCGATGCCAAAGAACGAATCCCACCAGGCGTAGCTTCCCGGTTTGGACGTCAAATAGGTTCTGCCCAGATCCAGCGTTCCGAAACTCAGCCAGTTCAGCGCATTGTACACGGTTGGTTTCTTCTTGAACGCCTTCCATCTGGCTGCATTGTTCTTGAAGTAGTTCTTCCCTGCGCCCACGATTCCAAAGGTCAGATAGTCGGCCCAATTATCCACGCCCCCTGTTTTAAAGGCTTTGTAGGCTCGGGCATCGGCATTCTTATACCAGTTCTTTCCCTTGGTCTTTAGATAGTTGACAAATCCCGTCAAAAATCCCTTAGTGCTGGCTGCCGCGCCTCCTTTTTTACCACTTCCTCCGCAACCATACGACTTCTTCTTACCTGACGCCTTTTTGCCTTTGTCCTTTTTCGACTTATCGCCTTTCGACCCGCTGCCGTCCGAGCTGCTAGTCTTCGGCTTTTTGAATTTCTTGCCGTTCTTGGTGTCTTTTTTATACTCGTGATAACTCTTGGTGAGCTTACGGTTATAGCTGCGATAGCTCGGTACAGTGCTTTTGCTTCTGCCCTTGAACGTCCTTGCCGGTGGTTTTGGCGGCGTTGGCGGTTTGCTGGAGGATCTGCGGTTATAGGAGCTGATTTTTTTCTTTACGCTGGTATATCCGCTTCTAAGCGTATTTACTGCATTTCCGGCGCCTCGTTTGATTGCGCTCCCGACCTGTTTCGCTTTGCGCTTGCCTTTATTGAAAAGCTTTTTCAGCGACCAGTTTCCGCTGGGGTCATAGTTGTTGACCGGATCGTTATCCCCATAGGCATAGCGGTTCTGGGTGATCGGATCATCGGTTTCTCCCAGATAGTCGTCCTGACTGACAAAACTGCCGGTCTGCGGGTCATAGTAACGGTCACGCAGGTATTGCAGGTTCACATTCTGAATATGTTCTTCGCCATTGTAGCCGTAGAGCACATCGTTCTCCTCAGCGCCTTCCGTAATCTCGCCAAAGACATCATATCTCAGGCTGCGAGTGATGGTTCCGGCCCCGGAATCCATATTCTGGGCCACATTCCCCTTTCCATCATACAGATAGGTGGAAAGTCCCGCCTGCTCTCCGCTATAAGCGGCGCCTTCTCCGGTAAAGTCGGCTGTAAGCCGCTCGTTTCCGTAGGTATAAGCCGCTTTCACCTTTCCGTCTTTGCCATATTCCATCAGGGTCTGAGCGTATTCTGTGTTGACATCGTTGACATAATAGGTCAGGTCATAGGTAACGGCAGTACCGGGATCAGTTCCTGGAATAACGATCGTGGATAGATAGTCCGTTTCGGCTCCCGGCACGATAACGTCCTCGATCCGCTCAGGATCATCGCTGCCCGCATCTCCCGCAACCGTTCCATTTGCGGTTCCATCCGTATTATAGGCAGTCTTTCCGGTCCACAGCTCCCGGATCTTGTCTCCGATGCCATAAGCAAGGCCCTGATTCAGATTGGCGCAGCTTTTGGCAAGGCCCTGGATAAAACCGTAGCCAAAGATATCCGGGTCGAACCAGGATTGGGAAGCCTTGCCGGATGTCCCACCCTGCTCTGAGTTTCCCTTTCCTGCGGTCGAATCTGATTCATCATCCTCCTCTCCTTCTTTGTCTGCCTGCAGGGATGCGGCAGCTGTACTACCCGTAGAGCCTTCTGTACTGACAATTTTTCTTGTCATTTGAAAGACCTTGTTATCTTCGCCGTCGTAGGTGGCGGACATTAATACCTGGCCGCCCGAAGATACTGCCCGAAGACGGTCCTCGGCATCGTATTTATAAGTTGTTTTTTCTCCGTTTTCCTTTTTGGCGATCAGATTTCCATTTTTATCATAGGTATAGCGAATCGTCTCACCAGTTGTTTTGTTGGTTCTGCTGGTGATCTGGTGGTCGTCGTTATAGCGGGTAACGATGGTCTCTTTTCCTTCGGTTACAGCTATTTTATCACCGGAGCTATTGTATGTATACCTGGTTTTCTCCGTCTTGCCGCCTTTCTTTTCTGCGCAGCCGGTCAGCTGCCCTGCCTTGTCGTAGGTATAGATTCTGGTCTCTTTTTTACTGTCCTGTAACGCCGTTTCCTTTGTGATTCTTCCATTTGCGTCATAAGTGTAGGAAAACGAGGACAGGTTCTTCTTTCCTTTGCGATTGACCAGCTGAATCAGCTGATCCAGTTCATCGTATTTGTATGTGGTCACGGTGCCGTCGCTGCGGCTGCAGCTAATCACATTATTGTTTTTATCATAACGGTATTTAACCGTGAGCCCTCTGCTGTCAGAGACTTTAGTCAGATTATCATCGAGATCGTACTGATAGCTCACCTTTCTTCCGTCAGGATAAGTGATTTTCGAAATACGATCGTATTCATCGTAGTAGTAGGAAATTGTCTTTCCCTGGCCATCAGTTACAGTTTTGAGCCTGTCCAGCTTGTCATAGGTATACTTGCTTTTCCCGCTTTCATCCTTCATGGAAATTTTGTTGCCTGCTTTGTCATAGCCGTATACCGTACCTTTGCTTCCGTCGCTGTAGGATTTTCCCACCAGACTGTTGAGCTTATCGTAGTTATATTTAATACGGCTGCCGTCCGGTCTGGTCTTGCTGATCAGACGGTCCGCCACATCGTATTTAAATTGCTCCACTTTTCCTTCCGGCGTTGTGACACGGGTTAGATTTCCATGCAGGTCATACTTGTATCTGGTGCTGTTTCCGGCCGCGTCTGTAACAGCAGTCAGGTTATCCATATCGTCATAAGTATAGGAGGTGGTATTTTTCAGCGGATCCGTTACGCGCACCATGCGTCCGCCCAAATCGTATCCATAGGACATGGAATTACCCATAGGATCCGTAACTTTGATCAGGTTTCCCTCTTCATCATAGTCTGTTTTCGTCACGTTGCCTTTGGCATCTATCGTTTGCCGTAGCCGTCCCATGGCGTCATAGGCCATTTTCGTCTGCTGTCCTTTGCCGTTACGTTCTCCGGTCATTTCGCCGTTTTTGTCATAGGAAAATTCCTCAGTCCTTCCTCCCGGGCTGACGGTTCTAATCTGATTTCCGGTATTATCGTATGCGTAGGTCTCGTTCTTGTCCTTTTGTTTTACTTTGGTCAGATTTCCTGCCTTATCGTAAGTATATTCCACCTTGGCCAGCATGGATTCTTTGATAGTTTTGATCCGGTCCAATTTATCGTATGTGTAGCTGGTCTTTGCTCCTGACGGTGAAAGCTCGCTGGCCAGATTTCCAGCTTCATCATAAGCATAACTGGTTACTGCGCCTTTTTCATTCACAATTCGGGTCACCTGATGCAGCTTATCGTAGTTATACCGGATGACACCGCCGTTCTCCCTCTTTTCCTGGGACACATTTCCCTTCCGATCGTAGGTCAGGCCGGACTGCGCACCCATACTATCTTTAATTTCCGTAATGCGGCCGGCTCTATCGTAAGCGTACTCATACAAAAGTCCGTTCGGTTCCTTCTGCCGGAGCAGTTTATCGTCTTTATCATAGGTATAGCTGGTCACTGCTCCTGCAGCGCTTTTTTCAGTCAGGACATTTCCGTGAGTATCATAGGTATAGGCTTCCTTCCCTCCTCGGGGATAGATCACTTCTTTAATTTTCCCGGTCTTGGTATACTCTGTTTTGGTTACTGCACCGTTCGCATCCTTTGTACTGATTACATTGCCTGCCGCATCGTACAGATATTCGGTGCTTCCGCCTTCTTTATCCGTCTCCTGTATCAATTGGCCTTCTCTGTCGTAAGTATAGGTATTCTTATTGCCCGCCTCATCAATTTCCCCTGTCAGCTGATCCAGCTTATCATAGAGATAAGAAACAGCCGTACCGTCAGGGTTTTCGGTCTTAATCAGATTACCTGCCGCATCATATGTATGGCTGCTGGTCTGTCCCAGCGGATCGGTCTCCTTCTTCAGCTGATCCAGCCTGTCATAAGCATAAGTCCAGGTTCTCTTTGCCTGATCGGTTTCCGTAATCACATTTCCTGCGCAGTCATAGGTGAAAGTCGTCTTGTTTCCTGCGTTGTCTGTCGTAGAAATCAGCTGACCTTTTTTGTCATAAGCGTACTCGGTCACATCGCCGTCGAAGCTGATTTCTTTGATCAGATCCCCTGCTGCGTCATAAATATAGGACGCTGTCCTGCCTGCGCTGTCAGTCTGACTGATCATATTGCCGGACAGATCATAGGCGTAGGCTGTCTCATTACCGGCGTTATCCCATTCACGGATAAGCTGGCCCGCTTTATCATATTCATATTGAGTGATTAAACCTTCTTTATCCGCGGTTTTAATCAGGTTGCCATATTTATCGTAGGTATTTTCTTCAAATCCTCCGTCAGGGCTGTTTATGCGCTTTTCTCCACCCAGTTCATCATAAGTAGTAGTTACTGCATTGCCGAGAGGATCAATGACCTTAGTAATCTGATGCAGACTGTCGTATTCGTAACGGGTGGTATTTCCATTCCGATCTGTCTCAGAAACCGGCATCTCCGCTTCATTGTAGGTGTAATTTGTTTCATTACCTACCGCATCAATGGTTTTACGCAGATTTCCCATAGCGTCATACGTATATCTGGTTACATTTCCCCTGGCATCCGTCTGGGAAGTCATATTACCCAGGGTGTCGTAAGTCATTTTGGTTACGTTGCCTTCCGCATCAGTTTCTTTGATAATATTGCCCGCACCATCGTATTCATATTTGGATGTTCTTCCGTCCGGCCCGGTTTCCTGAATCAGTTTTCCTGCTTTATCGTAAATATATTGAGTCTCATTTCCCAGTTCGTCGGTCTCACTGACCATATTTCCCAGTTCATCATACTGAAAAGTTATAGTTCGGCCCGCAGAGTCCGTCTTTTGGATTAAGTTTCGATTCTTGTCATAGGTATAATGTATCTTCAGTCCTGATGGCTGAGTCTCCGTAAGTATATTTCCAATGGCGTCATAAGAAAAGGCGCTTTTTCCACCCTTGCCGTCAACGGAAGACAGAAGGTTTCCCTCACTGTCGTAATCAAATTTTTCGGTTCCTTCCGGACCGGTCTGTTTTATGATTTGCCCGGTATTGTCATCGTACTCGTAGACCGTCTCGCCTCCCTTGGCATTGGTTTCCTTCGTCAGCTGAGAAAGGCCGTCATATTCATAAGTTTTTACATTTCCCTGAGCATCGGTTTCCTCGGTCAGATTTCCAAATTTATCGTACTGATAATGAGTTTTGTTGCCTCTTGAATCAGTCTCAGAAGTCTTATGTCCCAATGCGTCATAGGTATAGGACAGCATACTGCCATCCGGTCCTTTGACACAAGTCATATTTCCCATGGCATCATAACTGAACGTGGTTGTCGCACCCTCGCTGTCTGTAATTGATGTGCAGTTGCCGGTCCGGTCGTAACCGTAAGTTTCCCCCGCTCCGCCTGTCTGCCAGGTGCCGGAGTTCTTCCCTCCCTTTGTGTACATGTTCTTATTTTCAACACCTTCCGGGTCCACCTCATTGATCAAATTCCCCATGGCATCGTAATAGCTGACCGTCTGATTTCCTTTTGGATCTGTCTCGGTCATTTTGGAAAGACCGTCATAGGTATAGTGTGTGGTATTCCCCTCACCGTCCGTTTGGCTAGTCATACGCCCATAACCATCGTAAGTGTAGGATACCTTGATTCCAGTCGGCCCTGTCTGGCTCAGCAGATTGCTGTCTGCGTCATAGACGCTTTCCGTAATATTGCCGTTAAAATCCTGTTCCCATATCACGTTACCCTCCGCATCGTAACGAGACTGACGGGAAGCGCCGTCACTGCGGGTTTCTTTTGTTACCTTTCCCTGCTGGTCATACTCGTAACGGATAGTATTTCCCTCTTCATCAGTCTGGGAAATCAGGTTATAATCTTCATCATACTCCTGTTTTGCCTCTGTTCCGGCAATTTCCATATCGGTCGTCTTGTAATCCTCGTCAAATCCATATATAGATTCGTTGCCCTCCGCATCGGTGATTTGTGTTTCATCATCTTCATAGGTGATGTCGGATACTCCTCCATTGGCATCTTTCTGTTTTAACACTCTGCCATATTCGTCATAGGTGTTTTCCACGACTTTCTTTCCATTTCCATCTGTCCAGGAAGTCATATAGCCGTTTGCGTCATAGTAATAGCTCACCTGGTCTCCGTCAGCATTGGTATAGGAGGTCATATAGCCATCCACATTATAGCCATAGGAAAGAACACCTCCGTTGGGAAGTGTGATTGCCGTTGCCAAACCATCTTCACTGATAGCAAAATGATAAACCCTACCGCTACCGGTGGTCAATTTTTGTATCAGGCCGTCTTCATTGAGTTCCAGTTTTGTTTCCAGGCCTTTTTCATCGGTGATTTTTGTCAGCAGCCCGTAAGAATTAAAGGTATACAGCTTCTTTTCCTGCAAATCTCTGATTTCGTAATAGGTATTTTCCAGCTCTGAGCTTTCAATTTTTTTTAACTCCATGTAATAGCCATCGGGAGATCCCCACCCTGTTCCGGACTGTGGGAAAATAATTTCTTTGCCGTCCCCCATTTTCCAGGTCATACTGCCATCCTCATCACCAGTCAGATTTTGTTCATATTCAAAATTCCAGCCTTCGCCGAATATGCCGCTGGACTGATCTCCCATGGAATTATATGAACGCGTCAAGGCAAAGTCTCCGTTGAATTCTGTGTTTTCGGCATCCACACTTTCAAAATAATAGTTGCCGAGACTTGTATTGATCGGCTCCAGGTCAAAAGCCGCACATTTTCCTCTACCCAGGTTCGCCTTTACCAGAGCCTTTCTGTGCTTCTTAGACAGCTTGGCTTCTCTGGTATAATTTTTCGTTTTATTCTTTTTAGGACTGCGAATAAAGATGGTGCTGCCTGCATAGCACAGGTAGTCCACAGGCCGATTATCTTTTACCAGCTGTTTTACCTTTACACCATAAAATTTCGCTACATACGGCAGCGTATCCTTTTTCTTAAATTTATATACAATAAACTCGTCGCTCTTGCCTTCCGGCGTTGTATTTTCATCATCCGAAGCTTTTGCGTATACTCGGTAAGGCGTCGCATAAGAAAAACTTTTAAACGCATGGCTCTGCCAGTTGGAATCCGTATATCCGGTATACCCTTTTTCAAAGCTGACCTGATCTTTCACCAGGTTGCTGTTTGGATATACTTTTCCGTATTCCGCTCCCTTATATGTACCTTTTTGCCCATTGTTGAGACGGTAATCCACATCCAGCTCAGGGCGCACTACACCGTCGGCCAGCACGCCTTTCAATGCTTGCCGGTTTCCCGGATTGCTAGTCAGCGGACGCAGATTGATTACAGGTGCTTTGAGCGGATAGTCCTGATCCACCTCCTCAGGCACGGTCCAGTTGAGATCCAGATACATTTTGTGCTCTCCATGCTGATTTCCCGGTCCGGAAAAACATACGGCATCTTGATCTTCCTTTTCCGGCCGCAGCACCAGACCGTAGTTTTTATCACCTTTCGCCCATGCCTTTACTGCTGTCTTAATATTCCAGGTGACCCATTTATCACCCCCGGAAACATCCTGCCCGTCATCAATTTTTTTGAAATTAGTTGGCTTTGTGTTCCAGGTTCGGTTGCTGTCGCTTTTCCAGTCATCCAGAACCATGTCGCAGTAAACCTTACTCCCTGATGCAGGATTTCCTGCATATTTGAAGGCCTTCAGTTCGGCTTTTTTAATGGTCGCGTTTTCCTGTATTTTTGTAAAATTATATTTAATCCGTAAGTAAGAACGGGTATTCTTATAGGTAATCGAAGGAACTCCTGTCATATTGCCCCGCTCATAACCCGCATACAGGTAAGACACTCCCGTATGGTCCACATCGGGACCCGCATGGCCCTTCCCGGAGGTATCTACTCCATTTTCAACCATGTTGCATACAAGTTTGCTTTTGGTCAGATTGATTTTGGGGTCAATGGTAACTGGATATGCCCTCTGGGGCGCGGACAGCCATTCCTGATCCGGCGTTACTGTCAGGACCTGCTTTCCGTCTTCTTCCGTAAGCGCCAGAGTAATTCCCAGAGACTGCTCCCCTGCATTATCAATCATATAAGGAGCATCTATGGTGAATACTGTACTGTACTGTTCATTACGATATGCTTGCAGCTGATTATCTTTTATTCGATACTTCAGGCCTCTTCCCTCCAAAATATAGCGGAACTCCTTTAGCTCCGCCGGCTTGTTGAGAATGATATCCTCCTTCACATAGTCCCCATGGGTTGTATACTGCAGGTCTATGTTTTTCGCCACATTGTTGTAGCGGATTGCGTTTTCCAGGACGACTTCGTCTTTCAGTTTGCCAAAATCCGGGGCCATTTTAAAGCTCGTGTCTTCCTGCTCAATAGCAATGGAGCTTCCCTCTTTTGGCAAATGAATGTCATAGCTGCCTGCTTTATTTGTATAATGGTCTCCGGCTTTCACCAGATCGTTTTCCACTTGCTTTTCTTTTCCGTTTTCATCCTTATAGGTCAGTGGTTCGTCTGTGATTCTGGTGATATATTCGTTTTTCCCTACTTGATAAGTGGCACTGTTTCCGCTCTCTTCAACCAGTGTACCATCGATTTCAGGCAGCTCTTCATCAAGTGTCGGCTCTCTTTTTACGCTGACTCCTGTTGTTTTTTCCTTTTTAACGTCCGATATATCCGTTTCGTTATCCGCCTTTTGATGAGTTTCTTTTTCTTCTGACGGTGTTGTCTCTTTGGTTTGGTTTTCTTTCTGTCTGCGGTCGAATTCCTCGGATTGCTTTTTGATATCTTCCTGAATTTTCTCCGGGCTGTTTTCGGTGGCAAAAACCGATTGCGGTATTAACCCGGTCAAAAGCAGCAGAATCAAGATATAGGCAATGGATTTTTTTATCATTTTTTTCGTTTTATCAAGTTGACTCATGGTCTTATCTCCTCTTCTTATAAACAGTCAGCCCTATCTGAAAAAGCAGAGCCGCCGCCAGTGTTCCCAGTATGCTGTAAAACAGACACATCCAAACTTTCTGCGCCCAATCGGCAGAAAAAAGATCTGCCGTCTGCCGAATTATCCATCCCAGAATGCCGCAGGACGCCGTGACAGCCAATAGTTTCAAATAACAAAATCGAAGAGTAATAAATCCCATTCGCAGAGTACGCCAAAACCTTGCGTTATATAAAGAGAAGGTCAGAAATTGCATCAGAATTATTGGGGTTATCAGCACAGACAGGATCTGTGACAATAGATGGATCGTCCATTTAATTACTTCGAAATTCCAACTGTTTTTCAGTAATTCATATAGGAAAACCGCAAAGACTCCGTTCAACAGACCGAATACCAGATAGAATCCCGCTGCCGCCGGAAGGAACAGCGCCATTCGGGAAAGGTAGGAGCCAAGACCCTTGTACCGACTGATGCCGCATGCCCTCTCCACTTGATAAGTCAGCATAGCAGTTATAAATACGGACAATCCCGCGAAAACCGTAAAAAAACCCACATATGCAGGAACTTCCATGTTTATATGAATCCTCACATATTCCATAATCCCCGGTAAAAGCCAAATCCCTATCGCGCCCAGAGTCAGCGAGCCCGTAAATGCCCATATGGCGATGGGTCTGTTTTTTAATAGCTGCATGATCCTTCTCCTTTTTTCTTCAAATAAATTTCATGTGTTTATCACATTTAATTATCCGAAGATTGGTGTATTAATGCAATGCCTCTGACACAGCATGACAAAATCCCGCATGAAATTGTCGCCGGGTGCAATTTCATACGGGATTTTGCAATTTGATGTAATTTTAATTGTCATTTTGTGGATTTTTTATTAAGCTGAGAGACATGGAAGCGGAGGGTATAGTAAATATGAAAAAAGGATTCCAGGAAAAAATCGTTTCAGTTTTAAATGCTCAGTTGGCTTTGACACACACGGACACCTTAAAGGTTCGATACGCTTTGGAACTTTTAAGGAATGAAGGATTAAAAACGCTTATTCTGTTGTTTGTTTTCTCCTTTGCAGGCTTTTTCAAGGAGTTCATCCTTTGTATGGCCATTGCCTGTACGGTTCGCGTGTTTGCCGGCGGAATGCACATGAAGACAAATATAGGTTGTTTTACCTTGAGCTTTATTTTCTTGTATGCGGAGATTATACTGCTTCCGAGGCTGGCAGCCTTTCCTGATTCTGTGTATCAGGTGCTCTTGCTCATCAGCGTCTTGATCATCTGCGGATTGTCGCCTCTTGCCTCTTACAAGCGGCCATTTCAGGGACAGAAAAGATATAAATTGTGTAAAAAAAACGCAATCCTCTTTAGCCTTTTATGGTGTGTATGTTTGTTGTTCTTCGTCCCTGATACATATTTGAGGAACTGCGGAATATGGTTTTTCAACCTGCAGGCAGTACAGATGGTCATGACATATTTCTACCGAAAGGTAAACGAAGAAAGGAGAAATTCCAATGTTTAAAAAGTTAAAAAAGTGTACGCTCCCTATGATTGCAATGGCTTTGATCGCACTTTCTGATCTGGCGACCTCCACAAGTACAATCATGCATTGGGGCGAACCGGATTGTCCAAAAGAATTATGGAAATAGAACTTTAATCAGAATTACTTCATCGTTCATTCTGATTTCCAGCCTCCCCTGATATTTCTCTGCGATAGACCGAATGTTTGGCAGGCCATAGCCGCGCAAAGTTCCTTCTTTTGTTGAATATCCTCTGCTCATCATTTGCGTTTGATCTATCGCAGAATTCTCAGGGCGATAATTGATTGTCTGCAGAAAACTCTTTTCATTTTCTTCCCCTATTTCAAAAAATATTTTTCTTTTTGCCCCCACAAAGTCCGAAGCTGCTTCCATAGCGTTATCAAGAAGATTTCCTACAACCTCGATTAATTCTTTCTGTGTGCAGAGCATAGCCGGAAGCGGATCTTTTATTATCGTACTAAGCTGCAGATTTCTCTTATCTGCCGTTTCTTTCTTTTTCATCAAAAAAGCCGATAAAATACTGTCCCCGGAATATACTAGGGTGGAGCGATTTTCATTTCTCTCTGTAATCAGTTCCTGCGTATACCTGCGTATTTCCTCAACCGTTTTTTCATAGTCCTCAGATTCCGTCAAATCATGAATCAATTGAATATGCTTCGCAAATTCATGCTGTTTCTGTGCCATCTGTTTAATAAACGCTTCCTTGGTTTCGAAAAGCTTCTGATGATACTGAATGATTTCTTCCTGCCTCTTAGAAACAAGCAGATTATAGGCTAAGAATCCGTTGGTCGCTATCACAAGGAGTACCAGAATAAAGACGCTTTCTTCCACTGTGTTAGTCTCATTCCAATTATACATATATGCAGCCTGAATAATATAAAAATTCAGAAGCACAACCCAAATCACACGTTTGTATCGGTGATAGTAAAGCTGCAGAGCTTCTAATTTTACTAACTTTATAACCCCGTATATTACCGCTGTCATCAGAAGTAATACAGAGAAAATATACATTGGATGATTCAAAAAGGACGGAGAAATTAAATTACAAATAAAGAGTACAATCAGTTGAAAAATCTGACAAATCATCAAACTGCTGATCGTATCGAAAAAAACATCCAAGAAACGACCCCTATAACATAGAAATACGATCATTGTTATTAAAAAAACATTCAAACCTGTATTTATATCAATAGACAATTGGTCGGCAGCTGTCGCTGCGACAGCCATAATAACTGCAGTGATAATAATTTTTCCTTTTTTCTGGTAATCCCTGCGCAATATACACAAAACACCGCACAACATCAGCATTTCCAATAATGATGCTATCCCATTAAATATGGTACCATCCATACGGCATTACTCCCTTTCAGATAAATATTTCCTATATTTTTCCAAAACGCGTTCATAATAAGTTTTACTGATTTCGCATCCAAAAGAAGTGGAAATATCAAAAACCGGTTTCCATATGTTTCTTCGGGATTTCACAATGTCCGCAACTCTAGTTACATTCAAAGCAAAAGACTTATGGCATCGAATGCAGTATGGTTCGTCAATTTCCACCAATAGTTTTTCTAAAGGTTTCCAGGGAAGTCGTATCTGTTCACGGTTGGTATAAAGATAACAAGCCCTTCCCATTACTTCGATCCCCAAAATATCCTGAAATCGCAGCAGCTTCGTCCCGTCAGCCGTATCGAGAGGAATCACCCTTTCCAATTTTTTTCTTGCACCGCCAAGATTCTTGAGCAGAGGTTCGATACAGCGGCGCACCGTGCTTTCCTTCAATGGTTTGACAATATAGCTGTAACAGTGATATTCCTGAAAAGCATCCAACTGGTCCATATTGTATCCTGTAACGAAAACAATAGGCGTTAGTATGTATTCCTGAATGTCCCTTATCTTTTGTGCCAGGGAAAATCCATCTATCTGCGGCAGCTCTCTGTCGATGAAAAAAATATCCGTTAGTTTTCCGGCTTTGTTCAGATAGGCAATGGCATCTTCTCCATCTTTGCATGTGACAAAATTCAATTCCGGCTGGATACACGTCAAAATCTCTTGTAGCCGGGCCGCATCGGCTTTATTATCCTCAACGATCATCGCTAATAACATTTTCTTGTCATCTTCTTTCTATATTTCTTGCATTTTCTCACTGCCCATCATTCTCTTTGCGAAACTCCTCCAGCATCCCCATATACTTCTTAACTAGTTTTCGATCCTCCGGAAGCAAGGCTTCCCAAAGAACAATAAGTTCCCGTTGCTCTTCTGTTACATCCGGAAAAAGATTTTCTGAAGAAAAAAATTCCGCAAGCGTAATATCCAGTCCATTACAAATTTTTTCAATGGTAGGGATCGTAGGCATTTTATTCTGAGATACCGTATTGTTCAATGTCGTCCTCGATATATCCGACAGTTTCGCAAGCTTGTATAGACTAATCCCGCGCTCATCGCAAAGCTCCAGAATTCGGCTGATCACTTTGTTTTTCATATGTGCCCTCCCTGTTTACAGTTTATCCCATTCATACGAAATTTATTAGACTGATAGTAAGGGGCTATTTATATAACCCTTTAAGGGCCTATATTGCACAAATTTGTACCATTATCCCTGCACAAATCCATTGATTTTCACCCATATCTATGGTATATTTTTATTGTAATATCGCTTTATTCCAATAATGTGCAAATGCCGCATAGGGATAAAGCGAAATTATTCTTATTTATTACTCATTTTGTTATGGAGGAAACACATCATGAAAAAGAAACTTTTATTACTGGCAGCTGTGCTGGTACTGGTTGTCGGCTCCCTGGCACTGACCGGATGCGGCGGAGACAAAGAAACATCAGAGGACGCTTCCTGGAGTTACGTAGAGGAAAAGGGCGAACTGATTATCGGACTTGACGACACCTTCGCGCCGATGGGCTTTAGAGACGAAGGCAATAATCTGGTAGGCTTCGATATCGATCTGGCCAACGCCGTATGTGCACAGATGGGCATAAAAGCCAAGTTCCAGCCGATCAACTGGGATTCCAAGGATATGGAACTGGAAGCCAAGAATATCGACTGCGTATGGAACGGCATGTCCATCACACCGGAAAGACAGGAAAAGATGACGCTGTCCAACAAGTACATAAACAACAAGATCATTGTTATGGCACTGAAGGATGACGTTAAAGTGACAAAAGCCGAAGATCTGGCAAACTACAAAATCGGTACTCAGGTGGATTCTTCCGCTCTGAAAATGCTGCAGGACAACGAAGCTTATGATTCCTACAAAGACAAGATTTCCGAATACAAGACTTACGACCAGGCAATCATGGACATGCAGGCCGGCAGAGTTGACTGCATCGTTGTAGACCAGGTTCTGGGCGAATACAAGAATTCCAAGATGAAGGAAAAAATGAACGTATGCGACTTTAACTTCGGCGACGACTTCTATGCCATCGGATTCAGAAAGGGTGATGAAGCTCTGGCTGCAAAAGTGAACGATGCCATCAAAGCAACGATCGACAGCGGCGAAGCTGAAAAAGTCAGCAACAAATGGTTCGGCAAAAACATCGTAATTTTCGAACCGCTGGATAAATAGTAAGGACATTCTGACACGCGTTTGGTCTGTCTTACATTAATTTTGGAGGAGCTGCTTTTATGAATGATTTTATTTCCAACTTTCAGGAAACGATGTCTTATGTCGGTGTCCTGATGCCATCGCTTCTTTTAGGAGCCTGGTATACGGTAAAACTTTTTGTCGTGACCCTGATCCTGTCTCTGCCCCTGGGCCTTCCTTTCGCTCTGGGCGGCAACAGTCGCTTCAGGATCCTTAGGGGGATCTGCAAAACCTATATATGGATATTCAGAGGCACTCCTCTATTATTACAGCTGTTTTTCTTTTATTTCTTCCTCCCGATCACATTCGGGATCAAGTTTTCAGCTTTCACCACCGCCACCCTCACCTTTGTGCTGAACTATGCGGCCTACTTTGCGGAAATCTACCGCGGCGGCATCAACAGCATCGACAAAGGGCAGTACGAGGCGGCCCATTCCCTGGGGCTTTCCCGGACGCAGACCACCTTCGGCATTATTCTGCCGCAGACGATGAAATGCGTTCTGCCGCCGGTATCCAACGAGGCAATCGTACTCATCAAGGATACGGCTCTGGTTTCTGTCATGGGTGTCGGCGAGCTGATGAAAGCGGCAACTGCCGCGGTTAATCGGGACGTAAGCGCAGTCGCTTATCTGATTGCCGCTGTTATCTATCTGATTTTCACATTCCTGCTGACGCTGCTTTCCAATTATCTGGAACGGCGCTTCTCAGTCTATGACGCAAAGGAGGAATGGTAAAATGGGACAGATCTTAGAAATGAAACACATTGTAAAGGATTTTGCCAACTGCCGCGCCTTGGATAACGTGGATTTTTCCATTGATAAAGGCGAGACCGTTGCCATCATCGGACCGTCGGGATCGGGAAAAAGTACGCTGCTGCGCTGCGTCAACTGTCTGAACCGGATCACGTCGGGCAGCATCAGTCTCAACGGAGAAACCTTCGTAAGCACACCGGCCGGCGGAAAAGCGGAATACATCCCCGATAAGGAACTTCGCCGCATCTGTGCGGAAACGGGAATGGTTTTCCAGCATTTTAACCTCTTCCCTCACATGACCTGTCTGCAGAACATCTGCTACGCACCGATCAAGGTCAAAAAAGAGGACAGGAAAAAAGCAGAGGCCCGCGGCCGTGAACTTCTGGAGCTGGTGGGTCTGGCATCCAAGGAGGGCGTTTACACGGCCCAGCTGTCCGGAGGGCAGAAGCAGCGAATCGCCATTGCCAGAGGTCTGGCTATGAATCCGCAGATCATGCTTTTCGATGAACCAACCTCTGCGCTGGACCCGGAAATCACCGGAGAAGTGCTGAACGTTATCAAGAAGCTGGCGGAAGAGCATATCACAATGGTAGTGGTTACCCATGAAATGGGCTTTGCCAGAGAGGTGGCCGACCGGGTCATCTTCATGGACCAGGGCAAAATCGTCGAACAGGGAACACCGGAAGAAATCTTTAAAAATCCAAAGAGCGAACGTCTGAGGGATTTCCTCAGCTCCATGCTGAAATAATAGAAAAAAGTGCCGAAAAGGCACTTTTTTTATAATATAGGAAATATCGAATGCGTGGCATTTCCTATATTTCAAAAAAATCTACAATATGAAAATGAGCGCTATGCGCAAATAACTCACCGAAGGTGATTTTTTTATTATACTATGGCAATCCCGGCCGCAGAACACCGCCCAGCTGCAACAGAGAATGAGCGCAGCTTTGCGACCAAATGCTGATTTTACTGGCAAAACCCGCGACCATTGGCTAGAAAAATGCACTTTGGTCGCAGATCGTAACTTACTGCAGGCCGTAGCTTACCGCAGCATCATAGCCTGCTGCTAAACTGTTCCCAGGCAGAGAAACTGGCACACTATTCTACCCGATTTCTATATTTGTTCAACAACGAATTCATTTCGACTTTGTTGTTGAGGTATTTCCAAGGTTTGCGACTTCTGTCCCTGTTGAAAATGGCATATTGATCGAGATACTACGCTTTTATGCTCTGTATCTTTGAAAAAAACTCAACAAAACCCTGTTTTTTCGCTGCGTGTTTATAAAAATAGCAATTTGCCTTTTAGGCAGTTTTCCACTCTTTGAGCTCTCCGCATCCTGAGCCCTTTGCACCCTGCGGCAAGGGGCCGCTGCGGTAACCTTTTACGAAAATCCGTGCAAAGTTACGCAAAGTTGTGGGTTTGCGGGTGCTCAAAACCGAAAAAAAAGAAAATTTGTGCTGCAAGCCGTTTCGCAGGCCTCAGGATCATTGAAAAATGCGTAACTTTTAGCTAAAATCTGGCTCCGGTTACCGGATGGTCTGGCTGCCACCGTGTTCCAATCACCGGTCAGCAGTCGCTGACCGCTTCCTTTACTTCCGGCAGGTTGACAATGATAATGCCCACGCTTACGCAGATCAGCGCGGAAAGGTTTTTCAGCGACCAAAAATGTTCACCCAAAAAGATAGCAGACAGCAGTACGCCGAAAACCGGTATGCTGAAACCGAAAATGGCTACCTTTCCCACCGGATTGTATTTCAGGAGCGCGGTCCAGATGCTGAAACCGATGGCCGATATAAGGGCCATATAAATCAGCAGCACCACGGACTTCATATCAAATCCTGTCACGCGGCCTCCCGCAAGCAGGCCGATGACAACCAGCAGAAATCCGCCGAACAAAAGCTGGTATGCAGTAATGGCCATCGGCGTTCCCCGATGGGCAATGAGCTTCATCAGCACAGAGGAAACTCCATATACTGTGGTACAAATGATAATCATACCTTCTCCCATAAAGGAAAATCCGCCGCCGATGCCGCCCAGATTAATCATCACAACACCTGCGAAGCCCAGGAGACAGCCGGCGCCCTTCTTCCAGCTCATGCGTTCACCCTTGATCACAAAATGGGCCAGCAGAATGGATATGAAAGCGCTGGACGCATTGATGATCGAGCCCTTGGTTCCCGTCACATGGCTCATTCCGATATAAAAGCACACATACTGCACCGTAGTCTGCAGAAAACCGATTCCCATGATATGCGGAATTGACGGCTTTTTAATTGTAATGATTCGCTTTTCCAGAACGCAGGCCACCGCAAAGGTTATGATTCCCGCCAGGAAAAAGCGATAGCCGGCAAACAGGATCTGACTTCCCACCGTCTCGATCCGCAGCCATTCATACCCTGTCTTTACACATGGAAAAGCGCTGCCCCATAAAGCGCAGCACAGGATTGCCAGTATACATCTTACCGATGGTTTTTTTAATATCTTTTCCATAATATATCAACTATAGCACACTTCTTTTCAGCCATGCAAGTGAAAAGCCCAAACGCCGTCCGTTTCATTCCACCCTGCTCCCTACCAGCTGCTTCACAAAAGGATGCGCCGGATTGCTGCGGATCTCCTGCGGCGTATCCAGCTGCAGAATACGGCCCTGATCCATCACCAGCACCCGGTCACCCAGCTTCATAGCCTCGCGGATATCATGGGTAATGAATACAATGGTAATCCCCAGCTTGCGTTTGAGGGCCGCGATCTCTTCCTGCATGGCCTGCTTGGTGATTTCATCCAGGGCGCCGAAGGGTTCGTCCATCAGCATGATCCTGGCATCCGCAGCCAGCGCCCGGGCAATGCCTACCCGCTGCTGCTGTCCGCCGGAAAGCTCCGACGGATAGCGGTTCAGCATGTCTTCTTCCAGCCCCACTGTTTCGATGAGGCGGCGGGCCAGCCTGCGGTTTTCTTCTTTGTCCTTTCTGCCGCTGATAACCGGCACGTAGGTAATATTCTTTTCCACTGTCATATGAGGGAACAATCCTTTGTTCTGGATCACATAGCCGATTCGCCGCCGCAGGCCGATAATATCAATTTCACTGATATCCTGCCCCTCTATGAAAACCTTCCCGCTGTCCGGCTGATGCAGGCCGTTGATCATTTTCAGCATTGTCGTCTTGCCGCAGCCGGAACGGCCGATTACCGTCAGGAACTCCCCTTCCCTTACGGAAAGGGAGAGATCGTCGAGAATCCTGCGGCCGCCGAAGCTCTTTACTATGTGCTCCAATTTAATCATATCCATAGACTTATTCCTCAATCAGTCCCTTGGAAATCAGGAAAGTTTTTGCCACGTCGGCTTCATCCTTGCCGTCCACCTCTACCTGATAATTCAATGCCGCCATCTCCTTATCCGTAAGAATGTTGTCCATCAGAGCCAGCGTTTTTTCCAGATCCGGATATTTTTCCAGGGCGTCCTCACGCACTACGGTAGCGCAATAGTAATTGTACTGCAAATGCTTGTCGTCTTTCAGAACCTTTACATAATCTCTGCTCAGCTGCGCGTCTGTGGTAAATGCATTGGTAACATCAATGTCGCCCTTTTTCATGGCCTCATATTTCAGGCCGATATCCACATCTTTCAGAGCTTTGAAATTGTAGTTGTAAGCTGCCTTTAAGGCATCAAAGCCTTCTTCCTTTTCAAAATAATCCGGGTTTCCTCCGAACACCAGCTTGTCCGCCACTTTCGTCATATCCGAACAGGTTTCCAGATTGTACTTGTCCGCCACTTCCTTGCGTACTGCCACGGCAAAGGTATTATTAAAACCGTAGAGTCCGGTCCATGTCATATTGTATTTGTCATGGTATTCTTCTCTTAGCTTTTTCAGCATATCCTCATCGCTGACACCCTTGGACTCATGCCCCAGCACCATCGACCAGCCCGATGAGGTATATTCCGGGTACAAATCGAAATCGCCCTTTTCCATGGCTGGCTGGATATTGCTGGTTCCTCCGCCCACGCCCTTGGTGATCTCCGCCTTGTAATCCGTCTTGTTTTCGATCAGCTGCTTAATCATTTCTCCCAAGATGTACTGCTCCGTCATCGGCTTGGTGGCAATTTTAATGGGCTCGCTTTCCGCTCCGCCGCTTCCGCCGCAGCTGGCAAAGACCAGCGTCATTAACAATACTAACGTGACTGCGATGATTTTTTTGAATGATTTCATTTTAGTTTCCTCTCCTTCTCTTGATTCGTTTTTCCATATGCCCCAGCAGAAGGTCGCTGATAAGCGCAATCAACGCAATCAGAAAACTGCCGCCAAAGGTCAATGCGGTATCGTAAATGGTGATGCCCCGGTAAATGGCCACTCCCAGGCCGCCGGCTCCGATAAAGGAGGCGATAGCCGCCACGGAAATGGTCATGACTACCATATTGCGCAGGCCGGCGATGATAACGCCCAGCGCCAGAGGCAGCTTGATCCGGGTCATGATCTGAAAGTCCGTACTCCCCATGCCCCGGGCCGCAGTAATCACATCTTCACTCACGCCTCTGATACCGGCATAGGTGTTACGCACCATGGGCATGATTCCGTAGATGGTCAGGGCCACCACCGCCGTTGTATTGCCGATGCCCAGAAGGGGGATCAGCATACCCAAAAGGGAAATGGACGGGATGGTATAAAAGACATTGGCAATGCCCAGGACCGGAGGCGCAGCCTTCTCATGCTCCGCGATCCAGATACCCAGCAGCAGACCAATCACCCCCGCCAAAACGATAGCGATTAAAGACAGGGCGATATGCTCTGCGATCAACTGGGCAAACCAGTCCTTCCGTTCTACATACAGGTCGATAACTTCTTTAAAAAACTCCAAAACAGCGCCCTCCCTCTTACGGATGTATCCTGCGTATTGCTTCCTCAGGGCAGGCTTCCTGGCAGGCCCCGCACTGAAGGCAATGGTTTTTGGCTATTTCATAGGGCTGTCCTTCCTTTATGCAGCCTTGTGGGCAGACGGAAAGGCAGGCGCCGCAGCCGATACAGGTTTCCATGATTTCAAATCCCGCCGGCTCCTCCTTTGCATTGTAAGCAAAGGACTCTCTGTTGATGGGGTAGCTGAGCAGGTCGAACCACTCTCCGCTGCCTTCATAAATAAGGAAGGCCTCCAGCGCGTATCTGGTCTTACCCGGATAAACTTCGTTCATTCCGGGATTTTCCTCAAACACCCGGTCCACCCATTTCTGATCGACCCGTTTAACCTTACCGGTAAATTTCAGCGACTGACAGTCCGGGCACATGGCGCTGAGAGCAATGCGTCCGGTCTGGATCAGCTGTTTGTAAAAAGGCTTTCCCCTGGACGTAACGATGTACATGCCTTCATCGGCCGCGATCATCACATTGATGATCCTGCTCTGTGGATACCCCTTTTCATCCACAGTAGCGGCAGATGCGATCTTGACCTGACGGAACAGATCCACATATTTTCTTGCCTTCTGATTCATTCTTCTTTACCTCTTCTCATCTTTTCAGTATAATAAACAATATATAGTCACTTTGAAACTAAGTATCCAAAGGGATGCTTCATAATAGAAAGGAGACGATACCTATGTCTAAAGGAATCCCTGAATGTCCGGTGGAAATGACCCTGCAGCTGATCGGAAACAAATGGAAGGTGCTCATCATCCGCGATCTGCTCAGCGGGACTAAACGATTCAACCAGCTGATGCGCTCCGTCACCGGCATCAGCCAGAAAGTCCTCACCAGCAATCTTCGGGATATGGAAAGCGCCGGGCTTCTGACCCGAACGGTCTATCCGGAAGTACCTCCCCGGGTGGAATACACCCTGACCGAAACCGGCCTCAGCCTGCAGCCGGTACTCAATTCCATGAGCAATTGGGGCACCGCATACAAGGAAAACCTAAACGACGTCTAAGAGCGGTCCGTTCCACTGAAAATTTCCCGATAAATCCCATAATCTTCATCCTTGAAAACATTGAAGATCACCTTCTCCGGTCCTGCATTTTCTGAAAGGAAATGACGTACGGTTTCCACTGCGATCTCCGCGGCCCTGCGGGGAGGAAAACAAAATTCCCCGGTGGAAATGCAGCAGAAGGCGATGCTTTCTATCTTCTGCCCCGCCGCCAGCTCAAGACAGGATTTATAGCAATCCGCCAGCAGCCGGCAGTCCCTGTCCGTAAGCGGTCCGCGAATGATGGGCCCTACCGTATGGATCACATATTTGCTGGGAAGGTTGTAAGCATCCGTAATCTTAGCCCTTCCCACAGGCTCTTCATATCCCTGTTTTTTCATGATTCTGCCGCAGGCCTCCCGCAGCTGAACCCCCGCCGCCGAATGAATAGCGTTGTCGATGCAGCCGTGACATGGCACAAAGCAGCCCAAAAGCTGTGAATTGGCCGCATTGACAATGGCGTCCGCCGCCAGAGAAGTAATATCCCCCTGCCAGAGCATCATTCGCTCCGCGCCGTCCATATCACATCCAAACGCTTCTTTCACAGTCAAAAGCCGGGATACCGAAACGATCCCTTTTTCCCTGGCCTCCTGCTGCAGAAACTGATCCTGCACCTGCAGGAATTCTTCACTGATGGGCTCCGGCATACGCAGATTCATCAAGGAACGCATCAGTCTTCTTTTTTCCTTCTCATCCTCTGGGATATCAATATTCCCGTAGCGCCTGCTGTCCCGGCGCAGCTCTTTTACCAGAAAGTCCAACCGTTTTTCCTGAGAATCATACTGTTTCACTGACATCTGCTCCCCTCTCTTCCATAATACCCCGCTTCTTCCGGCAGGCCCGGTTTTTTAAATCCTTCAATACTGACCCGATATCTTCGTTCATGCAAATCGAGCGATCCCCAATCTCTTCCGGTGCCCAGGCCTCCCCTTTGTTGATGCAGATATAGGATGCCTGTTTCATGCGCTTTGTCATTTTCCAGAAGGGATATTTGATAATCACCGGCGTGTTCATGCCTACGCCCAGCTCCACAAATACAAGATTCTTCCGCAAATTCTTATTTAGAAACTCCTCATACCTTTCCGCCGCCCGATGCCAGCTTTCATCTTCTACAAAATAACCGTCGGAGCGCAGATTGACCTCCATATCGCCGCCGCAGACCGGGCATTTGGGTACCAGCTGCGCGGGAATCCGGCAGTTTTCCTGATGCTTGATCATCGCCCGCACCTGCGCTTCGTTATCGTACAGGGTTTTGTGGCAGGCCCTTTTACACTGAAACAGTCCGTAATCTCCCTGGGTGGCAAAAATCCTCTCCTCCGGAAAACCGGCCAGCTGGAACTGGTGATCCACATTTGTGGTGATTACAAAATAATTTTTATCCTTTAAAAGCACGTAAAGATCTTTGTATGCCTGTCCTGCTTCTGTATCGTAACGGTTGACATAAATGTGCCTGCTCCAGTAAGCCCATTTTTCTTCCTGGGTCCGGAAGGGATAGAAACCCGCCGAATACATATCGGTCATTTTATATTTCTCGATAAACTCGCCGAAATTTTCCGTAAAGCGGGGGCCGTCGTAGGCCAGGCCTGCCGATACCGAAAGACCCGCGCCCGCTCCGATAACGATTCCGTCCGCCCGGCAAAGCTGTTGCCCAATCTCCCTTATGGCATCTTCATAGTCCTGGGCCTGACGCTCCCAGCCTCTCCCATCTTTCATCGCTCTCATCAAACCGCGCTCCTTTCTCTTCATATGCCTATTATGCTTCATGTTCCGGCCGTTTGTAAAGAACGCACTTTAAAGTGGAGTAGGCACCAAAAGGTAACCTGTCCTGCGGCTATGGATATTATTATACTGCCCCTTCATCACAAATAACAAGTCAAATATTATTTGTGCGCATTTAAAGGAAAATACAGCGCCCTGCCGAAACATAACATCTTGCAAGGCAAAACCGGTTATTATAAAATATAGAAACTACAAAAGGAAATATGGAGGATTACCTATGAAACATACAACAAACGATCAGCTTTTGGACTTTATCGGAAAAAGCCCCAGCTGTTACCATGCGATTTTCAATATGAAGCAGGAGTTAATCGAGGAAGGCTTTGAAGAGCTGAACGAAGCGGATTCGTGGAAGCTCGCCTCGGGAGGCCGCTATTTCGTAACCAGAAACCTTTCTTCGCTCATTGCTTTTCGCGTTCCCAAGGAAAGCAGCGGCGGCTTTCATATCACGGTCAGCCACAGCGATTCGCCCACCTTTAAGATCAAGGAAAACTGTGAGCTGGAAAAAGAAAAGCATTATGTGCAGCTGAACGTGGAAAAGTATGGGGGTATGGCGATGCCCGGCTGGCTGGACCGGCCTCTGTCCGCGGCCGGACGCGTTCTGGTGAAGGAGGGTTCGTCGGTAGAGACCCGGCTGGTCAATCTCGACCGGGATCTGCTGCTGATTCCCAGCCTTGCCATCCATATGAATAAAGACGTTAACGACGGATATAAGTTCAACCCCCAGACCGACCTGCTGCCGCTTTACGGCGACGAATCAGCCGCCGGAACTTTTATGGAACAGGTGGCAAAAGCAGCAGGAGTGAAAAAAGAAGCCATTCTGGGAAATGACCTCTTCCTGTATCTGCGTATGAAGGGCAGCATCTGGGGCGCTGGCGGCGAATATATCTCCAGCCCCAGACTGGATGACCTGCAATGCGCCTTTGCTTCTCTGAAGGGCTTTCTTTCCGCAGAGAAGCCTGCGGCCATCTCCCTTCATTGCGTGCTGGATAACGAAGAGGTGGGCAGCGGAACCAAACAGGGCGCGGCATCCACCTTCCTGAAGGATACTTTAAAGCGAATTCTCATCGGCCTGGGAGCGGATCAGGAATCCTACCATACCATGCTGGCGAAAAGCTTCATGCTGTCGGCGGACAATGCCCATGCCGTCCATCCCGGCCACACGGATAAGACCGACCCCACCAACCGCCCTTATATGAACCAGGGCGTGGTAATCAAATACAATGCCAACCAGAAATACACGACCGACGGCGTATCGGCGGCCATATTCAAGGCCATCTGCCAAAAAGCGGACATTCCCTGTCAGACCTTTCTCAATCGGTCCGATATGGCGGGCGGTTCCACCCTGGGCAATATCTCCAATACCCAGGTGCCAATGAATACCATAGACATCGGCCTGGCGCAGCTGGCCATGCATTCCCCTTATGAAACGGCCGGAGCAAAGGATACCGACTATCTGATCCGGGCCATAAGGGGATTCTACGAAAGCCGGATACTCTGTTCAAAGGACGGCAGCTACGAGATTTTCTGACGGGCTTTATACATTCCAAGTCGCTATCTGAGGGAGCTGTGTCTTCTCCCGTATCCCAGGTAGAAACACATGCCCAGCAGCGTCCAGATAAGAAAAACCGTCCAGGTGACGCTGTCCAGCTGAAAAGCAAGAAATCCGCACATCACCATGGCAGCAAGGGGCACCGCCGGTACTGCCGGTACCCGAAAGCCCCGGCGCAGCTCCGGCCGGCTGATCCGCAGCACGATCACAGTGACCGACACCAGGCAGAAGGCCCACAGCGTTCCCATGTTGCAGAGCTCCGCAATGGTGCCGATGGGAAGGAAACCCGCCAAAAGGCATCCCATCAGCCATACGCAGGCCACAGCTCTGCCGGGGACGCCGTTTTTGCTGACCCTGGAAAACACCGGAGGCAGCAAACCGTCCCGGGCCATGGAATAGATCAGCCGTGATTCGCTGCCTAAAAAAACCAGCACGCCGGTAGTCAGTCCTGCGATGGCACCTGCCGACACCAGAGCCGACCCCCAGCGGACGCCCGCTTCGTTAAGGGCAAAGGCCACCGGTGCCGCGACCCCGGCGTAGGAAGAATAGCGGGTCACGCCGGTCAGCATAAAGGTGACAATAATGTACAGAATCGTAGCGATGACCAGTGAACCGACGATTCCCTTAGGCATATTCTTCTGCGGCTCAATCACTTCTTCCGCTGAATTGGCAATGGCATCAAAACCCAGATAGGCAAAGAACACCACTGCTGCCCCTGAGCAGACCCCTTCCCATCCAAAGGGCAGAAAAGGGTCATAATTGGCCGGATCGATGCGGCCTGCGACCAGTACGATAAACAAAAGAATGACCGTCATCTTGATTGCCACAAGGATATTGTTCAGCCTTGCGCTCTCCCTGGTTCCTTTCAGCTGCAGCAGGGCCATGACCGTAATGACCGCCGCTGCCGGAAGATTGACCATGCCCCCGCCGGAGGGAGATGCCATCACCTCCTGCGGCAGATCGGCGCCCAGCATGGGCAGAACATTGGACACATAGGCCGACCATCCCACGGCCACCGCCGACATTGCCACCACATATTCCAGAGTCAGACACCATCCTATGAACCATCCGAAGATTTCCCCCAGGCCCGCATAGACAAAGGTGTAAGCTCCGCCCGAGGCCGGAACGGCCGATGCCAGCTCCGCATAGCACAACGCCGCGCATCCGCAGGCCGCCCCTGCCAGAAGAAAGGACAGGACCAGCCCAGGCCCCGCGTGTTCCGCAGCCGCTACCCCCGTAATGACAAAGATGCCCGACCCTATGATAACGCCAATACCCATCATGGTCAGTTCAAAAGCGCCCAGACTCCTTTTCAGCCCGCCCCTGCTTCCGACGACCTTTCCTATGGGCAATTTCCGAAACACAGAATTTCTCATTTCACTTCCTCTTTCCGCCAAGATACTCTTTAAAGTATATTAGCAAAACGAAGAATTATTAATGGTTCCCGCTTTCCTCAAAAAACAAAACAGGAGTGACTGCGCCGGTTTTCCGCCGGCGCGGCACACTCCTTTCAAATTCTTTTTTATTACGCGCTCTGAACCGCGTCGATTTCAGGAATCAGTCCGATATATACCTGATTGTAGTCCTCTTCCAGCTCCTCCATCATATCGCTGCGGGCCTGTTTCAGGTCGCTGATGCTGATTAAATCGTCCTCCTGCAGGATATAGATTTCAATCCAGATCTTGCGGCCGGTCTTAATCACATCCACGAAATTGATGTCAAAGTGATATTTTGCCAGGCAGTCGTCGGCTACCTTTCTCACATGCTCCATAACTTCTTTTTTGGGAGCGAAGAGAATCAGATTTTTAATTCCCTCTATAAACATTGACAGCGGCTCTTTCAGCAGAATCACCGCCATGATCACAGCGATGCCCGGGTCGATGTACGGTGACAGCCACACAAGGGGCGTCCTCTGCAGAACCAGCTGGATCAGAAATGCAGCGCCCACGCCCATGGTGCTCAGGGCATCCAGCTTCCAGATATATAACTCCGCCTTTACCGTAGGCGAGGAATACTTTTTATTCAAATGGTTGAGGGTAAAGTACATAATCACGCAGCAGGCGGAAACGCCCAGCTCAAAGGCGGCGATCACTCCCGCATTGACGATATGCCCTCCGTCCAGAATCATCTGAACACTTTCCACGATCAACTGAGCTGTGATAAAGATCAGAAGTCCGCATTTAATGATAATAAACAGCGATTCGACCTGTGAAAATCCATAAGGTCTCTTTTCGCTCACCGGCTTGTACAGCAGCGGTACCAGGATCATGAAAGGTCCCAGCATCACAATATCCGCGATATCATATACACAGTCCATCAACACCGCATGGGAACCCGTGATAAAGGCCATGATACACTCCGCAAGCAGAAATGCCGCGCTTCCGGCAAAGGATAGTTTTAAAATTCGTTTTTCCAATCGTAAACTGTCGTCCACATTTTCACTCCTTCCGACCTTTTCATTATACGCCTTTCATTTGGCACTTTGTTGCGGTTTTTACAGTGAAAATTTGCGGTATATGCGGACTGATTTGCGGATTCTCCGGAAATTCTTCCTTTTATTTTATTCCTTTGCTGTCTGCCTTGGCCTGGAATTTTTCGTTCTGCACGATAAAACGTTCGTGTTTTCCCTGCCCTATGATGCCTGTCTCATCTTTTGCGACCACCTGAAAGGTAAGCTTTCTGCCGTCTACGGCGGTCAGCTCGCTCTCGCAGGTCACCGTCATGCCCAGAGGCGTCGCCGCGCTGTGCTGCACGTCCAGGGCAGTTCCCACAGTTCCGTTTCCCTCCTCCAGATAAGGGGCCACACTCATCCAGGCAGTCTTTTCCATCAGCGCGATCATGGCCGGAGTCGCAAACACCTTCAGCGTGCCGCTGCCCATTGCCAGAGCGCTGTTTTCCTCACTGACCTTCACCTGCTGCGTTCCCTTGATTCCTGTTTCTAACATAATCTATATCTCCTTTTCCATACAGTCTTTTCTTTCCGGCGTATTTTAACATAAATTCTCATTTTCTGTCAACGCCGCGCACTTCCCTGAGAACCCTGGAAAGCTCCCTTCGCTGCACCGGCTTGGAAATATGACGGTCCATTCCCGCCTCTTTCGACGCCTGAACATCCTCCGTAAAGGCGTTTCCCGTAAGAGCGATGATAGGCACCTTTTTCCCTGCCTGCGACATATGGCGAATACGCTTGGTGGCCTCGTACCCATTCATGCCCGGCATCTGTACGTCCATGAGAACGGCGTCGAAGGCTTCACCTTCAGTCCGAAAAATGTTAACGGCATCCAATCCGTTTCCTGCCCATTTCACTTTACATCCGGTCAGCTCCAGAATATCCTTCAGGATCTCCGCAGTCAGTTCATTGTCCTCCACAAGCAGGATGTTCAGTCCTGTCAGGTCATCCGTTTCCTTTCCGGCCAGGCTCGTCCTTCCCATGCTGGCAGTTTCCTGCAGCTGGAGCTGGAGGGGCAGATTGACCGTAAAGACAGTGCCTTCTCCCAGCTTGCTTTCCACGGATATCTTTCCGTCCATCATCTCCACCAGATTTTTGGTTATGGCCATTCCCAGACCAGTTCCCTCAACGCCTCCGTAAATGCCGGTCCGTTCCTTCTCAAAAGGTTCAAAGATCACTTTCAGAAACTCCTCGGACATCCCGTATCCGTTATCAAAGACTTTCATCTGATAAGTAACATACGTATCATCCTCATCGGCCTTGCTCAGGGTTTCTACGGCCTGAAAGAACAGCTTCCCTCCCTCAGGCGTATATTTGACCGCATTGGACAGAAGATTGATGAGTATCTGCTTGATGCGCACAGCGTCTCCATTTACACTGTCGTGGGCAATGATCCATTCCGTTTCCAACTCCTGATTTTTGTCCTCCGCCTGAGTGCGGATGATGCCCGTCACGGATTCTAAAAGCTCTGACATTTGAAAACTTTCATAATCCAGAGACATCCTTCCGCTCTCGATCCTCGACATATCGAGTACATCGTTAAGCAGGCTCAAAAGATAGTTGGAAGAATGGAAGATTCTATGTACGTACTCCACTGTCCTCTCCTGATCGTTTTTGTGCTCCATCACCAGCTCCGTCAGGCCGATAATCGCATTGAGAGGGGAACGTATGTCATGGGACATGGTTGAAAGAAAGCGGCTTTTCGCTGCGTTGGACCGTTTTGCCTCCGTCAGCTCCTGTCTGGTCTTCTCCAGAAGGGTCATTTCTTTTGAACGGTCGGAAATACGGAAAATCAATTTCTCCTCTTCAGTATGAAAGGGAGCCGCAAAGAACCACCCGCACTTACACCAGATACCCTGATCCCTGTCCAGATTTCTCAGCCAGCACTCCGCTTCTGTGAGTTCCGATCCGTACCTTATGGAATTGATGGTTTCCTGAGGCACGCCGATCTGTTCCAGCAAAGAAAGAACCGGCCCTTCCCAAGCCTCCGGTATTCCCAGCAGCCGTTCCGCTCCGGCACTGATATATTCGATATTGAGCCGCAGGCGGTCCGCAATAATCAGAATATCATCCATACTGCCAAAAACCATGTCCAGAAATTCATATTCCGAACCTTTCCCCCGCTCTCTGTTCCTCCTCAGCATTTCTCTAACCTCTTTTCTTTTATCGCAGATTTCGGATAATCACAGCCGCCCCAGTATCTGGCCAATATCCGTATACGCAAATTGTTTTTATCTGAAATTATTCGTGTTTTAATGCTCCCATAGAATGCTCCTGCTGCCATTATACTCCATTTTTTTCTAAAGATGATAACATTTCAGTAAATTAACTCCTTACATAACATGATTTTACAATTAATTATAGGAAATGAGTAAATTTCTTTTCGACAAAGTATGACAGATATGGATAATATATCCGATATGCGTCTGTTTTACGAAAAAGAAAAGGCACAGATGGATGTCAACTGTGCCTTTTCTATCTTCCGATCTGTTTTTTCCTCACGTAAAGGCAACCAGTTCCTGTTCTGGCTTGTTTCCTTCCTCTATATGAATTAAATGCAGCAAAGGCCCTTCTTCCCCGTACATTTTGCTGAAACCATAATCAAACTGCGCTGTCACCCGGACCCAGTCTCCATGTTCAAAGGGCATATCGCCCTCAAAATCGCAGATAAAGCCCAGGAACTGAATGTCATCTTCGCAGCAGGTCATAATATGCCTTCCCGGTACAAAGTATTTCTGAGACGCCTTGGCGCTGGCGCAGTATCTGGCCGTGAAAACGATCTCTTTTCCCATATAGCGTTCCGGACGGTCCATAGCGTCCAAATACCAGAGTCCATAGTCCATATCTTCGATCTCCACAGTCTGTCCGCTGTAATCGAAAGGCATTTCCTCGACCTCGTTTTCATACATTGTGCCGTCGGTGCGTTCAAAAGCCACCTGCACCTGAGGATTGAGCGCTTTCAGACTTCTCCTGAATTTGAGCCGATCCGTCTCCTCGCTGCAGCGGTTGAAGATAATCAGATTGGATTCCTTCAACGGTTCCATGAAAGTCTTGCGCATATTACTGATATACATTTCCGCTGTGGAAGCATCCACGGTGGAATAGATTCCCCCGATAAACCATTCCTCCGGGATACCGCTTTCAAAGAGCGTACTCAGTTCCCACATCCCATTGTACTCGATCATGATCTGTGCGGGACGGTAGGTCTTCTCACACCGTTTCCAAAACAGCTCGTTGAGTTCGTCCGGGTCTTCCACGTCAATCTTTACGATACTGTATTTTTTCAGAAAATCTTCGCTGAATGGGGTTTCTCCCTCTTCACACTGGATCAGCACCGTGGTCCCCGGCTCCAGGAAATCTTCTTCACCCGCCACCTCCTGAATCAGCGTTGTCTTTCCGCTCTCCAGAAGTCCTGTAAATAAATAAACAGGAATTTCCATAATCTCTGCCTCCTTTAGTTTTCCGGCCTGCTATTTACCGAAGACCCTTTCCAGATCTTCCGTTTTCAGCTCCGTTCCAATCACACAGATTCTGCCTGTATAGTCCGGCTGGCATTGGCGAATCTCTGTCTCTTCCGGTACCATGTCGAACTCCATCCATTGTCCATCTTCGCCTTCCACGATCCCCTTGGCCCGCAGGACCGTGCCGAATTCATCGGTCATGCTGAGCATCTTCAGCGTATCCGCAAGCTCTGCATGGTTGAATTTGTGAACGGTCTCGATTCCCCAGCTGGTGAACACCTCATCGGCATGGTGGTGCCCTTCGTGATCATGATCGTGGTGATGGTCGTGGCCATGGCTATGATCGCTGTGATCGTGATGGTCGTGACCGCATCCGCAGCTTTCGTCGTGGTGATGGTCGTGCTCCCCATGATGGTGGTGATGCTCATCGTGCTCCCCGTGATCGTGATGATGTTCATGGGCATGATGAGAGTGGGCTTCCCGCAGCTCTTCCTCCAGATTATGGCCGTGATGGATGGCGTCCAGTATCATCTTTCCGGAAAGCTGCTCCCAGGCAGTGGTGATAATTGTCGCATCCTGATTGTGCTCCCGGAGCAGTGCCACACATTCTTTCAGCTTTTCCTCAGTCATCATCTGCGTACGGCTGACTACGATGGTTGTGGCGCTTTCAATCTGATTGTTAAAGAACTCGCCAAAGTTCTTAATGTGCATTCTGGCTTTCTTTCCGTCCACCACCGTGATCCGGCTGTTGATTTGCACATGAGCCTCCTCCTGTATCTCCTCAACAGCTCCGGCGACATCGGATAGCTTGCCTACACCCGAGGGTTCAATGATTACCCGGTCAGGATTGAATTGCTCCACCACCTGCTTCAGCGATCTGGCGAAGTCTCCCACCAGAGTACAGCAGATGCAGCCGGAATTCATCTCCGTGACTTCGATGCCCGAATTCTGCATAAAACGGCTGTCTATCCCAATTTCACCGAATTCGTTTTCAATCAGGACGATCTTCTCATCCTTCCATACTTTTGAAATCAGTTCTTTTATGAAGGTCGTTTTACCGGCTCCCAAAAAGCCCGATATAATATCTACCTTTGTCATTTTCGATTCCCCCTTAATAGTTTATCTTTCCCGTGCGGAACGCCTCTATCATTGCCGCAGTGATGCTGATGTGGTTATTTTGTTCCGGGATTTCATCCCTTTTGAGCCAAACGGCCTCCGACAGCTCGTCCCGGTCCAGCCGGACCTGATCGCTTCCTGACAGCTGGACAAAGAAGCCTGAAATGATGGAGTCGGAAAAGCCCCAGGGCTGACTTCCAAAATAGCGGAGGTTTTTCACTTCCAGTCCCACTTCTTCCATGACTTCCCGCCGCAGCGCGCCTTCCAGGGATTCTCCAATCTCCACAAAGCCTGCGATCAGAGCCAGTCCTTTATAAGGCCTGCCTGCGTATCTGGTAACCAGCAGCCTGTCTCCGTCTGTAATCGCTGCCATAATCACCGGTGAGATTCTGGGATACTGGACATTTTTGCACTGAGGGCAGACCATGGCCCGTTCCCATTTTCCCAGCTTTGCCGGGCTTCCGCAGCATCCGCAGAAGAGATGCTCACTGTACCAGTGGTTAAGATGGCTGGCAGTTACTCCGGCCAGAGCCGCCCATTTGGGCTGCACATTGTACAGTTCTCTCAGGTCGCGGTACGTAAATTCATCTCCTGCCGGCTCCATGTCTTTATCCAGAATCAGAAACATTGGGTCCTGATCTACGGAAAAGGCGTAGAGAGCCTTGTCTCTGTTTTCTTCAAATGGCCCTGGCAGCTTTCCCAGAGTCGGCAGGGACAGATTATCTTCGCTGTCCCTGTAAAGCAATATCTTTCCGTCTTTAAAAGTAAAAACCACATGCTCCCTTTCCGCCTCTTCATGGGCAAAGGAATTATTCAGCTTATGTGGCTCTATGTCCTGTATCATCTCTTTTTCTCCTTAGTAGTATCCTTTGATGTGGTCGCGGACGATCTCCATGACTGCTTCATAGCCTTCGGTACATTCCCAGTCATCGGCAATATACCGCTTTACCGTATGATAGATCCAATCTTCAAAATGTCCTACCGCGGCTTCATAATCGTAGCCTTCCTTCTGCAGCTGGCGGATATCGCTCTCCGCGTAATCCACCATGATTTTGCAGCGTTTCTTTTCCTTCTCCTCCGTCACATCATATACGGTAACATCGCAATTGTTGTGAAACGGCTTGTCGGGAACCAGTTTTATCTTATGCATATTGCTTTTTCACCTCTTTTATTTTAAATATCCAGTTCTTCCAGCATCTCCCGCACGGTTTTTTTCAGAACAGGGTGTCGCACAAAAGGCGCGATTTCGGCCATTGGCCGCAGCACGAAATCCCGTTTGTGCATTTCAATATGAGGAATCTGCAGTTCCTCCGTATCCAGCACCAGATCGTCGTACAGCAGAATGTCCAGATCCAGCGTTCTGGGGCCCCAGCGGATTTCCCGCTTCCTGTCCGCCGCCTGCTCGATTTCATGGAGTAATGAGAGCAGTTCGCCGGGTTCAAGCAGGGTCCTCAGCGCAAGGCAGCCGTTGAGGAATTCATCCTGATCCGTATATCCGTAAGGCGGAGTCGTCAGAAAAGCCGATACCTTTTCCACCTGACAATTTTCATCGGCGGCCAGCGCGGCTGCCGCCTGCCTTAAGTATGCCTCTTTATCGCCCATATTAGACCCCAGCGCGATATATGCCCTGTGCCAGCCGCGGGCGATCTCCACCGAAACCGTCTCCAGAGGCAGACCCACTGGCGCCCAGGGTTTCTTAATTTCCAGCTCCACCCGCTGCAGCCTGGGAAAGCCGGTCAGCAGTTCAAAGGCCAGTTTTTCCGCTACCGTTTCCAGTAGTTTGAAGGTATGGGTTTCCACAAAATGCTTCATCGTCTGGCTGACTTCACCGTAATGGATGGAAGCCGTCAGGTCGTCCGTCAGGCCCGCCTTCCTCGTCTCTGTGTAGAGAACCGCGGAAAGGAGAAATTTCTGTCCCAGTGCGTTTTCCTCAGGAAACACACCATGGTTGGCGAACACCTCCAGATTTTTAATATTGATCTTATCCATGTTCCTCCTAATCTCTGCCCAAGATCGCTTCCGTCATGCGGATGATCCGTTTGTTTTCTTTAATATCGTGGACCCGCACAAAGGCGCAGCCCTTCATCACGCCCATGACCGTGGTGGCCAGCGTTCCTTCCAGCCGCTGATCCGCCGGCAGGTCCAGCGTCAGTCCGATCACCGATTTTCTGGAAGCGGCCAGGAGCACCGGATATCCCAAATCATGGAGGATTTCTACCCGGTTCAGCGCTATGAGGTTCATTTCATAGGTCTTTCCAAACCCGATGCCCGGATCGAGGATGATCTTATCGTCATCAATGCCGGCTTCCTTTGCCAGCCGGACACAGTCGCTCAGGTCGTCTGCCATGTCCTCCAAAAAATTCCGGTAAACAGCCTCTTCCCGATTGTGCATCAGACAGCAGACGGCCTTTCGCTGTGCGATCAGATCCGCCATGGCCGGGTCCTTTTTCAGTCCCCAGATATCGTTCACCAGATCCGCGCCCGCATCCAGCGCTGCGCGCGCCACATTGCTCTTGTAGGTGTCGATGGAAATGGGAATATCGAAATTGGCCCGGATCTTTTCGATAACCGGAGTCACCCGCTCGATTTCCTCATCTTCCGTAATAACGGTATGGCCTGGTCTTGTGGATTCTCCTCCCACATCTATGATATCCGCGCCCTCTTCTATCATTTCCTGCGCATGGAAAAGAGCTGCGTCCAAACAGTTAAATTTTCCTCCGTCCGAGAAGGAATCCGGGGTCACGTTGAGTATCCCCATGATGTAAGTTTTGTTCGCAGTGTCAAAATCTCGATTGCCTATCTTCATTCACGCTCTCCTCAGTAGTCTATTTTCATATTCATATTTTCTTTATACCATTTGCATTCCTCTCTGGCCCCACAGACAAAACATTTTCTCGAATGCTTGTCCGCTTTGTAAAGCAGGGTCCTGAGAGGACTGCCCTTTTTCGATCCCTCCCGCCGGTGGAAGAGTATGGCGTCGATGATCTGCGCCTGCTCCTCATCGGAAAAACCGCATTCCGGCAGGATCTGTTCCGCCATGCCGACTCCGGCTTCGTGATGGGGAATTTCCTTCGTGTATTGCAGGGCTCTGCCGATATCGTGCAGCAGCGCCGCGCTGTAGATCATTTCCCGGGCAATACCCGCATTTTCCTCCAAATTGTAAATGTAGGCCAATCTCGCCACATCCAGAAAATGGTCCATATCGTGCTTGCAGAAGATCCGGTCTTTTTCCGCCTCTTCTATATCGTGCAGCGCTTCCTGATATAAGGGATGATTAAAAATCTGATTTACTTTGTCCATGTCACTTCACCATTTGTAAAAAGGTTTGCTGTAAGGAATAATCTTCGGCAAAAGCGCCTCTGACCATGGTGGTCACGGTCTTTGTGCCGGGTTTTTGCACGCCCCGCATGGTCATGCACATATGCTCCGCTTCGATCACGACCATGACTCCCTTGGGATGCAGGTATTTTTCCAGGGCATCCGCGATCTGTGCGGTCATCTGCTCCTGCAGCTGCGGCCTCCTGGCATAAACTTCAACGGTCCGGGCCAGCTTTGACAGCCCCGCTACCGTTCCGTCGGGTATGTAAGCAACGTGCGCCTTTCCGTAAAAGGGCAGCAGATGATGTTCACAGGTGGAATAAAACTGAATGTCCTTTTCCATTACCATGTTATTGTTCTCCACATGAAACTGCTTGTCAAGATGGGTCTTGGCATCCTGCTCCATACCGGCGTATATCTCTTCATACATCCTGGCCACTCTGGCAGGGGTTTCTCTGAGTCCTTCCCGATCCGTATCCTCTCCGATCCCCTCCAGCATAAGCCGGACGCCTTCTTCAATTTTTTTATGATCCATGTTGTTCTGTCTCCTTATTTTTCTCCCATTGACAGAAAACAAAAAAGCTCTCCATCTTATAGTGATTCCGGCGAAAAATCTCCCTTCACATACATAATGCCAGAGCTTCTGTTGCAACGGGTGCGGAACATACACCGCAAGCAGCTTTTCGTGCTTTTCGTTTCGGCGGCAACTCCCCATCCGCCGAACACTTGACGCGTACATTCCTATTTTGCGTATTATTTACATTATACTCTATTATAGTACAAATTCAGGAAAATACAAGGGAGGTTTCCGCACCTGCCGGGCTGACTGTGACTGCCTTGGGTCTGCGGGGCCAAAATCGGCAGCGGACAGGTTCGCACCATCAAATTCCGGGCAGCGCCTTGTAAAAACTGTCACTTGGAAAATCTGCGTTTATATGCTATCCTATTTCCGGAAATTCTCTTTCTGCGCAGCGCGTGCGCAGGGTGCGATCCATATATTACAAGAAAGTGAACATACATATGACAAAAAAATTACTGATTCTGACTACCGGAGGAACCATTGCCTCCGTCAAAACGCCCCATGGGCTGATACCAGCTCTTTCTTCGGAAGAGCTGCTTTCCTATCTTCCTGAGATCGGAAGGGATTTTCTTTTACAGACAAAAGCAGTCTGCAATCTGGACAGCACGGACATAACGCCGGATCACTGGCTCATGCTGGCCGAATCCATCAAAGAAGAGTACCATAATTACGATGGTTTTGTGATCTGCCACGGTACGGATACTATGGCCTATACGGCGGCGGCCCTCTCCTACCTGATTCAGCATTCGTCAAAGCCCATTGTACTCACCGGAGCGCAAAAGCCCATCGGCTCTGAGATCACCGATGCAAAAGCCAATCTGCGGGACAGCATCCTCTATGCGGCTGATCCCGATTCCCGCGGAGTGCAGATCGTCTTTGACGGCAAGGTAATCCTGGGTACGCGGGCTAAGAAAACCAAGACACTGAGCTTTTCGGCATTTTCCAGCATTAACTTCCCATATCTGGCGACCATTCACGATGGAAAAATCATCCGCTACCTGCCTCCTTCCATCGAAAAAAATCCGGTCGTATTTTACGACCGGCTCAATCCGAAAGTATTCCTGCTCAAGCTGACACCGGGGATTTCTCCGGCGCTCCTTTCGGAGATCTTTTGTCTGTACGACTGCATCATCATTGAAAGCTTTGGCGTGGGCGGAATCCCCGACAGCCTGGAAAAAGAGCTTTTCCGGCAGCTAAGTAAATACGCCCCCGAGGAAAAGGTTCTGGTTATGACGACTCAGGTTACCTATGAGGGCAGCAACGTGGGCACCTATGAAGTGGGCCGCAGACTCAACGAATCCTTCAGTATTCTGGAGGCCAGAGATATGACGCTGGAAGCGGTTCTCACCAAAATGATGTGGATCATGGCCGAAGAAAATATCTCCTGGCCGGAGATCTGCCGCAAGTTCTACATGCGCATCAATTCCGATACGCTGTTGCAGGAGCAGGGCTAACAACAAAACAGCGGTAAAAGCAGAAATTTCGCGTTTTGTGTTGGAGACGGCAGTGTAAGTCTACTCCTTTTCCTGGCCGTCCGTTTCTTCCAGGGCCTTCAGCATCTGTTCGCAGGCCAGCTTTTGGGCATAGCTGGAAATCGCCAGCCGCAGGGCCATTTCCGACAGATCGGCTTTATCTTCCGTCTCCTGCAGCTCTGCCGAAACCTTCTTAAATTCTTCGTCCATCACTTCCATATAGCTCTCATAAAAATCCCGTATTTCCTGGTCCTGTATCTTGGCTTTCAGAAGCTCTCCCGTGTCATTCACTGACAGCACCTGCTTTAAAAGGCAGATTGCTGTCAGATAGGCGATGTGCGTACGATTGTATTTTTTCCCCACCGCCCTTGGCAGCAGGCCCTTTTTAATGTAATTGTTGACCATCGCCGCCGTCAGATTCTCATCCAGCTCCAGCCCTGCGTGCTGTCTGGGCATGTAGTTCAGCACCTGGTCCATATACAGGTCGATATCGGGAATATCTTCCCATTTGTTCGGTCTTTTTTCTTCCAGTATTTTTTTAATCGTTTCCATATTTTGTACCTCTTTTTCGTATAATCAATTCCTCATTATGCCATTCTAATAGAAAGACATTCTTTATACAGCACCAACACGGCGTCTCTTAACAGAGCCGCATCAGATATACGAATAGTATATATCATATAAAAACAAATGTAAATAGTATTGACTCTATGTTAGTTACATAATATAATATTAGATATTACATTTAATAGTTTCAATTATTTCTTTCAAGAACAAAAGGGGGAATTCGAGATGAAAATTTGTGTCCTGGGGGATTCCGTAGCCAGAGGGGTCATCTATGATGAGGCTCGGAACAAATACACGTTTCTGAAAAACAGTTTTATCAATTTATTTTCCAGCATAAGACAGATTCCGGTGAAAAATCTGGCA
This sequence comes from Anaerovorax odorimutans, assembly GCF_024459955.1. Lineage (GTDB taxonomy): Bacteria > Bacillota > Clostridia > Peptostreptococcales > Anaerovoracaceae > Hominibacterium > Hominibacterium odorimutans_A. The sequence goes on from NZ_JANFXK010000016.1 coordinate 92,709, forward strand.
CGCTTTGGCTGCACTACGACCAAAGGCCAGCAGATCCTGGAAAAGCACAAGGAGCAGCTTTCCCTGTACGACTATACGATTCTGGAATTCGGAGGAAACGACTGCAACTATAATTGGGAAGAAGTCGCCCGCACACCGGAAAAGGACCACGCGCCCGCAGTCCCTTCATCCGTTTTCAAAGACACTTATTCCAATATGCTGGAGCAAATCCGATCCTGCGGCAGCCAGCCGATCCTGCTCTCTCTGCCGCCCCTGAATCCGCAGCGGTTCTTCGATTGGGTATGCAGGGGTCTGAACAGAGACAATGTGCTTCGCTGGCTGGGCGATATCGACTACATCTATCGCTGGCACGAGGCCTATAACCTGACCGTCTTTCAGCTGGCACAGGAGCACAAGGCTCCGCTGATCGACATCCGCCGGATCTTTCTGGAAAACCGCCATTACGGCGACCTCCTCTGTGTGGATGGCATGCACCCCAACGAAAAGGGCCATGCGCTGATTAATTCCGCACTAGTTGATCTAATGATTTAAAGGTATAGCCCAATTCCTCCCATTTTGACAGCAGCTCGTCGAGAATCTCGGCATTGGTCTGAGAGGTGCTGTGGAGCAGGATGATGGCACCTGGATGAACTCTTGGTATGAGTTTTTTGAAGGCTTCCTCTCTGGACGGCTGCTGACTCTCATACCAGTCCACATAGGCCAGGCTCCAAAAAATCGTATGATAGCCCAGCTCCTTTGCCATTTCCAGGTTCGACTCGCTGTATTTTCCCTGAGGCGGCCGGTAGAATTTTTTCATGTTCTTTCCGGTCGTCTTTTTGTACAGCGCTTCCAGGTCATTGATCTCCTTAGAAAAATCCTCCATCGTAGATATCTGGGACATATCCGGATGATGGAAGGTATGGTTTCCTACAATGTGCCCTTCCTTCACCATTCGCTTTACCAGCTCCGGATTGGTCTGGATATAATTGCCCACTACGAAAAAGGCCGCAGGGACCTTGTGTTTTTTCAAAGCATCGAGAATCTTTGCCGTATGCCCGTTCTCGTATCCGGCGTCAAAGGTCAGATACAGGACCTTCTCAGAGGTTTTCTCCGCATAATACGCATCGTATTTTTTCAGGTACTCCGCCGTTGCGTTGGCTACAGGAGGCTGGCCCGCCTGCTGGAAGCTCAGGCCCCAGTTTCCGTCCGCGGATGTGGAAACGGCATCCTTTTTAAAAACGCCGGTTGCCAGGCCAACGCCGACAAACGCTACTGCAAAAAGAGCTACCGCCGCCGTTATGCGCAGCAGTCTTTTTTTTCGAACCATTATAATCATAAAAAATCACCACCCAGTCAAGTATACTGGGCGGTGATCCAAACTATGCTTTTAAAACCCGAAAGAGTACAGGCCGTAAGGTTTATTCCTAAAGGCCAGCGCCTTATTTTTCCGATACGGGCATCAGTTCTCCGGTTACGGTATCTATGACAAAGCCTCCCACCTGGATATCGTCGGGAATCAGAGGGTGATTCCGCAGCAGGTCCACCGTCTCTCTGACAGAAGTGTCCACATCGTCAAAGCCCCTGAGCCAGCGCTCAAAATCAATTCCGCAGTAGCCCATCATGTCCAGGGACTCCTGGGAAATGCCCCTCTCCTTCATATGGCCGATCATAGCTTTACTGTCCATATGCTGCACGCCGCAGTCGGTATGACCCACCACCAGGATGGTCTCCACGCCCAGCTCGAATATGGCGATCAGCAGACTCCTGACTACACTGCCAAAGGGATTGGAAATTACGCCGCCTGCGTTCTTAATAATTTTCACGTCTCCGTTTTTCAGCCCCATGGCCGCAGGCAGCAGCTCGGTCAGTCTGGTGTCCATGCAGGAGAGAATCGCCAGCTTTTTATCGGGATATTTGCTGGTGACATAGGCTTTGTAGTTCTCATCCTGTACAAATTTTCGGTTATATTCCAGTATTTCTTCAATCATATAGTCTCTCCTATGCGTGTGGTATGTCCGTAAACTCTGAAATCTCTCTGCTGATGGTACACAGGTCGTCTTTGCTCAGATCCTGCAGGCGCTCGTGCCCTGTGATTCTTGCAAAGGTTTTCAGCTCTTCCAGCGAGCAGTTGAGGAAATTGGCTACTCTCTGAGCCGCGGCTTCCTCTTTGAATCTGGCCCGAAGCTCTGGATCCTGGGTAGCAACGCCTACCGGACATTTTCCGCTTCCGCAGATGCGGTACTGCTGGCAGGCCGCGGCAATCAGCGCCGCCGATGCGACAGCCACCGCATTTGCTCCCATTGCCAGAGCCTTGGCAAAATCAGAGGACACCCGCAGACCTCCGGTAATAACCAGATCGATGTCCGCGCCCGCTTTATCCAGATACTTTCTGGCCCGATGCAGCGCATAGATGGTCGGCACGCTGGTAGCGTCCCTCACCAGCTTGGGACTGGCTCCTGTAGCGCCTCCTCTGCCGTCAATGGTGATGAAATCCGGCTCTGCGAACACGCAGAATTCCAAATCCCGCTCAATGCGTCCGGCAGCGATCTTGATTCCAATGGGACGCCCTTCCGATTCCAGCCTAAGCTTCTGAACCAGAGACCGCAGATCCTCCTTATTTTTTATCTCTTCGAAACAGGAAGGACTGATAACATCCTGACCCAGAGGCTTGTTTCGTATCTTGGCAATCTCCGGGGTCACCTTGTCGCCCGGCAGATGTCCGCCCATCCCCGGTTTGGTCCCCTGACCGATCTTAATCTCAATGGCATCGGCCCTTTTCAGGTTCTCCGGGGTGACGCTGTACTTGTTGGGTACGTATTCAAAGATATATTTGTAGGCCGCCTCCCGCTCTTCCGGCAAAATGCCGCCTTCTCCGCTGCACATGGCGGTCTTGGCCATGGCGCTGCCCCTGGAGAGGGCGATCTTTGTTTCTCTGGAAAGAGCGCCGAAGGACATATGGGAAATATAGACCGGACTTTCTAAAACCATTGGTTTTTTCGCCCTTTTTCCGATCACCGTCCTCGTATCCACCTGAGCATGCTCCGGCAGCGGCGGCGGGTTGAGCTGCGCGCCCAAAAGCAGGATGTCATCCCAATTGGGCATGGACATCTTTGTGCCCATAGCCTCAATAATCGTCTCTCCGCTCACAGCCATCTTATGGATTTCCTCCATGTACCGGCATGAGGTGTCCATTCTGGCGTACTCCGGATCATAGTCCAGCGAACTATCGCCTTCGGCTTTCTCTTCCGGCTGCGCTGTCTGCACTTCGCCCTCATCGTTGATTTGTTCGAACATGCTGCGCGGTTGACCGCAGATCGGACATTCGCTCAGGGTATCAATCGTCTTATCTCCTTCCTCGTTAAAGATATATCCGCAGATACTGCATTTATATGCTCCCATTTTTTTCTCCTTTACTCCACCACAGTTACAACGACTTTATCTATTTCCCGGCAGCCCGCTGTCTTAGTTGGCTGTCTTTTTACCACACTGCGGACATGTTCCCTGGAAAATGATATCGTGGTCCTCAATCGTAAACCCCTGCTCACTCAAGTCCAGCTGATTCAGCTGCTCCATATAGGGAATATCCATATCGAACACCTGGCCGCAGCCGGTACATTTCAGATGGTAATGGCCCGAAGTATTAAAATCGTAACGATCCGCTGAGTTGGGAATCTGAATGCGCAGGATCTGCCCCTGCTGCGCCATCTGGTTCAGATTACGATAAACCGTCGCCTTGCTGACTCTCGGGTATTCACGGGTCACTTCCTCGTAGATCATTTCCGCTGTCGGGTGATTGTGAAGCCTGTTTACTGCCTTCAGGATAATATCCTTCTGCAGCGTATTTCTGGTCTGCATTATGATCGCCTCCTTATTGATAATAGTTATTATTTAAGATTATATTCGATATTGGACCTTTTGTCAATAAAAGAGGCTATAAAATACCCCTGCGGCGAATCCCCGGCTCCAAACAGGATCCGCCGCAGGGGCGTTTTTGTCATAAGATCATTTACTTATATTCCGTCTCCGTAGATTCTCACTTGCTCCACCATATGGCCGATATTGCCTTCTCCGGCGAACTTTTCCAGATCAAAAAAGTTTTCATCCATGCCCAGCCACAAAAGCGGATGCTTCTCTGCCCGCAGGTCAACCTCCTGTTTCAGTGAGCCCACATATACCTCAACGGTGCAGTTCTGATTGAAATAAGTAAAGTTCATCATATGTTTAAGTACGATGTCGTCCCGGCCGATGCCTGTTTCCTCAGCCAACTCCCGGTAGGCGGCCTGCAGCCCGTCTTCCCCCGGCTCGATCTTTCCTCCCACCAGATTGAATTTCCCCTTATAGGGATCTCCGGTTCGTTTGCAGAACAGCAGCTTTTCCCTGGTGGCATTGTAGACCATAATACAATTATATCCCTGCATGTCCGGCCTACTTTCCTGCGTATTTCACCATATTCTGGTTGCCGCTTTTGCGCACTTCAATTCCCTTGATACTGCGGACATATTTTTTAAACTGTGAAAAGCCGTAATCCTGCACATTGAAATTTTCGTATTTTTGATGTAGCTCCTGTCCCAGAATACCCAGGTCAATCCCCTCTTTGCCTCCGGCCTTCACAAGGTCGATCACAAATTCTTCCACATTGTTTCCTTCAGCCAGTTTGACGGAAACGTAATTGCCTTTTTTCAGCAGCCGTATCTTCGGAAACTCCTCCAAAAGTTTGGAAAGCAAGCTGTAGCCATAGCTTCGTACGTCAAAATCCGGGTACAGCTTCAGCAGCCGGTTGCCCAGCTCCGCCAGTCCGGTCTCTCTGCCATTGTTGGTATTTTCCGTAATGATCTTGACAATGGCGTCTTCAATGGTGGATTTGTCGATATCCTTGACCGCCGCCGCTTCTTCCTTGTTCTCTTCTTCACCTTCCAGAAGTTCCAGTCTGGTGAAGATATCACAGGCTTTACGGAAAGCCATAGGAGTTTTCTGTTCTCCCATTCCGATCACCGTAAGCCCGGATTCCCGGATACGGCTGGCCAATTTTGTAAAATCGCTGTCGCTGGAAACAATACAGAATCCGTCAACGGTATTGGTATATAGAATATCCATCGCGTCAATAATCAGCGCCGAATCGGTAGCGTTTTTTCCGGTCGTATAGCTGAACTGCTGGATCGGCGTGATGGAGCTGGAAAGCAGTTCCTCCTTCCAGCTGGAGTTCTGGCGGCTGGTCCAGTCTCCGTAAATTCTCTTGTAAGTAACATTTCCATATTTGGACAGCTCGTCCAAAATCGGATCGATGTATTTTGCCGAAACATTGTCAGCATCGATCAGCAGTGCAAATCTCTTATCCACATTTATCTCCTAACTATCTTTTATCTTCTCGGTAAGCGCTCTTATTACAAGTAATTCCAAGCTGTTTCATAGTATCATTTTTCGGCCCGGAAGTCAAATAGGAGGCAGTCCCCGTGTGTTGTTAACTTGTGATAATGTCCCTATAGGATTCACTTGAGAAAATGTCCCAAT
>NZ_JANFXK010000159.1 GCF_024459955.1 Anaerovorax odorimutans
TATGGGTTGTTTCTATCCATTTTTAGCGGTTTCAGCGTCATCAATCTAGCGTTTAATCGCAAAGAGATCAGTAAACGAAACCAGAGTGCGCCCATTACCAAACGAAACTTGAATCGCAAAGTAACCTTTAGTTTGATTAGTTACTCGCTGCTGTTGTTCAGTGGCTTCTTACTTCTAATGGTTCTGTTAGTGATCCACACCTCGTGGGATATAACGGTATGGTATCATATTTTAAATACTTTCTTGTTTTTATTGCCG
>NZ_JANFXK010000160.1 GCF_024459955.1 Anaerovorax odorimutans
CTATATACCATAGTTTTCTGGAAAAATCAATAGTAATTTAGAAAAAAGTGTGGTAGAATGAAGCAAGCAACAAATGAGGAGAGTGAAAGAGCATGATGAACAAAGAGGTTTATTTGAAAAATGTGGCTGAGAGTCTGGCCTTATTAAGTCGGGAAGTGTCTATCTTGAATGCGGTAAATCTCTATGATATTAACATCGTTGCAGAAGATTTCTTTCCCGGATTATTGAATCTTATCTATGGATATGAATTGAAAAATG
>NZ_JANFXK010000161.1 GCF_024459955.1 Anaerovorax odorimutans
GGAGATCCGGGATTATACGGAATCCATGTTTTTCGGACTGTCCATGCGGCAGTTCATTTTTTCAGTGCTGGCCTGTGGTATGGCGGCCTTACTGTATTTTTTACTGCGGAACTATCTGGGCACGGAAACTGTCAGCTGGATGTGCATCCTGGGCGCTGCGCCTTTTGCTGCCATCGGGTTTATCCGTTACCACGGTATGAATGCGGAGCAGTTTGTCTGGGTGTGGATGAAGGCCGAGCTGCTTATGCCAAGGCAGC
>NZ_JANFXK010000162.1 GCF_024459955.1 Anaerovorax odorimutans
GATATTATTAACGGACAGCTCGACAGGAGTAATGCATATGAAAACGCAGAAGCGTCTGTCAGACCGATTCTGGAGGCAAACCCAACGATCGAGGTGGCAATCGACCTTCATAGGGATGGCGTTGCCGAGGGAACGCACTTAGTCACAGAAATAAACGGAAAGCCGACTGCAAAGATCATGTATTTTAATGGATTGAGCCGATCTCGCACAAACGGAGATATCGATTATCTTTATAATCCGTACATACAGGATAATCT
>NZ_JANFXK010000163.1 GCF_024459955.1 Anaerovorax odorimutans
CTTTTTTCCGCTTTCCCAATAATCCACTTTGCCAACAAATTGCCGCTCATATGCGATTCAACATTTTCCTTCCTTTTTATCAACTTTTAACTATTGCTCCATCATCCAAAAACATTTCTACACCTCTTCCGATCTGCTTTCCCCTGCGATCATATCGAGATAATTTCCTTTGTCAATATGCATCATCGTAACCTGATTTCTAAACCTGCGGAAGCCGTATACGCTGTCCACATTTCGGATCAGAGACTGAAGTCTTT
>NZ_JANFXK010000164.1 GCF_024459955.1 Anaerovorax odorimutans
GCAGAGAAGTTGCTGCATTGGCGGCCCTTCATGTAGACGGGACAGATAGCCAGGCGGTTGTCATTGATTGATTGCGTTTGGGAGCAGGCGGAGATCCGGTTAAGTACTATATAGCCGAGACCGACAGCCAGTGCAACGCCATCACAGCCGGAAACGAGTTTACAATCAGCATTTATAATCCGGAGGTGACTGCCGACGCACGGGGAACAAAGGCGGTGACCATCACCAATGAGTATGCTGAAAAAGCGGCCCTGAC
>NZ_JANFXK010000165.1 GCF_024459955.1 Anaerovorax odorimutans
TGAAATCTCCGAAATTTCCTGCTGGCGGCTTTCATTTTTACGTCCGCCGCTTCCGCTCATCAACTGCAAATAGTCGATGATGATCAGATCAAGTCCCTGCTCCAATTTGTATTTACGACATTTTGAGCGCATCTCCGAAATACTGATACCCGACGTATCGTCTATGATCATACGAGAGCTTCCGATCGTGCCTGCTCCCTCGATCAGTTTCTCCCAATCCGTATCTGTCAGGTTTCCGTTTCTCAGCACCTGTGCG
>NZ_JANFXK010000166.1 GCF_024459955.1 Anaerovorax odorimutans
TGCCGATGTTCCTTCAGATGCCGCGATTGCCGCCGCAATTACCGCTGCAAGCTCTGTATCCTCCGTAACATCTTCCGACACTTCCGGCATCTCCGTTTTCAAAGCTGCCGTTGGTTTTTCATTTACAATCTCTGTTTTTGCACTCTTTTTAAACTTCTGTTCAAGCGCCGGAATAAATTTAAACAGTGAAATAATAAATGAAATAAAGATCAATACAACAAAAACCGTTCCCATTCCGAGAATCGTATTAAGTCC
>NZ_JANFXK010000167.1 GCF_024459955.1 Anaerovorax odorimutans
ATTGGGACATTTTCTCAAGTGAATCCTATAGGGACATTATCACAAGTTAACAACATGATAGGAACTCCAATATTGACTTTATTTTTAAAGCATCCTATAATTATAGATAATAAAAGAGTTACCGATGAACGGTCGCTCCCAAATTGTGATTAATAATTAACCGTCAAAGTTGGTAGCTGGGACGGCTAATTATTTTTTTGAAATAATTCTAACGCTTGTTCGAAAACAAGGCGATAACTCCGACTACAACGAGT
>NZ_JANFXK010000017.1 GCF_024459955.1 Anaerovorax odorimutans
CAAAAAAACGTTTCGCGCAGGCAAACTCCGCAGGATGCGTATCGCGCAAGCGATAAAACGCACTCCGAGGACCTTACCGTAGCGAAACCACCTCTTCCCCTCACACCAATCCGCGTGCCCGCACTGGGCACGCCACCTCTTTCCTTCTTCCCACAAGCAAAAAAACGTTTCGCGCAGGCAAACTCCACAGGATGCGTATCGCGCAAGCGATAAAACGCACTCCGAGGACCTTGCCGTAGCGAAACGTTTTTTTGCCCCTACCGCTCCTCTCGGAAATAATTGTTTCCCAAATCTCCGGGAGGCTGGCTCTCTTTTCTCTTTTTATGTGTACTGATAATAACGATCAGAATTGTAGCGATATACGGAATCATATCCACCAGGTACTGAGATATCCCCAGGCCCATAGCCTGGAATTTCAGGCCCAGTATGGAAAGTCCTCCGAACAGCAGTCCGCCGAAAAATCCTTTAATCGGGTTCCAGGCGACAAAAATTACCAATGCCACGGCGATCCATCCTCTGCCGTTGACCACGTCTTCCTGCCAGATGGGGATGCGCACCAGGGAAAGATAAGCGCCACCCAAACCGCAGAGCGCACCGCCGATCAGAATATGCACGTACTTATAAAGGGTGATGTTGATACCGGAAGCATCTGCAGCAGCCGTATTCTCCCCCAGGGCTTTCAGATTCATACCCATACGGGTTTTGTACATATATACGGCAGCGACCGCGCACACCACGTAGCTCAGATATACGAACGCGTCCTGCTGGAAAAAGATCGGCCCGATGAAAGGAATCTGTCCCAGAACCGGAATCGTCACTTTGCTGAAAAAGGCTGTAATCGTCGATGGGGCCATGGAGCCCAGCAGCGGTTCACCTACAAATTGGGCAAAGCCGGTGCCGAAAATGGTCAGTGTCAGGCCTGTAACAACTTGGTTGGCTTTCAGGGTTACCGTTACAAAAGCGTAAATCAACGCGCCGCCGGCGCCGGCCAGAGCTGCCGAAAGAATCGCCGCTCCGGGATTTCCCGTATTCAGCCCGGTGTAAAAGCCCATTACCGCTCCCATGAGCATCATACCTTCCACACCAAGATTCATATTTCCCGTCTTTTCTGTAATCAGTTCTCCCACTGTCGCAAATATCAGAGGTGTTCCTGCCACTACACAGGCAGCCAGAAATTCGATCATGATTAAGCCACCTCCTTCGACTGTTTTCCAAACTGAACTCTATAGCGCATGAAGAATTCACTTCCCAGAACAAAGAACAGCACCAGGCCCTGTACGATATCCGATACGGCGCTGGGGATGCCTAAAGCGATCTGAATATATTCTCCGCCCTGAATCAGCATGGCAAACACCACGCATACTATCAGAGCATATCCCGCATGGAGCTTGGAAAGCCAGGCAGTGATAATAGCTGTAAATCCGTAATTGTTGGCGATTGCCGCAACCAGCGTTTTTTCGATTGCAGAGGCCTGCACCATGCCGACGATTCCGCAGAGGCCGCCGGACACCAGCATAGCGACTACAATGACCTTGCTGATGTTCATACCCGCATAACGGGCCGTTTCCACGCTTTCTCCCACGACTGTGATCTCATATCCCACCTTTGTATGATTGATAAAGAAGTATACAAAAGCAGTCGCAATCAGCGCGAAGATCCAGCCAATGTGCACGCCGCCCAAGGACGGCAGCACTGCGTTTTCGGAGAAAGTGGCGATCTTGGGGAATCCGTTGGCCGCCGGGTCCATCCAGGGACCGTACTGCAGATATGTAACAAATTTGATCGCTACATAGTTCATCATCAGGGTAAAGATCGTTTCATTGGTCCCAAGCTTTGCCTTGAAAATGGCCGGAATGAAAGCCCATATTCCGCCGCAGAGAGCAGCGGCTATGACCATAAGCAGGATCATCAGCGGCTGAGGCACGCCGTCTCCCAGATTCAGAGCCACCCAGCTGGCGCCCAGCGCGCCCATGGTGATTTGCCCTTCTCCTCCAATGTTCCAGAATTTCATTTTAAAGGCAACGATAATTCCCATGGAAGCGATAATCAGCGGAATCGCCTTAATGATCGTCTGCTTGATTCTCAGCGAAGTTCCCACCGAACCCAATATAATTTCTTTAAAAATATTCAGCGGATTGAGTCCGAAAATAATTAAAATGATGCCCGCAAAGACAATCGACAATACGACCGCCAGGGCAGTGATGACGATCTCCTTCTTTCTTGGCAGGTCATCACGTTTTGTCACTCTTATAAAATCCATTACGCCAAAGCCTCCCCTTCTTGTTTCCCGGTCATCAAAAGTCCGATATCTTCTTTCGTCACTTCCGACGGTCTGACGATGCCCGTAATTTCTCCGTGGCACAGAACGATTACCCTGTCGCACAGATCCATGAGCACATCCAGGTCTTCGCCGACAAAGAGAACACCTACGCCCCGTTCCTTCTGTTCGTTGAGCAAGTCATAGATTTTATAGGACGCTCCGATATCCAGCCCTCTTACCGCATATGCTGTAATAAGAACCTTCGGCGCCGAGTCGATCTCCCGTCCAAGCAAAACCTTCTGCACGTTTCCGCCGGAAAGTTTTTTAACCGGTGTATAAATGTTAGGAGTCTGAATATCCAGTTCTTTAACGATTTTTTTCGCTTTTTTTACGCAAGGTCCCCGCTGCAGAAGAATGCCCGGCTGATTCTGGTAGTCCTTGAGGATCATATTGTGGACGATATCCATGGAACCTACAAGCCCCATTCCCAGGCGGTCTTCCGGGATAAAGCCCATGCGGATTCCCAGGCGGATGATGTCTCTGGGTGTCTTGCCTACCAGATTATCGCCCTCAAAATAAATCCTGCCCTTTTCTGCTCTGGCAAGTCCTGCGATCACCTCGCACAATTCCTTTTGTCCGCTGTTGGCTACGCCTGCCACTCCCACGATCTCATGGGAGTTCAGGGTAAAGCTGACGTCGGAAAGGGCGTTTTTCCCTTCGCTGTCTAAAACGGTAACCTCGTCCATTTTCAGCAGAGGACGTTTTTTGTCAAAGGTCTTCTTCTCAATGGACAGGTCAACTTTTTTGCCTACCATCATTTCGATGAGATTGGCAATTTCAACCTCTTTGGTTATTACCGTCTCAATAGACTGTCCCTTTCGCAGCACCGTAACCCGGTCTGAAATTTCCATTACCTCGTTGAGCTTATGGGTGATGATGACAATGGAACACCCCTGCTCTTTCATGTTGCGGATTACGCGGAAAAGTTTTTTGATCTCCTGAGGCGTCAGGACAGCAGTAGGCTCGTCCATAATGAGGATCTTCGCGCCCCTGTATAAGACCTTAATGATCTCCAATGTCTGTTTTTCTCCTACGGACATGTCATATACTTTCTTATCCGGATCGATATCCAGTCCGTATTGGTCGGAAAGCTCCTTTACTTTTTTGGACAGGGCTTTTCCATGGAGAAAGAAATTGGTCGGCTGTCCGATGATAATGTTTTCTTTAGCAGTCATAACATCGACCAGTTTAAAATGCTGATGGATCATGCCGATTCCCATGCGGATGGACTCTTTGGGCGAGGCGAAATGCACTTCCTGTCCATTGATCCTGATTGTTCCCGTATCCGGAGTATAGATACCCGACAGCATATTCATCAGGGTCGACTTACCTGCGCCGTTTTCTCCCAGCAAAGCGTGGACCTCCCCTGCGCGCACTGACAGATTGATATTGTCGTTGGCTTTGAGAGCTCCGAAGGATTTGCTGATGTTTTTCATTTCGATTGCCAATTCTTGCTGCACTGTATTCCTCCAAAAGAATAGTATAAATAGTGAATTTTTTCGTTATGGTGAAAAAATTATAAGGGGGACCTGACGGTTCCCCTCAATAATAATCGTTTCTTTTACGTTACTTATATTTTATTTTTTGTTAGAAGTAGCTTTTACGCCTTCAATCTCTCCCTGGATTCCCCAAACTTCTTCATCTGTCAAAGTCTGGCCCTTCTTGCACAAAGTCTTTCCGTTGTTGTATTTGATCTCGCCGGAGAACACTTTGAATTCGCCTTTTGCCATCTTATCTTTTACTTCATTGATCTTCTTCTGCGCGTCTTCCGGTACCGCAGGACCCAGATCGTCCAGACAAATCAGTCCGCTCTGGATGGAGCCATAGCTGCTGAACGGTTTTGTTCCGGTCGGCTTGAAGGTTCCTTCTTTGATCGCTTTGAAGGTCGGTGTGAAGTATGCTGCCATATCCCAGTAAGGAGCTGTCAGATATTTGTCCCCTGCCTGATTGTTGTTATAGTTCCAGCCAGTGGTGTAGATGCCAGCCTCTTTTGCCGCTAACTGAGTGGCTGTGGAGTCCGCATGATAGGTCAGCACGTCGCAGCCTGCGCTGATCAGCTGTTCTGCCGCTGCCTTTTCGATCTCTGCGTCGCCCCAGGTGTTGATGTAAACAACTTTTACTTCAACATCCGGATTTACTGCCTGTGCGCCCAGTGTAAAGGCGTTGATGCCGATCTGTACTTCTGTGTAAGGATGAGCCGCTACATAGCCCAGAACGTTCTTTTTGCTGGCTGACGCCGCTGCCATACCGGACAGGTATCTGGCTTCTTCCATGGAACCGAAGAAGTTTTCCATGTTCTTATCATTCTGGTGAGGGCCTGAGAAGTGGAGGAATGTCACGTCATCATAGTCTCCGGAGTTTGCCAGCTCATTGAGCGCGTCTCCGTATCCGAAGGAACATCCTACGATGATCTTACATCCCTGGTCGATCAGGTTAGTTGCAGTGTCTTTTGCTCCCTGTGTATCACTGTCGCTTACGTTTTCTTTTTTAACCAGCGTCATGCCGTTTTCCTTGGCTGATTTTTCCAGCCCCTCGTTCATGCACTGGGTAAAGCCGCCATCATTGATGGATCCGATAAAGATACATCCGACTTTTACTGCGTCTTTGTCCGCTTCATCGCTGCTGCCGCCGCCGCATGCCGCGAAGCTGAAGACCATAACAAGCGCCAGTAATACTGCTAGTACTTTTTTCATGTTCTCTTTCTCTCCTTTGCGTAAATATAAGTAAATAAAATAAGATACACTCCATTATAGCCATTTAGCAATTCGCTTGTAAAGTTCTTTTGTTCAGAAAATCACAATTTTTTATAATATAGGAAATATCGGATGCGTGGCATTTCCTATATTTCAAAAAATCTACAATATGAAAGTGAGCGCCTCGCGCGAATCGCTCACCGAAGGTGATTTTTTAGGCGAAAGTAATTTCTCCGTCATTTATCGCTTCGATAACTGCCAGAGATTCCAGCCGGAATCCTGCGTCCCGCAATTTCTGACCGCCGCCCTGAAAGCCCTTTTCGATAACCGCGCCGATTCCCATAACCTGCGCCTCCGCTTGTTTTACCAGCTCCGTCATAGCCATGGCAGCCTCTCCGTGGGCGAGAAAATCGTCCAGAATCAGCACCCGGTCCCCTTTGCTCAGATATTTCCTGGCTACCCGGATGATGGAAACCGTTCCCTTTGTAAAGGACTTGGCTTCCGCGCCGAAAAATTCTTCCGTCATGGTGCTGGGAGTAGTTTTTTTTGCGAAAACCACCGGAGGATAGTCAAAATACGGAGCTGTCATACATGCGATGCCGATACCGCTGGCCTCTACAGTGAGGATTTTGTCCACTTCGATGTCGGAAAACCGCCTGCGAAACTCTCTGCCAATCTCATTCATGAATTTTACGTCGATTTGATGGTTGAGAAACCCGTCTACTTTTACAATCCCTGTACCGACAGTCTGCCCTTCTCTGATAATTTTTTGCTTTAATGCTTCCATGTTAAATCTTTTAAACTCCTTTGATATCAAGTACAACTCGTCCCACTATATCTTTTTTCTCCACCAGTCCGATCTCTTTGCTTCTGGAATCTTTGGAATTGGTTCGATTGTCTCCAAGCACGAAGTAACAGTCATCTCTGACTGTTACCGGATACTGCATCGCTTCATCGGTGATGCCCGTAGAGGTATAGATATAGTCCTCTTCCACCTTTTCACCATTGATGTAAAGTCCATCCTCTTTGCCGATATCTACCGTTTCGCCCCCCGTAGCCACCACTCGCTTAATGAGTTTTTCGCCCTTTGCCGTTTTGAAAACAATGATATCGCCCTTTTCAAAGGTTCTGGCCAGACGAAATACCACGATGCGGTCGCCGCTGCAGAAATTGGGTTTCATGGAATCGCCCGATATTTTGGGGACCCCTATGACAAAATTAAAAACAAGCAAAACTGCGAGGAGCGCTGCGCCTGCTTCAATGGCCAGCCACTTCCAGTTTCGCTTGAAAATGTTTTCTTTGGACTCTTTTTTTTCCGGTTCTTGGGGACTTTCATCTTTGAAAGCTGCGTCGAGAGCTTCCTTGAGCCATTTGGCCGAGGCAGCTCTCTCCTCCATTTCCCTGTCGATGTCGTTGTTTTGCTGTAAATCTTTTTTCAGATCAATCATCCGACTCTACCAAATCCCGTATGTCCTCATTGCGATTCGTATCGGCATAGCTTTTGGTAATTTCATCCTTATCCTGGAAGTACAGCTTGCTTCTGATTCCCTCCAGCGCTTCCGTTACGCTGCCGATATCGGATTTGACTTTGCCGAATTCACCTTCGATTGTTTCAATATATGTACTGTATTTATATTTCTGCTGCTGCAGTTTCTTTTCTTCCAGTTCCAGATTTCTCCGTTCCTGTTCCATTCTGTTTTCCAGCGTTTTCTTCTGTTCTTCCATTTCAGCCTTCATGCGGTTGATTTCAGCACGGGCCATGGATTTTTCATTCTGCATCTCGATTTCCAGATTAGCACGCATGCTCTGCACTTCTGAATTGAAGTTTTCTCTTGCCTGCTGTACGTTTTTCGCCAGACTTTCCTGAACGGCTTTGACCTCCGCCTGGCTCTTGGCGCGGGCTTCCTGCACTTCCTTGCGGACGGCTTGCTGCTCCGCTTCCAGTTCTGCCTTGACTCTCTGCTGTTTTCTTTCCAGTTCGTGGTTGACGCGCTCCTGCTTTGCCTTCAGTTCGGCATTGGCCTTATTCTGTTCGGCAGCGATCTCTTCGCGAACCCGGTTCTTTTCTTCCGCCAGTTCTTCGCGGGTCTTTTTCTTTTCAGCTTCCAGCTCTTCGCGAACTCTCTTCTGGTCTGCTTCCAGCTGGGCATTGACCTTGTTCTGCTTTGTTTCCAGATCTTCGTTGATCTTCTTTTCCTTTGCCTCCAGCTCAGCCTGAACCTTCTGCTGTCTGGCCTCCAGCTGTTCGGTAATGCGCTTCTGTTCGGATTCCAGCTGAACGCGGATGCGCTTTTGTTCGGATTCCAGCTCTGCGTTGACCTGCGCCCGCTTTTCGTTAATCTGCTTTTCCGCCTCTGCCCACGCAGCCTCAATCTGCATCTGCGACTTGGCTTTCGCCAGCTGAATATCTTCTTCAGCCTGTTCTCTCTGGGCTTTAATCAGAATTTCGCTCTCGGCTTTGTCAGCCTCTATTTTTTCACGGAGCGCCTTCATTTCCATTTCGAAACGGCTTCTGGACGCCTGTGTCTCTTTTTCAAATTCTTCCCGTTCCTGCTGCAGCTCTGTCTGAGTCCGTACCTTTTCCGCCTGCAGCTGCAAACGTTCTTCTTCCTGTTTTTTCTCTTCTTCGGCCAGCTGCTGTCTGCCTTCTTCCAGCATCTGAGTCACTTCGGCTCTTGCTCTGGAAACGATTTCGTTGCTGTTCTTTTTCGCTTCCATCATCATATTGATATAAACGTCATTGTTGGCTTCGTATTTCTGAAGTCTCTGTTGAATTTCTTTCGTCTTGATTTCGGCTTCCTGCGCCGCCTCGCGTTTGACTTCGGCGATCCGCTGCTCCATCACGGTTTTCTCAGCCTGCAGCTGCTTTTGCAGCACCTGTATCTCAGAATTAAAGTTCTGTTCCAGCTGAGCGATGTTCGCTTCATATAAGTTGCAGAGGTCCTGCATGTTGGCATAGACCGCATCCTTCTCGAATCCGCCGCCCGCATCTTTTTTTATGTTCATATTCTGAAGTAACTTGATGACTTCTTCTTTTCTCTTACTTGCAATTTCGTTTCTATCCATACCTAGCCTCTTTCTGATTTTCAGTTATAGATTTCCTCTTTGGTTTCCACTCAGGCCCAGCCTGTCCTGAAAATGGTTCAGTCGCATTTATTATAACATTATATTTTCTATTTGTCTCTATATAATTTTTATCAGCTTTAATTCGCCCGTCCGCACAAATAAATTTCCGCTATCTGCGGGCTGTTTTTGTTACAATAGAGAAAACCCGCTATATCTTTATACAGGAGGTGAGATATACGTGGAAACATTTAAAGTATTGTGTGATGAAAATTATATCGGAAGTGATGGAAAAGCTGAGCAATTCCCGGGTCGAGGTTTCCTATACACAAAAGAGGACCTTCCCCTGGAACGGGAAACTCCTGAAAAAGCCGATAAGGCCTATGAAAACAAGTGCGCCGCAGTGGACAAAGAGTATGGGGAGAAGGCAAGAAGCGAGCTGAATATCAGCCTGGACGAATTGCAGGATCGGGTTGTCTCCCAATGGACTGAGACGGCATGGGAGAAAGATTATAAGAACATGGAAAAAGCTTGTCTGGCCACAACCGACCCCAAAGAGGCAGATCAGCTTTATGCGAAACTGGAAGCCCGGTACAGCACAGCCACTGCCAGGGAGAAGCAGCTGTACAGGGAATGGCAGGACGGTCTGGAAGCCTGCTGGAACAGCATCGACTGGAATTCGCCGGTAAACCGCGACGATCTGGCTTCTGTACTTAGGACGTTTAACCTGTAACAGTCCAGAATTTACCGCTGTCAATTGAAAGAAACCCATGTTATAATCACATCGTAAAAAGGATTTGATGAAGGTCCATCCTTTTAGAATATTAACGGTGAAAAGACGCCCTTTGCGGCGTCTTTTTGCTGTTAAAAAGAGGGATAACTTTTTTCTGTTTTATCCGTATTTTTCTATTGACTTTCAAAATTCTCCATAGTAAAATAATTCTTGACAGTTTGGGGGATTAGCGCAGCTGGGAGCGCGTTTGACTGGCAGTCAAGAGGTCACGGGTTCGAGCCCCGTATTCTCCACCAAAAACTATCCAAAAGCCACTGAAATCTCAGTGGCTTTTAGCATTTTCAGCCCTTTTTGAGGCGCAAAACAGATTACGTCGACCGCAAATAAAAAGAGATTTGCCCTTTAGGAAACACCGCCCAAAGGGCAAATTGCTATTTTCATCAACATGCAGCGAAAAAGCAGGTACTTGTTGACCTTTTTTCAAGGCTACAGAGTACGAGAGCACAGAAATTCGATCAATATGTGACTTTAAACAGTCCTAGAGGCCGCAAACCTTGGAAATACCTCAACAACAAAGCCGAAATGAATCCGGTGTTGAACCAATCTATATATTGCTTAAAAAGCCGCGGCTCCCCGCTCTTCAAAAGCAAATTCGGTAACTTTCTCTAATTTTTTCAGAAAGTTACGCGTTTTTCAACGATCCCGCGGCCTCCGAAACCCCCGATAGCACGAGTTTTCATTTCTTGCGGTTTCGAGCACCCGAAAACCCAGAACTTTGCGTAACTTTGCATCAATTTTGAGAAAAGTTACCGCAATCCTCACAGGGCAAAGCTCAAAGCTCTTAATATATAATAGAGACAGGCGCAGGGCTTGTCTCTAAAATTATTTTTTATAAATTTCTTTTCGATGACCAACATTCAACACAAGGATTGTTATTTCTCCATCTGAGATTTCAGCTATAATCCTGTAAGTTCCGGCCTTATATCTCCATTGGCCCTGGTGATTTCCTGTCAGAGATTTCCCATGCTGCCTTGGATCTGTACAGCCTTCTAAGTTTTTTCTTATCCATGCGAGAATAAAACGTACATTGCTTTTATCTAATTTCTTCAAGCTTTTTATTGCTTTGTCCGTTAATATGACTCTGAACATTATTTAAGCCCCAGCTCTTTCTCTGCCTCATCCAACGTGTAAGTTTTTGGATTTCTCTCAAAGTCCTCCTTCGCTTCCTGGTATAATCTTAAGTCAATTTCATCTTCAATCTTTTCCAGCACGGATTGACGTATCAGTTCGGAAACGGATATTCCATGAGCTTCCGCATAACTTTTGATTAACTCGGTTTCCATCTCATTTAATCTTATAGATATTGCCATTCCCATCACCTCTTCTCGTAATACATTGTATTACGTTTATGGCTATTTGTCAATAACAGCGCCTTCCTCTGCTTCCTGAGCCCAGGAAAATTTCGCTCCGCAAGCTCCGCAGGAGTCCGGCCGCTCAAACTTTAAATTTTTCGGGGTCAAATACACCATGCCGTAATAGTGCCACTGCTTGATGAGGTTGCCGCACTGCGGGCAGGAATCGATCAAGGGTGCGCCGCACTGCGGACAACGCTCATCTCCCTTGACTCTGCGATAGGTTATATTCACATGGCCGTTATCACATATTCTCGCATAAAAATTACTCATTACTTATCCTCCATCATGGATTCCACTTCGCTCATTCTTCCGGCAACCAGATCTTCGGAAAGGCATACCTGTCCGCACTGAGGGCATCTGCTGACTTTATGGCGAAAGCTTTTTCCCAGATATGAAAACTGGACTTCCAATTCCTCCAGCGCTACTTTGCATTTATCACAGATGAGTTTCTGTTTTTCTTCCATTCCAGACAGCCTCCAATTCTATTTTCATTCTATGGGTATACAGATTGTGGATCTCATAGCCCTGCTCCAAAGGCGCGTATTCCACCCAGCAGGTAATATGGCCGATCTCTTTATATGCCTTGTAGTGCCCTGTATTGGGATCAAAAGTTTTCCTGCCTGTCCTTTCGGCATTGTCAATGACTGCGCAGATATCTTCTTCAAGAATTTTTTGTTTGTTTACCTTTTCCCTCACTCCATCCGCCATAGTGAGCGGATATTTATTTTCATATGCTTTCATTTGCGGTTCTTCTTTCCAGATTTCTTTGAGCAGCTGCTCTTTTAACGCCACACGGTTGCGTCTCCGGCGAGTCGGATCCGGCTGGGATTTTACTCCGTCAGGATCAATGCCAAAGAGGATGTCCAGTACATGAACGGCCTTTTTTCCCCTGTCACAGAAAATATCTTTACAATTTGAACAGTATACGATATATGGGTTCTCGCTGAGCTCCATTCTCTGCCGGGCGACATATTCCGCGAATTCAGGCGCGGCAACACTTCCCATACCGCCAAATCCGCAGCAGCCGTGCTGATCGCCCTTGGGCAGTTCACCGGCGCTGACGCCTGAGCCGGAAATCAGTTTTCTTACTGCAGACTGCACGCCTTCTTCATTGCGGGCGGAACACGGGTCAAAGATAGCATACATCATTTCTTGGTCCGCTTCCGTTGTTTCGCCAGGTTCAAAGCCCCACTGGTCCAGTACCTCATATAAGGATACCGTTTGGATCTCCGGAAGATATTCCCGAATATGCTTCTGGCAGGACATACAGGCCATAATTAACGTAGGCTTTCCCAGGTCCACCCAGTCCTGTCTGAGAGCTTCAATTTCTTCCTGGTGTTTCCCGCTGTTTCCGTCCCAGTCCACAGGCACACTGCAGCACCTGAGCAAAATAGAGGTATCCGGCTGTTTGGAAAGCAGCCATTTGTACGGCTTTAAAACATACTGGGGATCCAACGCGCCCAGATTACACCCCGGGAAAAACGCGTATTTGCCTTTGTTTCCCATGGTTCTTTTAAGGGCTGCGTATTCTCCATTTGCAAAAGCCATATCCCGCACAAAATACTGCCTGTAGGCTGCCGGAACTTTGTCAGCGTCGTGCATTTTATGTCTTGCATATTTGACCATTCCGCACAGGTCGATATGTTCGGGGCATCCTTCTGTCATCAAGCCGCACATCGTACAGGCAGCCACATATTTTCGCGCCGGGGATTTATGGACAAGAGAGCCCGCCGGTTTGCAGGAGAGGAAAATCTCATCCCGCATTTTGACCGGCATCTTGTCAAAATAAGCCACAAGGTCGCACTGAGCGGCACAGGCGTCACATTGACAGCGGATACAGCGTTCCGCTTCCGCGACACATTCCTCTTCGCTGAAAACCTTCCCATCCTTTGGAGCTACTGGCGGAATGTGTGTCAGCTTGTCTTCATCGGGTACACAGCCTGTCGGCTCTGACTGCTTTGGATAATCCAGCTTTTTTGCTTTCAAAAACCCTTCCGCAGATGAGGCAATATTGATTCCCTCGGCCAGGGCATGCATCAAATCTCTGCCGCATAGTTCGCCGCCGACAAACACAGCCGTGTCGCCCACCGTCATATAACCGCCGGTCTCGCCTGTCTCTGTCTTTTGGTCCGGCAGAGGCACGCCAAAGGTATCTCCACCCTTTCCCGTGGCTATATAAATCACGTCGAAGGTTTCCTTATCGTCCGAAGCATCATCCGGGGTTTTACACAGCCTGCGCAGATCCTGAATTTCTGTATTGAACTTGAGTTCGTACTTTTCATTGGCAAATTGCAGATCGAACTCCGCCAGGTATGCCGATTCCTCCATCAGCTCTATGAGACGCCCGCCGATCCTGTCGTTTTTTTCAAAAATGGTCACCGGATATTTTTTCGAAGCCATACGACAAGCAAAGCCCATGCCGGAAAGCCCCGCACCAATGACCGCCACCGTTTTTTTCTTTGCCGGAAGGTTGTACTTATTGGACGTTTTGCGCGTTGCGCTTGCAACCACTGATTTTTCCATGCGCCTTATCTGCACCGGCGCGTCAATGCTTTTCCGTACACATACATTTTCACAATAGGCAGGACAGAGTTCCGATACGATCCCCGGAAAAACAACACAATCCCGTATTGTTTTATAGGCTGCGTTGAAACGTCCCTTTGCGATTCTCTCCTGGACGGTAAGAATATCCATTTTAAAGGGACACGCATCGGCACACGCAGGAATATCCCGCTCTCTGCACGTATCAAATTGTTTATAATAATTCTGCATTTTCTCTCCTCAAAGGCTGTCGGGGTTTCATAAACGATAGAACGGAGCGTGCAAGTTCCCGCACGCTCCGCAGCTATATATTCTTTCCCATTTACCGTAATTTTATTTCCACTGAACGCCTTCCTTACCCAGGGAACCGAATTCCAGATTTTCAGGTTTTGAAGGAGTAAGCGGATTGTTTTTGATTTCCTCGATGGCATCGTAGAGATCCGATCCCAGGAAGTAGGGCTCCGGTGCGTTGGGGTTAGTTTCTCCCTTGGCAAGAGCATCCATGCCTGCTTTGATCTTTTCCGGTGTTGCCGGGATCTCGTGAATCCTTACGCCTACCGCATTGTTGATGGCATTGATAACTGCCATGTGGTCGGATGACTGGAATGCTTCCGATGCTCCGGACGAACCGAACGGACCTCTTGGGTCAGCGCCGCCCACATCAACGGATACCAGCTTATCCGGAACATCCTTAATATAAGGCACGCCTGCGCCGAACATGTTGGAATGTTTCTTGAGATCATCATAATTTTCGCTGAGAGCGAATCCAATAGCGTGGGAAATACCGCCGTTAATCTGGCCTTCAACAGCCTGAATGTTGCCAGGTTTACCGATCCAGTAAACGCAAGTCATGCCGGTACAGGTTGTCTTTCCTGTCGCAGCTTCTACATCAACCTCTGCCAGGAACAGCGCATAGGTGTATGTGTAAGTCGGGTTACCGCTTCCATCATTCGGGTCAAGATCGTAGAAATAGTCGTATTCGTCAACGGTAGCCCAGTCCCCGTTGTACCTGGTCGGAATTCCTTCGGCAACCATTTCATCGTAAGTTCTGTAGGTGCCGTCCGGCTTTCTCATTGCGTCCGCGATATTCTTTGCGGCTACGATACTTGCTTTACCGTTGGCATAGTGCGATCTGGAACCTGCTGATTCACCGGTGTTAGGACAGTATTTGCTGTCGGTCTGGATCAGCTTGATATCATCCGGCGTAACGTCCGGGAAGTAAGGCTTGAGTGCTTCCAGCGTACAGATGAGGGAACCCTGGTCGCCGCCCTGGCCCTGATCCTGCCATGTATCATATTTTCTGAACTTCGGTCTGTCTCCAGGCATCAGTTCAATGGCAACGTGAGCTTCGTCAACCGCGCCCAGGCCTACGTTATATCCACCCCAGGCGATACCTACGCCCTTCTTGATTTCGTCTGTTGATTCCGCTTTGGCTTTGGCAACAGCTTCGTCATAATGCGGCTTCAATTTGTTCATCATTTCTTCCATCGGATAATGGAGGAACGGATACTGGTTCAGGTTGTCCTGTCCCGGCCTTGCAATATTCTTATAGCGGATTTCAAACGGATCGATTCCCGCTTTTTCCGCCAGCATGTCTACCAGCGCTTCGGAGCATGTGAAGGCCTGCGGAGCACCATATCCTCTGTAAGCTGTACCAAAGGAATGGTTTGTAGCGGCTACTCTGGAGAGACCTACCACATTTGGCATGTAATACGGGTAGAACATGAATCTTGAAATCTTCGTCAGTTTGTCGTCACCCAGTTCTAAGAAGGGACCGTGGTCAAGTCCCGCGTCGAATTCGCCGGCAACGAACATACCGTCCTTATCGCAGGCAAGCTTAGCGTTGAAGTAAGCAGGGGAGCGTTTGCCGGATACGGCCATGAACTGTCCATAATCCATTGACAGTGAGCAAGGCATGCCGGTAACCTTAGTAGCCATGCCGACCATGGAGTAAGTATGTGCGCTCATCGCCCATCCGAAAGAACCGCCCGTCGGGTTTTCAATGACTCTCAGTTTTTCAACCGGAACGCCGATGGCTTCTGCGATTTCGTCTCTGTCAAAGTATAAGGTCATGGTCTTGCAGTGGATGCAGAGGTTGTCATCCTCGTCATAATATGCCTGCATAACATCGCCTTCAATGGACATGTGCGGCTCTCTGGAGGAATAGAAGGAGCCTTCTACAGAATATGCCGCATCCTCGATGATTTCCGGAACCTTCTCATGGTCTCCCTTGAGTACAGGAAGCTCGGAGTAGATGTTGGCGCCGTATGTATCCGGCATCCAGTCGTGGATCTTCTCAGCATCGGGAGTAACGGCTTCCAGGTAATTCATATATTCAGGCAGCGGTTCCAGCTCAACCTTTACTGCGTCTGCCGCAGCTTTTGCGTGGGCTCTGGTGTCCGCGCATACCAGTGCGACTACATCGCCGTAGTAAAGGATTCTGTCTTCTGCCAGAACGTGGTGCGCCTGCTGCATTTCAACTGTTCTTTCTGAGAAAGCATAGGTCATCAGTCTGTTTGCGCCTTCTACGTCTTTGGCTGTAACAATCTTCACTACGCCAGGCATCTTTTCCGCTTCGCTGCAGTCGATGTTGATGATCTTCGCATGACTGTATTTTCTTGGCTGAACCAGCTCTACTTTGAGGGTTTCTTCCGGCATGTGCAGTTCTACATCATCACCGTAGTCGCATACACCGCAGGCCTTAGGCATAGCATTGGGTCTGATAAGCGGTTTGCCGTAGAAATCGCCCACATCCTTTGACCAGTCATATGTAATGTCTTCAAAGGTCTTTTCTCCGCGCATAATTGCCGCCGCTTCCATAACAGCGTCTACAATCTGCTTGTAACCGGTACATCTGCAGACGTTTCTGTGCTTCTGGAACCAGTCGCGGACTTCTTCTCTTGTCGGGTCCGGGTTTTCCAGCAGCAGCTGATAAGCGGATACGATAAAGCCAGGTACGCAGAATCCGCACTGTACGGCTCCCAGGTGTACCCACGCATACTGCAATGGATGAGGGTTCAGTACGGTACCGATTCCTTCGATCGTCATAACGGAACTGTATTCTTTAACGTTCTTGATCTTTCTGGTGCAGGAACGGATTACTTTTCCGTCCAGAATAACAGAACATGCACCGCACACGCCGGTGCCGCAGCCCACTTTCGTTCCGGTCAGGCCCAGACGACGCAGTACGGATGCCAGCGTGTCCTTTTCCGGATCGCAGATGAACATACGGTCCGCACCGTTAATGTTCAGGGTCATTTTCTTCAAATTCATAATAGCTTGCCTCCGATTTTTCACTAAAACTTGCTTTAACTTTGGGTAACAATCCAAAAAACAATAAAGACCCTTCCGCGTATCGTGCGGAAAGGTCTGAGTGTGATCTGCTCCTCAAAACATGTATACTGGACAGCAAAAGATCCCAAAACCCACGCTTAACACAGCAATTGCGTTATTTTTGCGCATCGCTGATTAAAGCCGGTCATACGGGCTGGCTGCCAGGTCATTCATCCTTTCCAAACACGGGAGGCTTACGCGTTTCCGCAGTAAACCCATTGGTCTCAGTTCCATGCCCTGTGCGGCGAAGGACTCCGAGACTCGGATCTCTATTTATTTAGCTGTTACATTGTCAACATTTTATCAGGTGATTCCTCTGCCTGTCAACAAAAGAAAGTGCATTTTTTGTACTATTTTGCGATTTTGTTGCAAATCAATTTGCTAATTTTGAAATATTTGAGATTTTATCTCATTTTCTGTAAATAAAATATATGGTTTGAGAAAGTCGCAACTTAGGAGCGGGCCGGCAAGAAGATGGCCGCTGCCAGGCTTGGTCTGCTCTGCTCTGGTCTGGCCCGGTTTGTTCTGGTCTAGCCTGGTCTGGTCTGGCCTCTGGCGCTTTTTGCTTTGAAATGGGGTCAGAGCGGACAAAACATATGGGTTTGCGGGTTTTATAGCTTTATTTTTTTGAAATTTTCGCTTAGGATTGACCGGCAAGGGCAAGAAACGTTGAAAAAAGATCCGCTTTTACCTCTCTTTTTTGATGAAAGATCCGGAAACAGTTTAGTGCATTACAATGCGAAATTAGATAAACGTTTCTTCTCTGACCGAAAGCGGTTCCGATGCGGCAGAGAGCACAGCATGGCTTTGGGTTTGGATTTGCGACCAAATTCCAATTTTGCCGGCAAATCCCGCGACCATTGCCCGCAAAAAAGCTTCGTGGTCGCAGCTTCCCATTCTCCTCCAAAAACGATCCCGGTAACTTTTTCTAATTTTTACGAAAAGTTACGCATTTTGTAGTGATCCTGCGGTCTCCGAAACGGCCGGCAGCACAAATTTTCACTTCTTACGATTTCGAGCACCTGCAAACCCACAACTTTGCGTAACTTTGCATCATTTTTTTACGAAAAGTTACCGCAGCTCACAAACCATACCATTCTCACCACAAAAACCGCTAAAAAAAGAAGCCCTAAAACAGGCTGAAGTGACCTCCAATTATTAGATTCTTTTATCTAACTTTTGGAGGTCGATTCAGATATCCGGGCTTCTTCTTTCTATATAAATTATGTTTTAAAGAGGTTTCACTTCTGTTTCCAGATTGATATCCAGTTTGGCCGCGTACTCCAGATACTTGTCGCACTCTTCATAGGTCAGCATATCGGAAGAGATCAGGCCGGTCTGGGTGTATTCGTCGTTTACGAACATCTTCGTAAAGAGGGAGCCGCACTGCCCGGTCAGATACATTTCTCCGGTGATCCCTGCCCGCTCAAAGGATTCCACACATCCCGGCGCGTAAAGATACGTCTCTACCAGCACCTTCTTGCCGTCCTTGGTTCCGGTGGCTTCCACAACGAAGGCGCCCTCGTCTTTTACCAGGCCTTCATCCAGAATTTCCTTGATCTCATCGCGGTACTTTGGAGCCGGCGGCAGGTGGGACACGATCACATCGAAAGGTACGAAGGTATGGCCCTTGTAAGTCTCCTCATCTCTGGAAAGGAGTCCCGCCCGGTAAAGAGGCGTGGAAAAGTCGATACCGACGCCGCCATATTTGAAGTTGATGTTTTTAGCGCCCTTGAAATGGGTGTCTTTATTAAGTCCCATATATACCGTTTCGTCGTGGGCGTGCTCCACCAGAGTCACAGGACGCTCGCAGCCTTTGAAATGACGCGTTACCGGCAGGGAATGGGGTTCCGTTTCCACCAGTTCGCCATCCTTTAGGGCAAAGGTCGGATCTGTCATATCGGAAAGGGCCGTAAACGGGGACCACCAGAACGGCAGAAACCGTTTGGCTTCCACACCTTCGTAGACCATCATCAGGATATCGTCGCAGGTATCCAGATAGCGCATGGAGCTTTTGGTGGCAACGCACATCATACCCGGAGCCGAGCCGGTGCCGATCACGGCCGTTTTACCGATTTCTTTGAATCTCTTTCCATAATCCTCATACATGATTTCAACGCATTTCGGCCACCATGGATCCAGGACGTCCGTGGCAGCGAAGTCCTGGTAGTTGGCCTTTACAGCGATTGCTGCCTCAAGAACCTTTGGCGCGAAACGGATGGGCAGGGCGTTGACGATCAGGTCCACGCCTTTGGCCGCCTGGATGATGCTGTCCGTGTCGTTTGCGTCCACGTAAGCGCCTTTGGCTTTTTTCAGGATTTTCACCAGCTCGTCTACCGCTTTGTGGTCCGCGTCCGCACAGATGATTTCACTGACATTGGCTTCCTCATCCATTCTCTGGGCAACCGTTGAGCCCTGTGCGCCTGTTCCCAATACTAAAATTCTTTTCATTGATTTCCTCCTTGTAAATAATCATTTAATCTGCGGTTTTATTCCGCGTTTTTCTAAATTGTTTTTCTGATAAACGTCCCTTCAAACATTACCAAAACCGGTTTTATCGTATGGATCTGATCTGCGGATATTTCAAAAATGTTTTTATCCAGCACGACCAAATTGGCCGGTCTTCCTGTTCCTATCGTTCCGATTTTCTGCTCTAGGCGAAGTGGAATCGCGCCGAAACGGGTATAGCCTTTGATCATTTCCTCCACGCTCAGCTTGGCTGATTCGGGCGGCCGCATACTGCCGGGATAACGCATTGGATCAAGCGGGTCCTCCGGATCGATTCTGGTGGCGGAAATTTCCATTCCAAAAAACGGATTTCCCCTGTGTTCTTCACACATTCCGATCACATCGCTGCCATATGTTACGATTGCGCCGCTTTCAACAAACCTTGTCATGTCATACATGGTATTCCAGCGCTCCTGCCCCAGATATTCAATGGCAGCTTCGCCAAAATACCCGCCTGCCCAGTGGCAGGACCAATTGATGATAATTCCCAGCTCCGCAGGGCGTTTCATATCTTCGGGATGTACCAGCTCGCAGTGGGCCAATTCCATATAAATCCGCCATTCCTTCCCTTCTGCCGCAGCTATCTCCTTCGCTTTTTCATAGGCATTGCAGGCTGTCCTGAAGCCCCTGTCGCAAACGACATGGATATGCAGATCCAGGCCTTCTTCGTTTAACCGGAGCAATACCTTCGTCAGCTCCTCTTCCTCCATATTCATCACACCGAAGTTTTTCCCGCTGGGGTCGTTATAGTGCGGCTCCAGAGAGGCGCTGTTTCCCATTTCATTGGTTCCGTCCAAAAAGAATTTCACCGTATGTATGTGGACGTGACGGCTGGTGTAGGTTTTCTGCCAATGGCGCAGCGTGGCGATGCACTCGTCCAGCTTCTGGTACTCTTCCAGCAGACAGGTTCCTTCATAAAACATGTTCAGCTTTCCCGCCTGGTCCAGATCATAAAACAGCTTTATGGCATTTTCACCCTCGGTAATACCGTCCAGAATTGCCACTACGCCATAATCACTGAGAAAATCCAGGAAAGGCATGATCGTTTCTTCCGTTACCTCCGTCGGAGGATGCCAGCCGATCTTCTCGTACATGGCCTCCTCAAATTCTCCTCCTGGCATAGGCTCGAACACCCATCCTGTCGGCTCGTTATTTTCGTCTCTTCTGAAAAACGGCGCCAGCCCATCTTCCGGTATGGTTTTGTCAATGCCCATCAGCTCCAGCGCTTTTGAATTGTACCAGCAAGCGTGGTCGGTAAAATCCTGCAGCCGCACCGGACGATCGGACACATACTCGTCCAGCCACTCTTTTCTCGGCCCGTTTTCGTCAAACATGGTAGTCGGATACGCTTCACCGAAGAAGAACGGCACTTCCGAAACCGGATGCTCCTCGCAGTATTGCCTCACAAAGGAAAGCATCTCTCGCCAGTCTTCGAATTCCGGCATCTGTACCCGCCACCTGCTTTTGGCGATTGTCTCCGGATGGGTGTGCCCGTCGATCAGGCCCGGCAATACCAACCGCCCTCCCAGATCCATCACCTTCGTCGCAGGGCCTTTGAAGGCTTCACATTCCTTTTGCGTTCCCACACAGAGGAACTGATCTCCCCGGATGGCCACGGCTTCCGCGCAGCCTTGTTTTTCATCACTTTTGTAAAACACTCCGTTTAACAGAATCAGGTCTGCTGTCTGTTTCATAACTTCTATCCTTTCTCCCTCCCGTTTTTAATGTTAAGAATATTATGTCATATCAACCATTTCCAATCGATAGTCATTTTTTAGCCATATTTGCTGTATTTAAATAATATTTGACTAGAAACTCTACGCTGTTATAATAAAAATATGAATATGCATACATACGCACAGGAAGAAACAATTACATATGAAAGAAACACTCCCTTTGAAATAAAGCTCTGCAATTTGAAGCACATCAACCCCCACTACCATACGAAGGAGCTGGAGCTGGTTTTTTGCCTGAAAGGGTCGGTCGATTTGTCTACGGGGCATCAGCATGTCACGCTGCAGGCGGGTCAGCTCTTTTCCGTCGATTGCAGGGATATTCACCTTTTGTCGTCCGCTGCGGATAACCTGACCCTGATCTTCCACCTCAATCTGACAGAGCTGGAAGTTGCGTGGGACTATTTACAGTATGTCTACTTTGCCTGCGAAAGCTGCCATTGCTTTCCCTATCAGCGGCAGGCCGCAGCGTGGATTGAAGGAGCGTTGTTTACTCTCGCCTATACGCATTATTCGCAAACCGCCGTTTCCGAGGAGGAGCACTTCAGGCTGGCAAACAAAATGGTGCAGATCCTCTTAAAATACTTTAACTGGTACAATTATGAAAACCGGGACAGCTATATCAATGCCGATCTCTACGATCGTTTTCACCGGATTATGATCTATTGTCAAAAAAACTATCAAAAAAAGATTACCATTTCGCAGCTGGCGGAAGCGGAGCATATCGACCGCAACTATTTTTCGCAGTTCCTGAGCAAAACCAACTTCCAGAGTTTCAGCAGAATGGTTCAGTATATCCGCTGTTTTGAGGCGGAGCGTCTCCTGCTGACCACCTCCTTATCCGTGTCGGAAATTTCCTTTGCCTGCGGTTTTTCCGATCCCAAATATTTTTATGCGGCCTTCAAGCTGTTTTGGAGCTGCACGCCTACGGAGCACCGGCTTCGCTGCGCGCAGTTCATGAAAAAACCTGCGGCCGTTGAGTTTATTCAAGGACCGCAGGTGCCTGCCGTTATTATGGAATATTTAACTAAGTGGCATGTGGGGAAGACGTTTTCTGAGAGAGCTGTTGAAGAGGATTGATCGACTTTGATTTATTCTGCGACTACCCCCGAATCTCTGGCCGCCTTTGCCACTGCTGCCGCCACCGCAGGGCCCACCCTCGGATCAAAAGCCTTTGGGATTATGTAGTCCGGGCTCAATTCATCCTCAGGGATCAGATTTGCCAGTGCCCGGGCTGCCGCCATCTTCATTTCTTCGTTTATCTCTTTTGCGCGGGCATCGAACGTTCCTCTGAATATTCCCGGGAATGCCAATACATTATTGATCTGATTGGGGAAATCCGATCGTCCCGTTGCAATTACCGCTGCTCCGGCTTTTCTCGCATCCTCCGGAAAGATCTCCGGCGTAGGATTTGCACATGCGAAAATTATGGCATCCTGATTCATGGACCTAACCATTTCCTCTGTTACAAGTCCCGGCGCCGATACTCCTATGAATACATCTGCCCCTTTTATTACTTCCGCAAGGGTTCCGGTCCTTTTTTCCAGGTTGGTGACCCGGGCCATCTCTTCCTTGATCCAGCTCATGCCTTCTTTTCTGCCTTTGTAAATAGCCCCCTTCCTGTCTGTCATAATAATATCCTGATAGCCTGCCGACAGCAAAAGCCTTGTTATGGAAATGGCCGCGGCCCCCGCCCCCGATGTGACGATTTTTATTTTTTCTTTTTCCTTTCCCACTATCTTCAGCGCATTGGTAAGTCCCGCTAAGGTAATTACTGCCGTACCGTGCTGATCGTCATGAAAAATAGGGATATCGCATTTTTCTTTCAGCTTGCTCTCGATTTCAAAGCACCGGGGAGCTGATATGTCCTCCAGATTTATTCCCCCGAAGGAACCGGAGATCATATAGATCGTTTCTACAATCGTATCCACATCCTTTGATTTTATGCACAGCGGAAACGCATCCACATCAGCAAACGATTTGAAAAGCACGCATTTTCCTTCCATAACCGGCATACCTGCTTCCGGCCCGATATCCCCCAGTCCTAAAACTGCCGAACCATCGGTTACTACTGCGCACAGGTTCCATCTTCTCGTGAGCTCATAACTTTTTTCCGGACATTTTTGTATTTCCAGACAGGGCCTGGCCACTCCGGGCGTATAGGCCAGAGACAGGTCCTCCTTTGTCTCCACAGGTACGGTTGCCGCTACCTCCAGCTTTCCTTTCCACTTTTCATGCATCTTTAACGATTCTTTTGCATAGTCCATATCTTTTTTCTCCGCCTTTCTGCTTTTGCTATCTTCACAGTTTTACTGTGTGGATGCCTGCTCTTGTTATTTCTCTACCTTTGGCAGCGTTGAGCCTCCGTAGGGCATTACGATTACCTCTGCGTTTTTCCCGTGTCTTTTGACAGCTGCGTCAAAGGCGGACTGAAGATCTTTATACGGTTCCATAAAAATTGTTTTTACAAACTCGCCTTCCATGTCCGACACCAGAGATATCTGCGCTTTTTTAAGCACCATGGCGATTGCCGCGGCTTTATGGCCTCCCAGCCTGAACTGCTTTTTTATCCGCGTTATTAAATCCTCAGGCCGCTTTGCCTCTGTCATCCATTGACTGAAGGTTTCCTGTCCAAGACCTTCTCTGCACGAACCTGTGAGGATGATCGTTCCGCCTTCCCTGACTGCGTGTTTTGCGTTGTCCAGCGCCTTTTGCGTTTGATAAAGGTTCAGATCCTTTGGCGCTCCTCCCTGAGACGCGATTACAATATCCGCTCTTTTGGGTATCTTTACCTGATAAAGGCTGTCCAGAAATCGGCAGCCTTTTCGGTGTGCCCGGATAAAATCTCCGGCCACTGAATAGACGATATTTTTATGCTCATCCAGAATCACATTGATTATGTAATCCACCCTGCACATTGCCGCAGCCTCTTCAAGATCCTTTCTAATGGGATTGTCTTCCAGATTTCCCGCGCACGCTTTTTCCTGTATCATCATGGAGTGATTGGCCTGTATTGCCGCAGGGGTGGATACTCCCGGCATGATCGCCTTGGCCCCTCCCGAATATCCCGCGAAGTAGTGATATTCTATGTTTCCCAGACAGATCCTTCTGTCCGCTTCGGCTACTATCCTCGTTATGTCAACAGGGGTCCCCGCTTCGGTTATGCCCATATGGACAAAATCCTCCGGGTCGCTGTCTACACATCGTATTTCGCAATATGCCCGTTCTCCCGCAAGATGTCTTTTTTCTTTTTCTGAATGGGGCCGATGACTTCCCAGTGCAAATACCAATGTGATATCTTCTTTCCTTATTCCTGCGCCATAGAGTTCGTCCAGCAGCGCGGGCATTATTTCCCAGGTAGGAAGCGGTCTGGTTATATCGCTTGTTATGATTGCGATCTTTTCCCCCGGCTTTACCACTTCCCTGAGCCGCGGCGCGCCTATAGGTTCCGCAAGGGATTTTTTTACCGCTGCCTCTCCCTTTGGACCATTTTTTACGGGGTTCGCTTTCAGGATCTTTATGATTGCTTTTTCAGGTACTTCTGCCGCCTGTATCCCCTCACCGAAACCCACTTCTATTTTCATCAATACTCCTCCGTTCCTTTGAAATTCCGCCGTTTTATCATTCGGCTCTGGCAGATTTCATGGCTTTTATCAGGGGCAGCTCTCTCCCGGAAAGATACCTTACCATAGCGCCTCCTGCCGTGCATACATAATCTACGTCCTGCAGGGCTATGTACTTCTGGGCTGCGCTTACGGTATCCCCGCCTCCTATGACCGAATACCCTTTTGCTGAGGCGATGGCTTTCCATATTCGCCTTGTTCCCTCTTCAAAAGGAAGCTTTTCATATACTCCGGCAGGCCCGTTTACAAATATCGTATTGGCCCTGGCGATTTCTTTCTCATAAAGCTTTATGCTTTCATCCCCAAGGTCCATGAACATCTCAGGCTGCGGAAGTTTTTCAACAGGAAGGCTGTGCCTTTTTCCGTTTTTTTCATAGGCCAGATCCACAGGAACTCTGATTTTTTCAGGATATTGCTCTAAATACTCTTTTGCGGCATCAAGGAAAACATCCAATCCCCGGTCCTTAATAAACGTTTCTTTCTTTTCTCCGAGGCTATAGCCTTTGGCCATCAGCATAATCTCCCCTGTGATGCCGCTTGTCAAAATCAAATCCGCCCTTTTCGTCTGCAATACCTGCCGCATCATTCCAAAGGCGTCGGATATTTTCGCTCCTCCCAACAGAAACACACACGGCGCCTTTGGATGCTCCATGATTCTGTCCAGAGCCGTAATTTCCTTTTCCATGAGCGGCCCGGCGGCTGTCGGCAGCAGCCGCTGGAATGCCACCATCGAGGGAGCATTCCTGTGGGCTGCCGCGAAAGCGTCGTTGACATAATAGTCACAAAGAGGCAGCAGTGATCTTACAAGGTATGTATGTTCCATTTCCTCCGGTTTCAGCTTTATAGCATTTTCAAAGGTCGACACCTCTTCTGTCAGATAGCGGAGATTTCCCAGCAGGATTCCCTCGCCTGCTCTTAATTCCGCAATTGCTGCCTGCGCAG
The DNA here is from genome assembly GCF_024459955.1 of Anaerovorax odorimutans. GTDB lineage: Bacteria > Bacillota > Clostridia > Peptostreptococcales > Anaerovoracaceae > Hominibacterium > Hominibacterium odorimutans_A. The sequence continues at coordinate 24,905 of NZ_JANFXK010000017.1, forward strand.
CAGGTCCGCATGGGTCATCAATATAGGTGATCGGCTTTTCAAGACAGGCATTTATTTTCTCAGCGTGTTCTTTCAGCGGAATCAGGTTATCGTAATCCAGAGTATCTCCCTGATGGGCAATCATTACCAGTTTCGCGCCCTTTTCAAGGAGCGCCTTGATCGTCGGTATACTCTTTTTGATTCTGCTTTCGCTGACAATTTTCTTTGTCAACGGATCAAGCGGTAAGTTAATGTCTATTCTTAAAAGTACCGTTTTGTTTTTATAATTGTATTCGTCTATTCCTTTCATCGCTGTTCCTTCCATGCCCCCAATCCCAGGTTTTTATTTGTCCTGGCAACAGCCTCTTCTCCATTTTTATCCATGTGCAGGGCAGCCCGTACCGCATCGATCGTTTCCGGAATCGTTACGCTTTCCTGCGGTATATGGATGCCGAACATCAAATCCCGGCCCGACTTTACGATGGTGTTTTCCCATATGCAGATTTCGTACAAGTCGCCTCTTGGTCTTCCCAGGTCTCTGGCATATTTAAAGATAGAAGCATTGCCTTTGAATCCGTCCTCAAGGCGAACCATTCGGATTCTGTCATGCTCCCTAAAAGCTTCTATGGCTTCCTCCACCGTAATATCTTTCTTCGGCGTTGCTACTACTGTAATAAAATGTCCATGGGTCACGGGCGCATGGACCAATATCCCGGTAGCCTCGATTTCAGGCATAATTGTCATCAAATCCACCGCCTGATGGCTGGGCGCCTGATCGACCTGCAGGGCATTTGTCAAGCCTCTGTGATAATCTCCCGGATCCGCTACTCGCCGCACGATCGTTATGGCAACCTTTTCAATTCCGCATTTCCTGTTTAAACAGTCTACGGCCCGAATCAGTCCCGTAGTGTTGCAGCTTGTCAGTTTCAGAAAGTCCGCCCCTACTCCCTTTTCGTAATTGGCATAACCATGGAAGAACACATCCGCAACGTCATTCTTCTCTCCTCCCTGGAAAACTGCCTTTAGTCCTTTCTCTTGGTAGATTTTTTTGTTTTGGGCTCCTATTCCTGCTGATGTGGCATCCAGCACAATATCGGCCTTTTCCAGCGCATCCTCCATCAGTCCTGCTGCGGGCACGCCGATTTCCGCAAAGGCTTTTCTCGCCTCTTCGTTTGCCGCATATAATTGATAGGGCATTCCTTTTTCCTTTAGCGCTCTTATTCCAAGGCTTACTGCTGCGTCTACAACTCCCACCAGCTCCATGTCATCCTGCTGCGCCACCCCGTCCGCCAGCCTCTGTCCGATTGTTCCATAGCCCACGACTAATACTTTTTTCATTTCTGTCCTCCTATTTTTCCACAACCGCTGCCGCCATGACTTCGTCAATCACCCGTAAAGTATAGTCAATGTCATCATCCGTACTCTGAGCGCACATATAATTGCGGCCTCTCCATGGATTCAGGCGGATTCCCCTTTCCATGCATCCCTGTACCAGTCGGGTATAAAGCTTACTGTCTACCTTTGAATAATGATCTCTGTAATCAGTAAGCTCTTCATCCGTACCCAAAATCATGGTCCACATGCCGCCGATGGCTTTTGTGTTTACCTTTACGCCGTGCTTGGCACAGATTTCTTCTATTCCGTCTATCATCTTTTTTGACATTCTTTCCAGGTTCTCATAGAAGTCCGGCTGCTGGCAGGTTTCTATGGTAGCCAGCGCCGCCGCGACACATAAGGCGTTTGCGGCAAAGGTTCCTGATGCCACTGTGGCGGCCGTTACCACTTCTTCCCTGCCGACAACGCAAGAAATGGGATAGCCGCCGCCAATGGCTTTTCCAAAGGTTGCCAGATCAGGCGTAACGCCAAAGCAGCCCTGTGCTCCCTGCAGGCCTAGCCGGAATCCTGTGATAACTTCATCGAATATAAGAACGACTTTGTATTCATCGCAGAGTTTTCTCAAACCTTCCAAAAACCCGGGCTTTGGATAAATGGGATCCGCGTTCGCCATGATCGTTTCAAGAATCATACAGGCGATGTCATCTCCCTGGGTCTTGAAAATATGCTCAATATTATCCAAATCATTGAACATCGCAATGATAATGTCATCCGGGTCCTTCTGCCCTTTTATGTGTTTTATCTTGTTCGGGTGCTCCCTGGACCCAAGGGCTTCCAGCTTTTCCGCGTCACAGCTCACCTTTTCCTCATCCATGGAGCCATGATAACAGCCTTCAATTTTTACGATTTTCTTTTTGCCTGTATATGCTCTTGCGACCCGTATCGCATGCATATTGGCCTCCGAACCTGAGGACATAAACGCGCTCACTTTATCGGCACAGGGAATGATGTCTACCAGTTTGTTGGCCAGTTTAACCAGGTCCGCATTGGGCGCAGCCATTAAAGTAGCTTTTTTTAACTGTTTTTCCACTGCTTCTGTCAGTGCGGGATGTACATATCCTAAAATGTTCGGTCCGAAGGCATTGAGATAGTCGATATAGGAATTTCCGTCAACATCAAACACTCTTGCTCCCTCGCCGTGATCCATGTAGATGGGATAGTCGTTCCAGGGTGCTTTGTGAAAGGAGCTTGAAATCCCTCCAACTAAGCATCTCTGCGCTTGCTGAAATAGTTCTTTTGATTTGTCTGTTTTGTAAGTCATCGTTTTCCTCCCTTGTACTAATGACAAATATATTTTGCATTTGCTGAAATAGCCATCTTTAGTCTCAGCTCCACAAAGTTGCTTTCCGAATTACAATAACCTTCAGAAACAATTTGCTCTTTCGAAAGATCGGAGCTATATTTTTTCACGCCCATTTTATCCGCGAAAGCTTTGCCATAGAGAATCAGCTCCCGTTCAACAAATCCGATAGCCTCATCCAGGCTGTCAAATGTCACTCGCCGGTTGGGCAAATGGGCGATATATTTTTTGGTGTGGCAGTCAAACCTTATCAGTGCTTCCAAGGTTTCCCTTATGTTTCCCGATACCGTTCCAATCGCATTGGCCACCTCACTGTTTTGCGGAACGATTACTTCGCACTTTAATTTCCTGCCGGCTTTTGTGAGCCATGTCTTTGCCGGAGCACCGATCCCTACGATGGGAGCATGGAAGCGGCAGTCAAAATCAATCAGCCTGCACCTTTCATCATCATCACTGAATACGGTTCTGATTAATTCCTCCGATAGCTTTTCTTCTGTGATTCCCTTTTCGATCAGCAGGCTTTCTATAAGTGAAACGCAGATCCGATCGGTAAAGGCATTTTCCGCATACGCTTCAAATTCATCAACGGCCATCTTTTTCCTGGCCGCAAGCCTCTCCATTGCCAGCTGTGAAATTTTTCTGTCATACTGCACGTATTCTCCGGTCGCATGAAGCAAGTCCGTGGGAGTAGCAGAAATTAAATATATGATTTCCATTTGCAGCAGTCTCGCAATGTCAATGCCGTCCACATCCTTACTCAGCTGACCCGCCAAATAGAGCATGGAATGCGCCCCATCTGTTAAAAGCTCTATAATCTGATTTTCCTCTGCGGTCAAAACTTTACGGTCAATGTTGTGACGCTTAAATAAAGCAACGCAATCGGCCTCCTGCCGTCCGATGATATGATAATCCTCCGGTAAATGTAAACTCTCTATCTCCCAAATCAAATTTTTGTACTTTTCAGCCGCCGCACAGAGAGGGACTACTCTCTGGGGGCCGAAATCAATTGCGCCTAAATTGTTCATGCGCATATAGCTGTCGCCGCCCAAACCGAAGGATCTGGTATGCATGGCTTTTACTCTTGTCCTCCATCCCCCTACGGTAGCGCCGCATTCATCCAGGGGAATGTTTCCGTTTCGTATCGGTACGATATCCAATGTCGTTCCTCCCATATCCGCGACAATCAAATCCTGCTTCCCCGAGAGCAGAATTCCTCCAAGGGCACTTGCCGCCGGTCCCGACAGCACGGTTTCTATCGGTCTTTCTTCCGCAAATGAACCTGCCATACAGTTTCCGTCACCTTTTATGATTACCAGAGTAGCTTTGATTCCCTTTACCGACAGCACCTCTTTTGTGGCCAAAATCAGTTCTTTTATTACCGGGATCAGCTTTGCGTTTAAAACGGCTGTTATGGTTCTTTCATAATACCCAAGCACATTAGTCAGCTCATGGGCGCATATGACCGGAACACCTAAGATACCATTGGAAAGCTCTTTGGTCTTTAGCTCGTAGGCCGGATTTCGAACACTCGCGTATCCTGAAATCACCAGAGTGTCTATTTCATCTTTCATAGTTTCAAGAGCCGCAGCCGCTTCACTCACGTTCAAAGGAAAGACCTCGCACCCTTTGACATCGATCTTCCCTTTAATGTTTGATTTACACGATACCGGATAGTTGTATTCTTTCGGCTCATCAATGGTTATCAGTCCCACTTTGGCACCTTTGCCCTCCACAATCGCATTGGTAGCCAGTGTGGTGGACAAACATACAAGAACGATGCCGGCCGTATTGTTAATGCCCAGTTTGTCGATGGCCTCTTCAATGCCAATCGTTAAATTTTCCTTAGTCGTACGGGCTTTTGCTTTGCTTACGACTTCTCCTGTATCGCAATCTACTAAAACGGCATCTGTATAGGAACCGCCCGTATCAATGCCTAATTTTAATTTCATAAGCGATCCTTTCAAAATTTTCTAGCTTTCACTAATTGTACGGATTGTTTTCACCAGGTTATTTTCCGCTAAAATCCCTTTACGGTTAATCATCTCGGTTACATCGGACGGTTCTGAATGTCCCGGCAGTATCGTATTCAGCCTGCCGCCCATGAAAATCAGATAGTTCCTGTCGCTGTCCCTCTTCTGCATCTCATGGAGAAGCTGATCCGCGATGCCCAGCGCCTGCCCGTTATGGGTGCTGACTCCGATATAGCGGATTCCTTCTTCGTCTGCCGTGTCAAATATGTATTGCACGGAGGCGTCCACTCCTGCATCGACGACCTTAGCTCCTGCCGTTTCCAATATATTTCTTACGTATTGAAGGCCGTAAACATGGGCGTCGGTAGAGGCGATTAAAATCGTCTTTCCTTTTAGCTTTCCTTCCAAGCGGGCGCTGCCCACTGTCTTATTTCCTTCATCTATCATGTTCTGGGTCAGTCTGCCCATATCGGTATAATAATGAACCTCTACTTTCCCCTTCTCCTTCATCGACGGGTGGAAGGTCTCCTCAAATAAACCGGCATTAAAGTTTTTAACGAACATGAGCATCTGCATGGGGTCTTCGATGTCGAGCCCGGAATCATCCAGTATGTCGAGCATATTGCGAAAGAACTTTATGCCCTCCGTTTTTAAAACTTCCGCCATTTCATCAATATAGGAAAAGTCTATGACATCTTCCCACTGTTCAATGTTTTCTTCCAGTCTGGAACATACGCCCAGCATCCCTTTAATGGCCTCTATGGTAGGCACGTGGACTTTTTCTGTAATGGGGACCGGCAAAATAACGGCACCAGTGTTATATCTGCGCTCCGCAAGGATCGCCATCAGCATTTCCTGGGACAGCATTCCGTAGTTTGCTTCAATATCGTGATCCCAGAATCTCGTTGTATTGGCTTGGATTTTGGCTACGGGCAGAGGCTGCTTTTCACGCCAAAGCGAATCATAAAGGGCTTTCAGCAGGGCGGCCCTTATACGAATATCGCTGATAAGTCCTCCGTAGTTCACCTGGTAAATGACATCGCACAAATCATCGGCTATATACTGTTCAAATAAGGCGTATCCCACCCAGGCAATGGCATCCTTGCAGTAGCTGGGGTATGTATCATCCAAGTAACCGCTTACCCCAAAGCCTTCACTGCGCTTTGATGAAAGAACGCCCATGACTCTCAGCATATCGGCAACATATTTTACATGGTCTTCACATCCGGGATAGTTCCACAATAATTGGGAAAAACAGCCCACTTGATAGGAACCCGCTTTTAAGGCGTTAATTCCGTTAAACCAGGCGTTGGGCACGGCAAGTACCTGATCGGACTGTATGACCTCCATCCCTTCAATATCTCCCAGCGCCATAAAGTCTTCCGGATTTTCCAATACATAGCTGGTATTTTTTGAGTCGTATTGTCTCAATTCTTTCGGTATCGCGCTCAACGTGCTGGGTATGGCCAGTGTGGAGTGATACTTGATGTTCAGCTTTTTGCACCATTTCTGAAGCTCTTTTATGCCTTCGACCTCTTCCTCTATTGTCGCCAGTCCGACATTGGAAAACCATGCGATTTCCTTTCGCTCCTTATGGTCCCTGAAATATTCCAGATAATTGTCAAATTCACTGTCCCGGACCAGACGGCTCCGGCCGGCCTTTATAGTCGGTCCTATTTTTCTGCCGTGCTCGAGGATCTCTCTGCCGTCCGGCAGTCCCGGGGGGATTAAGTTTTTTATATACTCTTTGCTAGCTCTTGCCATAAAAGTCCTCCTTGCGTTATGCTGTGCATTCCCGATTGATATAGTATATTTAACGCAAACGCTATACCAATTCACTCTATGTTTTAAAATAATTTCGAAAATTTTAATATTGCCAGACACGTTGAAAAATACACGGTTGTGAAATTCAGCGTGTATTCCCGTGATTCTGTCTGACCGTTGCTTCGACAAATATAGTCTTTTTTGGGATGTTATAGTCTCTTTTTTGCCAAATTCGTTGATTATGACGAATCGTTGTTATATAATTAAAAGCAAATTACACGGAATGGAGATTTTACGATGGAAGGTTATGAACGAGAAAACAGAAAATTATTAATATGCATCAGCGATCCAACGATTCTCGAATTTTTAACAGATGCGATCCGGACCTATTTTGAGGATGTTTTAGATATCATATCCATACGTCCATCAAAGCTCTTTGATCTCGACTTCGAGCCGACCGCCGCCATCGTATCTCACCGGACGGTCAGTATTGTTAAAGAACGTTTTCCTGATACGACGCTGATCCTTCAAAAAAGAGATCTCTCGGGTCAGGCTTTGGAAAAGGTCGTTTCTCTTCCTGACCGTTCCAATGTACTGGTTGTGAATCAGCATATGGACGCTGCCAATGAAACAATCAATTCTTTCATTGAACTGGGGATCAATCATATAAATATGACCGCCTATGCTCCCGGCAATAACATTGATACCTCTCACATAAACGCCGTCATATATACGGGAGTGTTTGAAGATTGTCCAAAACTGGATTGCCCTTATATTGATATTGGCCTCAGGAAAATATCTTTATACACTATTATTGATATCATACGGGCCTTCGATCTTCCTTCGGAATATACAAAAGCTTACTACAACAACAGTATCCAGCTGTTTACCGCATCCTGCTATCAGATACATAACACTCTCGAACAGGCCAACACCCTGAAAAACAACTTTGAGAAAATATGCGATATCAACAACAACATCACATTCGTAATAAACGAAAATAATGAAATTGTATTATTTAACGAAACCGCAAAAAAATATTTTGAAATAAAAAATTCGCAGGACATCATCGGTGCTGATTATAAGGAAGTTTTCAGCAGCCTGCCTGAACTTCTTTCCTGCATATCCGCCGATATCCCCCTTACCGACGCTCTGATCACCATTGAAAACCAAAAGCTTCTGCTTTCTTCTTTTGAAATGGATGTGGACAAAAGCCAAAATAAGGCCTTCACCCTGCTGCCTCTGTCCACCTTAAAAAAAAGAGAAGGTATGGTCCGCAAAAAGCTCAGGGCGACCGGATTTACCGCGAAATACACCTTTGACGATATCCTTGGTTCAAGTACCTTAATAAAGCAAAACAAAAAGCTTGCCAACGTATACGCAAAAACGGAGTTTCCTGTCCTGATAACTGGGGAGTCAGGAACAGGAAAGGAATTGTTCGCACAGGCAATTCACAATATTTCTTCCCGCCGGGAATCTAATTTTGTAGCTATCAATTTTGCGGCACTTCCCGAAACATTAGCGGAAAGTGAGCTGTTCGGATATATGGAAGGGGCCTTTACCGGCGCATCCAAAAGCGGCAAGGCCGGAATGTTCGAATTGGCCCACCAGGGCACGATCTTTCTCGATGAAATCGGCGACGCGTCCCTTCCCGTGCAAGCCAAGCTGCTGCGCGTTCTGGAGGAAAAAGAAGTAGTCCGGGTAGGCGGTACCGATGTGATACCCGTCGATGTGCGGATCATCTGCGCCACCAATAAAAATTTAAAAGCTGCCATCAGCGAGGGATCTTTCAGAGAAGACCTCTACTACAGAATTAAGGTGCTCCATTTAAGGCTGCAGCCCCTCAGAGAGCGTCCCGAGGATATTATGGAAACCATATCCCATCTGCTGGTAGGGGAACAGGCGCATGCCTTAGCCAACCTGCCCAATATAAGAAATACTCTCATCCACTACGACTGGCCCGGCAATGCGAGGGAACTGCGAACAGTTGCCGAATATATCAACATGCTTTCGTCACTCTCAGACAGAGAAGAAGCGCTGGATATGCTCAATGTTTATATTGAAAACAACTTATGCGCGGACAGCTGCGCAACAGCCGAATCCTTCCGCAGGGAATTAAAACCAGAAAACAATCTTTCCCCGGAGCCAGCCGATCAAAGCACTGCTGATTATATAAGTCCTGATCTCATTGTAGTTTTGGAAGCGATTTTCGATCTACAAAACCAGGGAGTTACGGCAGGGCGGAACTCCATATGTAAAACGCCGGGCGCAAAGAAAATGCAGCTTACGGAATCAAAGATAAAAAACAGATTAAAGAAATTAGAAGCGATGGGATGCATCACGGTAGGAAAAACAAAACAAGGCGCCCTTCTTACGGATAAAGGATATCATCTAATCAGGCAGCATGGACTGAACATAAAATAAACGGCGCTTCGAAAATTGCGCGCGTCTCGTCAGCGCTGTGCCAGCCTGGAGAATATCTTGTCAATCTTAGTGATGGTCAGAGCAATATCATCCTCCGTATGAGCGGTCGTGAACCCGTTATGCTGTGGAAACGGCTTGCCGCCGCCATCAAACATGTAAAGGTTTTCGGCTAAACACGCTCTGGTAAAATTCCGGTACTGCTTGGGGCTGTAGTATTTGACTGTTTCGGAAAGCGTATAATCAAGCCGGGGATCGTCATACCCAAAATAAAAAGCAAATTGCGCGCCCTGGCTTCGTATATGGCCCGGAATACCATGCTTACGGAATAAATGATCGATTTCGCCGCAAAGATTTTTTTCAATTTCTTCAATTTTATCGTAAAACCCGGGTTCCAGGGCCATTTTTATACACGCGATCCCAGCCATGACAGACATCAGATTGCCTGAGCTTGTCCCGCTGCACACAACAGGGCCCGCAGGGTTGAACATATCCATTATTTCGGCCTTTCCTCCCACCAGTGCCAAAGAAAACCCATTGGCGATAGCTTTGGCGAAGGTAGATAAATCCGGTTTTACGCCATAGAACCCCTGCGCGCTGCCAGGCCTGAACCTTAATCCGGATATCACCTCGTCAAAGATCAGCAGGATTCCTTCTTTCGTGCAAAGCTCCCTGACCTGTTTCATGTATTCCGCAGTCGAAGGAACGCAGCCGCAGTCATAATTAACAGGTTCCAGGATTATTGCGGCTATATCGCCTCTGTACTTTTCGAATACATGCCTGACCGCATTGATGTTATTGAATTCGATCAGCCTGACATTCTTCTCCGAATCCTGCGGAAAACCGGCAGCAGCGGGAGTTACCGTCCTCGTTTCACCAAATTCATCCAAATTCGTGCCGCAGCCGCCGTTAAACCAAATCATTTCGTGCATCCCATGAAAGTGTCCGTCCATCTTAATGATCAGATTTTTCTTCGTATAGGCCCTTGCTGCCCGGATGGCTGCTAAAGTAGCTTCCGTACCGGAATTGGTCAACCTTATTTTTTCAACGGTCGGTACAAGCTTTGTAAACAGTTCGGCAAACTCAAGCGTATATTGGGAATCAAAATTCATATAAAAGCCCTTGTCCATGCATTTCATGACGGCTTCCCGAATCCCTGGATGATTCCACCCAAAGAGCAAGGCCCCTGCCCCACAGTGGTAATCGATAAAATCCCCGCCGTCAACATGAAACACATGGCTCCCATCGGCATGGTCAATATAAAACGGCGCTCCCAAAGCTTTATGTATTCTTCCGCCGGCACTGCCGCCACCTGTCATTCGCTTACTTGCTTCATGAAACATTTCTGTGTTTTTGCGCATCGCAGCCTCCCTTTCAATTTGACCTCTTTTCCAATAACATGCAGATGCACACAGGGAAATCCCCGGTGCATCCACAAAGAGTCTATGTCACTTACAATCGCTGATATCACTGTACTTACGCGTTCAGTCCCATATAGTATGGAATGATCCACGTCACCAGACAGAAGGCGAATATGCCAACGCCAATCCAAATGCTTGATTTGAGAGCTTTTCTCGTCTTCTCAATTTCAACGGGATCTTTTTCTGACTCAGGGACAATAAACAGAGCTTCTCTCTGCGCCTTTTCTTCCGGAGTCACCTTGGTCAGACGATTGGCGATCATCATAGCCAGGAGATTGGCAAGGGTGCCTACAAAGTACACATCCAAATAAATCGGTACTGTAATGCCCTGCGAAGTTGTGATAACCTTCATCAGAAAGCTTACCGTAAATCCGGCGCACATGCCGGCAAAGGCGCCTGCCTTGGTAATTTTCTTGCTCCAGACACTTGCGATCGCAACCGGGAGCATCGCGCAAATTACCACTGTGGCGCCGATCTGCATAATCCACCAAATATTCGGCGGATTAGTTATAGCGACCACCAGTACAATGGCTGCGATGACCAGCATGGAAATTCTGGAAACCAGTACGTTCTTCTTGCTGTCTTTAATCCTGAAGATATCATTGGAGATGGATGCTCCGATCAGTGACAGGAACGTGGTGGCGGACGAAATAGCCGCAGCGATAATGCCAGTCACCAGTACAACACCGATTACGGTAGGCAGCACGTTTCCGGCAGCCCAGAGCCACACCTGTGTCGCTTCCGTATCACCGATATCAAAAGCGTGCATAAATACTGCGCCCAGCTCTACAAGATAGTTAACGCCGAAACATCCGATCACAACCCATACGGCCGATCTGATGACAGTATGTTCGCTCTTTGCCATGATGTTGCGCGAGCACTGCCACGGTCCGCAGAAAGCCACCCCTGCCCAGCAAACGCCGTAGGATAGGAACCAGATAACATTTTCAAGTCCCGTGTCATACAGATAGCCCAGTTTGCCCGACCATGACAGCAGATAGCTTGTTTCCGGATTGGCTGCGATGTCCTCGATGATATTCCACCAGCCGCCGCCTTTAACCGATACGATGATTACGGAAATCACACCAATTGTAGTAAATAATCCGAACATGATTGTGTCTGTAATCAGCACGCCTTTTGAACCGGCTGAAATAACCATGATGGTAAACAGCAGTACGGCTAATAAGACACAAATATTGTAATCGAGCCCGGTTACGTTTGACATCAGCGTCGCGCCGCCCTGTGTAACGGACAAGAGGTATACCGCCATTGCCACTACTACTGCGATAACCGTCATAATCCCAACTGCGTGAGAGCAGAAACGTTTTTCAAAGAAAGAGGGAACGGTATAGACATCGGCTCTTCTTAAAAACCGGCTGAAAAACATGGCTCCCACTATGTAACCGCCCGCACTGATTGCCGCGCAGCCCGCCACTGCGATCCATATGCCGTTGTATGCCTCTCCCGAATCTCCTAAAAATACGCCTGTACTTAAAAGTGATGCGACCATTGAGCCAACGATGAGTCCTGTAGGCGCGTTTCTTCCTGCTACGAAATAGTCATCTGCGCCTTTTACAAATTTGTTTACAACAAATGCAACGATTAAATATACGACAAAACTGGTCAATACACCAATAAGATATACATTCATGTTGACGATCTCCTTTCTCTGTTTTTACTTATCCTTCTTCGGCGGATATTCTTTATTATACTGATGTAATGCCACTAATCCGCATACGATTACCGAACCACCCCAAAATACTGCCATTAAAATTTCCATAAACGCTACTCCTTCCTCTTATTCATTTCGATAGCTCAAAACAACTAATGATCCCGAATTAACTTTATTGTTTCCATCAAATCGTTGTCGGCGAAGACGCCTTTTTGATTAATCATATCCTTCACGTCCGAAGGCTCGGAATGTCCCGGCAGTATAGTGTTCAGCACACCGCCTAAAAATGGAATGTATCCGCCGCTCCGTTTTTGCGTCTCGGCAAGCACTTGGCCGGCAATTCCCAGAGCCTGTCCGTTATGAGTGCTGATACCGATGTATCGGATACCCTCTTCATCTGCCGTATCAAAGATATACTCCACAGACGAATCGGCGCCGGCCTCCACGACTTCCGCCCCGGCATATTCCAAAACAGCTTTCATATAATGCACGCCGTATATATGGGTGTCCGTCGACGCCAGCAGGATTCTTTTACCCTTCAGTACATGTTCAAGATTGGCTTCTTTCACCTCCTTTTTCGTTTCGTCCACCATCTTCTTTGTCAGCAGGCCCATATCGGTATAAAATTGGATGTCCGCTTTTCCCTTTTCCGAAATATCAGGGTGGAAAGTCTCTTCAAACAGACTGGCATCAAATTTTTTAATAAACATCAGCATATGCAGCGGATCTTCAATATCGAAACCAACCGAATCCAGACCGTCCAAAAGGTTATGAAACATCTTGGCACCCCGCTCCTTTAAAGTCTCTGCGATTTCATCAATCCTTGCAAAATCGACCACATCTTCCCACTGTTCAATGTTTTCTTCCAGTCTGGAAGCCATGCCGAGAACGTTCTTAATTGCCTCTACCGTTGGAACATGAACCTTTTCCGTTATAGGAACCGGCAGGATCATCGCACCGGTACGGTACCTTCTTTCCGCCAGTACAGACATGAGAATTTCCTGAGCCAGCATGCCATAATTGGCTTCAATATCGTGGTCCCAATATCTGGTAGTATTGGCATGCAGGAAGAGGACCGGCGGCTGGTCTTCTCTGTACAGCGAATCATACAGCGCTTTCAATAGCGCGGACTTAACGCGGATATCGCTGAGCAGGCCGCCGTATCCCACGGTATACCGCACACCGCATAGCTGTGTTGCCACATACTGTTCAAACAGCGCCCAGGCGACATAGGCGACGGCATCCTTGCAGTAGCTGGGGAATCCGTCGTCCATGTACCCGCTTACGCCAAAACCTTCCTCCCATTTAGCAGACAAAACCCCCATGACCTTCAGCATTTCTGTGACATACTTTTCATGCTCGCCGCAGTCCGGGTAATTCCACATCAGTTGTGAAATACAGCCCACCTGATAGCTTCCTGCCTTCAAAGCGCTGATTCCCGTTTCCCAGGAGTTGGGTACGCCTAACACCTGATCTCCCTGCATGACCTCCATGCCTTTGATGTTTCCAAGACTCATAAAGTCTTCCAGGGTCTCGTGCACATAGCTGGTGCTTTTCATATCATATTTCCGCGCCTCTTTTGGCACTGCCTGCAAGGTGCTGGGAATAGCAAGCGTATAGTTGTAATTCAGGCTCAGTTTTTCAGCCCAGTCACGCAGCTCTTTAATCCCCGCTGCCGTTTCTTCTGCTGTCGGCAGTCCGATCTGGGAAACCCAGAAAATGTTCTCCTGTGCCGCTTGCTTTTTAAATAATTCCAGATAGTTGCCGCAGTTGCTTTCTCTGACAAGTCCGCTCCTTCCTGCTTCAATGAAAGGCGCGATTTTTCTGCCTTCTTCTAAAAGCTCTTTTCCGGCAGGTAATCCTTTGGGGATTAAGCTTCTTAAATACTCTTTGCTGGCATGGGCCATGGGATCACCTCCAAAAGCAGGACTCTGCTATTTTACAAATGCGCCTTTTAGTATAAAGGTCTTGAGTCTGCTGTATTCCTCGGGCGAATAGCCGACACCTTCATTTCCAAGTCCGCTGGCTTTGCATCCGCCGAAAGGCTGCTCGTTCATTCTGTAACAGCTGCATCCGTTTACGATCACTGCCGAGGATTCCATCTGATCCGCTATTCTGAATGCTCTTACGGTATCGCCGGCCAGCACGCCGCCGCTGAGGCCATAGCTTGACTGATTTGCGATTTCAATGGCTTCTTCTTCCGTTTCATAGGTGATGATTGGCCATACCTGGGCAAAAATTTCCATGTCTTTTGCGACGTCCGCGTCTTTTGGAACATTATCAATGATGGTAGGTTCAATAAACGCGCCTTCCCGTTTGCCGCCGCATACGATTGTTCCACCCTGGTCAACAGTATGGTTAATCTGTGCTTCTACTTTTACAGCAGCCTTTTCCGTAACCAGGCAGATGGCCTTGGCGTCAGGGTCAAACTGACTTCCGCGGGGAATTGCCAGTACCTTTTCCTTTAATTTTGCGACAAATTCATCATGCATGCTCTTTGGAACCAAATATCTCTTCGTTGCGCAGCAGATCTGTCCGTTATTATAGAGTCTTCCTTCCAGCGCCTCCTGCACAGCCGTATCCATATCAGCGTCATCGCAGATGATAAGCGCGTCGTTTCCGCCTAATTCCATAAAGGTTTTTTTCATGGAGTCAGCGGCCAGCTTAATCATTTCTACGCCTGTTTCCGTACTTCCGGTGAGGGCGATCGCCGCCACGTCCGGGTGTGTAAGAAGCCCTTGCGTTGACACGGCTCTCTCACAGGCTGTAAACTGAATGACGTCTTCAGGGATTCCAACCTCATGGGCGCAGTCTACCAGCATTCTTACGGTTAATGGGTTGGAGGACGGTGCCTTTACGATTACCGTATTGCCCATCGCCAGCGCAGGCGTTGTTTTCTGGAAAAACATTTCAATTGGATAATTGAATGGAATAATGGCAGCTACGACGCCCAACGCCTCTCTTCTTGAGAAACCGAGATCGTATTCTCTTCCGGCCGTGGTACCTGTAAATACGTCTCCGTACAAGTGCTTGGCTCTTTCTACGTTTCCTCTGCCGATTTCGCCGCCGTCAAAGCATTCTCCCTTTGCCGAGTTGATGGGCTTAGCCATTTCTGTTGCGCAGATCTGTCCAATCTCTTCGTTCTTTTCTTCAATTTTATCGATCATAGCCATAATCAGCTTGGCTCTCTGTACGATGGGTGTTTTCTCCCATGCCGGCTGCGCGGCTTTGGCTTTGGCAACCTTTTCTTTCAGTTCTTCAACGGTGTCAAGTTTAATCGATTCAACCAGTTCTCCTGTATAAGGATTTGTTACATCTAACATTTTGCTCATAATTTTATTTCCTTTCTTTTTTATTGTTAATACGTTACGTATTAATCGCTATTAAACCAGCTCCGCCAGTTTCAAAGTATCGATCATAGGCAGAGGCGGCTGACAGAAGGTTTCTGTCTTGATGTCAATTACAACAGTCTGTGTTTTCACTGCTTCAAAAGCCTCTTCAAGCACCGGCCCGATATCTTCGACTGTCTTGATGGTCAGCCCCAACAGTCCGCACGATTCCGCGATTTTCGCATAGTCAACCGTATCAATCCAAACTGCGTTGGTAACTTCTCCGAATTTGAATTTTTCCGCATAGTATTGATAGCCCAGAATTTTGTTGTTGATAACAGCTGCGATTACGTTGATCCCTTCACGTTTGCAGGTTTCAAGTTCGCTCCAGGTATGCGCGAAGCCCCCGTCGCCTGATAAGCTGAATACCGGCTTTTCCGGGCTTGCCAGCTTGCACCCCATGGCCATTGGAAAGCCCCAGCCTAATCCCGCAAGGCCCCTTGGAAAATAAAATTCTCTGTCCGCCTTGGCTGTAATATAATTTGCGTTCCAAATGGAGGAGAAGCTTGCGTCCGCCACGACCATGCAGTTATCAGCCACCTGCTTTTCAAGCTCGGCCATGAATCGCTCAATCCTGATCGGTGAGATCGTTGAATTCATCACATCCCTAATTTCTTTCTGATGTTTGTCCCTTCCCTCTGCGATCTCAGCTGCGACCTCGTCCTTTTTCTCCAGTCTCTTTGTGCAGTCGCCCTCCTTCATCTCATCTATCAGCGCCCGCAGCGTAAGTTTTGCATCGCCTAACAGTCTTATGGCTTCGTAATTTCTGCCAATTTCCATAGGATCGATGTCGATATGAATGTAGGTAGCGTCCTCAGGAAGAAGTGTCCATGCATCCGTGCCGTTCTGATTGGTTCTGTTTCCCACCAGCAAAATGACATCTGACTTTTGGACCAACGGTTTCATGAATTTCGTTGCGCTCCTGTGCCCCATGTAGTATCCGATTACCCCTACGGAAAGAGGATTTGTTTCGTCAACAGCGCCTTTGCCCATTGTGGTGGTGGCCACCGGAAGAGAAAATGCTGACTGCAGCTCTCTGATTTCATCCACAGCCCTCGAAGAAAAAATTCCGCCGCCCGCGTAGACCAGAGGGTTTTCCGCATTGAGCAGTAATTCCGCCGCTTTTTTAACCATATCCTGACCCGGAAGTATTCTGTCCAGCGGATAATGGCCTAATGATGCCTTTCTTGTTCCAGGCACCGGTCTGGTCGTCTTGTCATTGAAGATATCCTGAGGGCAGAGGAGCACCGCGGGTCCCGGCTTTCCTGATGCTGCCGCCGTAAACGCCATATCTACATAGTCTTCAATACGGTCTGCCGAATAAATTTTCTTTATCCACTTGGCGGATCCCTCAAACAATTTTTCATGATCCAATTCCTGGAAGGCATTTTTTTCCGCGTCATGAAGGGGAACTTCCTGCACGATAGCCACTACCGGATGCCCGGCTTTATAATCCTCGCAAAGCCCGGGAACTAAAAGGGTAGCCGCCGGACCGTTCTGCGCCGCCACACAGGGGATCTTTCCCGATGCCATCGCATAAGCCTGAGCCATGTATGTCCCGGTATTTTCCTGTCTGAATCCAATTTGCCTGATTCCCAGCTCCATGGCGGCAAGCATGATCTTAGTCGGGTTGCTTTGCCCAAAGATAAATTCAACGCCGTTCCGTTTTAAAGCGCTTGCGAATCGCTCCGCATTTGTCAATTCTTTTAATTGCATTTTCCGCATCACTCCTTGTATAAAAGTTGTTTTAATGATGAAAACTTTTTTGAAAGCTTTTACACCTTCTATTTGAGCAACTGCTGTGCCAATTCCCAAAAAATATTTTCAAAACAGTTTGAAAATACTGTAAGACGTTGAAATCAAGCCGATATAAATATTTTTTTATTTATCCGGCTTGGTTTTTAAATTTATGTTTTTTCCTTGTTTTTATGGTTTTAGGGTTGTTTTCAGTCCATTAGGCTTTTTTAGGCATTTTGAATCCTGAAACATGAAAAAGCCCCTAAGCAAACGGTTATGCTGCTCAGAGGCTTCTATTACTGCCGGATTTTATTTAGCTGTCTGCGTAGAGGTTAAAAGGCTTCCCCAATTTTTTTAAGCTCCTCCAGGTGCTTTTCTCCTATATCGCCTTTATGGAATACACCCTTTACGTGATAGCACCCCGCATTCTTCCAGTTTCGATCTCTTGCAATCAATTCGTGAGTATTAATAATCGCGTCGTATTTGAAGTCATCCTTTCCCGCGCCGCATGTAATCAGATAAACTTCTTTGATCGGCTGGGGCCTTTTGGCTACCATCAGAGCGTAATATTTATCCAGTGCCGCCTTAATTTGAGCCGTATACGTATACCAATACAAAGGGGTGACGATTACAAGGGAATCGGCCCACTCATAATAAGGCGCCAATTCGTTAAACACATCGTCATGGGTACATGCTTTATCCTCACTCAGGGTATAACAAGTCTCACAAAAGACGCAGCCTTTTATGTTTTTAAAGCCTGCGTCATACCGAACAACCTCATGCCCGGCTTTTTCCGCCCCTTCCACAAAAGCATCCGCCATCAGCTGGCTGTTCCCGCCGTGTCTGGCACCACCTGTCAGAACTAAAATTTTTTTGCTCATTTTCTTTACTTCCTTTCTATTCATGAAAAAATAAATTTTTTGATACCTTCTTTTTATGCAGATTCTTATAGCAAATATGGAATGCGATAAAATGCGCCATAAACGTCAGACCCCATGTTACAGGGTAGGACACATATAGAATTACAAGAGTATGATGCGCCTTGAAAACAGTAAGTATCCATACAATTCTCAGTACGCAGGCTCCCATTAGGGAAATAACCAGCGGAACGGTGGAATAGCCCATTCCCCGCATCGCGCCCGATAACACATCATTCAGACCGCATAAAAAATATAGCGGAAAAACTGCCAGAATTCTTATGGCCCCTGCAGCGACTACCGCCTCCTGACCCGAATAGATTCCTAGAATTCCCTCTCTGAAAACAATTGAAATTATAGAAAGCCCAAACCCTGCTGCAAATGCCCACAGCAGGCAGACACGCAGGACTTTTTTGATTCGGCCGTATTTCCGCGCGCCGCAGTTCTGGCTTATAAACGTACCCGAAGCCTGGTAAAAACCGTACATGGCCTGGTATAAAAAGCCTTCAATATTGATAACTGCCGTGTTCCCCGCTATCACAATTGACCCGAAGGAATTCACCGCATCCTGCACGATTACGTTTGATATGGAAAACGCGATCCCCTGCAGCCCTGCCGGCAGACCAATCCTTATTATGTCTGTCGCTTTGCTTTTCACAAGCCGTATTCTCCGAATTCGCAGCTTTACAGCAGTGGTTCCGCGGCATAAGCGGACAGTCATCAGCACCGCCGACAATCCGTTTGAAAAAACGGTTGCCAAAGCAACGCCAAAAACGTCAAGATGAAAAATTAAGACAAAGATTAAATTGAGGATTACATTCGCCGTGCCTGCAAGGATCAGGCAATAAAGAGGAAATTTCGTATCTCCCTCTGCGTTGACAATCGCTCGTGTAAAATTGAAAATTAAAGTAAATGGAAAACCCAGAGCACATACTCTTAGATAGGTAACCGCAGCATCCATAATGTTTTCCGGAGTATCTAGCAGTTCCAGAAAAAATCTCGCGGCAGCGATCCCCAATATTGCCAAAAAGACTCCCGAAAGCAGGCAGATGGCCATGGAACAGTGAACCGTTTCTTCTACGTCCTGTTCACTTTGCGCACCGCAATACCGGGCAGTTACAATATTTGCTCCGATTGACAGCCCTACGAATAGATTGAATATTAAATAGATTAAGGAGATATTCGCACCAACAGCCGCAAGCGCGTCCTCTCCCACAAATTTCCCCACAACCGCCATATCCACAGCGCTGAGCAGTATCTGCATAAAATTGCCTATTATAATAGGTATAGCAAATACCAGCACATTTTGAACAATGGGGCCGTTACACATATCGATTGTTGCTACATTTGTCTTTTTCAATGTCATTACCTTTTGCTGCAAATGTTAGCACAAATCGCTTATACAGTTTTGAATCGATTAAACTTTTTTTAGCTTAACAGGATCTTGATATTTTGTCAAATGAGCTTCCGGTTAGAATGCTGTTCAAATAAGTATACCAATATGTCCCCCGCCCATATTTCTGCCACAGCTTCCAGCCTTCTTCATACCTATACGCATCAGTATTGTCAACGGTTCCGGCAAAATAAGCCTTATTCACGTCCGCCGCGAACTCTGCCATTTTTCTTTTCCGCTCCTTTTCAATTGAAAGCGGGTCCAGTTCCCTGAAAATCTGTCTTTCCGTGCATTCTTTAAAACGCATTGCCGCTTTCTCCTGCATAATATCTACCTTTTTTGCGGAATAGGTCATATTCCGTTTTTCATCAATATTTACCACAACGTACTGCAATGGGGAAACGGTCAGACTGCTGACAGCAAGATCCCTCAGCCCTTCAGCCTTCGCTTCATGCAAAATGTGCGAATGACCGCTGAAATTATTTTTTATGCCGCCGGTTTTCAGCAGCGACTGTACTTCCCGGTCGTTTTTCAAAACAAACCCTTCTGACAGCAAAGGGTTTTGCGGCAGCACATTTTGATGTGTCACAGAAAAAGTCAGGGCGTGGGAAGTCTCCTTGCTTTCCAGCGCTTCCTGCGCCCAGTTTAACGTTTCTTCGCGAATTACGCCAGCATGGTTTTCCGTATTGGCATCCAGCAGCAGGACGCTGACATCCTCAGCCAGACTATAGATATAGCTGAAAGACGCACTGTCGGATGCCTGCCCATATTTGAAACCAAATTCTCCGCATATGTCTTTAAATTGTTTCTGCGAAATATTCTCGGCTTCCGTAACCTCATCACCCTTATATTCCGCCGCATAGGGATATGCGATATCGTGATTCCCCGGTATCACCAGCACAGGTATACCTGCATCCTGTACACGTTTCAGCTTCCCCGCCAGCTCCTGCAGGCTTTTCAGTTCCCCGTTAAAAGTCAAATCTCCGGCTAAAATCAGCGCATCCGGTTTTTGATGGACCGCTTTTTCTAAAAAGGCATCCGTAATCTGTGACGAATACTCCGTCAGCTTTCCGTCCGATTCCTTCATCATTTCAGCAAAGTAGGCGCTACCTTTCTCCAGATCAGGAGAAAGGTAGTGCAAGTCAGCCGCAATCCAGATCGTCAGCGGCTCACCGGCAGCATGTATTTTGTTTTTCCACAAATTCGCCTGTTCCTCTTCCTTATGCTGATTGAATTTCTCTCCGGCCATACAGGCGCCTATTGCGATTATACAGGCAATTATTATAAACAGGATTTCTTTTTTCATATTACGGCCTCGATTCGTCTGGCACTTCCCGGCGACTTTATCTTATATATCAGCAATTATATCATAACAAGGGAGCCACGTCGCATCAGATTATGGTGGATATTATGGGGCACCTTTATCTGACCTGCGACCATGAAGCTTCTTTGTAGGCAATGGTCGCGGGATTTGCCGGCAAGATTGGAATTTGGTCGCAAGCCCACAACCATGCTGTGCTCTCTGCCGCATCGGAAGTCATGGGGACCGCTTTTGGTCAGAGAAGAAACGTTTATTCAGTTTCGCATTGTAATGCGCTAAATCATTTCCGGATCTTTCATCAAAAAAGAGAGGTAAAAGCGGATACTTTTTCAACGTTTCTTGCCCTCGTTGGTCAATCCCAAGTGGAAATTTCCCCAAAATAAAGCTATAAAACCCGCAAACCCACAGTTTTTGTCTGCTCCGGTTCTATTTCGAAGCAAAAAGCGCCAGAGGTCAGACCAGGTCAGGCGGCAGACATCGTCTTGCCCGACCGTTCGTAACTTATGCTCCCAGCCAATGCTTCCATCCAAAAATCATAGAATCTTCATAAATTGTTAAGCAGATTTTCCTTTGTCCATGCAGGCTTATATGTTATCATAACGAAGGAATCATTAAGAACACAAATAAAAGGAGGGATGGTGTTTTTTACACCTATTATTATGAAAAGGTCTAAAAAAGCAATAGCATTTATTTTAATTTTCACGGTGGTTTTTCAGCTCCTTGCGGTAACCGCCTCAG
Source organism: Anaerovorax odorimutans (assembly GCF_024459955.1). Taxonomy (GTDB): domain Bacteria; phylum Bacillota; class Clostridia; order Peptostreptococcales; family Anaerovoracaceae; genus Hominibacterium; species Hominibacterium odorimutans_A. Next base: position 46,322 of record NZ_JANFXK010000017.1, read on the forward strand.
CTGACAGTTCCAACGTAGTTACCTTAGGGGCCAACATTTCCGAGCAGCAGAAAGCGGATATGTATGAGTATTTTGGTACCACACCGGAAAAAGTTGAAACTATCGTAGTCAACAACAGCGACGAACGCAAATATATGGAAGGGATCGCAACCGATGCGCAGATTGGCCGCAAGACCTTCAGCTGCTCTTACATAGAGCCTACGGAAAGCGGAGGCATTCAGGTAAAGACGGCAAATCTTACCTTTGTCACCAGCTCCATGATCGCCAGCACTCTGGCCACTTCCGGAATCGAAAACTGCAACGTAGTAGCCGCTGCGCCCATCGCCGTATCGGGAACCGGCGCCCTTACCGGCATTATGATGGCCTACGAAACTGCCAGCGGTAAGGAATTGAACGAGGATCAAAAGGAAGCCGCCGTGGAAGAACTGGTAACTACCGGGGAGATTGCCGATTCCGTGGGTCAGGAGCAGGCCTCGGCGCTGATGAACGATGTCAAGCAGCAGGTCATTGAAGATGATCTGACAGATGCTTCTAAAATTGAAGATGCTGTAAAGGATGCAGCCGATAAGCAGGGTGTCTCCCTCACGGATGAGCAGATAGAGAAAATCGTTGCCCTGATGAAAACCATATCTCAATACGACTATGATGTCAAAGCGTTAAAAAAGACGCTGGATAATTTAGAAGGAAAGGGCGAGGGCTTCTTCGCCGGCATCTGGAATTCCATTAAAGGTTTCTTTGGCGGTGACAGCGACGGCGGTATCATCAATGATACGAAGGATTCTGTTCTCGGCAGCGACGCTGTAGTCAACAGCACCCTGGACGATATCAAAGACTCGGCGGAAGAATCAGGCCTGTGGGACAAAATCACCGCTTTCTTTAAAGGACTGTTCGGCTCGGATGATGAAAGCGGATCCCCGTCGGATAGTTCCACGGAAAGTTCCCAGCCAAAGTCTGACAGCACCTCCAATGACAGCAAGAAAAATGCGGTTGATGATAATAGCTCTGACAGCAAGAGCAGCAATAATACCGAGGAATCCAGCGACAGTTCTGTTCCTACTGAGGACGGGCAGGCCCAATAGCCCGATGGGAACCGGATTTCAAGTTATACGTTTTTAAAACTGGGATGTCACATTAAATTTTACCAAATGTGACATCCCTTTTTCTTTGTCTGAGAAAAAGAAAAGACGGTTCGTTTCCAAACCGTCTCATCTGTTGTATGGTATACTTTTTCGTATCTTATTTGAAATAGCTGCTTAAAAGATTAAGTGCGCAATCGGACAAACGATAATTAAGCTGATAATCGTTCTTTCCAGGAAGATCAGGAATAACTCCCACAGCTTTACAGGAAGTTTGGAAGCCAGAATCAGGCCGCCCACTTCAGATAGATAAATCAATTGGGTTACTGATACAACTGCGACAATAAACTTTGTCATAGCGTTGGTAACGCTTTCTGCGATGATAATCGAAGGCGTGAACATGTCAATAAAGCCTACGATCATGGTTTTCGATGCTTCTACAGCCTCTGGAACCTGCAGTACCTGCAACAGAGGTAAAAATGCTTTGCCCAGGAATTCAAAAATTGGCGTGTTATTTGCCAGCACCAGGGCGATCGTTCCGATAGCCATAACGGTTGGCAGTACCCCGAACCACATTCCAACAGCATTTTTCATACCGTTTTGGAAAAACTGGCCAATGCCCTTCTGTTCCTGAACTCTCTGCATAGCCAAATCCACCCCATATTCTCTGGTGGAATTGTACTTGGAAGGAATTTTCTCCGGCATAGCCTTGCCTTCAACCAGGTATGTATCCTTTTTCAGGGAAAGCGGCGGGATTCTCGGTACGATAATCGCACAAATTACGCCGATCAGGCAAATAAGCAGATAGTACAGACCAAAATACTGCATCAGGTCCACCTGCGCCAGGACAACAATACTAAAGGTGATCGATACCGCTGAGAAGGTCGTTGAAATAACGGAAGCCTCTCTTGTGGAATAGTAGCCGCTTTCATACTGATTGCAGGTCAGCATAACGCCTAACGTACCGTCACCGATCCAGGATGTAATACAGTCAACTGCGGCACGCCCCGGAATCTTGAATAATGGCCGCATAACTCTTGTCAGCATGGCGCCGACAAATTCCAGCAGGCCAAAGTCCAAGAGCAGCGGCAGCAGCAATGCTGCGATCAGGAATATGATAACCAGTACGGTCAGCAGATCTCCCAGCACAAAACCGCCGGCTCCGCCGTCTGTAATCATATGAAGAAGCCCTGTCCCACTTGCGCCGATTTCCAGGAAAGTCAGCCAGATGAATACTGCTCCCAGAATTCTCACAATCACCCAGACAATGCTCACTGAAAAAGTGTCCTTCAAAACTACATGCTCTGTGATAAACTTTGGTTTTCCTAAAGAAATCAACGACATAACTGCCGAAACAGTTACGATGATAACACATAAAACGGGTAAAACACCGCCCAATGCGCTGCCAATCATATCTGCTATGATTTTTACAAAGATCGTCCAGCTGCCATCGTATTTAATAGGAATCATGAATAAAATAATACCGATAATTGAAGGGATTAGAAACTTGGCCATCTGATTCTTCTTTTTGTTTTCCATTAGATACCTCCTTTCGTATATCCATACAACTACATTATAGCATACATTTCATGTATAAAATTTAAAATTGTTAAAAAACTTAAATTTTATGCGCATAAAAAAATTTCAAATCTGTTTTCCTGTAATCACTTGAAATCATCGGTTTTCAGTGATCTCTCCCATGCTATTTCCCGCCTCCAAAAATGCATAAAATGGAAATAATTTCAATTATGTAAAGAAGGATTTTATGCATAATTGCGTTTTATATCTGACTTGTCTCTTAAATCACACGCCCCGCCTCAGGCCTTCTGCCACAATCCGGGGGGCAGCTTAATCAAGCTCCTGCTTGATGCACGCCATACGCTCCGTGCCACGAAAAAACCGACGGGTACGCAACCTCGCCGGCTATGTCTTTTATAAAATTCGTATCCTTGCCGCCAGCCGCCAGCAGTGTTCGTATCCTCTGTAATAGAGTTCTCTGCGTTCGATTTCCTGTCGGTCCTCCTCCAGTTCCCATATCCTGGCCAGCGCCTCGATCTCCTCCTCTGACAATGTCACCGGCTGTGTCGGTTTACCGTCAATGAGCCGGGCAACTTTCCTGTGCTTCTCCAGAAGAAGTTTCTTTTCCTCCAGGATCGCATGATATTCCCCGCAGTCCTCTAAATAATCCCACAACTGCCGGTTAATCGTATCCCATACGGCCTCTTCCAATTCTCCTAAAAGCTCTTTTTTATCCATATTTTCCTCCTGTTTCAAATAAAATTCCCTATTACGAAACATTATAGAATAGGAAGCGGCTACAATCAATTATATAATTCGTTATTGCGAAATCGAAGGCAGGGAAGCTATGCAAAAAATCCGACCGGACCTGAATATAGGAGAAAATATACAAGCCCTGCGGTACGCAAGCGGCCTTACGCAGGAAGAGGTTGTCGCCAAGATGCACCTGATGGAGCTTTCCATCAGCAAAAGCACCTATGCCAAAATCGAAACCAACCGGATGAATATTAAGGTTTCGGAGCTTCTCGCTTTAGCTAAAATTTTCAAAGTCGATATCAGCGAATTCTTTCGCGGGCTTGCCTAACCAATTACGAAAAACCCCTGATACACTTAGATTCCAGTGTTTCAGGGGTTTTATACAATATTCGCCAATTTGTACGGCGTTGCTGAGAGGTTTAATCCTCTTCTCCCTTGAGGAAAGCCATCGTTTCCATAACCTCCGGAATATTTATTTTCTGCGGGCAGTGCGTAAGACACGCCCCGCAGCCCAGACATTGATCCGCTCCTTTAGCGCTTGCAAGCTCTGCGATCCGCCAGGTTTCACCGCTGATGCGCTGCTCGTTATACCCTTTAATCAGCAGGGGAATATCCAGCTCTTTTGGGCAGGAGGCGCAGCAGTATCGGCATCCTGAGCATGGCACGCCCAGATCCTCCATGAAAATATCCCTGGCCCGCTCCAGCGCTTTCTTTTCCTTTTCGTTTAATGGTTCCGGCTTTGCAAAAGTCTTAATATTATCAAGGAGCTGTTCTACCGAGGACATACCGCTTAATACCGTTTGCACATTGGGCAGGCCCATTAAAAAGCGAAAGGCCCAGGAGGAAAGGGAACGCTCCGGAGCCGCCTCCCTTAGGATGGCCGCCGCCTCTTCATTCAGCGTTGCCAGCCGCCCGCCTTTCACCGGCTCCATGACCCAGACAGGTATCCCATGCTCCGTAAGCAGCTCATACTGCTCCTTTGCTTCCAGCATCACATAATCCAAATAATTCAACTGAATCAGCGCCATGTCAAAACCATCGAACCACTCTAAAAACCGTGCCAGTGTCTCCGGCGCCGCATGGGAAGAAAAGCCCAGGTAACGGATGCACCCCGCCTCTTTCTGCCGCTGCAGAAAACCCAGATAGTCTTTTGCAGGATCCATGTAATCCGAGATATAGGTTTCGTCCATTCCGTGCAAAAGATAGAAGTCAAAATAATCCGTCCTGCACCGCCGCAGCTGCTCCTCAAATACGCCTTCTATATCGGAGCTTGCCGCCGCATAAAACTTGGTGGCCAAATAATAACTGTTCCTCGGATAGCCTGCCAGCGTCTCACCCAAAGCCCGCTCCGAGTCTCCATCTTGATAGGTATAGGCCGTGTCAAAAAGATTAATCCCTGCCTCCATTGCCAGGTCTACGAGCTTCTGCGCTTCCGCCCGGTCGATCCGGTCAGGGACTCCCTTTTCTGTGGGAAATCGCAGACAACCCATGCCCAATGCGGAAATGCTTAAATCTTTAAATGGCTTGAAATACATAGCTCTCCTCCAGCGCTCAATGCCGTTTGTTTTCTTCTGATTTTATTTTATTATCTTAATGGAAAAGAGTCCAATAGTTATATTTTATATCTTGATATTACTTTTCCGTATTTCCATATCCTCCTTCGGCTGAGTACCCAAAGGTTTATGGCAATCTCAAAATAAAAAGCATCTTCCCAGGCGACATGCCATTGGAAACGATGCTTTATCTAATAATACAAAAGGACCAGCAAAATCTACAGTTTGCTTTTTAAATAGCTGACAATTTCTTCAACATTAGCTTTGTTATTTCCGGGCTTGGCGACTATATCGGTTGGCAAAAAAGATTTTGACGATATCTTGATTCCTGTTCCGTCTACTGAAGGCTTCAAATGAATGCCAACCGTCTCGCCTTCCGGCCCTGCTCCTGAGATTTGAAATATATAGTTGACGGGAACGCCTTTTCTCATTTTGAAATCATATTCGCCATGCAAAACTTTTAGTTCCTCGATCCTCAATTGCAGTTCACAAACATTTTGCAAATCCCAGATAAGATTGGCCACTTCCAGTATTGTCTTATCCGTTGTTAATTTCATAGCGCTTTTTAATCCCATTGGCACACCTCCTAAAAAGGTTCCCTTCGCTCTACAGCGGCTTTCTCACCAGACATTCCTTCCTGTAAAAGCAGATGCCGTATTTCTGAATGCGGCTGTAGCCTTCCTCCCGCAGACCGGCCTCGTAATCCTTCTCCTCGATCTGTGCCAGGGCCTGTTGGCAGCATTGCTCCATCTTTTGGAACTTATCCGTCACTTTCAGCTCCAGTATCACCGCCCCGCCCCGGACAGAGGGCGCCTTTAAGATCAGATCCGACCTGCCAAGGCCGCTCTCCCGGTTGGAATAGACCTGGTACTTCTGCCAGGTCTTCAATAGACCCGCCAGGAATCCATGATAATAGTTCTCCGCGTAATCATAAAAGCTGATGGTGTCCAGCAGCTGATCGGATAGGAAATTTCCAACCCCTTCGCAGTCGCCGTCCTCAATGGCGGTAAAGAGCGGGGTCAAATCCGCTTTTTCAATTTTCTTGTCAAACCAGGTGAGGATAGTATTACGGTAAATGGAACGGATTTCCACATTGGGAATAGCAAGCTCCAGATAGCTGACATCGCCCTCCTGTCTTTCTCCCACCTTTTTCAGATACCCAGTAAAATACAGGAAGTTCCACAGGTTGTCCCTGGATTCATGGATATCCCCGTAGGTGATGTCCTCATGTACCGGCTTCTCAATCGTTTCCCCGGCTATGAGCCGTTCGATCTCCTGTCTCGTGGCCGGGTCCGCCTCTTCCACCAGTTCCCGGATGATACTGTTTGAGGAGGTGTTGGACCAGTACGGCTTTGGAAACGCATCGTAATCCGCCGTCGCTGTCTTGACGTAGTTGATGATGCTCCAGGGATTGTAAATCTCAAGATCCCCGAACCGGTATCCGTCATACCATTCCTTTAATTCTTCGTACTTGTCCCCCAGCTCGTAGTAGGAAAGCATCTCCCTTACTTCTTCCTCCGTAAACCCAAAGCTGGACGCATGCCTCGGACCCAGAATTGAATAAATTTCCAGGTTGTTCAGTCCGGTGAAAATGCTCTCCCTGCTGATCCGCAGGCATCCCGTGATCACCGCGAACTCCAGGCTGCCATTGGTCTTTAGGGCGGACTCAAACAGGGAACGGATGAAGTCGATCATTTCATCGTAAAATCCCTTAAAGTAGGCGTTTTCCAAGGGCACATCGTATTCATCGATCAGAATAATCACCTGTTTTTCGTGGTACCTGGCTAAGCATTTGGATAAAAACTCCAAGGCCTTTGCATATTCAATTCTGTCCGCTCTGCGCTCCATAACTGCCCGGAACCGTTCTTTCTCATCCTCAGCCAGGCTGTCTCCGTCAAGGATCAATGCATGCCTCCGGTACTCCTTGGCAATCTCATCCTTCAGGCTTTCATAGGCCATCTCAAAATCCGGCTGCTTGGCGGACTTGAGGGACAGGTCGATTACCGGATACTGCCCCTGCCGGGACATATAGCGCTCCCCGCTGGCCTGTATCTTCATGCCTTCAAAGAGATATCCATTGTCAATGGGGTTTCCTTTGCTGTCAAGTTCCAGTTCAAAGAACCGCCGGATCATACTCAAATTCAGTGTCTTTCCGAACCTCCTGGGCCGGGTGAAAAGGCTCACTTTTGAGGCCTCGTCCAACAAGCTTTTTATCATATGTGTTTTGTCGATATAATAAAAATTCCCATCAACTACTTCCTTAAAATCCTCATACCCGATGGGGAGCGGCTTGTTCATGCGATCACCTTCCTTTGTCTCCGTTTGTTTTCTCTTAGTATACGCCAAAACGCCTTTTGTCACAACAGGAAAACACGGGATTCTCAGGGCTTGCGCACGAAAGACTCAGTTCTCCACAGGAAAAGTGGGCCAAATTGCCCAAGGCAGCCCGGCCCGCTTTCACACAAACATTTCTCTCCACAGTTTGATCCATCTAGTACCAATCGTGCTTCTCGTTTCGATCAAGCGCGTTTATACGCTCCATCTCACCCTTGGTCAGCGCAAAATCAAACAGCTCCGTGTTTTCCTGAATATGATCCGGATTGCTCGATCCGGGAATTACCACTACGCCCTTTTGCAGATTCCAGCGGAGGATTACTTGCGCCGATGACTTGCCATGAGCCTCTGCTATTTGAGAAATCACTTCATTTCCGAGAAGCTCTGCCGTATGGCCCCTGCCGCCGAGGGGATACCAGCCCTGCACTACGATGCCCAGGCTGTGAATATACTCGATCACCTGGTTTTCCTGATAATAGGGATGAATCTCATTCTGTACCAAGGCAGGTATAATAGAAACCTGCGGTAAGAACTCCTTCAATTCTTTAATGTACCAGTTGGACAATCCGATAGAACGGATTTTTCCCTCTGTCACCGCCTTCTCCATTGCGTGGTACGCCTCTACATCCCCTTCGCCCGGATGATGCAGCAGCATCAGGTCAATATATTCAATATCCAGCTTTTCCAACGCTTCATCAATAGCGGCTTCCGGAGCATCGAACTGACTTGGGTAAATTTTTGTGGTAACAAAGATTTCTTCCCGGGGAATGCCAGAGGCTCTGACTGCCTCGCCGACACTTTTTTCGTTATGGTACATATATGCGGTATCAATCAAGCGGACACCGCTGTCCAGTGCCGCTGATACGGAATCCTTACACACCTCATCTTCAAGACTGTAAGTACCGATGCCGTAAATCGGCATTTCATAGCCGCTGTTTAACGTTACAGTTCGGGTTTTAAAATTAAAGGGGCGCTCCGTCGGGGCCGCTCCATTTGAGGCGGCATTCTCCACTGCTTGCGGCTTAGTTGTTTCAGATGGAGCGGCGTCATTTCCGGATGTGCCTGCACCACATCCACACAGGCTGAATATTAAAACCAAAGAAAATATTATCGCAATTCTTCTTTTCATTTGTGTACCTCTTTGTAGCGCTATTTCAAAGAAGCTCCGAAAACTCTAAGTTCTCCCAGCTTTTCCGGCGAACCGTTTTCTGCTCCATGGGCCGTGAAGACTCCCATGTTCTCCAACCCCAGGTAATCTAAAAAATCGCCCTGGAACGAGAACAGCGCCCCGTCGTACATATCCGCATCTCCTGAGCTTAAAATCATGGCTGCTTTCTTTAGGCGGGCGGGTTTCACGGGATAGGCCGCAGAATAAAAGCGGTCGATCGCGCATTTTAACTGCCCGGATATTCCATGATAGTAAATGGGCGATGCAATCACCAACATATCGGCCTCACCCAGCAGCTTGTAAACTTCCTGCATATCATCCTTTTGAATGCAGGCGCCGCCGCCTTTTGTATGACAGTACTCGCATCCCCGGCAGCCTCCGATCCGCTTTTGGCAAATATCCACAACATCCACCTGATGCCCGGAGGATACCGCGCCTTCAGAAAAAGCGTTCACCATTTGCTTTGTGTTTCCGTTTGTTCGAGGACTGCCGTTCAATACCAAAATTCGCATAAATCGCTCTCCCTTTCTTTTTATTTCAGCTTTTCCGCAAAGAAGTTTTCCATCTTATCAAAGGGGATCTTGTCTTTCCGATCATACAAGTCTGTGTGGACCGTGTCCGCAAGAATCAGAAGTTCCTTATTATCGCCTTTCAGTTTCTTAAACGCGTCCCGGCTGAAATAGCAGGAATGAGCATCCTCTCCGTGGATCATAAGAACCGCGCTGCGGACCTCATCGCTGTAGCCCAAAATCGGCATATTGATAAAGGACAGCGCGGAGGTGGTATTCCAGCCTTCATTTGAATTTAAGGAACGCTCACTATAGCCCCTTTCCGTCTTATAGTAATCGTGATAGTCCCTTAGATAAAATGGTGCGTCTTCGGGAAGCGGATCCACTACGCCGCCCGCTCTGGCAAATGCACCGCTTTTATAATCTTCGGTGCGCTGGGCGTTCAACGTTTTTTTCAATTCATATCTGGCCTCCGCATCCATCGCGTCGAAATAGCCATTGGCATTGACCCGGCTCATATCGTACATGGTGGAAGTAACCGTAGCCTTGATCCGGGTGTCCATGGCCGCCGCATTGAGGCCCATGCCGCCAAATCCGCAAATTCCGATGATTCCAATGCTTTCAGGATCAACATCTTCTAAAGTGGAAAGAAAGTCTACGGCCGCCGAAAAATCCTCTGTGTTGATATCCGGTGAAGCAACGTTCCGAACATCCCCGCCGCTTTCACCGATAAAAGACGGATCAAAGGCCATGGCGATGAACCCTCTGGATGCCATTTCATCCGCATAAAGCCCGGACGCCTGTTCTTTTACCGCACCAAAGGGCCCGCATACTGCGATTGCCGCAATCTTTCCTTCCGCATGCTTGGGCGTATAAAGGTCGCCTGCCAGATCAATGCCGTAACGATTGCGGAACCGCACTGATCTCCTGTTTACATTTTCACTGAGTTTAAACGTATATCCATCATAAGCTGCTTTCATATCAAATCCTCCTTGTTTTCAAATGATAGCTCCATGTTCAATCTGATAGATCAGAAAGTCCAGACAATCGATTCGATCCTGGTTTTTGTGAACCCTTTCCAGTAAGGTACGCTTTTGATTTGCCAGCAAAGAAAGTAACTGCTCTTGCTGTTTTTCCTCTGCCAGAGAAACACATTGGCCGATTGTCTGAGTGTCGCACCCGGCATCTTGCAGGTTTTGAAGCAAAATACCTTTTTTATCCGATGCTTCCGCCATACTCTCACCTCCGATGATTTCATTATAAAGGCGCCTCGAGAAATTATCCAATACCCATTTCTTATTTCCTGTTATGCTTGTGTCGAATAACAGGATGTATCTCATAAACAGCATTATTTTCAAGCCAGGTTGAGTTTCCTGCGCCCTGCTGGTTTGTACAAGAATTATTTTCCAGACCTCTGCGGGAGTGCTTCCCTCTGCCATGTACCTCGGAAGTCCCGGTTCCTCTGCCGGCTCTGACCAATAATAAAAGCCTTTTTAAGTAATGTTCATAATTTGTTCAACACCGGATTTATTTTGGTGTCGTTGTTGATGTATTTTCAAGGTTTGCAGCCTCTGCTCCTGTTCAAGGCCGCATATTGATCCAGTTTTTGTGCTTGCATGCTCTGTTATCCTTGAAAAAAGGTCAACAAGCGTTTAATTTTTCGCTATATGTTGATAAAAATTGCAATTTGCCTTTTTGAGGGCCGTTTTTCATATGTCTCAATTCTTGCGGCGCAGCACACTATACTGGCCGCAAATAACATCTCATGATATAATAGGCCCGAACAAATAAACGAGCATAGTTGGGGGGGGATTTGATGGAAATTCGTGTGTTGCGCTACTTTTTGGAAATTGCAAGGGAAGAGAATATGACGCGGGCGGCCGAACGCCTTCATATCTCCCAGCCTTCCTTGTCCCGGCAGATGAAGGAATTGGAAGCGGAGCTGGGGAAAAAATTGTTTACCCGCAGCAGCTATAGCATCCACTTGACCGATGAGGGGATGCTGCTGCGCAAAAGAGCCGAGGATCTGCTGTCCATGGCGGATAAAATAACCAATGAGTTTCGGACCATGGATGATATTACAGGCGGAGATATTTATATCGGCTGCGCGGAATCCTATTTAATTAAATATCTTGCAGCGGCTGTACGGCAGTTGAATCAACGTTATCCGAGCATCCATTATCACATTATCAGCGGCGACACCGCAATTGTGGCTGAACGCCTCGATCGCGGGTTGTCCGACATGGCATTTATTGTCGAGCCCCCGGATCTGTCCAAATATAATTATCTGGAGATACCGGAGCGGGATACCTGGGGTGTTCTCATGCGCAAGGACTGTCCCCTGGCTCAGAAATCGGCCATCAAGCTGGAGGATTTAATCCCTTATCCGATTTTCTGCTCCGAACAATCCGCAAAAGCGGATTTGCCCCGATGGTGCGGCGAGAAAGTGGACCAGCTCCATATCATGGCTACCTTCAACCTTACCAACAACGGGGCCGTGTTTGTAAGGGAAGGGCTCGGCCTTGAGCTTACCTTTGACAAGCTGATTGAAACCACGCCTGACAGCGCTCTTTGTTTTCGCCCCATCGAACCCAAACTGCAAACAAAAATGTATGTCATCTGGAAAAAATATCAGGTGTTCACACCTGTAGCACAGCTTTTATTGGACGAGCTGAAACGAATTATAAAAGGGAGCGAGTGATGGGAAACCCTGTAATACTAATGGTCTAGCGATTACAGGGTTTTACATCTTTTTTATTTGATTTTTCCGTGCTTTTTCAATATCTCCACCACTTGCTCCTGCGGCATGGCATAAATCTTATTGTAGTCCATACCTTCCATAGTCTCTGCGGCGCATAATGCATTCAAAATGGCCTCTTCCACCGCATCAGCCACCGCTTTGTAAATAGGATCCATCATGAAATCGCCAAGGATTTTCGCACTGGAAGTAGTGTGGGTAAACGAATTTTCATTTGCTGTAGAAAACGCAACGAAAATATCTCCTGACCCGTTTTCATATCCTGATCCCAATCGCCCGATCCCGATTGGAACTCTCTTACACATTTTAGAAAGCTGAATTGGATTTACCGGAGCATCTGTTGCCAGTACCACAATGATCGAACCAGTTCCCGGCTTTGGTACTATGGAGCGGTAAACAGGATCAACGCCTGTTATTGCCTCTCCCAGTGGAACGCCTCCTATTGTAAACCATTTCCGGGCGCCATGGTTTGCCTGAACCAAAACACCAACCGTATATCCGCCATCTTTTTCATCCAATTTTCTGGATGCGGTTCCCGTTCCCCCTTTAAATTCATGACACACCATGCCAGTGCCTCCGCCTACATTACCTTCTGCGATCGCACCTCCATGAGCAGTTTCCAGAGCTTCCCGCACATGTTCTTCCTTAACATGAAAGCCATTGGTATCATTGAGAAGACCGTCATAGGTCTCGCCTACTACTGGATAGAAATAACCGGAACCTTCTATTTCACGCCCTTGAAAAACCAGCGGATGATAGAACTTGTTTTCCAGCATCCATTTCGTCGTAGAGTCACGGACGATTCCCACACTATTGGTGTTTGTAATCATGATTGGCCCGTGAATGAACCCTGAATCGTCCATCCAGTGGGTCCCTGTAAGTTCACCATTACCATTTAAATCATGCCGCCCTGCATATACCACACTTCGCTGTCTTCCCCTCGGGAGAATTGCCGTCACACCAGTCCTGGCAAAAGCCGATCCCATTCCTTTGTAATCTTCAGGGGCACCCTTTATGATGGTGCTGTAGCCTACCTCTACGCCCTCCACATCCGTAATCGCATTGTATCTGCCTGTTTCTCCATAAAATTCAAGTCCCAATTCTCTTGCTCTTTTTTTCATTATAATATCCTCCATTGTCTTAGCGTCTGATTAACTTTTCAAAACCTGCTTCGCTATAATCGCCACCCGCTTTCTTTTGCTTTAAAGCTGCCTTAAGCGCCTGATGGCGCGCTCTTGTAACTGGATACAGAATTGCGAGAAGCCCGGCGCACACGCCTAAGATTCCCGGGAACCATGTATTGGCAGAAATAATTGTTTTTGCTGCGCTGGTTTCCTGTCCGGAAATTCCATAGCCTCCAAGCTGCAGGAATATGCCTAGCATCTGCATGGAAATAGCTGTCCCGCATTTCTGTATTAAATCCATGAGCCCTGCCATTGCGCCGACCCTGCCTTCACCATTAACATACTCATCCAGTTCACTAAGATCATACATAAGGGAAAAATAGACTGTGAAAAAAGTTGTATTTCCAAAGGTAAACAGAAACGCCATAACGATTGCCCAAGTCAAGGATTTTACCCCCACGATGCCAAAGACACAAAGTGCGATTCCACTAAAAAGCATAGCGAAAACATATACATATTTTTTATCAAACTTTTTTCCCAGGCCGTTTATTATCGGGGTCCATGCTACTGAAAACAATCCGATACAAACAAAATATACAGACTGTTCTCCTGTCTCTGCATGAAAATTATTTGTCAGCATGTATACGGCTCCGCCGCTGGCTATTGATGAAGTCATGGCCCAAAACAACACCGTAATCCCTAAAAATCGGACTGGCCGCAGCTTTAAAACTTCCCAATAAGATTGAATCGGGTTTTTTCGTTTTTCCGCATCCTCAATATGCTTCTTTGGTTCTTTTCCCCTTGTAGCCAAAACGCAGCCGGACATGCCCAACATAATAATAATGCTGAACAGCGCCCCTACAGTTCTCCATCCTTGTACAGCCGTTCCACCCATATGTCCTCCCACAAAGCCTACGATCATCGGCGGCACGGCCAGAGCAAGGATCAAAAGCATATAGCCAACTGCGCTTCCCCAAGCTCTCACGCTGGTTCGCTCTTCAAAACCTGTCGTCAACTCGCCGCCCAAGGCAAAGAATGGAATCACAAAAGTCGTATAGCAAGTGTAATAAGCCATTGCCACAACGATGAAATACACAAACTTCCACTCCTGTGGCAGATCCAGGTCGCTGAAAATCAAAAACATGCAGACTCCATACGGTATGATCGTTTTAGCCATAAAGGAACGGCGTCTCCCATACCGGCTTTTGCTGTTATCGGATAAATAGCCCACCACAGGATCTAAAACCGCATTCCATAATACTGCTATGGAAGACACCATCCCGGCTTTCACCGGAGAAATCCCCGCAATATCGGTAAGGAAAAACAGGAAATAGAAATTAAAAATATTGAGCGGTATCGTATCCCCAAAAGCTCCGATTGCATATCCAAGCTTAGTTCGAATTGATAGTTTTTTCTCGGCCATAGAAATTACTCCTTCCTACTTGCTTCATAACGAATGATTTGCGCAAATACTAACTATGTATAACGCAACTACCATGCCAACCGATACAGTCTAAAAAATACGAAAATTCGCTGTTTTTCAGGCCTTTTCCGCACTTTATCATTACATTTAAAAAGAAGTGTATAATAATCTATACACTTCTCAAATTCAATATTTCGGCACTTTTCACCATAAATGTCCAGCAAATTATACGCCGTCCAATTGTTTAGACATCTTTTTTCATATACGCTAATTTGTTATATAAAGTCGCACGAGAAATTTTTAATAATTCTGCGGTTTTTTGTTTGTTTCCTCCACATAGGTTCAGCGCTTTTGTAATGACTTCACGTTCTGCAAGCTCTCTTGCCGCCTCCAGAGGATTGGTCTCAGAAAGCAGTGTATCCTTAAAATCCACATACAGGCTTTCTGAAATAAAGTCGCCCAGATCATCTGCTTCAATTTGCTTGCCAACGCAGAGATTCATAGCTCGTTCTATGAGGTTTTTCAGTTCCCGCACATTGCCCGGCCAATTGTAATGATAAAAAAATTTCATCACCTGGGGCGATACGCCTTCTACCTTTTTATCCAGCACGGAATTCATTTCCCGTATACTTTTTTCAACAAAAAGTGGGATATCTTCTTTCCTCTCACGCAAAGGCGGAATGGTCAGACGCATAATATTAAGGCGATAGTAAAGATCCTCCCTAAACTTCCCCTCCCTCACCAACGCAGCCAAGTTCTTATTAGAAGCAGCTACAATTCTCACATCCATTTTCTTTGTTTTTCCCCCGATTCTGGAAAACTCCTTTTCTTGCAGGACCCGCAGCAGCTTAGGCTGAATATGGATGGGCAATTGATCTACTTCATCCAGAAAAAGCGTTCCCTTTTCCGCCAATTCCAATTTCCCTGCTTTTCCGCCTTGACGAGCTCCGGTGAAGGAGCCCTCTTCATAACCGAACAGCTCCGACTCAAAGAGTGTTTCTGGTATGGCTGCGCAATTGATTTCGACCAGCGGATATTTCATTCTCGTACTCAGGTTGTGGATCGAATGGGCGACCAGCTCCTTCCCGCACCCTGTCTCAGCTTCTATGAGCACCGTTGAGTCGGATTCTGACATACGTACGAGGTTTCTTTTCAGTTCAATAATTGAGGGACTGGTCCCAATAATATCGGAAATTGAATATTTCATATGTTTTAGTTTTTGCGTAGATCCGGAGGTGATCAGATTGACCCGATCAGAAAAATCCAGCATTCCCTCTTCCGTTAGATTCTCCAGTTTATTAAAAAAATGATCGACCTCCTCGGCAGTGCTGAATAAATCAAAATCAATAGCTCCGACTCTTTCTTTCCCTTCATACAGAGCTTTCATTCTCGCAATGTTGATACTGCTTCTTCCCAGATAAATAGCTATTTCATCCGTATTCTCCGCTTCCAGAAAATCAATCAGCTTACTGGCAGGATATATCTCACGGATGTTTCTTCCAATGACTTGCCGTGAAATATCTTCTCCGTCTATATTGGCAAATGTTTTTCTTAAATCTTCGGACATATATCGAATGACTCCTTCATCATCGACAATTACAAGTCCGCTCAGATGGGCTAAAATTCGTTCGCACTCCTTTAATGTAAGCTGAAACTCGTTATTATTGTCCATGTCCGAACCTCCTCCAGATTCTCTCAATGCATTTGCGTGCTATGGTTATCTTCTTTTTCCTATATTATAATCATATAGGAAAAATATGCAAGCTATGCCAAAGGCCATTATCAGGTGCGCAATACTAAAGAAGGCGTTCTACGGTTAATGATTACACTGTGTTGTCGTCATCTCAGCCCTTGCCGGAATCGTATCAGGAAGTGTCAGCGAAAGTTGAAGCCCTTTTTAAGCAGTGTACCTATTTGTTCAACAACGGACTCATTTCGTGATTGTTGTTGAAGTATTTCCAAGGCTTGCGGCCCCTGCTCCTGTTCAAAACCGCATATTGATCGAAGTTTTGCGCTCCCATGCTCTGCTAACCTTGAAAAAAGATCAACAAGCGCTTGTTTTTTCGCCGCATGTTGATAAAAATAGCAATTCGCCTTTTGGGTCGCTTTTCATATGGATCAATCCCTGCAGCGCGGCCGGTTCGATTGATGAAAGTGTATACAGGTAACCTCGATCCCACCCCCCTGCGACCTCGAGAAACCCAGATAAAGGCACCAACAAGTCAGTTCCGGTAACTATTCCCGATTTTTTCGAAACGTTACGCATTTTTCAACAATCCTGCGTCCTCCAACGCGGCTAATAGCACAAATTGTCATTTTTCACGGTTTCGAACCCCTGCAAACCCACAACTTTGCGTAACTTTGCATTAATTTTGAGAAAAGTTCCCGCGAGTCACGTCGCAACAGGTTATGATCTTGCCGACAAATCGGCTTTTTCGAATTTGCTCTGCGACCAAGGTGTTTCTTTGTGAACAATGGTTGCAGGATTTGCTGGCAACATTGGAATTTGGTCGCAGATCCAAAACCATTCTCTGCTCTCAGTTGCGTCCGGACTGCATTCGCCTAAGAAGGAACGTCTATCCGATTTCGCATTGTAACGCGCTAAATTGTTTCCGGATCCTTTATCTAAAAAATAGACAAAAGCGGATCTTTTTTCAACGTTTCTTGCCCTTGCGGGTCAATCTTAAGTGGAAATTTCACAAAAATAAAGCCGTAACACCCGCAAACCCACAGATTTTATCCGCTTTGACCCAATTTTAAAGCAAAAAGCGCCAGCCGTAGTAGCCAGCCAGGCAGGCACAGGACCATAGGCAGACCGCGGCAGGCGCCAGTCCATATTCTTGCCAGACAGCTCGTATAGATCACAAGGTCTATATCCGAATTGTCAAAACCAGAATCATTGCTCGTCCAATATTTTATCCGCGTTTTCAATCCTTTCAAATATCGCAGGTCTCTGTGCTATCCACGATTCAATTGTCCAAACATCATGTTTCGCATATTTCACATATACACCTTTATACTTTTCTGTTGTTTTATCTTTGCCAGCCCTGCTCGACTATATGACATAGATAATGATACAAATCATTATAATTGCCACCGCAAGAAACGTTCCTTCAACGAGCTGTCTCCTGATTGCTCCAGAAATTGGGTGGATACGCTTTTTATTAGCAAAATACTCACATATGGCTGCGGATACAAACCCTACGATTACAATAGCTATACAACATGCCATAAAAGGAATAACGTTAAGTTTTGTAGCAGTTATTGAGCATTTATAAACACGGTAAACAGCATAGGCTATTAAAATTATTCCTGTAAGCACTTTAATACCTATCGTCTTTTTTAATGTTTCATACTTCATAAATCATCACCTCGACAAACTATCATTAAAAATTATTTTAAACCGCTTCCAATACGAACCATCGTTTCCTCGTCCAAAGTGGAAGTGATCTTCATGTACACCCCGTTTTCCTCCCAAATCAAAACGTGAGTCCCTCCGGAATCCAAATAATAGCCTTGGCAATCGCCAACGATACAGGATTTCCGCTTGGTGCTTTCCGTGTCAAAGGATTCCTCTATGTCTGAATCTGTAATCTGCAACAAATTAATCACATCCCCGTCTTCGTTCCTATAACTGATATCTGTCCCAACTCCAATATCTTCTTCGGAAATTTTCTCATAGCCTTCGGGCAAATATGTCGGATAAAGAATTTTCGCCTCCACCGGCTCCGTTTGTCTCAAATCCGTATAGCCCGCCTTGTCCTCAAAGAAAAAACCGAACAGTTTTGCACGTACGGCGTCAGAAGAAACTGTTGTGATACCTGTCGCAAGCAAAATCCCGCATAGAAATATGGCACAGATTTGGCGCAGATGCCGTCTCCGCTTTTGTTTTCTTTCTGGCTCCACAACAGGTATGAATTCTCTTTCCGGCTGATCTTCCTGCGCCATTGCTGTTTCTCTGCTCTTTGCCAATTCTTTTCCCAGAAGCTGCAATAAGTCTTCGGTCGCCTTCTCATGGTTATCCATTCGCGTTCCCCCTTTCTTCTATAATCTCCGCTAAGTGCTTCCTGGCCCGGGACAGGCGTTTTCGCACAGCATCGGGTTTCATCCCTAAAAGCCGGCCAATTTCTTCATCGCTAAAATCATTACCGTATCGCAGGCATATGATATCCTTATCCATTTCGTTGAGTTGTGATAAATATTCCTGCATCCCTTCACTAAATCCATAATCGGGTTCAAAAACATCAAAATTAATTTCTTCCCCTATTATATTAACGAAATCGGAGATGTCATTTGTGACCATTTGCCCCATTTCTTTTTGCTTTTTTCGAAAAACATCCAGAGCCGTATTTTTTACAATTGTATAAACAAAGTTCGCGCATCGTCTGGAATCGATATCATCAACCATATGGATATTTTTTATGATCTTTATCATCGCATCTTGCACCGCATCGTCCGCTTCATCGGCATTTTTTAAAATCCCATGGGCAACCCGCTGCATGTTGGTTTTGTATCGTTCAAACAGTGCCGTTATCAAGCTTCCGGTTGTTTTAAATTCAGATGGAGCCATCGTTTTTCTCCTCAATATATCCTTCTAATAAGTATTGCTTCTTTAAATTTGCTATGATTTAAGTGGTCCAATCTTGAAACGAAAAAAGGCTTCAAAGTTTCCCATTTATAATACAGATTATAACTTAGAGACTTTAAAGCCTTTCAAAATATTCAATTTCCATCATTTTGAGCCTTTTAAGCTCTCCAATCCAGATTGTTTCCTTGCATTACTGCAGCTATTTTCGCCGCATCAGCTTGCTGTTTTGCGAACCTTTGGCTATTTCTGCGCTGCCGCTGCCTGCTGAGCCGCAACCTCAGCCGCAAAGTCCTCTTCCTTCTTCTCGATGCCTTCGCCTACTTCGAAACGAACCATCTCAGCAACCTTCATATCCTTGCCCAGTTCTTTTCCTGCTTCCGCAACGTACTGCGCTACGGTCAGGTCGCTGTTCTTAACGAACTTCTGGTCAACCAGGCATACTTCCTTGAGGATTGCCTTGATTTTTCCCGGAATGATTCTATCCAGCAGTTCTTCTTTCTTGCCTTCGTTGAGCAGCTGCTGTTTGGCGATTTCGGTTTCGGATTCCAGCCATGCCGGATCAACCTGAGTCTCGTCCAGGAATTTCGGATTCATGGACGCAACCTGCATAGCAACGTCTTTACCGGTTACCGCGATTTCCTCAGCAGTGGCTTCTGTTTCCAGACCAACGATTACGCCGATTGTTCCGCCGCCGTGGATGTATCCGGTGTAAACAACGCCCGGAGCAGCCAGCTTCTGGAATCTTCTGATGTTCATGTTCTCGCCGATGGTAGCAATCTTGTTGTTGAGAGCATCCTGTACGGTGCCTTCGCCTTCATACGGCAGAGCCATAAATGCGTCCATATCGGCAGCATCATTTTCCAGAGCCATTTTAGCCAGTGTATCTACAAAATTGATAAATTCTTCATTCTTGGCAACGAAGTCTGTCTCGGAGTTAACCTCAACGATCGCCGCTGCTTTGCCGTCTGCCGCAAACGCAGTCTTAACAAGACCCATAGCAGCGATTCTGCCTGCCTTCTTCGCAGCCTTTGCCAGTCCTTTTTCTCTCAGCAGTTCAACGGCCTTATCGATATCGCCGTCTGTTTCTACCAGGACTTTTTTACAGTCCATCATGCCTGCGCCTGTCATTTCACGCAGCTGTTTTACTAATTGTGCTGTTACAGCCATATTTATATCCTCCTCGATTATTCTGCAGTTTCTTCTGTTGCTTCCTCAGCCTTTGCTTCTGCGCCTTCTTCAGGAACTTCCTGCGCAGCGGCCTCTGTGGAGCCTTCTGTTTCGCCTTCGTCAAAGCTTTCGCCCTGGTTTCCTTCGATAACAGCGTCCGCTATTTTGCCGGCAATGAGTTTTACCGCACGGATCGCGTCATCGTTGGCTGGAATGATGTAGTCCACATCATCCGGGTCACAGTTGGTATCTACGATTCCAACAACTGGAATTCCCAGGATTCTAGCTTCTCTTACCGCGATTCTTTCCTTCTTAGGATCTACGATAAACAGCGCTCCCGGCATTCCCTTCATATCCTTGATACCGCCCAGGAATTTTTCCAGCTTTTCAAGTTCCAGTCTCAGTTTGCCGACTTCCTTCTTGGAAAGCTTGTCAAAAGTTCCGTCCTCTTCCATGGCCTGGATGTCACGGAGTCTCTTGATTCTGGCGGAAATAGTCTTATAGTTGGTCAGCATACCGCCCAGCCATCTCTGGTTAACGTAGAACTGTCCACATCTCTTTGCTTCGTCTACGATCGCAGCCTGCGCCTGCTTCTTTGTTCCTACGAACAGAATCGGCTTTCCGGAAGCTCCCACTTCTTTCATGAATTCGTAAGCTTCGTCGATCTTCTTTACTGTCTTCTGCAGGTCGATGATATAGATGCCGTTTCTTTCTGTGAAGATGTAAGGAGCCATTTTCGGGTTCCATCTTCTTGTCTGGTGTCCAAAGTGTACACCTGCTTCAAGTAATTGTTTCATTGAAATTACTGCCATGTCTTTTTTCCTCCTGGTTTTCTTGCCTCCACCGTATGTTTTCCTGAAAGAAACCGGCCCTGCCGGCACCCTCTGTCAAGTGATTACGGTGTGCGTATTTAATAAAAAATTTCAGTTTGGCCCGCTTCTTTAGTCAGACCACAGATAACTATACTATAAATCCATTGAAATTGCAAGGTTTTTTCTGTATTTTTCCTATCTTTTTTCCTGTTCCAGGTAACGGTCAAAAATACGTCTTCCTCTGCGAAAGCTTTCCCTTCCCAAACCTACCTGATGGCCTTTTTCCATATAGACGGTCTGGTTCGTCATGATAATGATCTTATCCATGTTGAAAAGAAAACTCCTGTGGCAGTCCATGAATCGTTCGTCTATGAATTGCTTGATGTATGCCATATCGCAGTAAAGGACTACCGTTCTGCTGTCGGTAATCAAAATGGTTTTTCTCAGATTTTTCTCAACATAAATGATTTCATCCAGATAGACTCTGCTTGTTTCTTTTTTTGTTTTCACTGGTATATATTTTCCGCTCATTCTATAATCAACTCCTTTTCTTCTGACATTTATTGTATCTATTTTTCCACAAAAAAAGGAAATTGTCTGGCTAGAATTTGCGACATTTTGTCGTAATTTGCGACAAAGGTCTGTTTGTTCGGGAAAATTGTTCTGATGCGCGTACAATTTTAGGTATTTTTTTCTATTTTCCCATAATATTCACAATTCGTCAGGTAGTCTATGGTTTTATGTTCATTCACTTATGTTATGTCAGAAAAAATCCAAATCGCCACCGTAAAAAATAAAAGCTACGAGCCGCATTCCTTTCACGGGGAAAACCAAACCCGGTAGCTTTCCACAATTTTTACGAAAAGGTACCGCCCCAAGTCATTTTAAATCAAAAAGCGCCGGGGACCGTCTGCCGCAGAGCAGTTTTTTTCTGCTTCCGCCTGGCAATACGATGCACCCGCCGCTTTTCTGGATCAAACCAGTATTTTCCTCTATATCATGTTCCCGTAGAAAAACCCGCCTTCTGCCGCCGGTTTTCCGCAGCAGTATCCTTCTTACAGCTCTTCTCTTCTGTACGTAATCAGGTCTTCTGCAATTTCATTAGCTGCGATGGATACCGGTTTTTCGATGTCCACCTCCGTCAGCTTCGGCTTGCCTTCAATAATGTCCCTCGCCCGTTTAGCCGCCAGAATCACCAGCGTATATCTGCTGTCCGCTTTTTTTCTTATCTCATTAATGGATGGGTATAACATTTAAATCTCCTCCTTATACCGTTCTATGATCTTATATACATCTTCCGAAACTCTGGAATGCTCCGCCATGATGATTGCCGCTACCCGCTCAACCGCTTCCATGAGGTCCCCGTTGATAACACAGTAATCGTATTTATCAATGTAAGAAATTTCTTTCAACGTCTCGCCCAGCCTGCGTTCCAGCGATTCTTCTGTCTCGGAACCGCGCCCTGTGATACGCTTTCTCAACTCTGCCATGGATGGCGGCAGAATGAAGATAAAGACTGCCTCCGGGTATGCTTCTTTGATCTGCAGGGCTCCCTGAATGTCGATTTCCAAAACCACATCAATGCCGTCATTCATCATATCCATGACTTCCATTTTAGGTGTCCCGTAATAGTTGCCATAGACCTGAGCGTATTCCAGAAATCCTCTTTCCTCAATAATTTTTTTAAATTCTTCTTCGCTGACGAAAAAGTAATTTTTTCCATGGACCTCACCTACTCTGGGCTGTCTGGTCGTCATGGAAACGGAAAGCCGAATATTCTCGTTTTCCAGAATCTCTTTACATATCGTCCCTTTTCCCGCACCGGAAGGTCCGGAAATAACAAATAATCTTCCTTTGTGCATGTGCTTCTCCTTACTTGTTATGCAACTATTGATTATAACATGGTGGAAAAAGGCAATCAACTTAAATTTTCGCCAACTTCTCCAAAATTTAACCCTCTTTACTGGTATTCAGTCTGCGCTATTCGATATTCTGAACCTGTTCGCGGATCTTCTCGATCTCGCTTTTGATCTCCAGCATCAGATTGGTGATTTCGATATCATTGGCTTTAGAGCCGATGGTATTGGCCTCCCGATTCATTTCCTGCACCAGGAAATCCAGCTTTTTGCCGGCCGGTTGATTGCTCTTTTCAAGGATCTTTTTCAGCTGAATCATATGGCTGTCCAGACGCACCAGCTCTTCTGTGATACTGCATTTATCAGCAAAGATGGCAGCTTCCAGCAGGATACGGTCTTCGGGAACCGTCACGTTATTGCCGATCAGTTCTTTGATCCTGTCCCGCATCTTTTCCGTATAGGCTTCCGTCACCATTGGCGAACGCTCTTCAATCTGCTTTACCAGGCTGCGGATCAATTCTCCCCGCTGCAGCAGATCCTCCGCCAGCTTCTGGCCTTCAACCGTCCTCATACCGTCCAGATTTTCCACGGCCTGCGCCAGCGGAATCTGAATGGCCCGTGAAACCTCCTCCTCATCTTCCACGTCCGGAACTGCTTTCATAACATCCGGAAGCGTAGCTAAAAACTGCAGGGTAATCTCACCGGTCAGGCCAAATTTGTCCTGCAGCTCGCCCAGATTGTCCACATACTGTTTGGCGACCATCGTATTGAGCTTGACCGTCACATCATCCTCTGTCAGATTTTCCACAATAATGGAAACATCCACTTTTCCCCGGCTCACTGTTTTCTTTACCGTATTTTTAATTTTTTCTTCCGCAAAAGAATAGCGCCTGGGCATTTTCACACTGATATCCCCATACCGGTGATTAACCGATTTAATCTCAACCGTAATGCTCCTCTTTCCGTCAGAATGTTCACTCCTCCCGAAGCCTGTCATACTTTTTATCATCTAATTTATTCTCCTCAGTTCCTCTAATTTATGATAATATATCTATTATACTATAACAAGCGAGCGGAGTCGAGCTTGTTTCACGATTCTGCACCTTGCGGCAACGCCGTTCCAACTGGCCGGAACGGTATAACAAGCGAGCGGTCCGGCAAGAAGACGTTCTGGCGCTTTTTGCTTTGAAACCCGACCAAAGCGGATAGAATCTGTGGGTTTGCGGGTGTTGCGGATTTATTTTTGTGAAATTTTCACTTAAGATTGACCCGCAAAGGTAAGAAACGTTGAAAAAAGATCCGCTCCCGTCTATTTTTTTGGATAAAAGATCCGGAAACAGTTTAATGCGTTATAACACGAAAGCGGACAGACGTTTCTTCTTAGCCGAACGCAGTCCGGATGCAACAGAGAGCAGGGAGTGGGTTCGGGTTTGCGGCCAAATTCCAATTTCACCAGCAAATTCCGCAACCATTGCCCCCAAAGAGGCACCTTGGTCGCAGGGTAAATTCGAGAAAAGCCGATTCGGCGACAAGATCATAACCTGCTGCGAGCCGGCTATAACAGACCGGCCGCATCGAAGTTTTAAGCAATATGCTATTTTGTTCAACAACGGATTCATTTAGCCTCAGTTGTTGAGCTATTTTCAAGATTTGCGGCCTCTGTTCCTGCTCAAGGCCGCATATTGGCGAAGATTTTGTGCTTGCATGCCCGGTACCCTTTGAAAAAAGTTCAACAAAAAGTTAGCTTTTCGCTGCTTGTTGATAAAAATGGCAATTTGCCTTTCGGACAGGGTGCGTCCCACGGCCCGCAAGAGAACCGGCAGCACAAATTTTCATTTTTACGGTTTCGAGTACCCGCAGGCCCGCAGATTTACGTAACCCGGCCTCGATTTGAAAAGGCCTTGCCCACGAAAAGGGCCCGGATCATGAAAGGTTAATAGAAAAGATCAGGTAAGCTTTTCGATTTTGTATAACGGATCCGCAGACTGATTTATTATAAAGAAAAAGAGGTAATTCATTATGGCTTTTGATGGAATTGTAACCTGTGCGGTAGCGCAGGAACTAAAAAGCATCCTGCTTTTAGGAAAAATAGAAAAAGTTTACCAGCCCGAATCCGATGAGCTGGTCTTTCACATCCACACCAGGAAGGGCAATCGGCGACTGTACGCTTCGGCCAGCAGCAACCACGCCCGGATTCATCTTATCGAGGAGAATCCGCCCAATCCGCCCGCCCCGCTGCCTTTCTGCATGCTGCTGCGCAAGTATCTGCAGGGCGGCCGCATCACGGATATCGCCCAGAAGGATTCGGAACGTATTATTGAGATGACCCTTGAGACCATCGACGAGCTGGGCTTTTCCGTCAACAAAAAACTGATCTTTGAGATCATGGGCAAGCACAGCAACATCATACTGGTGGACCTGAATTCAGGAAAGATCATGGACAGCATCAAACGCGTTTCCATCGACGTGAACCGGGCCAGACAGATCCTTCCGGGCAAAATCTACGAGTATCCGCCCGCGCAGGATAAAGTTCCTTTTAAGGAGATCACCCGCAGCCAGACGGAAGCTTTAGAAAAACAGCCTAAAGCCCTTCTCGCAGCGATCGGAGGCATATCTCCGGCAGTTGCCCAGGTGCTGGCCGACAGCCCCGATGTCTACACCCGGCTGGAAGAAATACGGGAATCGCTGAATCAGTGCCGGCTCACACCCCGGGTCTACCTGAAAGAGGATAAAAGCCCCGGTGATTTCCATGTCATCCCTCTGGCCGTATATCCGCAGAATCTGGATTTTGACACAGTCAGTCAGGCGCTGGATTACTATTTTATCCACAAACAGTCCTCCAACCGGGTCAAGCAGAAAGCCACGGATCTGAGCAAGGCTCTCGCCGCTTCGCTGGACAAACTGTATCTCAAGCGGCAGCGTCTGGGCGAAGATCTTTTAAAGGCGGAGAACTCGGAAAAGTATCGCCTTTACGGCGAACTGCTCACAGCCAATATCCATTTAGTCCGGCCAGGCGAAAAATCCGTAACAGTGACCAATTATTATGACGGCAGCCAGGCGGACATTCCTCTGGATCCCAAATACACCCCGGCGAAAAACGCTCAGCGCTATTTCAAAAAATACGGAAAAGCCAAGACTGCGGTAAAGGAGAAAAAGATCCAAATGGAAGAAACGGACCAGGATATCGCTTATCTGGAATCGGTCGCCGCTTTTCTGGAAAACGCTTCCACCGTGGATGAAGTGGACAGCATCCGGGAAGAGCTGGTGGAATCGGGCGTTCTACGAAAAAGAAAAAGCAGCGGTCCGGCCAGAAAAAAAGGAAAGGCACAGCCTTTCCAATACGTTACGGAAGATGGGTTTCGCGTCCTTGCCGGCCACAATAATAAGGAGAACGATCTTCTCACCTTTAAAATGGCCGGTCCCAGGGACTATTGGTTTCACACCAAAGATATCCCAGGTTCCCATGTTATTGTATTTACGGAGGACCGTCAACTGAGTGAAACAGCGATCTTCGACGCAGCGTCCATCGCCGCCTACCACAGCAAAGGCCGCTCTTCAGAAAACGTTCCTGTAGACTATACACAGGCCCGCTATGTGAAAAAGCCCGCAGGCGCGAAGCCCGGAATGGTAATCTTCACCCATAACCGCACGGTCTACGTCACGCCGAAAGTGCCTGAATCCACCGAATCACCTTCTCGATGACTTCCTCGCCCGTGCTCTCAGCCCCTCCGTTATGGATCTCATGATAGAGTCCGGGCCATTCGATATACTCGCAGTTTTCCGCGGCAGCAATCTTTTTGCTGCCGTTTATGCTGCATACCTTATCGCCGGTGCCATGCATCAGCAGCATCGGTTTTCCGGCAGCGCCGCCATTATCTTCAAGACGGCCCTCAGCCATAGCACTTCCGATATCGAACCCTTCCACAGCGCAAAGCGCAGTGATTTTTTTATGAACCAGGGGGTCTTTTTCATATTCTCCCACGGAGCTTTTATGGCCCAGATCGCTGGCCGATACACCGGAAGCAATAGAAAACTTCGGTGCAATCCGCGATAAAAGCTTAACTGCCGCATAAAGCGGTCCCGGAACAGGCCGCACCAGTTCCACCCACGGTGCGGAAATGATATAGGCTGCGGGCAGGTGGTTGAGTGTTCCCCGCTTTCTGTAATCCAAAACAAGATTGCCGCCCATGCTGTGGCCATACAGGATAATCGGTGTATTGGGATATGCCTGCTTTGCATAAGAAAGCAAGTCGTCAATATCCGACTTCACTTCTGTTCTCGGAGCGCAGTGTCCCCGTTTACCGCAGGATTTTCCGTGTCCCCGCAGGTCCATGGAAAGCACCGAAAACCCGGCGCGATTCATTTCCGCAGCCATTCTGTCATAGCGCCCGGCGTGTTCACCGATCCCATGAATGATGCAGACCGTATACTGGGGATCCGTCTGCTGCCAATGATAGCCAACGATCTCCCCGCCCGGCTCCTGCGCTTTTTTCAGTTGAAAATTGGTATACATAGAGCCCTCCTTCAGCCTCAAAACCGAGGCATTACATTATATGCCCTTTTTGTTAATTTTTAGGAGATAACCTTTGATTTTTTTTCAAACTTCTTTTATTATAACTGTACACACCGCTCTTATTTCCACCTTCCACGAAGTTCGTTTCACTGCAAAAAGGAGGAAAGACTATGGTTAAAAAAAAGACCTCGGAAAACATCAAAAAAGACAGTTCCGGAACAGATACCTGTTCTCTGTGCGGACAGCTGTATAACAATTTCGCATTTAAAGGGGGATACATCTGCGAAAGCTGCCTGCGCTCTATTCAAGGAGAAGAAAGAGAGGAGGATGATCCATCAGAAGACAGCTGACGCGCTTCGTGTACGCAATCTGGTAGAGTCCCGGGCACTGTGCGGGTCTCTATCTTTTCTTACGGTAACGCTGTTTTCGTTTTTCGCCGGCCAGGCGTTTTCTTGTCTTGGGCTTCATCACCGAATATCCGAACTTACCCAGCGGCTGCTTTTTCAGGCCAAAGTATTCGCCGTGGTTATAGCAAATCAGTCCCGCCCGATCCAGCCGCAGCCTTCCCTGATCGTCCATCAGGCTCTCGTCAGCCCGTACATTGACGATCTCGGCTACGAACATATCATGGCTTCCATACTCATGGATCTCTCTGACCCTGCATTCCAGATTCACCGGACACTGGGCGATAACCGGACAGTCCACCTTCTCGCCGGCCAGTGCCGTCAGCTTCTGCTCTTTAAATTTATCCACATCCCGGCCGGACCTTACTCCGCAGTAATCGGTGGCGAAGGCCAGCTCTTCCGTGCACAGGTTGATAGCAAATTCCCCGCTCTCTTTAATCAGTCGGTGTGAATGCCGTTCCTTTCTCACGGAAACATAGGTCATGGGCGGATCTGAATTAACAATACCCGTCCAGGCCACTGTAATAATATTTTTCTCGCTGCCGCTTCCACAGGATACCATGACCACCGGCACAGGATTGAGCATGGTCCCCGGCTTAAAACTCATCTTTGTCATTTATACGTTTCCTCTTAATTTCTCCAATATCTTCTCAAATTCTTCCGGTAAAGAGCTTTCAAACTCCATATATTTACCGGTTGTGGGATGAACGAAGCCCAGCAGCCTGGCATGGAGCATCTGCCCCTGTGCTCCAAAAGGATTCTTTTCCGGTCCATAGACACCATCGCCCAAAAGCGGATGCTTGATATATGCCATGTGTACCCGTATCTGGTGGGTTCGCCCTGTCTCCAGCCTTGCTTCAATATGGGTAAACTTTCCGAATCGCTCCAGCACACGAAAATGCGTTACCGCCCGCTTGGAATTCAGTTCGGTCACTGCCTGACGCAGGCGGTTCTTTGGATCACGCCCAATGGGAGCATCCACAGTCCCCTCATCCTGCAGAAAATTGTTATAAACGATGGCATTATAAGCCCTGGCAATGCTGTGCTCCGCCAGCTGCTCCGCCAGAGAGGCATGGGCCGCATCATTTTTCGCAATCATTAAAAGGCCGCTGGTGTCCTTATCGATCCGATGGACGATTCCCGGCCGGATCACGCCGTTGATCGAAGAAAGGCTGCCCTTACAGTGATAGAGAACGGCATTGACCAGGGTGCCCGTATAATTTCCGGCAGCCGGGTGCACCACCATTCCCTTCGGCTTATTCACCACCAGAAGATCACCGTCCTCATAGACGATGTCCAGCGGTATGTCCTCGGCTTCCACACTGAGCTCCTGCGGCTGAGGCAGGGTCACCACCACTTCCTGACCTTCCTCGACCTTATACTTTTTACTGTCACAGACCTTCCCATCTATCTCAACCGCCCCTGATCCGATCAGCTTTTGCAGAAAGCTTCTGGATGTATCGGGCAGAGCCAGAGAAAGGACCAAATCAATTCTGGTCCCCTGCTGTTCTTTCTCGATTTTCACTTTGTAAAC
The DNA here is from genome assembly GCF_024459955.1 of Anaerovorax odorimutans. Taxonomy (GTDB): domain Bacteria; phylum Bacillota; class Clostridia; order Peptostreptococcales; family Anaerovoracaceae; genus Hominibacterium; species Hominibacterium odorimutans_A. The sequence goes on from NZ_JANFXK010000017.1 coordinate 75,415, forward strand.
TGTTTCTTTTTCCATGCTCTTTCTTTCCGTCAATAAAAATCATATAGACGATCAGGAGACCGCACCCCAGACAGACGAAGATATCCGCCACGTTGAAAATCGGGAATACCCGGAAGTCCAGATAATCCACCACATAGCCGAATGCCGCCCTGTCAATCACGTTTCCCAGTCCTCCTCCGGCAATAAAGGAAAGGGATGTCAGGAGCAGCGGATGCGCCGTGCGCCTTTTTTTAAAGATATAGACAAGCGCTGCCAGAATCAGAACCGCTGGCAGCAAAATCAGAAATCCGCGAAAGCCTTCCAGCAGGCTGAACGCCGCTCCCTGATTTCTGATATAGGTGATGTGAAACACCTGACTGAACACCGGGATCGACTCCCCCAGCGCCATGCAGGAAGTTACAACCTTCTTTACGATCTGATCCAGTACGATGATCGCCGCAATCAGAATATAATACATTTAAAAATTACGGGGCATTATCTGCCCCGCCTCCTATCTCTTATTTTATATGGACCATAGTCTTTTTTCTGTCATCCGGATCAATGTTGGGTTTTCCGGAACGGCTGGCCCTCTTTTTCTTCGGCGCCGCGTCCGGAAGATCGGACAGATCGCTGACCTCCAGCTCCGGGAACAGGTCTGCCGCCGCGTTATCGAACCGGTGCAGTTCTTCCTGCAGCAGCTGCTTGTATCTTTTCTGAAAGCTTGTGAACCGGTTGCGAAGCGCCGCGTTCTCTTCCTGCATACGATCGATGTTTTCTTTCGCCTCACGCTGCATGCGCTGAGCTTCCATCTCCGCGTTTTTCAGCAGGATCTGCGCCCGCTTTTCCGCGCTGGCGGAAAGATCACCCATGAGGGCTTTGGCAGTCTCCAGGGTCTGCAGCACAGCGCCTTCCGAGCTCTGATATTTTTTCAGTTCCTCTTCCATCTGCTGCTTTTCCGCTTTCAGCTGGCGGTTTTCCTCCAGCAGATGCTCAAGATCCAGCGTGATCCGGTCTAAAAACTCGTTTACTTCATCTTCTTTGAAGCCTTTCAGTCCTCTTGAAAACTCTTTTTCCTGTATTTCTAAAGGGGAAATCATACCGCACCTCCATTATTTCCAGGGATTACTGTTTTTCTTCTCATTATCGAAGGAAAAGCCCTTGTGATCCACACCAGCAGAAATATCCACATTTTCCGGAGCAAAGACAAAGATGTTGTTTGCCACCTTCTGAACGTTTCCGTTGAGTGCGTATGTAGCGCCGCTGAGAAAATCAAAGATCTTTCTCGCCGTGTCGGATTCAATTCTTTCCAGATTGATGATGATTGGCTTTTTGCTCTTCAGGCTGTCCACCAGTTTGGGACATTCATCGAAGCCTGCCGGTTCGATGACCACCATTTTAAACGCGCTGGTAATGGCGCTGACCGTCCGGTTCTGCATTGGGATCACCTTTCCATCGTTATGCTCCGGTCTGGGAGCCGAAAAAGAAGTTCTGCTTTCTACCTGCCGTCTGTCGGATGCTTTCGACACCGGCTGCACTTCTTCAAACTCCTCATCCTCATCATAGTCTTCGATTCCTACCAAGTCCTTAAACTTTCCTAAAATTCCCATAACAACCTCCTGTTATTTCTGTTTGCTGTAATCTCTTTCGCCAAAAATGGCTGTTCCCACACGAATCAGATTCGAGCCTTCCGAAATGGCAACCTCGAAATCATGAGACATCCCCATGGAAAGATATTTGAAATCAAGTCTTTCGTGTTCGATCGTTCCGTATTGATCGTATAACTTTTTGACTTCTGCGAAATAGATGCGTACATCGTCGGGATCCTCCGCGAAGGGTGCGATGCACATCAGGCCCCTGATCCTGATATTGGGGCAGTTTTCCAGAATCCTGCGGATCATTTCCTCGGTTTCATCGGTAGAGATGCCGAACTTGCTCTCTTCCTGCGCGGAATTGACCTGGATCAGTATATCCATGACGATTCCGTGCTGTCCGGCTCTTTTGTTGATCTCTTCCGCCAGCTTGTACGAATCGACGGAATGGATCATCGAAACCTTATCAATGATATATTTTACCTTGTTTGTCTGTAAATGTCCAATCATATGCCATCTGACAGGTTTAACAAAGTCGTATTTATCCATGATTTCCTGGACCTTGTTCTCCCCGATATCGGTCAGCCCCGCATCGATACCTTCATTGATCTCTTCCACGGTCCTGGTTTTGGTCACACCGACAAGCAAAACCTCATCACCGCTCCGGCCGGCCCGTTCGGCCGCCGCAGCCTTTAAGTCATTGATCTTCGCAATGTTTTCTTTAATCGTTTGCATGTTCACATCTCCTCATCAAGTTCCCTTTCCGGGATTCTTCAATATCTCATCGTAAACATTGACGGTATTTACCGAATCGCCGTTTTCATCTATAAAGGAAACATCCTGCAGTACTGAGTATTCTCCGTCACTGGCAATGACCTTTATCGGTACAAAGGTGTATTCTCCGCTGGTCTGCCTCACCCTTACGCCCGGCTTTCCGCCTTTGGTGGTAATGCTGCTGCTCTTGGCGATCAGCCCGCTGTAGTCCCGGGAAACGATCGTCGCCTCTTCGATCCGGCTCTTGGCAAAGGCCTTGTAATAACGGTTGGAACGGAAAATCACTCTCCACAGTTCCCCGTCCTCGGCAACGCTTTTTACCGTAGCCTCCACATCGCCTTCCGGCAGCTGGATCGTCACAGTATTGCCCGCCTCATATTTGGCTACGCTGGCCGCCTCCACCCAGCAGACCAGATACCAGTTATCGTTATCGCAAATCTTAAAAAGGGGTTCCCTTTTCAGCGTGCTTTTCCTTTTCGTATCTTCCGCTTCTATTTTTAAATCCTGAACCTTTTCATACTTAAGCTCGTCCATTGTCGCAGGTGAAAAATAATTCTCATACCCATCCGCGTAATAGCTTAGAATACCGCTGGACTGAGCCTTGCAGTCAGCTGTACGGACAACATTGTCCGAAAGTCTGGTTATGATATCTTTGTAATCGGATTTGTCCTCTGCCGATTTATCGCTTTTTTCCTTATCCTCCGTAAGCTTGACGACCTTTGTTCCCTTTCTGATATGAATACCTTCATCGATCAGATAATCAAGGCTCCCCGCGCTCCCCGCTTCATATACGGTCTCTCCCCTGACAAAATAGCAGGTTGCCTCCTCCGTCACTTGCAGGGTCCCGGCTTTCAGGACCTCCGTGGTTTCGAAAATGCCTGTCACCTTAGGAATGATATAGATAACAACATATAGTATAATCAGCGCAAGAACAAATATATATATAGGTTTCCTGTTTTTTTTCGCCATAATCTCTCTCCACTAGTACATTTTACACTAAATACATATTTCTTTCAATGTGCTAGGCATCTAATTCCAATATTTTCTCCAATATTTTCTTTTCCTCTTTCGACAGAGAATGCTCCTCTTTTAAAAACCGGGCGAAAAGGTCGGGCCTTCTCTCTTTTGTCAGCAGCAGGGACTGTTCGAATTTCCACAGGTGGATCTTCTTGTGATCCCCGCTCACCAATACCTCCGGCACATGCATGTCCCGGTACTGCCTGGGCTTGGTGTACTGCGGGTACTCCAAAAGACCGGAGTAGATGGACTCGTCCAGAGCCGCGTGGCTGCTCTTTAAAACCTCCGGTATCATTCTCGCCACGGAGTCAATCAGTACCATGGCCGGCAGTTCTCCCCCTGTGAGAACATAATCGCCAATGGAGACTTCCTCCATATTCCAATAATCCAAAATGCGCTGATCCACGCCTTCATAGTGGCCGCACAAAATCACCAGTTCCTCTTCCCCCGCCAGCTCCTGAATCATGGGCTGGTCGAGAATTTTCCCCCGCGGCGACATGTAGATCGCCTTCTTTCCGCGGGCGCCCACGGCCTCCATGGCGCCGAACACCGGGTCCGCCAGCATAACCATACCGACTCCTCCGCCAAAGGGATAGTCATCGGCCTTGTGGTGTTTATCCGTGCTGTAGTCCCTGATATTTGTCAGCCGTATATCCAGCAGTCCCTTCTCGCCCGCTTTTCCCAGGATGCTGCTCTCGGTCACAGCCGTGAACATCTCCGGAAAAAGGGTCAAAACATCTATCTTCATAACGCTCCTCTACAGGTCCAAAAGACCTTCCGGCAGTTTTACTTTCATTTTTCTGTTTTCCATATCAATGGAAATTACGAATTCCCTGACCGCAGGCAGCAGAATTTTCTTTCCGCCCGCAAGCTTGATCTCATAGAGATCCTGGGAGGTGTTCTGAAGTACGTCGCTCAGGCTCCCCAGAGGCTGATCTGCTTCATCCTCCACGGCAATTCCGATAAGATCCCGTACATAATACGTGTCTTCCGGCAGCCGGATCAGGTCGGACTCTAAAATCGACACGTCCCTGTTCTTCTGCGCTTCCGCCGCATTGCGGTCATCAATACCGGAAAGCCTGAGAATCACCACGTTTCCCTGATAGCGAACGTTTTTGATCTCGTAAGCTTCCTGGCCCACATATATGCGCTCCAGCTCTTCAAATTGTTCTTTTCTGTCGGTGTAGCAGTAAACCTTCACTTCGCCTTTCAGTCCCACTGCGTTGACGATTTTTCCAATTTTGATCTTTTCCATGCCTCTCCTCTAAAGTCACATAATATAATTGAGGCACATCCTTCCGCCTTTGGAAGCATGTGCCTTTTTTCTGCAACTGTTCTTTGTCATTTACTGAACGATTTCGACTACGACTTTTTTCCCTGCTTTCGTCGCCGCCGCCTTGACGACCGTGCGGAGCGCTTTGGCGATCCGTCCCTGCTTTCCGATGACCTTGCCCATATCTTCGGGCGCGACCTTGAGCTGGATCACAGTGGTCTTGCTTGCTGCGGATTCCGTAACCTCTACGGCATCCGGATTGTCAACAAGTGACTTCGCAATTGCGCTAACCAATTCTACCATTAACTTTCACCGCTTTCTTATAAAATGCCAGTCTTCTTGAACAGGCTTCTAACGGTATCTGTCGGCTGTGCGCCGTCACCTAACCATTTTTTTGCTCTTTCTTCATCGATTTTGATGTCAGCCGGATCAGTCAGCGGGTTGTAGTAGCCGATCTCCTCGATGAATTTTCCGTCTCTGGGGCTGCGGGAGTCTGCAACAATGACTCTATAAAAAGGTTTCTTATGCGCACCCATTCTCTTTAATCTGATTTTTACCATTTCTTCTTCCTCCTAAAATTCTTAATCTTTTCATATTTTAAACTCAAGTTTTCCCTGAATTAAAAGCATCTTTATCCTGTAAAAGCCCTTACATTCCCCGGAACATTCTGTTCATGCGGCTGTTCCCGCCTTTTCCGGAAAACTGTTTCATCATCTTTTTGGCTTCCCCATAGCGTTTTACCAGCGAATTGATCTTGCTCACCGGCTGCCCGCTGCCCGCTGCGATTCTGCGCCTTCTGCTGGCATTGAGGATGTTGGGATTTTCCCTTTCGGCCTTAGTCATGGACTGGATGATGGCTTCCATCTGTACGAATTCTTTTTCGCTCTGGGCCACATTGACGTTTTTCATGGCCGCCGAGTTCATCCCCGGCATCATGCCCAGCAGCTTGCTGATTCCGCCCATCTTTTTGATCTGTCCCATCTGGTCCAGAAAGTCCTCTAAGGTAAACTGGTTTTTGCGGATCTTCTTTTCCAGGGCAGCAGCCTGCTCGTCATCATAGCTGCTTTCCGCCTGCTCGATCAAAGTCAGCATATCGCCCATTCCCAGTATTCGGCTGGCCATTCTGTCAGGATGGAACGGCTCCAGCGCATCGAATTTTTCGCCCATACCCACGAACTTGATGGGTTTGCCGGTAACCTTTTTTGCGGACAGAGCGGCACCGCCCCGGGAGTCGCCGTCCATCTTGGTCATGATGATGCCGTCGATACCCAGCTTTTCATTAAAACCTTCGGCCGCGTTCACCGCGTCCTGACCGGTGAGAGCGTCTACCACCAACAAAATTTCATGGGGTTTGACCGCCTTCTTGATCGTAACCAGTTCGTCCATCAGCGCTTCATCAATCTGCAGCCGTCCTGCCGTATCGACGATCAGCACGTTGTATCCTTTAAGCTCGGCCTCCTTCATGGCAGCCAGAGCGATCTTTTCCGGTTCTCTGCAGTCCCTCATGGTAAAGACCGGCGTGTCCACGGCCTTTCCCACAACTTCCAGCTGGTCGATAGCCGCCGGGCGATAGATATCGCAGGCACAGAGCATCGGCTTTTTGCCGTTGTTTTTCAGGTAGTTGGCCAGCTTTCCGCAGGTGGTCGTTTTACCGGTACCCTGAAGGCCTACCATCAGCAGCACCGTGAAGCCTCTCGGGGAGTAGGTCAGCTTGCTGCCGGCCCCGCCCATCAGCTCAGTCAGCTCCCGGTCTACGATCTTAATGACCTGCTGCGCCGGCGTCAGGCTCTTCATGACTTCTTCACCCAGGGCCTTTTCCTTTACCGATGAAACGAACTCTTTGACAACTTTAAAGTTTACGTCCGCCTCCAAAAGGGCCAGCTTTACCTCCCGCATCGCGTCGTTTATATCCGCTTCGGTAAGAGAACCCTTTCCTTTGAGGTTTTTAAAAACGCCCTGCAGTTTTTCCGATAATCCTTCAAATGCCACTTCCTACCTCCTATTGATCCAACTCGTCGATAATGGTCTTTATGCTCTCCAGCCGACCGGTCAGATTTTCGTCCCGGCTCTCTTTTACCATTTGATCGATGATTACGTCTATCCGGTTAATGGCCTGTCTGCTTTTCTGAAACTTTTCCACAAGCCGTAATTTCTTTTCATAGTCCAGCAGTGCTTTTTCCGCGTTTTTCAGCGCGTCGTGCACGCCCTGTCTGCTGATGGAAAACTCCTGTGCGATCTCGGAAAGCGACAGATTCTCTTCATGGTACAGTTCCATGACTTCCCGCTGTCTCTTTGTAAGCAGCTGCCCGTAAAAATCGTAAAGCAGGCTGGTCTGTGTGATCTCATCAAAATTCATAGGTGTTCTCCTTGCCGACAAGCTCCCTTGCTTGACACTTGGATAGTTTATCGGAAATCGCGCCTCTTGTCAAGTGATTTTAGTTGACACAATTGAAGAAAGCTTTAAATCTACGGAATGGCAGCCTTTCTGCAAGCGTCAAAAAACAAAAAGGCAGCGCGCATCATTCCCTCTTCATGCGCCCGCCTGTTTTTTTCTTCCTTCCACGGTCCTTCGAGCTGCTGCTCAAATGCTACCCGTTTTCCTTCTGATCCTGCTCCATCTGCGCCTCGATCAAATAGTCCCACATAAAACCGCAGTCCTTGCATTTGGTCCTGTGACCGGTCTGAAACCCCGAACAGCCGCAGTCCACCTCCGCCAGTCCCTGTTCAACTTCCTTTTTCAGTTCCGGTATTACCAGAGCCTTGGCCGGAATCACCTTAATCAGATTTTCCGAGCCGCATCTATAACATTTCTTTCCCATATTGGTACCTCCTCACTGTTAGCATAATTATACCCCACCTGCCTGGCATTAACCAGAAAATTTCGAATTCTTTCGTTTTATGCCGCAACTCTGCTCCTCATGTATCAAAAGTACCCAATTTGACAAAAAACGGAAGTATGGGTATCATGAAATTGTCTAAAAAGGCGGCAAGCCGGCGCTTATCCGTCACCGCCGCACAGAAAGGAGACTTTATTATGTTTCAGATACAGCGCACCGTGGGCAGCAGCCATCTGGATACAAACGGCACCCTGCGGCTCTCGGCTGCTGTGGACTTTATGCAGGACTGCTGCTGTTTTCAGCTGGACAGTGAAAAGCAGCTGACCGAGTATTTCCAAAAACATCATATAACCATGTTCCTCATCTCCCGCCAGATTGACCTGCTCAAACCGGCGTTTTATGGGGACAGGCTGTCCATACGCACTTCCATCTACCAGCTGCGCTCCTCCTACGGCTACCGCAATACCCTCATTTACAGCCAGTCCGGCGAGCTTTTGATCGCCAGCTACGCGGGAGGCGCTTTCGTCAGCCTTGACAAGGGCGGCTCTACGGTCATGCCCAGGGATATTCTGGCAACGGTTCCCCTGGACGCCAAATTCCCGGATATGGAATATCTGCCGAGGAAAGTGGCCGTTCCCAAAGAATCCGCCGAGCGTACCTTTGAGCAGACACCGGTACTCCGCCACTATATCGACCACAACCACCACGTAAACAACGCCCGCTACATCGACATCGCACAGGAATATCTCCCGGAGGATTTCACAGTCAAAACCTGCCGTATCGAATATAAAACAGCGGCAAAGTACGGCGACCAGATCATTCCGGTACGCTACCGCATGGCGCCCCGAATCTGGCTCATCTCCCTGCAGGGTACGGAGGGTCAGGTGTTCTCCAATGTGGAATTCCGGGGATAAAGGAATCCGGTGAAAGCCCTTCTCAGCCGATAAAGTGAAGCAATATCATATAGAGAATCGTTCCGCCAGCAATGCTCAGCAGGCTGTTGCGTTTCCAGGTATGGAGGCCGCAGATAGCCAGAATGGAGAGGATCTCCGGAAGTCCGAAGCTGCCGTGGAGGAAGTCCACATTGCGCAGACAGTACACCACCAGCAGCGCGATTACAGCGGGAGGCAGCACGCTTCCCAGATATTCTACGGTCTTTGGTACCTGCCGGTTTTCGGGGAAGAGTACGAAGGGAACAAACCTGGTAACCATGACCCCGGCGGCCAGGGCCAGAATCATGATAATTACTTGTACGGTACTCATCGTCATTTTTCCTCACCTGCCTTCTGAGAATGATACTGCTTTGACAGCCTGCTTTTTCCGCAGAGCAGACTTACGGCCAGCAGAATCATCGCCGGGATAATAAAATTATCAGCGCCAAAAACAACCAGACTGATTACTGAACAGAGCAGCCCAATCGCCGCCGGAAGGCGGTTTTCTTTTTCCCTCCATTGCTCCAGAAAGAGCACCACGAACAGCGCGGTCAGAACAAAGTCCAGCCCTTCAAGGTCGATCCTGATTAATCCGCCTAAAAGTCCGCCGGCAAAGGAAGCAATCACCCAGTAGGAGTAGTCCAGAAATGTGATCCAAAAGTAAAACCACTTTGCGCTGATGCCCTCCGGCGGCTCTTTGGTGCTGGTCAGGGAATAGGTCTCGTCGCAGAGGGCAAAGATCAGAAAATATTTGAGCCTTCCTGTGCCCGTGTATTTTTTCAGCATGGATATGCCGTAAAACAAATGTCTGGCATTGATGGTCAGACTGAGAATCAGAGCCTGAATGGGATTGAAAGCCGCAGTCAAAAGCGTCACCGCCACGTACTGGATGCTCCCGCCGAACACCACCATGCTCATGAGCAGCGACCAGCCCGCTCCGTATCCTTTGCTCGCCATCAGCATTCCGTAAACCATCCCTAAAAACGCGAACCCGGTAAGAATGGGTACCGTATGGGGAAAAGCCGCTTTCAGCGCCGCTCGTTTTTCATGATTACCGCTCAATTTTCATTCACCGCCTCTTCAATAATTTTCGCTATTTTCCGGCTGTGCACGATATAGGACCCGTGGGATTCTCCCGGAAGGATCACCAGCCGGCTGCCCGGAATATGCTCCGCGATAAGACGCGTATGCTCCGCCCGTATCATGTCCCTCTGCCCTGCTGTCACCAAAACCGGAATATGGATCCGCCCCAATTCGTCTTTCGTTATATTGGGTTCTGTCAGCATCAGACGAATAGCCGGGTCTTTTTTAAAGACAAAGAGCAGCCGAAAGATTCCGTAGATAAAGGGTTTCAGGCCTTTCGGCTCTGTATTCGCCCCGCTGACGATCAGCGCGGATAAAAGCTGTGGATGCTGCGACGCGGCCAGCAGCCCGATAATGCCTCCGTCGCTGAATCCGAAGAGCACCGGCCTGTCCAGACCCAGCGTTTCAATAAAACAGGCCACGTCATCGGCCATATCCTGGTAGTGAAGCTCTGCAGTCCTGCTGCTTCCGCCGTGGCCCCTGCTGTCGGGGCGATAGACCGTAAAGTTCCGTTTCAGCAGCTCTGTGCTTTCATCAAATATAAAATGATCCTCCCCGTTGCCGTGCAGCAGCACAAGGGGAGGACCGCTTCCTTCTTTTTCATAAAACAGCTCTATGCCGTTCACTTCAATTTTCATTGCTGACTCCGCCTTTCAGAGCTCTATTTTACACGATAAACGCCTGAAAGGGAAGTCCGGCTTCTGTTTTTTACAGGTTTTCAATGTGCGCTTTCAGCGCTTCTCTAAGGAACTCCGCGCAGCCGGGGACATCAGCGTCATAATAGGCTTTAAAACGCTCATCCGCCGTATACATCTCCGCCAGTCCCAGATGCGCTTTCTTGCTGTAAGCCGGCCAGCTGTAACAGAGCCACTGTTTATGAAGTCCTGCGATCTTACGGCCTTCGGGTCCTGCTGGGAGCATTCCTCCTTTCACAGCGGCGGCAAGGCGCTCCCTGATCTCTGCTTCCGTACTTTGCATGTCCGCGTACTCCTCCTCGCTCAGTTTCATAAGCTTTTCCCGGCTTCCTTCCACCGCATCGGCTCCATAGCGCTGTCTCGACTCATCGCCGTATTTTTCTTCGTCGATTTTTATCCGCTCTCTTTTGAGGCCTTCAAACTTTTCCTGATCCGTCATGGTTATCACTCCTTTTTCCTTTTTGATCGTCTTGCTCACATTGTCGATCATTTTCTGAATCTGCTTTTTTTTCGTAAGGAGTTTTCCCAAGTGTTCTTCCATGATCCGCACCTTATCCTCAGCGGGCAGAGACAGGCTTTCCCGGATCTCGGAAAGTCCCATTCCCATGGCTTTTTGCATCAGGATCTGCTGAAGCGCGTCCACTTCTTTTTCTCCGTAAATGCGATAGCCCGCCTGGCTGATCCTGGCCGGAGGCAGCAGCCCGATCTGATGATAGTAGCGCAGGGTTCTTGTACTGATGCCGGCCAGATCGGCCAGCTCTTTAACCGTATATTCCATGGTCGTCTCCTCCTTACAGACAGAATTGTATGCCCTGACGCTGCGTAAAGGTCAAGAAGTTTTCAATCATCTTCCTCGCTGTCATCATCCTGGTCAGCACTGTCGGAATCGCTGTCATCATCGCTGTCATCGTCAGTCTCCCGGATTGCGGCGGTGGGTTTCTTTGTGCTGTCTTTTTTCGGGCTTTGAGTAGTTGCTTTGGGGCGGGTTTCTTTGTCATCGTCATCATCGTCGTCGGAATCGTAAGCATCCTCCCGGTCATCGTCCCTGTCGGCCGGGCTTTTATCGTTTTCCCCTCTGTTTTCTTTTGTCTGTTTTTCCTTCTTTCCCCCGTTCTCAAGGGCATCCTTAGCATCCTTATTTTTCATCAGCTCCGGCTGGTTTTTCAGTAATTCCGCAGCTTCTTCCCTGCTCATGTCAGGAATGACATCCTCCAATTTGTCCTCCGCGAGGGCCTTGCTGGCGATGTAAATACCCAGGCTTTTCTTTTCCTTCCTGGCCTGCTTTACATCCTCCCTGCTGCCTTTCAGATAGAGGGCCGGACTGTCCTTAAACAGGTCACGCAGATATTGGCTGACCTGCTCCTCCTTCTGCTGATCCTCTTTCTGCTCCAAGGCGTATCCGATCAGTACCGTTTCGCTGCCCGCGGACTGGTCTTCCCCCAGCTTCTGCCGGACTTCCTCCAGACTGCGTCCTTTGAGGCTGTCCAGCTGTTCTCCCGGTATGGAATTGCCATAGGAAACGGCCTTCAGGACTTTATAGTCTTTATCCAGCTCCACCTGCAGGCTGGCGCTGATATCGACGGAAACCACGGCATAGACTTTGTCCGTCAGCCTTGGCACGATCAAAGCGGACAGGCAGAGCATCAGAGCGGCGGCAACGGCTATTACGGAACGCATGGTTTTCTTCGAAAGGGGAAGAAGTTTTTTCCCTTCTTTTTCCCCAGCTTCCGCGCCGCAGAGATCTTCCCCGAGCACATAGATCCGGTCGCCCTCCTGCAGTCCGCTTTTTTTCTTTATCCTTAAAATCTGACCGTCATCGGACATTGCCAAACAATAGTCATCCTTTATTTCCAATACCATCACTTTATAATACATCCAGACACCCCGTTCCTTTGATCCAGCCCATCAGCCCCGGAAAACGTTTTACAAATATAATCATGGCCGCAAGAATAAAGCTTTTGCTCCGCTTGACAATCTTCTCCGTCACTTTGGCCAGACGGGCTACCTGCCGGATCGGCAGCCGTCTTTTTCCAAAGGTCGTCTCTACCGTCGCTTCGTCCCGGCTGGCCGTGTCCGCGATATGTATGGCCTTGGCTCTGGTGTCCTTATGCCTGGGCGATTCGTCGGCCAGCCGTTCCAGCGTCAATCCGAATTTGAGGAGTTCCTCCCGGTATGCCAGAATCTCTTGGTGCAGGTGCCGCTTGTCCTCTTCGGCCTCTTCGGGAAAGTCGCGGCCTTCTTCCCTGAGCTGTTCCAAAGATACCTGCCTGGGACGGGAGCCTTCCTTTGCCAGGTAAGTCTTCAGCCTGCTTTCAATGACCAGTTTGGCGAAGGTCAGGAAATTGCCCCGCTCCGGGTCATAGCGTTCTACGGCTTCTGCGAAAGCGGACAGAGCAATGCTGAATTCTTCGTCATTTTCAATGGAAATATATCTGCCGGTCAGCCCGCTTACGGTTCGAATCAAAAATGCCATATGATTTTCAATGAGTTTTTCCAAATTGTTCAGTTCTATTTTCTCGCCTGGAGTCAATGTCATCACCTTCGCCTTCAACGCTGCACAGCTGCCGCTGCATCTCAAAGTACCTTTTCACTTCCTATTTTAACCCATCTGCGTATTGGAAGCCAAGAGATTTACACTGTCGATTCCCCCCAGCTCAAAGATTTCATGAATCATACCGTTTTCCTCCTCCTGGGGCAGCTGCACCTCGTACACCAGTTCAAAGGATTCGGCCAATACGTTCTTCGCCTTTACCCTGCTGCATCCGGGAGCCCGCTCCATCACATCCTGAATCTGCTGCAAATCCGTATCGCTTCCCCGAATGACCAGCAGCATGGACGGGGAAAGGCCGGCTTTATTCTTTGTGGCGATCATGACAGCCGACAGTACAAAGCAGCCGATAAATCCGATGGCATAGCTCTCAGTGGCCGCGGCGATGCCGATCGCCATGCTCCAGAAAATAAAGCCGATGTCTCTGGGATCGCGAATATTGGTGCGAAAACGCACGATGGACAAGGCCCCCAGCATTCCCAGCGACAGGGCCAGGTTGGAGCGGATCAAACTCATCAGAATCGTGGAAACAAAAGCCAGTACCACCAATGTTACCGCAAACTGGGGACGAACGTTCATTTTCGTATTGGCCAGCCGGTACGCCGCGCACAGAATGCCTGCAAACACCAGGGCGGCACCCAGGCTGAAAAGGGTTCCTTCCGCAGTCGCCTGCTTTGTCAGCGCTCCTGCCAACTGATCGAAATTTTCTTTTAGCTGAATATTCATGGTTCTTCCTTTCTCTGTTAATCGTTTCAGATAAATCCGCCGTTAAGCAACTTTGCTCTGGGGCGCCAGTACATTGACATCGTGTACGCCTTCCATGCCGCTGAGCAGAGAAAGCAGCTGCTGCTCTTCCCTGCAGGGCATCTTCAGTTCGTAGACCAGTTCGAAGGAATCGGCAAAGACGTTTTTGCATTGAATGGAGCTGCCCTTTGTCTCCCGGAAAACTTCCTGCACCCGGCCCACCTGGTTTTTGGAGCCCCGGACCACCATGGTCAGCGCTTTTCTGTTTTTTACCCGGCGGTTGAAAAGGATCAGAATGCTCCCCAGCAGAATCGTACTGCACAGGCCCGTCAGAAACGCTCCTACGGCAGATGAGATCCCGATGGCCAGCGCCCAGAAGACAAAGCCGATGTCCCTGGGATCTTTGGTATTGGTCCGTATGCGGCAGATGGACAGGGACCCCAGCACTCCCAGCGATAAAATGGGATTGCCCTGCACCAGTGCCAGAAGGACCGTGGAAATAAAGGAAATCATCAAAAGCGTAATGTTGAATTTTTTATTATAAGTCAGAGTATCATGGCAGAGCCGGTAAGTAATAAACATAATTGCGGCCAGTATCATCGCGGCCAGGAGACTGATCATCAGATCTGACGACGCAAGGGTGTGGCTGCTGCCCGCCCCCTGTGCGTTAAACGTGTTTAAGATCGTATTCATTGCGTTCTTCCTTTCTCAATAGTAGTATTCTTTCAGCAGATCCCGCGAGGTGCCGAATTTGCTGGGCGGTTTTCTGGTTAAATCGCAGTTTGCCAGCACCTGCTGAATCTGTTTGAATAAAAAGCGGTCGTATTTAATTTCCAGTATGGTCTGGTCTTTGGCCATGGCTGACCGGAAATTGGGTCTGCGGCTGAACAGGTTGTAGTCAAAATCGCAGTACCGAAGATTATTGTCCAGAGTGACCCTGGTATTAAAGCTGGGATGGGTATAGGCCCTCCGGTCGTATTCGATCATGGAAACCGGTCGGTACAATCTGGCGGTCATCAGCTGATAAGCATACCGCGCCGTGTCGCTGTCGTAGCCCAGCAGAACACGGTAGTTGCGTCTTAAAAGCTGTATGGCGTCCTCTCTTGTGACCACCAGACTTTCTTTCAGCTCTCTGCCGTAGCTCTTTCTTTTCAGCTCGAATTTGGCGGTCAAATCATTGGGATGATATATTCTGAGCCGAATCCTCTTTTTTTCCGGGGAGCCGGAAACCTTGTCCGTATAATCGTCGTTGGCAATGCTGTCAAAGTAAACGCTGCGGACGGTGTAACCGTTGTAGTCTCCATATGCGTCCGGAATCAATATGCGATCCAGCGCGTCCAGTATATACAGGCGGTCCGGAAGGGAAAGCAGATATTTGACCTCTCTGCGGGCAACGGATAAAACGACGGAACCGGACTGTGATTGTATTGTCATCGGTTTTTCCTCCTCTCACTATAAAATACGGCGGTATTTCTAATTTTCGGCCCCTTTTTGGCAAAAAAAAATATCGCCTCTCAAAAAAGACGATATTTCTGCTTTCCAACGGATTCTTTACAGCTTTACGGTAAAAACCGTTTCCTTTTCGTCGCTGCGCACGGATATTTCTCCTCCGTGAGCGTCCACGATCTCTTTTGCTATGGCAAGACCCAGCCCTGCGCCTCCTGTCTGGGAGGATCTGGACGAATCCAGGCGAAAGAATTTTTCAAAGATCTGCTCCTGCTGGTGCTTGGGGATTGAGTCGCCGTGGCTGGCTACCTCGATTATGAGCTTATCTTCCTGACGGGCCGTTATGCGGATCACCGTGTTTTCATAGCTGTAGGTTACTGCGTTTTTTATGATGTTGTTGAAAACCCGCGCCAGCTTGTCTCCGTCTCCGTCATAGATCAGAGTATCAGGGGTATCTACGGTGATGGATTTTCCCGCGGGCTCCACCAGCGGATAAAACTCGTCGGCCATTTGCTGGAGCAGCAGCCTTAAGTCCAGCTTCTGCCTGTTGAGCACAATGGTCTGCAGATTAAACCTGGTCACGTCGAAAAATTCTTCGATGAGCTGTTCCAGGCGATAGGCCTTATCCAGGGTAATGCCCACATATTTGGCTTTCTGCTCCTCCGGCATCTCCGGCACCTCGTCCAGCAGACTCAAATATCCGATGATGGATGCCAGCGGAGTCCTCATGTCGTGGGCCAGGTAAGTAATCAAATCGCTTTTCCTCTGGGACTCCATCTGCAGCAGCTGTTCGTGGCGCTGCCCCTGCAGCCGCATGCTTTCGATGGTATTCTTCATCTCCTGGGATTTGCGGTTATTGGAGTAGTTCATAACCAGAATGATAATCGTGCTGACCACCACCAGGGACACTACGATCACCGTAATGATGAAGCTTTTAAAGCCTCCCCAGTTGTAAAAGACCGGATAGCTGATTCCTTCTTCTGTGGGGATTCTTTCAATGAACCGGCTGTAAAACCAGTCCTTGAAAACCCCG
Organism: Anaerovorax odorimutans; assembly: GCF_024459955.1. GTDB lineage: Bacteria > Bacillota > Clostridia > Peptostreptococcales > Anaerovoracaceae > Hominibacterium > Hominibacterium odorimutans_A. The sequence goes on from NZ_JANFXK010000017.1 coordinate 91,365, forward strand.
TTGCCAAAGGAGTCGATAAATTGGGCCAGAAACAGGGCCCCCACTGCGATGGCCGCACCAATGAGTATGATTTTTATTACGACTTTTTTCTTATTTCTCAATTTTATACCCTACTCCCCAGATGGTCTTAATGTATTTCGGCCTCTCTGCGGAGTCTTTCAGCTTTTGCCGCAGGTGGCGGACATGGACCATAACTGTATTATTGCTGTTCTCAAAATATTTTTCCTGCCATACGGTGCTGAACAGCTCCTCGGAAGTAACGACTTTTCCCTGATTTTCAGCAAGGGTCCACAGAATCGCGAATTCAGTGGGCGTCAGGTCCACCGGCTCTTCGTTGAGCGTACATTCGTGGGTATCCCGGTTCAGGAGCAGTCCCCGAATCGTGAGCACGTTTTCTTCCGCCGCCCCTTTGTTGTACTGGGTAAAGCGTCTCAGCTGAGCTTTGACCCTTGCCACCACTTCCAGGGGTGTAAAGGGTTTTGTAATATAATCGTCGGCTCCCATGGTCAGGCCGGTCACTTTATCCAGTTCTTCTCCCTTAGCTGTCAGCATGATGATCGGGAAATTGTGGTTTTCCCTGATCCGTCTGCATATCTCAAGCCCGTCTATATCCGGGAGCATAATATCCAAAAGCGCAAGATCTATCTTTTCCGTCTCCGCGCATTCCAAAGCCGGTTTTCCCCTGTAGAACTTGAATACATTGTATCCGTCATTTCTAAGGTACAGCTCCAAAAGATCCGCGATTTCCTTTTCATCATCCACTACAAGTATATTCATATCCATGCTTATCACCTCTTCTCAGTCATTGTACTACAGGCCCGCTGTATCCTACAGCACTTTTTTCTGGAAATTAAGTAAAATTTAAGGACCATGCCTGCTGCCGGGCCGTCTGTCTATACAATCTCAAACTGGTCGCGTCCGCGGTTCTTGGACAGATAAAGCGCTTTGTCGGCACGCAGATAGACATCATCGTACTTCTCGCCCGGATAGCTGACAGCGGCTCCGATGCTGACTGTCACATGGCAGGTTTCATCCAAAGCAATCTCCCTGATCCGGGCGCATAACGTTTCACATTTCTGAATTAGATCTGCTTTGCCTTTGATTTCCTTCATGTACACTAAAAACTCGTCTCCGCCGGGACGTCCGACGATGTCGTCCTTTCTAAAGCTGTCTCGCAAAAGCCCTGCGATCTGGCTCAGTGTCCGGTCTCCTTCCAGGTGCCCATAAGTATCGTTTATGGTCTTGAAATGGTCGATATCGATCAGCAGGAAGGCTCCGTTCTGGTTTTCTCTCATGCGGTCCAGCTCCTCCGTGATGCTCTTTCTGCTGGCCCGGGCGTTGAGGATGCGAGTCAGTCCGTCCTTCTGCGCCTGAGCGATCAGCCGCTCCCGCTCTTCCTTCTCTTCATCGATTATTCTGATTCTGCCTATGCTGTAGACTGGTTTTCCACTTTCATCACAGACGTTTTCCCTGCCGATCCGCAGCCAATGCTTTTCTCCATCCGGGCAGTTCACTTGGATTTCCCTGATGCCTTCTTCCCTGGAGCGCATCAGCTCTCTGAATTCCATGCCGGTGGATTCCGATGGTCTTGACAGATCGAACGTCAGCAGCTCCGAAGGATTTCTTTCGTCCCCCGAGGGCCTGGTGACCATCAGTTTATCGGTACGGTAGTCGTACTCAAAGAAATAATCGTTTAAGAGCTCGTAGATGCGGAGATGTTTTTTCAGCTCCAAAGCTGTCCTGCGATTCATAGACGACCGCTGATAAAGAGCCAGCAGCAGCAGACCGATGACACAGATCAGGATTGCCGCCACCGGAAGCGGATGTTCCTGAATAAATGTGCTGATGGAAAAGTCCTGTTTCTGCAGTATATTTTGGTATATGATTGCCTGCGTTTCTTCTTCCGACATATTTGTAATTGCTTTATTGAGGATACTCAGCAGCCGGGGGTCACTTCCCTTTACCACTCCAAAACAGACTTCCTTGGGTTCATAAACCTGCGGCATCATCTTTAAATTGTAAAACTGCGGCTGATTGATATAATATTGCGCGATGTAGCTGTCCACATAAGTGTAATCGGCCTTGCCGCCGGATACTGCCCGGATGCACTGATCCGCCGTAGCATAATAGACGCGCTTGCCCACGGAGTCTCCTTCGTAATGGTTCAGCTTCGGCAGAGCAAGTTTCTTTCCCTCCAGACTGCTTGGGCTGACCTTTTCATTGGCTATGAGAATATAAGGTGAAGAAGCATAGGCACGGGTCATGGATACGCTCTGTTCCCTGGCTTGCTGGTAGTCGTAAACCATTCCTGCGGCCATGTCTGCCTCGCCTTCCCTGAGCATCTGGAGCATGGCATCCGGTGTGCTGCATTTTTTCAGCTGAAATTCCAGACCTGTCTTTTGGGAAATTTCCTCCAACAGGTCTACGGAGATCCCTTTCATTTCGCCAGACTCCTCATACTGATAGGGCGGCTGGCAATCTAAAATAGCAGTTTTGACTGCGGGAGCATTTTCTATATAGTCCTTCTCTTCTGCTGTTAAGGTCAGCTTTTCTTTGTTCTGGGAAAAATATTTTTCATAGAGTGAAGAAGAAAACTGCGGGTCCATCTCATCAATCCACGCCAGGGCCTGATTCATATCTTTACTGAGCTCCTGGGGGTCTCCTTTTGTCACTGCAAAATAAAACGGACGCGGAGCGAATCTGGCGACAGTCTTTACGCCACTGATCGCAGTCAGGCCGGTATTGAGCATGGCATCCGCCCTGCCGCTTCGCAGGGCCTGTATCTGTTCCTCCATATCCTCGCAATAAACGTATATCGGCTTTATCATGGTTCTCTTGCAGTAGTCTTCCAGCTCGCGGATTCGAACCTTGGATGTTTTGATTACCGCAATGCGCATGGTCTGTACGACACTGGAATCGACCATCAGCTCCTGTGTTTTTTCCGGCAGACTCTGCAGGACTGTCTCAACGGTACCATAGCGATATCCGATATAATCGTAGAGCTTCTCAGCCTCACCGCTGTAAACCATGCCGCCCATCAGATCGATCTCGCCCTTTCGCAGCATATCCATCAGTATAACGATTTGTTCATCCTGCGTTCCCCCGACCTCTACAAACTCATAGGTCCACCCTGTATACTGCGAAATTTCCTCCAGGTATTCATAGGTGTACCCTTTATAATGTCCATGTTCATCCTTCTCTGTCAGCCCTTCCTGTATGGGAAAGGCTACCCGAATGACTTTATTATCGTTTTTTTCCTGAACAGCAAAAACAGCAGTCCCCTGAGAAAGAAGCAGAACTGCTGATAGGATGATTAAGATTAAAATATAGCTCCAAATTTGCCGCCCTGTTGTCTGGCCTTTCATTTCACACCTCATCGCCGCTATCGTTAATTCTATTATAATGCATTAGTAAAAAATTACAAGTAAATTGACATTCCGGCAGTGCGGATCACGTTCCTGTGAAACCATGGAAAGCATTCATGAGCAGCCCTTTTGAGGTCGGATCCTTTGAGCCCCTGGGCCAAACTGGCACCAAATCTTCTGCAGGCGCTGGGTTTGCCTATAGTGATCGAAAAAAGAGGGGCTGGCACATAGATTTTATCCGATGTGTCAGTCCCCTTTTAGTTACGATACCAGCCTTTTAGAGTCCTTTATAATACTTTCCCAAAGCGTCAGCGCCCATAATGGCTGCGTACACGTCTTCCGGTGTCACTTCAAACGGCATATTGCCCAGCGTATCGTTTTCCGATGCGGCAAGCTTTGCGACTTCCATGATCTGCTCCGGCTTTACTTCCTTAATACCCAGGTCTTCCAGTGTAACAGGCAGACCTACTTCCAGACAGAAGTCGATTACCTCTTCCAGTTCTTCTTCCGGAGCATGTTCCAGAACCAGCTGTACCAGCGTGCCGAAAGCCACTTTTTCGCCGTGATACAGCGCATGGGTTTCCTCGATAGCCGTCAGTCCGTTGTGAATCGCGTGGGCTCCCGCCAGGCCGCCGCTTTCAAAGCCGATTCCGGACAGATAGGTGTTGGCTTCGATGATGTTTTCTACGGCCTTTGTGCAAACCTTTTCTTTGACTGCCAGCATGGCGTTGACACCATCATCAAGCAGCGTATCGTAGCACAGGCGTGCCAGGGCCATAGCGGCCATCGTTGTCTTGCCGCCTACGCAGTTTCCGGCATCGGATCTCTGACAGGCTCTGGCTTCAAAATAGGTCGCCAGTGCGTCGCCCATACCGGAAATCAGAAGGCGTGCCGGCGCTTTGCTGACAATATCCGTATCGATCAGCACCATGTTGGGGCTGGCCGGCAGGAACAAATATTCCTCAAAGACGCCGTCATCGGTATAGATAACGGAAAGCGCGCTGCATGGTGCGTCCGTGGATGCGATGGTCGGCACGATCACCACCGGCAGTTCCAGGTAGTGAGCGGCCGCTTTAGCCGTGTCGTGGATCTTTCCGCCGCCGATTCCCACGATCACATCGCAGCCTGCGCTTTTACAGGCCTCCATAATTCGATTTATCTCTGTTTTACAACACTCTCCATTGAATGCTTCATAAACAATTTCTGTATCTCCCTGGCCTTCTGCAATGGCAGGCTCAACTCTCTTTCGTCCCGACGCGCTGGCCAGAACGAACAGCTTCTTTCCAAAGTTAGCCGCGTGACTGCACAAGTTTTTCATTTCTCCTTTGCCCTGCACGTATCTGCTGGGGCTCCCAATAATCTTTGCCATATTTCTCCTCCTTGTTGTGTATACAGTATTCTGTTGACAGCCCTATCTTAGCATATGGCTTTGTGTTTTGGCAAGATCGGAATTTGCAGGGATTTACAATATGAACCGATCACGAAAATCAAATAGGGCTGTCGCATTAGTTGATAAAGCCTGAACGCTTCCATTTGTTTGGATGCGGGTTAAAAGTTCCGGCCTGGGTGCAGCTTTCCATATTTGGAGTTTTTATCCATTTTAAGCAGGTGACAATTTGTGCTATTAGCCGCATTGGAGGCCGCAGGAGCGTTGAAAAATGCGTAACTTTTCGAAAAAATCGGGAATAGTTACCGGAACTGCCTTGTTGGTAACTTTATCTAGGTTTCTCGAATTTGCAGGGGGCTGGGATCGAGGTTCCCTGTATACACTTTCATCAATCGAACCGGCCGCGCTGCAGGAATTGATCCATATGAAAAGCAACCAAAAAGGTAAATTGCGATTTTTCTCAACACGCAGCGAAAAACTGAGCTTTTGTTGAGCTTTTTTCAAGGATACAGACCCTGCCAGCACAAAATTTCGCTCAAGACATAGCTTTGGACAGGAACAGAGGCCGCAAGCCTTGGAAATACTTCAACAACCGAGGCGAAATGCGCTCATTGTTGAACAAATACGCACATTGCTTAAAAAGGCTTCGACCTTGCGGCGAAGCCGATTGAATTGGTGAAAAGAGTATACGAACAGGATCAGGCAGCGTTATCCCTTCCTCGCCGCTGCCCATATAAGAAGTTTTATCTCTTAACGCAACGGCCCTGTAATACTGCGAATAGTCTTTTTCGGAGCACTCATCTGGATTGAACCACAACCTTTTTACTGAATGCTCCGTAATAGGCTTTTCCATCCAGATACTTCACGGCCCGAACTTTATAGTAATATTTTTTTCCTTTTTTCAGTTTTTTGTTCGTCCACGATGAGGCCTTCTTTGACGTTGTTTTTACTTTTTTGTATGCTCCATTTTTCTTAACTGCTCGATAAATTTGATACTTGTCAGCATCATTTCGCTTCCGCCATTTTATCGTAGCCTTCTTCTTTCCGGCCTTTGGTTTTTTCATCGTTACTTTCCCTGGAAGCGTCGCGGCCGCTGCTGGGCTGGAAAAGGCTGCGCTGTACCGCTTTCCATTTTCAATTCTGTAGGCCATGATTTTATAATAATAATTATGGCCGGAAGCAAGCTTTGTATCGGTAAAGGAATTGCTTGCGCCAGCAACAGTGGCAATTTTTCTATATTGGTCAGACTTGGATGCTGCCCGGTAAATGTCGTATCCGTTTATGTTGTCAGCGGGATTCCATGTGAGTCTTACCCAGGAAGTTGCGGCTTTTGCAAACTTGACTCCAGCTGCGGGCGGGACAACGACAGGCGGCTTAGGCTTATTGATTGCAGGCGGCTGGGTCGTTGGCTGCGTTGGCGGCTGCGTTGGCGGCTGCGTTGGCGGCTGCGTTGGCGGCTGCG
>NZ_JANFXK010000168.1 GCF_024459955.1 Anaerovorax odorimutans
TTGAAAGGGATTGAGTATGACACAAGGGATGCCGGGCATATCCTTGTTATTATGCCGGAAGGGGTGAAGATGCGTCTGCTTGAGATGCGGGGGATGCCGCTGGCGCTTTTAATCGACCTTGTGCATCGAAACGGCGGAGTCCTAGGTCCTGCTCATCCATGCGGTGAGAAGTATATGAGTTTTACGAATGCGCGGCGGTATTACTTATCTCCGGAGATTGTAAAGCGTTTTGATTTTGTAGAGGCATTTAATAG
>NZ_JANFXK010000169.1 GCF_024459955.1 Anaerovorax odorimutans
TTGGATTTTATTCTGCGTTTATGGTGGCGGATGAAGTTCAGATCGACACATTGTCTTATAAAGAAGGCGCATCTGCCGTACACTGGGCAAGTCAGGGAGGTACGGAATATGAGATGCAGGAAGGAAATAAAGAGACGGTCGGATCAGAGATCACACTGTTTTTAAATGAAGACAGTCTTGCGTTTGCAAATGAATACCGCGCAAGAGAAGTGATTGAAAAATATTGTTCTTTTATGCCTGTTGAAATCTTCCTT
>NZ_JANFXK010000170.1 GCF_024459955.1 Anaerovorax odorimutans
CTCCTATGCTTTATCAAAATATAATATTATTGCTGTAAAAATTCGACGATTTCCGGAAACTCCATTCCGTGTGAAGCCTTTACAAGTACGGTATCGCCTTCTTTTAAAAGTTCTTTCGCCTCGCGCAGAAAATCTGCCTTTGTGGCGAAATGGCAGATCTGAGTCGGAAAATGCGCAGAAGACGAAGGCGTCTCTTCGGTATGTTCTGCGTTTTTTTGCTGCTCAAGATATTCCAACGCTCCGTCTGCCGCCG
>NZ_JANFXK010000171.1 GCF_024459955.1 Anaerovorax odorimutans
AAACGTCACGGATGGGAAGAACGCTTAGAATCGGTTTTGGGGTTTATATAGCGGTCGTGTTTTTAATGACTGTAGGAACGGCAACCGCTTTTGCAGCAAAAGACCCCATTGCGGTGGTGAACAATTTGAGTACATTTATTTTTGGACTTATACGGGCCATTGGCATGATTTTGCTGGGGTTTGGCATTGTGCAGATCGGTCTTTCGCTAAAATCCCATGATCCCAGCCAGCGGGCCAATGGATTTTTAACTC
>NZ_JANFXK010000172.1 GCF_024459955.1 Anaerovorax odorimutans
GATTGAACCGCATAATCATTTTCTTTGTGAAGAGTGTGGACGGTTACTGGATCTGGATCTGGATATGAAGAGTATCGAAGAAGTCAACTGCCTTGCCGGTAAGAATTTTGACGGAGCGATCACTTCCAGTTCCACTTTGTTTTTCGGTAAATGCGGTGACTGCATTAAAAAGTCATAACAAATAAACAATATTATTTTCAAAAAAGGAGATCAAAATTATGAAAAAATTTGTATGTACAGTATGTGGTTATG
>NZ_JANFXK010000173.1 GCF_024459955.1 Anaerovorax odorimutans
CTTGTCAGACACTGCCTGTCCGATGTTAAGATCTAATCTTCCGAAAATATGATCGTAATCATTTACATGATCTTCTTTTAACGTCTCATATCCGCCGGCTTTTACTTTCGCCTCAGCTCCGGATACATATCCTTTTACCAAAGCAGCGAGCTGTTCTTTTGTCTCGCCTGTACGGTATTTCGGATAATCGTTTTTATAATCCGTTCCGATGGAAGTAATGATCGTGATCGCCTTCGCACCGCTTACCGTGAT
>NZ_JANFXK010000174.1 GCF_024459955.1 Anaerovorax odorimutans
GTTTAAATTTTGTATTCTTTCGAATACCTCGATTTCGCGTTGTAAATTTGTTTTTATTTACACTCTTTTCATTATTCAGTTTTCAAGGTACATGCCACTCTCTTTTCGAGAGTGCCCTGGTGGGCTTGGGAGGACTCGAACCTCCGACCTCACGCTTATCAGGCGTGCGCTCTAACCACCTGAGCTACAAGCCCAGATAAACTCATAGTGCAGAAACTTTCGTCTCCTTAGAAAGGAGGTGATCCAGCCGC
>NZ_JANFXK010000175.1 GCF_024459955.1 Anaerovorax odorimutans
CGGCGAGGCTGCGACCAAATGCCGCTTCTCCCAATAAATCCTGCGACCATTACATCCCAAAAGACACCTTAGTCGCAGAGGCATCGCTTGTGGCGGCAAGGCTGCGACCAAATCCCGGGTTCCCTGATGAATCCCGCGACCATTGCGCTCCCAAAGACGCCTTGGTCGCAAGAGCATCACTTGCAACGGCGAGGCTGCGACCAAATGCCGCTTCTCCCAATAAATCCTGCGACCATTACATCCCAAAAGAC
>NZ_JANFXK010000176.1 GCF_024459955.1 Anaerovorax odorimutans
GCAGCAATGTTACAATCTGGCAGATACATGGATTGTCGGGAGGTTTGTCGGCGCGGAAGCGCTGGCGGCTGTCGGAAGCGCATATACGCTTATGACGTTTTTAAATTCGATCCTGATCGGCATGTGTATGGGGAGCGGAGCGCTTTTTTCAATCTGTTATGGCCGAAGAGCGTTAAGAAAACTAAAAGAATATATTGTTTCATCGTTTGTGCTTATTTTTTCAGTGACAGTGATTTTGACGATTGTTTCAT
>NZ_JANFXK010000177.1 GCF_024459955.1 Anaerovorax odorimutans
AGAAAATATACTAAAAGTTCTCCTCGAGGATATAGGAATCCTCAAAATGGAATTGGTGTCCCTATGTAATACAATTACGATTATTTCTCATTCGGTTTTATATGTTTCATTATCCTATTACATTATCAATCCTTGCACTTCAGCTTCCTCTAACTTCGATGACAGCTTCTCATAACCTATGTCACCATCTAACGCCTTATATGACAATATACTGACAGTAGGAATACTAGTTGATATAAGATAGTGTATTT
>NZ_JANFXK010000018.1 GCF_024459955.1 Anaerovorax odorimutans
GCGACCATGGACCCTGAATTCGCTCCTTGGTCGCAGATACCTCTCTGAACTGCGGCCATTTGCGACCAAATCGGCCGCTTGCTGCAGAATCCCGCGACCATGGACCCTGAATTCGCTCCTTGGTCGCAGATACCTCTCTGAACTGCGGTCATTTGCGACCAAGTCGGTCGCTTGCTGTAAAATCCTGCGACCATGGGCCCTGAATTTGCTCCTTGGTCGCAGATACCTCTCTGAACTGCGGGCATTTGCGACCAAATCGGTCGCTTGCTGTAAAACCCTGCGACCATGAAGCCTGAATTCGCACCTTGGTCGCAAATTTATTACTTTTTATTGAATTTATTACATTATATTCCACTCAAAGACGTTTGTCTACCACTTTTTCCACTTAAGTGGTGCCGGGAGCTCCGCTCCCGCCCAATCTTACACCCATTTTATGACCGCAAGGCGGTCATAAAATGAGGAAGGGGCCTGCCGCGAACCGGCAGGCCCCTTCCTCTCCTTTCAGAGCAAAAAGAAGCCGGGCTGCGAGCAGCCCGGCCATCCTTGTTAAACTATGTTATTCCGCCATTTTAGGAATTCTCTCTGCGATTACGTTCATCAGGCTGTCTGTGCAAGGCAGCGGATCAACGAATTTGGCGTCGCCGACTACGGCAAAGGCCGCGTCCTCTGTCGGAGCCAATGCCCCGCCCAGGATTTCGCCAACTTCCGCGTATTTGTACTTCGGCAGCATGTCGTCCATCTCATCGGAGATATCATACTCATCGTCCCAGTCAAAGTCTACTTCATAGACATGAGCGATTTCGGCAGCGATTTCCCAGTTGGAGAAATCCACTTCCTCAAAGATCGCCTGATCCACAGGCTGGAGTCTTCTCTCGGTGTTGGTATAAGTACCTTCCGTGCTGGCAAAGCCAGTGGCAGGAATGACTACATCCGCTTTAGAAGCTACTTCCGTCATATGGGTATCGGAAACCATCAGGAATTCCAGACCGGACAGATCCGCCTGCGGTTCTTCACCGAAGATCAGCAGGGCCTTTACGCCTTCCAGCGCTTCCGCTCCGTTGCGGATTCCCAGGTCAACAAGTCCCTGTGAATTGTTCTTGGATTTCACCTGAACGATACCGTCGCGAGGCGATCCGATATGGCCGGAAAGCATTGCGATATTGGCGATCATCGTCGCAGCCTCTGTTGTAACAAAGTTCTGTGTGAACACGATCATCGCTTTCTTGGCTTTGGCATACATTTCCGCAACACCGCCGCACTGTTCGCAGGTGGCCGCATCCTTCAAGCTGGCCGCAAACTCGTCGAAGCCGTCAGCATCGGAAGTCTTGCCCATATCCAGCAGGGATTTGGCAACGCCCTTTAAGAAGGTCAGCTCGTTATCCACATAGATCACTTTTTCAGCAAACTCGAAGTGCTGTTCATAACCTTCCGGGTTCACCAGAATCACTTTAGCGCCGTTTTCAGCTGCCTGTTTCAGTTTCAGCTGCATTACCGGGTTGGATACCGTATCAAAACCCGTTGCCAGAATCACATCTGTAGACAGCAGTTCGTCGATGGTATTTGGAGAAGCGTCAAAGCCCAGTACCGGCGCCAGACCGCTGGCTCTGTTGTTAAAGCAGAGGGTCTTGGCTCCCATAACCGCAGCCATCTTCTTCATGGCATAAGCCTCTTCATTGGTGTATCTGTCGGAAATAGCGACCGCAACCGCGTCTTTTCCGTATTTAGCAGCGATGGACTGGCATTTCTTAGCAATCAGTACCAATGCTTCGTGATAATCAGTCTCACGGAATCCCTTTTCATCTTTAACCAGCGGATCCGTCAGCTTATCTTCCAGCAGAGAGCAGTCAAAGCCCCATTTACCCTTTCCGCAGGCCAGACCGCGATTGACAGGGCCTTCCTTATCCGGATTGGATTTAATCAGCATATCGCCGTAGCTTTCCAAAAGCAGGCTACAGCCAACGGAGCAGTAGGAACAGGTGGTTTCCGTAACATCTGTATCCAGAGGAACCTCCTTGACCATTGTCGTTCTTTCCTGCAGCGCACCGGTCGGACAAACGCTGACGCACTGACCGCAGGATACGCAGCCCGATTCAACCAGTGGTTTTTCCAGAGTCGGTTTTACAACCGTGTCAAAGCCTCTATGTACCAGACCCAGAGCGCCGATGCCCATGACTTCGTCACAGACTCTTACGCACAGTCCGCAGAGGATGCACTTGTTCGGGTCGCGAACGATAAACGGATGATCGTCTTCAAAGTCGATCTTATTGATATCTCCCGCCAGACGGTCCGGCTTCACATCGTACTGGTTAGCCAGATCGATCAGCTTACATTCAAAGTAATCGTGGCAGCCGCATTCCAGACATCTGTGGGCTTCTTCTTCCGCCTGTTCTTCCGTGAATCCAACAGGAACCACTTCCGTAAAGTTATCTTTTCTCTCGTCAGCCGGCAGCACGTCATACTTCGGTCTGCACTGACGTTCTCTGTCTTCGAACGTTTTTTCCGTGATGTCGTCCCTTGTAACCACGTATGGCTTTTCATATTTTACTGATTCGCCATTGAGGTAAGCGTCGATGACAGCAGACGCTTTTCTGGCATCAGCAATGGCCTCCACTGCGATGGAGATCTTATCGTTACCGCAGTCGCCGCCTGCAAATACACCAGGCATGCTGGTCATGAAGGTTTCTTCATCATATGCGATGGCGTTCTTTCTCGTCTTGTCACATTCAAAGATGCTGGCATCTACCGCCTGACCGATGGCCAGGATCATGTTGTCGATGTCGATGGTTTCGGTCTTGCCTTCCACCGGAATCGGTCTTCTTCTTCCCGATTCATCCGGCTCGCCCAGCTCCATGATCTGCAGCACAACCTGCTTTACATGACCGTTTTCATCGGCTACGACTTCCAGCGGATTGGTCAGGTTCTTGAAGATAACGCCTTCTTCCTCCGCTTCTTCGATTTCCAGCATGTCGGCCGGCATCTCGTCTTTGGTACGTCTGTAGATATTGTAAACTTCCTTGGCTCCCAGTCTTACGGCTGTTCTGCAGGCGTCCATGGCAGTGTTTCCGCCGCCCACGATGGCAACCCGTTCGCCAAGTTCGATTTCTTCATTTCTTACGACTTTTCTCAGGAAGTCGATACCGCCGATTACGCCGTCAGCATCTTCGCCCTTGCAGCCTACGCCGGTGGAAACCCATGCGCCGATTCCCAAAAGAACCGCATCGTGATCCGCACGAATGGTATCAAACGGAATATCTACGCCGATTTTGGTATTGGTTATGATATTCACGCCCAGCTTTTCAATGATGGCGATTTCCATGTCCAGAACTTCTTTTGGAAGTCTGTATTCCGGAATACCGTAGCGCAGCATACCGCCGGCCTTTGGCATGGATTCGAAAATCGTCACATCGTGGCCCATCTGCTTTAAGAAATAAGCTGCGGAAAGTCCCATTGGACCGCCGCCGATTACAGCAACGCTCTTTCCGGTAGCCGGCTCGCATTCAGGCAGGAAGACTTCTTCATCCATCAGATCCTGATCCGCTGCGAAACGCTTGAGCATCTGAATGGAAATCGGCTCGTCGATCAGCCCTCTGCGGCACTCCTCTTCACAAGGATGGGGACAAACTCTTCCCAGTGACGCAGGAAGCGGAATCTTATCCTTTACCATCTCCAGAGCCGCGCCGTACTCGCCGTTGGCGATCAGGCCCACATAGCCCTGACAATCCGTCTGCGCCGGGCAAGCCAGCACGCAAGGCGGTCTGCAGTCGCCCACATGATTGGAGAGCAGCAGCTCCAGATTGGTCTTTCTCGATTCAATGACTCTCTCGGTGTTGGTACGAACCACCATATTCGGAGCGATCTCCGTGGCGCAGGCTTTGAGAAGCTTGGGGTTTCCTTCGGCCTCGCACATACAAAGACCACAGGAACCGTAGATCTTGGTCCGTTCGTCAAAGCAGAGAGTCGGTATAAAAATATCGTTTTCTCTGGCCACTTCCAGGATCGTCTGACCTGGAAGGCCCAGAACTTCTTTGCCGTCAATATTTAATCTGAATTTATTCATGGTCACATTCCTCCTCTCTTACTCTACCGTAATGGCGTCGAATTTGCAGCTTTCCAGACATCTGCCGCACTTCACGCACTTATCCTGATCAATAACGTGTTTTCCTTTAACTTCTCCGGAAATAGCGCCCACAGGACATTTCTTGGAGCAGAGAGTACATCCCTTGCAGGCATCGGTGATCTCATAAGTAATCAGTGCCTTACAGGATTTTGCCGTACATTTTTTCTTATAAATATGATCTTCATATTCGTTGCGGAAATAGCGGATGGTCGTCAGTACCGGGTTAGGCGCAGTCTGTCCCAGGCCGCACATGGATCCGTCCTTGATCTTGACCGCCAGCTCTTCCAAAAGCTCGATATCGCCGTCGCGTCCCTCGCCGTTGGTGATGCGTTCCAGGATTTCCAGCATTCTCTTAGTACCGATACGACAGTAGTTGCACTTACCGCAGGATTCTTTTCTGGTGAAATCCAGGAAATATCTTGCCATATCTACCATACAGGTAGTTTCATCCATTACGATCATACCGCCGGAACCTACGATAGCGCCGGTCTTGGTGATGTTTTCATAATCTACCGGAGTATCGATCAGGCTGGCAGGAATACAGCCGCCGGACGGTCCGCCCATCTGAACAGCCTTGAATTCCTTATCGTTTTTAATTCCCCCGCCGATTCCGTAAATGACTTCTCTCAGCGGCAGGCCCATCGGAACCTCCACAAGTCCGCCCTTCTTGATCTTTCCAGCCAGAGCGAACACCTTGGTTCCCTTGGATTTTTCCGTACCCATAGCGCCGAAAGCAGCACCGCCATTGAAGAGAATCCAGGGAACGTTGGCCAGGGTCTCTACATTATTGATATCGGTCGGCTTCTGCCAGTAACCCTTTGCGGCAGGGAAAGGAGGCTTTAATCTCGGCATACCTCTTTCGCCTTCCAGAGACGCGATCAGAGCTGTTTCTTCACCGCATACGAACGCACCGGCGCCAGCTTTGATACGGATGTCAAAATCAAATCCGCTTCCGAACAGATTCTTGCCCAGGAAACCTTTTTCCCTGGCCTGATCCATGGCGATTTCAAGTCTCTTGATGGCCAGCGGATATTCCGCACGGCAGTAGATAACGCCTTCACTTGCTCCCATGGCATATCCCGCAATGATCATGCCTTCCAGCAGGGAGTGAGGGTCGCCTTCGAGAACGGAACGGTCCATGAACGCGCCCGGGTCTCCTTCGTCCGCGTTGCAGACCAGATATTTTTCATTTCCAGGGCTCTGCTTGGCCGCGTTCCACTTGAACCAGGTCGGGAATCCCGCGCCGCCTCTTCCCCGCAGTCCTGAGACTTTGATTTCTTCGATAACATCCTCAGGAGTCATGGAAGTTACTACTTTTTCAATGGCCTTATAACCATCCACAGCTATGTATTCTTCAATGTTTTCCGGGTTAATCACGCCGCAGTTTCTCAGCACGACCCGCTGCTGTTTTTCTATGAATTTCTTATCTTCTTCGGAAATCGCCATGTCTTTCGCAGGCTCACCCTTCGCCAGGTGGCTGTCAACGATGTCCGCTACGTTTTCCGGCTGTACCTTGACATATCTGGTCAAGTCGCCGTTATCCTCATATACATCAACGATCGGTTCCAAATAGCATGTACCTACGCAACCCGTAATATCAACGTCTACGTTGAGGTTTTTGTCCGCGATCTGTTTTTCAAATTCCGCAGCTGTTTTTTTGGCACCTGTCGCAACGCCGCAGCTGCCCTGTCCGATTATAACCTTCATACCGCTCTTCACCTCCTACGCTCTTTCCCGGATCTCTGCCAGAACGTCCTTGACAGAATCTTTTGTCAGATTGCCGTAGGTCTCATCGCCGTCGGCACTTTTAACCATCATAACAGGAGCCAGGGAGCAGCAGCCCAGACAGGCCACGTTGTTCAGTGTGAACAAGCCGTCCTCCGTTGTCTCTCCGTCCTGGATATTTAAATATTCACAGATTGATTCTTCGATCGTGTCCGCCCCGTTTACGTGACAGGCTGTTCCCTTACAGAGCATAATCAGATACTTTCCGATCGGCTTTAGTCTGAACTGGGAATAGAAAGTGGCAACGCCGTAAATTTTGGCAGGTTTAATGCCTGTTGCCTCGGATATGTAATTGATAGCGTCAAAAGACAGATATCCATAAATATCCTGAGCTTTCTGAAGAATTGTGATCAAGCTGCCAGGGACTTTCGCGTATTTGTCCAGTACCGGTGCTAGTTCCGTAAACTGTTCTGGCTGATTCTGCCCACAGCAGCAACCTTTTTCACTCATGTTAGTAACCTCCTAATAAATTTCATCGTCATACCTTTACAACGTGCAATATAGTCATTGTATCAAAGAAAAGACATAAAAGCAATTGGTTGAAGCGGAATTAATGTCAGAAAAATATCAATTTTTTCTCTTTTTAGTAAGAAACCGGTTACACGGTTGAAAAACCCGGGGTTTTTGGCATATTAAAATTTACTGTTTCCAGGGGGTTCCACCCCCTTCTTACCTCTGAAGGTTTGTATCTTGGGCACGGCTCCGCTATAATATTAACGATGAAATTTATCATTTATCCTGAAAGGAAGATCAAGCAATGAATACGGAATACTATAAAGTTTTTTTGAAGGTTCTTGAGACAGGAAATATTTCAAAAGCTGCGCAGCAGCTGGGTTATACTCAATCCGGCGTCAGCCATATCATCAGCAAGCTGGAGACGCAGCTGGAGCTGACACTTCTATATCGGGAAAGAAGCGGAATTTCCATAACAGAGCAGGCAAAACCTCTGGTTCCGCTCATGAAGTCTGTCCTTGAATCTGAAAGACTCATTTTTAAGACTGCCGCAGAAGAGAGGGAAAGTTTCCTGATCCGGCTGGTGACGATCCATTCCATCGCCATATCCTGGCTGCCGCAGATGCTTTCGGATTTTCAGACCATGCTGCCTGCGGTCCGTTTTGAGATCATAGAGAAAAGCAAATACCCTGAGATTGAGGATCTCATAATTAATGGCGATGTGCATTGCGGCTTTTCGGTTGAAACAAATAATCCCCGTATCCGCTTTACGCCTGTCTTTCAGGACGATTACTGTGTCATTCTTCCTCAAAAGCATCCTTTAACAGCCTTGAAAAATATTTCACCCGATGAACTAAAAGGCTACCCGTTCCTCCTTCCTGAGGAGGGCGTTACCAATAAAAGTCTCGAGGATATCATTAAACAGCTTAATATCAAACAGGATCTGACGACGAACACGCTGGATGACCTGATGACACTTTCTCTGGTTGAACAGGGATGGGGTATCAGCATCGTTCCCCGGCTTGTTGCCGATGTATCCAAAAGCCATGTTGTCATACGCACGCTGGACGGTCCTTACTATCGTACGATTGCCTTTGCCCTTTCCGAGGGGAGTAAAGCAACTCCGGTGCTGAAATCATTTCTCGACTTCATTCCTCAATGGATCTCTCAGCATATTAATTCTGGTATGAAAAAATGAACTGCTTATATGAAAAAGACTTGTTTTACAGATGTCATTCAGAAACGTATGATTAAATCACCAACGAAACGAGGTGACTGGTATGAAAAAATCCTACCCTTACAGACTGACTGTTTTTATGGGCGTAGCGGGGCTATCCTTTTCTTCAATCCTGGCCAAGCTTTCCACCGCCCCATCAATGGTCGTTTCCCTTTATCGCACACTTCTTGCGGTGTTGTTTTTAGCTCCTTTTGCGATTCGGCACAGATGTGAAATCAAGTCTATGGACGGCAGGGACATATTGTTTTGCCTCCTGGGAGGCCTTTGTTTCGGCTGTCATTTTTCGCTGTATTGCGAGTCCGTAAAATATACGGCGATTACCTCTGCCACAATGCTCATTGACTGCGAGATTCTTTTTGTCGCTCCCGTTATGCGGGTATTTTTTGGGGAAAGGTTTTCCAGAGTGGGGATTTCGGGAATTTTTTTGACGTTGACCGGAAGTTTGATCATTACTGTCAGCGGTTTCCAACAGGGGGATGATGCCGTTTGGGGGAATTTGCTGGCCTGCGCCGGGGCTTTTTTCCTGGCCATGTTTACAATTTTGGGGAAAGTATGCCGTACTCGCATTTCCAACAGCAGTTATTCCTTTTTCGTCTATCTCGGAGCATCCGGAACGCTGCTTATCGCATTGTTCTTTTTACGTACACCGCTGATGGGATATGATCCCATCAATTATCTGATTGCTTTAGGATTCACCGTGCTGTGTACCTTCGGCGGCCATGCCATATTCAGCTGGGCACTGAAATATGTTCGGGCATCGTTCGTCTCCACGGCAAAACTTCTGGAACCGGCCTTTGCCTCTATCTTCGCATTTCTGATCTTTGATCAGGTTCCATCGTTTACTGTTATTGCCGGTGGTTTGACCGTTATAGCAGGAGTTGCTGTTTACGCCAGAGGAGGTGTTGAAAATGATAAATAAAAGAGAAGAAAAAAGATGCGAGCAAATTTCTGTGTCAAAGCAGAATCTTTGTATTGCTGTCTTCTGTCTGCATGGCGCTCTAACTGGTTCTGCATACTGCAGGAGGCCAAAGCCGATCAGAGAAGCGGCTTTGAAACCATGCTGCGGCAATTTTCTTATCTTGATGCAGGATTCCGCCGCTGCTGTGGAACATAAGCGGGACATCTAACGCCGATGGTTTTCCCACCTCAGCCGATTAAAACGCAGCGACGCTTTATAACCCACAGCAAAGGATATAACTGCCAGCGCAAAGGTTATGACAAGCACGATACTCCCGCCCTGCGTCAAAAGGCTTCCGCCTCTGACAGGAAAAAAGGCTTCACGTTTCATATTCTGCCACATGCAGATATGGAAAAGAACGAGTACCGCAGAGCTTCCCAGCCACCACGCCCACCAAAGACCGGCGGTACGGATAAAAATCAGAGGAAGTGACAAAAAGACAATAGAGCAAAAGAATATAAAGGCATATGCGTCAAAAAAAGCGCGCCAAAGCTGCCCGCATTCATCCGTCCGGCACAGACTTAGGGCCGTAATAATGACCGCGCACAGTAAAATCAATACCAGCCAGAGCACCTTAATACCGTAAACATAGTTTACCTGCTGCCGATAACCCTGACAAAAACGGGAAAAAGAACTGTGCCAGTCCCGGCAGAGAAAATACAAATCGAATACAACGCAAAGACTAATGATATAAAAAACTACGAAACTGCCGGGAATCGTAGCGTCCATCCCAATTAAAGCCGCAACCGTGACAATCAGCCACACGCCCCATCTTGCAGGAAACTCTTTTTTACCCCTGCGCCAGGGTTTCCACCCCATCTCTTTAAAATACAGCCCCAGGGCCGTTCCCAAATTTTTCATCCGCTTCTCTCCTCCCCGTATTCCATGCTCCCGCCCTACAGCTTTTGACCGGCAGAATTACCCCTTTTTTCCGCAAATTTTTTTGAAGTCAATCTCCATCACGAACAGCGAAGCGATCAATAGCACTGCCCCCGCATAAGCTCTGGGCAGCAGCACTTCTCCGGCCAGAAAGAAGGCCACCACGCCTGCGAATACCGGTTCCAGGGCGAAGATGACGCCCACGTGGGAAGCGCTGGTATACTGCTGAGCTATAGTCTGAACAATAAAGGCAACACCCGTGCAGAAAACCGCAAGAAACAGCACCGATCCCCAGACCGCGCCATTTCCCGGGAAATGAGGTTCTTCTGTGATAAAAGCCAGAATCAGATTAAACGCCCCTGTGAAACCCAGCTGAAATACGCCCAGCTGAAAAGCGTCCACCTCCTCCTTATTCACTGCTGTTTCCGTAAGCAGCAGATCGACCGCATAGGCCACTGCGCACATAATGCAGAGGATATCGCCCAGTGCCGGCTTCAACTGTTCATTGAGGGTCAGAAGACCGATGCCCACGAGGCACATAACCACCACCACAGCCAGCTTTTTATCCGGGATCTGTTTTTTAAAGAAAAAGGCCATGATTGGCGTGAATACCACCGTCAGCGCACATAGAAATCCCGAATTGGACAGACTGGTGTGCATGACCCCGAAGGTCACCCCTATGTATGCGGTAACCAGAACCAGTCCCACAAACAGGCTGTATTTCATAGTGGTCTTATTGACCGTTTTCAGTTTTGGAAAGGCAATGACGCCGGCAATCACAAACGCTCCCAGAAAACGAAAAGCGTTCAGGGTAAAGGGCCCCAGATCCGCAAGGCTCAAATCCATCAGATAATAGGAGACTCCCCAGCAAAGGGTCACCACCACCAGCATCAGGTCCGCTTTCACTTGTTTCGTCATATTCACGCCTCATCTCAATCTTATTTTATCATATCTCCGCCACAAACAGCTCCAGAGCCAGGGTCTGATCCAAAAGCCCCGTTTTAATGTTTCCATCGATCTCATAGGCTTTGGACAAAATCCGTTTCAGGCCGTCTGTCGAATATTTTTCCGTTACGCTCATGGCTTTTTTGATACGGAATTCATGGACGCCCAGCATCTTCTGCATTTGGGAAAGGTTCATGCCCTCCTCCCGCATTTCCTTTACCTCCAGAATCAGCTCCAGCTGAGAGGAAATAAGCGCCAGAAGGCGGTAGACACCTTCACCGCTGACCAGCAGATTGTGCAGCAGCCGGTACGCCTCGTCCTTGCGGTTACGGCTGATAGCGTCCAACATGGCAAACACATTGGTCTCCAGGTTGGTGGAAATCGTCAGAGCCACGTCCGCGGATACGATCTCATCGCCGCTGCTGTGGGCGATCACCTTCTTGATGTCATTCTCCAGATTATATAAATTATAGTCAATCTCTTTGTTGCCGTACCCGCTGTCCTGGATCAGCATGTCGATAACCGAATTGCGGCACAGCTTCCCCGACGCCTTAAATCTTTTCATAATGAAGGATTTGAGCTGGGCGCCGCTCAGCGGTCCGAAGTCGTATACCCTCCCCAATTTGCCGACAGCTGTCTGAAGCTTGCTCTTTTTCTTGTTTTTCGGATCAGGCATTCCCGCGGTTATAATCAAGAGACAGGTTTCGGGAATATCCTTAAAATATTCCAGCAGCTCTTTTTCATCGCTTTCGGAAAAACCTTTCAGCTTTTGCCCCAGCGCCGGCGGAAACTCCGGTATCAGTACCACCCTCCTGGGGGACATCATACTGAGAGTTTCGCAGCTTTCGCGAATGGAATCTATCGTCAGGCGTTCCGGGTCCAGTCGGGTAAAATCCAGGCTTTCACAGGCCTTGTTTATATATTTGTCCAGCAGAAGATCCGCCGCCCAGTGTACCAGATACTGTTCTTCCCCGCACAGCAGCACCAGATTGGGGATGTCTCCCGCTTTCACATCCTTTCCAATCGTCTGGAAAGCGTGTTCTTTTTTCTTAAAATTTTGATAAGATGCCATTTAAACCTCTATTCCATCATTTTTTGTACAGAAATACCTCTGCCGCCTTTTCCCATACATATGCCAATGGCGCCGGAGGTATCGTTCCTATATACCATTATATCCTTTTCCCTGCATTTTTCAATAACAGCCTGTGAGGGGTGGCCGAAATTATTTTTTCCCACCTGAATCACCGCCATTTTGGGAGACACGGCCTCCAGAAAATCCTCCGTGGAGCTGTATTTACTGCCATGATGGGCCACCTTCAAAATTTCAGACCTGAGCGTGTCCCGCCCGGCATAATCCTCCATGAGAGCCCGTTCACCCTGCTGGTCGATGTCTCCTGTTATCAGCAGGGAAACCGGACCGTACCTCAGTTTCATAATAAGGCTTGCCGCGTTTTCATCTTCCTCTTCCGCCGCTATTTTTTCATATTCCTCTTCCGAAGCCCTCTGCGGGGCCAGAATATCCAGAAACACCCCTTCTCCCAGCTTCACGCTCTGTCCGCCGTGCAAATAAAGAAATTCTGTGCCCGTCTCTTTCACCAGTTCCCCTTCCTTTATCCGATTTCCCTCGTAGACGCCGATTTTTTCGATCATTCCCTCTTTCGCCAGCGATCGGATTCCGCCGTAGTGGTCTTCGTGGAGATGGGTGGCAAAGGCCGCGTCCACTTTTCGGACTCCGTTTTTCAGAAGATACGGTTTCAAAATCTTTTTGCCCACATCGTAGCTGATGCTGCCGCCGCCGTCAAAAAGATAGTTGCGGCCCTCAGCCGTTCGGACATGAACGCAGTCGCCCTGCCCCACGTCTACAAACACCATCTCTGCCCCGGAAAAGCCATCGTCCGCTGCCGCCGCCATTATTCCCGACAGCAGTACCACGGTTAAAGCCCCTGCTGCCAGAGTTTTTGCCTTTTTCCTGATAAACAGAATGCGCCCTTTTTCGCAGACTCCCAAAAACAGCAGTCCATAATATAAGGAAAGCAAAAAAACCGGCGGGCTCGTCACATCGAAAGAAGTCTTTCCTCCCGCATAAAAAAGGCTGTTAATCCATATGAGCATCCGGCAGCCCTGTTCCAGAAAAACGGCGCCCATTCCGAAGATGGTATCCGATACACAGGAGACGATCAGCATGCCGATTCCCACAGGAAGTAATACTCCCGCCAGAAAAATAACCGGTACATTGACAAAAAAGGCGCCCAGAGACACGTAGTTGAACACATAGGCCGTATAGGGAAGCATGCCCGCCTGAATCGCCAGGGAAGAGAGAAAAATTCCCTGATACCATCTGCCGATGAAGGGCAGGATCACGCCCAGCGAAGCAATTGCCAAAAAGGACAGCTGAAATCCGATGTGAAAGAGCTGCAGGGGATTGGCGCAGAGCATCAGCAGAAAGGTGAACGCCGCCGCAGAGAGCAGATCGTAGCGTCGATGAAGAATCTTCGCGCCTAAATGAATGGTTATCATCAAACCGGCCCGCACTACGGAAGGCGAAAAATCCGCCAGCGCCGCATACGCCAGAAGAAAAAACAAGATCCCGAGATAAAAAAGCATTCCTTTTTTTCCCCGCCATAAAAAAGCCAGAAACCCATAGACAATGCCTATGTGCAGACCGCTGACAGCCAGAATATGCGCAGTTCCGTTCTTCTGAAAATCTTCATACATGTCCTCCGGCAGAGCTGACCGGTCCCCGAAGATCATAGCCATTGCCATGGCTTTTATCTCCGGCTTTACGCAAGCCTCCAGCTTCCGCTCAAAGCGCCCCTTTATCCGGGCTGTAAATTTGATATACGCGGCCTGTTTTCCTCCCGCGGGTTCCAGAAAAGACGCAGTCATGACCGTGCGGATTCCGCAGGTTTGAAGATACAGGCGATAGTCGAAACACCCGGGATTGCGCCGGGCCTGCGGCAGCTCGGGAATACCGCCGAACATGACCCGGCAGCCGGCCAGCTGCCTGTAATCCTCAAGCTTTCCGTAATAGCGAACAAGCACCCTGCTCCCTCTCGTTTTCACCGTCATTGCATAGCCACGGTCTTTCTGCGCGATATCTGTAACCACACCCTCTATTTGGATCTGTTTTCCCACCTGCTGCTCAATCGGGTCCGGGCGGTCCAGCCAATACTGGGTCCACCAGCCTGCCACTGAAAAAACGCACAGAAAAACGCAGGCCTTCACCAAAACGTTCCGATCTTTTACTGCTTTCCTTCCCAGTATTAACAGCATCGCGGCCTCTGTCAGAATCCCCAGCCACAGGATCTTTTCCCCGTGAGAAAAAAATGCCGCCGTTATTCCTCCGCCAAAAGCTGTGGCAATCAATATCATCGGTCTTCTCAAATGTCTTACCTCAAAGACATCCGCGCTTCTCCTGCGGGCTGCTTACAACAGAATTATAATATACCATTTTATGGAAATTTTCAACCCGATAACCTTAATTTTCTCTTACGGAAATCGAAAGAATCCGATAAAACATTTAACTTTTCCCTTCTTCTATGGTATAATTCAGACTGAATATATTGGTTACAGGAGGATAAGATTTTGGCAGATAAATTCAACAAAAATTCAAGTTCTGATGATATAAACGAGTTTTTCGCCGAGTTTGAGAAGGTAGACGGACCCGCTGATTCCCAACCGGACAAGAAAACGGAACCAAAGGGATCGGAAAACAGCGAACCGGCTTCGACTCCCTCTCGCGCAGCGCGTTCCGCGGAAAGCTCCCGGGCGGCAAGAAGCAAAGAAAAGCCCGCTTCCGACACATCATCAAAAAAAGGCAAGAAAAGCAAAAAAAAGAAAGAGAAAAAGCCGATGAGTAAAAAGAAAAAAGTCTTTACCATCATCGGACTGGCAATTCTTGCTTTGATTCTGATCGGAGTAATCTATGTCGGTGTACTGATCCTGACAGCGGGAACCCACAGCATTGATGCCGACAATATCTACGAACGTCTGTATCAGCGCTCTACCATCTACGATGATGAGGGCAAGGAAATTGAGAGCGTGTTCTCCGAAGAGGGTAACCGTGCCAACGTGGCTTATGATGAAATGCCGGAAAATCTGGTCAATGCCATCGTCGCCATTGAGGATAAGACCTTCTGGAAACATCATGGTTTTAACTTTGTCCGTATTATGGGGGCAATTAAAGACAGTGTTTTCGGAGGGGGACAGATCAGCGGCACCAGTACACTGAGCCAGCAGCTGGCCCGTAACGTATACCTCAGTGAAACCAAGAGCCAGCGATCTCTGAATCGAAAGGTTCTGGAAGCATATTATACGGTCCTCATTGAAAAAAGCATGTCCAAGGAGCAGATCGTAGAAGCTTATCTCAACACCATTTATCTGGGATTCAACAGTTACGGTGTGGAATCGGCTTCCCAGGCTTATTTCGGCAAGAGCGTGAAAAAGCTGGATCTTCTGGAATGCGTGGCACTGGCATCCCTGCCGCAGTCACCGGACGCTTTTGCTCTGGTAAAATCCTATCCTGTGGGAACCGTTGAAGTGGCAAAGAAGGATATTCTGGCCGAATCAGACAGCATCGTGTACGCATATAACGGCGATCTGTCCAACGACAGACGGCAGCTGACCCTGAAAAACATGGCGGAGCAAGGCTACATAAGCCAGGAAGAGGCAGACAAGGCCTCAAAAGAAAACCTTAAGAAGAGCATGAAAGTTACTGCTGACAAAGGCAGCGGATTCTCCTCTTACTTTACGGATTTCGCCATCGACCAGATCACGGCCGATGTTATGGAAGAATACGGATGGCCTAAGTCCGAAGCCAGAGAGTTCATCTACCGTAAAGGCCTGAAGATCTATACCACCATGAACAAGAGCGCCCAGAGGATTGCTGAAAAGGAATTTGAAAAGGGTTACAATTTCCCAAGGGTTACCAATGTAAGAAAGGACAGCGACGGAAACATCCTCAACAGCAAGACCGGCAAGATCATCCTCTATGATTATGATGATTATTTCAACAGCAAGGATCAGTTCGTCCTCAAAAAGAACGAATACAAGAAGAACAGCGATGGCAGCATAACCGTTTACAAGGATAAGCGCCTCAAGTTCTACGATATAACAACCGGCGGCAAGAAGGATGTCAGCATGACCTTCAAATCTATGTACCAGCAGAAAGACGGCAAATACTATACCATTGAAGAGGGTGGTGCAGTCTCTGTTCCTCAGGGATATAAGAGCAAGGATGCCAGCGGCAACTGCGTCATCTCCGCCAAATTCTTCAAGGATTATCCGGAATTCTTCAAGGAGAAGGACGGAAAGCTGATTGTCAGCTCCAAGAATTACACCTTAAAGCAAAAGGTCGTACAGCCGCAGTCAGCGGTGGTTATCATGGACTATAAGTCCGGCGGAGTAAAAGCAATGGTCGGCGGCCGCGGCACCGACGGCAAGATGCTCTTTAACAGAGCTCTGAAGCCTCGTCAGCCGGGCTCCTCCATCAAACCGCTTGCTGTTTATTCCTCCGGTCTGCAGAGCTCCTACAACGCTGCCGAAAAGGGCGAGACCATGAGTCTGTCCAATTCCGACGGCAGCAATTGGGGCAAGTATATTACCGCCGGCAGCGTCATCAACGATGCTCCGATGGTAGTCAACGGCAGAACCTGGCCGAAGAACTGGTACAGCGGTTACCGCGGGCGCATGACGCTGCGGACCGCCGTGGAGCAGTCGGTAAACGTCTGCGCGGTTAAGACTTATCAGCAGATGGGACCGGAATTCCCGATTTCCCAGCTGAAAAAGATGGGCGTTTCCACGCTGGTGGAAGACGGAGCTACCAATGACATGAACCCGGCCGCACTGGCGTTGGGAGGTATGACCAAGGGTATCAAGCCCATTGAAATGGCCGCTGCCTATGGCATCTTCCCCAATGCGGGAACCTATACGGAACCGGTTGCTTATACGAAGATCACCAACAGCAACGACGAAGTTCTCTTTGATAAAACTCCGAAAACGGAGCAGGTTCTGGATAAAGGCGTTGCCTATATCATGACTGACATCCTGCGAAGCGTTGTTACCAACGGACTCGGTAAAACAGCTTCCTTTGGAGGTCAGCCGGTAGCCGGTAAGACCGGTACGACATCCGATAACTTCGACGCGTGGTTCGTAGGCTTTACGCCGCAATATACTGCCGCCGTATGGATCGGAAACGACGTCAACATTGAGCTGGCGGAAGGTTCCGCAGCTGCGGCCCGTCTGTGGAGGACCATCATGAGCCAGGTATGCGCAGGTGAGCCTTACGGTAAATATCCGGAAAGGCCGGATAATGTAAGCCGGGTAAACGGAGAGTATTACACCGACGGAACCTATTCCCGCGTTTCAAAACCAAGCTCTTCCTCCTCTGAGGAAAAAGAGTCTTCCTCCTCTGAGAAGAAAAAAGGCACAACGAAACGGGTGGTAAGGCCGACGACTCAGGCTCCGACTCAGGCCCCAACTCAGGCTCCAACGAAGGCCCCAACTCAAGCTCCAACGAAGGCACCAACCCAGCCTCCAACTACCAACCAGGAAAACAACGGAAATTAATAAAG
The DNA here is from genome assembly GCF_024459955.1 of Anaerovorax odorimutans. GTDB lineage: Bacteria > Bacillota > Clostridia > Peptostreptococcales > Anaerovoracaceae > Hominibacterium > Hominibacterium odorimutans_A. Next base: position 16,947 of record NZ_JANFXK010000018.1, read on the forward strand.
TTAAAAAAGACTTCGCAGAACAATGCGAGGTCTTTTTCTTATTATTTATGTTCTGTCGGCAAGAGGCCATGGTAACTTTCCGCTAAAATTGAAGCCTTTTTTAGCAATATACATATTTGTTCAACAACGGGTTCATTTCGGCCTTGTTGTTGAGGTATTTCCAAGGCTTTCAGCCTCTGCTCCTATCCAAAACTGCCTATTGATCCAATTTCTATACCCGCATGGTTCCAAATCCTTGAAAAAAGGTCAACAAGAATCTGTTTTTTCTCTGCGTGTTGATAAAAATAGCAATTTGCCTTTTGAGAAGGTTTTCATATGCTCCGTTTCCTTCATCAAAACCGATAAATTAAAAAATACCTGCGCTTTAAACGCGCAGGCAGTTGTTCCCTTTATCCTATCGGATCGACTTGGGATTAAAAATCAGAGCGATCAGGTAGCCCCAGGCAATTGCGACTGTGATACCTCCCGATGCGGCTTTCACCCCTCCGGTAATAGCTCCCAGCAGACTTTCTTTGGCACCTTCCATAGCGCCTTTAGCCAGTGCGTAGCCGAACCCGGGCAGCGGAACTCTCGCTCCGGTCTGAGCCAGCTGAACCAGCGGTTCGTACAGATGCAATCCCTGCAGGATCGCGCCGGACACCACCAACAGAACTAAAACCCGCGGCGCTGTCAGCTTGGTCACATCCATCAGAATCTGGCCGATGACGCAGATAGCGCCGCCTATTAAAAATGTATATACATACTCCATATTAATGTCCCTCCTGTCCAGTCTCAAGCGCGATGGCATGCGCGATTCCCGGGATGGATTCTCCCTGGAACGGACTGATTGTGGAAAGCAGCGCGCCCGTGGAGATGATCAGGACTTTTCGCAGCTCTTCCTTTTGCATCCGTTTGTACACATAGCTGGAAAACACACTGGCCGAACAGCCGCAGCCGCTTCCGCCTCCGTGCACATCCTGTTCCTTAATAAAGATCATGGCTCCGCAGTCATCGTATCTGCTGTCTACGGATTTCTGCGAAAGCCCGGCGTCAACCAGAAGGTCCTTGGCAATATCTTTACCGATATACCCCAGATCTCCGGTCAGAATCAAGTCGTAGTAATCAATGTCCCTTCCGGTATCTGAGAAATGATTGAGCAAAGTGTCCACAGCTGCAGGAGCCATTGCCGCCCCCATCTGGTTGGCGTCCTTGATTCCCGCGTCGATCACTTTACCGATGGTACCGCAGTCCACGCATACTGGCGACGGCGTTTTTGTATTGCCTTCTTCATCCGTAATCATCTTTGCGTCTTTGTCTTTGCTTGAAGATAAAACCATGGCTCCGGCTGCCGTCGCTGTCCATTGAGCGCATGGAGGTCTTTGATTTCCATGCTCCAGCGGCATGCGGAATTGCCGCTCTGCCGTGCAATAGTGACTGGAAGCGCCTATGATAACATTATCGCTGTACTGTCCGTCGGTGAGAACGGCCCCCAGCATGAGCGACTCGGTCATCGTTGAACAGGCACCGTACATACCCAGAAACGGAATATGCATGTCTCTGGCCATAAAGGAAGAAGACATCAGCTGATTGAGCAGATCTCCGCTGAGCATCGCTCCGATATCTTCTTTTGACCTGCCCGATTTTCGGAGGGCCTCCGTCATTGCTGTTTTCAGCATTTTGCTTTCGGACTTTTCCCAGGTCTTTTCACCGAACGTATCATCCTCCAGTGTCGTGTCGAACCACTGAGAAAGGGGACCTTCCCCCTCTTTTTTGCCTACGACCGAGGCTGCGCTGAGGATGACCGGTTTTCTGGAAAAAGTCAAAGTCTGATTTCCCATTTTATTTTTTATCATGTCCTTCTCCTAAAACTGCCCTACGATCCAGTAAATGACGCCGATGACGGTAGCGACGGAGATCCCGCATACCAGTACCGGTCCGGCCAGACTGAACAGCTTGGCTCCCACACCGAGGACAATTCCTTCCTGTTTATATTCAATGGCAGGCGCCACCATAGAGTTGGCAAACCCTGTAATAGGAACGATCACACCTGCCCCGGCGAATTTTCCGATCGTATCGAAAAGTCCCAGACCGGTCAGCAATTGTGCGATCATGACTAAAATAATAGTCACATAAATTCCGGCGTTTTTTTGATCCAGTCCATAACCCACCAGGGCCTTTTCCAGCAAAAGCGCGCATACGCAGATGAGCCCTCCCACAATAAAGGCCTTCAGGCAATTGAGGAAATAGTTGGGCTTAGGTGTAAACTGACTGGCATACTGTTCGTATGCTTTTGCCACCTGCTTTTTCTGCTTTTTTTCTTGTTTCTCTTTGTCCGCCATAAAGTCCTCCTTTCAGATTTCGTTTTTATTATTCCCAAATCCAAAAAAATATGTCATATTATATTTAGCGAATAAAAACGCAGAAAGGATTTTCTTATGAAACTGAACAATTTAATTTTGGCATCCGGCTCCCCCAGACGAATTGAAATGATGAAACAGAAAGGCTATGATCCCCTTGTTTTCCCGGCTCAGGTGGATGAAACCCTGCCCTTTCCCATGGGCATGGAGGCCGCTGTCATGTATCTGGCCTGCAAAAAAGCATTGTGGGTGGAAGCACACCTCAGTCAGGAAAACAAAAGCAATTCACCCATCCTGATCGCCGCGGATACTGTTGTGTATACGGATCACATGATCGGCAAACCTTCTGATCCCCGGCAGGCCGCGGAGATACTCTCTTCCCTGCGGAAAAGTTCTCATTATGTGGCAACAGGCGTTTGCCTTCTGAGGCCTGATCTGCCGGTAAGGCGCCTCTTCTGCGAAGTGACAAAAGTTTTCTTTAAAGATTTTTCCCGGGAAGCGTTGGAAGCATACGTAAATACAGACGAGCCCTACGATAAAGCCGGCGGCTACGCCATCCAGGGCACTTTCGGCAAGTATGTAGATCATATCGAAGGGGACTATGAAAATGTAATCGGGTTTCCGTGGAGCCGCATAGAAAAAGAGCTGGCATCTTTATAATGCCGGCTCTTTGCTCGAATTCGATTTACTTTTTCAGCTTGATCTTCTTTACTTTGCTGTATTTTCCATAGACCTTAGCACCTGTGGAATCCTTTTTATAGGCCCTGACTTTCACATAATAGGTCTTGCCTTTTTTCAGCTTTTTCAAAGTCTTTTTCGTCGAAGACGTGGTTACGGATTTTGTCTTTTTCTTACTGAACTTTTTGCTGGTGGAATAGGTAATCTGGTACCCCTTTGCCCCGCTGATCTTTTTGTACGTGACTTTCAGCTTTGTCTTTGACACCCGTTTCAGGCTCTTTATAGAAGCCTTTTTTACGCTTACCTTGTTCCACTTGGCGTAGAGCGTATAGTTCCCAGAGGATATGGACGTAACCTTTGTTCTGTAGCTGCTGCTGGTATACCAGCCGGCAAAGGTGTAGCCCTTTCGTGTGGGATTTTTCAGGTTCACGGTGCTGCCGTAATAGGTGGATGGGTTGGCTGCGCTGTTTTTTCCTCCGTTGAGGTTGTAGCTGATGGTGTAGGGGACTGTTACCTGGCAGGTGGCGGAAACGCCCAAACTATCATTTGCAGTAACAGTGATCATTGTTCTTCCTGCTTTATAAGCAGTTACCATCCCTGTCGAAGAGACACCAGCCACTGAAGGGTTGGAAGAACTCCAGGAAAGGGCCTTTGTCTTATTTCCCAGCAAAACCGAGGCGGTTAGCTGTAAATGTGCTCCCTGTTTAACGCTTGCATTATTCATATTTAGAGAAAGCTTTAAAATGTTCTCATTTTTTAATAGCGCTTGTACTGCATTTTCTGCATTTACAATTCCATAACCTGAATAGATATCATAACCTGTTGAATAGATATCGTTTGCTGTAGTGTAAAGAATCTTTTTTACCTGCTCAGCCCCCAACTGGGGTTCGGCGTAGTAAAGTAAAGCCGTCACTCCTGCTACTACAGGTGATGCCATCGATGTGCCTGGCAACTCCTCATAGCTATTATTGGGATATGTACTGTAAATTCCTTCTTTAAGATAGGTTTTCCCACCTCTCTCTACTGTCTCTCCTCCGGGCGCAGATATATCTTTTTTAGAACCATAATTGGAAAAATTCGATTTTAAATTGGATTTATTAGTCGAAATTACGCTGATACAGGATTCAAAGTCAGCCGGGTAATTGGGAACCTGATTGTTGTCATTTCCGGCTGCGCAGACTACAGTAGTTCCCTGAGAGACTACATGATCCACAGCATCTTCCAGCAATTTGTCTTCCCAGTTCAGCGCACCTCCATTAGCATATCCTAAACTCATATTGACCACTTTTGCCTGGTTCCTTGATGCGTATTGGAGCCCTGCGATGATTCCGCTGCTGTAAGCATCTTCTCCCTGAAACACATCGACAACAAACAAATCTACACAGTTATCATTTTTACCACTGGCTACACCTGCTGTTCCTACTTCGTTACTTGCTGTCGCCGCAATAATTCCCGCCACATGGGTCCCATGGCCATCGTCATCACCGTTCAACGCCCTCTCATATCCATAGGAAGTATCCTTGCACAAAGACTTATTCAGATTCATTTGCAGATCAGGGTGATTGGTATCCACACCCGTATCCAACACCGCTACCCTAGTCTTCTGATGGTTGACCCCATCAAGCAGATTCCAAGCTTCCTCGACGCCGATCTTATCCAAATGCCACAACTTGGAGGCTCCTGGATCATTCAAATCAGCAGTCGCCGCCTTTGTCCGGGCGGCAGACCCGCTTTTAGTCGCAGGCTCTTCTTCATCAATCAAACTGTACCGGTAATTGGGCTGGGCATAGGCCACATTGGAATCCTTCTCGTATGCGGTTACCGCTTCCTCCACGGACTGCGCTTTGGGCAGCTCTACGACAGCAGTGACCTCATCCTGCGGTGTCTCCAGCACGGTCAGATCTTCGCCGTCCTTCTTATCGACGATCTTGGCCGCTTCTTTTTTGCTGACATCATCCTCAAAGACGACAATGAGCTGATCTTCCGCATAGTCGCCGCTGATGGCCTCGCTCTGTTTTTCCGCCCCATAGACTGCGGTACCCTCAAGGCCGGCAAAGCTGACGGAAACCAGCAAGCACAGGATTACCAATATGCTCAATGTCCGATTGTGTAGTTTTTTCATTTTCATTATAAATGCGTTCCTCCGATCTGTTATCTTTTCATCCTGATCTTTTTCACCTTGCTGTATTTGCCATAAACCTTGGCACCCACGGAGTCTGTTTTATAGGCCCGTGCTTTTACATAATAAGTTTTTCCTTTTTTCAGCTTACTGAGCGTCTTGGACGTTCCTTTTACTGTTACGGATTTTGTCTTTTTCTTGCTGAACTTTTTACTGGTGGAATAGGTGATCTGGTATCCTTTCGCACCGCTAATTTTTTTGTAAGTAACCTTCAATTTTGTTTTTGATTTCTGTTTTAACTTCTTTATGGAAGTGCGCCCGGTCTTAACTTTTGTCCATTTGGCGTAAAGCGTCTGGTCCCCGCCGGAAAAAGATGTGACTTTTGTCCTATAGCTGCTGCTGTTATACCAGCCGGCAAAAACATATCCCTTTCGAGTGGGATTTCTTGGAGTAACGGATCCATAATATCCGGATGGATTCGCAGCGTTATTTATGCCCCCATTTAAGTAATACGTAATAATATAGGGTATCGTTACCTGACAGGATGCGGATATTCCAAGATTATCGTTCGCTTTTGCCGTAACCGTGACTCTGCCGCCTCTTCGGGCAGTTACTTTGCCTGACGCATCTACGTGCGCTATGGAAGGATCCTCTGAATTCCAAAGGATTCCTACGTTTTTTGTACCCAGTATCACCGTGGCTGACAGCGTTTCACTGCGGCCCCGATTCAAAGTTATCCTGCTTTTATTCAATTTCACTTCCACCGCATAGCTGTCACTCAGCAGTTTTGCTATGGCCCGATACGCATTTACAATCCCATATCCGGAATCATTATCCCGTCCTTTTGCGTATATATCGGTGGCTGTCGTGTATAAGAGTTCTTTTACCCTGTCCGGAGACAGATTCGGTCTTACCGAATACAATAAAGCTGCTGCCCCTGACACCATCGGCGCTGCCATGGAAGTCCCTGAGAAAGCGATATACCCCGTGGAATTAAGCGCTGTCGGACAGGTACTGACAATGCCTTGTCCCGGGGCCGAAAGATCCTTTTTAGGGCCGTAGTTGGAAAAATTCGTTCTTTTGTTATTGCGGTCCGTAGCAATCACACTGATACATTGCTCATAATCGGATGGATATTGCTCCTCATCAGAGCTGGTGTTTCCCGCCGAACAAACAATGGTAATATTTTGGTTTGCCGCATTTTTAATATGCTGATGAACAGCAGCATCATTCTGGTTCAGTGCCATGCTCATATTAATAACATCCGCTTTGAGCCCAACTGCGTAATCAATGCCTGCAAGAATCCCATCCGAAAAGGCATAATTACCTGCTTTTTCAACCTTGCCTTCGGGACAATCGTAGCGGTATATGTCCACAGCGATCAGCTCTACATTCTGGTTATCCGTCCCGCTGGCTACACCTGCTACCCCAAGACCGTTATTGGCAGTAGCGGCTATGATTCCCGCAACATGCGTTCCATGTCCGTCATCATCTCCGATCAAGTCCCTTTGGTTTCCATAGGAAGTATCTTTGCACAGGGATGCACGCAAATTCTGCTGCAAATCCGGATGGCTTAGATCGACTCCCGTATCCAGCACTGCGACTCTTGCCGCATTATGTGGGGCCTTTCCTGCCAGATTCCAGGCATCTTGCGCCTGAATCGTATCCAGATGCCAAAGGCTGGACCTTAATGCGTCGTTGATAGCTGTAGCCTTTCCATAGGACTGCTCCGCTCCGGCAGCAGCGCCGCTATTCATCAGCTCATACCGATAATTGGGCTGCGCATAGGCAACGCCCGGATCCCGTTCATAAATCTCTATTGCGTCCTTTACCGCCTGCTTTTCAGGCAGCTCTACGACAGCAGTAACCTCATCCTGCGTAGTATTCAGCACGGTCAGTTCTTCGCCGTCCTTCTTATCGACGATCTTGGCCGCCTCCTTTTTGCTGACATCCTCTTCAAAGACGACAATGACTTGATCTTCCGCATAGTCGCCGCTGATGGCTTCGCTCTGTTTTTCCGCCGCGTACGCCGCGGTACCCTCAAGGCCGGCAAAACTCACAGAAACCAGCAGGCAGATAGCCGTTATCAATGATAACGCTCTGCGCTTCATGTTCTTTTGCATCTCTTTCATTCGGATACCTTTAAACTTTCGTACCACCCTCGTTCAATGGTTTTTCCATAACCGCCGGAAAACAGCTGGTCTCAAACTGGTCGCAGGTAAAACACTTGGAGATTTCCGGTGAATCCTCTCTTGCGATACGGCGGAAACCGGATTTTTCAAAGAACTCCGGAACTTTTGCCACCAGCATCGCCCTTTGGCCGCCCATTTCTTTCACCCTGTCCGTTACCGTGCGCAGCATAATTTCTCCGATTCCCGACTTGCGATACGGCTCCAGCACCGTAATGCCTCCGACCACATATTCACCGGCACGGGTTTCCAGTTCAATGCCCGCGATACGTTCTCCACGGCTGTCGAGGACTTCCCAACAGGCAATCAGACCTTCCGGCTGTGGCCCGTCCGGCTTTACTTCCAGCCCGTTTTCGTAAAACATGCGGGCAAGTCCTCGGTAATCGTCTGTTTCCATCGGTTTATAGGTGCTCATTTTCGTCCACCTTTCTTTGATTCGGTTATACTCTTGTCTCTGTTTTTCTATTTTACCATATCTTATTCCATTATTCTCACAATATTTTCTATATTAGAAAAAAAGCGCTTTACCCGGAAGCTCCGAATAAAACGCTCTTTGTTTTCTTTCTTAAATAAGTTAATTGGCTTCGTTCACCTGATATCTGTTCTTTCCGAAAATTTTCGGCAGGATATTAAGAACTACCAACAGCAGTACGATGGATACGCCCAGTGTGATGACCGTGCTGATTCCAAATCCCAGACCTCCGGTGAGTCCTGCGACAATGTAACCGATCAAACAGCATCCGGCTACGGTCACCGCGTAAGGTACCTGTGTGCCGACGTGCTTCAAGTGATTGCACTGAGCACCGGTTGAGGCCAGAATCGTAGTGTCGGAAATCGGTGAAGTATGATCTCCGAATACGGAACCTGCCAGTGTGGCGGACAGAGTTGTAATCAAAAGCTCAGGCGCTGCGGCTTCGCAGATCGCGATAATGATCGGGATCAGAATACCGAAGGTTCCCCATGCGGTTCCTGTTGAGAATGCCAGCAGGCAAGCTACGACAAAGATCAGGGCCGGCAAAATCTGAACCGGTACTCCGGAAATTTCTACGAGATGTGCCACATATGGTCCTGTTCCCAGCAGGTCACGGCATACACCGCTGATGGCCCACGCCAGAGTCAGGATGATGCAGGCCGGTACCATGGATTTCACTCCAGGTCCGATGCATTCGAAGAAGTCTCTGAAAGAAAGCACTCTTCTGCACATAAAATAGATAAAGCTAAAGATCAGAGCGCCAAAGGCTCCCAGGGACAGAGCCGGTCCCGCATCCGTATTACCAAAAGCATCGAACAGAGTTGACCCTTCTTCAGTCCAATATCCACCTACGTGGAGCATAGACAGGATACAAAGAACGATCAGCACACAGATGGGAATGACCAGATCATATATTCTTCCTTTGTTGTTGGTCTTCTGCCTTACGAGCTCTTCTTCTAGATCTTCGATTTCTTCTTTTCCGGCCTGAATGCCTTGTTCCGCAAGAAGTTCCGCTTTCAGCATTGGACCATAATCCGCGTTCTTCTTTATCGCTATGTAGAAAACCATGATAATCGTTAAGATCGCGTACAGATTCATCGGAATTGAACGGATAAAGGCAGTCATGCCGCTCATATCGGCTGATTCCGGATAATAGGACATAACCGATGCCGCCCAGGACGAGATCGGCGCAATGATACAGATCGGCGCTGCCGTAGCATCGATCAGGTATGCCAGCTTTTCTCTGGAAATATTGAATCTGTCTGTAACCGGGCGCATTACTGTACCTACGGTGAGGCAATTGAAGTAGTCGTCAATAAAAATCAGGATACCCAGACCGCCTGTTGCCACCGATGCGCTGCGTCTGCTTTTCAGCCTTTCAACGGCCCAATCGCCGTAAGCCTTGGAGCCTCCCGCTTTGTTAATAATCGCAACTAAGATTCCCAGGAAACATAAAAACAAAATCATACTGGTGTTTCCGGCCAGCTTGTCCGCCATCAAGGTAGACGTGGTATCAAAGATGCCAACCACTCCATCTCCGTGGGCAAACGAATAGATCACAGTTCCGGAGAGAATTCCCAGTACCAGTGAGAATACTACTTCCTTTGTGATCAGGGCAAGTACGATTGCCACTACCGGGGGCAGTATAGAAAGAATTCCTACACTTACTGCTTCCCATTCCATAAGTAAAACCTCCTCTAAAAATAAATTAATTTACGCACAACTAATATTGTATCAATATTCATGGGCAGTTGTAAAGAGGTTTCTGCTATCATATGTCGGATTTCCGTTATTTTTTGCGGTTTCTCCCGAAAATTTGTCTCCCGGGCAAATACTCCCGTAGGTACTTCCAGTTAGAATATTCATAATTCTAATTTTTTATACCCGTTTTTTTGCCAGGCTGGCCGGATTACCATATGAGTGGGTGCGAATCAAAGGTATATTTTGGGAGTAGTCCGGGCCGGACAGCTACCTCGGCTGTCCGGCCCGATTTCAAATAAATATCAAACACTCCCTGAAAAAGTTTAAAAAATGATAGTTCCGCCGGGATCACCATTGGAAAATGAGGGAGAATATCAAAATATACGATTGTTTAAAGGTTAAACGATAGTTTCAGCAAGGAACGGGGCGAAATTTTCGTAAAACTATCAAAATAGCGCAGTGCAGCACGCCTCATTGATATTCAGCCCTTTTCATTTCCCCAAATCACTGTGAAAGTATCAAAACCTCGCAACTTTCTTGTATCTATTGATATTCGAGTGTTGGGCCCCGATGCGGACGCGGCCGTGGTCACAGTCCTCCGATCAACACCGTAAAACATCTTTTATGCCACTACGCTCCGGTTTTCTCGAACACGATCTGTCCGTCAAATACGGTAAGCTCCACCTCTGCCTCAATGATCTCCTGCGGATCCGCCGTAAACAGATCCCGGTCCAGCACGATCAGATCGGCCAGCTTTCCTTCCTCCAGCGTTCCATAGTCGTCCTCGCAGCCTTCCACGTAGGCGGAGCCCCAGGTATAGGCTTTCAGCGCCTCGGCCATGGTGATTCTCTGTTCAGGGAACCATCCGCCCTCCGGCTTTCCGGAAAAGGTCTGACGGGTCACAGCTCCGTAAACCTCATGGAGCGGCTCAATTTCCACCACCGGGAAATCGGAGCTCAGGCCGACAACCGTGCCGGCGTCCAGCAGCTCACGCAGCGGCCAGGCATGTTTGCACCGCTCATGTCCAATGGCTCTTTCCTTGTCATCCCCTTCCAGGTCAAAGAGCATGTGCAGCGGCTGCATAGCGCAGGCCACTCCCAGCTCCCCAAAACGTTTGATGTCGTCCGGATGGAGGCTCTCAATATGCTCCTGCACATGGCGCAGCCCCTGGTCTCCATACTTTTCTTTCGCCTCTTCAAAGTAGTCCAGGACAACCCGCGCCGCTTTATCTCCGATGGTGTGGATGCGGACCGCTCTGCCATCCGCGATGGCTTTCATCATTTGTTTATGGAAAACATCAAGGTCAATGGATGTCGTTCCGCAGGTATCGGGGTTATTGGAGTACGGCTCCAGTAAGTATGCCGTATATACGGAAGTAACGCCGTCGATCAGCTGTTTCAGGCCTCTGAGCCGGATCTTTCCGTCGTGGTGCTTTTCATAGAGAGCATCGTAGCTTTCCTTTTCATACTCCGCAAGATTGGGATACAGACATACGCGGGCGGTGAGCGATCCCTCTTCTTCCATCTTCTCATAAAACTTTACGGGATCTTTGGGCACTCCAAAGGGAGACAGCAGACTCGCTGCCGTAATGCCCAGCCTGCTCAGTTTCTGAAAGAATTTACGATAAGCGTTCATATAGATCTCATCGTCGGCATTGTAGAAGGCTTCTGTAAAAACAAAGCTGCCTCCGTCGAAAAACCTGCCGTTTAAAACGCCGTTTTCGTCCTTTTCCAAAATTCCGTCATCCGGGTCCGGCGTATCATCGGTATAGCCGATTTTTTCAATGGCGCAGGTGTTGGCAATGATCGTATGCATATCCGCCAGCTGCAGCGCCACCGGCCGGTCGGAAATCACCGCGTCGATGTCGTAGCGGGTCGGCAGGGTTTGATCCTCCCAGGCCAGATTGTTCATCATATAGCCCACTACCCACTCATTATCCGGGTGGGCATCGGCAAACGCTTTTGTCATCTCCATGGCTTCTTCCTTGCTTTTGGCCGCGAGAACGTTAAAGCAAAAGTCCTCATCTTCCAGAAAGGCTCCTGACGACATGTGGGTGTGACAATCGTTAAAGCCCGGCATGATCAGTTTATCGTTATATTCCAAAATTTTTGTATCAGGGCCTGCGTAAGCTTCAATATCCCCTCCTTCTACAATGGATTTGATTTTATTGCCTTCGATGATAACGGCGCCGGGAAATGGTTCCCGGCCCGTACCGTCAAAAATGGCATTGCCCTTTATTATCATTGACGGATAAGTCATATCGTACCTCCTTTTATTTTAAGCAAATTGTTCTTTGATTCCTTATTTCAGCAATTCTTCAAAGCCTTCCTCGGAGTATTCTTTTCCTCCGTTTCTGGCGTCAATGGCGCTTCTGAGAGCGTTAAAGTTCTTTGAGTTCACCGGGTATTTCACCATTACCAGGGCGCCGATAATCATCAGAATTCCCGGCAGCAGCAATGCTCCCGAGGCGATTCCCGACAGCGTCTGAGGCGTCTGTTCCAGGCTGGCGGCGTCATATTTGCTGAACTCGAGAATCCAGCCTACCGCTGCCATGGCAATGCCGCCGATGAATTTTCCGATGAAGTAGAACAGGGAAACGATGACGCCGTCCCTTCCGCCGCCGGATTTGAATTCGTCGATATCGCACACATCGTATACCATGGAATACACCTGTACAAAATATGCCGAAATTGCCAGGGCGAACAGGAAGAACATCACATACGCGCCGACTGTGCCCACCGGAAGGAATTTAAATACGCACAATGCGATGCCGCATATCATGGTTCCTCCGATTACCACATTCTTCTTTTCCATTTTGATTTTGCCGTATACCGCCGAAACCGCTATAACCATAAAGCAGTAAACAAACATGACGGTAGCCGACTGCGCTTCTGTCATTCCCACATTGTAGGACAGATAATAAATATACATGCTGGTGAAGAGCAGAACCCCGCCATAGGCGCAGATCGTATAGATCAGTATGTGTCTGTAGGGTTTAATTTTAATGACTTCCAGACAGGTTTTAAAATATCCCGGCTGCTTTACGTCCGCTTCCTGCTCCGGCCGTTGGTACGGCTTTTCTCTGCCTTTGGAAGTTCCTACAACGATCCAGTAGGACGCCAGCGTAAGGATGGCAAAAATGAGACCTAATTTGGACCATGCCGCGGTATCGCCCACGCCTCCGTCCTTTGAAAGCATTGCCACAATAGTCAGCGTTCCCGAGCTTGCTAAAATCATTCCCGCGTAATTGATAATGTTGGAAATGCCCCGGATGGATGTTCTTTCTTCATAATCGTCTGTAATTTCAGATCCAAATGAAATATAAGGAATATCGGTAAAGGATAATGCCAGCCAGAAAATCATCGCTGCAATGGTGAAATAAACCGGTTTCGCGCCGTCAGGAATAACCGACCAATCCGTGTACATCAGAAAGGTTACGATTCCCAGGGGGATTGCCGCTTTAAAAATAAATGGTCTTCTTCTCCCCTTTGGATTGGTGCTGTTGTCCGTTTTGCTCCCTGCGATTAAATCTGTGAACGCTCCCCAAAAGGTTGCGATCATAGCTACTGTTCCGGCAATGCCGGCGTTGATGCCTACTGCGTTTGTGAGGAAGAAAAGAAAATAGATATAAAACGTATTCATGGCGAGACATTCGCCGATCATGCCCATTCCATATCCGGTCTTAGCTCCCAAAGATAGCTTGTTGTTCACGATTACGTCCTCCTTTCCGCAAACTATAAAAAATAAGTTCTGTACTCTAAGAAATACGCAAGGATTGTACCAATTGAAAACCGCTGTTTTTCAACATCCATGGACGCAAAAGGGGCCGGACCTATTCATTGGAGAATAGGTCCGGCCCTTTAAATTTTTTTAAATCCTTTTGTTTAAAGGATTTGCGGGTATTTTCAAAATATTCTTACACAAATAGGGTATTTGTACAGGAATACTATTTGTTAATCATTCCGTTAAATGTAAATTTAAGGATGCATTTTTATTCGCTCATTTTCACCAAATACGCATCTTCTGTATCCTTATACACCAGCCTTACCAGATCCGGCCGCGAATAATGGCCCAGTACATCGAAGGAATGTTTGGCAAGGCGGATCAGATCGGAATCCAGTTCCGCTGCGATCAGCTCCTCCCGATCATATACCGGTTCTACGATATAGCAGCCGAAAGGATCCACAATGGAACTGCCTCCGTATGCCCAGTCCCAATTGGTACGGCCCTTATAGGGGAAATCGTCGGGGACCTCGCTTTCCGGCATATAGGCACAGGCGCTGAGGACGAATCCCTGGCTCTCAAAGGCATGACAGCGGATTGCCGGTTCAATATCGCTGGTATTGTAGCTCTTAGGATTTTTTCGTTCCGAATCCACTACCGTCATCGTTTCATCCGGCATACCGGAAAAGGTTCCCGGCCAGCAGGCCACATGGATCTCTTCTCCCTGGCAGGCCAGCAGCGCTCTCATCATAATCATGTGGTTTTCCCAGCAGACCAGGCCCCCTACTCTGCCTATGTCCATGGCCTTAACCTTTAAATTCTCTCCGCCCTGCCCCATTCCGTGGAAACACCGTTCCGTATTGGTGGGTACCACTTTTCTGTGCTTTCCGATCAGTTCCCCGGTTCTGCTGAAATAGAGCATCGAATTGTACAGTGTCCTCGATCCCGGCCGCTCATCCATCTCCGTACAACCCATGACGATATTGACGTCCGCCTTCCGGGCCGCCTCTTCCAGCCGGCTCGTGTCATCCGACCCTGCCAGTACCGCATTGTTCTGGAAAGCCAGATTCACCTCCGCAAAGTCCTCCATGCGGTCGTTGGGGCCTTCCTGCCAATAGGGGAACGCAGGAATAAAGGACTCCGGAAATACAATGATATCCGCCTTTTGCCCCCCTGCCATTCCAATATATTCGATCGCCTTTTCAATGGTTTTGTCTTTGTCCATAAAGACAGGCGATATCTGGGCGATAGCCGCCTTTACACTCTTTCTGCCGTTAAAAATCTTTCCGCTCATGTTCTCCTCCTGTTTCCGATATGGGGCTGTCCAAAACCCCGGCGCTGACCTGCAAGCAGCTTGCGGATCTTCTACCTGTTGATACGCACATAATTAAATGCAAATTGCATGCCAACCGGAAATACAGATGCGGAAAATTTATGCAAATTTAAAAGCGGCAGGCGTTTATTTTCGCCTGCCGCAAGCAGAAGAGGCCAATAGACCTCACCATGTTTCCAATTGGTCAAAAAAGTCTTTTCCATCCCCGGATACCGGCATATCCAGCAGCTTTCCGTGGGGAATGTCGTTTGCCTTCATTTCTTCCAGCAGAACCTTCATCATAATCGCACTGCTGTCCATGACGCTGCACGAGGGGCTGGTGCCAATTCCGATAATTCCCGCCACTTCAATATCATGCGCCTTGTACTCTTTCAGGTTCTTCAATACAGGCTCAAGGAGCTTGCGGCAGTATTCTTCGTATTCCCGGGACTTGGAATCCCCCGCCACAATGGATTCCCTCTCCAGAGACTGAAAACACAGCTCCGGGCACGGAAGCTGGACCATACTGATCTTTTTATCTGTCAGCAGATTGAGAATTTGTTTTCGGAACGCGTCGGACGCCTCCGGCATCTCACAAAGGCTGTTGAGCACACAATGGGAAATAAGCGCAAGTTTCTTCATATCACTACCTCCTTGGGGCCGGCCTTCGCAGCAGGCCAAACAATTGCGAAAACATTATACGGTATTATACCATAAATAAAGAGAGGAAAAGCCTCAGAGGGCATAAGTCTCCAAGGCTTTTTTATGTCATCTATAAAACATCCGTTTAAATTCAGACGGTCTATTTCTTGCTTTCATACATCAGGTACATGATATCCTGGGTGATAGCCGCGCCTGCGATGGAGGTAATGTTACTCGGATCTTTGTCCGGAAGCACTTCTACCATATCCGCCGCTACGATGTTGATTCCTTTCAGGCCCTGCAGCACTTTTCTCACCTGATCCGATGTCGGTCCGCCGATAACAGGCGTTCCTGTTCCCGGAGCCGCTGCCGGATCCAGCGCGTCGATGTCGAAGGTCAGATATACCGGCATATCTCCTACGATCTCTTTGAGTTTTTCTGCCAGAGCTTTCGGTCCCATGTCGATAGCATCCATGGAGTGGATTACGTTGTAGCCGCATTCTGTCATTTCCGTACGGATATAAACCTGAGCGGAGTGAGCCGGATCAATGCATCCTTCTTCCTGTAAGTCATAAGCAAAGTTAGCGTGGGACAGATTTCTCGTTCCGTTTTCATTTTCTTCGCTTCTGGTGCTGTCCTGGTGGGAGTCGAAATGGATCAGAGCCAGTTTTCCGTATTTCTCGCTGGCAGCCCGTACCGGTCCGTAAGGAATGGTGTGGTCGCCGCCGATGGTCATCAGTCTGCATCCCGCGTCCAGAATCTTCTTTGCGTGCTTGTAGGTATCCGCTACCATAAACTCCGTTGCCTTGGCTCCTACCCAGTAGCCTACATCACCGTAGTCCACAACCTTTGCCACTTCGGACAGTTTGTAATCCCACGGGTATTTAAAGCAGCAAGCGATCAGGCTCTGCTCTCTTACAGTTCTCGGTGCGAAACGGGCGCCCGGTCTGAAGGTAACGCCGCTGTCAAAAGGCACGCCCATAACAACGATATCCGCTCCTTCAACGTCCTGTGAAATTGGGGCATGATTCCAGCTGGGGATTCCTGCATAATGTAAATGTTCCTGTACTTCGTATTTCATTTTAAAATCTCCTCTCTTAAACTATGAATTTAATTATTATCCTCTTTAAACCATCTGAACAGTCCGATCAGCATTCCGATAATGATGAACAGGAACGGTACAGACAGCACAATACAAATGGTCTTAATGGCATTGAACGGTGCTCCGGCAAACATGATGGAAAGCGGAACCAGCGCCAGAACAACGCACCATACCAGTCTGAACTTGGAATTGGGGTTTCCCTTGGCGTCCAGCTTTTTGGTGGCGGAAGCGGCCAGAGTAAAGGAAGCCGAGTCCATGGACGTGGCCAGGAATCCCAGGGTTACCAGCGTAAAGATGATTGGAATAATCATGCTTCCTCCCGGCAGAGTCCCCAGCAGATCGAACAATCCTGCCTGAACGTCCTCAGCCTTTGACAGCGCGAACTGTCCGGTAAGCTCGGCGTTCATGCCGAAGCTTCCATTGATGCCGAACATAACCCAGGTACCTACACTGATACCTCCCAGGCAGGTGAGAATCATTTCTCTGATGGTTCTGCCTTTGGAGATCTTGGTAATGAAAATTCCCATCAAGGCCGCATAGTTGAGCGCCAGCGTGAACAGGAATATGGTGTTCAGTTCCGGGAATCCGGAATTTCCGATCGGATCGGTAAAGAGGCTCATGTTCACGTAATTGCTGAACATCTTGCCTACGCTGTAGGTAAAGTTCTTGTAAATAAACTGGGTCGGTCCTGCGATGAAGATAAAGGCAATCAGGAAAATCGCAGCGTACATTGTCCAGTCACTGAGCTTTTTCATGCCCTTTTCAATTCCCACAACAGACGTAATCGAGAACACTACCGCAACTAAAATCAGTACGATTACATTGGTAGTGAAGGTAACTTCAACGCCGAAGATCTTCCCGATTCCCGCGCTGATCAGCGGTACTCCAACACCCAAAGACACACCCATGCCCCCTACGATGCTGAGGATCGTCAATGCGTCGATCAGTTTTCCGATCGGCTTCTTATATTTGAAATCTCCCATCATTCTTTCACATACTGCGCTGATTCTCAATACCGGCACTTTTTTAACGTGGTATCCGTAGGCCAGAGAAACAGCGGTGAGAACGAAGATTACCTGAACGCTGAAACCCCAGTGGAAGAACGCGTAAGGCAGTGAAAGCTCCGCGGCCTGCTGGGAATATGGCTCAATGCTGAAAGCCGGGTCCGCATAGTAAAAGGACCATTCAACGAAGGAATAATATACGGCCGTAGCAGCCAGGGCCGCGCACATCATCATTGCGATATAGCTGAACATGGAGAACTCCGGCTCTCCTTCCCCCAGCTTTACATTGCCGTGCTTGCTCAGCGCAAGATACAGGCAGAGAAATAATCCGATAAATACAAACCATAAAATCGGAACGCCCATCACCGCGGTCACGGCGCTGAATACTGTGTCTACCGCATTCATGGTGGCATCCGGTTTCAGACACATGAAGAATACAAAAATAGCAACTAGTATAATGCAAACAATGGAAATGGGCTTGTCTATTACAGCTTTTTGCTTAATTGCGTTATTTGGCTTTTCCATAGAAACATCCTCCTAAGAAATAAGTGGTAACTTGTACTGCATGCATGCCATTCACTTATGTATAACGCAAGAGCCGTGCCAACCAGGAACCCACGGATTTCAACGTTCTTTTGCAAAAATCAGAAAACCGGCTATTCAAATGTGAATAACCGGTCCTTTCCATCTGGTTTCAGCCTTTCCAGTGTTTTAATTTTCACACTTTATTCACTTTTGAATAAAGTATTCATATTCGAATAATCGTATTCAAATCTGGATAAATTTACTTTTTTATTTTCACATATTTCTCTATTTTTCGGTATGCGGTGGACTGGCTTATATTAAGCGCGCTGCCCACGCCTACGGTGGTTCTGTATTTATCGTAAGCTTCGCGGATAATTTCTCCTTCGAATTCCTCTACCGCTTTGTCTAAATCCTGAACAGGCGCAGTGGCCTTTTTCTTTTCCCTGATGACCTCGTCCGGCAGGGCCTTCTTTTCGATCACGTCTTTTTCACTGGTCATGGACACCCGCTCCACCACATTGGCCAGTTCCCGCACATTGCCGGGCCAGCTGTAGTTCATCATCGCTTCCATGGCCTGGGGATGAAAGGATTTGCGGAGACCGTAATGGGCGTTGCTCTTTGCAAGAAAATGCTCTGCCAGCGGAATGATATCTTCCCGCCTTTGCGCGAGAGGCGGAATGTCGATATTGATAACGTTGAGGCGGTAATAGAGGTCCTTGCGGAACAATCCCTGCTCCGCAAATTCTTCCAAATTGCGGTTGGAGGCCGTAATCAGGCGAAAGTCCACCTTGATGGCTTTGGTTCCTCCCACTCTGGTTATGATCTTATCCTGTATGGTTTTTAAAAGCTTGGCCTGCAGGCTCAAAGGCATTTCGGAGATTTCATCCAAAAGCAGAGTCCCGCCGTTGGCCAGCTCGATCAGGCCTACCTTGCCGCCGGCATTGGCTCCTGTAAAGGACCCTCTCTCATATCCGAACAGCTCGGATTCCAAAAGGTTTTCAGGAATAGCGGCGCAATTGATCTCAATGAACGGCCCTTCCCTCCGATTGCTGTTTTTATGTACGATTTTGGCCAGCATGGTCTTTCCTACCCCCGAGGGGCCTAAAAAAAGAATGTTGGCATCAAAATCCGCCACCCGCTTAATCGTCTCCAGGATCTTAACCATCTGCGGCGACTGTCCCACGACGCCCTCGGCAATCGCCACGTCCTTCCGCAAATGATTGATTTCCGCCGTATATTTTTCGATCTCATTTTCCAGTTTCGAATATTGCTTCTGCAGCTGCAAAAGCTCCGTAATGTCTCTGGAAAAGCTGACAATAAACTCTGTGCTCCCATCCTCCGCAAAAACCGGAGTCGCGGTTACCACCAGGTTCCGTTTGGTTTTGGTGGTTTGTTTCATCGTCACTTTTTCTCCCGACTGAATGACCCGCGCCACAATGGAGGGTTTGAAGTAACCTTCTTTTTCAAGCTGGTATACCGTCTTTCCAATGGCGTAATCCGCCGAGATCTTGTACATCTTCTGAAAAGTAGGACTGACCTTCAATACGACCCCCTCGCCGTCCGTAATCATCAGGTCTTCATGGATAGCATCCAATATCTCATTAAAATGATTTGCCAGATCCGTTTCTTTCATAGCCGTAAACTCCGTTTCAGGTTTCTTGATCCAATATATATATGTATAGTCTACCATGCCCGAAGCTTTTTAGAAAGAGATTCTATCTCATGCTCTCATACATCAGGTACATGATATCCTGGGTGATAGCCGCCCCCGCGATGGCGGTGATATTGCTCGGGTCCTTATCCGGCAGCACCTCCACCATATCGGCCGCTACGACATTGATTCCTTTCAGGCCCTGCAAAACTTTTCGCACCTGGTCCGATGACGGGCCGCCTATTACCGGCGTACCGGTTCCCGGGGCCGCGGAAGGGTCCAGCGCGTCAATGTCGAAGGTCAGATAAACAGGCATATCCCCTACGATATCTTTCAGCTTGGCCGCCAATTCCGCCGGCTTCATGTCAAGGGCGTCCATGGAATGGATCACATTGTAGCCGCATTCTGTCATTTCCGTGCGGATGTATACCTGCGCGGAGTGAACCGGGTCGATGCAGCCTTCTTCCTGCAGATCATATGCGAAATTGGCATGGGAGAGGTTTCTCGTTCCGTCTGCTTTTTCTTCACTCCTGGTGCTGTCCTGATGGGAGTCAAAGTGAATCAGCGCCAGCTTGCCGTATTTTTCGCTGGCAGCCCGTACCGGTCCGTAAGGAATCGTATGATCGCCGCCAATGGTCATCAGCCTGCACCCTGCGTCCAGGATCTTCTTAGCGTGCTTATAGGTATCTTCCACCATGAATTCTGTCGCCTTCGCGCCTACCCAGTAGCCAACATCGCCGTAATCCACAACCTTCGCCACATCGCACAGCTTGTAGTCCCACGGATATTTAAAGCAGCATGCGATCAGGCTCTGCTCCCTTATTGCCCTCGGCGCGAAACGCGCTCCCGGTCTGAAGGTCACGCCGCTGTCAAACGGCACTCCCATGACAACAATGTCCGCGTCCTGCACATCCTGTGTTACCGGACAATGGTTCCATGTCGCGATGCCTGCATAATGTAAATGTTCCTGTACTTCGTATTTCATCTTGAAAATCCCTCTCTTTCACAAATTTACGGATTCCTGCTATAGCGATGATTGCAAGTTTCTCATCCTAAAAAGGCTGGTTTGTCGCAGTATATTATTGCAAGTCCCATGCCAATGGGAAGCCTGTCAATTTCAATCCCTTCCAAAACAAAAACGGGGCAATTATTCATTTGTAAATAACTACCCCGTTTGATTCAACGCAATGAGGGAAAAAACGTAGCTTTATCATTATTCAGTAATAACCGTCTATTTGTCTATGAATAGGCAGTAAATGGCACTGCGCTGCCTTCCTCACTTATAGGAAGGAGGTACGAGGCCGAGCAGAGTCGAAACAGTTGGTGAAAGCCGCATTTCCAATCCTCATCTATATTTGTCAGTCCAAATTATTCAGCTTTACAAATTCTTCGCTGTAATCGTCGATCGCGGTTTTGATCTCATCCCGTGAGGCGCTTCTTCCGTACTCGTCCACTTCTTTTTTATGGGCTTCTCCATGGGTCAGGCATCCTGCCCCGCCGATGCATCCTCCGTTGCAGATCATGCCCTCAATAAAGTTGTTGGGCAGTACGCCTCTCTTTGCCCTCATCAGGGCCGGCTTGCACTTATCAATGCCTTCGCAGACAATCGGGTCGAACTTGAAGTCTTCCCTTCCCAGCTCTTTGACCGCTTCGGCCACCGCATCGGTGACACCTCCGCTTCTGGCAAAGATCCTGCCGTAATAGGAAGCTTCGTCCAATGTGGTTTCCGGAAGTTCTTCCACGATGATGTCTTTGCTGTCAATGACAGCCTGCAGTTCTTCGAAGGTCATGGCGTAGTCGATATATTCCTTCACATGTTCCTGCTTGATCTCAGCCTTTTTGGCCGTGCATGGACCTATAAATACGATCTTAGCGTTTTTATCGTGTTCCTTGATGAATTTCCCCAGCTGCGCCATTGGCGACAGGTTATGGGAAATATGGTCTTTCAGTTCCGGGAATCTAGTCTTTATGTATTTGACAAAGGCCGGGCAGCAGGAGCTGGTCAAAAATCCTCGTTCGATCAATTCCTGCGCCTCATTGTAGGCTACCATATCGGCACCCATGGCTGCTTCCTCGACGCTGTAGAAACCCAGTTCCTTAATTGCTGTTACCACCTGCTCCAGCTTGGCATAGGAAAACTGGCTGGCGATAGCGGGCGCTACCATGGCGTATACCTTGTACTTGGTGTTGTTTTCACTCTGAATGATCGTATTGATAACATCCACAATGCTGGAAACGTCTACCGTGGCGCCGAAAGGACATTGATAGACGCAGGCTCCGCAGGCAACGCACTTTTCCGGGTCGATCTGGGCTTCGCCGCCTTCCGCCATGCTGATGGCATCCAGCTTGCAGGCCCGTTCACAGGGTCTTTTAAAATTGGCGATTGCCCCGTATGGGCAAACTTTCGCGCACTTGCCGCACTCCACGCACTTGCTCTTATCAATATGCGCCATCTGCTCCTCGTCAAACGTGATCGCTCCCAGTTTGCAGGAATCGGCACATCTATGGGCAATACAGCCCCTGCAGAGATCCGTTACCGTATGCCCGGCTTCCGGACACTCATCACAGGCGATATCAATAACCTGTATCACATTCTCATCGTCCTTGTTGCCTCCCAGAGCCAGGCGGATTCGTTCCGCCACTACGGCCCGGTCCTTGTAAATGCAGCAGCGCATCGGCGGCTGGTCCTTTTTCACGATTTCATTCGCGATTTCATTGAATACGGCGAAGGAATCGTTCCCCAGCCAGGTCTGATAGGCAACTTCCATCAATACTTTATATTTCAGTTCCTGTACGTTTGTGTCAAAAATTCTCATGCTTGTTCACCCTTTTATCTATTCTGCTGTTTTGTAATATCCTTTTGATGCCCGTTTTACATGGCCAATGTTACTGTATGATGACGTATAATTCTTCTTGGCAATTTTATCATATGCCTTTACTTTATAATAGTAGTGCTTCTTCTTCAATTTTTTGTCTGTAAAAGAGGTCTTGTTTGCTTTGACCGTCTTGATCTTTTTGTATTTGCCGTTCTTTTTTTCTGCCCGATAAACATAGTAACCGTCCGCACCGCTTACTTTCTTCCAGGTAAGTTTCGCTTTCTTCCCACGAAGTCCTTTTATCTTCAGCTTCGGCTGGCCGGGCACTACTTTTGCTTTAACCGGTTTGCTCCATTTTGATTCAACCGCGGGCTTAATCCTATAATAATATGTTTTGCCTGCCTTAACCTTCTTATCGGTCAGCTGGGCTTTTTTGTAGCCGTTGAGATATTGCCCCACATACGTGTATTTTCCATTGGGGCTGCCGGAGCGATATACATAAAAATGGTTTTGCGCCACATCCGATGTCCACGTCAGCTTAACTTCCCGGGCGCCTCGGGTCCTGATTTGAATCTGTTTCGGCGCATAGTCGCTGCTTTCGGTCTCTGTCGACGTATATTCCCATTGGGGAATTTGATTGCCGGTAAAGTCTTTAACCACGACTGTTACCGTTTTGCTGTCATCTCCTTCAATATATCGCTTTTCCTTTTCCCGGTAGGGCCTGATTTTGTAGTCGTAGACCGTACCCAACGAAATCCCCAGGTCATTGTAGCTCGCCTGGACTGTTTCGCCGATCTTCTCATAGGCTCCGCTTCTTTCTTTCCGATAGATGACATACCCTTTGGCATCTGACCGTTTATCCCATTTCAGGACAACCGTCCCATTCCGGTCCTGATACCCGGTCGGACGATTGACCGTCCAGGCAGGCCCCAGATTTACAAACTTCCATGTAATCATTTCCGCAGGAGTTTCCCTATAGCCAAAGACGGTAAACTTGCGATAATCCATACCTCCGAAAGCATCTTGGTCAATAGTTTTGACAGACTGAGGAAGGGTTATCTTTTGCAGCTTATAACAAAACATAAAGGCATTATAGTCAATGGACTTGACGCCTTCCGGTACCGTTACTTCAGTAAGGTTCCTGCACTCATAAAAGGCATTTTTACCAATCGCTTCAATTCCCTTTGGTATATCCATTCCGGTTAACGTTTCGCATCCCTGAAAGACCATTTCACCCCATCGTTCCATTCGCTCCGGCAGCACAACTTTTTCCAGGCCACTGCATCCGGAAAAAGCCTTATCGCTGAGTGTTTTCACTGAATCGGGCAAAACAATCGTTTTTAATGATTTGCAATGCTGGAATGCCGTTTCGCCGACAGTTTGAAGTTCTTCGCCAATCATGACTTCTGTCAGCAGATCGCAGCCAGAGAAACACATTCCGGGAATATTTTTTAAGCCGCTGGGCAGGACTGCTTTTTTCAATCTTCTACATTCATAAAAGGCCGCCCACCCGATATCGTCAACGCTTTCCGGCAGACTTATCTCCTCCATCGCACAGCCCCAGAAAGCGTTATCTCCTATTGTATTAAGTGTCCTCGGCCAATTAATCTCGCTTAAACTGGCACATCCGGCAAAAGCGTGAGATTTTATTGATGTTATGTCGCCCTGGAATACGACTTTTTCCAACCCGCTGCATTTATTGAATGCCCTGTCTCCAATGGAGGTTACAGAAACTCCCTCAACAGTTGATGGGACTACTGCTTTCGTCACCCCTTCATCGCAATCGACAATCGCGCCGCTGCCCTTATCGAAATAGAGATTGCCTCCTTCAACCGGCACCGGTGTTCTGTCGGCGGCGCTAGAGGGGATGGCTCCCAAGGCAAAGAACATGAAAATCGAAAAAACAAAAATTCCCACAAAACTCACATTTAATCGTTTCATTTTGTCACCTCAATACACATCAATACATACCTTATCCTTGTATCTATTATTGTATCATGGCTGCGGCCTGAAAGACAACAAAAAGAGATGTGATCTCTCACATCTCTTTTTTATATGCTTAATAAAATTTATGTAAGCTTATTTTGTGGAAGCGTCATACAGTTCTTCAGCGTTATCCCACTCTTCGATGATCTGCGGGATTACCTTGTACAGGTCGCCTACGATACCGAAGTCAGCAACTTCGAAGATCGGAGCATCCGGATCCTTGTTGATAGCAACAATGATGTCGGAAGTCTGCATACCTGCCAGATGCTGGATAGCACCGGAGATACCGCATGCGAAGTAGATTTTCGGTTTTACTGTAGTACCGGTCTGACCAACCTGGTGAGAGTGATCGATCCAGCCAGCGTCAACTGCTGCTCTGGAAGAACCAACAACTCCGCCAACCTTATCAGCGAACTTCTTGATCAGTTCGAATCCGGAAGGATCGCCCAGTCCTCTTCCGCCGGAGCAGATGATTTCAGCGTCTGTCAGGGAAACCAGTTCCTTAGCGGACTTAACGATATCAACAATCTTAACGTGAATGTCGCTTTCAGCAATCTGAGGTTTGTAAACAGTCAGTTCGCCTTTTGCGCCTTCAACCTTGTCTCTCTTCTGCATTACGCCAGGTCTTACTGTAGACATCTGCGGTCTTGTCTTCGGGCAGATGATGGTAGCCATCAGGTTACCGCCGAATGCCGGACGAGTCTGCTTGATTCCAGTGCTTGGGTCCTTAGGATCCAGAGTGGAAGTGTCTAATGTAGTGTTCTTGTCAGCGTATTCGATGTAGCTGGAAACTTTGATGTCCAGTCTGGTACAGTCAGCTGTCAGACCAGTGTTCATTCTTGCAGCTACTCTTGGAGCCAGGTCTCTTCCGATGTGAGTAGCACCGTAGATAACCAGTTCCGGTTTGTATTCGTGGCAAGCGTCAACCAGTACCTTTGTGTAAGCGTCTGTCGTGTAGTTCTTCAGAAGCGGATCCTCGATCAGGATAACTTCCTCTGCGCCGTAAGCGTAGCATTCGTCAGCCAGGTGTCCGATGTTGTCTCCGATGAGAACTGCGCAGATCTTAGTATCAGCGCTGATTTCCTTCGCCAGTCTGTAGCCTTCGCCGATCAGTTCCAGAGCAACGTTCATCAGTTTGCCGTTTCTCTGTTCTGCGAATACCCAAACGTTCTTGTATGCGGAAAGGTCTACAGCCTCGTCATCGCCAGTCTTTTCGATAGCCTTGAACGGGCAGGCATCGATACACTGGTTACAAGCTGTACATTTTTCGTTGATTACAGCCAGTTTGCCGTCCATTTCGATCGCATCGAACGGGCAAGCTTTCAGACATAATTTACAGCCTTTACATTTATCTTTTATAACTTGAATAGCCATTATTATTTCCTCCTCCTTTTTAGATTACATGTTTGCCTTTGAGACCGATCAGCAGGTTCTTGGCAATATCTTTTTCAGTATCTCCTTCAACGACTACACCTTTTCCCTTTGGTTTCGGTGTGAAGGAACGGAATACGTTCGTCGGGGAAGCGTCCAGACCTACTGTGTTCAGGTCAACTTCGATGTCCTTAGCGTTCCAAACCTTGATATCCTTTTCCTTATCGAAGATACCCTTCATGTACATGTATCTAGGAGTGTTCAGTTCTTTGATAGCTGTCAGCATGCAAGGTGTCTGGATGTCGATTACTTCGTATCCGTCTTCCAGAGCTCTTTCAACTCTGATGTCCTTCATGTTGTCAGCGATTTCGAATTTCTGTACATAAGTAACCTGCGGCAGACCCAGTTTTTCAGCCAGCTGCGGACCAACCTGAGCGGTGTCTCCGTCGATAGCCTGACGTCCTGCGAAGATCAGGTCGTAGTCGCCCAGCTTTCTTACTGCTGCTGCGATAGCGTTGGAAGTAGCCCATGTGTCGGAACCGCCTACGGCTCTGTCACTTACCAGGATACCTTCGTCAGCTCCCATAGCCAGACATTCGATCAGAAGATCCTGTGCCTGCGGAGGTCCCATTGTTACTACTGTGATATGTACGTCATCAAACTTATCTTTTATCTTTAATGCTTCTTCTAAAGCGTTTGCGTCGTCGTGGTTTAAGATACTTGGAACACCGTCTCTCATCAGAGTACCCGTTTCAGGGTTGATTCTGATTTCGTTTGTATCAGGAACCTGTTTTGCGCATACGATTATTTTAAATGCCATTTTCAAATCCTCCCTCTTTCTTATTTACCTAAAATATTTGAAGAGATTACGATCTTCTGAACTTCTGAAGTACCTTCATAGATCTCTGTGATCTTAGCGTCTCTCATCATTCTTTCAACCGGATAATCCTTCGTGTAACCGTAACCGCCGTGCAGCTGTACGCACTTAGTTGTTACGTGCATTGCAGTCTCTGCGGCAAACAGTTTCGCCATTGCGGATTTAGGTCCATAAGCAAGATGCTTATCCTTCATGTCAGCAGCTTGATAGATCAGAAGTCTAGCAGCTTCGATTCTTGTTGCCATGTCAGCAATCTCGAACTGCAGTGCCTGCATCTGTGAAAGTTTCTTTCCGAACTGTTTTCTGGCCTTCATATATTCAACAGTAACGTCAAATGCGCCCTGTGCGATACCCAGTGCCTGTGAAGCGATACCGATACGTCCGCCGTCCAGAGTTGACATAGCTACTTTGAAGCCCTGTCCGATTTCTCCCAGAAGTCTGTCCTTTGGAATTACGCAGTTCTGGAAAATCAGCTCTGTTGTGGAGGATGCGCAGATACCCATCTTGTCTTCTGTCTTACCGATGGAGAATCCTTCGTCTCCCTTTTCTACGATAAACGCGGAAATTCCTCTTGTGCCCTTTGACTTATCAGTCATAGCCATTACTACAAATGTGTCAGCGTATCCGCCGTTTGTAATAAATACTTTAGATCCGTTCAGAACCCAGTTGTCACCTTCCAGGACCGCTCTTGTCTGCTGTCCCGCAGCGTCTGTACCAGCACCTGGCTCAGTCAGACCGAAAGCTCCTAATTTTCTGCCGGAAAGTAAGTCAGGAAGATATTTTTTCTTCTGTTCTTCATTTCCCCAGTTGAAGATCGGCCAGCAGCACAGGGATGTGTGCGCGGAGCAGATAACGCCAGTTGACGCGCAAACTCTTGATAATTCTTCTACTGTGATCGCATAAGAGATGTGGTCTCCACCAGCTCCTTCGTACTCTGTAGGAAACGGTACGCCCAACAGGCCGTATTTTGCCATTTTCTCTACAGTTTCAACTGGAAATCTGTGTTCCTGGTCGATGTCCGCTGCCAAAGGTTCAACTTCAGCCTCAGCAAACTCTCTTACCATTTTTCTTACGAATTCTTGTTCCTTCGTGAGTTGAAAGTTCATGTAAATGCCTCCTTAAGTTATTAATAACGGTACGTATTTTGTCTATTAAAATTGTCCGCGTTTTAATAGTCAACTTCGTTACAAAAGTAACGACCATACATCCCTATTAGACCATATCGGAGGCATTATTGCAAGTGGTTTTTTCGCTTTCCTAAAAATATTTCTCGATTTCGAAATATTCGGATTCTTCGTGAGAATTATTGGTTTTTTCTTGCGTTTTCTGAGGTTGCGGGATATCAAAATTGAGAAACCAGTTTATTCCACGCCGTGTATGCAGAATACAAATTAGTTTGTTGCATTTTTAACACAACTTTGGTGTAAACTCCTCTCATTTTTTATTAACCCCGCCCATTCTTTTACTTATACGATATTCACCAGTTGAGCCGGCTTCTCCGCAAGGTGCAGAATCGTATAACTTCCGAACCATCTGGTAAGAAGATGGCCTGTCTGGCGCTTTTTGCTTTGAAATTGAACTGAAGCGGACAAAACCTGTGGGTTTGCGGGTGTTACGGATTTGTTTTTGTGAAATTTTCACTTAAGATTGATCAGTAAGGGCAGGAAACGTTGAAAAAAGATCCGCTTTTACGCATTTTTTGGATAAAAGATCCGGAAACACTTTAGTACATTATAATACGAAATCGGACAGACCTTTCTTTTTAGCCGAACGCAGTCCGGATGCAACAGAGAGCAGAGAATGGTTTTGGGTTTGCGACCAAATCCCAATTTTACCAGCAAATCCCGCAACCATTGTCCCCAAAGAAATGCCTTAGTCGCAGAACAAATTTGAAAAAAGCCGATTCGCCAGCAAGATCATAACTTACAAGCCAGGTCGAGCAGCTTTCACGATTCTGTACCTTATGGCAATGCCGTACAACTTGGGCAGAATCGTATTCTTTTAGACCCGCTTGCATAGTACTGTGATATAATAGAAATGATATGAATATACGCCGGAGCTGAGCTTACTGACAAGCGGGCCATGCCGGGTTGGTTTTACCTATAGCCAACCTTGCCGCAACGCTGGTACCACTCACCCAGAGCGGGGCAAATTCCGGTCAGATATAATATGGTTTTCCGATCAGCCGTTTAATGGATTCTGGAAAAATTGAAAATTATACTGCTTTCATGTCCCCATTGATATTGGGGTGGCAAATCACGCTCAACATTTTCTGCCTTATGGTAAATACGGCGAGCTATGCTGCCAGCACCGACTCATACGAAATACTGTCCAAAAGGCAAATTGCTATTTTTATCAACACGTGGCGAAAAACCAAGTTTGCGTTGATCTTTTTTCAAGGACACAGAGCATCTGGGCACAAAAATTTGACCCATAGTGCTGCTTTGAACAGGAGCAGAGGCCGCAAACCTTGAAAATACATCAACAACCAAATCGAAATGAATCTGTTGTTGAACAAATATGTGCATTGCTTAAAACTGGCTGCGATGTGGCTTGCAGGTTGAATATGCGGGAAACTTACTCGACGCGGCTCGTAAGTTATAAGATGTGAGCCAAGTCGAGCAGCTTTCACGATTCTGCACCTTATGGCAAGGCCGTACAAATTGGGCAGTATCGTATAATTTGCGGGCTGCCTGGCAAGAAGATGGCTTGGCGCTTTTTGCTTTGAAATTGGACCAGAGCGGACAAAATCTGTGGGTTTACGGGTGTTGCGGATTTATTCTTGTGAAATTTCAACTTAAAATTGACCCGCAAGGGCAGGAAAGGTTGAAAAAAGATCCGCTTTTACTTATTTTTTTGGATGAAAGATCCTGAAATAATTTAGTACGTTACAATGCGAAATCGGATAGACGTTTCCACTTAGCCGGACACAGCCCGGATACAACAGAGATCAGAGAATGGTTTTGGGTTTGCGACCAAATCCCAATTTTACCAGCAAATCCCGCAACCATTCTCCCCAAAGAAACACCTTGGTCGCAGAGAAAATTCGAAAAGGCCGATTCGTCGGCAAGATCATAACCCGCTGCGACGTGGCTCATAAGTTATACGATTCTTCTGCCCAATTTGTGCGGCGTTGCCGCAAGATGTAAATTGGCGGATAAGACTATATGGGAGGATTTGTTATGGAAGGGTCAAATATCACAATATTGGCAGAACGCCTGCCCTTTTGGGAGCATCTGTCTTCAGCGGAAAAGGATCTGCTGGTACAAAGCGCAGTATCCGTTCATTATGACAAAAACACAGCGGTTCATACCGCCGATTTCGAGTGCATTGGAATCCTGCTGGTGAAAAGCGGCACCCTTCGAGTCTACATGCTTTCAGAAGATGGAAAAGAAGTGACACTTTACCGTATTTCTTCTGGAGATGTCTGTGTCCTTTCAGCTGCCTGCGTGCTGCAGGCTATCACCTTTGACGTATGTATCGACGCATTGACCGACTGCGACATGATTCAGATCAGCTCTGCTGCTTTTTCTCAGGTAATGAAAGAAAATATCCATGCGGAGGCTTTCACCTACAAGCTTGCTACAGAGCGCTTTTCCGATGTGATGTGGGCCATGCAGCAGATTCTGTTTATGAGCTTCGACCGGCGGCTGGCGACTTTTCTGCTGGACGAAACTGCTGCGCGCGGCTCCGATACGCTGAAAATGACCCACGAAGAGATCGCCCGTATGATGGGCAGTGCCCGTGAGGTGGTTACACGAATGCTGAAATACTTTTCTCAGGAGGGCTGGGTGGAGCTGTCCCGTGGCACGGTAAAGCTGCTGGATCGTAAGAAGCTGATGGCACTATTGTAAAAGAACTTCCATCTTTGAACATCCGAAAGCGGGCCGATTGAATGGCTGGTTCCTGAAAGGATCCCCAAAAAGATGAAAAACGGGCTATCGAGCAGGCGACCAAATTTTGGTTTTCCCGAAAAACGCCGCAACCATTGGCCCCCAAAAGACAAATTACTATTTTTATCAACACGCAGCGAAAAACCAGGTTTTTGTTGACCTTTTTTCAATGATGCAAGAGCCTGAGAGCACAAAATCCCGATCAAAATACGACTTTCAATCGGAGCAGAGGCCGCAAGCCTTGGAAAGACCTCAACAACCAGGGCGAAATTAATTCGTTGTTGAACAAATAGGGGCATTGTTAAAAAATGGCTTCACTTTTCACGATTTCAAACGCCCGCAAACCCACAACTTTGCGGTAACTTTCTATGATTTTTTCGAAAAGTTACCGCAAGATGCAAAGGCAGCTGCGCCCCAATCAAGTCATTATTTTCCAAAGAAGAAAAGGTTTTGCTGCGGCAAACTCCGCAGCAAAACCTTTTCTTTATATAAAGAGATTCACATTGGAATTCTCCGCATCGCCCAGGTAGCTGGCTACCCCTGCCAGTTCCACGCCGTCGATCAGTTCTTCTTCCTTGATCCCCATCACATCCATGGACATGGTGCAGGCCACCAGCTTCACCCCGTTGTCCAGCGCCTGTTTCATCAGCGTTTCCAGAGAGTCCACATTTTTATCCCTCATGACGCTTTTCATCATCTTGGTGCCCATGCCGCCCATATTCATTTTGGACAGCTTTAACTTTCCCGTACCCCGCGGCATCATGGCTCCGAACATCTTTTCTATAAACGACTTTTTCACTGGCTGCTTCTCACGCCTTCTCAGTATGTTGAGTCCCCAGAAGGTAAAGAACATGGTTACCGGGCGTCCCATAGCCGCGGCGCCATTGGCAATGATGAAGGAAGCCAGCGCTTTATCCAGGTCCCCGCTGAACACGACCATGGTCTTTCCCTGGGGAAGTTCACCGCCCGATGATTGAGCGCAGCATTGCCCGGTTCCCTCACCGGCGCCCTTTCTGATATACACCAGATTCTCTTTTCCCTGTTTTTCCGTTTTCACCAGCGTATTGCCGGTCCTGCCGCACCAGGCGTCGATATCTCTGGCAAATCCCAGATCTGTAGCCGATACCCGCAGAGTCTGGCCTTCCTCCATGCTGCGAATAGCTTCATTGACTTTCATGATCGGTCCCGGACACTGGAGTCCGCAGCAGTCGATAATTTTCAGTTCCTGTTCCTTCGGTTCTTCCTGATGGCTCATCTCTTCCTGCTCCTTTCTCTCCCCCTGATCGTAATGCATGGATTTATAAAACGCTGTCCCGCCTTCCAGTACCTGTACGTCTGAAAATCCGTTTCCCATCAATATCCTCGCTGCGTTGTAGGAACGGACGCCTACGGCGCAGTAAACGATAATCCGTTTTGTCTTATCCAGTTCGTCCAGACGGTCCCGCAGCTGCCCCAGCGGAATATGGTACGAACCCGGGATTTGGAAAACCAGTCGTTCCATGTCTTCCGTCACATCCAGCACGATAAAATCATCCTGCTGCGGCTTTTCCAAAAGCGCATCCAGTTCTGCCGGCCCAATGAAGGAAACCAGTCCGTCCAGCACGTTCTGCGCTACAAAGCCCAGCATATTTACCGGATCCTTTGCCGAAGAGTACGGCGGCGCATACGCCAGCTCCAGTTTTTCCAGATCAGAGACGGAAGCGCCGAGACGCATTGCGGCGGCAAGTACGTCGATCCTCTTATCGGCTCCATCCTGCCCCACTGCCTGAGCGCCGAAAAGCTCTCCCTGATTACCGAATATCAGCTTCAAAATCAGCGGCGTGGCTCCCGGGTAGTAGCCTGCGTGGGATTTCTGGTTGATGATAACGGAATGGTAATCCTGGCCCTTTTCCTTTCCCATTGCACGCAGCGTCTTTTCATTGACTCCTGTGCAGGCTGCCGTCAGATCGAAGACCTGAGCGGCGGAAGTTCCCTGTGTTCCATCGTAAGCTTTATGATCGCCTGCAATATTATCGGCGCAGATCCGCGCCTGCTTGTTAGCCGGACCGGCCAGTGGAATCATGGTCTTCGTTTTCAGGGTAAAGTTCTCAACCTCAATCACATCACCTACAGCATAGATATCCGGATCAGAAGTGCGCAGCTCGCTGTTCACCTGTATTCCGCCTTTTTCATTGAGCCGAAGGCCCGCTTCCTTTGCCAGCCCGCTGTTGGGTTTCACACCTATGGAAAGGATGATCAGATCTGCTGTGACGCTTCGCCCGCTGGACAAATGTATGATCGTACCGTTTTGGGTTTCTTCGAAAGAACGGACCCCGTCGCCCAGAATCAAGTCCACCTGGTTCATAACCATATTCTCATGAAGCAGCTGTGCCATTTCCGGGTCCAGCGGCGCCATAACCTGATCCTGCATTTCAATCAGACTCACCTGGATGTTCTGCGCCCTGAGATTTTCCGCCATTTCCAGGCCAATGAAGCCGCCGCCGATAACTGCTGCCCGTTTTGGGTTTCCTTCATGGATCAGGCTTTTAATCGCATCCGTATCGGGAACGGTCCAAAGGGTATGAATACCCGCTCCGTCTATTCCCGGAATCGGAGGCTTGATCGGCGATGATCCTGTCGCAAGGACAAGGGTGTCATAGGCTTCTTCATAGATCCGCCCGCTTGTCAGCTCCCTGACCTTCACGGTCTTCTTCTCCGGCATGATCCTGACCGCCTCGTTGAGCACCCTGACATCCACATTGAATTTATCCTTCATTGCCTGCGGCGTCTGCAGCAGCAAGGCATCTCTTTCCTTGATAGCATCCCCAATATAATATGGAAGGCCGCAATTGGCATAGGAAATATATTCTCCCCGTTCAAGGATAAGGATTTCCATGTCCTCGTCCCGTCTTCTCAGTCTGGCCGCCGCAGTGGCCCCTCCGGCGACTCCCCCTATAATAACTGTCTTATTGCCCATAATAAAAACCTCACAATCTTTCTTTGTGAGGTCATTATATCGTGTTTCGTATCTGCCTTCTGTGACTGAGTCACACAAATCAGTCCTTTTTCTTTTTATGCTTTCGCTTTTCTTCCGCCAAATCCCGGTCCAGGCGCGGAACGATGTCTCCAGCCTTCACCATACGGATAAACAGATCTGTCAGCTTGGGATCGAATTGTTTGCCTCTCTGCCGCTGCAGCTCCTCCAGTGCGTATTCAACCGTATAGGGTTCTTTGTAGGAGCGCATGGAAACCATTGCGTCGAAGGCATCGGCAATGCAGAGAATTCTGGCGGAAAGCGGTATGTCTTCCCCTGAAATTTTGCGCGGATAGCCCTGCCCGTCATAGCGTTCGTGATGGCCGATAACGGCCGGAATCACATAGTCCAGAGACGGCAGATGGCGAATGATGCCCACCGAACTTTCCACATGGCCTTTTATGATTTCGTATTCTTCATCCGTCAGCTTGCCGGGCTTGTTGAGAATATCCTCCCGAATGCCGATCTTTCCAATGTCATGGAGCAGACCTGCTTCCCGGATCAATTCAACGAAATCATCCCCCATATCGTAGGCCTCCGCCAGACAGGACGCATAGTAGGCCACGTTCTTTGAATGGCTGAAGGTATAATGGTCCTTGGTATCAATGGCGGCAGTAAGGGCATAGATCGTGGGAGCGTATTCGGAGTAAATATCCTGCTTGTATTCGCTGCTGTCCACATTGTTTTCTGATTTGGCGTTTATGTTGCTTTCATGGGAAAGCATGATTGCGTTCTTTCCTCTGCGTTTAACCTGATAAACCGCCATATCGGCGCCTTCAACCAATTCCTTTACACTGCCGGCGGCATATGGATAAGAGCTGATTCCGCCGCTCACCGTAAGAACTTTCAGCGCATAATCCGCCGCGGTTTTATTCATATCCATGATCTGCCTGCGGATATTTTCCGCCAGATTGCTGGCGGACAGCATGTCATACCCCGGCAGGATGATCGCGAACTCTTTCCCGCTGTATCGGGCGGTATAGCCGTTATTGCCCACGCTGGCCGTAATGGTCCTTGCCACGCGCTGCAGGGCCAGATCGCCTTCCCTGTCTCCGTACAGCTGATTGTACAGCTTGAAGTCGTCCAGATTCAGTATGATAAGAGCCAATGACCGATCTTTATTTTTTTCAAATTCATCTTCCAAAACCTCATAAAAATATTTGCGGTTTAAAAGACCTGTGAGGTCGTCAGTTCTGGCCTCCTGATACGCTTTTTCATAAAGTCTGGCATTCTTTACGGCAATGGCTCCAATAGAGCTGACCGATGTGAGAAAACTGATATCGTCATATGTAAATCTGCCGTACGTGTCCCTTTTGGATACTCCGATCAGGCCGATCAGTGTATCTCCGTCCTTCAGCGGGGCAAAAATTTTGATATCCAGATTGCGGATCTGTTTTTTCTCTTCTTCCCACATCGCCTTATAGGCGGTCAGACATTGAAACTCCTCCATAAGCAGACATTCATTATGCTGGTTCAGATAGCCGATGACCGGATTGCTCTTGTCCAGCGACATGGTCTTATTGTCCAGGGGGCTGGCGCTGTGAGCGATATCATAAGTGTTTTCCCTGCTGTTTTCTATAAATATGTAAACCTTATCCGCATCCAGCATCTGCTCGACCGTGCGGGTCACTTTTTCCAAAACCTGATGGACTTCCAGACTGCAGGATATCTCCCGGCTGAACTCCTTTAAGGTCTCTGACCTGGCGATTTCCTCTTTTATAAAAACCGTATCCACAAATCGCTTCATGGCGTAATACAAAAGGAAGGTGACAAGGGTAAAGAGGATTGCCGTAGCGAGCACATACCGGTCTTCATATTGACCCAGAGCTGTCCGTATAAAGCGCTCCAGCGGTGCAATCACATTGGAAAACAGCAAAATTACGATCACCGCCACAACCACATAGCAGCTTCCCTTTGAAACCAGCAGCGTCAGCTTAAACAGCCGCCTCCTGTACATGGCATAAAACATGCAGAAGATCATCAAAAGCGCTGACAGTATGTCAATGGGAAATCCTTCGAACACAGGAAAGCACAGACATACCTGCCCGAAAAAAACGCTGATAATTCCAAGCAGGATCGGAGTAAGCTGCCTTTTACGGATTTCATCGGTCTTGTAGCCCCGCAGCATAATGATGAACATATGAATCAGTACCGCGCCGCAGACCAGGAACAGAACCGCAACGCTCCATGTGATATGATAAACGAAGCCCACG
This sequence comes from Anaerovorax odorimutans, assembly GCF_024459955.1. Taxonomy (GTDB): domain Bacteria; phylum Bacillota; class Clostridia; order Peptostreptococcales; family Anaerovoracaceae; genus Hominibacterium; species Hominibacterium odorimutans_A. Next base: position 52,570 of record NZ_JANFXK010000018.1, read on the forward strand.
CCTCCATTGGGCTGCGCCACCGGTTCCGGAGCCTTCAGAAAGAACCCGGTCAAAATATTAATGATATTGATTGCCAGCGAAAGCACCAGCCAAAGGAGCCGGAGTCTCGACTTTTTCGCTCCGACGAATTCCTCCATAAAGCAGAAGAACGCGAAGGGCATCATCAAAAGGCCGAAAATAGAAATATCGTACCACAGCTTCTCACTGGGCCAAAACTCCATACGCATGCAGAACGAACCGCCTACCCACAGCACCCCCAAAAACAGCACCATGATAAAAGCATCATTCAGCTTTGTGCGTTTGGCTGCGATAAAAGCGAAGAGCAGGAGCAGATAGCAGCAGAGAGCGATGATCGGAATGAACACAAAATTATTCAATTCGCGTCCCCTCCTTTCGCACGGCATATATGGACTTCTGAAGTTCTAAAAGGTCTTTTATCTCGTACACGGAGGGGTTGACCTTTCTCAGTTTCTTTTGATGCCTTCTCTCGTATTCGGCAAAAGTCCCGCATTTCAGTATGGTGATCTGCAGCGGGTCCATTCCCAGAATCATTTTCAGATCTTTATAATCGTGATCCACATATTTGAAATACACGGTCAGATGCTCTTTCAGAATCTCTTTGCCCACCGCCTGACTGGCCAGTGAATCCGGCGCCAGTTCCACATAGACGTGCATGAAAGGCTTCTTATTTTCGTTGTATTCTTTGGCTGCGAACCAGTCCTCAATATCCAGGCCCGACAGATCGACCACGGTCTGTACAGCGCTTTCCGTAATTCTTGTGAATCCTGCGATATCAATGACATTGGACACCCGGTCAATGTACTTGAACCTGGGGATCTTTGTCTGATCTTCGCTGTTTTCCAGTCCCATACAGCGGTACACGTCCCCAACCCGGTAGCGCATAAAAGCTCCGCCTTTGAGGACGGAAATCACAATCTCATATTTTTCACCCGGCTGCACCTCGTCCATAAGATAAGTTTTGGGCTGATAGGTTTTATCCTCCAGATTTTTATTCATCTCCGCCTCGGGAATGAATTCATAAAAACAGGTGTCCGGGAAAAAGTACATACCTTCCCTTGTCCAGGTTTCCGTACCAATACAGGACGGCTCCGTTCCTGCGAAGAGTTCCATCGGCCTCACACCCCACAGTTCCTCCAGCTCATCTTTATAGCAGTGGTTGTCCGTGCCGGCCACCATAAAACCTTTCAGGTCGAACAGGTCCCTGGGTATCAGGTCTCTGCCTTCTTTTTTGCAGGTACGCTTTGCTTTCAAATACCGGAGAAGGAACTTGGGAGACAGCGTAACAATCGAAGAGCCCTTTTTTCCGGAACCGCCTCCGCCCATCTTGGAAAGTGTCTGGCTTACAAAATAAGCGACGCTGCCCAGTCCGAAAAAATAGTCGATGCCCTTTGACATCGCCAGCTTAAAACCCCTTTTATTCCTTTCGGAAAAGGACATGCCTTCCGCCTCTTCAACCGGCGGCAGGAATTCGATGCTGATCTCGTCGTGGAGCGCCCTGGGGAAAAGTCCCGTGGCATAGGGAAGCGGCGCCAGCCCATAGAGAAACGTATCTGTCGCTTTTACATCAAATTTTTTCTTTTCCGTACTTGTGGATAAAATCATACATGCCAACACATTGTTCTTATAGGTATTGAGCATGCTCTGGGTATAGGGCGCCACCTTAATAGGATGTTTTCCTCCCTCCCAGGTGGTCTGTATCCATATAATCGGATCGTCGGGCAGCATCCCGCCCTTTTTCTGCAGAAGTACATCGGCATAATCTTCATAGGTTGTCAGCGGAAACTTTTCCCGCAGTTCATCAATAGAGTGAATACGCCTTCCCTGCAAAAGCTTTTTCCCCAGCTCTGATTTTTCCCAGAGAAAAAGCTGTTCTTCCATGAGGCGCTTTTGTATCCTCATGTATTCACTGATGTTCAGATCCAGGAATCCGCAATATTCATTCCAGATATCCTCTGAACGTTTCTTCTTAAGTTTTTCCTCAAATTTCATACATGCTTCTTTCCCGCTGCGATTGTCCTGATACAGCGCTTCCCGCTTTTAACTGTAGGGATCAGAAACGGGACTTCTTGTTTATATCTGTTATAATCACGAAAGTAGTTCGGAAACGTCCACATGTCCTGCATAATTACATACAGTACATTACATACACCAAAAATAGTTCCGCCCCAGACCATTGGAGCTGTCGGCATGGCCAGCGCAAAGCAGGCGTACATACCGATAAACCAAAGTACACCGGGATGCCTGCACAGTGCGTACATCCCTTCTGAATAGACCCTGGGCCGGCCTTCCTCCCGAATATAGGTGTCTTCAAAGGGAAGGGCGAAGAAAAGCGTATAAATCAGCAATGCCAAAAATACGCCCGACAGAGCCAGAAGCACCACCTGCCTGACTCTGCCGCTTTCCTCTCCATTCCAGCCTACTGCGAACATCATCACCGTGGCGATAACCAGCAGGAAAAATCCCAGGAAAAAGGCCGGCTTTAACAGTCTTAATCTTAACCTTACAGAATTTACATCATAAATCACAAACAATACGAAAGCACAGAGCCCCGTTATTATACATGCACCTCTCATAGCCTCTCACATCTTAAAAGCTTTCTTTCAGCTGGCCGGTCCGATAGGCGTTCACCAATGCCTGCAATTCCCTGACTTCCTGTTCCAGCTCCTTACCCTGGTCAGTGTCGCGGACCGTCATTCTCTTTGGAAGCGTCTCTACCGTAGTAATCTGCGGCGTATGGAACACCTGCGTCCCATCCTCCTTCAGCGGTTCATACGGCTTGTGCTCCGACAGAGCCATATACCTGGAATTGAAAATGAAGGTGTATCCTGCGATTCCCGTCTGCTTCTGATAAGCCTTGGAAATTCCGCCGTCGATAATAATCAGCTTGCCGCCTCCCTTAACCGGGCTTTCACCGTCTTTAATCTTCACCGGTACATGTCCGTTGAGAATATGGGAAGTTTTCGGATCCAGGCCGAATTCTTCCAGTATCTTTTCGCAGACAGCTTTGTCGTTGATCAGCTTATAGTACTCTGTCGTATGCTCTTTGTGTGATTTTTTGTCAGCAATGAAGCAGCGCTCGAAGGTCGTCATTTGATCCTTGCCGAACAGCGGCGAATTGTTGCTGAGCCACAGATACCACATGATATCTCCCGATCTTCCGATTTCTTCCGATTCGTCGGGCACAAAATAAGCTTTTCGCACCTGCTCGTCCAGATAGTCCATGTAGGCCTTGCCCTTTTTGGTAACGCCGTTGACCGTACATTCTTTGAACTCTCCGTCCGCTGTCATTGGAATACATCCGTGGTACAGCAGGTTTCCGTTGATGCTCTTGTAAAGACTGCCGTGGCTGTACATGAAGCGGATATGCTTCTGCAGCTTTTCACTCTGCAGGAACGCTGCCTCCAGGGACTGGAGAGTCTCCTTTTCTTCCTTTGTCAGCTCATACGGGTTTTCCGGATCAATGGTTGGAAAGTTCTTGTCCCGCAGTTCGTAAGTAACGCCCTTGATCTCAATGGTGCCATTTTCATAATCCACTTTGTCCAACAGCATTCTGTGTTCCAGCTTGTACTCAGGATGCGCCATGATCCGCTGGCCCTCCACCTTGAACTGGCAGATGGCAATTGCCTTGTTCATTTTGGCCGCCAGATCTTCATCTACCGGATCGTATTCATTTTCATCGAGGATTTTAGGCTTGAAATATTCACACGGGTCGTCGCCATAGATGGTTGAAGCCAGGATCGCCAGCGGCCGCAGATTGATCCCGTACCCGATTTCCAGCATGTCGAAGTTGTTATAACTGATGTTCATTCTCAGAACATTGGTAATGCAGGCCCAGTTTCCTGTGGCAGCTCCCATCCACACAATATCGTGATTTCCCCATTGAAAATCCACGTCATGATAATCCATCAGAAAATCCATGATCGTATCCGGGTGCGCGCCCCGGTCCCAGATATCGCCGATAATGTGAAGCCTGTCTACGGCCAGATTGCTGATCAGGTTGGCCAGCTTGATAATAAACTCTTCGGCTACCCGGCATTCAATGATGGAGTCAATGATTTCACTGTAATAGTGTGCTTTGTTGGCCTCATCGTCGGCGTGAAGCAGTTCATCCATGCTGTAAGCCAGGTATTTGGGAAGTCTCTTACGTACTTTTGAACGAGTGTACTTTGTAGATACGGACTTACAGATCTCCACCAGCTGGTAGATAGCCGATCTGCACCATTTGTCAAAGTCAGCTTCGGAAGCCTTTCTTCTTTTCAGCTCAGCCTCCGCGTTGTAGACCAGCGCAGCCAGTCCCGCTCTTTCCTCTCTGGAAAGGTCAGGCCCGAAGATCTCATCTACTTTTGAACGAATGACGCCGGAAGCGCTTTTCAGCATGTGGATAAAAGCTTCGTGCTCTCCATGGAGGTCACTCAGAAAATATTCGGTCCCTTTGGGCAATGCCAGAATCGCGCTCAGGTTGATTATCTCAGCGGAAGCCGCCTTTATGTTCGGATAATCTTTTGACAAATGCCTTAAGAATTGTTCATCAATCATATCTGTTCCCTTCTCCTCAGATCATAAAATTATACGATATTCACCAGTTGAGCCGGCAATGCCGCTTCCAATTGGAGAAAATAGTATGGAAAGTAAGTAAATTGTATAGACTATTTTATTTTATCATAAGTCAATTACCACCGCAATGAGGATATTTAGCTCCGGCGGATAATCTTGCGGCCGGCTTCTTTTCTTTTAAAGCTTTGAAATCCGTTTTGTCCGCGGTAATGCAAAAGCTCTCTTACCTCAGCGGCAGAGAGCTTTCGTGCGTTCATTTAAAGGAGTGTAAAATGTCAAAGATACAAACATTTACTCTATAGTATGATTACCATACGGTTTGTGTGCTTGATTTCTGCGAAAATATTGTATACTATGCGAGTCAGGTCGCAGCAGGTTATGATCCTGCCTCCGGACTGTGTTCGGCTAAGAAGAAACGTCTATCTGGGGTTTCGCATTGTAACGCGCTAAATTATTTCCGGATCTTTTGTCCAGAAAAATAGGCAGGAGCGGATCTTTTTTCAACGTTCCTTACCCTTGCCGGTCAATCTTAAGTGGAAATTTCACAAAAATAAATCTGGAATACCCGCAAACCCACAGATTTCATCCGCTTTGGTCCAATTTCAAAGCAAAAAGCGCCAGGCCATCTTCTTTGCCAGACAGCTCGCAAGTTATACTATTTTCCTCAATTAAAAGCGGCGTTGCCGTAAGGCACAGAATGGTGAAACAGGCAGGTCCGGTAACTTTTCCGGATTTTTTCGAAAAGTTACGCATTTCTCAACGATCTGCGGCCTTCAAAACGCCTTTCAGCACAAATTTTCATTTCTTACGGTTTCGAGCACCCGCAGAACCCGCAACTTTGCGTAACTTTCCATCATTTTTTTAAAAGTTACCGCGGCCGGATTTGCGACCAAAATCCAACCTTCCTGACAAATCCCGCAGCCATCAGCCCGAAAAAAGCGTCTTGGTCGCAAGGCCATAGCCTGCGGAGAAACCTCATCTACCGGGCTGCCTGCTGATAGGCAAAACGCCGGCCGCATGGCGCAAAAAAAGAGTCCCTGTTAAAAGACTCCTTTCCTGGCACTGTATGTAGAATTTTAAAGTCGGGTGTGATGAACATTTGCTGATACAGTACGTTGTCTATTCTATATGATAAGGCTTTAAATAGAAACCGGTAATTGTTGGTAATTTTACGCAGCCTTGATTTTGACCCGTTAAGACAGTATGTCAGACCGGCATTCTCTCCGTTATATTATATGCTCAGCTCTGCTCTTCCGCTTAAAAATCTCCGTTTGTATTTTAGATTGGCATACTCGGTCACTCGTTTCATATAAACCGTATTGTAAGCACCGCCTACTGCTCCAACGACAGGAATCCCCTGGAGAAATTTCAGGTACAGCAGTTCTCTTGAAAACAATGCCGCCGTCTCCCGAATCTGCTCTTTTTGGTCATAGTGCTCCGGAAGGGTTTGGTCCCGGATAAAACCGTCGGCATCCCGGTTGATGGTTTCCGCCCGCTGTCCATAGGAAACCGCCCCTTGCAGCAGGAGCAGAATGAAATAACGCTCTTCCTCAGACTCATAATCGTAACCATAGCTGAGCGCAATTTCATAGATGCTTTTCAGCATCATTGCAGTCAACAGGGCAATATCGGGGACACCGATTCCCAGAACGCCCAGCCCGACACCGGAAACGCCCGACAGCAGCAAATTCACGCTTCCCGTACCTTGTGCGTTTCTGGAAAAAGCCCGTAAGGTCCTGCGGTCTTCCTGCACATCGGCTGCGTATTCCCTGACTTTATAGTTCTTTTCCCGCTTTTCCTTGCGGTAGGTCTTTTCTATAACTCCTGTCCCCTTTTGGAAAACGATTCCAAATGCCTTGATAAACGCAGCATCCAAGGTATCCTGCAATTTGTCCGGTATCTTTCCCTCCAGTGTTTGATTGAGGAACGTATCTTTTTTCTGCGCATGTTTTTTCAGAAACCGCTCTTCCTGCCTTTTCAGCTTTTGCCATTCTTTCTCCCAGGCGGTTTTTCTCTCAAGCAGCCCCATATCCTCTGACCTCCTCACTTTTGTATAAGGCCCATACCAAAGTACACGCCCGGCTCGTAACGATTGTTGCCCCCATTATATCAAACTGCCGGCACAGCGGCCAGCAAAACAGGCAAAAAGCAAGGCCCTCTTGCCTTCTTATCAGCAGAGAGCCTTTGCGTGTTTCTTTCAATATGTCAGACCGGCAGCCTTCCTGTAAACTTGTAGTTAATCAGCACCGCGGCAAGAAGTATCACAACTCCTGCCCAAAATATGATCGCGCCCCGCTTGCCTTTTGGCATTTTCTCTTTTTCTTTCATAATAGAGGTCTCCTTTCCTTCATCAGATACACACTTGTTATTTATTATACCAAAAGACCGAACCATTGACCAGCAAAAGGATATCCGCTATTGTCAATTCCGCAGAAGTCCAGATATTCAAAAACCCTCTCCAAAAATCGGAGAGGGTCCATATCTTTATATGAGATAAAACGAACTTCGTATCACCATCACCACAGAAATTCCATTGCTGCAGCAAACGTCTTTGCGGCAGGAGCTACGGATTGGCAGTCTTCTATTTTCCGCTCAATTCCTCAATGTTATACGGAGTTGCCTGGTAAACGTAGTAGTTGAGCCAGTTGGAGAAAAGCAGGTTGGCATGGGCACGCCACCGGAACAGAACCTCCTGCTCCGGATCATCGTCCCGGAAATAGTTGGCCGGCACCTGAATATCCATACCTTTATTGATATCCCGAAAATATTCGCCGGCCAGGGTGTCCTTGTCGTATTCCTGATGCCCCAGCACGAAAATCTGCCGTCCGTTTTCCGTGGAAATAATGTGGGGTCCCACCTCCGGCGAGTCGGCCAGAATCCGCAGCTCAGGATGCTCCTGAACCTCTTCTCTGCGGATTTCCGTATGTCTGGAATGGGGTGCGTAAAAAATCGAGTCGAATCCACGCATCAGCGGATTGTGAGCGCGGGTTACCCGGTGCTCGAAAACGCCGAATACCTTCTGATCCAGCAGGTGCTTATCGACACCGTAATAATAGTAAAGCGCCGCCTGTGCTCCCCAGCAGATGAACATATTGCTGTATACGTGAGTCTTGCAGAACTCGAAGATCTCGCACAGTTCCTTCCAGTAGTCCACCTGCTCATAGGGCATCTGTTCTACCGGTGCTCCCGTCAGAATCATACCGTCAAAATATTCGTGCTTGATTTCGTCCAGGGTCTTATAGAAAGCATCCATGTGCTCCTGGGAAATATGGGTGGATTCATGGGAATCCATCTGCACCAGAGTCATCTCCACCTGCAGCGGGCTGTTGGCCAGCACGCGCGCCAGCTGGGTTTCCGTCGCGATCTTGGTCGGCATCAGATTAACGATGACGATTTTCAGCGGACGAATGTCCTGGGTCATAGCCCTGGCCCGGTCCATGGTAAAAATATTTTCTTTTTGCAGCGCTTCGGCTGCCGGTAATTGATTTGGTATAATTAAAGGCATCTATCTCCCTCATTTCTGCTGTAATATTATCGGTCCCCACACGCCCAAATATCAATGGCGGCAAGAGGATAGCCTGATTTTGATAGTTTTATCGTGATTCAGGAAACAGAAAGCGGCTAACTATCAATCAAGCGATTTCAATTGCGTTATTTTGATAGTTTTACAAAGATTCTACCGCTTTCTTTGTTGAAAGTATCATTTCCTCGGTTTTTTATGTTCTGTTGGATATTTTCGATTTTGGATAAAAGTCAAGCTGCCGGGATACGAGTCCCGGCCCCCAGATTGGTGAAAAATGCTATTTCACTTTATCCAATGCCTGGTCAAAGTCGTAGATAATATCGTCAATGGATTCCAATCCCACGGATACACGGATCAGTGAAGGACTGATTCCTGCCGCGATCTGCTCGGATTCGGAAAGCTGTCTGTGGGTGGTGCTGGCCGGATGGAGCACGGAGGTACGAATATCTCCCACATGCACGACAATGCTGGTCAGATCCAGGTTTTCCAGGAACTTTTCGCCTGCTTCCTTGCCTCCCTTTACGCCAAAACACAGCACACCGCTGGCTCCCTTTGGCAGGTATTTCTGTCCCAGCTCATAATACTTGTCGCCCGGCAGTCCCGGATAAGTCACCCAGTCCACCATCGGATGCTCCTGTAAATGTTTCGCCAGCGCCAGCGCGTTTTCACAGTGGCGCTCCATTCTCAGGTGCAGCGTCTGCAAGCCCTGATGGGTCAGGTAAGCGTTGAGCGGCGCCATGGCGCAGCCGAAGTCGCGAACCAGAACAGCAGTCAGCCTGGTGCAGAACGCCGTCTGCCCAAATTTTTCATAAAAACGAAGGCCGTGATAGCTTTCGTCCGGCTCCGTCAGGCCCGGGAATTTGTCCGATGCTCCCCAGTCAAATGTGCCGCCTTCCACAATCATGCCGCCTACACAGCTGGCATGTCCATCGGAATACTTGGTCGTGGACTGGATCACGATATCCGCGCCCAGTTCCAGCGGCCGGCACAGCGCCGGAGTCGCCAGCGTGTTGTCCACAACAAGAGGCACGCCGATCTCTTTGGCAATTTTAGAGAATTTATCGAAATCCAGAATGCTGAGGGCCGGGTTTCCCAAAGATTCGCCAAACACCGCCTTTGTATTGGGCTTTGCCAGCTTGAGGATTTCCTCAGCAGGAAGATCCTGATCCACGAAATCCACATCGATTCCCAGCTTTTTCAGGGAAACACCCAGCAGATTGTGGGTTCCTCCGTAGATATTGGAAGCCGAGATCACGTGATCGCCCGCATTGCACAGATTCAGCACGGTAATCAGCGTCGCCGCCTGCCCGGAGGAAGTAGCGATTCCTGCCGTTCCGCCTTCCAAAAGCGCCATCTTCTCTTCTAAAACTTTAACAGTTGGGCTTGCCAGTCTTGTATACATGAAATTGGGACTTTCCAGATCAAAAAGCTCCGCAACGTCCTGCGAATTATAATATCGGTAAGTTGTATTCTGAACAATCGGAGGCACCTGCGGCTCACCGCTTCCCGCTTTGTATGCTCCGTGAACGCATTTTGTTTCAAATGCCGGTTTCCGTTCTTTCGTCATAATCGTATCTCTCCTGTTCCTTTGTATAGATACTGAATATATTACACCATTTGTTGGGAAATGACAAGGAAGTTGTGGGGGCTTAGGTCTTTGTTTAAAACAATTCTTTTTCCGAAGCGGTTGACATCGCAGCTGTCAAATGGTAAAATATTACATGTAAATATATGGGATATTTTGGGCTGTACGATGCGAGCTGTCTGGTGAGAAGATGGCCTGTCTGACTGGCGCTTTTTGCTCTGAAATTGGACCAGAGCGGATAAAATCTGTGGGTTTGCGGGTGTTCCAGATTTATTTTTGTAAAATTTCCACTTAAGATTGTCCCGCAAGGGTAAGAAACGTTGCAAAAATGTCCGCTTTTGCCTGTTTTTTTGGATAAAAGATCCGGAAACAATTTAGCGCGTTATAACATGAAATCAGACAGACGTTTCTTCCTAGCTGAGCGCAGTCCAGAGACGGCGGAGAGCAGAGATTGTTTTTGGGTTTGCGACCAAATTCCAATTTTACCAGCAAGTCCTGCGACCATTACCCCCAAAGAAATACCTTGGTCGCAGAGCAAATTCGAAAAAAGCCGATTCGGCGGCAAGATCATAACCCTGCTGCGACTTGACTCGTATACTGTACTATTTTCATGTACGGTACGGAAGATTTTCTTGCCTTCATCAAACAAACTGCTATACTAAAAGGAGAAAGAAATTGGAGAAAAAGAAAGAACTGAAGGATTTAAATTTACTGGATCGATTTTTGTTTGCCGAAGCCGTGGAGGACCCGGAGATTCTGCAGGATATGCTGGAAATTATCTTGGGAAAAGATATCGTGCTGAAGCATCTGCCCCAGACCGAGAAGGAAGGCCGCCGGGCGGCCTGGAGCCGCCAGATCCGCATGGATGTGTGGGCCATGGATGAGAATGAAACCATTTACGATGCGGAAGTTCAAAAGAAAAACACCCACAACCTGCCCAGGCGAACTCGGCTGTATAACGGACTCATCGACAGCAAGCTGCTGGAGTCAGGGGACATCGAATACAATAAGATGAACGACGTGTACATCATTATGATTATGCCCTTTGACCTGTTCGGGCTTGGCCTGTACCGTTACACCTTTCGCATGGCCTGCCAGGAAGTGCCCGGGCTGGAACTGGATGACGGAGCCACCAGGATCTTCCTCAACACCAGGGGAACCGACCCCGCGGGCATCAGCCAAGAACTGATCGCCCTGCTGCGATATTTTGAAGAGACATCCAAAGAAGTGGCGGAGCATTCTTCCAGCAGCAGGATTCTGAACATGCAGGAAAAAATCGAACAAATCCGATCCAGCGAGGAGATTGGAGTGAAATACATGAACGCATATGAGGAAAGGCTGCTGGAGTTGCAGGAGGCCAGAGAAGAAGGACTGAAAGAAGGCCGGGAAGATGGCCAGCAAAAAGCCTACAAGGAAATGGCTGTTGAACTGAAAAAGCTGGGCAGACCATTGGAGGAAATTTCGAAGGTCACGAAGCTGAGTATTGAGGAGATTGAGGCACTATAATCCCCTAAGAGTCCCCGGCGCTTTCCGCAAAAAAAGTCCGGCAATTCCCTGGAAACTGCCGGACCAATATTCTCTGTTTAATATAACCTGTTTATCAGCGTCCCGACCAGATATTGCGCCGGAACTCGATATAAGTCGCGATAAAATAGATCAGATACACACCCATGAAAAATGCCAGGGAGATGCCGTAATAGAATAGCACCGGTGTGTTTATCCCCGTATAGAAGATGAACTTATGGCTGGCAAAGACGGAAATCACTCCGCTCATGACCGCCGCCACCAGCACCGGACATAAGTAGTAAATGGAAAGCTGTTTCAGCACCACTTTGTCGATCTCCTTTTCATTGAGTCCCAGCTTGCTCAGCACTTGATAGCGGAATTTGTATTTTGCCGCATCACCCAGCTGCTGCACGGAAAGGATCGTCATTGCCACGCATAAGAACACAATACTGATGTAGAAAAGCGGATAGCAGACAGCCGTGATAATGAAGCGGGTCTGCTCCAGCAGATTGGTCTGCACCAGAACCGTATCTGCCATGGTCACAACCTGATTGGTCCCGAATCCCCAGGTAATGCGCATATTCATCCGGCTCGTATCTTCATCTTCATAATTCTGGGTCTTGGCCAGCTTTTCCTGCAGTCCGTTCGGAGCCTTTCCTACGATATCCACAGCCATCAGCGAGTAAAACGGTTTCATGGATGCTGCCGCACTGTCGGGCACAACCAGTAAATAATCCGCCCCGTTTTCTCCGCTCTGTGAAAATGGTATTGTGGAGATTCCTTTGCAGCTCAGCTCTTTTTCGCCTGCCCGCAAAGGCTTTTCCTCCGCAAATCCTTCCATCGTATCCCGAATCCGTTCCTTTGTCTGAATCAGGTACTGATCTTCATCCAGGCTGACCTTTGAAAATCCCAGCATATGGCGCAATTTGTTATAATCCGAAAGCTTCATATAAGTATCATAGTCAAAGAGCTCGTTCTCCCCTTCATCCGGGTACTTCTCCTTCAAGGGCTTTGTTTGCTGAAAATAAGGAAGATTCTCATAGAGATAGTCGTTTGCTGCCGTGCTCCCGTTCTCATAGATGCGGTAAATCATCTGATCCTTGACCTTTGTTTCCTTTTCAAGGACCTCCCGCTGGGCTGTAAAATCATCGTTTGTCTGATCACTGAATACGATCACATCGAAGGGAAGCTCCGCATCCAGCTCTCTTTGCTGAAAATCGCCGAACATCATGGCCACGGAGCAGCCGATCAGCGCCGCAGTAAAGAGAATGGTCAGGGTCCCCATGGTAAACCGCATGGTCTTGATCTTGGAAGCCATCTGGCGGAAAAGGAACAGATTGGAGCCCTTGTAGACCCGCTTGCCTTTGCGTTCGATATAGGAAACGGCCATGCCGGAGAAACCTACATAAAAGAGGTAGACGCAGACAATCAGCACCGCGATCATCGGCCACACATTGGCCAGAGTAAATTCTCCTGTAAATAGGAAAACCGCGAAGATCACGAAGTAAATCAGCGAAACAATGAACCAGACGGAGGAAGCCTTTCGTGTCTTTTCGTGCAGCTTCTCATTCTGCTTGTCCAGATAGATCAGGTCGTGGATGTTCATCTTTTTAAACTGCCGTTTGTTCCTCAAAAGGGCAAAAAAATAAACCAGCCCGTAAAGACAGATGGTCAACAGGAAGCCCCATCCGCTGACATGGACCGACAGATGGTACTGCCTGCCATAGATGCTGTAAAAGATCACCGTCAGCACCTGCTGCAAAAAGATTCCCGGCAGGATGCCCAGCAGAAAAGCTACGATTCCCAAAAGTCCGTTTTCCCGTATAAAAAGCTTGCTGATCTCTTTCTTTTTCATCCCCAAAAGCATATAGGTTCCGAATTCCCGGCTCCTTTTTTCCAGCATAAAGCGGATCATATAGTGGATCAGCCAGGCGATGATAAATATGATGAAAAAAGTAGCTATAGCGATCATGGCCGCCATCATTCCTCCGCCCTGGACGTACAGTTTGAGGATATCCTCTGAAAAAATCATCGAATCAAAGGCGAACATAAGCGCTGCGATCGCAGCCATGGTTACCAGATAGATCAGGTAATCCCGCATGGAACGGCGGGCGTTTCGAGCAGCCAGTTTACTCAGCATGGGAAAGGTCACCTCCCGTGAGAGACAGCACTTCCAGGATCTCATCGAGGAACTGCTTTCTGCTTTTTTCACCCTTTCGCAGCTCATGGAAAATCTCGCCGTCTCTGAGGAAGAGAATCCGGCTGCAATAGCTGGCGGAAAAAGCGTCATGGGTCACCATGAAAATCGTCGCTCCCAGATCCTCATTCATAGTTTTGAAGGTGGAAAGAAGGATCTGCGCTGACTTGGAATCCAGCGCGCCGGTAGGCTCATCGGCAAAGACCAGCTGCGGCCGGTTAATCAGCGCCCGCGCACAGGCACACCGCTGCTTTTGCCCGCCGGAAACCTGATGGGGAAACTTCGCCCCAATCTCTGCGATTCCCAGGCGCTGCATAATTTCATCGGTTCTCTTGCGAATTTCCTTAGCCGGCTTTTTGTGAAGCGCCATGGCCAGGGTTATATTTTCCTCAATGGTGAGGGTGTCCAGCAGGTTGAAGTCCTGAAAAACAAAGCCCAGCCGCTCTTTTCGAAACTGAGCCAGCTCATCGTCATTCAGTACCGTAATATCCGTATCTCCGTAATAGATGTGCCCGGAGGTAACCTTGTCGATGGTGGACATCAGGTTCAAAAGCGTACTCTTTCCTGAGCCGGAAGCGCCCATGACTCCCATGAATTCCCCCTCCTGCACCTCAAAGCTCACCCGGTTTACCGCCTTGGTCACATTTTCCTTGCTTCCATAATATTTTTCGATATCACATATTCTGATCGTTCCGTTCATTTGTGTATCTCCTTTCTCTGTGATATCTAAAGTATAGAGCAGGACCCGCGCCCGATGTATCGCTTACGCTTACATGAATCTTACAGATTTGAAAGATAACTCAGATCCCGTAATAATCGCTTCTGGGGAAGGTCAGGTCAATTCTGGTATAGCGGCCTTCCTCTGACGCTGCGCTGATCTCGATTCCCAGCTTGCGGCACAGCTTACGGCACAGATAAAGTCCGATCCCCGTAGATCTTGCTCTGCTGCGTCCATTGGTCCCAGTGAACCCTTTGTCGAAAATACGGCTGATCTCGCTCCCTTTGATCCCGATGCCCTCATCCTCCACAGAAAGCCGCACGCCGTTTTTCACATCCCGCCCCAAAATCCGGATCTTTCCGCAGTCTTCCTTTTTATATTTTGCCGCGTTGATCAGGATTTGGCTGAGGATAAACTGCAGCCACTTGCCATCGCTGAAAACCTTGCCGCAGGAGCAGTCCACCTCAATGGTCATCCTGTTTGCGATCAGGAAGGATTTATTTCTGGCAATGGTCTGGTTTATCACCTCTTCCAGATCCGTTTCCTCTATGAGATAGTCCTGGTACACCGAATCGGACCTGGCGTAGAACAGCGCCGATTCCACCAGATTTTCCATCTTGGAAAGCTCCGGCAGGATCTTTCTGGCCGTCTCCTTGGCATCAGGCTCGGTCTGATTCTGACAGACCAGAGCCGCAGCCGTTATGGGCAGCTTCACATCGTGTATCCAGCTCTCAATGTATTCTTTGTATTCCTTTTGCTCATCCTCCAGCCTGCGAATGGCCTCGATGACCGACTTATTGGAGCGCCGGATAATTTCCCGGTATTTTTTATCCTCGCTGCGGCTGGGCCTGCCCATGACTTCTCCCAGCAGATAGGGTTTGTCCAGCTGATGAAAAATAGCCTCTATCTCCTTAAAATAACGGTTTCTCCGCGCATACCTGCAGGCAAAAAAAATCACCAGCAGGAAAGCCCAGCCCACAAGGAGCAGAATCGTCATGCTTATATCCACCCCTCCTGCCGTAAGGTAAACGGCCACTGCCAGCATAGCGGACAAATTCACAAGCAGCGCCGGCATCCGGTCTTTCAGATATTCAAAAATGGTCATCCGTCTCACTCCTCACAGCTTGTAGCCCAGCCCGCGCTTGGTTTCGATCAGATCGGCAACGCCGATATCTGCCAGCTTTCCTCTGAGTCTGGTCATGTTCACGCTCAGGGTATTATCGTCAATAAAGACCTGATTGTCCCACAGATACTCGATCAGGTCCATGCGGGAAACCACCTGCCCGGTATGGGAAAACAAATAGGTCAGAATCCGAAACTCGTTTTTCGACAGCTCACTTTCCTTCCCCTCATAGGAAACAGTGCAGGCCAGCAAATCCAGGGTGACATCCTTATAAGTGATGGCCGTCACCTCCTGCTCGTTCTTTTTACCCGTCCGTTTGAGGACCGCTGCGATTCGTGCCAGAAGGATCGGGGCCTGATAGGGTTTGCTGACGTAATCGTCCCCGCCGGAGGTGATGCATTCCAGCTCGTCCATAGAAGTGTTTTTGCTGGTGACGAAAATCACCGGAACATCGGAAAACTGGCGCAGTTTGCGGCAGACAGAAAGGCCGCTCTGGTCCGGAAGATTGATATCCAAAAGCACCAGATCGGGACTTTCTTTTTTAATCTGCTCCGGCAGATCGGTAAATTCTGTGGCAGCCACCGACTCATAAAGGGCGTTTTTAAGCATCAGCTGCAGCTCTGTGCGGATGGTTTCATCGTCTTCGACAATCATAATTTTATACATAAGACTCTCCTGTTGTGTTATATATAAGACCATATCACAAAATCAGCAGGGGATAAAGAGGAAAAATGCGCCGGGTAAACCTCTTCACAGGTTCGAGGCCGCATTTTTTTGTATACGAAAATTCTTAAAGCATAATTACCCTCCCCTCCCGCATACCATATTATGTATATTATTTGGGGAGGATACCATGAGACGAAAAATCAGAAAGATGAGAAATAAAATTCATATACCCAGGGTACGGACAAGACGTAGCTTCAGCTTTCATCCTGAGATGCTGGTAAGGTTTCTAAAACCGCTGCTGATCATCCATATCATCGTAATCTTTGTGCTGGTTGTCGTGCCTTTCACCATAACCAAAGTTTTCATACCGGAACAGGCTGCCCCTGAAAAAACAGCGGACAAGACCGAGCAAAAGCCTGTAGTCGAGAGTATAAAAAAAGAAACCATTCCCAAGAAAATCACCGTATACCGCAAATCAATAGGAAAAACAGAGTCCGTTGCCTTTGAGGATTATGTCAAAGGGGTGGTGGCCAGCGAAATGCCCTCGACCTTCGAAAAGGAAGCGCTGAAAGCCCAGGCTGTAGCAGCCCGTACATACTCGCTGTCAAAATATCTGCGGGCCAAAAAGAGCGGCAACCCATCTGCCCATCCCAAGGCCCCCGTGTGCGACACGGTCCACTGTCAGGTTTTCCAGGACGAAAAAAACTTGAAAAAGGTCAAGGGCAGCAAATGGATGAAATCCGACTGGAAAAAGATCTCAGCCGCAGTGGAAGACACCAGGGGCCAGCTGATGTACTACAATGGCAAGCTGGTAGAACAAGCCCTGTTCCACTCTTCCAGCGGCGGAAAAACGGAAAACTGCGAAGATGTTTTTTCAGCAGCCGTCCCCTATTTGGTGAGTGTGGAAAGCCCTTATGAGGATGATGCGACCCACAAAAATGAGAGCACCTCCATGTCAATCTCAGAATTCACCTCTAAATTAAAGGCCGCTTACCCAAAAATCAGCTTTGGTACGGTTACGGCGGACAATATAAAAATTAAATCACACAGCAATGGAGGCCGGGTGGAAAAAATGAAAGTCGGCAGCGGCACGGTTACCGGCATCCAGGTGCGGCAGGCCCTGGGCCTTTATTCAGCCAACTTTAAGATCACAACTTCAAAAAACACGATCACCTTTACCACCACCGGTTCCGGCCACGGCGTAGGCATGAGCCAGTACGGGGCCAACGGTATGGCCAAAGCCGGTTACAATTACAAAGAAATACTGTCCCACTATTACAGCGGCACAGTAATTCTTTAAAAATATTGAGTAAAGGTTACTTATTTGCTATTTACATGATTTTTCACTTCGTTGTAAGAAAGGTCACATCCGTGGCAGCCTTTGCAGCTGCCGCAGCAGCCTCCATTCTTACGCTGTTTTACGATCGAACGGATTGCCAGCCCGAAAAGAGCCGCTACTACAATCCCGACCAGTATTGTCGCTAACATTACGCCATCACTTCTTTCCTTTGAATTCTTGTTTCAGTCCTGGCCGGACGGAGCAGCAGATAGAGCATGCCTGCCAGGACAGCGATTGCAACTGCGGTACCGATGGTGAAGCCCGCTCCTCCGAAAAAGCTTCCCAGCTGGAAAATCATCAGGGCAATCGCATAGGCAAATACAGTCTGATAGCCAATTGCGAAGGCCGTCCATTTTGCGCTGGCCATCTCCCTTTTGATCGCTCCAATGGCCGCAAAGCACGGTGCGCACAGAAGGTTGAACACCAGGAAGGAAACGGCAGCCACGGCCGACGGGAACATGGTCATGGTAGACGCCCACAGTCCCGGATCGTCTTCCGCCGCGTCAGCAACGCCGAAGAGCACACCGAAGGTTCCCACCACATTTTCTTTTGCCACCAGACCTGTGATGGTGGCTACGGATGCTTTCCAGTCCGCAAAGCCCAGCGGAGCAAAGATCCAGCCAATGGCATGGCCGATGCTGGCCAGAACACTGTTGTCGATATCATCTACCATACCCCAGCTGCCGTTTTCCCAGCCAAAGGCCTGTAAGAACCAAATCACTCCGCAGGCTACAAAGATAACCGTACCTGCTTTGATGATAAAGGCTTTGCATCTTTCCCACATATGTATCAATACGCTGTTTGCCGCCGGTCTGTGATACTGAGGCAGTTCCATGACAAATGGCGCCGGATCTCCCGCAAACATTCTGGTCTTTTTAAGGATAATACCGGAAACAACTACAGCCGCGATTCCCAGGAAATACATGGCCGGTGCCATCCACCAGGCGCCTCCCATGATTGCCCCTGCGATCAGTGCGATTACCGGCAGCTTGGCGCCGCATGGAATGAACGTCGTTGTCATGATGGTCATTCTTCTGTCTTTTTCGTTTTCAATGGTCTTGGTGGCCATAACGCCCGGAACACCGCATCCTGATGAAATCAGCATGGGGATAAAGCTTTTTCCCGACAGTCCGAACTTGCGGAAGATACGGTCCATAATAAAGGCGACTCTTGCCATATAGCCGCAGTCCTCCAGGATAGACAGGAAGAAGAAGAGCACGAACATCTGCGGTACGAAGCCCAGTACGGCTCCCACACCGCCAATAATACCATCTACCACCAAACCTGTAAGCCACCCGGCCGCGCCGGCGCCTTCCATCCAGCCCTGCACCGTTGGCGCGATCCATTCACCGAAGAGAGTATCGTTGGTAAAATCCGTCACAATGGTTCCGATGGTCGTTACGGAAATATAGTATACCACAAACATGACAGCTGCGAAAATCGGCAGCGCCAGCCAGCGGTTGGTTACGACCCGGTCTATCTTATCAGAAGTCGTCAGGCCTTTATTACCCCTTTTGATTGCCCGCTCAGCGACCTGGGTTATGTAATCGTACCGCTCATTGGTAATGATACTTTCCGCATCATCCTCCATGGATTCTTCTACCCTGGCGATAATGGTTTCCATTTCCTTGAGCTGAGATGCTTTCAGGCTGAGCGTTTCCATAACCTTCTCATCCCGTTCGAAAGCTTTCACTTCAAACCAGCGTCTGTTATCGGCACTGGCTGCGCCTGACACCAGATGCCCCAGCTGGTCAAGGGCAGCTTCCACTTCTCTTGAGAAGCCATGGCTTGGCTTTGCCTTCTGTCCCCTTTTCGCCAGCTCCACCGCCAGATTTACAGCTTCTTTGCAGCCGGTTCCCTTTAAGGCCGAAGTTTCCACAACTTCACATCCAAAGGCTTCTTTCAGCTTTCGCAGATCGAACTTATCCCCGTTTTTTCTCACCAGGTCCATCATATTGACCGCGATGACCATGGGAATGCCCAGCTCCAAAAGCTGCGTCGTCAGATACAGGTTACGCTCCAGATTGGTTCCGTCAACCAGATTGACAATGGCGTCCGGTCGTTCTTTAATCAAATAGTCTCTGGTTACAACTTCCTCAAGGGTATAGGGAGACAGGGAGTAGATTCCCGGAAGGTCTGTTATGATAACATCCCTCTGTCCTTTCAGCTTCCCTTCCTTCTTTTCCACAGTTACACCCGGCCAGTTTCCGACATACTGACTGCTTCCGGTCAGATCATTGAACATGGTCGTCTTTCCGCAGTTGGGGTTCCCCGCTAACGCTATTTTAAAGCCCATTCTTATTCCTCCTGAAATTCATCATACAGTTATTTTAAACTAACTCGTCGTCAAAAAAAATTACGCCATTTCGATGTTTTCCGCTTCGCTCTTGCGCAGGGAAAGCTCATAACCGCGCACATTAACTTCAATCGGATCTCCCAGAGGCGCGACTTTTCTTACAAAGATTTCCGTACCTCTGGTAATTCCCATGTCCATGATCCGCCGCTTGGTCGCACTGGCCCCATGAAGCTTGACTACCTTGGCAGTGCCGCCGACTTTCACATCTCTCAATGTTTTCATTTTTCAATTCTTCCTTTCTCAGACAATAATTCTCTTTGCCATACTTTTATCCAAAGCCACTCTCGTGTCTTTTACATTTAAAATCATGTTACCGGCAAGGTAAGATACCACCGTTACGGTTTCTCCCTCTACAAATCCCAGATTATTGAGAAATCTGCGGCTTTCATCTTTTCCGCTGATCCTTCTGATCTTTCCGGATTCCCCGGTTCTTATCATAGTTAAAGGCATCACAGCAACCTCCTCTTCTTCGGTTAGTTTTATCTCACTAACTAGGTTAGCTATAACTTACCACTCTTTCTTAAATTTGTCAATAGGGTTTCTCCATTTTATCCATAAAAAAATCCTGTTACGATTGCCGCAGGTTTCCTTTACAGGTTTCGGAAACCGTGAATCGCAACAGGATTGCTTTTACTGGGCTGCGCTGCGCCCCTCGGCTATGGCCGCATTGCAGCTGGCGTCAATACCGGCGGCAACCTCTTTAGGCGTTTTGCTGCCTCTGTAGAGCTCCTGAATGTTAGGATAAAAGACAGCCCGCACGCCCTCCCAGTTGGGG
Organism: Anaerovorax odorimutans; assembly: GCF_024459955.1. GTDB lineage: Bacteria > Bacillota > Clostridia > Peptostreptococcales > Anaerovoracaceae > Hominibacterium > Hominibacterium odorimutans_A. The sequence goes on from NZ_JANFXK010000018.1 coordinate 72,933, forward strand.
GTATTGTTCAAAAAGTCCACCACATTGGGGGAATTATCGCTGTAGGCCTGCATCATAAACACTTTATCCTTGTTCTCCTCTACATATGATTTGAGAACCGGCGTGCTGCTCAGAGAGTACTTCAATAAATCCTTATCCGAATAGATGAAACGGATAAAATCCCTCGACGCCTTTAGCACGTCTTCGTTGCCGTTGTCGAAAAGAGTAAAGCCGTTAAGGTAGCTGGTAGCATATCCCTTTCCGTCTGGGCTGGGGAAATTGGCCAGAAAAACATCCAAATTATAAAGGTTTCGACAGTCGTTCAAATTGACCTGATTTCCCATACAGATCGCCATCTGGCCGTTATAGAATAAGTCCATATTGGCTGCCAACTCCATATTTTCCGCCCCCTTGGGCGTGATTCCCTGTTCATTGAGATTCTTAAGCCACTTTAGCGCTTTGATTCCCTCCGGCGTATTGACGGCAAAGTTGCCTTCCTTGTCAAAGATTCCGCAGCCGTAAGCCCGAAGGAAGGTCATAGTGTGCAGATCCCCCTGGTTATTGGACGCATAGGCGAACATGGGGAAATTCTGGCCGCCGGGCATAGAAGCTTTCAGCCCCTTCAAAATCGTATTGTATTCCTCGGTAGACCACTGAGCAATCGTGCCTTCCTTTGGAATGTATTTTTCCAGGCCCGCCTTTTTCATCAGCGTTTTGTTGACCATCAGCGTATTCTGCAGTTGGAAGTAAGGCATGAGATACGTCTTGTCTCCCACCATGCACTGTTTCCAGATGGCATCATCGACGTCACCGCGCAACTCATCATCGATCACATCATCCCAGGTAGCCAGCCGATTTTCCAGAATATAAGTAGGCATGTTGAAGGAACCACCAAAGAGAATATCCGCCGCCTCTTCGGTACCGATTTTATCGACTACCTGTTCCTTTTCATCCACATATTGAAACTTTTCGATTTTGAAATTCACCTTCGCGTCTTCATACTGCGCATTGAATTTGTCCGCAGCCTCCGTAAAGAGATCGTAGATCTCAGCATCAGGATGGTCCGCGTCGTAAGCCATTGTCATAGGCGGACATTTAATGCGGATCGTTACTGCTTTCTGTTCTTTTTTTGCACCGCAGCCGACCAGTACTCCGCACAGGATCAGCGCTGTTATCAGGGCTAAAAATCGTTTTTTCATATGCAACCTCCTAGTTGTTCTCCCGCTTTTGTGCATTTTTTATATCCAGCTCAGAGAGCTTTGCCAGCAGCATATTTACATCCAAAGGCTTGGTGACAACGCCGTTCATACCACACCCGAGAGCCCGGTCCGCCTCTTCTTTAAAGGCATTGGCCGTCAGAGCAATGATGATCGTTTCCTTGCTGTCCGGCCGCTCCAGCGCCCGAATCGCCTCCGTAGCCTCGTAGCCGTTAAGCACCGGCATCTGAATATCCATCAAAATCACATCAAACCAATAGGGCTGGCTCTGTGTGAAAAGATCCACCGCTTCCTGCCCGTTGACGGCGCACTCTACGGCTGCCTCGTATCCTGCCAGGATTTCCATAAGAATCTCTCTGTTGATATCGTTGTCCTCCACAACCAAAATGCGTTTTCCCGCCAGTGTTTTCTGATCCTCCGGCTCCGATGATGCCTGTGTGTCCTCCTGTCCTGCGACAGGGAAAGGAATCCGCACGGTGAAGGTTGTGCCTTCTCCCGGCCGGCTTTCCACTCCAATGGTACCGCCCATTTCCTCTGCCAGAATCTTGCTCAGTGTGGTACCCAGTCCGGTACCATTCTGTGAACCGATCCTTCGCTCCTGTTCAAAGGGCTGCCAGATTCTCTCCAGAAACTCCGCGCTCATCCCGCAGCCTGTGTCAATCACCTTGAAAAATGTCTCTGCAGTCTCTTCATGGGGCCGCTGGTTAACAATAAGGGAAATCTTTCCGCCAGCAGGCGTAAATTTCAATGCATTGCCCAGCAGGTTGACGATGATCTGCTTGAGCCGCACCTCATCGCCCATGACCCAATTGATCTCCATTCCCTCACAGTCTATCTCAAAATGTTGTTCGCGCGCCTCAGCCTGAGGGCCGACCAGCATCTGAATTTCACGAAGGAGTTTTTTCAGATTCATCCTTTCGCTGTAAAGCTCCAATTGGCCGCTTTCAATCTTTGACATGTCCAGCACATCGGTAATGACGCTTTTGAGAAACTCGGCGGACACCTCCGCTTTCTCCAGGTACTCTTTCTGCCTCTCCCGATTGTCCAGATTCTGCCGCATCAGATAAATCAGGCCTGTAATCCCATTGAGGGGCGTGCGAATCTCATGGCTCATGTTGGCCAGGAACGCTGATTTCGCCTGCTCAGAAGCCTTTGCTACCTGGGCCGCACGCACGGTTCTCAAAACAAAGGTTATGATAATGATAAGCACGATGCACAAAATAGCGAAGAAAAAGAGCGACCTCTTTAAAAACACCTGCGTAACTTCTGCCGTAACCTCCGAGGGAACTTTGACGGCCATGTACCATCCATTGTTATAGGTGGCATCCCCCATGGGCTTTAATATGACACCGTATTGAACGCCCTCAAAAACGTATTCGGCATAAAAACTCTTCCCCTGGGCTATGGCCGCTTCACACTGGCTCATGGAAGCAGTCCCCATAAACTTTGCCTGTTTGAGCTCCGTAAAATAGTTACGACTGGTTTCGCTGTCATAGTATTTGCTGGCGGTAATAATTTCCCCGCTGGGCTGAATCACCAGAGTTGTCCCCCGACCGTCAAAGCTCTCAAGACTTGTCAGTCCATCCAGTTCTTCTATGGGTATCAGTCCGGCAATACCTTCGACCTGCTCTTTTCCATAAGTAATCGGCGTGTCCAGCCGCAAACCGTAGAGCAGATATTCACCCCACGCCTCCCGCTTATCAACGGCAAGACGAGACACAAAGTCACCGGTCGCCGCCTGATAGGTAGCGGCCCACGGCATTTTGTTCAGGGAAGAAACCAGATACGTGCTGTCGTAGGTTTTCCCTTCCCTGGTAATAAAATATAGTTTCTGAAATGCCGTAGCCTGAGCCTCCACGCTTAAAAGATAGGGAAGATCCATTTGGTCTTCGTCTCGAATTGTTCCCATCCGCTTTGCCAGGGAGCGGAGGTAATTCAGCTGGCTGTCAACCTGACTTCCTACATTTCGAATATCATGATCAGCCAATTGATTCATAAAGGACTTGGTCGTACCGCTGACCACGCCTTCAATACTGTTCTGGTATAATAAATATCCACCGATCAGGATGGCTAGACTAATCGCGCACACAATAAAAAAAGTTGGCCATTTTCGTTCTGACAGGCGTTTTTTATTTTCCTTCATGCGGAAGTCTCCTTTCGTCATCCATTCTCGCTGCACTTAAATCATTATACCACGGTAAAGAATGGCAGACAAGAAAGTAACTGTTTTTTAAGTACACGGAAAAACAGCACAGTCTTTTGACCGTGCTGTCCATAATTTATATCTTTTATTTTTAGTAGTTTTCCGGCTTAACCTGGAAGTAAGCTTTTGCGTGGAAGCATACCGGGCAAACTTCCGGAGCTTCTTTGCCGACAAACTGGTGTCCGCAGTTGGAGCACTGCCATACAACCTCTTCATCTTTTGCGAATACTTTTCCAGTCTTAACGTTCTCTGCCAGCTTTCTGTATCTTTCTTCGTGCTCTTTTTCGATGGCAGCTACGCCTTCCATCTGAGCCGCGATCTCTGGGAAGCCTTCTTCTCTGGCAGTCTTAGCCATTTCAGCATACATTTCGGTCCATTCGTAGTTCTCGCCTTCTGCTGCCGCGATCAGATTTTCTTCTGTTGTGCCGATGCCTACCGCATGCTTGAACCACAGCTCAGCGTGTTCCTTTTCATTGCCGGCAGTCTCTTCAAAGAGCTTTGCGATCTGCACGTAGCCTTCTTTTTTAGCCTTGGAAGCATAGAATGTGTACTTGTTCCTTGCCTGGGATTCTCCGGCAAAAGCAGTCAGTAAGTTTTCCAGTGTTTTTGTTCCTTTTAAATCTTTCATTTTGTTCCTCCTCAATAAACATATCGTCATATAGCTTATAATAAATGCATACTCATTGGTTACTGTTTCTTTATTAGTAACTCTTCTCAATAAGTAATATATACTATTATTATCCAATAGTCAATAGTATTTTTAACAAAATCTCAAAAAAGTTTTCACTTATTTTATAATATCCGTGTATTTTTTCCAAATCAAACAGTTATGTCCATAGTATATCATATTCGGGAATAGAATTCTCAACCTTTCGAATTTTCATTTTTATTGTCTTTTAAAAAATGAACCGCACCAGCGCGTTGATACGGTACTGGTGCGGTTCTATACACGATCTGCTGATCAGTTGTCTTCAATTCGAATAATCGTGGCTCCCAGGCCTCTGAATTTTTCCACAAACCTCTCATAACCCCGATCAATATGATAAATGTCCGAAACTTCCGTGGTTCCCTCTGCGACTAACCCGGTGAGAACGACTGCCGCTCCTGCACGCAGGTCGGTAGCTACCACCTGTGCGCCCTGCAGCTGCTTATCGCCCGGTATAATCGCACAGTTTCCGTCGGTCTTAATGTTGGCGCCCATTCGGTTAAACTCAGCCACATGCATGAATCGGTTTTCAAAGACAGTCTCTATGACAACACTGGGGCCCTTGGATACAGCCAAAAGCGCCATGAACGGCGACTGCATGTCCGTTGGGAATCCAGGGTACGGCAGCGTCTTAATATCCGTAGAAACGATTGGATTGACGTCACCTCTTACCACCATGCCTTCATCGGTCATGTAGATCTCAGCGCCGCATTCTCTCAGCTTGGCGGTCACCGGCTTTACATGGTCCGGCAGAATATTTCTGATGAGAATATTTCCCCTCGTTATAACGGAAGCAACCATAAAGGTTCCGGCTTCGATGCGGTCGGGAATTACGTGATGGCTGACACCATGAAGCCGTTCCACGCCTTCAATTTTAACCGTATCGGTTCCCGCGCCTTTGATCCTCGCGCCCATTTTATTTAAAAAGTTGGCCAAATCGACAATCTCCGGTTCCTGTGCGGCATTTTCAATGACTGTGGTGCCTTCCGCCAAAGCCGCAGCCATGATAATAACCTCCGTAGCCCCTACGCTGGGGAAATCCAGATAAACGTCATTACCCATCAGCTTGTCTACTCTGGCTTCCAGCGGCCCCTGGTGTCCCTCATCCTCTTTAATCTCTACGCCCAGTGCCCGCAGGCCTTTCAGGTGCAGCTCGATCGGTCTCTTTCCAATCGCGCAGCCTCCGGGAAGAGGAATCACCGCTTTGCCGGTCCGCGCCAGCAGAGGTCCGATTACCAGAATCGACGCGCGCATCTTCTTCACAAGTTCAAAGGGAGCCTCAGACTCCACAACGTTCTTTGCTTCTATTTCAACAATGTTTTCATCCAATCTGTCATTAACCTCAGCACCCAAACTGCGGAGAAGCCGGCACATGACATCCACGTCCCGCAAGGCAGGAGTTTCCATAATCGTACACTTTTCATCAGTCAGCAAGGCTGCTGCCATGATCGGAAGTACAGCATTTTTTGCTCCGCTTATCTCAACTTCCCCTTTTAACGGAGCACTTTTTTGCACCAAAAATTTTGCCACTTCTTTCCTCCAAACATTTTTATCTAATTTACAGTATACCTGTTTCATTCTTCTATTTCAAGGATAATAAACAAAAGAAAGAGACATTAAATGTTTCATGCTAAAGGGGAACAAAACATATTTTTTATTGCCTCTTTCCTTCCTAATTATTCTTGCCTTGTTTTTACAGAAACATTCCTGCATAAAGAAAAAAAGCATTGCACGCAACGCTTTTTTCAATCATGTTCTGCCAACCGGTTTACAGGTCCTTCAGTTCCTTGATGCAGTTTTCACATACGTTCTTTCCTTTGATCTGTTTTACCGTCTTTGCACTGCCACAGAAGATACAACATGGTTCATATTTCTTGAGTAAAATGTAATCCTCATCCACAAAGATCTCAATTGGATCTTTGATTTCAATATCCAAAGTTCTTCTCAGTTCAATCGGCAGTACGATCCTGCCCAATTCATCCACTTTCCTAACAATACCTGTCGCTTTCATAATGTCTCCTTTCTCCGCAGCAGGGCACAGCCCTTAATCCAATCTGCCGCAGTCCCACAAAACTCACCCTTACTGTTCTTTGTCTTTTTTTCTGTTCACCAGGTTCTTCAGCGAACCAAGCGCGTTGACGATGGAGGTCAGGGCCGCAACAACGCTTTGATTTCCTTTAATTACATCCGCCATTCCACTAAGGGATTCCGCTACATCACTGATAGACTCATTGACCTGCTCTGTCCTTTCAGCTGCTATAGTGGATATTCGTTCCGTATCCTCTAAAATCTTGTTAGTATGCCTGATGGTCGCGATAAGATTTTTCATAAATATAATACAAAAAATAATCAAAACCAGCAGGGCAATAATTAACAATGCCCATCCTAGTGCCTTTAAATCCAGTGTTACTACCATATTCGTACCTCCGCCCCTTAAGCAATATATCTCTATTATTACATAAATTGTAAATTGTTTCAACAAGTTTTTATATCTATTTTCTTAATTAATCGTTAAGAAAGCGTTTTCGCTCATATTTTAAAGGTTTGGGAATAAGTTTACCTTGAGGTGACAAAACATGATGAATTATATATGGGCGGGAATGCTCTGTCTTGGAATCGGATTTGCCTGCGTCAGCGGAAATCTGAGCAGCTTTACGGACGGCCTGATGGAAAGCTGCACCGAAGCGGTGGAGTTCGTCATCAGCCTGATCGGTATTATGGCGGTATGGAGCGGACTTATGAATATCGCCGACAAGTCCGGGCTAATTGAAAAAATTTCCCGAAAAGTGCGCCCTTTGATGCATTATCTCTTTCCTCTGGAAAAAGACGATCAGACCATTGCCGTTATGCTGATGAGCTTTGTGGCAAATATTTTCGGCGCAGGCAACAGCGCTACGGTGTTTTCCCTAAAAGCGATGGAACGGCTGGATGATGAAAACCAGCAGTCGCCCTATGCCAGCAATGCCATGTGTATGTTTACCGCCGTGACCATGTCCATGGTCCAGCTGGTCCCGGTCACGATCATTAAGATCCGCAACGATCTGGGTTCTGTCAACTCAGGAAGCATTATCATTCCCTCCATCATCGCAGGGCTGATTTCCATGGTCGTTTCTGTGGCCGTATGCAAATTTTTTGAAAGGAAGTATCCTGATGTCCACCGTCCTTAGTACGATCTCTGTCTTTTTTATTCCTGTTATTATAACGGTTATCATTGTCTATGGCCTGAAAAAAAAGGTGGCTGTTTACGATCTCTTTGCGGAAGGGGCCAAGGATGGAATCGCTACGGCAGTGGAAATCCTGCCTTTTATCATCGCCATCTTTATCGGTATCGAAGCGATCACCGCTTCCGGAGCCATGGAATGGCTGGAAAGGATTTTGGGTCCGGTTTTTGAGCTGGCGGGGATTCCCAAAGAGTTAATCTCGCTCATCATGCTTCGCCCCGTATCGGGCAGCGGCTCCCTGGTCCTGGCGGAACGGATCATGCAGGAAAACGGCGCCGATACGCTGATCGGCAGAGCGGCCTCTGTCATGGTCGGAAGCTGCGAGACGGTCTTCTATGTTCTGGCGCTGTACTTTGGCGTTACTGCCGTAAAAAAAATGAGACACGCCTTTGCAGCAGGTCTCATCGGTTATATTGTAGGTATTTTTGCTTCGGTCCTGATCTGCCAGATCATTTGACCGGCGTTTCGTCTGTTCTCTCATAAATTCTCTGTATTTCGTCGGAATAAACACCTTCCGCCTTATATACAAAAAGCGTTTCCAAAAGTCTCAGTTCCGGTCCGCCGCCCTTTACACAGTGTATCAGGACGATATTGGGAATTTGGCCCGCTCTCGGTGCGACAAGCCGCATTTCCTTTGGTTCCAGCCCGTATTTTCTGCACAGCGAGAAAATATCCACCAGTCTGCTGGGCCTGTGAACCATGTAAAAATCGCCCCTGTCCCGCAGCAGACGACAGGCACAGCCGATAAAATCCTCCAGCGTTCCCACTGTTTCGTGACGGGCAATAGTCTTGGCCTGGTTTGCATTGACAAGGCCTCCATTTCCCGCCATATAAGGCGGATTCGCGGTCACTGCGTCCGCCCATCCCGTGAGCCGGTCAAAGTCCGCCACATTGGCCTGGATAAAGGACAGCCGCTCCGTAAGGCCATTCAGCTCTGCGTTTCTCACCGCTCTCGCCCACGCATCCTCCTGATACTCAATGCCGTATATGGTTTCCGCGCTCGTCTTGTGGCTGAGGATATGGGGGATAATACCTGTTCCGGTTCCCAGATCCACAATTCGCCGGGCCGGCTTTCTGGCAGCAAAATCGGCCAGAATCACCGCATCTACTCCGTAACAAAAGTCCTCTGGTTTCTGGATCAGCCTGAGATCGGAAAATCCGATCTCATCAATTCGTTCTCCTTTATACAGCATACCTTTAGTCCTTCAACAGGTCCTTAATCTCTGCCAGAAGCTCTCCGTCCAGCTCTTCCAGATCGTCGTTTTTCTTTTTCTTCTTGCCCTTGCCAAGGCGCTTAATCTCTTCTTTCTTGTAATTATAAAACTCCGTACTCAGCTTTTCCTGACGGTCCTTCTCTTTACTTCCCTCTTCAACGACCAAACGTGTCTTGATATTGTTTTCCAGGATGTTGGTATCCACGACTACCGCCATGCCGTCCGGCGTTTTGATCCTCTCGCCGTTATCCGGCATACCCTTTCTCATTTCCATATACACGTCATTTTCATATTTGAGGCAGCACATCAGCCTTCCGCAGATACCGGATATCTTTGTGGGATTCAACGACAGGCTCTGCACTTTTGCCATTTTAATGGAAACCGGTTCAAATTCAGACAGCCAGCTATGGCAGCACAGACTGCGGCCGCAGGTTCCGATGCCGCCCATCATTTTCGCTTCATCCCTGACACCGATCTGACGCAGCTCGATCCGCATCTTGAAGACGCCGGCAAGATCCTTTACCAGTTCCCGGAAATCAACTCTTCCGTCAGCCGTAAAGTAAAAGATAATCTTGCTGTTGTCAAAGGTATATTCCACATCGATCAGCTTCATTTCCAGCTTGTGCTTGTTGATCTTTTCCTGGCACAGTCGCAAAGCCCGTTCTTTTTTCTTTACGTTATCTCTGTGCTTTTTATGGTCCTTTTCATCGGCGATCCGAATGATCTTCTTCAGCGGTGTAACGATTTCAGAAGGAGGAACTTCCTTTTCTTCCATATTGACCGTTCCAAACTCCATTCCTCTGGCAGTCTCCACAATGACATTCGTCCCCAGTTCTACCTCCAGATCACCCGGGTCGAAATAGTATACTTTACCGGCTGTTTTAAACTTAACGCCTACTACTTTTACCATTCTCTATCCTCCAATTTTTATCATCAAGTCCTTGAGGGCATAGCTCTTTGCCACGCCTCTTTGGATCTGTCTTCTCGCTTGTTCAATCAGATCCACATTCCTGTAAATCTGGCTCTTTTTATACAATCTTCCCTCCTGCGTGTTTTCTATCAGGAAATCGCGGTACACCTTCTCCAACGCATCCAGAAACGCATAGGTCTGACCGCTGTCTTTCATAATGTCGGCGACAGCTTCTTTTCTTTTATAAAACGGCTGTCCGGCAAGCAGCATGTCCGCCACTTCTCTGGCCTTATCCAGCATGCCTTCATAGCTCTCTTCTCCGAAATAATTCAGACGAAACTTTACACATCTGGACAAAATCGTCTGTGTAAGGTTTTCGATATTCTCCGACAGCAGAATCAGAATCGTTCCCTCCGCCGGTTCCTCCAGGGTTTTCAGCAGACGGTTCTGTGCCCGCAGCGTCATGGTGTCAGCATCGTTGATAATAGCGGCGGTCCTTTCTCCATAGGGCTTTGTCTTCAGCCTCTCCTGCAGAGTTTCAATCGCTTCATCCTTAATGCTGCTCCCATCCGCCTGCACATAGATCAGATCCTCATGGTTTCCGTGGTCGATCTTGCTGCAGATTACACAGCTGTCACATCCGATCCCGGGCGCCTCCTTGCAGAGAACCGCTTTTATAAATGCCTCTGCGAAAGCCTTTTTATCCAGCATCGCTTCGCCTTCGAATATATAGGCGTGAGAAATATTTCCGCTTCGGATGGCGGCCGACAGCCTTTCTTTTAACTTTTCATTTCCCTTAATCCGATCAAAGCTCATTTTTCAAAAGCCTTTCTATGTGTCCCAGTATCTCCCGGCTGATCTCCTCGATATCGCCGCTGGCATCAATGCCGACGATCCTGTCCGGAAACTGCAGCTCCAGTTCTTCATAGCCGTGAAAAACCCGATTATGAAAATCCAGCGCCTCCATTTCGATCCGGTCCTGCGCCTCCTGTCCGATTCTTCCCTTGCCAATGCCCGGGTCCAGTTTCAAAAGAAACGTAATGTCAGGAATACAGTCTCTGACCGCATAGGCGTTGATTATGGATACACAGTCCCCCAGCCCGCGCCCATACCCCTGATAGGCTATGCTGGAATCGATAAAACGGTCGCAGATCACATGCTCGCCCCGCTCGAGGGCCGGCCGAATCACCTGTGCCACGTGCTGCGCCCGGGAAGCTGCGTAAAGCAGCGCCTCGGTCATGGCATCCATCTCACGGTTTTCTTTATCTAAAATAATCGTTCGGATCTTTTCACTGATGGCAGTTCCTCCCGGCTCCCTTGTGAGAACCACTTTCTCTCCCCGCTGCTGAAAAAAAGTCCGAATTCTTTCTATCTGCGTTGATTTTCCTGAGCCATCAGGCCCTTCCAAGGTAATAAATAAGCCGTTTTTCATCTTCTGTGACTCCTGTTTTTCTTTGTTCCGCTATTTTTTCCATTCTGCTTTACAACTTCATCGATCAGCCGCATCAGAAAATATATGATCACACCTGCAAGAGGGACGCAAAGTAATATTACGAATATAACTTTTAGTATTGTCATGAAAACCATATTACTCCCCCTTCCTTTAAAGTAAATTGCACAAAATATACATGATATTATACCATGCCTGGCGTCGTTTTCACAACATTAATATCCCAGAGCTTTTAATCTGCACACAATATCCCAGTAAAGATCCGTTATATCCAGCACGCCGCCTCCTGTTTTTTTGCTGGCCAGCGCCTTTTTCCCATAATCTACGGCATGGGGATGGGATATGCCTTTTTTTCCGGGGCCGGAGTAAACGCCCCGAAAGTCACCCCACTTAGCCGAATCAACGGCTACCAGACCATCGTTTGTTCCTTCGATCCTCTTCACCAGCCCATGGAAAATTCCCATCGCAGGATTGCTCCTGCTGTTTTTCATATCAAAAGCGTAACTCTGATAATACACCTCCGGCGCATCCAAAACCATTTCGTTGAAGACTTTCATATAATCTGCCGTAAGCTGCTCATAGGTTTTCAGAGAACTGTTTTTCTCCCCTCCGTCAAAGAGCAGCATCAAATTGAATAAAGACAGAAGCCCCTTATAGACAGCTCCTGCCTTTTGCCGTATCCGATCCATAGAAATGATGCCTCGATGAGGCGTTGCAAGCGTCGTCAGAGAAGCGGTCTTTTGTGCCATATCCAGACAGGAGATCATAAATCTGGCCTCAAGCCCGCCTTTGGAATGGGCGATCAGATTCAGCTTCTCCGCCCCCGCATCCTCAAGGACCTTCTCTGCGGAAGCCTTCAGCTGGACCGCATTATGTTCAATCTTTCCAAAGGCATCCTGATTGCCAAAATAGACCTTCGCCCCATGCCTTTCCAGAAATTCCGGAATCCTGCCCCAGTAGCGGTCAAAATTCCCGTCCCTGTAGCCAATTCCATGTATCAGCATAATCGGATATTTCGTCGCACAAGTCTCATCCAACACCTTCCAACTCCCTCCCTGCGGCAACGCCGCTCCTATCCTTGCGAACATTATACCACACACCCGCCCAAAAAATCACTCTTCGCTGCGCCATCTTCAAACTTAAACATAAAAGGCGCCGCCCTTTCAGGCAGCGCCCGGTTCTACCACACGGCCAATCCTCTAATCGATCAAATCAAAGTTCATCACAACTTTAAACAAATCACCGTCTATGAAAATATTGAAGGTTCCGCCCTGCAGCTCCACCAGATTGCGGGCGATGGACAGTCCCAGACCGCTGCCCTCCGTATGGCGGGAGCTGTCACCCCTCACAAAGCGTTCCATCAGTTCTTCTTCACTGATATTCAGCTCATATCTGGAAGTGTTTCTGTAGGTAATGACTGCTTTTCCGTCCTTCTCCTCCAAGCTGAGATAAACTCTCGTCCCCGGCTGAGAATACTTACAGATATTGTTTAACAGATTGTCAAAGATCCTCCACATCCTTCTGCCATCAGCCATGATTTCCAGCTCTTTTTCCGGAAGCTTCATGATGAAATTCAGATCGCTTTCCTCCGCTTTTTCCTTATATTCCCCCATAGTCTGAGTCATCAGCACGCCCACCTGACACGGGACTAAATCCAATTTTACGTTCCCCGTCGCAGCCTTAGAAGCATCCACCAGGTCCTCAATCAGCTTTTTCAGCCTGCCGGACTGGCGGTCCAGCACTTCCACGTACTCCTTGGCCTTCTCATTATCCAGTTCCTCTTTTTTAAGGAAATCCACATAATTGATGATGGATGTCAAAGGCGTTTTTATATCGTGGGAAACATTGGTAATCAGTTCTGATTTGAACCGCTCGCTTTTCAGCCGTTCTTCCACGGCCCTGGACATTCCCTTACCGATGCTGTTGAGGTTATCCGCATGTTGGGCCAGATCCCACAGCAGGCCGTTTTTATCGATCTGATAGTCCAGATCGCCTTCCGCCAGGCGCTTGCCTCCTTCCGCCAGACGTTTGCAACCCAGGGCTATATACAACACCGCCACACTTAACACGATTACTGACAACAGCCACACGGCAGGTCCGCCGCCGCTTATGGCCATCAGATTGAGCAGCAGAAACGCGGCCAGAACCACTCCGGTTTTCCATACCAAAGGAAGCTGCCTGAGAAGCGGATTTATTTTCTTTCTTATTATCCAGTTTAAGAAATGCAGCAGCCGATTCAAAACAGTATGCTTCCACCATACGCCTTCCTTAAGCTCAACCGCAAAGAGGAGCAGATACCCCACTACCACGGCTGTCATGGGCAAAACGGCCAGAGCAATCAGTATTGCGCTGCCGGAGGAGAGAACGCCGGCCATGTTGATTCCCACTGCAAAGATTAAAATGACCCCTGCGGCTGCCATCAAATCCAAAGGCAGCTTCGCAACTCCGCAAGAACGCCTCTCTTCATTTTTCCAGCCTGCGGAAACCATCAAGTATATGAAGAATACAATCGCTGCCAACAGGCACAGGATGCAGGCGATCAAAGCCTGAGTCCGATGCTCATACATTTTGCGGCAGGAACTGAACGATGAAGCAACTTCCGCCGGTACCGCCGCATTTGCGGCCGAACTCCTCAAAAATATTTCGACTTTATAGCTTCCAGAACCGCCCTCATGATAAAAGGACTCGCTGTATACGCCCTCTGTAGTCTTTAGATCGGCATTCGCTTGCCAAATCAGTATTGCTTCTTGCGTTTTTGCATTGTCAAAGGACACGATGTAGCCAAAATCCGCGTTCTCCTTCCCATTTTCCGGTGCCTTTTCCTTGAGCTCCGCGATTGCGGCAAGCTCATCGGCCTTGTCCTTGGCCTGCGCCTCCGCTTCAATAGCCTTCTCTTCCTCTGCCGTCAATTCCCCAGTGCCATACTCTTCAGGATAGTAGTCTTCGGCATCCGGCTCTGTGAGCGAACTGAGCGAGTAGATTTGGTCTATGAGGGAGAGAGAAGCTTTGTTTGCTGCCTCATGATATATTTCCTTCTCAACGGTTTCTGCATCCTTTGAATACCAGCCCCGTTCTTCATTAAACAATACCACTGCGGCCGAAAAGACAGCCATCGTTACGCATGCCAGCAGCAGGATGTATGCCGTAATTTTTGCCACCAGGCTTTTTTTCAACTTTTCCATTTCAATACACACCTCATTCTATTTTATATCCCTGTCCCCAAACAACTTTTAAGTGCCGCGGCTCATCCGGATTGGCCTCCACCTTTTCTCTGAGATGGCGGATATGAACTGCCACTGTTCCCTCGGCGCCATAAGCATGTTCTTCCCAAACCTGCCCATAGATCTGCTTCGGAGAAAAAACCTGTCCCGGATGTTCCATCAGGAGTTTTAAGATTCCATATTCCTTCGGCGTCAGGCTGACCGGCTCTCCCATGAGGAAAGCTGCCTTGGCGGAATCATCCAGCTCAATGTCCCCCACCTTTAAGACGCTGGACTTCTTAGCTCCCGATCCCAACTCCATATACCGCCGCAGCTGTGACTTTACCCTCGCCAGCAGTTCCACCGGATTGAAGGGTTTTGTGATGTAGTCGTCAGCGCCCAAATTGAGTCCGAGAATTTTATCCGTGTCCTCCCCTTTTGCGGTAAGAAATATGACAGGGATATTATAAGACTTACGCATACGTGTCAAAACCTGGATACCATCCAGCTTTGGCATCATAATATCGAGGAGAATCAGATGGATATCGTTTTTCTCAATGACTTCCAGGGCTTCCGGCCCGTCATAGGCCTCATACAAATTGTAATCATCACTTGCAAGATAGATTTTTAAAGCGGAGACAATGTCTTTTTCATCGTCACATATCAATATGTTATACATCTTTTGTCAACCTCCATAGATATTATGCCATAATAAATTTTAAGATAAAATCAGGTGAACCTTTAAGAATTGTTTAAATACCGAAAAAAAGGCCGCTTGACGAAAGCGGTCTTCTAATGTCCGGAGCATTTTTATTCGGAGTCGGCTAAATCCTGGATTTTATCAGGAGTCAAGCGGTAGATTGTCATGATATCCACTCCCTTGGCTCCCATATTTCCATAGAACCTAAGTGCCGGTTCGTTCCAGTCCAGGCACCCCCATTCCAGGCGTTTGCAACCCCGTTGAAGGGCCAGGTTGGCCATGTATTTCATCATCTGTCTGCCGATCCCCCGTCCTCTGTAGTTCTCATCCACATAAAATCCATCGATGTAAATACCTTTTTCTCCGATAAAGGCCGAAGAGTTATTGTAATAATAGAGAAATGCAACTGTCTCATTGTCCAGATCGCCAAATAGAGCCTCGCCGGAACCGGCTTCCAACAGCTTGCGAATTCCTTCTTCAGTGGCAGTTATGCTGTCCCTCATCTTCTGATAGGTACCCAGCCTTTGCATAAACGCCACCACCAGGGCGGCATCCCCGGCATTTGCCTGCCTGATCCGCAGCTTCCCACAATCATTTTCTATTCTATCCATCGTTTGTCCCCCTATCATCTGTTGATATTCTACATTATATCATAAATTCTTACGGAAAACGGGATGCAAAAATGAAAAAAACAGAGACTGTTTACACAATCTCTGTCTCTTTTAAATTGGCAACGTCCTACTTTCCCAGGCAGTCACCCGCCAAGTATCATCAGCGCTAAGGA
>NZ_JANFXK010000178.1 GCF_024459955.1 Anaerovorax odorimutans
GTGACAACGCTGAAAGAAATGCGCGAATACGGAAAGAATACGAACCTGATCGTAAGAAAATTGAAGGCAGATGAATGGAAAGCTTCTCTTTATCTGATGCGGCTTCATCAGATCATCGACGTGCCGGGAGCGGTGAGGGACGTAGAAGACGATACGCCGATCTATATTTACAGTACGATCAATCTGTATGTGACGGCGAAAGATATGAATGATTTGATTGAAGAATATAGAGAGGAGGCAGACGGATAT
>NZ_JANFXK010000179.1 GCF_024459955.1 Anaerovorax odorimutans
TTTTGAAGGATATTCATTATACAGGTCAGGAAGAAGCGGTTACATATACTGTTACGGGAAGTGTAACAGATGAGAGTGGAAAAGCGTTGGAAGGCGCGGTTGTAACGACAGGAAATCTGACGGCTGAAACGGATAAAGACGGAAAATATTCCTTACAGTTAGGAGCCGGCAAGCATGAGCTGACGATTACGAAGGCAGGATATCAGACGGCGACGACATCTGTAACTGTAACAGAAGGCAACGTGGA
>NZ_JANFXK010000180.1 GCF_024459955.1 Anaerovorax odorimutans
TATATAATACGATAGCAATGGATAGTATGTGGGCATCAGCAAAAGCTGGTGCCTATTTTCAACTTTTTTTTGCGTTTTACGTGTTATACACGTATCTATTGAGTAGAAAACAAGGTACAAAGGAGTGGTTATTATGATTAAACAGGTAAGGATTGCAATTGACCATGGGAATCGGAATATGAAAACTGTAAACCATATCTTTACTACTGGTGTAGAAACCAATGACTTGAAGCCGGGTAGAGGAATC
>NZ_JANFXK010000181.1 GCF_024459955.1 Anaerovorax odorimutans
GGCAGGTGTTTACCAGCCAGCAAAGCAGATTGAAGAAAGCAAAGTTCCGGTCGCGGTTGCTTCTTTCTTAGAGAAACATACGGAAGTGAGAACCATCGCACTGCATCTGGATAATGATTACGCCGGTAGGAGAATGGCACAGGCACTAAAGGCCGTACTGCCATCACGCTACGTTATCAGGGACCGGCCGTCGCCGCAGGGAAAGGATTGTAATGATTATCTTTGTCTAAAGCTGGGAAGGCAGAT
>NZ_JANFXK010000182.1 GCF_024459955.1 Anaerovorax odorimutans
GCTTTTTCGCAGACGTACTTCAGAAGAAAAGTTTAAGTTATACGAGTGAGCAGTCGAAAATCAACGGAACATGGAGTTCGATCTTTAAGGCGAGCGATCACGGAGATGAGGGAAAGAACATTCCGATAGCGAAAAACAAGTCGTATGATCCAAAATACTATTACGCAAATACGACGTTTTATGATTATTATTCGGATTATGAACTTCAAGGAAAAAGATTGAGCGAAGTAAACGGATCGCCGTACG
>NZ_JANFXK010000183.1 GCF_024459955.1 Anaerovorax odorimutans
GATCGGCGACATCTGCATCAGCATGAGCGCGAAAGATTACTTGCAGCTTCCGGACTTGGTTGAGGACATCGTGCCGGTAGCCCTGGACAGCAAAGCGGCCAAAGCTTACGAGGAGTTCGAGAAAAACCTGCTTGTTGAGATCGACGACGAACTGCTGGACGCCGGTTCCGCCGCGGTGCTTTCCGGAAAACTGCTGCAAATGGCCAACGGGGCGGTGTACAACGAGGACAAGCAGCCGGTCGAAG
>NZ_JANFXK010000184.1 GCF_024459955.1 Anaerovorax odorimutans
TTCGGACCGTACCGCTTCGTACCTTTGCAAACAATTCTTTTTTCTTAGTCTCTGTATTGGCATCATGGATAAACGCGATTTCCGCAGGCGGTACACCTTTCGCGATTAACTTTTCTCTTACATCCGTATACACATTGAATTTCCCATCCGTTTTTGGTGTGGAAAGGTCACAAAATAATAGCTGGGTCAGTTTTTCTTCTTTTCCCTCCTCCCAAAATCGGTGAACTTCTCTGACGCAGGCATTG
>NZ_JANFXK010000185.1 GCF_024459955.1 Anaerovorax odorimutans
GCTTGCTACTACTCAACAATAAGAAAACAAAGAAATATCAACTTTTTAAAACTATTTTTCATTTAATTTGTTTCTTCCCCCCCCTATATTAGTATTTATAATTAATATAGGGGGGGGATAAAGCAATTTAAGTGGAAATATTGTTGATATATCAAGGCTTAGCTTACATTGATAATGATTAATTTATGGTATATATTACTTATCCTTAGATGTTGATATGTAAATAGATACTATGTGATTAAGAG
>NZ_JANFXK010000186.1 GCF_024459955.1 Anaerovorax odorimutans
GCTCATATACGCTGATTTTCTCCGACGTACTTTCCGAATCTTTCCGAACATTGCCGTCGGATGTCTCTTCTTGGGTCTGCGTACTTCCTGAATGATCTTTTTCAATCAATTTCTGTCCGTTTGATTTAAGCGTCACCATCACGGTTACTTTTCCTGCTCCTTTCACCTGCGACAGCACGGAAGATGTTTTTTCTTCTATGTATGTTTCATATTCTCCCGTTTGTGAATTTTTATTTTCTTTTCTT
>NZ_JANFXK010000019.1 GCF_024459955.1 Anaerovorax odorimutans
GGGCATCTGCTTTTGACGTTCCAGCGTCCGCGGATGCTCGTCTTTTTTGTTCTGTTTTATCCATGAGTGTTTCGATTTCGTGTGCGAAGTCTTCCAACTCCCGGCCTAGTCGCTTTACCGCCCTATCAAACGCGGTTGTGTATGCTTCACCCAGAAAATGTTCAAAGGCGTTTTTCGTCAAAACGCTTGCGCCTACCTCCACGCGTAAGCCGCCATCAGTCAAATCCGCTTGCGCAAAGATCACGCATTTAGGTCCGGGGCTTTTTCTTCTACCGTTCTCTGCAATTTCCAAAAGCTTTTCTAAATCAAGCATGTTACTCCTCCTCTATATCTTGGCAGTCACAGCATTCTATTTCACTTGATTGCCCGCTCTCATCCATACAAGTATCAAGCAGCTTTACTCCGTCAATCTGTTTTAGGGTAATGCATAAATCTATGAAGTCTTCGTGATTTTGATCTAGCGCTTCATCTATTTTCGCATCTGCTTCCCCGTCTCGTATCTCAAGGTCAATGGTGTGATGGAACGCCACTTTCTCTTCTACTGTAATTCTTTGTTTCATGTTCTTCTGCCTCCTTCAATTCATTCTTCAACTCGTTCAGCCGATTTACGCAGTGAAGCTGTTTGTGTACTGCGGCCTTTTTCGCCTTGTTTACCTTTTCCATCTCCCGCAGAATTTCTTCTCTGCTTCTCATGCTTCCTCCTTACCTTGTATGTACCGTTAGCCGGATCGCTGTCCGATCCTCACCACGTACCTCAATGTCTTTAAATGCTGCTGCGATGAGTAGGTCAACGCCGCTTGGCGCAAGGTATCCTCTCGCGATAATGACAGCTTTCACCGCCTGATTGAGCGCTCCGGCCCCGATGGCCTGTAACTCAACTGTTTCTCTGTTATCTCCCCGAATCGTATTGGCCAGAGCGCCGGCGACTTTGTTCGGGTCTGATTTCGCTGCTACTTTGAATGGTTCCATAATTTATTTCTCCTTTCCAATCATTACAGACACGCCCAGTACTTTCAGGGCTTTGTCTGCCATTTCTATAGTGATCGCTCGCTGCCCTGCGTCCCAAAGCGAAACCGCCCTTGGCGAGCATCCAATCATTTTGGCGAATTTCCTGACTGATATTCCTTGTTTTACTCGCTCTATCTTAATTAGCTTTTGTATTTTAAACGCTTTTTCATTTATCATATTGACTTCCTTTCTCTACCATGTATACTATATGTAGTGTAGAACATACATTCTACATCTAAATATTTCAATTGGGATAATGGAAAGGAGGAAACGCTTATGAATATGTGCCCGGTTAGTTCAAGCAACTTAGTTGCTGTCGGATATGATGCAAGCACACAGGTTCTTCGAGTTCAATTTAAAAGTGGGACTTATGACTACTTCAATGTGCCTGAATCAATATACAACGGACTCATGTCTGCGCCGTCAAAAGGTCAATATCACGCTGCATACATCAAGAACGCTTACAGATATTCCCGCCTAGGTTAATCTGTAACAACCATGACTATAGCGGGTCCATTGGCATGAACACTTACATCTTCATAAGGAGCTGCTATAGTCGTTTTTACACCTTCGCGCCCTTGAAGCTCCTGTACTAGACTTTCTGTCCCCACATACGCCAAATTTACAATTTTATCCATCTTCCTCTCCTTTCAATTCCCTCCCAGCCCCATCAGCAGTAAGATCAGGGTGCCGAATAGGTAGTTGTACCATTTCATGCGCTGCCTCCTGTCAACTCTTCAATTCTCTGTTCCAGCACATCCACATCGACCAGGTACTTGTTGCCTGTTTTTATGCTCGGCACCATACCCTGCTTTATCATCTGCCGAACCAGGTACCGGCTGATCGCCGTGTCTGGATCCTTCTGCTTAATCTCATCGTAGGCCTGGTCGATCGTTCTGATTCGCTGCATGGCTTCACCTCCTATCCTGTTTTCTGCCCATTTCCACATAATTTACTTTTTGCTTATTTTTTTCTATAATGTGTTTATAGATTTAATAGAGCCAAGCATAAAACGAAAGGACTTAATTATGCCCACACCTTACAAGGATTTGGAATTTTCCATTTTGCAGCACCTCACGCTCTTACGCATAAAGTATAAAAAGATAAATAAGAATAAGGTTTACGCAAATCCTAAGTATGATTTTTTAAGAAGGTATAATCTTGTGGATTATCATCCTAAAGACAGCAATTACTTTATTCTCAGTGAGAAAGGCAAGATGTACCTCCGTTTTAAGCGTAAAGATAATTTTCGTTTTTGGACTCCGATTATTATTTCTATAATTGCTCTTCTGGGTGGATACAATATATACACCAACTCAGTAATCAAAGAAATTTTACAATCAATAATATCAGCACTGAAAACCATAGTGGAAAATTTGGGTGCCTTTTTTTAAAAGGTACTTTTATGATATGACAGTATCCAGGCTCCTCCCTTTTTAACGCCCTCTGTGTTCTTATCGCTTTAATGAGAGAGCCTGTCCTCTCTTCTTTGAAGTTTTTTGTCCAGCGCCTTATAATGTATTTTTGCACCTTATTCACTCTCACCTTCTATCCGGTTCTTTTGGGTTCATTTGCAAATTCCATTGGGTTTATATCAAGGAATTTACAGACTGCAATTAGTTCATCATCCCTCAAGCTTCGCTTTCTATCCTCATCACATAATGACGCATATAAAGCTTGATATGAAACGCCTGTATCTCTTGCCATTTTTGAAACATTAATTCCCTTTTCTTTTATATGTCCCGCAATTTCGGATGTGATAATCCCCATTTACAATCACCTCTCTTTCTTTTTATACGTACCGTATAATTTTCCTATATTATATTATGCGTTATGTATAAAGTCAAGCGCAAATTATGCGTTGAGTATAATTTTTTATTTACTTTGTATAATTTATGTGGTAAAGTAAAGATACTTAAGGTGGGGGGCGAATAATTATGGATAAAAAGATAGGTACTATTTTAAAGAAATTAAGAAAAAACTCCGGAATGTCAGTTTCCGAAGTGTTAGTAAAGTTAAAGGAATTAGGACAAGAGATTCAACAACCAACGTTATACGCATACGAAAACAATACACGAGCAGCTAATGCGGATATGTTTATTGCATTATGTCAAATATACGGATGCAATAACGTTCTCGAAACATTTGCGGGAATAGAAGTTGATTATTCTATTCCCGATGACAGTGAATGGAAGATGATTGAAAAATATCGCTTCATATCCGAAAATTCCCCAGACGGGGCTAAAACAGTAGACTACATACTAAACAGAGAATACAATATTGCCAACCAGCTTAAGGAAAATCAATCCGAATACACGGCCGAACAGCCAAACGTCAGGAATATCCAATACTATCAGCGTCTTGCATCAGCAGGAACCGGGCAGATTGTGTTTGACGGTATACCTACAGAGAGCATAGAAATTCCCAACATTCCTAAATACAGCCGGGTGTCTTATGCAATTGGAGTAAATGGAGATAGTATGGAGCCGCTTTACAGCAATGGTGATATGCTCTTAATAGAACCCACTTGCCAGATAGAGATTGGTGAAATAGGGATATTTATTGTTGACAACCACGCTTATGTAAAGAAACTGGGTGACGGGAAGCTTATTTCATTAAATAAGGGCTATGATGATATTCCTTTTACAGAGTATTCACAATGTATGGGTCGGGTAGTTGATAAATTAGAGTTATAAAAATGCAAGATGGTGTAGCATAAAGTGAATCACAATCTCAATTACGGTTATTATTAAAAAATATTTTTACTATTATTCTTAGGAGGAAGTTATGAAACGAATCGCAAAAATTATAGCTTTGAGCATGGTGCTCTTTGTTGGCTGTGCATTCACCGTTCCTGCTGCAACCGGCACGCTGGAATCTCATGCTGCGTCAAAGGTAAAGATCAGCAAGAAAAAGGCAACCGTGGTTAAGGGCAAGACTCTGCAGCTTAAAGTCAAGGGCACAAAGAAAAAGGCCAAGTGGACAAGCAGCAAGAAAAAGGTTGCTACCGTAAACAAAAAAGGAAAAGTCACTGCCAAGAAAGCCGGTAAAACCGTAATTACCGCAAAGATTGGTAAGAAAAAGTATAAGTGCAAAATCACCGTTAAAAACCCGACTGTGAAAATCAGCAAGACGAAGGTCACCGCCAATACCGGAACGTCAATAAAGTTAACCGCTACCACGAATGGAAAGAGCAAGAAAATTAAATGGAAGTCTTCAAACGGGCAAATCGCCTCTGTGACCAGTAAAGGCGTTGTCTATGCGAATAGGGCGGGCACCGCAACGATTACGGCAAGCGCAAATGGCGCATCTGCTCGTTGCAAAGTGACGGTCGTTACTCCTGTTGACCCTGTAGGTAGCCGGACAAATCCCGCAAATTTAGCAAATGGAGCCACAATAAAACTACCAGACGGTACAGCATATGTAAAGCTGGACAAAATACTTAAAGGCAATGCGGCCATTTCGCAGCTGGATGATATGGAACAATGGGATGAATTTGCAAGAGATGAATACAGCAATTACCCAAATACCAAGGTGGTTTATTTTGAGTATACCGTACAAGCTTCAAGCGGCTTTTCCAATCGTCCTTTCGAAGGTTTTGATATAATAAACCCTTACGGCTTATATAATTCTACTTGCACAGCGAATATATCCGCCATAGAATTCCTAAATATGCAAGGCGCATATGAAGGGCAAGATTACAGCAAATTAACTCTTTATGGTGGAGCCTCCAGTAAAATGTATATGGTTCTGTTTGTGCCTGAGAACCTTAATGCGTTTAGCTATCCAATATACAAATCTGACTATTCTCAGTTTTGGACGAAATACGCATTTTAAATAAAACAAAAGCCCCCATCTCTGGAGGCCAATGTCGATAGCTGTAATGATACAACCATCCGTCGCAAGATAATTGTATCATTGCAGCCCTGAGAAGTCAATTTTCAGGGTATTTTTATACCCAAAATTCGACAGAAAGGAATGATGCAATATGGCAAAAAAGACAAACTGCACGATCAATGGAAAGGAGTATTACCGGATTTATCGAAAAGTTGGAATGAAAGTTAATGAACTCGGGATATGGGTGGATGATCGTAAGGCGTTCTATGGCTCCTGTAAGCGGGAGGCTGAGGAAGAGTATCAAAAGTATATGGAGAGAAAAAAGGCAGGCACCGTGACAAATAAGTGCCTTGGACAGGTCATTGACCAGTGGGTTGAAAATGTCTTTAAAGCTTCCGATCTGTCCAACTCAACAAAAGGACATTACATCGCAGCTTATGAAAATTTGTTGCAAAAAAACGATATCGCTGGTCAGCTGCCGGAGGCCGTTACTGCGCTCGACCTTCAAGTGTTTTATAATTCCTGCAGCGCCCCTGCCGCATCCGTTAAGGCGCTGCATTACTTCCTTCGGCACTTTTATAAATACGCCGAGCTGAACGGAATATGCAGGGACATTACCCACAGCGTTACGCCGCCAGGGAAGCCCAAAATCGACGCGCAGGCCAATTTTTTAACCGTTGATGTATGGGAAGATGCCGACTTGCAAAAACTCGTTGCTTCAATGGGAAATCACCGTATGCGTTTTCTGGTGATATTGGCCGTCAATACCGGCTGCCGCATCGGAGAGCTGCTTGCGATCACCTACAAGGACATCAAAAACGGCAAGCTGTACATAACAAAGCAGCTTTCTGAGGCTCCGAGGATGGACGATTCCACAGAAAAATTGTATGAGGAGACCGTTAAAACATCTGCCAGTATCCGAATCATTCCCTTATCCAATTATGTGATCGCCGAGTTGGATCGCCATAAGGCATGGCAGCGCACGGAAATGATGAAGCGGGGATACCGGACGGAGTATCTCTTCACCACATCCAAGGGGACATGGTATCGCCAGCGAAATGTCAGAAAGTCCCTGGAGCGGTTCTATCGGCGCATTGATGTTCCTCATCATAAGTTCCATGCGTTCCGGGCAACGTTCGGGACAAACCTCTGCCGGGCAGGTGTTCCAATCGAGGAAACCGCCAAGTTGATGGGCCATGCGGATATCAGTATCACGGCGAAATATTACGTTCATGTCAATGCCGATCAGAAGAAACAAGCCGTCGAAAAAATTTCAACGTTCAGTATTTTAGAGTGATAAAAAAGTGATAATTTTTGTGTATTGGGCCAAGAAACAGGCTCAAACCGTTGAAAACACTTGGATGCACAAAAAGGGACCCGCAACTCGCATTGCAGGTCCCAAAGGTAATATGATGAAATTACTGTTTTTTGTATGACTTACAGGTTAAAGTCAGCCTTTGTAGCAGCCAGGGATTCATCCAGTGCAGTCAGTACCTTATCGATTGTTTCATAGGACTGAGTTGCAGGTGGTTCGATTCTTACGGTCTTGGCATTTACTAATGTACCAGCAACCATAACCTTTCTTTCGAACATGTGCTTAGTTACTGTGTATCCAACTTCTGCTTCTGGGAATTCCATACAGATCAGCATACCAGCTCCTCTGTAGTCTAACAGAACAGTCGGGTATTTTTCCTGTAATTTCTTCAGTCCAGCCAGGTAGTAGTCGCCCTTTTCCTTTGACTGCTTCGGAATATCGTTCTTCAGCATGTACTTGATTGTGGAAATGAATGCTGCGCAAGCCAGTGGGTTACCACCGAATGTCGGGGATCCCAGAATCCATGGGTTGTCAAACATCTTTCCTTCTGTACCTGTGCCAGCACCGGATTTTTCATAAGTCCAAGGTCTTGCGATGATACCAGTGATAGGAACTACGCCGCCGGAAGAAGCTTTACCGAATGTCATGATATCCGGAGTAACGTCTTCTGCTTCGCATCTCCACATTGTACCAGTACGTCCCAGACCAGTCTGGATTTCGTCAAAGATCAGAGCTACGCCATACTTGTCAGCGATTTCTCTTAATTTCTTCAGATATCCTTTTGGAGGAATGATAACGCCAGCTTCACCCTGAACCGGCTCAACGATGATAGCAGCAACCTTTTCGCCTACTGTCTGCAGATTCTTAACCGCAGTTTCCATAGCCTCAGCGTTACCGTATTCAACGTGCTGTACCTGCTGAATCATTGGGATGTAGTCTTCTCTGTAAGCGCCCTTACCACCCATGGAGATAGCACCCATGGATTTTCCGTGGAACGCGCCAACTGTGGATATGTACCATCTTCCGCCTGTAGCCAGTCTAGCCAGCTTCAGAGCCATTTCTACTGCTTCAGCACCACCGTTGGTGAAGAAGGAATACTGCAGATCTCCAGGAGTGATCATAGCCAGCAGCTTAGCCAGGTAACCTCTCAGCGGGTCTACCAGTTCCTGGGAGTGCAGTGAGAATCTATCTAACTGAGCGCGTACAGTCTTTTTGATTTCCTGATTGTTATGTCCGCAGATGAAGATACCAAATCCGCCCAGACAGTCAATAAATTCTGTTCCGTTCAAATCTCTAAATACATCATCTTCGTCTTCCCATTCGATGAAAGCGGAGTCAGTAGATACAGATTTTCTGTATTCCAACCAACCTGGGTTGTAGTTTTCATTAAAGTTTGCGATTGATTCATCATGGATCGCTTTTTTGTCTGCATCTGTCAGCGTATCCTTTTCGATGTAATCAACAACGCGAGTTGCCAGTTCTAGAGCTTTGTTCATATCAGTCATAATTAGTGACCTCCCTTTTCTTTCTTTTTGCTGCCCAATAATTTGACAGCAGAAGTATAACTTTTTACACCCTTATATATATACAAGACCCGTGCCAATTTTTTTCACAGAATTGTTGTCACTATGGAAATATTCTGACAAAGTCGTCAATTCCAATGGTTTCAAGGGATAAATTTTTTTAAGATTTTTTCTCACTCGTCAGATTTTATTGCTTTTTTAGTCTCAAACTCGTATCATTTCTCATAATTGTTCTCAATAATGAGAAATTTAATGGATTTTCTTTCTTTTTTCTTAACACTCTTTTCCTTTCTGGACAGGTCCCTTTTTTATGTGTACAATAAGTAGCGTAGCCAAAATTTTAAGATTCGGGCGAAACTATCAAAATTGTGCCGCGTCTTTACGTCTAGTGATATTTTCGGTTATGAGGCCTGCTGCAACGATGACTGACAGTCCGGCGCAGCTTGTAATTTATAATATAATAGGATGGTAAATATGGAACATATCAAAAACTTTATTTATGGAGCGCTTATCGGAATTGCCAACGCCATTCCCGGCGTCAGCGGCGGAACTATGGCTGTTATTCTCAATATATACGATAAAATTCTATATGCGGTCAGTCTGAAAAACCTGAAAAAGCACCTCATGTTTCTCATTCCGCTGGCTTTGGGCGCAATCGCCGGCATTTTCGCATTGAGTAATGTCATCGTTTCTCTCATGGAATCCCATGCCATGCTGCTCAATTTCTGTTTCATCGGCCTGGTTCTGGGAAGTATTCCTTCTATATATAAGAAGGCAAGAGATCAAAAGCTAAAAACCCGGAATCTGATATTGGGCATCATCGCTTTCGCATTTATGATCTTTATCAGTTATCTGAATCAGGATCAAATCGCAAATAAATCTCTGGCCGATTTCGGCGGGATCAGTCTTTGGCTCTGTCTATGGCTCTTCGCAGCCGTGGCAATCAGCACCATCGCAATGATACTCCCTGGCATCAGCGGTTCTCTGATGATGCTTCTCATGGGGGTTTATGCTGTAGTAATGGAGGCAGTAGCAAATATCGACCTGCTTCTGATGATCCCCATCGGCCTGGGCGTGGCTACAGGTCTGGTGGTCGGAATTAAGGTAATAAAGAAGATGCTGCGTTTTCACCCGCAGGCGCTTTATTTCATTATTCTGGGCCTGGTGGCCGGATCGATCTTTGCGATCTATCCCGGATTTGCTGTTTCCGGGGAAGGGTTTCTCTCTCTGGGCGGCATGGTTATCTTTGCCTTTCTTGCACATCTTCTTTCCAGCAGAAAATAAACACTGGATAAAAATCATACAGCTTACGAACGGTCTGGCAGGAAGATGATAGCTTGGCGCTTTTTGCTTTGAAATTGAACTGGAGCGGATAAAATATGTGGGTTTGCGGGTTTTGCAGGTTTATTTTTTGGAAATTTCCACTTAGGATTGGTCAGCAGGGGTAAGAAACGTTGAAAAAAGATCCGCTTTTACCCCTTATTTTTGATAAAAGATCCGGAAACCCTTTAGCACGGTACAATGCGAAATTGGATAAACGTTCCTTTCCGGCGAACGCAGTCCGGGTGCGGCAGTAAATCAGAGAATGGTTTTAGATTTGCGACCAAACCCCAATTTTACCGGAAAATCCTGCGACTATCGCCCTCAAAGAGGCCTCATGGTGGCAGGCCATTATAACTTTTCCGCAAAGCCCATGTACAGTTACGCAAAGCTGCAGGACCTTTGGGTCCTCGAAATCGCAAAAGTGAATATCCCATACGAAAAAGGAGCCTGTCGCTCCGGGCAAAGTTCCGGAGTGATAGGCTCCTCCTATCAGAAGATGAAAAAGTTGTACTTTATTTCGGTTTGTTCATCGCTTCATTCAGTTGTTCGAAATCATCTGAGGACAGCGGTGTTTTTTCAACGCAGTATACCGGCATCTCACGTTTTGCCAGTTCCTTAAAGTACGGGATCGGCGGCACGCACTGTTCTCCCGCCAAAGCACCCCGCTCCGTAATCTGTCCTTTGCAGATCATCTGCGCTACGATTGAAGGCGGTACTCCCGTATCCAGCGCACCGGCCATAAAGCCCCATTTTTCACTGGTACGGATAACGGATTCAACGATCACTTCTTTCTCTACGCCGTCCTTGGTTCCTTTTACCACAGCTCTCAGAACATCGCTGTCATTCAGCTGGCCGTCGTTGGAATCATCATAACGGCTCAGGTAGCGATTAACTACTCCTACCATCGTTTTCAGCGGATTGACCTGCTGTCCTCCCACTTCCAGAGGCTCTTCACTAGAGAAGCCCAGCTCGGCCAGGAACCGAATTCGCTCTTCGAACGCTTCCGGAAGGGAAAGCTTGAAGCTGGCTTCCTGAATTCCCTTCTCTTTAAAAGAGCGGGCAAACTGAGCCGGCTCCGAATGGATGCAGTAGAAGGCTTCCGCCAGACCGATAGGCTCCGAAAACGGGATCATTTCTTTTCCCGAACCGGCAGGAACCGGCTGCAGCTTTCCGTCTTTTAAAATCCACGGGTCCATAGTATGTTCTTCCATAACTGTAAGCAGAGAATAGGGAATTCCTATGATAGCTTCTGTTCTCGTAAAGTCGCCGCAGGCACAGATCGCGTGTGCTTCGCGGACTGTGTCCAGTCTGCTGGCCGCATAGCCCGCCATAACGTTCATGGTTCCTGGCGTGCTTCCCATACCCAGCACGGCTGTCAGGCCCGCTTTTTTAAACTCTTCGTGCAGATCGAACTGCTTTTTCGTTACATGGAACAGTCCGCCCAGGTCGACATAGTGAGCGCCTACCACCAGACAAGCCCGCATAATATCAATATTCCAATTATATTGTACGCAGTTCAGCACCACGTCCGCGCCTTTGATGATGGAAATTAAGGCGTCATGGTCCGATACATCGCACTGGAGCGCTTTGATCCCCAGACGGTCCGCGACTTCTCTGGCCTTGGCAAAGTCATAATCACAGATGGTGACATCCTTTTCGTCCGGGCTCAGTTCCTTGTCGCACAGATCGGTAGCTACGATGCTCCCCTGTATACCCGCGCCTAAAATAATTAGTTTCATCATGTTTAGTTCCTCCTTGATCCAAAAAATTATGCTAACGGTTTATTTATGCCATTATGAATCCTGTAACCAGGAAACCCATAATGGCCACGCCTCCGGCAATCAGAGCGTATGGGATCTGCGTAAGCGCATGATCCATGTTCTCGATTCCGGCAGCGGAAGATGACAGTACAGTCGCATCTGAGTAGAAGCAGGCATGTGCTCCGAAGGTGGCGGATGACAGAATGGCTGCTACGGTCAGAACCGGATCGGCTCCCACTGCCATTCCCAGCGGAACGATAATCGGCAGCGTAACAGCCGGAACACCCCAGCAGCTTCCTGTTACAAAAGAAAGCACCGCTACGATGATAAAGGCCATTGCCGGCAGCAGCGCCGGACTCATATAAGGAGCTACCGCATTAACGATAAAGTCGGACATTCCGATAGCTGCCAGAACTTTCTGCAGAGTAAGCGCAGAAATAATAATGGCAAACATCAGGAACATATCCGCGA
The DNA here is from genome assembly GCF_024459955.1 of Anaerovorax odorimutans. Taxonomy (GTDB): domain Bacteria; phylum Bacillota; class Clostridia; order Peptostreptococcales; family Anaerovoracaceae; genus Hominibacterium; species Hominibacterium odorimutans_A. Next base: position 11,238 of record NZ_JANFXK010000019.1, read on the forward strand.
ATCCGGAAATGAACGCTTCTGAAAACTCGTTAAAGGTGATCCTGCGTCTGATCAGATACATGGCAGAAGCGACTACCGTACCGATGATGACGCCGTGCAGAAGATCCACATCAAAGTAGAAGGTTCCCGCTATCAGGGCGATCATAGGCAGGAAGAAATCCCATAAGCTGCTTGTATTTTCATCAGGGTCTTCCACAGTAAGATTAAACTTTTTGCTTCCTTCGTTGTAGGTCATGCCTGTATTCAGAGTCCTCTGATAAGCTTTTTTCATCGGGCCGATCTTTGGAATCACGCCCAGGATCACCAGCGGAACTATGACAGTCGCCGCCATAGCATAGAAGGAAAAGGGAATTGTTTTTATAAAGATGTCCATTCCGGATCCCAGATAAGCCAGTTCTTTTTCCTCTGCCAGCATTCCGGCCCAGTAAACAGCCTGTGTTGAAATCGGGATCAGCATGCAAACCGGCACCCCGGTGGAGTCGATGACATAAGCCAGCATTTCTCTCGGTGTCTTTTGCTTGTCGCACACGCTCCGCATTACGTTACCGATCGTCAGTACGTTCAGATACTCGTCCACGAAGATGATAATTCCCATGATCCAGGAAATCATCATCGACTTTTTCTCTGAATTGGAGTACTTGAGTACCAGAGCGGTAAATCCGGAAGTCGCTTTCGCCTTTCTCATAATGGCAATAAAGCTTCCGAAAATACCAACTGTAAGGATTACCCAGATGTTCCCCGTATCGGACATCGTCTCGTAGAGAAAATCCAGGTATCCTCCGAAGAAGCCCGTACCGTAGGCGATCACGCAGCCCACCAGGCCTCCCAGAACAAGAGCCTCAAAGGTCTTTTTGGTAATAAGCGCAAATACAATAATCAGTATCGGCGGAAGGAGGGTTATAATACCATAATTGTCCATTTGACCATTCCTTTCTTTTAATCGTGCGGTATGGTTTCCGCATTGTTTTACGGCGCCTTGGTTTGGATATCCGCCTATATATAGAGCAACTGCCGTACCAAAGTTTGCTAATTTTTCAGAAATATCGGCAAAAACCCTTGAAAGCCTTGCTATTAGTGGGTTTTATTTTTTTTACAACCGGTTTGAAATTCCTGCAGTTTGCCTATTGCGCAAACAAAAAAGCGACGCAGAATTGCGTCACCTTTGAGGGGTTTTTATATAAACTTTTAGTTGTTTTTATGCTTTTGTGTTTTAAGTCTTTATTTTTCAATAGATCTGCGCATCGAGTCAATTCCTGCGCAGATCTGCGTCAAAACGCAGCTTTGCGTTCATCGAATTTCATATTTTTTCAGCTTGCGATTGATCGTCGAGCGGGTAGTTTTCAAAGCTTTCGCCATCAGCCCGGAATCCTGATACTTCTCATAGGTTTCTTCCAGAACCGCCTTTTCAAAAGCATCCACCATTTCGGAAAGGGACCCTTCAGCAGGTACAGTGGAAGAACTCCATTCATCCGCTTCATCGAAAAGATATTCCTGCACGTCTCTGCGGGTAATGCTGGCTCCTTCCGCGGTTATTACGAGACTTTCGATCAGGTTTTCCAGCTCCCTGACATTTCCCGGCCAGTCATAGCCGGAAAGGATCTTCAGCGCTTTGCTGCTGAGCTTTCTGTTTAGGTTGTACTTGCTGTTGTAGCGGCCCATAAACAGCGTTGCCAGCTCGATAATATCTTCCTTCCGCTCCCGCAGGGGTGGCACATTGATCGTTGTAACGCTCAGCCGATAATACAGATCCTGGCGGAATTGTTCCGTCCTGAGCATATCTTTCAGCTTACGGTTTGTGGCAGCGATGATTCGGATGTCCAGAGGAATCGCCTCCGTTCCGCCCACCCGCATCAGCGTCCGCTCCTGTAGCACCCGCAGCAGCTTTACCTGGAGATTCAAAGGCAGCTCGCCAATCTCATCAAGAAAGATCGTTCCGCCGCTGGCAGCTTCAAAATAACCGGCTTTACCTTCTTTAGACGCTCCGGTAAAGGCACCTCCCATATAGCCAAACATCTCCGATTCCAGCAGGTTTTCCGGAATCGCTCCGCAATTGACTTTGATGTACGGCTTACCCCTCCGCAGGCTGTTTTTCTGGATATAATCGGCGATTACTTCTTTTCCGGTTCCCGACTCCCCCTGAATCAGAACCGTAGAGTCGATCTTTGCTAACTTTTGGGCCAGCATCATCGTCTTTGCCATGTTTTTGGAGGCGCAAACCACGTTGTCGATCCGCGGTAAAACACGCTTTAAATTCTGCAATTCCTGCTCATATCTGGATGTAAGCTTTTCCATCCACGAAAGGCTCCGCTGCAAATAGTTCAGCTCTGTGATATCTCTTTCACAGGCCACGACCATCTGCAGCCTGCCATCCTCAAAGTAGGGAATCCCTGTCACAATAAACTCTCTGCCGTCGCTCAGTTCCTGCTTAATGGTACTTTTTTCTCCGGTTTCAATAACCTTTTTCGTCACGAATTCCGAACAGTAGCCTTCCTTCTGCAAATCATCAATATTCCGTCCTACAAGCTCTTCCATCTTTTTGTTTCCGGTTTTCTCCACGGCCTTATTGACCATTATGATATTGCCTTCCGCGTCAGAAATAAAAACGCCGTCGTCAATTCCGTTGAGAACCTTTTGGAAATCCAGATTATAGTTGTCTATTTTCTTCACCCCTTTCTTTAATATATTCATAGCTGCAGCCCCCGGCAGGCGGGCAGCCCGGGCATTCTGCGCCGGGCCGCGAAAAAATCAGGCAAAAGCTGCCACGGCCCACTTATTTTCTATATATACCTGCCGATCAGAGCGTTCATCTTTTCGTTCCACTGGCTGTCATCGGGCGTCTCATCCACCAGCTGCTCAAATTTAGCCCGGCCCGCCGGCGAAAGACGCGGCATTTCCTTGAGACTGATTACATGGCCCAGCCGCCGGGCGATCTGAAAGAGTTTTCGCTCCCTTTCCGGCAACTCCAGGTAATCGTCGATGATTCTCAGCATCTTTTCTTTATCCGTTGTCAGGCTGCCTTTAACCGCCTGCAGCAGGTTGACAATATGATCGCTGACAATGCGGGTATCCACCCCTTTTGTTTCCGTAATCAGTGTACGGATCTCCATCGCCTTCTCATCGTCACTGCAGAGGACGAAATCGCCCCGCTCGTAATCTTCGTAGAGTTCCGTTCCCGGTTTGACGGCAGCCGTGCGGATGCGTACAAAGTCGGGGTTTACCTGGCTGACTACATTTGCCATCCCCTCAGCATTCTGGCGGCTCAGCGCCCTGCCTCCCAGCCCCGGCATGAAGTATACGGAAAGCTCCAGCCCGCCGGCTTTAATGTTCTGCCCCGCAATAATCTGCTGCTGAGCCGTGACGCCTTTGTTGGCCAGCTTCAGCACTTCATCGGATCCGGATTCATAGCCGGAATGAATCCTGTCCAGCCCTGCCGCTTTCAGCTCCGCGAACTCTTGCGCACTGACCCGCGAAAGGTTTTCCGCTCTGCCGTAAGATGTGATCCTCTCAATCTGCGGGAACACTTTCCGCAGGTAAACCAGAACTTCCGTCAGCTTGCCTCCGCTCAGCGCCAGGGTATTACCATCCTGCAGGAATACGCTTTTTCCGCCGTTGAGCAACCACATGGCTACTACGTAATAGCAGTTCTGCTGCTCCTGGGGCATTGCGGACAGCTCCTCATTGATCCGGTCAACGTCCCAGGTTCCGTCCTCCCTTTTGTTTTTAAGCGCTTTCTGCGCATACAGGGCCATCCGGTCGATATCTTCTTTGATGCTGTCGATGGTATAAGCGCGAAAGCGTGTATGCCTGTAAAGATTGCAGAATTTGCATTTGTTCCAGGTGCATCCCTGGGTCACCTGCAGCAGCAGGCTGGCCGCCTCGCTGGGCGGGCGTATGGGTCCTATGCGATATGTTTCCATGAAGGTTACTCCTTTCGAATTCGTGAAATGTTATAAAATATTATCAGATTAAATCAATCCCTTTTTACGGGAATTCTATCCAACTGTTGATTGGTGTCGTATGGGGATATTATAGCATGTTAGGTGAGATAAGAGAAAGCTGTAGAGTGGAGAAATTTTATTATTTGTATATAGGGCAAAGACAAAAAAGGATAGGCAGAAAGTTGCCCATCCTGTACAAGGAGAAATTGATAATGCGGTGAAATTCTATAGTGGATCGATTCAGGCATAATAGGTTATATCCCAATCAAGAAAAGGCCCTCAAAAGAGGGAGGGCAAACGAATCAGACGATCAGATCGACCCAGTTCTCCCTACTTGATGTACTATTTACCACTTCTTATAGCACTCCTCAGTAACTTTTGCCCACCAAGTGCTTGGAGGAGGAATCGCTCCAGCCGGATCAAACTGACTAAGCACATAAATATATAGCGTGCCATCATCGTCTACAAACTGATCCCCAGGCTGAACATCCCACAGTCTTCCCCAATTACCTATATCTTTTTTCCGCCATACCTTATCTGTAACCTTTATAAAATCAGGTACCCCCACCCAATCGGGGCCAAGCGGCACCCACTCTTTATGAACTGTTACACCCTTCACGACAGCATATAGGATACCATTATAATCTATAATGTCTCCCCGCACATAGCTTGTCGCTGCCCACTCTTTATTTGTAGTGATTTCCACTTTCCCCGTTCCATCTGAGTCACCGGAGGCACCCTCGGGCTCACCTTTCACAGATGTAACCTTTTTCCCCAGCACCGGCTTCAGCCGACTGTCCAAGCTGTACAGCTCCCGCCCGTCGGAATAGATTTTCAGGGTCATATCCACGCAGTTATCTACATTTTTCACATTGGCGGCCGTCATGCCCACGGTTTTATTTTTATAAAACTTATCGTCGAAGAGTTTCTGGGAATCTCCGCCGGAGGCGTTGGTCCTGACCAAAAATCCCTCCTTATCGACAGCAATCACTTTCTCGTCTATATTGATGTGCCCGTTTCCCTTTTCGTCGGTAGCTCCTGCCGTTAGACTGGTGGACAGATTCGCCTCGTGGCGGATTTCTTCCAGCAGACTTTCCGCCAACAGCCTGGCATCGGATGAATCCTCCGTCCTGTTGAAGATTTTTGTGGACGGGGAAATCAACGCAACGACGCACACCATAAAAATCGCCGCGACGCTCATGGCGACAATCAGTTCAATCAAGGTAAATCCTTTTTTATTGTTCATTGCCCATCACCCCTCGCTACTGGCACAAAAAAAGTAAAAGGCTCTGCGGTTTTCACATCAACATCGATTTCCACCGGGCTGCCGTCGCCAAAATCCAGAGTCATCTTACCCGGTCCGGCCGCATCTCCGGCGGACTGCTCCACCTTCGTGGCCGCTTGCTCGATCTTATCGGAATTTTCCTGCGCCTTTGTGTTCATTGCCGTGGCAGATCGTATCATGGATGTGATCGCAGCCAGCGCAATCAGCACAATGACAAAACTGACGATGGTTTCCACCAGTGTCTCGCCCTTGGTGTTTTTCAGATTGTTTTTCATTTTCTTTTTTACTGACTGATAGCCGTTGTTTCCCATTTCTGTGTCTCCCACATCAAACCGCCGCCGGTACCCAGGCGGGCAGTCCCATCATAGCGGTATGCCGCGTTCAATTTATAGATTTCTCCGTTGGACTCAGCGGTAAAGCTGAGTTTCACATTTAAAGAAAGCGTTTTCCGGTCCGTTCCCGACTCCGTCAAGGTACTCATATTGCCATCGTAAAGGATTTTCAGATCTTTTACGCTCATTCCTTCCAGCTCTTTGTTTCCATCCAGCTTTACGGCCTTCGCACTGAGCGCCTGATCCTTGATCGCAACCGATTCGCCGTCTGCCGAAGCCAGCTGCCCGTATGCCTTGTCGCGCACATACTGGCCCAGTTTTCCGCCGTGCATGGAATCATCGATTACATTAATCACCGATTTGGCGGCATAGTAGGCCTGTCTGCCCGCCTTTCTCTGGTTGACTGAGTTGAGACTGTTGGCAGCAGCGGTCAGAACAGCTACGCCGATGATAAGCAGCACAGCCATGATGATGACGGCAATGATGATGGTGTAGCCGTTTTTGTTGGTAAGGCCTTCATTTCTTTTCTGCATATTCGTCCTTCTCATTTTCGCTGTCCTTAATCCCCGGTCCGGTGGAAACTGCTTCCCAGGCCGCAAGGGGTTCCATTGATCTCAGTGACAGTCAGATACGGATATTCATAGTCGAAGGGTCCCACATCTCCTCCGGGAGACATACCATCGAACGGATTCTTCTGCAACTCCTTTTTGGGCAAGAACATCCGTCCCAGCGAATCTTTAGACGAATTCGAAGAACTGCTTGTTATTGCAGCGCAATTCACACAGGAATTCGGGCGGTCTCCAACCTTTGCGCAGAAAACCCCATTGGCAGTCCCCTTCTTGCTTTTTACCTTTCCAATATTATAGCAGTCGTGAATCTCCGTAAACATACCGTACTTTGCGATTATTCCGCCGGCCAGACCGTTTTCTCCCTTTGCTTCCACCTCTCCGGTATTGTAGCAGGAGCGAATTTCATTGTAGTAAGGATTCTGGTTCACCAGATCATTATTTTTATACGTGCCTACAACGCCTCCCGCGAAGTCCTTTGCGGAAACCTCGCCGGCATTGTAGGATAAAGTTACTTTAACAGGTATCGGATGAGATACGTTATTGATTTTGTGATCACTGCCAAACTGGCTGTAATACCGCCCCGCCAGGCCGCCGGCCGCTCCATTATCAGACTCTACCTCCGCCGCGTTGACGCAATAGCGGATTTCCGGAGAAACGCCGAATTCAGAGGCCCTGATCTGTCCGGCAATGCCGCCGGCGCCACGGGAACCGCTGATCTTATACACATCGTTTTCCGCCTCATCATAATCGTTCAGGTCGCTTCTGGACAAGTCCGTTTTAACACCGAAATAAGGTTCCGTCACGAACTCACCCCGGTCATCCTTTCCTTCATCGGAAGCAGTTCCGCTTTCGCAGTAAGTAATACGCCCGTAATTATCACCTACGATACCTCCGGCCAAAGCGCCTTCCGCTTCCTGCCCAACCTGCGGTTCTTCTGCCATAACATCAGCCGCCGCTACGCACTGCGTCACAAGTCCCGGGCCGTTTTCGCTTCCTCTTCCACCCATATTTTTCCCGATTATGGCTCCAACCTTTGCCTCGCCGCCGGCCGCGTAAAATCTGCCCTGCACGGTACACCTGGAAACAGTGCCCCAGTTTTCCCCGGCAATGCCGCCAACCCGGTTATATCCGCTGATAAAGTAGTCGTGATCGGAGTCTTTATCATTCCAATACGCTTCCGTATAGTCCAATTCCAGATCAGCCACGCTGCCCTGCGCGGAAATACAGCTGAACAGCCCGGTCATTGCATAGACCTTCCCGTTTTTATCCTTTCCATCCTTGCTGATGGTCAAATCATAGATCGTATGCTGCCTGCCTTCATATAAGCCGAAGAAGCCATGAGTACGTCCCCACTCATACTCCGTTTTCACCGCAGGCAACGCTTTTCCCTGATCCCCGATCGGCACCCATTCCAGCGCTTCATCCTTATAATCCCTGCACGCCACATCCTTCATCTGCACATATCTTTTATCAGCATCCGCAATGGTCTTAGAGGTATAGCGGATATTGTTCAGATGGCGCACGCTCTTAATCCCGTATGCCGTCTTGCCATCCTCACTGTATTCCTTTGAAAACAGCGCGTGAACCGGTTCCGCCTCATACGTCTTGCTCTCGTCCCCGTTTATCTGCATCTGGGCGGTAATGGTGCCGGTGCCAAGGCTCGAATGATTCTCGTAAATGCCCATGCCCTTGGCCTGAGAATCCAACACCCATACAAGAATTCTATGCCCATCCGCCGTATTTTCAATATACATCGGATAGTTCTTTATTTGGTTTCCCTCCTGTATCTTAAAGGGCTGTGTCAGAGCCGCAGTCACATCCGCCTTCTGACCGATCTGGTCCAGTGTAATGACATTTTGGATCTGCCCGGTTTTATCGTTCTCAATCGTGACGGATTCTAATCCCGCGCCTTTCAGGGTCAGGGTCAGAGATTTCACCCCAGCAAGCTCCGCCTCCGACGGCAGGGTACATTCCACTGTGAGAAGCCCGTAGTTCTCTCCCCTGTTAATATTGTGGCCCTTGCTCTCACCGGTTTCACCCTTCGCCATATCGTAATCCACCAGCTGGATGTTGGATTTTACTGTTTCCTCTTTCTCCCCGGCAATTCCGGTACTGTCCACGCCCCAGTAGCCCATTTTTCCGTCTTTTCTTTCCTGCTCGCTCCGTTTGTAGGCGTCATACGTGTCACCCGATCCTCCGCCATAGCCGATGGCAGGAACCACCTCGCTGTAAAAAGCGGCATAGACTTTGCCGGTCTTTTTATTGTATTCAATCAGCACCGTATTCTCCAGAATCTCTTTATCCGTCAGATAAGGATCCAGCAGCATGTACAGGGCCTGACTGTTTTTATCCTTCGTCGTTTGATTGATGGAAAGATACACGATATTATCCTTGTTCTGTGTATCGGTAAAGCCGGGGATCTTCGCGGCATCGACTTTCTGATCGGATGCCAGATACATCTTATCCCCTGAGGAAACTTTTGAAGTCAGCGCCTTTTGAGCAGCAAGAAATACGCTCCGGGCCACCTTGTCCCGGGCGGTCTGCTTGGCGTTCTCCATATACCGGATTCCCGTGGGAACGGCAATGGCCGCTAAGATGGCGAGAATCGTCAGAGTGACGAGTATCTCCACCAGAGTAAAACCTTTTTTCCTTCTTCCTGCGTCGCTGAACATGTTCCTCTCCCATTAAAAGCCTAAATCCGTCTCATAAACTGCTGCAGATCCGCCCGGTCCGTGGAAGCGGCCTCCGCAGTAGCCATGGTAATCGTCCCCATATGCACCAGTCTGGCAAGGTCGCTGTTGAGGGTGTGCATCCCCTGGGCCATACCGGAATGCATGGCTGTCGGCAGCTGGTAGCATTTATCCTCACGGATCAGATTGCCCACTGCATCGGTCCCCAGTAGGATTTCCGTAGCCGCGATTCTTCCGTCTCCGGCGGCGTTGGGCAAAAGCTGCTGCGTAATTACGCCCCGCAGAATCATGGAAAGCTGATTCCGCATCTGCTGCTGGGTCTGAGGCGGGCAGGTGTCCACGATACGGTCGATGGTTTGAGACGCTCCCGTCGTATGGAGCGTGGAAAGAACCAAGTGTCCCGTTTCCGCCGCTGTCACGGCTGTGGAAATGGTCTCGTAGTCACGCATCTCGCCCACCAGAATGATATCCGGGTCTTCACGAAGGGCGGACCGCAGCGCTCCGGCAAAGGAATCCACGTCCTCGCCCACTTCCCGCTGATGAATGATGCACTGATTCTGGTCAAATACATATTCCACCGGGTCTTCAACGGTAATGATATGGGCCGCCTTTTTCCGGGAAATATAATCGATCATGGCAGCTAAAGTCGTGGACTTTCCGCTTCCCGTAGGCCCCGTCACCAGGATCAGTCCCCGCGGTTCTTCCGCCAGCTTTGCCATTACCGGAGGAAGATACAGCTCTTCCAGAGATGGAATCTTATCGTTCAAAAGACGGATCGCCGCCGAAAGCCCGGTTCTGTCCTTGTAAACATTAACCCTGTGTCTGGTTTTATCGGGAAGCTGCAGGGCAAAGTCCTGGTCCGCTCCCTGCTGCAGATCTTTTTTCTGACTTTCGCTGAGCATGGAAAGAATCAGCTCCCGCAGCTCTTCCCGCGAAAGTACGGCTTCGGAGCGAAGCAGGCGCCCATGCTTTCTCATGGCTATGCCCAGCCCTTCGCTGATGTGCAAGTCCGAACACTGCTGCTTTCTGGCTCCTGTGAGCAATTGCTGTATATAACTCATATCAATCATCCTCTTCTGCGTAATACGCGATTTTATAGAATTCCTCCATCGTGGTGATGCCCTGCAGGGTCAAGGTCCTGGCCGCATCGTAGAGGCTTTTGAAATTCTGCTCAGTTCTCAGGTAATGGCGGATCCGGCTCATCTCAACTTCCTCGGTAATCATTTTGCGGATTGCCTTGTCGATGAGCACCATCTCGTGGATCGACCGTCTTCCCATATACCCGGTATGATTGCATTTGGAACATCCCGCTCCCTTTCTCAGGGAAACCTTCTCGTCGATGTCCAGTCCCAAAGCCTTCAGCTCCGCAGGCGAAGCCTGATAGGTCTCTCCGCAGTGGGGGCAAACCTTCCTCATCAGACGCTGGGCCACCAGTCCCACCAGTGAGTTGGCTACCATATAGGAAGGGATTCCCATATCTCTGAGCCGGACAATGGAGGAAATGGCATCGTTGGTATGAAGGGTGGAAAACACCTGATGTCCGGTAATCGCCGCACGCACGGAAATGGAAGCCGTTTCGCTGTCTCTCGTTTCGCCGACCATGATGACATCCGGGTCCTGACGCAGCAGCGCCTTGAGGCCCACATCAAAGGTCAACCCGGCGGTATTGTTCACCTGCACCTGATTGACCTGAGGGAGATTCCGCTCCACCGGGTCTTCTATGGTGGAAACATTGACCGCTTTCCTCGCTACCTGTTCCAGCACCATGTAAAGGGTCGTCGTCTTACCCGAGCCGGTAGGCCCTGTGATATAAATGATGCCGTGGGGGCTGGAAATCATGGAACGGAACTTTTCGTAATTTTCTTCCGTCATGCCGTAGGTCTGCTCCTGGTCCACCACCACATTGGTATATAAAAACCGGATAACGGCTTTTTCTCCAAAGACTGTGGGCACGATGGAAACACGAGTGTTGATCTCCATATCTTCCAAACGGATCTGGAAGTGGCCGTCCTGCGGCAGCCGCCGCTCCGCGATGTCCATTCCCGATAAAATCTTAATTCTGGCAACCAAAGGCAGCTGCAGCGCCGGAGCCAGCTTTACAATCTCCGTGATTACGCCGTCCACACGCATTCTCACCTGTATATGCTTTTTGAAGGGCTCGATATGAATATCACTGGCCCCCATTCGGTAGCCCTGAACCAGCAAATTGTTGAGCGCCTGAACGATCGGCGCCTCGTCGCCCGTAGGTTCCAGCTGAGCCAGCTCTTCCGCCGGCATAACCACATCGACCTTTTGGAAGGCCTGCTTGGTTACGATCTCCGAATAATACCGGTCAATGGCCGCTTTGATATGCTCGCTGACATCCAGCACCACGCTGATGGTCTTCTGGGTGATCTGTCTCACATCCTCGACAGCGTAAAAATTCAGAGGGTCGCTCATGGCTACTGTCAAAATGCCGTCTTTTTCCTCTACGGCGATCAACTCGTACTTCTGCGCCACCTGACGGGGAATCAGGCTGACAGCCTCGGTCTCCAGCGTTTTTCCCGATATGTCCACAACCGGCAGTTCCATCCGGTGGCCCAGGGCATCCAGCATCTGATGCTCCGTCACAAAGCCCATTTCCATCAGGATGGAACCCAGACGCTTTCCCTTGTTCTGGCTCTGATACTCCAAAGCCTGCCGCAGCTGCTGATCATCGATATATCCGTGTTCTATGAGGACATCTCCAATTCGAACGTTTTTCATTGCCATGCCGCTTTCCCCTCGCTTTCCTTATCTATATCTATTTCCGGCTGCTCTGATAAACTTCAAACACCAGCTCAGCCGTATACGGATATTCCTTTGTTTTCTTATCTCCATTGAGTACCTCTGCCAGAGCGGAGGCCGTCTCGTCCTTTTCCTGACCAGTGAGGGCAAAGCTCCTCACGGCTACGCCTTTTTTAGCGGCCGCCCTGCCGATCAGCGCGGAAAACTGTCCCATGCTGCCCTTTACCTTTGCCGTTACCATGGTTGTCGTTACCACAGAATCGTTTCCCGAAGCAATGGTCTGAGTCTGGGGAGAGCTGACATCCGTATTCTGCTGGTCCGCGGTTCCGCTTTCCTGGGAATTCCTGTTCTGGGATTCTTCGGACGCTCCTGTTTCGCCGTTCTGCGCCGTTCCGTTTTCTGTGGAAGCAGCGGTTCCATCCGTTGTCTGTCCGCCGGAAGCCTGCTGGTCTCCGTTTTCCTCTGTGCTGCCGATCGTAAGGGACACCGGCCGCAGGCCGCTGGAGGTAATCATACCGGTAATCAGGGTGTCGATGTCTTCATTGACCATGATCTCATTGAACTGGTCCGCCAGCTTGCTGATACCCTTTTTGTATTCCGTAACCTGATCCTGCAGAGCAGGCTTTTGCGTAATCATCAGATCAACCTCGTTTTTCTGCTGTTCCGCGGCCATCAGCGCGTCGGACACATCGCTGTGGGTTTCCGATGCCGGCAGGATCAGAAAGGTAACGCCTCCGGCCACGATCACCAGAAGGACCAGGATATAGATCAGGACCAGTTCCCGCTTGGACAGCTTTCCCAGCTGACCCATTATGTCAATGCTTTTCTTCTTTTCTTTGCCCATGCCCTTCTCCTTATCTGAACATTACGCAGCTGATCGTCGCCACGTATTTGGAATCATTATCCTCATACCCTTTATATTGCACATCGGAAAAGCATCCCACCGCTTTGAGCCGCTTTACCACTCCCGGCATCTGTGCCGCTGTCTTGGTCTTGGTCACGATCACAAAGGTTCCCAGTCCGGAATCATAGGTATGGGATACGATTTTGGAACCGGAAAGAGCTGCGTTGATCCTTCCGATGACGGAGGAATCCATATCCGGAAGTCCATCGATCTGAGAAACGATGCTTTCCATGGAACTGTGGACTCCGGCCAGTTCATCCCGTTTCTGCTGCAGTTCCACAGCCTCGTCATAGCTCTGGGTCGTCTGCGGCGAGCTGAGATATTCTTCAATCTCTTTGATCTGGTGTTTCTGCACCGCGTCACTGATTTTAAAGAAACCGAAAACGCCCAGTATAATGACCAGCAGCGCTGCCACCGGAATAACCGCTGTGGCGAAAAACTTTTTCTTGGCCTCAGCTTCCGGATCATAGTAATAGCGCTCATAAAAATTGATCTCTTTTTTCTTCAGTTTTTTTACTTTCGCTGTCTTCGCTTTCTTCATCTGGCTTTTTCTCCGCATTCCTATAATAAAGTGCCTATGGCATATACGTATTCATCCACGCGAACCTTCTTGTCGCTGCCGGTGTTTATGAGTCCTTCTCTGTCCCGCAGAAGATCGGTGGGAAGGGAAAACCGCTCGGCGATGTTCTTGAAAATAAAGATTTCATCCCTTCTGCACCCGCAGACATAAATCTTTTTGATGTCCTGCGCATAGCCCTCCGTATGGGAAAACTGCATCAGGTTGGATACCATGCGCTCGATCTCTCCGCTGATGGGCGGCGTGCTCCGCTCGCTGAACAGTCTGGTCCAGTTGGAAATCCGAAAGATGCCGTCCACATAAATGCTGGCGTAAAGGCTGCTGCCGTCCAGCGTCAGGAAGATAAAGCTGTCATCGCAGGTTTCCGGCAGAAACTCCAGCAGCTTGATCTGGCTGTCCAGCCCCGCTCCGATGCTTTCCAGTTCAACGCCCAGCTCATCAAAGATGTCGATATAGGAGCCGATCATTTCCTTCTGCGCCGCGCAGATCAGGGCCAGATCGCCCTCTTCATCCCTGCGTATGACGCGGTAATCGTAAAGCATCTCTTCTTTTGTTTCCGATTCTGAAAACTCGCCTTTGATCCATTCCAGCATCTGCTTTTCGGGGATCCGGGGAGCTATGGAAAGTTTGGTGAGAATCTGGTCTCCGCCGATGAGCAGCCGTACTTTCCGGTCCAGCATGTCCGGGTGTTCCGTCATCAGCTGGCGAAAGGACATGACAAAAAGTTCCTCATTGGTGATGACCCCGTTGAGGACCGCGCCCTCCGGCAGGCTGACCTGCGCAAAGGTGTCGAGGTTGAGGGAATCGCCCTTCCTCGCTCCGCAGACCATCTGCATTTTTTCGTTTCCTATGTAAATCGCTGTATCCATGTTTTCCCTCATTTCCAGGTTGTTTTTTGTTTGCTGATCTCAGGAGTTTCCCACTGCTTATGCGCCTGAGCCGATGGCGTTGTACAGCGTCGGCAGGGGCAGCATTACGGAAATCATTACTGAGCCGATGACAATGGCCATGAGAATAATCATCACCGGTTCCATCAGTGTGGTCATTCTCTGCAGGGCGATTTCCGCGTCGTAGTCAAAGGTATCGGCGATGGATTCCAGCATGGAGTCCAGGCGCCCCGTCTCTTCTCCGATGAGGATGCTCGCCGGCAGCTTGTTGTCGATGCCCTGAATCTTTCCTATGGAAGCGGACAGGGGCTGACCTTCCCGGACATCGCTGATCAGCTGGTCGAACTGGCCCGCTATGTAGGAGTTGCCGATGGTGTCTCTGGTATTTTCCAGGGCGTTAATCATGGAAATACCGCTGGAATAGGAAGAACTCAGCGTTCTGGCAAAACGGGAAGTGTATATGGTCCGCAGAAGCTTTCCTACAATGGGAATACCCAGTTTCTTTCTATCCAAAACAGCCTTTACCCTGGGCTGTGCGATTACCCCCTTAATCACGAGGATCAACACCAGAATTACAATGAGGATCACCAGCCAGTGACTTTGAATTCCCTTACTGAGGCCCAGCATAAACTGGGTTATGCCCGGCATAGGAGCGTCCATGTCCTCGTACAGTTCAAAGAATTTAGGCAGCACGGCCAGAAATACCACCAGCAGCACCACCAGGGTCACTACCATCAGTATGATTGGGTATACGGCCGCCGATACGGCCTTTTGATTAATCTTGTGCATTTTTTCGAAGTGGGCCGCCATCTTCTTTGAGGTGACGTCCATGCCGCCGGTGCTTTCACTGGCCTTATACATATTGATTAAAAGGTCGGGGAAAACGTTTCCCTGCGCAGCCATGGCTTCCGACAGCATCATGCCTTTCTGCAGGTCCCGATAAAGGTCGGTGTAGATTTTTTTGACCTGCGGTTTGACATCGCGCTGCGCCATAATGCTGATCGCACGAATCAGCGGAACGCCGGAGCTGATCATCATACCCAGTTCCCGGCAGAATTCCGCCAGCTGCTTTGCTTTCATTTTTTTGGTATCCCGCTTGTCTTTCGTTTCCTCGCAGGAAATCAGAAAGATGCCCTGCTCTCTCAGATCTGCTCTGAGCGCTGCCGGGTCGGCCGCCTGCGCGGTTCCTTTTACTGATTTTCCGTTTTGTCTGGCGGCTCTGTATTGATATGCAGGCACAGTCGTTCTCCTCTCATGCAAGATTAAATATGGCTAAATAGCTTTGGATCAGGAAGTTTCCCGCAAACAAAGCTACGATAATTCCAAAACTCAAAAATGGACCGAAGGCGAAGTGGTCCTTTCTGTCTTTTTTCTTTGTAATCAGCAGGTACGCCCCGTAAATGCCTCCCGTAACCAGCGCGATCAGTGCCGCCGCCAGCATCTGCTGCCATCCCAGCATGAGGCCGCAGGCCGCGCAGAGCTTGATGTCTCCGCCGCCAAAGCTGTCTTTGATGATAAGGTTCATCAGCAGCATGGGCAGTGATATCACGAAGAATCCGATGACGCCGGAGATCCAGGTGATGTCTCTGAAGCAGATCAGGCTGACCACCGCCAGTACCAGTAAAGCCAGCACCAGCCCGTCGGGGATCTCCATGGTGTCGATATCGATGAAGGCGATCACAAGGAGAATGCAGGAAACGGCAAAACCCACTACTGCCTGCCAGGTAAGCCCGAAGCTCAAAGCGCTCCACAGCGCGAAGGCCCCTCCCAGCAGCTCGATCAGTGGGTAACGAAAGGATATTTTATCGCCGCAGTAGCGGCACTTCCCTTTCAGGAAAAGGAAGCTAATTACAGGGACCAAATCAATCGCCCGCAGCTCGTGTCCGCAGGCCGGGCAAAAGGATCTTCCCTTGGCGAAACTTATTTTCTCCGGTATGCGGTAGATGAGGACGTTGAGGAAACTTCCGATGCAGATGCCTGCGATCAGAATGAATCCGTATATGACTCCGTATGCTATGTATAGCTGTCCCATAAGTTCTCCCTTTGTTTGATTTTTAGAAGTGGGCGGAATTAAGGCCTTCTGCCCGCCCGGGCGGCCCGTCTTCGCCGCCTTTCCCACAAGGCAGATTCGACAAAATCCGCATTAGTTCTATTTTATCTTAATTTGGCTCTATGGTAAACCCCGCAGTGTAACTATTTTCACCCGAACCGCCGGGTTGGGCATGGTAAGTTATGGTGGCGGCGGGGATTTTGTAGGTGAAGGTGTCTACTTTGTAGTTTTTGAAGATTATATCGTCTTCTAATTCGCCACTGGCAGCATCAGGGTCAGACAGCTCGGCCAGTTCCATAATTTCTTTTACACTTCCACTGTATGGCGGGCCAAAGTTTTTCAATACAATCGTTCCATCATTTTCTTTCCATTCCGCATCTGGGTTTGCCGCCATCTCGACAGCAAACGTCTGGGCGGCCCGCAAAATATTTTCGGCTTCAACGATCGCCGCCTTTTCGTTGGCTTTCCTGATCCATCCGATCATCGTCGGTACTAAAACCGCCGCTAGGATCGCCAGAACCACCAGCACTACGATGACCTCCACCAACGTGAAGCCTCTTCTAGTATTTTGTTTTTTAGTGACTCTTTTTTCTATTATCATGATGGGCCCCACGATCCGTAAGTATCTTCAAAACAGGTTTCTTCCCGGCGCTCAGCGAAGGCAGCGCTGTTGTCTTGGTTCCTTCAAATCCGCAGCTTTGTGGAACTGCGGTTGATTTGAAGAAAGAGTTGCCGTTGCCTGCTATGAGCTTTTCGTCAGCTCTGGCCGGGTTGGTAGCATGCAGGCTGTTCCCGGGAGCAGGCAGACTGGTTCCTTCAGTCGACAACAGAGTGCAGATTTGCGACCAAATTGCCGGTCCACTGTGATTTCCCGCGACCATTGGCCGAAAAGAAACACCTTGGTCGCAGATTTGATGAGCAAACGTTTCGCTTCAAGCCACATCTTCCAAAAGTATCGTTTCAGATTAAACGAAGAAAAGGCTGCCGCCTCGCGATTTTCATCGCTGGTTGCGGCAGCCTTTGGCTTGTTAATACATCTCCTGAGCTAAACAGCCTCGTTTTATGGTTGTGTTTTCTGTCCTTTAACAGGATCAGCAAATTTATTAGCACCAGTATAGTCTACATAATATTCGTTCGTTTGGTAAGTAAAGCTCGTAATGTTACCATTCGTTACTACTAAGTTTTGGCATTTGGTTTGTATATTAGTATCTTCTGTTAACTCTTTCATGGAATCCCACGCTTTCGTTGAATCAGCGCTTCTATCAAAGCCAGTAGTACCAGCAGTTGGATCATAGGTCATGGATGCGACCGTCTGAAGTGCAAGCAAGGCATTTCTAGCCTCTACCAGCACTGTCTTCTCATTTGCTTTTCTAATCCATCCAATCATCGACGGAATCAAAATCGCCGCCAGGATCGCCAGGATTACCAGTACTACGATAACCTCTACCAAGGTAAATCCTTTTTTCTTACCTTTGGCTAATTCACTTCTTTTCTTATTTACTAATTCAAACATTTTGGAATTCTCCCCTCTCTATGCATTAATAATGTATTCCGTTTGGTTACAAGTCATTATAACCTCGTGTCACCAAATTTACAACACCATTCGACACTTTTTTTGGCAGGTCTGCTGTCATAAACCCATCGCTCCCCAATTGTTACACGCTATCCATATAGTCGTGTAACCAGTTTCACTATTTATTGAACAATTATTACATAAAACGTCCATTTTATTACACAATTCATCGTTTTTTACGAAAAAAGGTTACATGGACTTTATCGTTACCATGCAACCCTTTTTTTGAATAAATTCCGTTTCTTTTTTTAAATTACATAACTTTCAGCGCCCGTTCCCGCAAAGTCGCTTCTTCCTCATTTTCCGGCTCATCTAAAACGATACCATGTAACCTTTTTTTCTTCGTGTCCGGCTCCACGCAGACAAAGGTAACAAAGCCTTCCACGTTCTGCCCCGTATCAATCTCGCAAAGAGCTTTTACGTGGACCATCAGGCTGGTGTTTCCTGTCTTAACGATGCGGCTGTGAATCGTCAGAATATCGCCCTTCTGTACCGGCTTTTTAAAGGTAAATCCGTGAACATTGACGCACAGAACATCCTGCGGCCTGCCGTGGGTCGCGGCGGCAGCGATAAAGGCCGCTTCCACCAGCCACTCGGCTGTTCTCCCGGCGAACAGGGTGCCGTGATGATTCAGGTCCTCTGACTTTACTAGGTGAGATATTTTATACTCTTTCATTTTGTTTTCCTCCTGATTGCTTTTATATTGCCTCATTACTAAACATATGCAGATCGCGTCCCGACGTGTCGCGAGTCGCGAAAAAGCCGTCCCGGTAACTATTGATGTTTTTTGCGGAAAGTTACGCACTTTTCAACGATCCCGCAGCCTTCGAACCCGCTTGCAGCACAAATTTTCACGTTTCACGGTTTCGAGCACCCGCAAACCCACAACTTTGCGTAACTTTGCACTGCTTTTTGCAGAAAGTTACCGCAGTCCACCAGACAGTCCGTCAAGCAGCCCGCAGGGCTGTTCAGGTTCCTTCCGGCCCGCGCCTCATCAAACAAGTTTCACAATTCCGCACCTTGCTTTTTCAAAACGTGTACAAAGTATAGCATTTTTTATTTTTGTACACGTTTTTCATGGATAAATTTGTAACAATTACAAATTTATGTGTATTTTCCCGTTTAAAGCGCAAATTTTGGTTAAAAACAAGACTTCCTAAAGAAAATAGCCGATTTTACGTGTACAAAATGTACTTTTTTCTTATTTTGTACACGTTTTTCCAATAATTAATACTTCATCGCCGAACCCAAACCCGCGCTCCCGCAAGATACCTCAAGCAAACTCCAACAAGCAAGCCATATCGAGCAGCTTGTTTCACTCGTTCCGCACCTTACGACAACGCCGATACGATCCGGTCAGAACAATATAACAAGCGAGCAACGTCGAGCTTGTTTCACTCGTTCTGCTCCTTACGGCAACGCCGTATTAATCCAGTCAGAACAGTATAATCCATTTATCCCAAAAAGAACACACATATATATAGGTATACAATATATTTTTCCGCTGCTTTTTCCGGGCAAAACGCAGCTCCGGGTCACTGCCGCTTTACACGCCGCCGCACATTCCCGCAGCTCCCGCCTGGCCTTCTCATCAAAACCTTCCGCCCCGCATTGACTTTTCCACACATATTAATTATAGTGTTAGCATAAACTCACTATTGAAAATATTACAAATAAGAGAAAAGGAATTATAGATACATGACACTGGACAAACTTCAGCCCGGAAAAAAGGGCTACATTGTTTCCGTGGGCGGCGAAGGCGCATTGCGGAGACGACTGCTGGATTTGGGACTCACCCCGAAAACCATCGTGCTGGTGCGGAAGGTCGCTCCGCTGGGGGACCCCATCGAAATCTTCCTGCGGGGATACGAATTGACCTTGCGCAGGGAAGAAGCCGCACGAATCGAAGTTGCGGAGGTGCATTAATGGGAATCGACATTGCGCTGATCGGAAATCCCGGCTGTGGGCTCACCACCCTCTTCAACCAGATGACCGGAGGGTCGGTCCATACCGGCCACTTTTCCACGCCGGGCAACAAGACCAAGGAAGGTCCCGTAAAAAACCACAAGGATGTAAACGTCATTGAGCTTCCCGGTACTTATTCGCTTTCCGCCTATTCCATAGACGACGTAGCTACCAGAGAGATCCTTCTGCGGGGGAAGCCGGACGTCATCGTCAACGTCATCGACGCCACCGGTTTTGAACGCAACCTTTATCTGACCCTTCAGCTGATGGAGCTGGAGCTGCCCATGGTTCTGGCGCTCAATATGATGGACGAGATGGAAAACAATCAAATTGATATTGACCTGCAAAAGCTTTCCCAGGAGCTGACCATACCGGTCATCCCCATCGCGGCCAGCAAGAACCGAGGCACCCACGATCTGATCCATTACGCGCTGCAGGCGGCCAGGGAGCATCACGTACCGCAGAAGATCGACTTTTGCTCCGGACATGTACATACGGCCATCCATACGGTCAGCCATCTGATCGCGGAGGATGCGAAAAAAGCAGAGCTTCCTCTGCGGTTTTGCTGCACCAAGATTGTGGAAGGCGATGAACCGACTCTGGAAGCCCTTCGCCTGGGCGATCCGGAACTGGATATCATTGACCACCTGATCGAGGATATGCAGAATCATCTGGGAACTGACCGGGAATCGGCAATGGCTGACATGCGCTACGCTTTCATCGAAAAGCTGTGCAAGAAGGTTTTGAGCCGTCCGGTACAGAGCACTAAGGAGCACGCGCGTTCTGTGCGCATGGACCGGATTCTCACCCACCGGATCTTTGCCATTCCGATTTTCCTGTGCATCATGCTGCTGGTGTTTTATTTCACCTTCGGTTCCCTGGGGACCTGGCTCAGCGACCTCCTGTCGGCAGGCATCGACAAGTGCGTAGAGGCCATCAGCTACGCGCTGCTGGGAGCGGGGGTCAATCCGGCCTTTCATTCGCTGGTGATCGACGGAATCTGCGCGGGCGTGGGAAGCGTTCTTTCCTTCCTGCCGATCATCGCCGTGCTGTTCTTCTTCCTTTCGATTCTGGAGGACAGCGGCTATATGCCCAGGGTCGCCTTTGTCATGGACAAACTGCTGCGCAAGCTGGGGCTGTCGGGCCGCTCCATCGTGCCGATGCTCATCGGCTTCGGCTGCTCGGTTCCGGCGATCATGGCGACCAGATCCCTGCCCAGCAAAAGGGACCGCAGCCTTACTATGGCTCTGATTCCCTTCATGTCCTGCAGTGCCAAGCTGCCCATTTACGCCATGTTCACCGCCGCCTTTTTCACGGATCACAAGGCGCTGGTCATGATCGGGCTGTACGTGACCGGGATCATCGTCGCCATCGTCTGCGCCCTGGCCTTTAAGGGCACGCTTTTCAGAGGCGACCCGGTTCCCTTTGTGCTGGTGCTCCCGCCTTACCGGATTCCGGCCATGAAAAGCGTGGCTCTGCGCATGTGGGAAAACGTAAAGGGCTTCATAAAAAAAGCCTTCACCGTCATCTTTGTGGCTACCATTGTCATCTGGTTTCTCCAAAGCTTTGACACCGGGTTTAATATGGTGAGCAGCAGCGATACCAGCATCCTCGCGGACATCGGAAAAATCGCGGCTCCGATCTTCGCTCCGCTGGGTTTCGGCGACTGGCGCGCGGCCACGGCTTTGATTACCGGCATGTCCGCCAAGGAAGCGGTAGTCAGCACTCTGGCGGTCCTCACCGGAGCCGCGGACGGCGCTTCGCTCTCTGCTATGCTGACTCAGGTATTCACGCCTCTGTCCGCCTTTGCCTTTCTGGTTTTCTGCCTGCTGTACATGCCCTGCGTAGCGACCCTGGCTACCATCCGCAGAGAAATGGGCGGCTGGCGTTATGCTTTTGGAGTCATGCTGTTCCAGTGTGTGGTGGCCTGGATCGTTTCCTTTATTGTTTTTCATGTGGGAGGTTTGTTCCTATGAGATTTTATATCGTAGATGCCTTTACCGAAGAGCTGTTCGGCGGCAATCCCGCCGGTGTGGTCCTCCTGGATAAAGGAGAAGATTTTCCCCAGAAGGACATCATGCGAAAAACTGCCGCAGAATTGCGGTATTCGGAAACCGCTTTTATCAAACAGCTGGATGCGGATCGCTTTCACGTCCGCTACTTTACTCCTACTGACGAGGTGGATCTGTGCGGCCACGCCACCATTGGCTCATTTGCCGCCCTCTCGGAATCCGGCGTCGTGGATTCCGACTGCGATCTGACCGCCGAGACTCTGGCCGGCCAGCTGACCATAAAGCTGCAGCGCGGCTTTGTCATGATGCAGATGGCGGAGCCCCAATATCTGCGCACCCTCAGGGAGCCCCAGGAGCTGAGCGAGCTCTATTCCGTTATGGGTCTGCCTTATGAGGATCTGATCGTCCCTCAGAGCTGCAGCACGTATGTCCGGCTGTTTCCCATGATTATTTCCACGGGGCTTCCCGATATCATTCTCCCTGTAAAAAACCGGCAGGCGCTGGCCGCCATAACGCCGGATTTTCCTGCGCTGGCCGCACTGTCGGAAAAACATCAGGTTACGGGGGTCCACGTTTTTACCCTGGACAGAGCTGACTTCAGCGTAACCGCCCACTGCCGCGACTTCGCTCCGCTCTACGGCATCAATGAGGAAGCCGCCACCGGCACCGCAAGCGGCGCTCTCACCTATTACCTGTTCTCCCATAACCTGATCGCAGATGAAAGCGAATGCACCTTTATTCAGGGGGAAGCGATGGAGCGCCCTTCCAGGATTCTGACCCATGTCCGCCGGCAGGCCCCGGACAAGCCGCCTCTGATTCAGGTGGGCGGCAGCGCAAAGATCCTGGCCAGTGGGACCATTCAACTCTAACTTTCTTTTTCCGTTACAGCCGTCCTATGCTGCGCCGGGGGAAAAGCCTTGTCGCTTTCCCGATGTATAGCAGTAAAGCGAATCCGGATCTTTCCCATGAAAAGTTGGCAAAAAGCGGATCTTTTTTCAACGTTTCGCAGCCCCGTCCGTCAAATTCAGGTAAGAATCTCCCCTAAACAAATGGGAGAAACCTGCAAACCCACAGATTTCGTCCGCATCGGGCTAAATTTCAGGCAAAAAGCGCCAAGCCACCCATCGCGTCCCAGGCAACTGTAGTGGTAAACTAAAAGTAGACACCCACCCACTTTTTGTAGACACCGTAATGAATAAGGGTTACACTAAAGTGAAACCTGGAACACTTCTACAAAAAGTATCCATAGGAGGTATCAAATGAAATACACAAAAGAACAACGATTGGACATAGGCCGGCGGATTTACACCCGTGAAATCAGCAAAGCGGACGCGATGGTCCAATATGAAATCAGCAAGTCCTGCGCGGAGGGGTACGTCACGGACTACAAACGAGCGCATGGCATTCCAGTAAAGCGGCATAAATCCATTTCAGCGGTTGCCATTGAATCCGGATCCGATGGAGATATGGAATCGTATCAATCGATGTCAAAAGAAGAATTAATCCAAGCGTTAATTCGATCAAAGGCGAATGAATTGCGCGCAAAAAAAGGGTACGAAGTGAAAGGGGGTGGGCAAAACAAGGAGTTCATTTCTTTAAACAGCAAGAATTTGAAATAGTTTTTGAACTTTCCGCGAAGTTTCCCATAAAGGTGCTTTGCGACCTTCTAGGCGTCAACCGAAGCGGTTTTTATAAATGGAAACGCCGTCTTGAGCATCCTTCGGAGCGTTTGAAAACCTTTGCGAACAATTTGATGCTGTTCAAAGAATATCACGAAAAATATCCTTCCCATGGGTATCGATGGCTTAACGCGAAAATACGCCTTGACACGGGCCTGGTCTTGTCGGACCCTTACGCGCATAAATGCTGTAAAACGGCGGGAATTGTCAGCAAGTCAAAGCACTATCGATATAAAAAACCGGGAGACCCTTTTAAAGTTTATCCGAACCTTCTGATGCAAGGACTCCAAGTCAACGGACCCCTTCAATGCGTCGTAAGTGACATGACGGCCATTTCCTTCAAAGGGGTCTACTATGAACTGACCGTTTTCATGGACCTGTGGAACCATGAGATTCTGGCCCATCGTCTATCGCGAAAGCGAGGAGACCGGATGACCTATATCAGTGGCCTCCATGATTTGATCGACATCAAAAGCCAATACCCAAAGCTCGACATGGTGCTCCATACGGACCAGGGTTGCGTATACGCGTCAAAAGCCTTCAACGAATTGCTCCCTCTACATAACATCCTGCATTCCATGTCACGCGCCGGTACGCCAACGGACAACGCGGCAATGGAAGCCATGAATGGGTGGATCAAGGCCGAGCTCTTTACGGACCTTCATATTACCAGTAACGAGCACATCCAAGAAGAAGTGGCGGATTACATCGTGTTCTACAATGAACAGCGTCCTGCCTACTCTCTGAGCTACCTGACTCCAAAACAGTATCGGCAATACTTCGCGGATCCATCAATGACTACTTATTAAGATAACTGTCTACTTTTTGTTGACTAGTGCAAACCCTATCTCACTCCCCATCCCAGCCACCCCCACCTCAAACCTTCACCCCACCTCAAACCTTCATCCCATCCTGGGCCGTCCCAGGCAACCCCACCTCAAGCCTCCATCCCACCTCAGCTCCTTAAAAACAATAATTCCTGAGGCCGCAAGACCGTTGACTGACAAATTTAACAAATGCCCCGCGCAGCTAGACTGTTCATATTATTTTGTATACAGTATCTCCTTTTATTGACACAATAGTATCAAATATGATAAAATTTCTTATTGTCAATACATTTTACGCATATTTTAGACGGGACTAACTATGCGTCTCACTCGGATTTATGTTTTATTTATTGTTGAAAGGAGTACTTTATCATGACCACAAATTGCGCCGGCTGTGCCGAGGCAAGCGAGAAGGCAAAAGAACTCAAAAAGATCATTGCCAAGTACAAGGACACCCGCGGAGCGCTGATCCCTGTCCTCCACGAGGCTCAGGAGGTTTACGGCTACCTGCCCCTGGAGGTTCAGCGGGAGATTTCGCTGGGACTCGACATTCCTCTGGCAGAGGTCTATGGGGTCGTAAGTTTCTATACGCAGTTTTCCATTAACCCAAAGGGCAAATATCAAATCAATGTCTGCATGGGAACGGCCTGCTATGTAAAAGGTTCCAATGAAATTCTGGACAAATTCAAAACAAGACTTTCCATCGACGTCGGAGACTGTACCGACGATCAAAAGTTTTCTCTGGATGCCTGCCGCTGTATCGGAGCGTGCGGACTTGCGCCTGTCGTAACGATCAACGACGAGGTTTACGGCAAGCTGACTGCCGATGACGTAGACGACATTCTTGACAAGTACGAAGATAAATAACGGATTGCAGAAGGAGAAACGATCATGATTAAAAATATTGAGGAACTGAATGCTTTAAAGGACCGTGCTCTGGGCAATATTACCGTCCGCCTGGACCGCACGGAAAACCCGTCTCCCGAAGGCGGAAAAATACATATCCTGGTCTGCGGCGTTGCCGGATGCGCATCTTCCGGTTCATTGAAGGTGGCCGCAGCCATTGAGGATGAAATCAAAAAGAACAATCTGGGCGCTGATGTAAAAGTAATCAAGACCGGATGTTTCGGCCTCTGCGCCGAAGGCCCGATCATGATGATCTGCCCGGAGCATGTCATGTACACAAAGGTGGCGCCGGAAGATGTTGCGGAAATTTTTGAAAACCATATTATGGGCGGAAAGATCGTAACCAGACTTCTGGCCGGAGAAAAAGAATACGAAGAGATCGAGGATCGCCTTCCGCAGATTCCGTTTTTTGCTATGCAAAAAAGAATCGCGCTTAACAACTGCGGCATCATCGATCCCGAAAACATCGACGAATATATCGCCCTGGACGGCTACCAGGCCCTGGCCAAGGTTCTGAACGAATACGAACCCGACGAAGTCATCGACGAGATCAAAAAGTCGGGACTGCGCGGCAGAGGAGGCGGCGGCTTCCCGACAGGACGCAAATGGGAGTCTTCGGCAGTTGTGCAGGATCACGAAAAATATGTTATCTGCAACGCTGACGAAGGAGACCCCGGCGCGTTCATGGACCGTTCCATTCTGGAGGGAGATCCCCACTCAGTAATTGAGGCCATGATTATCAACGGCTATGCGGTAGGCGCTCGCCAGGGCTACATCTATGTGCGCGCCGAATATCCGGTAGCTGTAAAGCGGCTGGGCGTTGCCATCCGTCAGGCGGAAGAGTACGGACTTCTGGGAAACAACATCCTGGGAAAAGGATTTAATTTCAATCTGGAAGTCAGACTGGGCGCCGGAGCTTTCGTATGCGGCGAAGGAAGCGCGCTGATGACCTCAATCGAAGGCAAGCGGGGCGAACCTCGTCCAAAGCCTCCAAGATCCGCAGAAAAAGGTCTCTGGAAAAAACCGACCGTACTCAATAACGTAGAGACCTACGCCAACATTCCGCAGATCATCCGCAAGGGCGCGGACTGGTTCAATTCCATTGGTACGGAAAAATCCAAGGGAACCAAGGTATTCGCTCTCGGCGGCAAGATCAACAACATCGGCCTGGTTGAGGTTCCTATGGGAACGACACTGCGTCAGATCGTTTATGATATCGGCGGCGGAATTCCCGACGGCGGAACCTTTAAAGCCGCGCAGACAGGCGGACCTTCCGGCGGCTGTCTTCCGGCAGAGCATCTGGATACGCCCATCGATTACGACTCTCTGACCAAGCTGGGCTCCATGATGGGCTCCGGCGGGCTGATCGTAATGGACGAGCACACCTGTATGGTAGACCTGGCAAGATTCTTCCTCGACTTCACCGTGGACGAGTCCTGCGGCAAATGTCCGCCATGCCGGATCGGAACAAAACGTATGCACGAGATCCTCGTACGGATCACGGAAGGAAAAGGGACCCTGGAAGATCTGGACAAGCTGGAAGTTCTGGCAAGAAACATCAAGGCCTCCGCGCTGTGCGGACTGGGCCAGAGCGCTCCGAATCCGGTTCTTTCCACATTGAAATATTTCAGAGATGAATATATCGCTCACGTTGTAGATAAAAAATGTCCTGCCGGAGTCTGCGTATCCATGATCAAATACAAAATTGACACCGATGTATGTAAGCGCTGCGGCATCTGTAAAAAAGGATGTCCGACCCAGTGTATCTCGGGAGACAAGAACACACCGTTTGCTATTGATCAGGATAAATGCGTCAAGTGCGGCCTCTGTATGGAAAAATGTCCGTTCAAGGCAATACTTAAGAACGCGTAAAGGAGGAGCACGAAACCATGAACAAAGTTCATATTACAATAGACGGAATCAAGTTATACGTACCGGAAAACTACACCATCCTGCAGGCGGCAAAAGAAGTGAACATCACCATCCCTACCCTGTGTTTCCTGAAGGATATCAACGAGATCGGCTGCTGCCGGATGTGCGTTGTGGAGGTCAAGGGATCAAAGGCCCTGCAGGCCGCCTGCGTACACCCGGTAAAGGAAGGCATGGAAGTATTCACCCATACGCCGAAGGTTATGGAAGCCAGAAAAGTCAACCTGGAACTGATCCTTTCCAACCACGACGCCATGTGCCAGACCTGTACCAGAAGCTGGATGGACTGCGAGCTGCAGACCCTTGCCAACAAGCTTTCTGTGGAAAACGTGCGCTTTGAGGGAGACAGAAAGCGTCTGCCTCTGGACATCGGCGTTTCCATCGTCCGCGACCCTAACAAATGCATTCTCTGCAGAAGATGCATCGGGGCCTGCAAAAACATTCAGACTGTGGGCGTTATTGACACCATGAACCGCGGATTCAATACGGTCATTGGTTCCCCGTTCGGCATGAAGCTGGAGGATACGCCTTGCACCAACTGCGGGCAATGTATCAATGTCTGCCCGGTTGCCGCTCTCCACGAAAAGGGAGACGCGGACCGTGTATGGGAAGCCCTCAACGATCCGAAAAAGCACGTAGTCGTACAGACGGCTCCAGCGGTCCGGGTTGCCCTGGGAGAAGAATTCAATATGAACATCGGCGAAGCCGTAACCGGCAAGATGGTTACAGCGTTGCGTATGCTGGGCTTTGACAAGGTGTTCGATACCGATACGGCGGCCGACCTGACCATTATGGAAGAAGGCGCCGAGCTGATCGACCGCATCCGGGGCGGTGGCAAGCTGCCGCTGATCACCTCCTGCTCCCCAGGATGGATCAAGTTCTGCGAGCATAACTTCCCGGATCTTCTGGACAACGTATCCAGCTGCAAGTCGCCGCACCAGATGTTCGGCGCAGTCCTCAAATCCTATTACGCGGAAAAAGAAGGCATCGATCCTGACGATATTTTCGTAGTTTCCGTTATGCCTTGTACCGCCAAGAAATTCGAGGCCGCAAGACCGGAAATGCAGGTGGACGGACACGCTGATGTGGATGTGGTACTCACCACCCGCGAACTGGGTAAAATGATCTATGACGTGGGAATCGACTTCCCGGATCTGGGAGACAGCGATTTCGACGATCCATTCGGCGAGGCTACCGGTGCCGGTGTCATCTTCGGAACTACCGGCGGCGTTATGGAAGCAGCGCTGCGTACAGTTGCCGATCTGCTCAACGGAACTTCCGCCGACAACATCGAATACGAAGAAGTCCGCGGCCTGGAAGGTATCAAAATCGCCAAGCTGCAGGTTGCCGATCTGGAGCTGCGCGCGGCCGTAGCCCATGGGCTGGGCAATGCCAGAAAGCTGATGGACGCCATCCGCAGCGGAGAAACCTTCCACTTTGTAGAGATCATGGCCTGCCCCGGCGGCTGTATCAACGGAGGCGGCCAGCCGCTGCAGCTGTCTGATGTCCGCAACTGGATCGACATCAAAGCGGAGAGAGCCAAATCCCTCTATCAGGAAGACCGGAAAATGTTTATCCGCAAATCACATAACAATCCGGCTGTTAAGAAATTATATAAAGAGTATCTGGGCATGGCCGGCGGCAAACAGTCCCACAAACTGCTGCACACCCACTACACTCCAAGAAAGAATTACGAAGACTAGTTGCAAAATCGCAAAATCGTGTTCAAAAAAAGACCTGTTTGTTAAAAAACAGGTCTTTTTTCTATGTCTATTTTCAGGCAAATTCTGAATTTTAGCAAATTTGTTAATTTTTCATAAATGAAAGCAGTTTCAAACCCCTGTTTTTTGAACCTCAAAATCACAATCTTGCTGTTTTTAATTTCGTACAACGATTAGCATTGACTTGCCGCTAAACGGCATGTTATGGTTTTAACGAGGAGTTATAAATATATTCTGAATATATTTATTAATTTACACAAAACTCACCTGTTTTATTGATGAATGAAAGGAGTTTCCGATGACTGACAAATGCACCGGATGTGCTGAATCACAGGAAAAGGCAAAAGAGCTTCAGAAAATTATTGCCAAGTATAAGGACACGCGTGGAGCGCTGATTCCGGTACTGCACGAAGCTCAGGAGGTTTACGGGTATCTTCCTCTGGAAGTACAGCGTGAAATCGCAAATCAGCTGGACATTCCTCTGGCTGAAGTGTATGGGGTTGTAAGCTTTTATACCCAGTTCTCGATCAATCCGAAGGGGAAATACAGAATCAACGTATGTATGGGTACTGCCTGCTACGTTAAGGGAGCAAATGAGATTTTAGATAAGTTCAGGACCAGATTATCCGTTGATGTGGGCGAGTGTACGGATGATCAGAAGTTTTCCCTGGACGCCTGCAGATGCATCGGCGCCTGCGGTCTTGCACCGGTCGTTACAATCAATGATGAAGTTTACGGTAAGCTGGTTCCGGATGACGTGGACGACATTCTTGATAAGTATGAAGAACTGTAAGGGGGTGCCGAAATGATAAAAAGTATTGCTGATATTAGCAAAATAAGAGAATCAAAGCGTGCGGACATGATGATCCGTGTGGATAAAGACGCTGAACCTACCAAGGAAGGCGGCCGGATGCACATCATGGTCTGCGGAGGTACGGGATGTACGTCTTCCAGTTCCATGAAGATCATTGAAAATCTGGAAGAACTGATTCGCATCAATAAGATGCAGGATGATGTAAAGGTTGTAAAGACCGGCTGCTTTGGTCTCTGCGCCGAAGGCCCGATCGTAATGATCTATCCGGATCATATTATGTACACAACCGTACAGCCGGAGGATGTTTCCGAGATTTTTGAATCCCACGTTCAAAAAGGCGAAATCGTCAAGAGACTCCTTGCAGGAGACAAAACTGCCGAAGAAATTACCAACGCCCTGGACAACGTTGAGTTTTTCTCCCGTCAGATGCGTGTCGCCCTGAGAAACTGCGGTGCCATCAATCCGGAAGAAATTGACGAATACATAGCAAGAGACGGCTATCTGGCTCTGGAAAAGGTTATTACCGAAATGGAGCCGGAGGACGTTATTGACACCATCAAAGCTTCTCAGCTGAGAGGACGCGGCGGCGCCGGATTCCCGACCGGAACAAAATGGAGCTTTGCCGCGGCTCAGCAGGTTGCTCAGAAATACGTATGCTGCAACGCCGACGAAGGTGACCCGGGCGCGTTCATGGACCGTTCGGTTCTGGAAGGCGACCCTCATTCTCTCATCGAGGCCATGGCCATTGCCGGCTATGCCATCGGCGCCAATCAGGGCTACGTTTACGTAAGAGCGGAATATCCTATCGCTGTTGAGCGTCTTTCCATCGCCATTGAGCAGGCAAAAGCCTACGGCTTAATCGGCAAGGATATTTTCGGAAAGGGCTTTGACTTTGACCTGGAAATCCGTCTGGGAGCCGGAGCTTTCGTATGCGGAGAAGAGACCGCTCTCATGACTTCCGTAGAAGGAAAGCGCGGCGAACCGAGACCGAGACCGCCGTTCCCGGCAGTAAAGGGTCTGTTCGGCCAGCCGACCATCCTCAACAATGTGGAAACCTACGCCAACGTTCCTGTCATCATCTTAAAGGGCGCGGACTGGTTTGCGAATATCGGTACGGAAAAATCCAAGGGTACCAAGGTATTCGCGGTCGGCGGAAAGATCAATAACACGGGACTTGTTGAAATTCCAATGGGGACGACCCTGCGCGAGATCGTTTATGACATCGGCGGCGGAATTCCCAACGGAAAACAATTCAAGGCCGCTCAGACAGGCGGACCTTCCGGCGGCTGTATTCCTGCCAGTGAGCTGGATACGCCGATCGATTACGAATCCCTCATCGCACTGGGCTCCATGATGGGCTCCGGCGGTTTGATCGTCATGGACGAAGATACCTGCATGGTTGACCTGGCGAGATTCTTCCTGGAATTCACAGTAGACGAATCCTGCGGCAAATGCCCGCCTTGCCGGATCGGTACCAAGCGGATGCTGGAAATCGTAACCAGAATTACCGAAGGTAAAGGAACTATGGAAGACCTGGATAAGCTGGAAGTTCTGGCAAAGAACATCAAAGCTTCCGCTCTTTGCGGACTGGGCCAGACGGCTCCCAACCCGGTACTTTCCACCATGAAATATTTCCGCGATGAATACATCGCCCACGTTGTGGACAAAAAATGTCCGGCCGGTGTTTGTAAGTCGATGGTTAAATACATCATCGATACCGATACCTGTAAACGGTGCAGCATCTGTAAGAAGGGCTGTCCGACCCAGTGTATCTCCGGTGATAAGAATACGCCGTTCTCAATTGATCAGGATAAATGCGTTAAGTGCGGACTGTGTATGGAAAAATGTCCGTTCAAGGCCATCCTCAAGAATGCGTAAGAAGGGAGCGTAAAACAATATGAATAAAGTACATATAACCATAGATGGGATTAAGCTTTACGTGCCTGAGAATTACACCATTCTCGAGGCCGCGAAGGAAGTAAACATTACCATCCCGACTCTTTGTTTCTTAAAAGATGTAAACGAAGTGGGATGCTGTCGTATGTGCGTCGTGGAGGTCAAGGGAGCAAGAGCTCTGCAGGCTGCCTGCGTACATCCGGTAAGCGAGGGTATGGAGGTATTCACCCATACGCCGAAAGTTATGGAAGCCAGAAAGGTCAACCTGGAACTGATTCTCTCCAACCACAACTCCATGTGTCAGACATGTACGAGAAGCTGGATGGACTGTGAGCTCCAGTCTCTGGCCAACAAGCTGTCGGTGGATAACGTTCGTTTTGAAGGCGAGCAGAAAAAGCAGCCTCTGGACATTGGCGTTTCCATCGTCCGTGACCCCAACAAGTGTATCCTCTGCAGAAGATGCGTCAGCGCCTGCAAAAACATTCAGACTGTGGGCGTCATCGACTGTGTCAACAGAGGCTTTGAAACGAAAATCGCAGCTCCTTTCAACCTGTCCCTCGCGGATACGCCATGCGTAAACTGCGGACAGTGCATCAACTATTGTCCTGTCGGCGCGCTCCACGAAAAGAGCGATATCGACAAGGTTTGGGAAGCGATCTATGATCCTGACAAGCACGTTGTTGTGCAGACTGCTCCGGCAGTCAGAGTCGCTCTGGGCGAAGACTTTGAAATGCCCATCGGTACGCCTGTAACAGGCAAGATGGTTACGGCCCTGCGGATGCTGGGATTTGACAAGGTATTCGATACGGATACCGGCGCGGACCTGACCATTATGGAAGAAGGCGCTGAGCTGATCGACCGCATCAGAGGCGGCGGCACCCTTCCGTTGATTACCTCCTGCTCACCGGGCTGGATCAAGTTCTGCGAACACAACTTCCCGGATATGCTGGATCACCTGTCCAGCTGCAAGTCGCCGCACCAGATGTTTGGCGCTGTGCTCAAGACATACTACGCACAGAAGGAAGGCATTGATCCGGATAAAATTTTTGTTGTATCCGTTATGCCTTGTACGGCCAAGAAATTTGAGGCCGCAAGACCTGAGATGAACGTGGACGGACGCGCTGACGTGGATGTGGTTCTGACTACCAGAGAACTGGGCAAGATGATCTACGACGTAGGTATCGACTTCCCTGATCTGGGAGACAGCGACTTTGACGATCCGTTCGGCAACGCTTCCGGCGCGGGAGTTATTTTCGGTACCACCGGCGGTGTTATGGAAGCAGCCCTGCGTACGGTTGCCGATATCCTCAACGATTCCTCCGCAGATAACTTTGAATATGAAGAAGTCCGCGGTCTGGAAGGCATCAAAATTGCGACAATCGAAATCGCAGATCTCAAGGTCCGCGCGGCAGTAGCTCACGGCCTGGGAAATGCCAGAAAGCTGATGGACGCCATCCGTTCCGGCGAAGAATTCCACTTCGTAGAGATCATGGCCTGCCCCGGCGGCTGTATCAACGGCGGCGGCCAGCCACTGCAGCTGTCCGATGTCCGCAACTGGATCGATGTTCGTGAAGAAAGAGCCAAGGGCTTGTACAAGGAAGACCGCGCGACTTACATCCGCAAATCCCACAACAATCCTGCAGTTAAAAAGCTGTATAAGGAATTCCTGGGAATGGCCGGAGGCAAAAAGTCCCACGATCTCCTGCACACCCATTACCACGAAAGACCGAATTACGAAGAATAAACGACCACTTCTTTCCCCCGAAGCTTTTGCTTCGGGGGTTTTTTCATGGAGGCCTTTTATGCTCTTAGCAGCAAAGCACCCCCGGCCGCAGCGGCGGTAACTTTTCCTCTTTTTTGCAAAAAGTTACGCACTTTTCAATGCTCCCGCAGCCTCGGAAAGAGCCGATAGCACAAATTTTCATTTTCTGCC
Organism: Anaerovorax odorimutans; assembly: GCF_024459955.1. Classification (GTDB taxonomy): domain Bacteria; phylum Bacillota; class Clostridia; order Peptostreptococcales; family Anaerovoracaceae; genus Hominibacterium; species Hominibacterium odorimutans_A. Next base: position 44,491 of record NZ_JANFXK010000019.1, read on the forward strand.
GCTTTGAGGGCCCGCAAACCCACAACTTTGCGTAACTTTTCCTTAATTTTGCGAAAAGTTACCGCAGGATGACGCGGGCGCTCCCCGCCGCTCTCCACCTCTCTGCCGTTTTTCTGCCGCCGTTCCGCCGCCTTGGCTTGGTGCTTTTTGCCCGAAACTATCCCTGAAGCAGACGAAACAAGTGGGTTTGAGGAAGGTGCCGTTTTGTTTTTCAGGAATTTCTATCTGAAATCCTTTAGCGAAGCTGAGAAACGTTGAAAAAAGATCCGCTTTTTGCATAGCATAGCACAAAAAGCGCCGGATTCGCTTTATCACATTATGCTGTAAAAGCAAAATGTTTACTATACAGCTGAAAGGCAAAAGACTTGCACTTGCCCAAGTCTCAAATAAGTGATATCCTATCGCTATGGAGGTACAAATATGGAAACAAGAACTGCACTGATTGGAATTGTAGTCGAGAATCCCGATTCTGTCGATAAGCTCAATTCCATTTTACATGATTACAAAAAATTCATCATCGGCCGGATGGGTGTGCCTCATCCGACTAAAGAAATTTCGATTATCAGCATCGCCATGGAAGCACCGGCTGATACTATCAGCGCGCTGTCAGGCAAACTGGGCGCCTTGCCGGGAATCAGCACTAAGACGATATACGCAAAAGTATGAGGAAACTCTTTTCTGCCCCAGCTATACGTAAACAAAAAAACCCTCGAAGGTCAGTTCCGATCATTGACCGGCTCTGCTTTCGAGGGGTTATTACGATTTCTTTTATAATGCCACACTATCAAAATAAATTTCATCCGGGCACAAGTCCTGTCCATGCGGCCAGCAAACGGTAAATCCATCGGCAGCTACAGATTTAAAATAACTTTCATCCCCAAGCTCTTCATACCATTCGCCCTTTATATACGGTTTAACGTCAAAGAGTTTTCTTTCCCCATTATCAAATTCAATCATAATTTGATAATCTGATACAGGAACGACTTTTTGAGCCACTGGCCTCAACATTGCGCACACCTCCTAACTTAAGGGATCAATTTTAAAATATCCATCACCAGCGAGCAGCAGATTCCAATTGGCCAGCAATTCATCCTCATGCAGGGATATCCATGCCTGCAGAAAACGCATCTGTTTTTTGGGGAAATCACCTTCGATAACCTCTCCATCTAAGCCCACGACAACTTCATGATCTCCATAAAGCGCATGAATGTGCGGCAGATTATGCTGCGCTCCGCTCTCGCTCTGCATTCTAATAATGATTCCATAGAACATTGATAACGTTGGCATTTATTTCTCCTTTTATTATATTCATTACTTGATTTAAATACAAGTGGTATTTGATTACATTTATTTACATGTAATATTTTACCATTGCACGTATCCTGCTGTCAATCCCATTTATTTCCTAAATTTGGAAAACAAAAAAACTGACCGGATGCCAGACTGCAATACAGTCTACTTCCAATCAGTTTTATCGCTTTAGTTTCTTATTTTACCGTTTTCTCCGCGCTCCGCCTTCGGCCACGTTCATTCTGGTAATGGCCTTGGCGATAGCGATCTGCGCCCTCGAAATTTCATCCGGGTCATGCTTTGTCTCGTGGGTCAGCCAGTCTTCCGCTTTGGCCTTCTCGCTGAGTACCCGGTCCATGTCAATATCTTCCGACCACTCTGCCGCATCGGTATAGATGATGATGCTGTCCCGCACATCGATAAAGCCCCCGGCAATGGCCGCGATGCGAAATTCGTTGCTGCCCTTGCCTTCCTCCTGAATCCACAGCTCTCCGATTTCCAAAAGCTTGCAGGCCCAGGAGTGGCCCGCCATAAAGCCCTCGTCGCCTTCCAGCGTCCGGGCTATGACCAGCTGCACCTTGCCGCGGTAAAAGACCTTTGACGGTGTAATGACCTCAAGTTTTACCGTTCTACTCATGGCTCTTCTCAAACCTTTCTACAACTTCATCAATGCCTCCGGCAAAGAGGAACATGGATTCCGGTATTTCATCATGCTTGCCTTCGAGGATTTCCTTGAAGCCTCTGACCGTTTCTTTCAGCGGCAGATATTTACCCGGAGTGCCTGTAAACTGCTCGGCTACGCTGAACGGCTGAGACAGAAATCTCTGGATTTTTCTGGCTCTGTTAACCACCAGTTTGTCGGAGTCGGACAGCTCATCCATACCCAGGATGGCGATGATATCCTGCAGGTCCTTGTATCTCTGCAGCACTTCCTGAACGCCTCTGGCGGTGTTGTAATGCTCATCCCCCAGGATCAGCGGATCCATGATTCTGGAAGTGGATTCCAACGGGTCTACGGCCGGATAAATGCCCAGCTCCGTGATGGCACGGGAAAGTACCGTGGTCGCATCCAGATGGGCGAATGTGGTGGCCGGCGCAGGGTCAGTCAAGTCATCCGCAGGCACGTAGATAGCCTGTACGGAAGTGATGGAGCCCTTCTTTGTGGACGTGATTCTTTCCTGCAAAGCGCCCATTTCCGTAGCCAGTGTAGGCTGATAACCTACGGCTGACGGTACACGGCCAAGCAGCGCCGATACTTCGGAACCCGCCTGGGTGAAACGGAAAATATTGTCGATAAACAGGAGCACGTCCTGCCCTTCCTGATCTCTGAAGTATTCCGCCATGGTCAGGCCGGTCAGGGCCACACGCATTCTGGCTCCGGGCGGTTCGTTCATCTGCCCGAATACCATGGCTGTATTGTTGATTACACCGGATTCGATCATCTCGTAATACAGATCGTTACCCTCTCTGGTACGTTCTCCTACTCCCGCGAATACGGAAATACCGCCGTGTTCCTTGGCGATGTTGTTAATCAGCTCCTGGATCAGTACGGTTTTGCCTACTCCGGCACCGCCGAAGAGGCCTACCTTACCGCCTCTGGTATATGGCGCGATCAGGTCGATTACCTTAATTCCGGTTTCAAAGATCTGTGCGCTTGTATCCTGTTCTTCAAATTCCGGTGCAGCTCTGTGAATGGAGGAACGGATGTCTGTGCCTACAGGCCCCTTTTCATCGATGGTTTCTCCGATTACATTGAACATTCTGCCCAGGACTTCCTTGCCCACCGGCACGCTGATAGGCGCTCCGGTGTCGATGGCCTCCATACCCCTTGTGAGGCCGTCGGTGGATGACAGCGCCACGCAGCGCACCACGTCATCCCCGATATGCTGAGCCACCTCCGTTACGATGTTCTTGCCTTCGAACTCAACATTGACGGCGCTCAGCAGTTCCGGCATTTCCTCCGGGTCAAATTTTATATCGATAACAGGCCCTATGATCTGATGTATGATTCCTTTGCCCATATCTACCTCCTACTATTTCTGCGCTTCTGAGCCGGCAACGATCTCTATGATCTCATCGGTAATTGCCGATTGACGCGCTCTGTTGTAATACAGGGACAGGCTGTCCAGCATCTCCCTGGCGTTGTCGGTGGCGCTTTCCATTGCCATACGTCTGGCGGCATGTTCGCAGGTGGCCGATTCCACCACTGCCGCGTAAATCATCATCTCTACGTACTTTGGAACCAGATAGTTGAATACGGCTTCCACCGACGGTTCGTATTCCACTGTTTTATCCAGCTTCATGATTTCCGGGTCGTTCTCAATGTCGAATGGCAGCAGAGTAACGTTTTTTACTTCCTGCTCCAGACTGCTGATAAACGATGTGTAGATCAGCACCACTTCATCGATCTTCCCTTCATTGTACATCTCAATGATCGGCTTACTCATCTTCTGTGTTTCCAGGAAGGAAATGCTTTCAGGCGGCGCCAGATACTCACTGTAGATCTCATAGCCCCGCTTCTCAAAGTATTCCTTTCCCCTGCTGCCAATGGCAACAATCAGAGGTTTTTCCCAGTCGGCCAGAATCTCTCGTTCCGCTTCCTTGATGATGTTGGAATTGAACCCGCCGCAAAGTCCCTTGCAGCTGGTCACGATAATATAGCAGGTGGTCTTGATCTCCCGGTTTCCCAGAAGATACTGTTTGGGAACCTCGCTGCTGTTATTAAAGATTTCCGCAATGGAATGGGTTATATAGTGAAAATTTTCATTGGTCTTTTCAAAGGTGGCCTTGGCCTTCCTCAGTTTGCCCGCAGAAACCAGTTTCATGGCATTGGTGATATGTTCCGTGCTGTTGACACTTTTAATCCGCCGCTTTATGTCCTGCATGCTGCTGGTTGCCATTTCCTCACCCCCTTCTTTTCGGATAATTTATTGATATGTCCCATTAGACACCTAGTTTTATGAAGGATTCTTTGCACAGCTTAATGCCTTCCTGCAGCTGCTTTTCCGCTTCTTCTTCCAGTTTTCCCGTTGCCTTGATGGACTTGCCGACTTCCGGATAATGGGTATCCATAAAATCGTAGAGCTCCTTCTCAAAAGGCTTTACTTGCTCGATTTCCAGATCAGCCAGATAATTATTGATGGCCGCGTAGATAATCATAACCTGATGGGCAACCGGGATCGGCTGATACTGGGGCTGCTTGAGAATTTCCATCAGGATCAGGCCGTGATCCAGCCGTTTTTTCGTGTCCGCGTCCACATCGGAACCGAACTGTGAAAAGTTGGCCAGTTCTCTGTATTGGGCCAGCTCCAGCTTAACCTTGCTGGAAACCTGTTTCATTGCCTTGATCTGCGCGTTTCCGCCTACACGGGATACGGAAATACCTGCGTTAACGGCAGGGCGCTGTCCGGTGAAGAACAGTTCCGTTTCCAGGAAGATCTGACCATCGGTAATGGAAATTACGTTGGTCGGAATATAGGCCGATACGTCGCCGGCCTGGGTCTCAATGATCGGCAGCGCCGTGATGGAACCGCCGCCCAGCTCATCGGAAAGTTTGGCCGCCCGCTCTAAAAGTCTGCTATGGAGATAGAATACGTCTCCCGGATAAGCTTCTCTTCCTGGCGGTCTCCTCAAAAGCAGGGACATGGCTCTGTAAGCCACCGCATGTTTGGAAAGGTCATCGTAAACGATGAGTACGTGCTTTCCTTCGTACATAAAGTATTCGCCAATGGCGCAGCCTGCATACGGCGCAATATACTGCAGCGGAGCAACCTCCGAGGCAGTCGCCGAAACTACGATGGTATAATCCATTGCGCCTTTATTTTCCAGCGTCTGTACCAGCTGTGCCACGGTGGACTGTTTCTGTCCGATGGCAACGTAGATACAGATCACGTCTTCTTCTTTCTGATTAATGATGGTATCGATGGCAATAGCCGTTTTTCCGGTCTGCCTGTCGCCGATAATCAGCTCTCTCTGGCCTTTTCCGATGGGAATCATGGAGTCGATGGCCTTGATTCCGGTCTGGAGAGGCTGGTTTACGGATTTTCTCTGCAAAACTCCGGGCGCAGGGTATTCGATCGGCCTGTGCTCTACCGCAGTGATTGGCCCTTTGCCGTCGATCGGCTGCCCCAGTGCGTTTACGACACGCCCGATCATCTCGGGACCCACCGGCACTTCTACCACTTTTCCGGTCGGCTTTACAATGTCGCCCTCTTTTATTTCTTTATCGGAACCCAGTATTACGGCGCCCACGTTGTCTTCCTCCAGATTCAGCGCCATGCCGTAGGTATCTCCCGGGAATTCCAGAAGTTCACCCGCCATGCACTTTTCCAGTCCGTAGACTCTGGCAATACCGTCCCCGACCTGTATAACTGTTCCAAAATCAGATATTTCAAGCTGATTTTCATAGCTCTTAATTTGTTCCTTTATGACAGCGCTTATTTCCTCAGGTCGTAAGTTCATATGGCTATCTCCTCTCTGTTAAAGTATTTTATTTCCCAGATCCTCAAAACGTTTGCGTATGGAAGCATCGATGATGCGGCCATCCACCAGGATCTTCACACCCCCGATCAGTTTGGGGTCCAGCTGATTTTCCAGCTTCACCTGCGTTTGCATCAGCTGCGAAGTCTGCTCCTCAAACTTGGCCAGCTGTTCCGGTTTTAAAGGCTCAACCGAATAGATACTTCCGTAGGAGTACCCCTCTTCGTGATTAATCATCTCTTTATATGCCTTTATGATCTTCGGAAAGTGCCGTGTTCTGCCCTTATCCACTAAAACGTAGAGCAGATTGAGGAGTTCCTGGCAGATCCGATCCTGAAACACTTTTTTAAGAACATCCTTCTTTTCTCTCGCAGAAATAGCCGGATAATTGATAAAAGCATAGAAATCCGGCTCCTGCTCAAAGATGCCCAGCATCTCGCAGGCTTCTTCCAGGATAAGATCCTTTTTTCCCGTTTCTTCGGCAGCCTGGAAAAGCGCGCTGCCATATGTCAGATCTACTGTTAATTCTGCCATTGACTTGCACCTGCCTGTTCAATGATCTCGTCTACAATCTGGTCCTGCCCGATCTGCGCGATATCCCGCTCCACGATCTTCTCGGCAGCCATCAGAGCCAGCGCGGCAACCTGCTGTTTCATCTCTGCCAAAGCCTTCTGCCGTTCCCGTTCGATCTGCTTTTCAGCCGCTACGATCATTTCGCTTGCTTTGTTGTTGGCATCCTCAACAATCTCTGCGGCCTGAGCTTCGGCGCGGATCTTAGCTTCTTTGATAATCTCGCGGCCTTCGCCCTCAATCTTGGCAATCCTTCTGTTGTAGTTCTCCATCTTTTCGTCAGCCTTGCGATTGACGGCTTCCGCACTGTCAAAAGCATCTTTTACCGCATTTTCTCTCGCTTCAATAAACTTGTGTACTTTCTCAAAGAAAAACTTTTTCAAAACAAGAAATAAGATGATGACGGTGATCCAGATCATTAATAAGGTCCAGTTAAATTCTATAAGCCCCGTATATTCCATTCCTACACCTCCCCGTCAAATATATGCTTCATCTTCATCTTATCCCAGCATTCCAACCAGCGGATTCGCAAAGAGAAGAACAATAGCGACTACGAACGCGAAAATGGTCGGAGTCTCCGCAACACCCTGCCCAACCAGCATGATTTTGAGAATGTCGCCCTGTGCTTCCGGCTGTCTGGCAACGCCCTCAACGGCGCGCCCTGCCGCGTATCCCTGTCCAACTCCTGTACCAATACCGCAGATCATCGCCAGACCTGCTCCTAATGCTGACATACCAAGTACAAATGCTTCCGGTGTAATTCCTGTCATTTTATAAATCCTCCTTAAAAATCTTTTGGTTTTATGTTACTCTCCCTTATGGGCACTGATAACGATCGCTTCCTGGGCAATGTATACCATGGATAGCATGGTGAAAATATACGCCTGCAGAACCGGTTCAAACATATCGAAGAACGCGTTGGCCGGCAGCGGCAGGATCGTATCGAAAATCGGCAAGCTCACCAGCTTGTAGGACAATGTCGCCAGTCCGCTGTAGACCAGAGACATAACGATCAATCCGCCGAGTATGTTTCCAAAAAGTCGAAATCCCAGCGAAAGAGGCCTTGCGATCTCCTCTATGATCTTGATCGGGAACATCCATGCCATCGGCGAAGCTAACTCTCTAAGTCTTCCCACAGGTCCCTGATAGCGGATAGCCGTTACCTGGACGAGCGCAAAAGTAGTCAGCGCCAGCGCAAAGGTACAGTTGAGATCCGTGGTTACCGGTCTGAATCCGAAAAGTCCCAGCATATTGGAAACCAGCAGGAAAAAGAAAATCGTTCCCATATACGGCGCGAATGCCTCGCCTACCTCTTTTCCCATGATCTGCTTTACCATATCGTAGGTCTTTGTTACAACCAGCTCCGCGACCACCTGTTTTCCTCTGGGAACCCGTTCCATCTTGCGAACGGACCATAAAGCCAGGGCTGCGATAATCACTGCTACAATGATGCCCCAGACAACGGTCTCCGTCAGATAAAAGCTCCCGTCACCGAATATGAATACCTTTTTTGGTCCAAGGTGAGCCAAATCATGCATAGTCACTCCTCCCTTCCGTAATATTCGTCTTCCGCCTGTTTGTCCTCTTCATCATACATGGCCTGGACCTCCGGGCGGATCTTGCGCTCCGTATTAAATTTGGGCTTAATCGCATAAAAATAATACATGGGCACCTTTAAAGTCAGAAAACCGATCAGACACGCGGCTCCGGCCGCATAGCTTTTGGTTATGCAGAAATAAAACGTCACACAATAGAGGATCATTCTCACGAAGAACCCGATTGAAGAAGTTCCTTTATTCCCGCTTTTCAACATTCGATCCAAGGTAAACGCCAGGATGCTGAAATTGATGATGGCTACGGCCAGACCGGCGATTAATCCAACAAGAAATCCGGTATCCCATCCCAAAATAAAAAAGGAAATCAGCTCGCACACTACGGCGACTAAACTCCCATACAGAAATATCTGTTTCTTTAAGTTGCGGATATCATCCATCGTTGTCATAATTTCCCCTTCTGCTTTCTGATTTTAGTAACTTTCTTGCCATATTAATATATTATAAACCTTTTCTTTCAAAAGTAAAGAATTGTTAAAAATTAGCCAAATATTTTTTGATAAAAACCGGTTGAAATCCGACAAATTCCAACATTTGTATCATTTTCTCAGTTGTGATAATGAAAAAAAAGCCCCTTCCCCTTAGGGGGAGGCTTTTTTTATTTTCCATAAACTTGCCTATGGCGCCTTTCATTTGGTAACTAGTTTGCTGTATCGTTGCCGTTGAGGTCCCGTATCACGTTTTTTGCCCATTTTTTTGAGAAAAACCGTCTCGTTAATGCGATTCCTTTCACCACATCTTCCAGCTTTACAGCCAGAACCGCGAAGTAAATCGGCCACTCCAGCACCAGGGCCGTGATGAAGGCCATCGGCACGCCGATACACCATACTGCCAGGACTTCCGCAAGCATGGCAAAGCGGGTGTCCCCGCCACAGCGCAGAACGCCGGTTATATTGGTGGCATTGTAAATTCCCATCCACATCGTACATCCGTATACCACCAGAATCCAAAACGCGAAGTGAGCGCCTTCATCAGTAAAATCAAAGAGGCTCAGCAGCGGCTTTCCGCACAGGATCAGTCCCGCTCCCGCGCAAATACCGATAATCAGACTGATGCGTATAAGTTTTTTTGCCAATTGATAAGCGTAATCCAGCTTTCCTTCACCCAGCTTCTGCCCCACCAGAATCAATGTGGCGTCTCCTACACTGAACGCCGCCATCATAAACAGGTTATTGATGGTATTGCACGCCTGAACCGCTGCGCCTTCCGTAACGCCGATCCTGGCAAAGGCCGCTATGTACAGCGCGGTGCCCAGTCCCCACATGGTTTCGTTGATCGTCGTGGGAATGGCATTTTTAACGATCTTCACAGCAAAGGCTTTATCAAACCCGAAAAATTCCTTCAGCCTGCCGCCGATCATATTCTTGCGCCCAAAGACGACAATCAGAGTCAGCGACATCTCGATGGCCCTTGCAATCATTGTAGCCAGGGCCGCTCCCGTAACGCCCAGCTTTGGCGCGCCGAAGCTGCCGAAAATGAACAGGTAGTTGAGGAAGGTATTGGTCAGGAACGCCGCTCCGCTGATATACAGCGGCAGTTTGGTCTGCTGGGTAGCCCGCAGAGCCGCGGTCAGCGGTACATTGATGGCCACGAACAGAAAGGCCGGGGCCGCCATCCTCACGTATCCGACACCCAGGTCGATCACTTCCGGGAATTTCGTAAAGATCCTCAGAACATAGTGTGGGAAAAACATGGCAGCAATAAAAAACAGGATGCTGATACTCATTGCCACAGTAATAGCAAACCCTGCCGTTTTCCTTATGTTGCGAAGGTCTTTGGCCCCGAAGAACTGAGCCATGAATGTGGATGAGCCGCTGGTAAACCCGAACATTACCATCCAGTGAATAAAATAAATCTGCACGGAAACCCCCACTGCGTTGAGCTCCGCTTCTCCCAGGCTGCCCACCATCAGGTTATCCACCAGATTGAGGGATGAGCCGATCAGGCTCTGCAGCGCGATCGGCAGGGCTACTACCGCCAGGGTTCTGTACAGCCCGTTTACTTTCGTGTTGTTTAAATTCTCTTCTCTTCTTGACATTCTTTTTTTACTTGTTGTGTTTCTTCTCCTTATTCTCTTTATTTTCTTTTTTCCTTATATTAACGGCATTGATCTCAATTTTCTTGTTGCTGGTATCGGAAAGGAGCACGTACAGCAGCATGACCGCGATAGCCAAAAGGCCCAGACATTCCACCATATAGTGCCTGCTGTATTCCACGGCCATTACACCCATGATACCGCTGATACAATACATAATCATCACTGATCTGCGCTGACCGAATCCGGCCCGCATGATCCTGTGGTGCAGGTGTTCTTTATCTGCCACCACAATGGACTGTCTCCGAATCACCCTCCGCAGAATCGCAAAAGCCGTATCAAAAATCGGCAGCCCCAGAACCAGCGCCGGAATGGCTACCGCCACCACAGTGGCGCTCTTCACCGGCTGGATCAGCGAAAAGGTCGCCAGACAGAATCCCAGCAATTGAGAGCCGCTGTCCCCCATGAAGGTCTTGGCCGGGTGGAAATTATAAGGCAGGAATCCCAGGGCGCCGCCCGCCACTGCCAGCATGGCCGTGGTCGCCACATAATGGCCGTGAATATACCCCGCATAGGCGATACACAGCGATGCGATGGCTGCGATCCCCGCTGCCAGACCGTCAAGTCCATCCACCAGATTGACGGCGTTGGTAATGCCCACAATCCACAGAACCGTCACCAGAAACGCTGCCGCGCTGCCAAAGATCAAATCATTCCCGCCCAGAAAGTCATTGATAAAATTCAGCCGGATGCCGGACGCGTAAACGATGCACGCGCAGATAAACTGCCCCAGAAATTTCAGCTTGGGGCTGATGTCCCACAGATCATCCACTACACCGAATATATAAATGAGAACCCCTCCGATCAGAATTCCCTCGATGCTCTTGCCCGGTATAAAGGCCGGCATAATAAAAATCAGGGTCGATGCCATGATTCCTATAAAGATTGCCATGCCGCCGAACCGCGGCACGGGCTTGTCGTGGACCCTTCTTTCATCCTTAGGGACATCCATTGCTCCGATTTTGGGCGCCAGCCAGATCGCCAGCGGTGTAAACGCCAGGGCCAGTACAAAAGATGTCAGAAAGGAAGCCCATAATACAAAATAGTTGAACCCCACTGTTACTGATCTCCTAACATTACAATTTTCAGTCCGGCTTCCGCCAGAATGTCCACGGACATCTGATCCGGATACCCTTCTTTCACTACGATTCTTCGGATACCTGCGTTGATAATCATCTTCGCGCAGATGATGCAGGGCTGATTGGTTATATAGATCGTAGCGCCTTCAATACTGTGGCCCAGAGTGGCGGCCTGAATGATCGCGTTCTGTTCCGCATGAAGCGCCCTGCACAGCTCATGCCGTTCCCCCGAAGGGATTCCCAGCTTCTGGCGCAGACAGCCTCCTTCCAGCTCGCTGCAGTGTTTGAGGCCCTGCGGCGCACCGTTATATCCTGTAGCGATTATATGTTTATCCTGAACGATCACCGCGCCTATCTGCCTGCGCAGACAGGTGGATCGCTTTGCCGTAAGTTCCGCCATTTCCATGAAATATTCATCCCATCCGGGGCGTTCATTCATCATATCCTGGTACCTCCTGTATTTCATAATAAATCTCTCCCAGATACAGACCCTGCGGCGGCGCCGTATGCCCCGCGTTCTGCCTGTCCCCGCTTTCAATTATGGACGCCGGCGCCATGGGATGGATCTTTCCCATACCGACTTCCACCAAGGTTCCTGTTATAATTCTTACCATATTATAGAGGAATCCGTCCCCTGTAATTCTTATCTGGATATCGCCGTCCGATTCCGTAATGTCCAGCTTATAAACTGTCCTGACCGTTGTCTCCCGTTCAGTTCCCCCGGAAGACTGAAAGCATTTGAAATCGTGGGTTCCGACAATCTGCGCCGCTGCCAGCCTCATGGCCTCAAGATCCAGCGGCTTTGCTATCTCATAGCAGTAATTTCTGCGGAACACATCCACGTGCTGCGAATTGCGTATTTTATAGATGTAAGTTTTACCTTTGGAATCAAATCTGGCATGAAAGTCCATGGGCATTTCCCGGACATCCGTAATTCGAATCGGCCCGGTGGCAGTCTTGCCCCGCATTCCGCCGGCAAGCCGGTGGTTCACGGCCAGCGCCAGCCTGTCCGTAGGAATCCCAAACTCTCCTTTAAAGCTGGCCCGCTGTCCATAGGCGTGAACGCCGGCGTCCGTTCTGCTGGTGCCGTCCACGCGGATTTCCTGTCCGCATACAGCCGACAGAGCCTCCTCCAGAGTCCCCTGAACCGTCTTCCGCTTCGGCTGTCTCTGCCATCCGGAAAACTCCGTGCCATCGTACTCAATGGTAAGAAGAAGGTTTCTTTCCATACCGCGCCTACCTTTTGGGCAGAAGGATCTGCTTGTTATCCCTTGATTCTCTGTAAAGCACGAATTTTCGCCCGATAGCCTGTACAAATTCCGCGTTCAGTTCCTGCGCCAGATCATTGGCCACCTCTTTGGGCGACAAACTGCAGCCCTCCTGCAGCTTGACCTTCACCAGCTCCCTGGACTCAAATCCGTTTTCCATTTCTTTTTTTATATTTTCCGTCAATCCGCTTTTTCCCAAAAAAACCGTCGGCTCCAGATCATGGGCCAGTTTTTTGAGAAAGCTTCTCTGTTTACTCGTTATCATCTCTTATCCTCTCTTTTATAGCGCCCAAAGGCGCTTATATTTATTATTATACAATATCAATATCCAGAAACACCATGGAAAAGCTATCGTTTTCTCCCTATTTTCGCCTTTTATGTTCCAATCGCAGCAGCCTGGTCTGTCTGGCCACATAAATCTCCCCCGTTTTGCTGCAATCAGGCTCTAAAAATGTCAAACTGTCCGCTTCTTTGCCTCATTTATGACATTTATAGCCGGCAGAGATTAAAAAAGACATGGTTTTATGTGGCCAACTGCTAAAAATAGTTGGTATAGGAACATAAATAGCGCTTTCCACCAGTTTTCCCGGTTGTGCGTACGTTCAAATCAGTTTTGACGAATAGCGTAGGCTGCCAGGCAACCAAGGCTATATCTACATATGCACTTTCATAGCAAACAGCCCTCAAGGGAAAAAGTTTCCACACAGGCAAACTCCGCAGGGCGCAGCCCGAGGACATTGCCGGAGCAAAACTTTTTCCCTTCTATTATATATGAATTCTCGTTTTTTACAACAGCGGCCAGATAATTACTGCATAAAAAATGGCGCTTCCGCATATATAGGGTCCCAGCGGAAGCATGTCATTTCGCTTGATTTTCCGCCGTATGAGCAGGATGGAAAAGATCAGCGCGCTGCTGACAGCCGATATGACCAGCACCGTCAGGGTGCTTCGAAATCCCAGCGCCAGCCCGACAGCTGCAAAGAGCTTTACATCTCCCAGTCCCAGGGTTTCTTTTTTGAAGATCAGCTTTCCCAGGAGCGCGGAAAACAGCATCACGCCCCCTCCCAGCAGCGCGCCCCAAAGCGGCGCCAGAAAGCTGCTGTGATAAGGAATGAAGCCCAGCGCCGAGATGGCCGTAAGGATGACAAACTGATCGGGCACGATTCCGTATTTTTTGTCCGCCAGAGCGATTAACAGCAGTGCCCAGCAAAGGACCAGAGACGCCAGGGCAAACATCCAGTCAAAGAATACCAGCCGAATCAGGCCGGCCATGAAAAATCCGGAATAGATCCATTTCCAGGGAAACCCTTTGATTCTCTGGGTGTAGGGGTCTTTTAGCTCTTCGCCGGGTTCTTTCCCATAATCGCAGAGCCACCTGGCAGGGATCTTGTTGAAAATGTATACCGCCCCGTGTCCTGCCAGTATTCCCGCAGCCACAGCGCCGCAAATTTTCCCTATCATGATGACAAGATTCGACATACTTTTCACCTCTTTCGCAGCATCGTCCTTTTATTCTACCAATTTCGACAAAACATCACAACATTTTTTCCCCATAGCTCACAAATTGTCGTAAATGTGTTGTGGATTTTTGTCTATTTTCCCTATAAAATCTATTTAAATAGCAGTTTAAGAAAAAATAGGGGGTAAATTGATTTATGAAAAAAAATGATACGGTTATTACGACAATAACCTGTGTAAGCTCTATATTTATAATTAACATTATCATTTTGCTGTTTTTACATAATCGGGATTTGAGTACGGGGGTGGCTATTTTATTGGAGAATTCGCTGGTGATTTTCGGATTGCTGCTGATTACAATGTTTGTGGCGGAATCCATACGGTTAAAGAAAATGAAGGGAGCCATCAGCTATTATAACGATTTTTCCAACAGTGTTCTGCAGCATGCGGAAAACGGACTTGCCGTGCTGGATGAAACCAACAATTTTGAATTTGTCAGCGGTCGTTTTAAGGAGCAGCTGGGGCTCAATGACGTTTCTCTGGTCGGATGCAATGCCCTAGAATATCTGCCCAAGAGCATCTATCGCTTTTTAATGGAGTATCGGCTCATTCCCCATTCGGAGACAACGGAGCCGGTCCGGCAGACGCTGCAGCTCCAGGAGTCCTTTTTTGAGGTATCGGCCTTTGGTGTGGTGGATAAAGAGAATCACACAAAATGTATCCTTACGATTTATGACCATACGAAACAGGTTCTTATGGAACAGCAGCTGGTCGACCAGCTGGAGGAAATGCAGTTCCACATTGAGGCAAAGGAGTCGCTTTTGGCCAACGTATCCCATGAACTTAAAACACCGCTCAACGCGATTATCGGCCTCAGCCAGATCCTGGAGCAGACCCGGCTCAGCGACCGGCAGAAGGAGCTGGTTTCCAAGATCAATACTTCATCCGATTACCTTTTGAACCTAATCAATGACGTATTGGATTTTTCCAAACTGAAAAAAGGCGCAATCAGCCTGGAATCCTCCCACTTTCGCCTGCGGGACCTGCTGACCGATCTGGAAACGACGTTCCGTCCCGTGGCCTCGCAGAAGGGGCTTCATCTGCTGACAGACTACAAGTTTGATCCTGATCTGTGCCTTAATCTGGACCGGCTGCGCATGGAGCAGGTAATGGTGAACCTGATTAATAACGCCTGTAAATTCACAGATGCCGGATACGTCCGCATCAGGGTGTCCGTCCTGAAAGAGTTCCAGGATACCATCACAATAAAGACGTCCATCGAGGATACGGGGATCGGCATTGAACCTGAGAACCTTTCGGGAATCTTTACGGAATTTTATCAGGCAGAGGGACACCTGACAAAAATGCACCAGGGCGCGGGACTGGGACTTCCGATCTGCAAATATCTGGTGGAACACATGGGCGGCACGCTTTGGGCCGAAAGCAAAAAAGGCATGGGGTCCACCTTCTGTTTTACACTCACCGCGCCCAAATATTACAGCTCTGAGGAAGAGGTCGAACCTCCTGCGCCGGTTCTCCGCGGCCATGGGGAAAAAATCCTGGTGGTTGAGGATACGCCCATCAACTATGACGTGGTTGAGGACCTGCTCATCCGTGTAAACCTGACCTGCGAACACGCGGACTCCGGCCTGTCCGCTCTGAAAATGTGCGAAAGCGCCGGCGACGGATATTACAGCGCTATTCTAATGGACATACATATGCCGATCATGGACGGCTACGAAACAGCCCGTAAAATAAAAGAAATGGGCATAACCGCACCGATTATCGCCCTTACTGCAACCAATATGGATGAGGAGATACAAATGAGATACCAGCATTTATTCTGTGATTTTATACTGAAACCATTCAAATACACCCAGCTGTACAATGTTCTGTCTCCCTGCGTAGCAGCCACAGCCGCCGATAGCCCGGACGAGCTTTCGGAAGATCCATATGCGGGAAAGGACACGGCCATCGAAAACCTCGGCGGCAGCATCGCCCTTTACGAAAAGCATTTGACCCGGTTTAAAACCAACTATGCCCATGCCTGTGAAACGCTGGAGGATCACCTGACATCCGGTCAGAGAGAGCAGGCCAGGATTCTGGCTCACTCTATCAAGGGTCTGGCCGGCACCCTGGGCCTTACCTATCTGGCGCGTTCCGCGGAAGCTCTGGAATCGGCCATAGACAACGGGGAGGAAAACCTCTCGCCCCAAATCACGGCTTTTCGTCACAAGCTGCGGCAGGTGACCGATCAGTAACGTCCCTGCAATAGCCTGTCCGCCGGCCGCACAACGGAAGCAGAAGGAAAGGGACATGGCGTCTCCCTTCATTCCGCTTGGGTTTTCAGCATTCTTCCATTTTAATGATTGAAACCTCATAGGCCACCTTGACGCTCACATTGCCTTCATCGTCACGTTTTTTATACTCGCGGCTCTGTATCCTTCCTTCGATGGATAACTTGCAGCCTACGTCCAATTCGCCGCCGTAAGCCGCATTCCGGCCCCAGGCTATGCAGGGTATGTAATCCGACTTGTTGTACATACGATTGACCGCCAGCATCAGGTCGCAGATTTCTCTCCCCAGCGGCGATGTCCTGCGGACCGGTTTTTTGCACACGAAGCCTTCCAGATAAATTCGGTTCTCATGAGGAAGCTCCTCTTGCTGAACCTCCACTTCTCTGGCAAAGACCACGACGTTAAGTCTGTTTTTCCCTTCGCGCTCCTGATTATAGGTGCGCACCTGCCCGGAGACTTTCACGGTCTGACCCGGCGAAAGTGTCATGCTGCCGATAAGCCGTTCGGATACCATCAATCTGATATCATCCTCATAACCGCTTTTTCTGACAACCCCCAGCAGTGCGATATAAAAAGCTTCTCCGTACGTTTTGTGGCTGAATTCCAGTTCCGACAGGACTTTCCCCACCAGCTGCGCGCTGTTTCCTTCCAGAATCTTTTCCATAAAAATCCCCCTAAAGCAAAGTATCTATACGTTGAAGTATATTGCTTCAGGGGGAAAATTATTACTCTAAATCCAGCTTCATGACTTCCGGATGGCAGGTTTTTCCGTATTGCGGACAGGTGAAGCACTCAAAAAAGTTGGGCGCTTCTTCTCTGGGAATGGTTTTGAATCCGTACTTTCGGAAAAACTCCGGCGCACGGGCTACCAGATAAATGCTGCCGCCGCCCCGGGAAAGGGTTTCTTCTACGGCCTTGTCCAGGAGAATTTTGCCGATTTTCAGCTTCCTGTAGATTTTTTCTACGGCAATTCCATCTATGATGAATTCGCCTTCTCTTTTGGCCAGTACCAGCGCCGCCACCAGATCTCCCTCTTTTCCATGGGTTACCTGCCAGCATTTTACCAGATCAGTGGGCACCGGCTCTTCTTCGGAAAACTCCAGTGCATTTTCGATAAAGAAAGGTACCAGTTTTTCATAGTCCTTGGTTTCGGACATCACTATGTTAATCATCTATATATCGTCCTCCTCTGTAAAGATTTTCAGACGGTTGTGCAGAAGCGTGAAATGGAGCGGCAGCTTCTCGCCCTTTTCTCCATCAATATCCGTGGAGATTTCATCCTCGCTCTCAATCGTCAGGTCATCGGTTTTGAATGTCAGAACGTTTCGGTTCTTCGAATGGTTACCGTGGATTACGTTGAAAAGCAGCGGTCCCAGCTCGATAATCGGCATCTTGCGGAACAAGATCACGTCCATCAGCCCGTCATTGACTTCTGATTCCGGGGAAATATTTTTAAAGCCCCCCGCCGATATGCCGTTCATGACTACCATAAAGTACATCTCTTCTTCATAGGTCGCCTCCGGCGTAATCAGTCTTACCCTGTGGGCCCGCAAATTGGGGACTTCCGTGACGGCTTTGAGGTAATAGGCCATGACACCGATGGTATTCTTCAGATTGGGATCCGTCTTCTGGCTCACGTCGATCAGGGCACCCATAGCTGCCACGTTGATGAAATGGCGGTCATTAACTTTTCCCACGTCCGCGTTGGTGAAATGTTCTCCCAGCGCGATGTCAATCATTTTGTCAATATCACTTGGAATCTCAAAGTAGTAGGCAAAGTCATTGGCCGTCCCTGCCGGGAAAATTGCCAGCGGCAGATGGATGTCGTGGCGAATCATGGCGTTGACACAAATGTTGATGGTGCCGTCACCTCCGGCCGCGATGATCTGGCGGTACTCGTCCACGTTCATGGTAGCCAGCGCCCTGTCGATGGCCATTCCTTTGGCCGCACGGATCGGCACCAGCTGATATCCCGCAGTCTGAAAGCGGTCTATGATATAGTCCAAGTTGTTTTTAAAGAGTCCATTGCCCGAGTTCGGGTTATAAAACAGCAGTACTTTTTCTGCCTTTTCATGACACATTAGCTAAACATCCCCCTTATTTCTCCTATTAAATACAGTGATCCCGCACAGACGACTACTTCCGGGCAGGATTGGTGTTCCATTGCCGCACGGCAGGCCGCCCTGGCGTCTTTCACCACTTTACACACAGCGCCTTTTTCTGTCAGCAGGCCGGCCAGAGCTTCGGCATCCATTTTTCTCGGATTATCCGGCTCCGATACGATGAACTGGTCCGTTATACGGCGCAGCTCATCGGTAATCTTATCGGTTTCCTTATCCGCCAGCATTCCGGTAACTATGACGATGCGGCGCTGCGGGAAACAGGTTTCCACAGTTTTTCTAAGCGCCGCCGCGCCCGCTTCATTGTGCGCGCCATCCAGTACAACGCAGGGATCTCCTTCGAACACTTCGAAACGCCCCGGCTGTCTGGCTTGCTGCATGCCTTCATATAATTTGTCGCGTCTGATTTTTATTATACGTTGTTTTCTAAGAATTTCCAAGGCTATTAAGGCTGTTTTTGCATTCTCTACCTGGTGCCTGCCGGCCATACCGATGCGAACGCCGCTGTAATCGGTGCCGTAGATTTCCATATCAAAGGCATATCCTTGGGCCGATTCTTCCCGGATACCGTATTTCAGCTTTGTGGCATCGTAGAGAATACAGCCCTTTTCATAGGCCTTCTTTGCGATGACAGCCGCGGCCTCCGGCTGCTCCACGTTGGAAACAACGGGAACGCCCTCTTTAATGATTCCGGCCTTTTCACCCGCGATTTCCGCAAGGGTATCTCCCAGCCGGTCCATGTGATCGTAGGAAATGGAAGTGATAATGCTGATCAGCGGCTTTTCTATCACATTGGTGGAGTCACCGCTTCCACCCAGCCCCACTTCCAGAATCACGAAATCCGCTCCGCGGGCCGCGAAGAACAAAAACGCCACAGCAGTTACCACTTCAAATTCGGTGGGCGAATCCAGGCCTTCTTTTACCATTTCTTCCGCTTTTTCCACGGCCTGGGCAGTATATGTTTCCAGCTCCTGATCGGAAATGAACGCGCCGTCAAGCTGGATGCGCTCGTTGAAGCTCTGAATAAAAGGCGAGGTATAGAGCCCCACCTTGTATCCGTTGGCTTTCAGAGCCTCATAAATGAACTTGCATACGGAACCCTTTCCATTGGTTCCGGCTACGTGGATCGCTTTCAGGTCCTGCTGCGGATTTCCCAGCTTCTCCAAAAGCACGTTCATTCGTTCCAGCCCCAGGATGCTTCCAAAACAATCAAATTCGTGTATTTTTTCTATTGCATCCATTCCGCTTATCCGCTCCTTTACAGCTTGCCCTCGACCATGGAAAGCCGTTCGCACACCTTGGCCAGCATATCTTCGTATTTCGCCATCTTTTCTTTTTCTTCATTGACTACTTTTTCCGGAGCCTTCTTCACAAAGCCTTCGTTGGAGAGCTTGCCTTTAACTCGCTTCACTTCGCCTTCCAGCCGTTTCTTTTCTTTGGTCAGGCGCTCTGCTTCCGCTTTGTAGTCAACCAGGTCGTCCAGCGGGATAAAGATCTCCGCGCCATTGATTACTGCGGACATGACTTCATCGGGCACCTGCTGCTTGCTTTCTGTAAAGGTGATCTCTGTAATGTTCGCCAGTTTTTTGATATAGCGTTCACCGGCCTTTACGGTATCCATATTTTCACCTTCCGCCAGAATCACAGCCCGCAGCTTTCTGCTGGGAGCCGCGTCTGCTTCGGCGCGGATATTACGGATGCTGCGGATCGCGTCCATGGCCATCTGCAGCTTCTTTACTTCTTCGGCGTAAGTCAGCGCTTCATCGTATACCGGCCAGCTCTCCTTAATCAGGAAATTGTTTGGATTATCTTTCGCCGTCTCTCCCTTTGGCAGGTATCCCCAGATTTCTTCTGTGATATACGGCATGAACGGATGGAGCATACGCAGCATGTCTTTCAGCGCCCGTACCAGGACATAGCGGGCGGTCTCTTTATCCGCCTCGTCATCGCCGTAGAGTCTGCCCTTGACGATTTCAATGTACCAGTCGCAGTATTCGTTCCAGATCAGCTCGTAAACCCTCTGTCCGGCCAGAGCCAGGTCGAATTTTTCCATAGTCTCGGTCACATATTTAGCTGCGTCGTTGACCCTGGAAAGAATCCATTTGTCTTCATCCTGCAGGCCGTTGTCCTTTATGGTTTTGAAGTTGCCCTCTTCATCCTGCAGGTTCATGATTACGAAACGGCTGGCGTTCCACAGCTTATTGGCAAAATTTCTGGAGCTTTCCAGCTTGTCCTCTTTGAAACGCATATCGTTGCCCGGAGTGATGCCTGTGGTCAGCATGAAACGGAGCGCGTCTGCGCCGTACTGGTCGATAATCTCCAGCGGATCGATTCCGTTGCCCAGGGATTTACTCATCTTGCGGCCTTCCGCATCTCGCACAAGACCGTGCACATATACGTATTTGAACGGCGATTCGCCGGTTGTTTCCAGTGCGGAGAATACCATACGCACTACCCAGAAGAAGATGATGTCGTAGCCGGTTACCAGCACGTCGGTCGGGTAGAAGTATTTCAGGTCTTCCGTTTCCTCCGGCCAGCCCAGGGTGGAAAACGGCCACAGCGCTGATGAGAACCAGGTATCCAGCACGTCTTCATCCTGCTTGAGGTTAGTGCTGCCGCACTTTTCGCATTTATCCGGCGCAGTCTCAGCTACGATGATCTCGCCGCAGTCCTGGCAGTACCAGGCCGGGATCCGGTGTCCCCACCACAGCTGACGGGAAATGCACCAGTCGCGGATCTCTTCCAGCCAGTGGAGATACGTCTTTTCAAACCGTTCCGGCACATGGGTCAGGTCGCCGCTTTTCGCAGCTTCGATGGCCGGCTTTGCCAGCTCTTCCATGGCCACAAACCACTGATCCGACAGCATCGGTTCGATGGTGGTTCCGCAGCGATAGCAGCCGCCTACCGGGATCACCTTTTCTTCTATCTTCACCAGGTATCCGGCTTCTTTCAGGTCGGCTACCCAGGCTTTTCTGCATTCGTAGCGATCCATACCCTCGTATTTTCCCGCCAGGCTGTTCATGGTGGCATCTTCGTTGATGCAGCAGATGCTTTCCAGATTGTTTCTCTGACCTACTTCAAAGTCATTGGCATCGTGAGCCGGCGTGATCTTTACTGCGCCGGTTCCCTTTTCCGGGTCCGGGTACGGATCGGCGATAACCGGAATTTCTTTTCCAACCAGCGGCAGAATTACGTTCTTGCCCACCAGGTCTTTGTACCGTTCGTCGTCCGGGTGAACGGCGATGGCTACGTCGCCGAACATGGTTTCCGGCCTGGAGGTGGCCACTACTACACCTTCGCCGCCGTCCGCCGCCGGATAACGGAAGTACCAGTAGCTGCCGTTTTTATCTTCATGCTCCACCTCGGCATCGGACAGGGAGGTGCCGCATTTCGGACACCAATTGATGAGACGGTTGCCTCTGTAGATGTAGCCTTTTTCATAGAGCTTTACAAAGAAGTGGTTTACCGCTTTGTTGCAGCCCTCGTCCATGGTGAACCGTTCTCTGCTCCAGTCGCAGGAATCGCCCAGCTTTCTGCACTGCTTGGTAATCTTGCCGCCGTAGATGCGTTTCCAGTCCCAGGCTCTTTTGAGGAAGGCTTCTCTGCCGATGTCTTCTTTTTCCACTCCCTCTTCTTCCCGCAGCTTCTCTACCACCTTTACTTCTGTAGCAATGCTGGCGTGGTCGCTGCCCGGAAGCCACAGCGCGCTGTAGCCCTGCAGTCTTTTGAAACGGGTCAGTACGTCCTGCAAGGTCTGGTCCAGGGCATGTCCCATGTGCAGCTGTCCTGTGATATTGGGCGGCGGCATCACGATGGTGAAAGGTTTTTTATCCGGGTCCCTTTCAGCTCTGAACGCGCCGTTTTCTTCCCACATGGCGTAGATGCGGTCTTCAAAATCCTTTGGATTGTATGTCTTTGCAAGATTTTTCTCCATATTTCTCCTTCTCCTTTTTGGTCATTTTCTATCTGTTCGCACAAAATCAACTAATTTTAGCGTTTTATGTTCCAAACAAGCAGTTCCGTGTCAGATGTCCACATAAAAAGCCTCCCTTTTCACTGATGAGTCGGTTAGCGGACAGTCTATGCCGCAAATTGATTAATCTTTCTTTGATCTTACAGCAATCTAGTTCAATTTCACTCTTTTTCTTTGCATGAAAACCTAAATCTATGTGGCCAGAGATCTTCAAAATCATGTTTTGGAACATAAATCGTCCAATTAGCTGTTTTGCAGGCAATGGTGAAAATTCAGAAACGCAGGGTTCTCACCTTGGCGCTCCGTCAATATAGGAAATGCCACACATTCGATATTTCCTACACAATTAAAAACCGTCCTTTAGAAACTCTAAAGGACGGAAATTCCGCGGTACCACCTTTATTCCGCTTTCCTGTACGGACGCGGCTCTCTTTTATCGGTTTGAAGACTCCAAAGCAACCTTCGGAAAACGTTTCCCTTAAAGGTCTTTCAGCCGGGGACCTTCTCTCTGTCAAGGACTATTTTCTTACTCCTCTTTTTCATTGTCTTCTATTTTAATTGCATAGAATTAGTTTAACCGATTATGGAAAAAAGTCAAGGGAATTTTAGTTTGACATATATTTTGCTTTCAGCTCTTCAATCTTGGCGTTGAAAACGGCTGCCCGTCTCTGCTGCAGCAGATTATTGGCGATTTCGGTCTTAACCTCTTCAAAGGTTTTTGCTCCCGGAGCGTTCTTCTTTTCAACCTTGATCAGGTGATAACCGAACTGGGTCTGTACCGGTCCGATAACCTTGCCGATTTCCGCTGCGAAAGCTGCGTCTTCAAATTCCTTAACCATCTGGCCTTTGCCGAACTCGCCCAGGTCGCCGCCCTTTTCCTTGGACGGACAGGAGGAATATTCTCCAGCTGCTTCTTCAAAGGTCGTTTCCTGACTTTCGATAGCCTTGAAAATTTCGTTTCCTTTTTCTTCGGAATCCACCAGGATATGCTTTGCCTGTACGGTTTCGCCTTTTACAAACTGTTCTTCGTTGGCGTCAAAAAACTCTTTGGCCTCTTCCTCTGTGATGGCTACGTCTTCCAGAACTTTTGTCATTGCCAGCTGGGACAAAACTTCTTTTTTCAGGCCTTCCATAATCTTCTTGTATTCTTCTGTCTCATCTATTTTGTCATCCTCTCCCATTTTTGCAAACAGGTATGAGGCAATAAACTGGTCCATGTAATACTGCTTTGCCTGCGGATGAGAAGCCTGCGCTCTCTGCTCCTGCGGGATTCTCTGTAAAAATTCATCGAAATCCGCCTGTGTAAGTTCTTTTCCTGCGATAACTGCCAATACTTCCTGACTCATAATTTTTTCTCCTTTTTTATGCCTCTGAGCTTCGCTCATCGGTCTGCTTTTTCATATCGTCAATCATACCCTGAATCATCTCCTGTGTAAAGCAAATATTATCGCCCATGGGATTAATTACGAATCCGCGGACCGCTTTACTCTGGCTGAGAATCATATTAGCGAGATCCTCAAAGTCTACGATCATGCTGTGCTGATTCTTTTCCTGGCTGCATTTGCGCAGCTCTTCGCCGTGGGTAAACACCGGATAATACAGGTCCCCATTGGTGGCTTTAATCAGTTCAAAGCTGATGGTCGTATCTTTTTCCAAAATAACCTGTCCGTCTTCGCCCTCCACTACAGGGTCCCTGTCCAGGGTAATGGGCGCCAGCATCTTGGCCCGCACCACTTCATTGAGCATCCTCACGGTATTCTCTTTGGAACCATTCTTTTTTGCATCTGCTATACTCTCCACCAGTTCGTCGTTTCGAACCGGCTTCGGTGCTTCTGTCATCTTTGCGTCTGTCATCTTTACTCTCCTTGTATCAGGAAGGCTTTCAGGCCCTCTTTGCCTGTGTCCCGGCCTCCCTTTGCTGCTGCGGTTTTAACGATCTTCCCCTGCGGCAAGTCCTCCCGGTATCTGGCTCCGATTCCCATCAGTATGCCCAGCCCGGAAGGGGTCACCATTTCTGTCTCTATATCATCTGTAACAAATTTATAATCACAGTTTTCCCGCATGGCCATGACAGCCGGTACCGGCACTGGAATCGTGCCGTGGCTGCATTCTATGAAGCCCTTTCCGTCATGAATCTCAGAGCAGTAAATCTCTGTGACCGAAAGACTTTTCAGGGCCGCCGCGATGCCGGCGATATTGCGGATCGCCTGGTCTCTGCCCACTTCATGGAAATGCACTTCCTCTACTGTCGATCCGTGGACCTTGGCCTCGCCGCCGGCGATCACTTGGTAGATGGAAAGCATCGTCTGTTTTATCTCTGCGTCCAGCTCACTGCTTTCGATCAGCGCTTTAATCTCTTTGTGACTCCTGTGGCTATGGTGATGGCCGTGGTCGTGGCTGTGGTCGCCGCTATGATCCTTCTGCGAATCGCGGACATGTTCCGGCAGTTTCAGATTGTCCGCCTGCCCGACGCCGCCTCCCAGTCCGATCAGGGCGTTGAGAATCATGTCGCTGCTGATGCCGCTGGTACAGTCAAAATATAACTTCATTTTTATCTTTCTCCTATATTCGATTTATATTGGACGCCAGATATGCGGCTCCAAATCCGTTGTCGATGTTGACGATGCCCACGCCGTTGGCACAGCTGTTGAGCATGGAAAGCAGGGCCGCGATGCCGCCCAGATTGGCTCCGTAGCCGATGCTGGTCGGTACTGCTATCACGGGCCGCTCCACCAGGCCTCCCAAAACGCTGGCCAGCGCCCCTTCCATTCCGGCCACTACGATCACCACATTGGCCTGCCGGATCAGATCCAGCTTGGCAAAGAGCCGATGTATCCCCGCAACGCCCACATCGTAGATTCGCTCCACTTTGTTTCCCAGCGCCTGGGCTGTTATGGCAGCTTCCTCAGCCACCGGGATATCGGCGGTTCCGGCTGTGACTACCGCAATGGAGCCTTCCTGATGCGGCAGGGGATCGCGCATAACGACGATCATCCTGGCAGCCTCATGGTATTCCGCCTCCGGCAGTACCTTGCTGACCTCCTGATAGTCCTCTTTCGTGGCTCTCGTGCCAATGATGTTCTTGTTTCGCACAGACAGTTCCTTCATGATAGCCGCAATTTGCTGTGGTGTTTTTCCCTGACAGAAAACAGCCTCCGGATAGCCGGTTCGCAGGCTTCGGTGATGGTCCACATTGGCAAACCCCAGATCCTCGAAAGGCAGTTCTTTTAATATCTCCACGGCCTCCGCAGGCTTCTTGCTCCCGCAGGCAACCTGATTCATCAGCTCTGTCAAATACTCCTTGTCCATGTATGTACGCTCCCTCTTATTCTGTATACCCCTGATCTATCACTGCAGACCTAACATACCTGCCCTATGCATCAGGCCGATCGCTGCGGATCGGTCACAGCAGATCTAATATATTCGGCCTATTGCACCAGGCCAGTCACTATACACCGATCACGACAGTCCCGGTAACTTTTTCGTTTTTTTGCGTAAAGTTACGCACTTTTCAACGTTCCCACGGCCTCCGAAACGACCGACAACACAAATTTGCATTTTTTACGGTTCCGAACCCCCACAAACCCACATCTTTGCGTAACTTTTCC
>NZ_JANFXK010000187.1 GCF_024459955.1 Anaerovorax odorimutans
GAAGCCCCATCGGAATGCCAAGTGAAAGAAGACGCCCGAAACTTTGAAAAGAAATCTTTCGATCTGATTTTGTCAAATGCAAAATAGGAAACTTTTTCACAATATAAATAAAACATAACAACGCAGAAATTGCCTGTGCAATGACCGTCGCATAGGCACATCCTTCCACACCCATTCCGAATACGACGATAAACACTACATCAAGAGCTACATTAATTACCGCAGATATAATAAGAAAATACAG
>NZ_JANFXK010000188.1 GCF_024459955.1 Anaerovorax odorimutans
GTAAGCGAACAGGAAAAATATACGTTTGATGCAAAAGAAAGCGCCGCTTTTACGGCTGTATTTGAACAGGAAAAAGAAGAAGTCGATAAGTCTCATCTTAAAGAGGCAATCCGGCATGCAGAAGAACAGATGCAAGATGAAAAATATCAGGATGTAATTCCGGTTGTGCGCGAAGAGTATGAGGAAGCGTATAAAAATGCAAAAGCGATTGATGAGAAGCCGGATGCAACAAGCGAAGAAGTGG
>NZ_JANFXK010000189.1 GCF_024459955.1 Anaerovorax odorimutans
GCACTGACTCCGGCGCTGATTCCGTTTGCCGTTGACAAAAACGGCGATCTTACACAGATCGGATATGCGGCGGGGGCATTGTTTTGGCTCGGTCTTCTGCTTGGAATCGTAGCATATTTGTTTTTGGCGAGAAAGGCGAAGCCTCTGACAGAACAGGCAGGAAAACGGAAACTTCCGTCAGTGATCTGCTTTTTCAGTAATACGCCTGCGATTGCGGCAGACGCAGTTATGATCGTGTCGATCG
>NZ_JANFXK010000190.1 GCF_024459955.1 Anaerovorax odorimutans
CGATAGTTGGCATTTTTGTTCAATAACTGATCGTACAAATCGACGTTCGGATACAATAGGTCATTGGCTCCTTTGGAGTTTTTATATCCTTCCAGTTGTTTCTGATTATAGTAAGGAGTCAATCCGTCATTTGCACGCGCTTCATTGTACAGATTAGCATACTGATAAGAATTCAGAAAATCAGGAGTACGCGTCATCTGTACCACACCTGCTTCGGCGGTTGCGTTATAAATGCGGCGGTTG
>NZ_JANFXK010000191.1 GCF_024459955.1 Anaerovorax odorimutans
GGGAGGAACGATGATTATTTTTTCTCTTATATCATGTACGATCGCGATCATAACAGCGGTAGTCGGTGTGATGGAGGGAAAGAAAGAGTTTCGGGAAAAGACGGCGAACCGGATCGAAGTATATCAGAAATATATTGCGTCAAAACGTCAGGAAATCGAAGAGTGCAGAAATAGAGAATGGACAGAACGTAATGAAATCTATATTCCGGCAGAGCAGGAGATTCAGCAGGTGGAAACATTTTC
>NZ_JANFXK010000192.1 GCF_024459955.1 Anaerovorax odorimutans
GTTCTTTGATCTGGTTGTACAGATACATAATATGCAGAATATTAAGAAGCTGACGTTTGTACTCATGGAGACGTTTTACCTGAACGTCAAAGATCGAGCGCGGATCAACTTCAATTCCATTATGCTCTTTAATATATTTTGCAAGACGTACTTTGTTCTCGTATTTAATCTGCATAAACTCACGTCTGGCCTTTTCGTCGTCCGCAAACGGTCTGAGCTTTTCAATCTGCGACAGATCTGTG
>NZ_JANFXK010000193.1 GCF_024459955.1 Anaerovorax odorimutans
CTTTTCGCATAAATATCTTACGCGCCGAAAAAAGCCTAAACCCATTCGATATCCAGCCCACCAATCTTGTCGCTGCGGTTTCATGTTCTGCATAAACGGTCACCGTTTTCTCGCAAATCGCCATCATCCGTATTTAATACTTTTCCATGCAACTATTTCCTTTCTCATCGTTCCTGTTTTTCTTCCCGGTTCTTTTTCGTCCGGCTTGTAATCTGCCTTCCCAGCTTTAGACAAAGATAAT
>NZ_JANFXK010000194.1 GCF_024459955.1 Anaerovorax odorimutans
TTTAAACTTTTCAGAAGCATCCAAACAGCTCTATATTTCACAATCCGCAGTCAGCCAGTCTATCAAAACATTAGAGAGAAAACTAGATCAGACACTTTTTATCAGAAGTACAAAAAAAGTTCAACTGACTCCCGAAGGAGAAATTCTTATGCGGCATGTTGAACCCGCTATGAATCTGATTCAAAAAGGTGAAACCCAACTTCTCGACGCGGCATCAACCGGAGGGCAAATACGCATCGGT
>NZ_JANFXK010000195.1 GCF_024459955.1 Anaerovorax odorimutans
CCGACAGGAAACTTCGGAAACATTCTGGCTGCTTATTACGCGAAACAGATGGGAGTGCCGATTGCAAAGCTGATCTGTGCATCCAACGAAAATAAAGTGCTTTTTGATTTCTTTAAAACAGGGGTTTATGATAAAAACAGAGAATTTATCCTGACATCTTCCCCGTCTATGGACATTTTGATTTCCAGCAATCTGGAGCGTTTGATCTATACAATCGCAGGGCAGGATGCAGGGAAAAATG
>NZ_JANFXK010000002.1 GCF_024459955.1 Anaerovorax odorimutans
GCAGGGCTTCTTCGTTGATGTCGATCAGCAGGATTTTCTCCACGTCGCTGGTCTCGACGAAATCATAGATGGCGGACAGGCTCTGCCTGCCGGCCCCTCCTGTTATTGCTGCTTTCATTTTTCTTACCTCCTTACAGTCGCATCCCGACTATGGTTTTGATTCTCCGGAAATCACCTACTTAAAACCGCAAAACCTGTGCCAAAATCCAGCTCACATCTAAATTCTCCTGATGCTCCTATAGTTTCAACACTCTTTAACACTGGATAACAAAAAAATTCGCGCAAAAGTAAAATTTTACATGCGCAGGCGCATGTTTATTATGCTTCTGTGCATAATAAACAGTAATCTTTGCCAAAAATTCGTTTGTTTTCCCGGCAATATACGGGATTCAGGCATGGCATGCATTTTGCGTAATATATACTCGAACCAACACTCATACGAAACATAATGGGAGGTGCCTTTTATGAAAATTGCTTCCACGGAAGAATCCATAGAGTCCTTTGTTCAGGATGTTCTGAAACCTTACCGCAAGCTGAGTATCCATCTTGCGGAACAATCGCCGTATAGCGACCACTTTTCTGCAGATTATGATGAGAAGATCGACTGTCTTGTTCATCTGAAAAAGACAGCTCTCGGTTTGATCTGCCGCCAGGACTGCAAGGTATCCATTGAAGCCGACCGTCTCAACAAATGCATTGACCTTTTTGTCGAGGCTATTGATCTGCAGGCGCAGAGACTTCTTCATATGAAAAAAGCGCATGGGCGCTTCAATGGATCGGAACGGGATTATCAGGAACAAAGCCAGCGTTTCCTCACTGCCATGAGCACGCAGCTGGCGGCCCTTAAAAAGGATATAAAAAAAGAAGGCAACCCTTCCAACTGACGTGTTTTTTCCTCTTTAACGCAAGAAAAAAGCTTCGGCGGACCAATGCGGCCCTGCCGAAGCTTTTTTCTTTTATTTACACGTTGATATCCAGTTCCGTAAGTTTTCTGTAAAGGGTCGCTCTGGAAAGGCCCAGCTCTTTGGCTACGGTGTCCTTTGCGTTTCCGCTGCTGCCGTATTTTTTCAGCTTGCGGGTGATAATTTCCTTTTCATAGCGTTTTACCTGCTCGGACAGAGGCAGGTTGGTATCCTGAAATTTCATGATGCTGTCTTCATTGCGCAGCAGTCTTGTGGGCACTTCGTCCATGCCGATGGTGTCTCCAAAGGCCATGTTGGTTCCATACTCCACTGCGTTTTCCAGCTCCCTGACATTTCCCGGCCAGTCGTGATTCACGTAAAGCTCTTCGACCTCTTTTGTAAAGCCAGTGATTTTGCGGTTCATGAAGGTATTGTACTTTCTCAGGAAATGGTACATCAGCAGCTTGATATCATCCCGCCGTTCCCGCAGAGGCGGTATTGTCAGCGGAATAACGCTGAGTCTGTAATACAGGTCCTCACGGAAGTTTCCCTCGCGGATCATGCCCTCCAAATCTTTGTTGGTGGCTGCGATTACCCGCACATCCACAATGATATTCTTATTGCCGCCGACCCGCTCAAAGCGCATGTTCTGCAGCACATGGAGAATCTTTACCTGCAGGTGGGGCGGCATGTCGCCGATTTCATCCAGGAAGATCGTTCCGCCATTGGCCAGCTCGAACTTTCCGGCCTTGCCCTTATCATTGGCGCCTGTGAACGCGCCCTTTTCATAGCCGAACAGTTCACTTTCCAGCAGGTTCTCCGGGATTGCCCCGCAGTTTACCGTTACGAATGGGCCTTCTCCCCTCGGGCTGGCATAGTGGATCGCCTTGGCAAACATCTCTTTTCCGGTTCCGCTTTCTCCGGTAATCAATACCGTTGAATTGCCTTTGGCCGTAATCATCGCCTGTTTTTTGGCTCGCTTTATCTCATCGCTGTTGCCAACAATATCATCAAGGGTGTTTTTCAGCGCACGGGTGTTGATATTATAAACTAATTTCTGAGCTTCCTCGATATCTCTAAAAGAGATAACCACTCCGCCCACCTCGTCGCCGGACATAAAGGGTTTGGCCGTTACGATGAAGTGGTGCTGCCCCCGGTCCGTCTTAAACATCTCTTCATTTTCCGTATAACCTCTGCCTGTCTCAATGACCTCCAGGGCCGGGGTGCCTGCCATAAACTCATTGATATGAGTTCCGATCAAATCGGTTTTTGTGGTCTTGAAGAGTGTGGCCGCCATGTTATTGCAATGTTTAATGTATCCGCCTTTGTCCAGAGCAAAGATTCCCTCGTGGGTCGTTTCCAGGACCGTAGACATTTCGTCTCTTGAAATCTCCACGTCTTCCAGAATTTCTTGCTGTGCTGCCTTTGCGGCTAAAAGATCGGCCATCTTTTCCACAAAAGTAACCATGCTTCTCTTCTTATCCAGCAGAATTCCCCTCTGCTCTTCCGTAAAGGCGACAAGTCCGATGACGCCTACGATCTTCTCCCCCATCTTAATGGGCGTACAGATCTCAGCCAGTTCGCCGAAATGCGTCTGGCCGCTCCCCATATCATCGTAATTTTCTTCGGCTTTCGCGTCTTCTATGTATTCTGTCACGCCGCTTCTGAGAACCCGGGCATACAGATAATTGCTGTCCAGTCGGCCGCTTTCTTCTTTCTTCCCGATCATAGCAGCGTAAATGCCCGTTCCGCCTAAGATCGTTAAGTCCGTATCGACGATCTCAACTTCAACACCAATGGCGATACTGATGGCTTCGGCCACCTGGGTAACGCTATTGGAAATTTCTTCTAATATGGACATCGCTTTCTCCTTTATAATTCACATATAACTCCAACATTATTATACCATGAAAGTTAAGATTTTAATATGGATTTTAAGATTTTTTCTCATTTGTAATACGTTGGAATATTCTTAACAGAAAAAGCCCTCCGCCCTCCCGGGTAAAAAGCCTATTTGCGATCGACAGTACGTACAATAAAATCGCCAAAATCAAATCCATGAAACCATTGAAAAAAGCGCATTCAGAGCTCATCGTCAAAGACCAGTCCCACTGCGCTTTCTCCCGATCAATATTCAAGATCAGTTCTGCGTTTCCGGTTCCATATCCACATGATTGTTGTCTTCTTCCGTCACTGCAGAACCGAGATTTACAGAGTATTTTTCCAGTTCTAATATGATATTATTGATTTCCGCCATCTTTTCAGGGGACAATTTTTCACTCACCGCAAGGTGGGTATTGTAAAGAATTCCTTCCAGCCTTCTGTGGATGTCGGAGATATTCTTTTTGATGCTTTCCAGAGCCTCGCTGTCCATCGCGTCCTGCATCGCCTGCTCTCTATTGACAATCTCATCCTTTTCCAGAACGAATTCGGAGTTGCCGGAAACAACGATCGGCTCATAGCCCAGCTTTTCCTTTACTGTCTTTGCAAAGTCATCCTTTGACTCCTGCTCCCCGTGAACCAGGAAGATATGCTTTGGCTCCTTCTCAAAGCCTGCCAGCCAGGCCAGCAGCCCGTCTCTGTCCGCATGACCGGAGAAACCTTCCAGGTTGCAGATCTCTGCGTTGACCTTAATTTGTTCACCGAAGAGAGTCACTTCCTCCGCGCCTTCCACCAGGAGTCTGCCCAGAGTGCCTTCCGCCTGGTAGCCCACAAAGATTACGCTGGATCTGGCATCCCACAGATTATGCTTCAGATGGTGGCGGATTCGTCCCGCGTCGCACATGCCGCTGGCCGATATGATCACCTTGGGATGACGGTCGTTATTCAAATAAACCGATTCCTCTGTGCTTCTTGTGAATTTAAGGTTTTTGAAGTCCAGCGGATTGTCTCCCGTTGTGATGATTTCTTTCATTTCCTCATCAAAAACCTGGGCGTTTTTCCGAAAGACCTCCGTGGCCGTTGTAGCCATTGGGCTGTCTACGTATACCATGAGGTTTTCCAGGTCGCGGCGGTATTTTTCATCGTTGTAAAAACGGCTGAATTCATAGATCAGTTCCTGGGTTCTGCCCACTGCGAAGGACGGAATCACAACTGTCCCTCCTCTCCTGGCAGTCTTCACTACAATATCCATCAAATTCTTCACGTCCATGGAATTCTGCGGGTGAAGGCGATTGCCGTAGGTGGTTTCCATGATGACATAATCGGCCTTTTTAATGATCGTCGGGTCCCGGAGGATCGGACGGTCCATTACGCCCAGATCACCGGAGAATACAATTTTAGAAACATTGTCTCCTTCCGTTACCCACAGCTCTGTGATCGCCGAGCCCAGGATGTGGCCCGCGTCATTGAACACGATACGCATCTCCGGGTTCAGTTCAATGAGCTGATCGTAGAGCACAGGTTTTATGTATTTGAGCGATTCCTCCGCGTCGCTGACCGTATAGAGAGGAGCAATCGGCGGCCGTCCCGCCCGTTCGTTCTTGCGGTTTTTCCATTCGGTTTCTTTTTCATGTATGTAGCCGCTGTCTCTGAGCATGACTTCCAGCAGATCCGCCGTAGCGTCGGTACAGTAGATATCTCCCCGAAATCCCCGCTTCACAAGGAGGGGAATTCTGCCGCAGTGGTCGATATGCGCATGGCTGAGGACCACGTAATCAATCTCGGACGCATCAAATGGAAACGGCTCATGATTCATCGCCTCCATCGCTTTTCCGCCCTGGAACTGGCCGCAGTCCAGGAGGACCTTGTGATTCTCCGTTGTTATCAGATGACAGGAGCCGGTGACGCCTGACGATGCTCCGCAAAATTGTATTTTCATAAATATAAACCACCTTTCTGCGAAAGGCACCGATGGGGTTATGAAACACTTTGAATTCCATCTTCCTTTCGCTCTTTTTTGTGTTATCCTCCTCTTGTAGGATACTGGCATACTACACAACCTGTGGAGGTGAGTGGCGGGGCTGTATAGCGGCAACCCCGCATAAATATATAGGTCGATCATCCGTTAAGGTATCAATGAATGGCGCAAAAACGTAGCCCGTAAACTTATCTCTTCCGAAGTTGACTCGATTTCGCCGGATGACCAGTCCCTGCCAGCCCTACTACTATTTTTGTAGGAGGTACTCTATGTTTAAAATCTTTCGCAAAAACTGTTGTGGGCTCGATGTCCACAAAACCTGGATTTATGCCTGCGTCGGCATTACCGATTCCAACGGCCTCACCGAGTACAAACAAGCCCGCTTTTCTTCCTTTTCCAAAGGTCTCAATGAATTAGCTGCTTGGCTTGCCAAATACTCCTGTACCGAAATCTGCATGGAATCTACTGGCAAGTATTGGATCCCTGTCTTTAATGTCCTTGAAAAGACCTGCTTTGTCACCCTTGCCCATCCCAAGTATACGAAACCTCAAAAGGGCAATAAAACCGACCGCAAAGATGCTAAATGGATCTGTGACTTATTTATGTGTGATATGGTCAAACCCAGCTTCATCCCATCTCCTGAAATCCGTAATCTACGCGACCTGATCCGCTACCGGACCAAACTTACAAATATGCTGACCGGTGAGAAGAACCGCGCACAAAACTGTCTGACTGTTTCCAATCTCAAACTGGATGATGTTTTCAGTGATGTATTCGGGAAATCTTCCAGGTCCATCACCAACTACATACTCGACCATCCAGGAGAAACGTTTGATGTTGCTCCCTTTGTCGATGGACGCTGTAAGACACCCGTTTCTGAAATACAGGCCGCGGTTGATGGAGCGATTTCTCCTGAACAGGTCGTCAAGCTTCGCCAATGTCTCGCACACATTGATGAGCTTGAAGCCCACAGGAAGGAAATCGAGCAGGAAATACTTCTACTTGCGGAACCTTTCTCCGTTGTTTTGGACTTACTTTACACGCTTCCTGGGTTAAATAGGAATCCGATGACCGCGATTGCCATTCTCTCTGAGATTGGTCCCGACATGTCGGTGTTTCCGTCATCTAAAAACCTCGTTTCCTGGGCTGGCTGCTGTCCACGTAATGGCCAAAGCGACAATCGAGTCAAATCCAGACGTATTTCCCGTGCCGGGTGTTATTTGAAACCTCTTCTTGTTCAAGTTGCCAATGCCCTGATCAAATCAAAAAAGCACCCTGAATTTAAAGAGAGGTATCACAGAATCAAATCCCATCGTGGACATAAAAAGGCTATCATCGCCGTTTGTAAAATGCTCCTGACCGCTATCTGGAACATGTTAAGCAAACTGGAGCCTTACAATCCACAGGGATTCTTAGAGCACAGACCTGTCAACGAGAAAAAAGTTTTAACTAAGTCGCAGGCTCTTGAACTTTTCAGACTTAGAGGATATACCATTACAGATGATTAATGCTTATTATATCTAAGTCCGTTTCGATAACTTTTAGTTATTGCCACCCATTAATTTGTGAGCGGCTTGTTTGCTATGCTCTTTTTTATTGGTTTACCTCTACTTCTTTGTTTCAAACTTAGGACCTCCCTTTTTTATAAGGTTTCAACTTATATCGCTTAATGCTAATATTATATACCCTATTCCCGTAAAGAACAACACAAAACAACCCCGGGGAATCGCTCCGCCGGGGCTGTCCGTATGTTTTGGGAAGGTAGGTTTTCTTTTATAACAGGAATCCGAAGGCAATAAAGAGAATGATCGCCATTGCCGCTGAGATTGCTGCGTATGGAAGCTGGGAAAGGGCATGATCCAGATTTTCCATTTTGCATGCCTGAGATGTCAGAGCCGTACAGTCTGAGTAGAAGCACGCATGGCTGCCAAAGGTGCCGCCTGAAAGAATCGCGCCCAGTACCAGAAGTTCGTTGGTACCGATGGCTGCTGCCAGAGGAACTAAGATGGGTACGGTGATTGCCGGTATCCCCCAGTTGCTCCCTGTAACAAAGGCCAGTCCCGCAACTACGATAAAGGCAATTGCCGGGAAGAGTCCGGCGCTCATGTATGGCAGTACCGCATTTATTACGTAGGCAGGAAGCCCGATTTCGTCCAGCGCCGTTTTCATAGTCAGGGCGCAGGCGATGATAAACAGCATCGGAGTCATGGAGGCGAAGCCGTTGACGAAGGCGTCTCCAAACTCGGTAAAGGTCAAAGTTTTCGATGGAAGATACATCACAAGGGCCACCAGAATCGCGGCAATCAGTCCGTATAGCACTTCACTCGTAACAACCGCCACTCCAATGAGAACCAGCATGGGAATCAGAAAGTTCATAATTTTTCCGTCCTGCTCTTCCAGTTCTTCCTGGCTCAGAACTCTTTCTGACAGATTGAACTTTTCACTCTGCTTTGAATAAACATTTCCGCCGTCCGCGACTCTCTGATAGGCTTTTTTCATGGTCCCCAGTTTGGGAACAACTCCATAGATGGCCAGCGGAACTACGATCAAAGCGGTGATCGCATAGAAAATGAAGGGCATGGAATGGATATAAATCGACATTCCGTCACCGTATTGCTGCAGTTCTTTCTGGTCAGAGAAAATACCCGCGAAGAAAATCGCCCAGGTGGACAGAGGCAGCAGTACGCATACCGGCGCTCCTGTGGATGCCGTCACATAGGCAAACATTTCTCTGGGGATCTTCTGCCTGTCGCATACGCCTCTCATTGCAGAAGTCAGCGTCATGATGTTAAGGGCGTCATCCATAAATACAATAATTCCTAAGAAGAAGGTCGTCATCAGAGATTTCTCCGGTTTGTTCGCCAGCCTCTCCACAATTTTCGAAAACCCAAAAGTTCCCTTTGACTTTTCGAAAAGCATGACCAGGCTTCCGAACAAACCCATAGTGACAAGCATCGAAGCGTTGTCCGAAATCGTAAAATATAATGCTTCCAGATAAGCCGGAATAAATCCGATGCCTTTTGATACTACAAAGGCAAGTACTCCGCCTATAATCAGCGGTTCAATCGTTCTCTTCGTCAATAGCGCCATAACGATTACTACAAGCGGCGGTACCAACGTCAATAATCCATAATCTACAGCCTGTTCCAAGTCATTCACCTCATTTCATCGGAGCCGGCCGTTTTCAAAGGCGGCCGGCTCCTTATGCCGCAATACAAGCTATCCTTCAATACATTCTTCTTTCCATTTGTACGGGTATCCCGTATCCATCATCCGCTTCAGGAAATCTTCCGGATCCAGCTGATCGGAGAATATGATTCCTTTATCCAGCTGTGTATCGCCAAGGATGATTGTGCCGATTGCCAGAGGCAGCGCTACATATACCAGCGCAGTGCCGTATAGTTTTTTCAGTTCCGGACCAGGAGCGTTCATCTTCGGACAGTTTGCCTTGTAAGTAACCTTTTTGCCGTCCTTCTGTCCCGATACTTCTACAATCAACTCGATGAAAGCTGTTTTGTCCGCTTCCGCAAGCTGTTCGTCGGTGGCGCCGAATATATTGTTCTGTGGAGGCGGTACCATTGCGGAGATTACATCAATGGGAGCGACTTCCACGCCGCCTACGTTCACCTTTTCCTGTGAGCACAGTCCTGACGCGTAGAACATGGCCGGCTGGTACATCAGGTAATATTTAAAGTCCAGATCCTTTACGCCTTTAAACGTTGAAGGCATGCTGTAGATTTCTTCGTGAGAATGGTGAGTTACAGGCAGTGTTCCCACAGGTTCAGGGAAGTCGCACATTTCCAACCCGCCAAATGGTTCATATTTAACGAACTTACCATCTTCCAGGGCGTATGTAGGGCTGGCGCAGTCCACCAGTGCCTGCTTTGGAGACCATCCCGGATTCCATGGGCGCAGCACCCAATCATATGGCGCTTCGTTGGGCAATACTGTAGCTTTACCGATTCTCATCTTGATGCTGTCCACCTGATCCAGCTTATTGGCGAATTTTCTGGCCAGCACATTGGTCATTCCCGGAGCAAAGCCGCATCCGAACAGTGCGGTAAGCCCTGCTTCCTTAAACTCTTTATACAGGGTCAGTTCTTCAATCGGCCGTCCTTCTAAAAATTCATCCCAGTATGGGTCGTCAAAAGCGGTATTAATATAGTTGGCTTTTGCCTTGAGAGCGCCCTTCATAACATAGGTCACCATCCACGGCATTACCATATCCACAACCACATCAACGCCTTCCGCTGCTCTTGCCACATCTTCCGGGTCAGTGGCGTTTACGGCTCCGGTCTTTACCTTTGGGCTGCCGATTTGTTTTGCTACGGCCTGAGCCGTTTCCTCTTTCAGATCAACCAGACGAATTTCCTCAACTGCGTCCTGTCTTGCGAGTATCGATGCGCACGCACCGCCCTGTCCTCCTGCACCTACGATTAAAACTTTCATTATTTGAATCCTCCTTTTCTTATCCCTGGTAAGGGTAATCCTTATACTTTGTATCGCGATGCCTATATATAACGCAAGGACCGTGCCATCTTGCCTTCAACCCTTGTAAACGTTTAAATTTCAACATTTATAAAATTTGTCTTTTAAAGCACAGAAAAAAACGGCGTAAAAAAACAGGAAATTGTTTCATCTCTGAAACCCCTTCCTGT
Source organism: Anaerovorax odorimutans (assembly GCF_024459955.1). Lineage (GTDB taxonomy): Bacteria > Bacillota > Clostridia > Peptostreptococcales > Anaerovoracaceae > Hominibacterium > Hominibacterium odorimutans_A. The sequence goes on from NZ_JANFXK010000002.1 coordinate 9,420, forward strand.
TTTTTCCGAAAATCGCTCTTTTTTGTTTCATTTTTAAAATAAACTGTTTCATAAATGAAACTCTCACTCGATATGATACTTTTTCAGCCTCCTGGACAGCGTTGACTTATTCATCTTCAGAGCCCTGGCTACATCGCTGGCCCGCTTGCATTTGTTCATCATGGACTCCAAAATATATTTTTCGTATTCTTCCAGAAGCTCCTCCATACTTTTATCTCCCGTTACTACCTCCGTTGTCGCTGTGGTTTCAATGGGAATTCCGATCGCTCGCTCCACCTGAAATTTTGTGATCCTGTCACCGTCAAAGCTAATCATGATTCGTTCTATAACGTTTTCCAGTTCCCGGATATTTCCCGGCCACTGAAAGCGCTGCAAAACTTCGACAGCCTCTTTGGCAATGCTTTTATTTAATTTATATTTTTGATTAAACTGACGAACAAAATACAAGGTCAGCGCTTTGATGTCCTTCTTTCTTCCCCGCAAGGGCAGAAGCTCCAGGGGCATGATATTCAGCCGGTAATAAAGATCACCTCGGAAGGTGCCCTCTTCAATGGCTTTTTTCAGGTCCCGGTTGGTGGCCACGATCAGCCGGATATCGAGGGGAATGGTCTTGGAACCTCCGACCCGCATAATTTCTCTCTCCTGCAGAACTCTCAGCAGTTTTGACTGCAGATGGATCGGCATTTCTCCAATCTCATCTAAAAAGAGCGTGCCGTTATTGGCCATCTCGAACAAGCCCATTTTGCCATTCTTATCCGCTCCGGTAAAAGCGCCGCTCTCGTAGCCGAACAGTTCCGATTCCATGAGGTTTTCGGGGATTGCCGCGCAATTGACTTTAATAAAAGGCTTGCCAACCCGCTTGCTGTTCTCGTAGATGAAGTTGGCAAACACTTCCTTTCCGGTTCCCGATTCTCCGGTCAAAAGCACAGTAGCGTCCAGTTTGGCAATGCGCATGGCCTTCTCCGCCAGCAGCTTGGACTCTTCATCCTCGGCAATCATATTTCCCCACATAATAATATTCTGGCGCTTTAAGTATTCGATTTCCTCTTTAATTTTTACATGGTCCTTATCCTTTTCCTTTAACAGCTCTTTCAGGGTAAGGGTTTCTGTAATATCGCGCTCCGTACATATCACCAGTTCGATTTTGCCGTCGCGGTAAAGGGGTGTCCCTGTCACATAGACCTGATCCCCGTCACCCAAACTCTGAATGATCTCTTCCTCCTTACCGCTTTCCAGTGTCTTGAGGGTGATGGAATCGGCTATAAACCCCATCTCTTCCAGTTCCTTCATGTTTTTTCCCAAAACCTCTCCCCGGGTAAGACCTCCCGTCTTACAGGATTCGTTATTAAGAAAAAGGGTGTTTCCCTTGCCGTCTGTGATATATACGCCCACTTTCAGGCAGTTGAGTATATCTAAAAGCGCATTATAATTGTCCTTGATAAACTTTTTATACATGATAAAATCTCCTTACCTTCTCGTCATTGCCGCTTTATTTCCGCTGCTTTGTCCTGTATTTTTATTCTATAATAGTTTAAACATTTCGTCAATTTGTTCGAAATTCAGGCACCGTAATATGGTGCAAAGGGGAGGAGGCGCTTTCACACTATAATTTGCGAAAGCGAATCCGGCACTTTTTGTAATAAAATATGTAAAAAGCGGATCTTTTTTCAACGTTTCGCAGCTTCACCAGCAAATTTCGGATGAGAATTCCCGGTAAACAAAACGGCATTCCCGATAAATCCACTCTTTTCGTCCGCTTTCAGGACAGCTGAGCGCAAAAAGCGCCAGGGCGGCGAAGCAGCGAGGGGCATCATTCAGGACCACAGGGTTGGCGGCGGAGATGAGAGTCCTTCGGAACCGCATGGGCTGCATCCCAAACGCCACGATAAAAAAACGGAGCCTGCCGTCTCAGATATTTCAACCTGAAGCGGCGGCTCCATTTTATGCTTTCCATATGCCGTTCGTTTTCTAATTACTTAGTTTTCAGCTTATCTCCGGCCGCTTTGCTGTCTTTAGCCATTTGTATAATATCTCTTCCGCCGAGGATTGCCAGCATGAAAATCATGAGGCCGCCGACGATAAAGGACATCCATACCATTGTGATTCCCAGGCCCTGGTTTGCGAAGCCCAGAGACAGAACATAGTGTCCCAGGAAGATGACTGCGATGACAACCCAGAATACCTTCCAGCCAGTGGTATTGGCGCAGAGCCAGCCGAATATGCCTTTTCTCTGCGGTTTATCTTCTTCTGCGATCAGCTTGCTTGCCTGCATCTCATCGCCGAGAACTTTGTAGTTGGTGGCTTTGGCCATTTCATAATCCGGTTTTGTGGCCAGGCTGACGATTACCATCAGAGGAATGGAAACCGCTACACCTACGTGAACCGCATGAAGTCCGAATACCAGACCGCCCGGGCTGCCTGTGGTGGCCCATGCGTACATTGCCCAGCAGAGGGCTACTACGCCGCCGCCTATGGTCGCAGCCAAAGCGCCTGCCGTTGTGGAACGTTTCCAGAACCATGCGCTCATGGTTGTCGCAAACAGTCCGGAAAGACCGATGGCCTGTGCCAGAGCCCACAGCGGAACCAGAATCGGCAGCCAGAGCGCACTGGCAATACCGATAGCAACAACAACGATCAAAGAAATTCTGCTGGCGAACAATACCTGTTTGTCCGTAGCGTTCTTATTGATGATCTTCTGATAGATATCTCTTGTAAGGATTGTTACACCGTTCATAGCGAAGGACGATCCGCAGGAGATAATGGTCATCATAAGTCCCGTCAGGATCAGTACGCCTACCGCCGTGTTGGAGAAGTTAATTGTAAACCATGCGTACAGGGAGTCTCCTGCCAGTCCGTCCGGCATTGAGAATTTGCCGATGGTCACGCCTACCAGAATGGCCATGCCGCTGAGGAACGGCAGCACGTTGTAGTAAGAGCCGCCCAGTACAGCCAGCATACCGTTGGAGCTTACTCTTGGAGATTCTCCCACATAAGCCCACATGTACATCCATGGGTCCGCCAGATAGAACAGGCCCAGGGTCAGAGCGTATACTGTAAAGGTTGAAGTATCAATTGCCCAGAAGTTGGTAAAGCTCTTGGGCAGCACGTCGTAAAAGGCCACGCTGACCGCATTCGGATCACCGATTACTTTGAACGCCACGAGCGCGAAAAGAATAATGCCCGCAGCCTGCAGAATAGACTGGAACCACTGGGTAATCAGCGCGGAATACTGCCCTGCCGTGATCAGATACAGCAGAATGATAACCGAGGAAACTACTACGCCGAACTCTGTGCTCGTACCGAACACGACCTTCATAGAAACGGAAATCGCTAAAAATTGCATGCCTGTCAGGATCGCAGGTCTTGTGAGGGAAACGATCGCAGAAGGCACCCGGAGTTTTTCTCCGTATCTGGCGCAGATAAAGTCTGAGATCGTAACCGCATTGGTCTTTCTTCCGAAGTAGTTCAGTCTCCTTGAGAATAAAAGTATAAAAATTACGCTTCCGGTAACAACGAAGAGGGATGCCCACATTTCAGATATACCGGAGTTATAGCCGTTTCCCACATATCCGGAAACGCTGGCGCCTCCCACATAGCCGCCCAAGTAAGCTGTGGCCAGCAGCCAGAACGGTGCTTTTCTTCCCGCCAGGAGGAAGTCATCGGAGGTTGTGGCAAGCCGTTTGAACCACATACCGGCTCCGATGAATGCGATAACCAGTATGACCAGTACCACGAGTGATATTGTGACTGTTGTATTCATTTTTCTCTCCTTTCTTATAAATTACCTGTACTTTGCCATAACGTCTTCATTGAGATGGATCGGTGGCTCGTAATCGTCCGGCAGCAGACATTTGTACGTGCGGCCTTCCATCCTCTCATCAAATTCGGCCTTTGCTCTTGCCAGCAGATCTTCATCGCACAGCAGGTCCACCGCTGACAGAGAAATTACCTTCGCTGCCGTATCCAGACTCTTCTGTCCCATGGTATCCGCTGCGCATCTGGCAACGCCCCAGTGGTGCCAGCCGCAGTTTTCCATGCCCATGGCAATCCACGGTGAAGCGTACGGCGCGTTCCAGCTGAATTCGGAAGTGTCGCAGACTACCGTATATCCGCCCTCAAACGGAGAGATTTCTTTCGGCAATCCGGTTTCCGGCGTACCCAGCTCTCTCTGTATTGCCCTGGCTTTTTCATGCTCCTCTTCGGTAAAATCGGGAGGTCCTACCATCTGAAGATTTTTATGTACGGCTTCCGCAAGGGCTTTGTTGGGGATCTTGTGGTGGGTGGCGGTAATCAGCTCCGTCTCCACTTCCGTCTCCGTAGCCAACGCCGCGCCTTCCGCGCACTTGGTAATTCTCGCAAGAGCGTTCTGAGCGTCCTCCGTGGTTATGAATCTGCCGATATACCAGGCTGTCGTCACATCGGGGACCACGCTTGGAAATTCCGGACCGGTATTGGTCAGGGTGTAATTAATCGTATTAGCCGCATCCGGCGGACATCCCGGATAGATATGCTCCCGCATCAGCTCTACGCCGTGTGCCTGGAGCATGGCCGCATCGAGGGCGCTCCGCCCGTGCCACGGGGAGTTCCCATGGGAGGTTCTTCCCTTAAAATGATATTTGACGCTGAAATACGCGCAGCAGCTGTCATAGTTGGCTTTGGTGTAAGACCATGGATGCCAGTCTAAAAAAGCGTCGAATCCGTCAAAACATCCGGCCTTGCCCATGAATGGCTTTCCAAGGCACAGCTCCTCTGCCGGAGTTCCCAGAACCTTGACCGTTCCCTTGAGTCCGAATTCCTCCATGGCATTCTTGATGGCAACCGCGGCCTTTACGCCGCCTGCGCCCAGCAGATTGTGACCGCAGCCCTGCCCGGGAGCACCCTCAACGACCGGTTCCTTTTTCAGGGAATCCTCTTTCTGGGAAAGACCCGGAAGCGCATCGTATTCCGCGTTTATGCCGATAACGGGTCTGCCTTCACCATAGCTGGCAATAAAGGCGGTGGGCATGCCTGCCGCGCCCCGCTGAACCTGAAAGCCGTTTTCTTCAAGCAGATCCATCAGCACTGCTGACGACTGGAATTCCTGCATGGACAGTTCCGGCGTGCTCCAGATCTTATGCTCCGCCTCGTAAAAAGCGTCTGTGTTCTCTTCATTCCATCTGATTAGATAGTCTTTGATCTTGTTTAATTCACTCACTTGATGACTCCTTTCCTTTCAACTTACGATCTTAATCAGCGCAATATGTATGCCAAACAAGATTTTCCACTTTTTCAGATTCTTGCAAATTGCCTGAAAATACAGGGCTGGAGCTATTTTTAAAAAAGCTTCCGGCCCCTGCGCTTCATTCAAATTATCTTTCTTTTTAATTCATATTCGACTGACTTAAGTCAAAAAGACTCAAACTGTTTCCTTATCCAGCTTTAGCAGAACATCAGCAGTCAGCTCCGCACCTGATACCAGGTCCTCCCATTTTGTATCTTCCTGCGGACAATGACTCATTCCCTTGATGCTGGGGACAAAAATCATACCTGTGGGAATGATTTCGTTGATAAACACAGCGTCATGACCCGCCCCGGAAATAATCTTCATCGCAGACAATCCCTTTTCCGCCGCCGCTTCCTCCACGCAGCGAACGATGGTCTCGTTGAAAATTGCCGGCTTTGCCCGCCAGTACTGCTCAATTTCCGCAGTGGTGCCCAGTTCGGCGCAGGTCTTATGGATGATATCCTTTGTCTGTTTCTCCAGCTCCGCCATGCCTTCGTCTGTGTGATACCGCAGGTCAATGCTGAAATATACGCTTCCCGGCACAATATTTTTGCTGGCTGGCTGGGCATTGATAATGCCGTTTGTGATTACCGCCGGTTCTCCAAAGTCAATGCAGTTCTTGCGGATTCGCGAAATAGCCTCCGCCGCGGCAACCAGCGCGTCCTTTCTGTGGGACATGGGCGTTGTTCCCGCATGGTTGGCCTCTCCTGAGATGGTTACGTCAAGTCCCGTGATGCCCAGGGCCCCTGTAACGATGCCGCAGGAAATTCCTTTGGCGTCCAGCACCGGTCCCTGTTCGATATGGGGTTCCAGATAGGCCTTTGCTTTTGTCAGCCTGTTTTCTTTATCTCCTTTGTAACCGATCCGCTTCAGTTCATCTTCGTAACGGATTCCCTCCGTATCCTGCCGGTCGTATACCCACTGGGCTGTAAACTGCCCGGCGTTGGTACCGCTGGCCAGCATGGGCGGAACGAATCTGGCGCCTTCTTCATTGGTCCAGTCGGCCACCATCAGATCGCTGTCAAACTCCGCTCCGCTTTCCTTTATGGTCAGGATGGCTTCCAACCCGGCCATTACGCCGAAAAAGCCGTCGTACCTTCCGCCGTTGGGCTGGGTGTCCATATGCGACCCCACACAGATGGGCAGCGCCTTTTCATCCCTTCCCTTCATCACGCCGTAGATAGTTCCCATGTCGTCGACCCGCACGGACATGCCGGCCTCCTCCATCCATGAAACCAGCAGGTCTCTCGCTTCCTTGTCCGCGTCGGACAGGGCCAGCCGCATCATGCCATCCTCCTCAGTTACCGCGATGCTGTTGATCCTCTCCATTCTCTCTTTCAGCCTCTCTTCGTTTATACGCATCTTTTAAGTCTCTCCTTTCAGAATTTTGATTTGCCCTATTTATTTCGCAACATCTGTGCCAGATCCCACCCGCTTTTGCGTCAAGTATTCTGAAAATACTAAGAAATAAAGGCTTAAACGAATTAAAAAAGAGCTGTATGCGAAACGATTACATTTGCATACAGCTCTTCGTAATTCCAGTCTGAATTAATACAATTCAATTCTGACTTTCTTTTATGTACTTTTTAATTCTGCGATATGCGGTGGACTGACTGATTCCCAGAACCTCTGCCACTTTATAGCTGCTCTTATACTGTTCATAGGCTTTGATAATGATATCCTTTTCCACCTCCTCAACGGTTTTATTGAGGGCGTCTTTCTTACCGTTTTCCTGTGTCATCCCATCCTGCTCCAGACTGAGAACCCATCCGGATTCATTGGTGACAACCATCCGTTCGATATAGTTTTCCAGTTCCCGCACATTTCCTCGCCAGTCATGATTCATGATAAAATGCATGGTCTCTTCGTCCATTTTCATTTTTTTGTTGTATTTCTTCATGTATATATCTAAAAAATGCTGGGTAATTGCTCCCAAATCGTCCCGTCTTTCCCGCAAAGGCGGTATATAGATGGGGATCACGTTGATCCGGTAATAGAGATCCGAACGGAAGGTTCCCCGTTCCACCTCCAGCTCCAGAGCACGGTTGCTGGCGGCAATGATTCTGGTATCAATGGGAATTTCCCTCGTTCCCCCTACTCTTGTCAGCTTTTTGGTCTGAAGGAAATGAAGGATCTTCACCTGGAGCATCAGCGGCAGTTCGCTGATCTCGTCCAAAAACAACGTGCCCCCGTCGCTCAGCTCGATGAGTCCGGGTTTGCCCTTCTTGTCAGCCCCTGTAAATGCTCCGCTCTCATAGCCGAAGAGCTCCGATTCCAGCAGGTTTTCCGGTATGGCTCCGCAATTGATGCTGACCATTCGTTTTTCCGCCCGGTTGCTGGTCTCATGGATATAGGCCGCCAGAACCCCTTTCCCCACTCCCGTTTCTCCGGTTATGAGCACATTGGACTCCGTATTTTTAATGACGTCGGCCAAAGCCAGGACTTCCTTCATGGCCTTGCTTTCGGCGATGATCTCCTTCTTTTCTTTTTTATGCTCGCGATTTTCGCACTTCTCTTTCCCGCGCATATAACGGGTAAGGGAGTTCATTTCATCCACCTTGACCGCATTGGTGACCACCCGGAAGAGTGTGCCGTTTTCATCAAAGACCGGCACGCCGGTTACGGCCATGCGCTTGACATCGCGAATGTCCTGCAGCACGGAGATGGGGCGCTTTTCTATAAGGGTCAGAAGGCATACGGAGGGCCTGAATATACCGTCGCTGTCCAGGTCCGCCACGTTCTTTCCCAGCACCTCATGGCGGCTCATTTTAACCATTTTCTCGTAGGATTTGTTAACTCTGAGGCATTCGCCGTCAGCGTCGCAGACGAAAAAGCTGTTGGGGGATTCTTCGAAGATCATGTTCAGTTCCTTACTGGATTCAAAGATAACGTCCAATGCGGCCAGCAGCTCTTCCTCTGTCTGCGGGCTTTTTTGTATTTTCGATTTTTCGTATTGGGCGATACCGATGTTCTCCAAAGCTTTCATGTAGTTCTCTACTTTTACCTTGATTTTTTCAAACAGACTTTGCTCCATATCATTATCTCCTTTGAGTTCATGCTAAACGAGGATCCTATTTTTGTCAAGGCGGCTGCTTTTTCATGGGCGCGCTCAAAAAACAGGAAAGCACCCCTGATGAGGTGCGATCCCGTTGTGTATGGTAACTTTGTGTGAAGATTACTCGTAATGATGTTTGATTGCGATATCTACCGGATTTCTTCCGTCTTTCCATTTGATCTCTCCCGGTGTGATGCATTCCTGTACAGGACATACATTGATACACAGGTGGCATCCTACGCAGTTGTCATTGAGTTCCGGCCTTCTCTTTTCTTCATTCCAGTCGATAGCCTGATGTGCGCCGTCATAGCAGGAAACATAACATCTTCCGCAGCCGATGCACTTATCTTCATTAAAGTCAGGCAGAATTTTAAAGTCACGGTTCAGGTCTTCCGCAGGGATGATATTCGGCAGTGCGCAGCCGATGAAGTCATCCAGTTTATTGTAACCCCTCTCGTCCATAAAGTGCATGAGGCCGTTTGCCATGTCTTCTACGATTCGATAGCCATACTGCATGATCGCAGTGGTGACCTGAACGTTTCTGCATCCCAGAGCCAGGAATTCCGCAGCGTCTCTCCATGTTTCGATACCGCCGATACCGGAAATTTCCAGATCCTTAAGCTTTTCATTCTGCAGCATCTGAGCGATGAATCTCAGCGCAATCGGTTTAACTGCCGCGCCGGAGTAGCCGGAAATGGATGATTTGCCGTTTACTACAGGCATGGCTGTCATATTTTCAAAATCAATGTTGGTGATGGACTTAATCGTATTGATCGCCGATACGGATGCTGCTCCGCCTTCGATCGCCGCGATGGCCGGCTCTTCCATGTTCTTGCAGTTAGGAGTCATCTTAGCGATGAACGGGAGCTTTGTGCTCTCAGAAACTGCCTTGGAATAGGATCTTACCAGCTCAACGTTGGTTCCTACATCAGACCCCATATCGTGGCTGGTCATCTGAGGACAGGAGAAGTTTCCTTCAATCAGGTCCGCTTCAGCCTGCTCCGCCATCTTGGCCAAGTCTCTCCATTCCTGCTCGTTGCTTCCCATGATGGAAGCTACCATGATTTTTTCCGGATAAGCTCTCTTGAGCTTACGCATATTTTCAAAGTTCAGTTCCGTCGGCTTGTCGGAGATCTGCTCCATATTTTTAAAGCCAACCCACGGAAGCCCTTCTTTATTCACGTTATCGAATCTGGGTGAGCATTCGTCAGCAACGAAGATACCTACGGTCTTGTAAAATACGCCGCCCCATCCTTCATCAAAACTCTTCGCGACCATCTCGTAGTTACTTCCAACCGGTGAGCTTGAAAGGAAGAACGGATTTTCGCATTCAACACCTAAATAGTTTATAGATAAATCTTTTTTAACTGCCATCCTACTTCACTCCTTTCTTCTCAAGATATGCAATCATAGAGGCCGCGGCTTCTTTTCCTGCCGCTACTGCTTCTACGACTGTCTTGCCGCCGTTTACGATATCACCGGCCGCAAAATAGTTCTCTTGATCGGTCTTGCCTTCCGAAGCCGCGTCGATGGTTCCTTTATCGGTCAGTTTAACCGGAGCGATCTTGCTCATATCTTCCGGTCCCTGTCCTGTGGCAAATACAATGGTATCCGCTGATACCTGCATTTCCGCGTTTTCATCGCGGAATCCTTTGAATACGGCAGTTTCCAGTTTGCCGTTTCCTTTGAGAGCCTTAGGTGCCATTCCGGTAGTAACGCCGATGCCCAGTTCCAGAGCATACTGGAATTCGGTCATATTTCCGGGAGCCTCTTCCAAGGTTCTTCTGTAAACGATTCTTACGTCTTCCGCTCCGAGAAGCTTTGCGGTTACCGCGCAGTCAACGGTTACGTCGCCGCCGCCCACAACAACCACTTTCTTGCCCGGATCAAAGGCTTCTTTCTTTGTCTTTGCTTCCTTCAGGAAATCAGCTGCCGCGTAAACGCCTTTCAGTTCTTTTCCTTCGATGTCCGGAATCTTGGTGGCCCAGAGGCCGGTTCCGATGAAAACCGCGTCGTAACCTTTAAGGTCATCCGCTTTTACATCCTTGCCAAACTCGAAGTTTACGCCCAGTCCCTTTACCTGATCGATGTCATGGTCTATGACAGCCTGAGGCAGTCTGCTGGGAACGATTCCATATGTAAGCACGCCGCCGGCTTTCTCTTCTCTTTCGAAGATGGTAACCGGATATCCGGCTTTCGCCAGTTCCGCAGCGCAGGCCAGTGACGCAGGGCCAGCACCGACACAGGCGATTTTCGCGGCCTTTTTCTCGGCAGGCGCTTCCAGTGTCTTCATATTGAATATTTCTTCCTGCTCGATGGCGTATCTCTGCAGCTTTCCGATTTCGATCGGACGGTCGATGCCGCATCTGGAGCAGGCTTCTTCGCACAGTCTGTCGTACGGGCAAACTCGTGCACAGGTTCCGCCTAAAATGTTATTTTCTCTGATGGTTTCGGCGGCACCTTTTACGTTTCTAAAACGAATTGAACGGATAAACTTCGCAGGGTCCGTTCCTGCCGGACAGCCTTCGCTGCACGGTGCGTCGTGACACAACAGACATCTTGAGGCTTCTTCCATAGCGGTTCTATGGTTGAACCCGCTTACAGCTTCTGCGGTGTACTTTGCTTTTACTACTTTACTCAATTTACATTCCTCCTTACCGCTTCGCTTCTTTCCTGGGAAAAAAGAGCTGCATCCTCTATGGCTTTTTGGGTCAATGAAAATGCAGCTTTATTAATTTCTAGGTTACCCGAATTCAGTCGGGTTCCTTTGCTAACAGATCGAATTGACTTGGACTATTCAAAATCCTCATCAGCTTTCAGCATTGCGTTGAGCAGCACGGTGGCGCCGCTTGCGCAGTGTTCCGGCTTTGCGTATTCCGGTTCGCAATGGGACAGTCCGTCTTTCGTCTGAACGAAAATCATGGTAGTCGGCAGCATGTAAGCTACGAACTGAGCGTCATGACCCGCTCCCGAATGGATCATCTGATGGGAAACGCCCGCTTCTTCAGCCGCTGCTTTCACGTAATTTACCAGCTTTTCATTCCAGTAAACGGTGTCACGTTTCCAGTTTTCTTTGATTTCACAGTCGCATCCGGCCCATTTCATGGTGGCGATCTTCTTTACGATATCCATTACCTGTTCCAGAACCTTCGGATCTTCATGTCTTACATCCAGAGAGAATTCAACTTCATCCGGAATTACCGTATGTATGCATGGATGGCAATGGATTTCACCGGTGGTGTAAACCAGTTCAGGTCTTCCCAGCTTATCCACTTCATCATGGAGGTAAATCAGTGCCTGTGACGCAGCGTAAAGGGCGTCATGTCTCTTGTTCATCGGGAAGGTGCCCGCATGAGCCGCGAAACCGGTAAACTTCAAGGAATAGTTGAACATACCCAAAACGCAGTCTACTACGCCTACATCGTTTCCTGCTTCTTCAAGAATCGGGCCCTGTTCAATATGTGTCTCGAAGTTGCACAGATATCTGTCCGGGCTGAGACGATATTTTTTGTCTCCCTTGTATCCCGAAGCTTCCAGTGCTTCGCCAAAGGTCTCGGCGCTGCCCTCATGAGCCTCCATAGCCTTTGAAGCCATCATGTTGTCATATTTGAAATTTTTAGCGATCTCAGGAGGAAGATATTCGTTGCATACGATACCGGAAACCATCATTGCCGGCGGATACAGGGAACCCTCTTCGTTTGTCCAGATCATCGCTGTGAGCGGATGCTTATGGGGAATGTTCTGTTCCGCTACGGTTTCCAGAACTTCCATGGCGCTCATTACGCCTAAGATACCGTCATAGTTACCGCCGTTTTTAACGGAATCCACATGGGAACCGGATACGATTCTCTTGGCATTGGGATCAGTTCCTGGCAGAGTAGCATAGATATTGGCGACATCATCAATTTCGATTTCGGCGCCGATTGCCTTCATTCTTTTAAGAAACTCTTCTCTTGCCAGCTTAGCTTCCGGTGACAGAGAATATCTGGTAATTCCACCGTGCCCGGCATCACCATATTTACTGAATGTCTTAATTTTATCAGTCATTCTGTCTAAACTACAAGTATACATAATCTTCGTCCTCCTTTATATATTTAAAAAATATTAGTTACCATACAGTAGATCTGTGCAATCGGTTACTGTAACCGGTTACATTTAATAATATATCATATATTCAGAAAATTGCAAGAGTTTTTTACCAATCCAGTTTTAATTTTTTTGCCGGACAGACAAAGGTGCAGAGGCCGCAGCCTGTGCAGAGCTCCTTATCCACATATATGTTGCCGTCGTTTTTGGATATCGCCCCATACATGCATGTATGAATACAAAGTGTGCAGTCCGCCGTACAGGGTACGCCGCTGGCCGTACTGGTGGCCGGTTCTATTTTGATTTCATCAAAGGATTTGAGATTCCTGAGGGCCTTGCCTTTTATTCTGGCTACGGAGTCGATCTGTTTTTCTTCCGCCCAGCGCTGCAGATCCTCTATGATTTCTGTCAGGGCATCGGGTCCTCTGAGCATGATCGCCGTACCCACCTGCACGGCCGATGCTCCCAGCATGATGTATTCCAGCGCGTTCTCATATCCGTTGATGCCTCCGATTCCGCAGATGGGAATATCCACCGTCTGGGCGATGGTAGCCACGGACGCCAGTCCCAGCGGCCGGATCGGTCCGCCGGAGTATCCTCCGTAGGTGGCCAGGGACGGCTTTCCGGTTTCAATGTCCACACTTAGGATACACCTTATGGTATTGATGGCGCTCACTCCGCTGGCTCCCCCTTTTTTAGCGGCTTTTGCCACGGAAGAAATGTTGGTCGTATTCTGGGAAAGCTTGACGATTACCGGAAGCTTCACGTTGGATACGACTTCTTTAGTCATTTCGAAAACAGTTTCAGGATTTGAAGCCATAACCTCCAGGGACTCCCACATGGGGTTGGATACGCTGATCTCAATGGCGTCGGCACCGAACTTTTCCAGCTTGGTTGCCAGATAAGCAAGCTCCGAAGGGGTATGGGCGGAGATGCTGGCGATTACCACGCCTCCCGCGCTTTTGGCGATCTCCATTTCCCGTTCCCAGCCTTCTATCTGTATATCGCTGTAAAGCCTTATATTTTGAGCGCCCATCCCATCGTAAGCGATGCGCGGGCGCACATCCAGGAGCGTGTCGCTGACTACGCTTTCCGTCACTACCGCGCCGGCTCCCGCCTTGATCAGACGCCGGATGCTTTCGCCGTCTCTGCTCCAGGGTCCTGCCGCTGCCATCACCGGAGTTTTCATTCTCAATCCTAAAAATTCTGTCTTCATCATCAAAACATTTCTCCAATTCTCTCTTTATGACCGCTGGATTTTCGAATCTTCAGCTTGGACTGAAGCAAAATCGTCTTCGGTTCCGCGTTTTCTTCCTCTTCACCCTCTATAATATCGAACAGCAGCCGTGCCCCGTATACGCCCATCTTATGGAACGGTACCTCTACGGTTGTCAGCTTGGGTTCTACGAGATTGGACATTCTCACATTGTCAAATCCCATCACTGCCATATCCTCCGGGATGCTGAGCCCCTTGTCTCTGATCGCGTCCATAGCCCCGAAGGCAATGTAGTCGCTGCTGGCAAAGATCGCTCTGGGGGGTTCTTTCATCTCCGCCAGTTTTTTGGCTCCCAGATAGCCCCCTTCAATGGAATTCTCCACCTCCCGCAGATAGTCTCTCGCAAAGGGCAGGTCCGCTTCCTTCAGAGCCTTCTTGTACCCGGCGATTTTGTATTCATTTTCCACCCGTGGATCGGTCCCGTAGAGCATGGCGATTTTTTCATGGCCGCTGTCCAGCAGATGTTTTATTGCTTTTTTTGACGCCTGCTGGCAGTCGATGCTCACCATATGCAGGCCCGGGTTATTTTTGTGCTCACCGATCAGGACCACGGGAATTTTCTGCTCCTGCACCAGCTGAAAATCCTCTGCTTCCAGGGAGGAGCAGATAAAGATGATCCCATCCACCCGCCTCTTAATCAATTGGTCAAGGTAGCGTTTTTCTTTGGCTGCGTCGTTTTCCACATTGCACATCAGAGCGATATACTCTTTCTGATGCGCCACGTCCTCCACTCCCTTGGCGATCTCCATATGTACGGAATTAAGTATATGCGGAATCATAAGGCCAATGGTACCGGTCTTATTGAAATTGAGCCCCCGCGCGAACCAGTTGGGGGTATATTCAGTCTCCGCGATAATTTTTTCAATCTTTTCTCTGGTCTTCGGTGCCACGTTTTCCGGATGGTTCAGTACCCTGGAAACGGTCGCTACAGAGACACCGGCTTGTTTCGCAATGTGTCGTATATTCATTTAAAGCTCCTGTATTCGGTATGTGTTTTATCAACTCCGTGCTCATTATTTTACTGTGATTCTGTACATAAAGAAAAGCCTGATCTCAGCCAGGCCTTTTACATTTCTTTCAAACATATCTGTATAAGGTCCTCCCTTTCCGGTAAAATCCCGGTCATCGGGCCGATCTCCGACAGAATGAAAGCAGTTCCAGTCCCATATCGGCGGCTAAGATCCTAATACCCTTGTCTTAAATGTTGCTTCATTTATAGTTTTCAGAATATTACTATAATAATTATCGCACGTTATGAAACCGTTTTCAATAGAAATCTCAAAATTTTTTCAGTTTTTTTGATACTAGTTACATCTTCAAGAGATCGTCTGCGGCTCCCAGTGCCGCTACAGCGCCGTCTGCGGCCGCTGTAACAATCTGCCGCACCTCTTTGGTTCTCAGATCGCCGGCTATGAACACTCCCGGCACATTGGTCCTGCAATCCTCACCTGCCACCACATAACCTTCTTTTGTCATTTCCACCTGTCCGTTCAGGAATCCGCTGTCCGCTTCATAGCCGATGGCAACGAATACGGCGCTGACTTTCAGAACCTGACCGTCACTCAGCACCGCTTCACTGACAGCATTCTCTCCGCGTATCTCCGACACGCTGGTTCCATATATGGTCCGAATATTTTCTTTCTTTTCCACTCCGGCTTTCAGCTTTTCTTCCCCTTTCAGGCTGTCTTTTCTGCATACAATGGTAATGGTTTTGCAGTAAGCGGACATGTAAAGGGCATCTTCCATGGCCGTATTGCCGCCTCCCACTACCACCACGTCCTTTCCGGTAAAAAAGCGTCCGTCACAGATGGCGCAGTAGGAAACGCCCCTTCCGGCAAAGGTCTCTTCTCCCGGGCATCCCAGCTTCCTTCTTTTCAGTCCTGCCGCAATAATGAGCGCCTTGCCCTGATACGTACCGCTGCCTGTTGCTACGGTTCTGCTTTCGGCCTCCAGGCTCTTTACTTCTTCCATTTTAATAATGCCGCCCAGGGAAGTGAGCTGCTGATACATTTTTTCAGCAAAATCCGGGCCTGTCACCGATGGAACTGCCGGATAGTTTTCGATCTCAGCCGATAAAATCGTCTGCCCTCCCCAGGAAGCCTTATCCAGGATCAGAGTCTCAAGTCCCGAACGAATGGCGTAAATTCCCGCCGAAAGCCCCGCCGGTCCGGCGCCTATAATAATCACATCATACATTGTTTTTCCCTCCTCTTCATCTTATAAAGCTTATTGTACCCGCTATAAAAAGGTTTTAACGATTTTTATCTTGACATTGGGAATTGCTTCTGCTAATATTGTTAGAGTTCTAACAATATAGAGAAAAGAGTTTGTTTTATGAAAAACATAGGCAAGATCATTCATGTCATTGACGTGAAGCTGAAACGTAAAATCGATCGGCTCGCGGATGAATACAATCTGACGCTGATCCAGTTCATTGCCATGGAGCGGATCTATTTGTCATCAAAGGAAGGCGATGTATATCAGCGCGATCTGGAAATGGCCCTGGACGTGCGCAGATCTACCGTATCCAATGTCCTGGGGATACTGGAAAACAAGGGCTACCTGCTCCGTGAAAGCGTTCCCTGCGACGCACGGCTGAAAAAGCTGGTATTGACTGCCGAAGGCGAATCCGTCTACCGGGAGTTCAAGCAGCGCCTGGAGCAGGATGAAGCGAAAGACTTTCAGGTATTTACAGACGAGGAGGCGGAAACCCTGATGCGGCTTTTAAAGCGTTTGTCAGAAACGATCAAATGAATGTATCCGGGAATACATTCATTTCTTTTGCCTAAATAGTTCGATATCTAACTTTTAAAAAGGGGGAATTTATATAATGTCCGATATAACACTTAATAAAGAAGAAAACAAGATGGGGGTCATGCCCGTCAACAGGCTGCTGGTCACTATGGCGCTGCCCATGGTCATTTCCATGCTGGTACAGGCACTATACAATGTGGTGGACAGCATCTTCGTAGCCATGATCAGTGAAAACGCGCTGACTGCGGTTTCTCTGGCTTTTCCCATTCAGAATCTGCTCATAGCCGTGGGCAGCGGCGTAGGCGTCGGAATCAATGCTCTTCTTTCCAGAGCTTTGGGGCAGAAGGATCAGCCAAAGGTCAACAAAGTAGCCATGCAGGGGGTCTTTCTTATCGCCCTGTGTTATCTGGTTTTTCTGATCTTTTCCTTTACAGGGACAGGCCTGTTCATGAGAGCACAGACCGATATTGCTGAGATTCTGGATTACGGGGAAATCTATCTTCGCATTTGCTGTGCCGCGTCCTTCGGCCTGTTCTTCCAGTTTACCTTTGAAAGGCTGCTCCAGTCCACGGGCCGTACCTTTTACACTATGATTACACAGGGAACCGGGGCTGTCATCAATATTATCCTGGACCCGATTCTGATCTTCGGCCTTTTGGGGATGCCCAAAATGGGCGTGGCCGGAGCGGCTCTGGCTACGGTCATCGGACAGATTGCTGCCGCCTGCCTGGCTCTGCTTTTCAACTTTAAGAAGAACCATGACATCACCCTGAAATTCAGCAACATCCGTCCCGACCGCCGCATCCTGCTGAGCATTCTGTACATCGGCATACCGTCTATTTTAATGATGGCCATCAGCTCGATCATGACCTTTGGCCTCAATAAAATTCTCATCGCCTTCAGCTCAACGGCAGTAGCCGTCTTCGGTGTATATTTCAAGCTTCAGAGCTTTATCTTCATGCCGATCTTCGGGCTCAACAACGGAATGGTTCCCATCGTTGCCTATAATTACGGTGCTGGCAAGGAAAAACGTATCCATCGCACCATCCGATACGCGGCCTGCTATGCCATAGGGATCATGTGTCTGGGCGTCATTCTCTTCCAGGCGATTCCCGGGCCTCTGCTGCAGCTGTTCAGCGCCTCGGACAATATGCTTTCCATGGGCGTCCCGGCGCTGCGGATCATTTCTGTCCATTTTGTCCTCGCCGGATTTTCCATCATTGCCAGCTCCGTATGCCAGGCCCTGGGAACGAGTGTCTACAGTCTGATTATATCTTTGATCCGGCAACTAATTGTACTGCTCCCCGCGGCATACCTGCTGTCCCTGACTGGAAACGTCAATGCTGTGTGGTGGGCCTTCCCCATCGCAGAGTTGGTAGCGGTTGTACTGTGCGCGATTTTCCTCAAAAAAACGCTGAAGCAGGTAAAACGAACCCTGCAGAGTTCCGAGGTTTAGGCCGCGGACCCGGATACCGTAAAACGGGGCTGTCGCATTGGTTTTTCTATTCCTTGATGCGACAGCCCCGTTTTAGTTTCTATTATTTTATTGATTTACTGCTTCGTCTTCCCAGCTGAGAATTTCACCGGATACCGCGTCGATCTCAAAGTCGTACTCTCTGTCTTTATAGATAATCTCTCCCTCGTATTCCTGACGTCCGTCATCTCTGTCCAGTTTGAACTTAGTGATATCAGACTCCTTGGCCCCGTCTACCTTTTTAAGGGCGATCTCCTTGGCTTTCTGTTCTCCAATCAGATTCTGCTGACTTTCTGAAGTCGCTGCCGCAGTAGTTTCCGCAGCCGCGGATGACGGCTCAGTCTGCTGCTGGCTGTCGTTATTTCCGGAAGAACATCCTGCGATCATCAGTACGGCTACAACTGCCGCTAAGAGTAATGCAAATTTCTTTTTCATAATTCCATCTCCTTTCTTTATCCTATTGTGTACCATTATGTTACATTCTATAAATGAAAGGATTATTAAAATTTTCTCTTTATTTTGCGTTTATCAGATTCGCAGTGATCTCCAGCAGGAACTGAGCTCCCAAAACCAGATCCTTTTCCGAGGTGTTTTCCTGAGGAACATGGCTTCTGCCGCCCAGACTCGGTACGAAAATCATCCCGGTTTTAGCGTGCCTGGCAATCATACAGGCATCATGAACAGCGCCGCTGTCCATCACCTGATGGGGAATTCCCTTTGCCTCCGCCAGACTCTTCATTCTTTCAATAAGCTCCGGGTCCAGCCGAAGCGGCTTTGAGGAAGATGTTTTATTGATCCGACATGCCACGCCTCTTTCCGTGCTGATCTCTTTGATGCGGGCAATAATACGTTCCATGTATTTCAGGATCTTTTCGTTGTCGCTGTCCCTTACTTCCAGGGTAAACCATGCTTTTTCCGGTATTACGTTGGAACAGTCGGGCTCTGCGTGTATCCGCCCCACCGTTACTACGCTGCGGCCATCCGGTCTGACGATTTCTTCGGCCGCTAAAATACACTGGGATGCCGCGCAGAGCGCGTCCTTCCGGTCGATCATCGGGGTCGCGCCCGCATGATTCCCCACACCGGTAAGCTCCACCTCAATGACTTGCATGCCGAAAATGGCATCCACAATTCCCAGCGGAAGCCCTTTTCTTTCAAGCACCGGTCCCTGTTCAATATGCAGCTCCAGCATTGCCGCCACCTCTGAAAAATCCCATACAACGTCTTCTATCTCCGAAAGGGACGGTTCTTCCAAAATCCTTCTCAGAGAAACACCTTCGTCATTTTTCAGCTTATCCAGATCAGCCTCTCCATAGTCCCCGGCGATGAATTTACTGCCGGTCATGGTAGAGCCGAAGTTGGAGCCCTCTTCTTCCGCAAAGACGGCCAGTTCCAGATTCATACCAAGCTCACAGTCCTTCAGCGCTCTCAGCACCGCAAGTCCGCCGGTGACGCCATATATGCCGTCCAGCCAGCCGCCGTTCCGCACAGTATCCACGTGAGAACCGATGACCACGCGTTTTCTCCCCTGCCGATTCTGAGGCATACTGATCCGCACGTTTTTCAGGGCGTCGGTTTTTATATCGCAGCCCAGCAGCCTCGCCTGTCTAAAAATATATTCTCTGGCTTTCCGATCGTTTTCCCCGTAAGAAAACCGGGTAACGCCGTTTCCCGGCGTGTCGGTAAATTCTTTCAGAGTCAGGAGATCTTCCAGCAGCTGATCTCCGTTAACCTTCATAAGCAGCGCCAAACGGTTTGCCAGGCACGAATTTGCCCTGACCCTTCTGTCCTACATAATTGCCGTTGTCTACGATCTTCATGCCTCTGAGGAATACGGTCTCAGGACGTCCCTTCTGTTCAAAGCCTTCAAACGGGCTGTAATCAACGCCTTCCAGGTTGGTCTTTGCGCTCATGACTCCGCGGTATTCCGGATCGAACACTACGATGTCCGCGTCGTAGCCCACGTCAATATGGCCTTTGGTATCCAAACCGTTGATCTTAGCCGGCATGGTCGAGAACAGGTCCACCAGTCTTGACCTTGAAAGCTTGCCTTCGCATACGCCGTAGGTCCAGAGGATGTTCAGACGGTTCTGCAGGCTCGGTGCTCCATTGGGGATATCCGCAAAAGATTTTCCCTCGCCGAAGCCCATGTGTTTCTGCTCCGCGAAATCGAATCCGCAGTGGTCAGAACTGATGGCATTGAGCCACTTTCTGTCCACGGCCTGCCACAGTGCCTGACGGTGCTCCGCCGTACGAAGCGCAGGGGAGCAGACGTATTTTGCCCCTTCGAAATTCGGACGCGCCAGGTCTTCCGTATCCAGCACCAGATAATGGGCGCAGGTTTCACCGAAGACAGCCTGTCCCCGGTTATAGGCCTGCTTAATCTCTTCCAGAGCTTCTCTGCAGGTCACATGCACCACATAGAGCGGCGCTCCGGCCAATTCTGCCAGATAGATGGCTCTTCTGGTCGCTTCCGCCTCTACCACCGGAGGTCTGGAAACAGCATGGTAATACGGTTCTGTCTTGCCTTCCGCGATCAGCTGCTTTGTCAGCACGTCGATCATATCCGCGTTTTCCGCATGGACCATAATGGTAATCCCCGCTTCTTTTCCCTTACGGAGCGCTTTTAGGATAGCATCATCGTCCGCATGGAAGAACATCCCTTTATATGCCATGAACAGCTTCATGGTCGGGTATCCCGCTTCGGCCAGTTTGGGGATTTCTTCGATTACTTCGTCTCTTGGGTCGGTCATAACACTGTGGAATCCATAATCCACCATAGCGATTCCGTCCGCGTCGGAAGCTTTGTACGCTTCCAGCGTTTCGATCAAACCTTTGCCTTTTTCCTGGTTGACGAATTCGATCAAAGTCGTGGTTCCGCCTACCGCAGCAGCATTGGAAGTCTCAAAGCCCCTTACTTTGCTGCCATTATAGGTAAAGGAGAAATGCACATGCTGATCAACACCGCCGGGCAGGACGTATTTGCCGGTTGCGTCAATGACTTCATCATCCGGTCTGTTTCCCAGTCTTGCGCCAATGGCAATGATCTTTCCCTTTGCCATATACACATCGCCTTTGAATTCATTTTCCGCAGTAACAATTGTCCCATTTTTAATTAATGTTCCCATAGTCGGTTCCTCCTTCTTCATCATATCCACATTTTAACACGGAATTTTTAAGAAAGGTAGTGTTTTCTAAAAATTCCAAAAAAGAGAAGCCCTGCAGTTTGATAGTCTGCAAGGCTTACTGTCTCGGTAAATCCATCTATTTTATCTGGCTAAAATCTATTCCGCGTCTTCAACCGTTACTTTTTTCATCACCTGCGGCTCAGTGGGTTTATCGTTGAATCCGGTCTGAACGTTAACGATTTTATCTGCCGCGTCCATGCCTTCCGTGATCTTTCCAAAGGCAGCGTACTGGCCGTCCAGATGGGGAGAAGTGGCTACCATGATGAAGAACTGTGATCCCGCGGAATCCGGGTCCATTGCCCTCGCCATGGACAAAACGCCCCTTTCATGGGCCAGATCATTGGTAAAGCCATTGGCAGTGAACTCACCCTTGATGCTGTATCCCGGTCCGCCCATTCCGGTACCGTCCGGGCAGCCGCCCTGGATCATGAATCCCGGGATGACTCTGTGGAAAGTAAGTCCGTCATAGAACCCCTCTCCTGCCAGCTTTTCAAAATTGGCTACCGTTTCCGGCGCGATATCCGGGTAAAGCTCTCCCTTCATAACGTCGCCGTTTTCCATTTCGATTGTTACGATTTTCATAATCATTTTCTCCTTTGCTTATGCAAAATTTCCGTCTTCAGCGGATTAAAAAATCACTCTCTTATCTTAAATGCGTTATAGCCGTAATAGTCCTCTTCCAGGAACCTCCAAAGTTCGTCCTTCAAGTATTCCGGATAGAGCACCTCCAGGTGGCACATCTCTTCCCGGGACATAAAGCGGACCTCTCTCAGCACCTGAGAATCTGAATCAAATTCCGGATCCGACCCCAGTTCCAGCGTCCCGCCTTCCAGCTCCGCTAAGAAAAAGTTCACAAAGCGCTGGCCTCGTTTTTCAGAAACCTCTTCCACGTGCCAGATGAGTTTTCCCATCTTTACCCGCAGTCCCGTTTCCTCCAGCACTTCCCGCGCGCCGGCCTGACTGGAATTCTCGCCTTCTTCCACTCCGCCGCCGGGTACCATCCAGATATCTCTGCCCTCATGATGCTGCCGCACCATGAGAACTCTCTTTTTATCATCCAGTATAACTACTCTTACGCCGCCTACCCACATACTACTGCTCCTACTATTGCCATCAAGATGGTGATCTTAATGGGACTCACTTTGAACTTCCCTGCCAGAATCAAGGTCACAACGAAAATCGCGCAGGGAATCGGGTTAATATAAGAAAGGGGATTCGTAAAGACCTTTGTTGAAAAAAGCGTTCCATTGACAAGGGATGTTTCGGCCACGAAGATAGCTGCCGCGCCGATCAGTCCCACTGTCACAGGCCGGATTCCCAGAAAAGCGCCTTCCAGCCCCTTGCTTTCTTTGAACTTCTCCATAAATTTCATTACGATCAGGATCAGTACAAAGGAAGGCAGGCACACGCCCAACGTGGCGGTCATGGCCCCGGGAACACCCGCGTAGTTGAATCCCACATAAGTAGCCGCATTGACTGCGATCGGTCCCGGCG
This sequence comes from Anaerovorax odorimutans, assembly GCF_024459955.1. Taxonomy (GTDB): domain Bacteria; phylum Bacillota; class Clostridia; order Peptostreptococcales; family Anaerovoracaceae; genus Hominibacterium; species Hominibacterium odorimutans_A. Next base: position 32,010 of record NZ_JANFXK010000002.1, read on the forward strand.
TCACCTGGGACAGAGCCACCAGATTGGAAAACTCGTGGGCCGACATGATCCCGAAATCCTGGACGCTCTGAAAAATCAGCGGCAGCATGGCAAGTCCGCCGCCAAAGCTGAACAAGCCGATTCGGAAAAACATGGAAAACAGATATGCGTAAATCATTTTTCCGCCCTCCTGTGTTCACGAATAGTCAGATACAGGATTCCGGCGACTGCCCCGACAATGATTGCCCAGAGAGCTGTAATTCGAAAAACGGCAATGGCAAGGAACGCCAGTATCGCCAGCGTCCATGCAAAGGGGTCCCTGAGAACCTGTTTTCCCAGCTTGCATGCCGATACGATGACCAGCCCGCACACAGCGGCTTTTACCCCGGTGAACGCGCCTTCAACGTATCGGTTCTGGCCCACGGTGCCCAGCAGGCTCACCACTGCGATGATAATCAAAAAGGAAGGAAGGATTACCCCAAGGGTAGCCGCCAGAGACCCTGTGAGCCCCCGCCGGCGCCTTCCGATATAAGTGGCGCTGTTGATGGCAATAACGCCCGGCATGGCCTGGCTGACCGCAAGGCAGTCTATCATGTCTTCCGCGTCCATCCACTTTTTATCTTCTACCGCCACCTTCTGGATCAAAGGCAGCATAGCCATTCCCCCGCCGATGGTGAAAAGGCCGATTTTAAAAAACTCCCAAAAGAGGCTCGCATGTTCTTTAATTGCCTTCTTTTTACTCTCCGCCATTATTTACCCTCGATCCGTTTAACTTTTGCCAGATGCCAGTTCATTTTTACTGCGATCAGCCGCACTGCCAGGGTCACGCCAAAGCAGATATACATGGATACCCGTCCCTGATTCAGCAAATGATAGGCACCCATAAAGACCGCGGCTCCAAGGATACAGGCCACAGCATAGACCTCTTTTCTGAAAACAAAAGGAATCTCTTTTACGAAAACATCCCTCAGTATGCCTCCGCCGGTTCCTGTCAGGACCGCCAGAGTTATGACTACGAAGGGCATATACACATCGTGAGTCAGGGCCGCCTCTGCGCCGATGGCTGTAAAGGCCGCCAGGCCAATGGCATCAAAGAATAAAATAATATTTTGATATTTGACAAATTTTTTGTAAAACAGGATCACTACAGCGGCGGTCGCAATGCTGATCAGCACGTAGAGCGGATTTTCCAGTGCCAGGGGCAGAGGCAGGTCGATGAGGAGATCCCTCAGTATACCTCCGCCCACCGCAGTGATAATCGCCAGAAACACGATCCCATAATAGTCCAGCTCTTTTTCAATGGCAACCAATGCACCGGAAACGGCAAAAGCCACAGTGCCGATGATTTCCATCAAAGAAAGAAACTCCATTTATTTCTCCTTGTTAACGATTTCGATTGTTCTTGCGATGCCTTCATCCGCAGAGATTTCCTCTTTGTCGGCATCCCTTCTCAGCTTATATTCAATCGTTTTATCCGCAGCGCCTCTTCCTACGGTGATGCGGACCGGAATTCCCAGCAGATCCGCGTCTTTGAATTTGACGCCCGGACGCTCTTTCCTGTCGTCCAGCAGCACTTCCACGCCGGCTGCCGCCAGCTCATTATAGATGTGCTCAGCCAGGTCCGCCTGCGTTTGGTCATCCGGCTTCATAACGGTAATGATCGCATGGTACGGAGCCACGGACATCGGCCATATGATGCCGTTCTCGTCATGATGCTGTTCTACCACAGCCGCCAGTGTACGGGTGACGCCGATTCCGTAACAGCCCATCACGATCGGCTGTTCCTTCTGGTTTTCATCTTTATAAGTAGCGCCCATGGATTCGCTGTACTTGGTCCCCAGCTTGAACACCTGACCCACTTCAATGCCGCGGGCGTGTTTAATCGGCGCGCCGCATACCGGACAGGGATCTCCCTCTTTGAGCGTCTTTATATCGGTTATGATATCGGCCTTGTAGTCTCTGCCATAATTTACGTTTTTCAGGTGATAGTCCGTTTTGCAGGCTCCGGCGCAGAGATTCCTGAGTCCCGGCAGCTCGCTGTCCACAACGATGGTGCAGTCATGGAGCCTTGTCGGTCCCGTGAAGCCTCCGACGCAGCCGGTAGCCGCGCCCATCTTTTCTTCATCGGCAAATTCAATGGAATGTTCCGGGATTTTCAGAGCGTTGATTAATTTGGTCATGTTCAGCTCCCTGTCGCCTCTGACAAAAGCGGCCACATAGCCGTTTTCTTTTTCCTCTTCATCATAGGTGACAAACAGCAGGGCCTTGATGGTTTCATCCTGACCGATTCCCAGAAAATCAGCCACCTCTTCGATGGTCTTGGTTCCGGGAGTATGAACTTCTTCCAGCGGCAGTTCCTCAGCGGAGGATGCCGGAGCGTCCACACATTCGGCCCGCTCTACCGTGGCTGCCATCTGACATTTCTCACAGTAAGCGATCTCACTTTCCCCTACTTCCGAAAGAGCCGTAAACTCATGGGAATTGCTTCCCCCGATGGCTCCCGTATCCGCCTCTACCGGTCTGAAAGTCAGACCGCAGCGGGTAAATATCTTTTCATAGGCCGCGTACATTTCTTCATAGCTGCGGTCCAGCCCGGCCTGATCCCTGTCAAAGGAATAGGCATCCTTCATAATGAATTCCCTGCTTCTCATCAATCCGAAACGAGGGCGGGCCTCATCCCTGTACTTGGTCTGAATCTGATACAGGTTCAGCGGCAGCTGTCTGTAAGAGGACACATCGCTGCGGATAATATCGGTGAATATCTCCTCATGTGTCGGTCCTAAGCAGAAATCTCTGCCGTTCCTGTCCTTCAGACGCCACAGCTCCGGTCCGTACGCGAACCATCTGCCGGATTCCTCCCAAAGCTCCGCCGGCTGCACGGCCGACATATGGATCTCCTGCCCTCCGGCCTGATCCATTTCCTGGCGGATGATATCTTCGATTTTGCGGATCGATCTCCAGCCCAGGGGCATAAAGCCATAGACACCGGAAACAAGTTTGCGTATCATACCGGTCCGAAGCAGCAGGATATGGCTCGGTATTTCTGCTTCATTAGGTACTTCTCTCAGGGTCTTCAAATGCATTTTCGATAGTCTCATTTTTTTGCTTTATCTCCTTTTTCCATTTATCTGTAGAGCAGGCAGACCGCCTGCGCGGCAATTCCCTCTTCCCGTCCGACGAACCCCAGTTTTTCCGTGGTGGTCCCTTTTATATTGACCCGGCTTTCTTCTATTTCAAGAGTTCTGGCGATGTTTTTTCTCATATCGTTTATATACGATTTAATTTTCGGACGCTGGGCCATCACAGTGATGTCCACGTTGCTGATGCCGTAAAATTCTTCATCGATGAGCTTTTTCACTTTTTCGAGGAGCTTCATACTGGAAACGCCTTTATATGCCGGATCCGTATCGGGGAAGTGTCCGCCGATATCTCCGAGAGCCGCGGCCCCCAGCAGCGCGTCCATCAGCGCATGGACCAGAACATCTGCGTCGGAATGACCCAAAAGCCCTTTTTCAAAGGGGATTTCCACACCGCCCAGAATCAGCGGGCGGCCTTCTGTCAGCTGATGCACATCGAATCCTGTCCCTACTCTGCTTTCCATAGGCATATCCTCTTTCGTTGTAATCTTTATATTTCCATACTGGCCCATCACCAGTTCCACGGGCTGGCCGATCCGTTCTACCAGACTGGCGTCATCCGTACCGTAGTATCCGTCGGCAAAGGCCTGCTCGTAAGCTTCCATTAAAATAGACTTTTTAAAGCCCTGCGGCGTCTGCACGGAATACAGATGCTCCCGTTCGATATTACAGCTTTTCGTGCCCTCACCCTGACGGATGCTGTTTTTGACGGGCACACAGGCTATAGCGGCCCCTACGCCGCCGGCAGCCTGTACCACATAATTTATAGTTTCCTGACTGACAAAAGGCCTGGCGCCGTCATGAACCAACACGTATTCTACGCCGGGACGACAGCGATTAACCTCCTGCAAAGCTTTATATACGGAGTCCTGCCGTTCTTTGCCGCCTTCGACTACGGAAACCACTTTATCCAGGCCAAAGTCTTCTTTCATCTGCAGACATTGCGGTATATAGTCTTTGTTGGTAACGATAAAAATGTAATCAATGTACGGATTGCTGCAAAAAGCCCTTACTGCTTTCAGCAGGATCGGCTCTCCCCCGATCTTCAGATACTGCTTGGGGATGCCGCTGCCCATTCGTTTTCCCAGTCCCGCGGCAGCAATGACCGCGGCTGTTTTCTTATTATTGTACATTTGCGGTCTCCTCCTACTTTACGCGAGGCTTTGCAAATATCATTCGCCCTGCGGCTGTCTGCAGCACGCTGGTTACCAGTACCTTAATCGTCTTTCCGATATAGCGTCTGCCTTCTTCCACTACGATCATCGTACCGTCGTCCAGATAAGCCACTGCCTGATTGTTTTCTTTTCCTTCTTTCACCAGGAACAGAGTCATCTCTTCTCCCGGCAGCACCACAGGCTTCAGCGTATTGGCCAGTTCATTGATGTTGAGCACGTCCACACCCTTAATCCCGGCCACTTTATTCAGGTTAAAGTCATTGGTTACCACCTTGCCGTTCATAATCTGAGCCAGTTTGAGAAGCTTGACATCCACTTCCGGAATCTCGTCCAGCGCTTTTTCCGAGGCAGTATTATAGATCTCGATTCCGTAATCGCTCTGAATCTTATTGAGTATGTCCAGCCCGCGGCGTCCGCGGTTTCTTTTCAGCGAATCGGATGAGTCGGCAATATGCCTCAGTTCCACCAGAACAAATTCCGGGATGACGATAGGTCCCTCGATGAAGCCGGTCTTCATGATATCGGCGATTCTGCCGTCTATGATAACACTGGTATCGAAGATCTTCGGCGTAGCATCGTGTTTGCCTTTGCTTTTGCCGCCTGCGTCCCCCGCTTTCCTGGATGCGAACCAGGCCGTGCGGATGTCCGAACCTTTTCTCGTGGCAATAACCACACCCAAAAATCCCAGTACAAAGTAAGTAACGATATTCAGCACTACATCTACGAGAGGATTCAGAACTCCTACATAGATCCTGCTGATCAGATAGGCGATGACCAGTCCTGCGATCAGGCCTACCGTTCCCATGACGATATCGTTGGTGGAAATCTTCTGCAGATCCGTTTCAATATTGTCGGCAACCTTGCTGCTCTGTTTTCCCAGCGTAGGTGTGAGCCTGAAAAATATTAATCCAAAAATAAGTGCGCATAAAGCCACAACACAGATTTCCTGTGTATTGGACAGATGAATCTTGTCCCCATAGTCGGAAAGTCCGACCAAAAACTTCGCCAATAAAAATACACCATAGCCTACTATGGCGCCTACGATAGTAAAAACGACCCTCATTAATTTTCTCAGCATCCCTTCACCTCCTTTCCCCATATTCGGTATAGCATGCGCTTAAAGCGCGGCCCGCAGGCCTTATTAACGGAGCCTGATAAATTATACAGCTTCGTCAATAAGGATGTCGGCCCTGGCCGTATCCATGCCACCTGCCAAAACCATTTCGCTCAGCAGGATCTGTCTTGCATTGGTAAGCATCTTTTTTTCCCCTGTGGACAGCTTTTTCTCTCTGTCCGTACGAGTGAGGTTTCTTACAACCTCCGCTACCTCGACCGCATCTCCGGTCTTGAGTTTTTCCATGTTTTCGCGGTACCGCCGGTTCCAGTTGTGAGGCATCTCCGAAGATACGTCAGCCAGTACGGAAAGGACCGTCTTGATCTCTTCCGCGCTGATGATGTTTCTTACGCCGATTTCATCGCTGGAATCTACCGGTATCATGATCTTCATGTCACCGCAAGGCACTTTCAGGACGTAGTACTCTCTCTGCTCACCGAGGATCTCTTTTTCTTCAATTTGCTCGATCACCCCGGCACCATGCATTGGATATACAATTTTGTCTCCTATGGTATACATACTATTTACCTCCAGTCTACACCTAGTATTAAGTATAAGTCACCCCGAACATGTCTGTCAAGTAAATAAATTGTTAATTTTATCATAAGGATTTTTGACTGTCAACCAAAATTTTAATCAAAATTCCCGGAAGTTTTAAAATAATTATGTTACAATAACTACAAAGCTATCACACAGGAGTCACAAATTATCGGTATTCTGTAGGATAGAAATTCAAAATCGGGGAGGAGACTGTCTATGTCAAAAATATTAGTGGTAGACGACGAGCAGAAAATACGGGAGGTCATTCGTGAATATTCGGAGTTCAACGGATTCGAAGTTACGGAGGCCGCCGACGGCATGACTGCCGTAGGGCTTTGCAAGCTCAATGATTACGATCTGATTATTATGGATATTATGATGCCGAAGCTGGATGGGTTTACGGCCTGCAAGGAAATCAAAAAAATCAAGGACATTCCCATCATCATGCTGTCGGCCAGAAGCGAAGAATACGATAAACTGTTCGGCTTTGAACTGGGAATTGACGATTACGTAGTCAAGCCTTTCAGCCCCAAGGAGCTGATGGCCCGGGTAAACGCTGTGCTTTCCAGACGCAAGGGAGGCGCGCCCACGCAGCCCCAGGTGCTTGAATTCGGCGGACTGTGCATCAATATTGCCGCCAGAACGGTCACCGTGGACGGCGAAAAGGTGGAGCTGACGCCAAAGGAATACGATCTGCTGTTCTATCTGGTGGAAAACAGAAATATCGCTCTTTCCCGGGACAAACTCCTGTCCGACATATGGGGATACGACTTTTTCGGAGACGACCGTACCATCGATACCCATATAAAAAATCTCAGAAACAATCTTGGAAAATATCGTGACTATATCGTCACACTCAGAGGAGTGGGTTATAAATTTGAAGTTTAAAATTGATACAAACAGCATTAAATTCAAAGTATGCTTATATTTTATCGTATTTGCCGTATTGCTCATGCTGGTGCTGTGGACCCTGCAGGTGCTGTTTCTCAATACCTTTTATGTGACCATGAAGAAGGCTAAGACAGAAAAGGTGGTCACCAATATTGAGAAGGCTTATGCCGAGGATGATGTCAGTACCTTTTATGCGAATCTGTCCGAACTGGCCGAGTCCGTGGATATGACAATTTACGTCACTCACTTGGGCGGCGCGCCGTTCTTCATGTATTACCGGGAAAACTCGCTCCGGGATTACAGCCAGGAGATGCTGCGGGTAAGACAGGAAATGGAATTAAAGCATCAGACCTCCGTACAACTCCCCATTGGCAACGGCAAGGATTCCAAGCGGCTACTGGCCTGCGGAAGCCTGCTTTTATCCAACGGCAACAAGCCGGATCTGATCGCCTACGTCTTTTCACCGCTGTGGCCGGTTTCCACAACCATTGAAATTCTGACCAACCAGCTGGCTTATGTCACGGCCATATCCCTCGCTCTGGCGCTGGTTTTGTCGATTTATCTCGCCACCCGCATCACCACGCCGATTCGGGATATCACTAAGTCGGCAGGAAAGCTTGCCCAGGGCCAGTACGGGGTCGTCTTTAAGGGCGGCCATTATTCGGAGCTGAACAATCTGGCCGATACTCTGACCCGTGCTTCTATTGAATTGGAGAAATCCTCCATGCTGCAGAAGGATCTGATTGCCAATGTTTCTCATGATCTGCGGACGCCCCTTACCATGGTCAAGTCCTATGCGGAAATGATTCGGGATCTGTCCGGCGATAATCCCCAGAAGAGAAACGCCCATCTGCAGGTCATCATCGATGAAGCGGACAGGCTTAATCTTTTGGTAAACGATATGCTGACTCTTTCCCGAATGCAGTCAGGGGTCATTGTCATAGAAAGAACCCACTTCAATATCAAGGAAGTGGTGGAAGGCATTCTGCTGTCCTACAAGCTTTTGATGGAGGAGGACGGCTACAGGATCACTCTGGACTGCCGCGACGATATTATTGTCGATGCGGACCCGGAGAGAATGAAGCAGGTTTTCTCTAATCTGATTAATAACGCGCTTAAGTTCTGCGGCGACGATAAGACCGTCAACGTGATTATTAAGAAAAGGGGCCGCCATGTGCTGTGCCAGATACAGGATCACGGAGTCGGCATACCGGCGGACGAGCTGCCCCACATCTGGGAGCGTTACTACAAGGCAAGCTCCAATATGGTTCGCTCTACTACCGGAACCGGATTAGGTCTGTCCATTGTCAAGGAGATCCTCTCCCTGCACAAAGCCAACTATGGAGTGAACAGCACCCTGGGAGAAGGGACTACCTTCTGGTTCGAGCTGGACGTTGCCCTGAAGTAACGGGCATCCTGGCATTACTTAATAAAAGCGCGGACAACTTTCGTTTTCCACTCTGCATACGGGCCGTAGCGGAACGGAAGGTCAATCCAGGTTTTCTTATCGACCAGACTCTTGTAATGGGTGAAGGTATCAAAACCGGTTTTTCCGTGATAAGCGCCCATACCGCTTTCACCCACGCCTCCAAAGCCCATTTGCGTTGAGGCCAAATGAATAATCGTATCATTGATGCATCCGCCCCCAAAAGCGATTTCCGCGGTGACTCTGTCTTTGACAGACTTTCTCCGCGTGAACAAATAGAGCGCCAGCGGGGTAGGATGCATTTCTATAGTCTCCATGGCTTCTCCTATGGTATCGAATTCCAGTACCGGCAGGATCGGACCGAAGATCTCCTCCTGCATGACCGGGCTTTCCATGGTCACATCCGTGAGAACCGTAGGTTCGATTCGCCGGCTGTCGTCGTATCCTCCGCCGATGCGTGCGTTTTCGCCTTCTATCAGCCCCAGCAGCCTTTGGAAATGTTTTTCATTTATGATATTGCCGTAATCGGGGTTGTTGAGAGGCATCTGCCCGAATTGGGAGCAGATCGCATCTTCAATATAAAAGAGCAGCTCCTCCTTTACGGATCTGTGTACCAAAAGATAATCGGGAGCAACACAGGTCTGTCCCAGATTGAGGAACTTGCCGAACACCAGCCGTTTAGCCGCCAGCGGCAGGTTTGCCGTCTCATCCACGATACAGGGGCTCTTGCCTCCCAGCTCCAGAGACACCGGAGTCAGATGCTTGGCTGCTTTTTCCATAACCAGGCGGCCTACCGTTTTGCCGCCGGTAAAAAATATGTAATCAAATTTCTCCTCCAGCAATTGGCTGTTGGCCTCTCTGCCGCCTTCCACCACGGTCACCAGCTCCGGCGGGAAGGTCTTGGCGATCAGCTCCGCCATAATCCTGCTGGTATTGGCCGAAGCGTTTCCCGGCTTGAGTACGGCCGTGTTGCCCGCTGCCAGGGCATCGACCAGAGGCGCCATGGTCAGAAGGAACGGATAATTCCACGGACTCATAATCAATACGGTCCCATATGGACAGGGCTTGACGTAGCTTCTGGAATGAAACTGGACCAGGGGCGTCCTCACCCGTTTTTCTCTGGCAAGGGACTGGACATGCTTCTGCATGTATGAGATTTCCTCAAGGACCATGCCCACCTCGCTCATATAACCTTCGGAAGCGCTTTTTCCCAGATCCTTTCGCAATGCTTCCAGAATGTCGTATTCCATCTCCCGGATGTTCTTCTTTAAAGCTCCCAGCATAGCCTTTCTTGCGGCTGTGCTGCCGGTAGCGCCCGATTTAAAATAAGCTTTCTGCCTCTTTACGATCTTCTCTATATCTGCCATTTACTTCACCCGAATTTCGATTTCTTTTCCTTCTTCATACCCGTCCAGCGCTTTTACCGCACCGATGACAACATTTTTCAGCGTATTCTTTACGAATGGAACCATAGGAATTTCCACTCCGTCTATGGTAAGAATCACATCCGCCTCTTCCTTTTCTCTGGCTGTCGCCTTTTCAATTAAATCGGCCATTTTTTCTACCTCCTCTAAACAGTTTATCACCGGAAGCTTTCCGTAGCGGTTCAGCTTTCCGGAAATGATCCCCGACACGGCGATCACGTTATCCGTCATGCGTTTTTCCAGATCTTCCTCTGTGGCTCCTGTGAGAATCGCAGGGCAGTCAGCTCCGCTGTCCCCTTCAAGAATGACAAAGTCCTCCTTGTAGTATTTCAGCACCGCGTCAATTTCCATTCTCCGTGAAAAGAGAATGTCCGTTTCCTTTTCTCCCAGGGCGGTTACCCGCTCAGCGCCCGCTTTGGCGTGCTTGTAGGTGTCTGTATCGGGATGGTCCATCGTAAATCCCTGATAATGGATATCTTTTACCGTGCCTACGCTATAGCCCCGTCTCCGCAGCTCTTTTATGATCTGCGTGACCGTAGTGGTCTTTCCCGTCTTGGAAAACCCTTTTACCATAATGACTCTCATTGACATCTCTCCTTAAATCAGCAGTTCTCCGGCGATAAATTTTCTGGTCAGTTCATTTTTCGGTGCTGCCAGTATCTGCTGTGCGTTTCCTTCCTCGATCAGTTTTCCGCCTTTTAGGAACAGGCATCGATCGCAGGTTCTGCGGGCCTGCGCCAGATTATGTGTAATCAGTACAACCGTAGTTTTTTCCTCTTCGTTGATTTTTATCAGCATTTTTTCAATTTCCGCCGTAGTGGCCGGATCGATATTGGCCGTGGGCTCATCCAGCAGCAGCAGCCTCGGATGAAAGGACAGCGCCCGGGCCAGGGCCACCTTCTGGGTTTCCCCTCCCGACAGTTTCCAGGCTTTTTTCTTTCTCATCCCGGTGAGATTCAGCTCCTCGCAGAGAAAACCAACCCGTTCTTCAATTTTTTCCTCGGCCCATCCCCGCAGCTTGAGAGGATAGGCGATATTTTTCTCCACCGTGGCGGAAATCAAATAGGGCGTCTGGAAAACCAGTGTGATCGCTTCCCCGGGGATCCGCGCTTCCCCGTTATAATAGATTTTCCCCGAAGTCGCCTGATCCAACCCGGCGATGAGATTGAGCAGCGTGCTTTTCCCCGCTCCATTGGGTCCGATGATCCCGGTTCTGCTGCCGCTTTTGATCGATCCGTGTTCCAGGTCCAGTACAGTTTTTCCCTCATAGGCCCGTGTCAAATGTTCAAAGCTCAGTTCCATGCCATCCCTCCTATCTGCTTTCCCGTTCTTGAAAATTATACAGTATGGCATTTACCAGAAACGACAGCACCAGCAGGATGATGCCCACAGCTATGGCCCGGTCATAATTCCCCATCCCTTTAAGTTCGGATATATAGGTGGTCATAACCCGCGTCTGCCCTTTAATATTGCCGCCTACGATCATCACGGCACCCACCTCGGAAATCGCACGGCCAAATCCGGTAACCACCGCCGTGGTAATTCCCACCCGCATCTCGTAAATCAGCAGCTTCATGCGTGCCAGAGGCTCCGCTCCCAGCGTTATACCCAGGCGATTGACCACCGGCGCTTTTTCTTTCACCATATTGTAAGTCAGACCAATGATAATCGGCGTAACCAGACAGATCTGCGCGATAATCATAGCGGTCACCGTATAATTAAGCTGCAGGCTTCCCAGGGGGCCTCTGCGCATCAGAATTAAGAAGACCGTCAGACCCGCGATAACCGGAGGCAGACTCATGAAGGTATAAATCAATCTGACGATAATTCCTTTTCCTTTGAATTGATGGGTTCCCAGCAGAATCCCCAGGGGGATTCCCAGGCAGGTGGAAAAAACCACCGAAAAGCAGGAAACGTAAAGCGAGAGACCGACAATCTCAAAAATTTCTCTGTCCCCCGAAAAAATCAGTTTAAAAGCTTCGATAATTCCATGTCCAATTGCATCCATAAATTATCCTTTCACAAATCAGTCACATTATATCAAAAAAGGACAGGAATGTCTCCTGTCCTTTGCTTGTCAAACCAATTATTTTGCATTTGGAACGAACAGAGCTTCTCCGTACTCTTCTGTGCCGTATTCTCCGATCAGCTTCTGTGTATCCTTGGAAACGATCCATGTCTGGAAGGCTTTTGCGCCCTCAGCGTTGATGTTTTCGTTCTTTTCAGGGTTTACACAGATAACGCCGTATTGGTTATTGAGCACGCCGCTGGGGTCTTTTTCGCAGACGATCTTCAGCTGTGTGTTCTTTCCTACGTTCAGCCAGGTTGCTCTGTCAGAAAGGGTGTAACCGGTCTTTTCATCGGTCATAGTGATTACATCGCCCATTCCTGCGGCAGCCTCCACGTACCAGTCGCCTTTCGGCTGAATCTTGGCTTTTTCCCAGATGGAAAGCTCTTTCTTATGAGTACCGGAATCATCGGCTCTGGATACGAAAGTCTTCTTCTGATCCTTGATCGCAGTAAACGCCTTAATTGCGTCTTCCTTTGAATTCTTTTCGATGGCAGCAGGGTCATCCTTTGGTCCCAGAACAACGAAATCGTTGTACATAACGTCCAGTCTTCCGTCTTTATCCGCGTGCCCGCCTTCAACATATTCCTTTTCAGCAGCCGGTGAATGTACCAGCAGAACGTCAGCTTCGCCCTTTTCGCCCATAGCCATAGCTTCGCCGGAGCCTACGGAAATAACGTCCACTTTATATCCGCTTTCTTTTTCAAATTCCGGCAGAATTGCGTCCAGAAGTCCGCTGTCCTTGGTGCTGGTAGTCGTAGCCAGAATCAGCTTTGGATTGGCCGGTTCTTTGGCCGCCTCTTTGTCGTCTCCGCTGCCGCAGGCGCCCAGCACTAATGCTGTGGAAAGCACCATCATCAGGGCAAGCACGCTTGCAAAAATTCTTTTCTTACTTCTCATGTTTCTCCTCCTCAGTAACATATAATAATAACTTATACAAAAACAGAACAGTAAAAAAGCCTTTCATCGCAATTGAATGAAAGGCTATATTCTGTATTTTGACATACATCATATTCCTTTCCACACTGGGAGGCCAGAGAGTTTCCCCAAAGACCCTAAACGGTCAAGTGCCGTTCGCTCTATAGATGAGCGGTTAGGCTGTATTGACTCGGAACAATTTTTTATTCATTTGTTATAAGTCGATGATCTCGTACTCTTGATTGAGCAGATCAATGGTCAAAAGTCTGTTTCGCAGCACCTGGGGTTTCCCCAGAAGAAGTTTTACCGTCTCCGCCACCTCAACCGCCGCAACCATCGCAGGAGTAAAGCTGGGATTGCCGGTCTCCTGTTCCGCGCCTTTATTGGCTCCCGGCGGGTAAATCTTGTCAAAGAATTCATCACCGGGCCATATGACGGACACTTGTCCGTGCCAACCCGCAATGGCACCGTGAATCAGGGGAATATTCTGCTCCCTGCAGCTCTTTTCCAATATCCGCCTGCTGGGGATGTTGTCCAGAGCGTCCACGACAGCGTTATAGCGGCCGGTCACGATTCCTTTTACATTTTCCTCGTTGATATAGTAGCAGAGGGGATGAACCTCCACCTCTGAATTTACGGTCTTGATTCGTTCCTGAGCGATCAGCGCTTTATGTCTTCCAAGCGTTCGTTCGGTGGATAAAAGCTGGCGGTTCAAGTTACTGGCGCAGAAAACATCTCCGTCCACAGCAGTAACATGACCCACGCCCAATCTGGCCAGGCCCTCGATCACATGGCCTCCCAGGCCGCCGCATCCGGCCACCAAAACCCACGAAGCTTTCAGCTTATCATTTTCCTCGGGCGTAATCGTACCGATATTTCTCTCATATCTGTCTGGGATTATCATTCAATGATCCTTCTTACTGTAAGTATATCTCTATAGGTAGCACTGCTAATTTTGATTCCATCCGTCGGGTTGCTGGCATGGACAATCTTACCGCCGCCCATATACAGCGCCACATGCCCGCTGTAGCAAATGATGTCTCCCGGTTTCGCCTGGCTGTAAGATACTCCCCTTCCGCAGGAACGCTGCGCACTGGAAGAGTGGGGCAGCGAAATGCCGAATTTGGCGTATACGCTCATGGTGAACCCGGAACAGTCCGTGCCGTGGGTCAGACTGGAACCCCCATATACATATGGGTTGCCTACGAATTGCAGTGCATAGTCCACAACCGCCTGCCCCTTATTGCTCGAAGCCGGAGGCTTCGTTGGTTTCGATGGTTCCTTTGTTGGCTTAGTCGTTGGTTTTTCCGTAGTTGGCTTGGTTGTCGGTTTTTCTGTTGTTGGTTTGGTCGTCGGCTTTTCTGTCGTCGCTTTTGTCGGCTTTGTACTCTCTGTCGAAGGCACAGCAGCAGTCGAAGGCTGTGTCGCCTTGCTCGGCTCTTTCTCAGCAGCCGCGACTACCGGTACAGTCTGCTGCTCTTCAGGCTTGTCCTGTTTTTCCGCAGATGTCGGTTCCGTGGCCGGCTCTGTCTGAGCTTCCGATGTCGGTTTCTCCGTCTCCTTTGCCTTTGCGGCAGTCAGCACCGCATCGTCTTTGACAGTATCGTCGCCTTTTGCTACCACCATCGCCACGGGCTGGCGCGTCACTTTTTCTGATACCACTTCTTCGGACATCACGTTTCCGTTAACCCGAACTACCTGGCTGGTAATCAGCTTGCCGCCCTCCTGACCCTGGGTAATGATTTTCTTTTCGTCTTTATCCAGTTTATTATCAATCCGGTATTCGGTCTGATAAGCGATCTTTTCCGTTCTGGATACCTGATCCACTGTGGTTACGCTCACCAAAGGCTGACCAGCCGCAGCAGCGGTGACAATCTGCTCTACGGCATCATCAGCCGCAGTTACATTGATTGTCTTTCCCGAGCGCTTCAGATCTTTTTTCTCAACGCTCATTGCCGGGGAAAGGCTGGTAGCTCCTGCCTTTGTATTGGCGGTACTGTATTTCTCCTTGATGCCGTCTATGACGGCCTGTCCCTCTTTTTGGCTGGCAACGACAAATGCCTCTTTGTCGCCTATCTTTACCGCCCACGGCTCCTGTATCCTGGAACCGTCATCCGAAACAGCGTAAGGCTTTGTCATCTGCAGAAAGCTGCATACTCCCAGGATCAGAACTACAAGAGCCAGTCCTGCCACAGCGATCTTCAGCATTTTCTTTCTGTCCTCTGTAATCGTCGTTCTCATAATCCCCTGCCTTTTTTATTCAATGATTCTTCTTACTGTAATTATTTTTTTGTAAGTCGCGCTGCTTACCTTGATACCTGTGCTTGGCGTGCTGGCATGGACAATCTTGCCGTTCCCGATATAGATGGCCACGTGACCCGCATAGCAGATGATATCGCCGGGCCTTGCTTCACTGTAGGGCACTTCCTTGCCGCATGAACGCTGCGCACTGGAAGAATGAGGAAGCGAAACTCCGAATTTCGCATATACGCTCATGGTAAACCCGGAGCAGTCTGTTCCGTTGGTAAGGCTGGTTCCTCCGTACACATACGGATTGCCTACAAACTGCAGGGCATAATTGACTACTTCTTTTCCCGAACCTCTTCCCATGGCGGCTCCGCCTCTGGAAACGACCTGCGACGCCTTGCTGGCCGTCATGGTCTTGGTTCCCTTTTCAATGACTTTGGCGACAGGCTCCTGGTCGATAGTAGTAGCTACGACCTTTTCGGCAACCGGCTGACCGTTTTGCTTGGTCACCTGGCTGACAATCGTCTTCTTTCCCTTTTTGCCTTTTGTCGCTACCTTTTCTTCGCCTCTGTAAAGCTTATCACTTT
Organism: Anaerovorax odorimutans; assembly: GCF_024459955.1. Classification (GTDB taxonomy): domain Bacteria; phylum Bacillota; class Clostridia; order Peptostreptococcales; family Anaerovoracaceae; genus Hominibacterium; species Hominibacterium odorimutans_A. The sequence goes on from NZ_JANFXK010000002.1 coordinate 47,516, forward strand.
CTTTGTATTCCGTCTTATAATCGATGGCTTCTGTTTTCGCCACCTCTTCGGTAGTGGTCACAGTAACGATCGGCTCGGCCGTCTGATTGGCCGCGACAATCTGAGCCACCGCGTCGTCCGCATCAACGACGGTCGGCGATTCATCGCCTCTCTGTAGCTCCTTTTCCACTACGGCAACTTCCGGAGACAGGGTCGTAGACTCCTTTTTTGTATTCTCCGTAACATAGCTGTTCTTTATCCCCTCGATAACAGCCTTTCCTTCTTTTTCGCTGGCAACAACGAAAGCTTCGTTATCGCCTACTTTTACCACCCAAGGTTCTTCTACTTTCACGCCATCTTCCGACACTGCGAAAGGTTTTGTGAACTGTAGGAACGCGCACACACCTAAAACAATTACGACGATCGCCAGCCCGATGACTGCGACCTCCATCTTACGGTTAAATTTTCCCAGGTGTTTTTCAAACATATTACCCTTCCTTGTGTGTTCCAGCAACAACGGACCTGCCGATCAGCCTCCCGATATTCTCGAGTAAGCCTTCAGCTCATCCCCTGGCGACAGCCGGTCATAGATCATGACGCGCATGCCATTGACTGCCACGAACCCAAAACTGGGGATTTCTTTGTAATTGATACCTACCGTCTGCAACGCTTCGTCACAGGTACAGTTATCCGGCACTTCTACCTTCCGCTCTTTATCCTGGCCGAAGTATTTTTTAAGAGTGCCCCTGAGCGTGATTGTGATCTCCATAATTCCTCCTTGTAAAAAAGAGTGTAGGATATTATCCAAACACTCTTTTATTATACATCATTTTTGCTGCGGCAAAAAGCCACTTTTTGAAGTTTTTTGCTTTACAGCAGTGAGGCGATCAATTCTTCCGGCATCATACCGTTTTCATCCCAGCCCATTACGTCATAATACTGGCTGAGCATATCGTCGAATACTTCCTGCGGAATTACCTGTCCTTTTGCCGGACCATTCTGCAGAGCTTCCGTTACGACACGCTTTGGAACGGTATCGTTCTTTCTGTCAAAGCCTTCTCTCTGGTTGAACGCGCGTCCGATATTGATGACGCGGCGTCCGATCTTGCTCATATCTTCTACTGTCCATTCTACGCCTGTTACCATGGTCAGGAGTTCCGCCATGATTTCATAAGTAATGCTTCCCCAGAAGTCGCAGATGCACAGGGAGAACTTAATAGCGTTAAATTCGGCCAGGTCGTAGACCAGCTGTCCTTTGTTCTCGCCGGTATATGGAGGCGCAGCAGCTTCGAATACTTCCAGATTCGGCGCATAGGAACGCATGTGGCAGGCTCCTCTGTCGGATACGGCATAGGATACGGACATCGCCCAGGAACCACGCGGCTCATACTGCGGATATTCCAGACCCTTAACCTGCATTGCGAATTCGGTGCCGCCGAACTTTTCGGAAGCTCTCTTTGTACCGAGAGCCAGATCCGCGCCAACGCCTTCGTTCTTCGCAATCAGTTCCAGATAATGGATCATCTTATCGGCTTCTCCGAATTTGATGCCGAAATCGTGGATTCCCTTTTCGGTCATTTCCATAGCCCAGATAATCGTGTCGCCGGCACTGATGGTATCCAGTCCCATATTGTCAGCCACTTCGTTGAATTTTACGATCTTTTCCGGATCGCGGATACCCGCGTTCGGGCCTGCTACGGATATGGACTCGTATTCCGGTCCTTCACAGATGGCGTCGCCGATCTTGAGGAAGTTTCCGCAGCCCAGGCCGCAGCTTCCGCAGCCGCGCTTTCCGACTCTGTACTTTTTCAGTACATCGCCGTTGTATTCGGTCCATTTTTCATCGGTTGTATCGGAGAAGTTCTTCCAAGGAAGGATTCCGCCGTCGTTGCAGGCCTCCAGGAATGCGGTTGTACCATCGTGAAAGATAAAGTCATTGTCTTCCGTCACCACGTTTTCGCGGAGAAGTTCGACGATTCTCTTAGTTGTATTTTCAATATCGTTTACCTTTACGCCGCCTGTTCCGCGGATAACGATAGCTTTCATGTTCTTGGAACCCATTACGGCTCCGATTCCGCCTCTTCCGGCCTGTCTGTAATAGTCGGAGTTGATGCAGGCCATGATATTCAGGTTTTCGCCGGCAGGTCCGATGGACATGATGCTGTAGTCGGTTCCATATTTTTTGGACAGGATGTCTTCTGCCTCATGGGAACCCAGACCCCACAGATCGGATGCGTCCATAAAGCGGATCTTTCCGTCTTCGATGAGCACGTATCCCGGCTTATCCAGTTTTCCTTCAAAGATGACCATGTCATAGCCGGCAAATTTAAGTTTAATGCCGACGTGTCCTCCGATGGAACAGTCGTTCATCGTTCCGGTAGCCGGTGATTTTGCCGCTACGGACAGTTTTCCGGAGCAAGGTACCGGAGTTCCGGTCAGCGGGCCGGTCGTCAGGAACAGTTTGTTTTCCGGTCCCAGCGGATCGATTCCCGGATCCAGTTCTTCATACATATAACGGATAGCCAGACCCTTTGAACCCACATATTTTCTTGCAAAGTCCATGCGGAGCGGTTCGAAGGATACGCCTTTTTTCGTCAGGTCAATTCTTAAAACTTTATTCTGATACCCAAGCATTGTTTTATTCTCAGTCATGATTATCCTCCTCCCTACTCAAATGTCAGTGCGTTCTGCGGACAAGTTTTAACACACATCGGATCGCCCTTGCAGGTGTCACAGATGTAAGCCTTTTCGTCTCTGATACGCACGACTTTCTTCGGACATTTATCCGCGCAGGCTCCGCAGCCGATGCACTGATCCATATCCACCTCTATGTATTCGCCGATCTTGATCGCATCTACAGGACACGCTTTCGCGCACATTCCGCATAAAATGCAGTAATTGTCATGATACTTCAGGTTGCCATTGTCATAGCAGGTCTCAATAAAGATTCTCGCCTTGGAAGGAACATATTCGCCTTCCTTCATCGCTGAGCAGACCTGAGCGCAAAGCTGGCAGCCGATACACGTCTCCTTTTTAAACTTCAGTCGCTTCATTTTTTCCTCTTCCTTTCAACATTTAGCATAAATCCCACAAACAAAAAATGCAAAGTCAGTCTCTCCGCGGCTTGCGGGCCTTTAAGACTCTCCTTTGCACAATGGCAGGCAGCAAAATCGCTTTTGCTACCCTGACGTTCTCGCTGGCACGGAGTGTCATACGAAAATCGGAGTTATTTAATTTGTCGCTTTATAGTTTTGATTATAACCCAGTTTCTCCTTGATTGTCAATTATTCGTCAATTCCTTTTTCTGTATAATCTTGCTGTATTTTCTATGTTTTTTTGTTCAATTTATTGACAATGAATTTGCGTAGGAGTACATTATACTATAATAAGAATATTCTGAATTTATTCTCCGATTTTTATTTGACGGAAACCTTGGCTATTGTGGAAAAGGCCCTGCCGCCGGTAAAAACGTCAGGGTATGCGGAGTAATCGGCATGCCTGCCATTATGCAAAGGAGACATCGTCCGCAGTGATGTCCTTTTGCTTTTTTTGTGGGCATCATATCGGTCGAAAGATTTTGTAAGCGAATGAATTGTAAGAAGGAGGTGAATCGGTTTTTATATAAACCGAAAATATTATGGCAAAGACAATGGTATTGCAGCCGGAAAAATGTCTGGGCTGCAAAACATGTGAACTGGTCTGTTCCTTTAACAGAACCAAAGAGTTCAACCCGCAGCGGTCCGCAGTCTCCGTAATTCCTTATGACGCGGCAATGATCTGCGTACCGATCATGTGCACACAGTGCGAGGATGCCTGCTGTGCGGAAATCTGTCCTGTTTCAGCCATTGAACGAAACGCAGACGGCGCGATGATCGTCGATCAGAAAAAATGCATTGGCTGCAAGATGTGTATTTCCGCCTGTCCTCTGGGCAATATGGCCCTGGACAGCACTGGTGTTTTTAAATGCGACCTGTGCGGCGGTGATCCCCAGTGCGCAAAATTCTGTCCGTCGGGAGCCATCGCTTTCAAAGAGGCGATGCCTTCATCTCTGCTAAAGAGGAAAGCTCTGGCAGAGAAATTTAAAGATGTTTTGGGAGAGGAGGCGCTGTAATGTACGGATATGCAGGAAAACTGCTGAGGGTGGATCTGACGTCGGGCAGCATTCAGGAAGAACTGCTGGATATGGCCCTTGCGAAAAAATATTTGGGAGGCCGCGGCCTGGGTACCAAAATCTATATGGATGAAACCGGTCCTCATGCCGACCCGTTCTCCCCTGAAAATCAACTGATACTTATGACCGGCCCGCTGACCGGCACCTTTGCTCCCAGCTCAGGAAGACTGATGTGGATCAGCAAAGCTCCCCTGACCGGCACCATTGGCTGTGCCAATTCCGGCGGCTATTTCGGGCCGGAACTAAAATATGCCGGATATGACGGAATTATTTTCAGCGGCGCTGCCAAAGCCCCTGTCTACCTTTATATAAAGGCTGACACCTTCGAACTGCGCGGCGCGGAGGATCTGTGGGGAAAGACCGTATTTGAAACGACTGACCTGCTCAGAGAATCTACGGACATCGATGCCAAGGTCTGCTGCATCGGTCCTGCCGGAGAAAAGAAAATTCTCTATGCGTCCATCATGAACGATAAAAACAGGGCGGCCGGCAGAGGCGGACTGGGTGCGGTAATGGGCAGCAAAAATCTGAAAGCCATTGTTGTAAAGGGGTCCGGCGGCCTTACGGTGGCCGATGACGAAGGTTTTATGGAGGCCTGCACAAAAGCCCGTCAGATCCTGGCGGATAACCCTGTCACAGGAGAAGGGCTGGCAGCCTACGGAACAGAAATCTTAGTCAACATCATCAACGGTTCGGGGGCCATGCCGCAGCATAACTGGCGCGATGGCGCAGTATACAAAGATGCTGAGGACATCTCCGGCGAAGCACTTGTGGAAAAATATCTGGTGCGGAATAAAGGCTGTCAGGGCTGTCCGATTGCCTGCGGCCGTGTCACAAAAGTCAAGGAGGGACCTTTTGCCTCCTCCGGCGAAGGCCCGGAATATGAAGCAGCCTGGGCTCTGGGCGCTTCCTGCGGCATAAACGATCTGGCCGCTATCTGCAAGGTAAATTTCCTCTGCAACGAGTACGGTCTGGATCCGATCACACTGGGTTCAACCTTTGCCTGTGCCATGGAGCTGGTGGACGACGGTTACCTGGACAAAAAAGAACTGGGCGGCGATCTCGTCTTTGGCAACGCGCAGAGCATCGTAGATTTCACTATGAAAACAATCAATCGTGAAGGTTTTGGCGATCTGCTGGCTCAGGGCTCTTATCGTCTGGCGGAAAAATTCGGTCATCCTGAGCTGTCCATGTCTGTTAAAAAACAGGAAATGCCTGCCTACGACGGACGGAGCATGCAGGGGATCGGCCTGGAATACGCCACTTCCAACAGAGGCGGATGCCATGTCCGCGGCTATATGACCTCGCCGGAAATCCTGGGAATTCCAGAAAAAATGGATCCCCTGGTTACGGAGGGAAAAGCCGCTACCCTGAAAGTCTTTCAGGATCTGACGGCAGTGGTGGATTCCATCGGTATCTGCCTGTTTACTACCTTTGGTATCGGACTTGCCGAAATCGCTCCTATGGTTCGCACGGCTCTTGGCTGGGATATCTCCGACGAGGATCTTTTGAAAACCGGCGACCGCATCTGGACGCTGGAGCGTCAGTACAATCTGAAAGAAGGGTTCACCCGTCAGGACGATCAGCTGCCTCCTCGCCTTTACGATGAACCGATCCCCGAAGGCGCAGCCAAGGGGCAGGTCAGCCATGTACCGGAAATGCTGGACGAATACTACCAGCTGCGCGGTTACGATCAAAACGGCGTTCCGACCAAAGAAAAGCTCTCGGAACTGGAGCTAAGTGAATGATCGTTAAATATTTTGCCTATTACCGGCAGGACACCGGGTGCAAGGAAGAAAAGCTCGACCTTGCACCCATAACTGCCCTTGAGCTCCTGAGATATCTCGGCCGGCGCCACGGAAAAAAGTTTGCCGATCGGGTCCTTTATCACGAGGGCGAGGACATCGATCATCAGGTTATTTTTCTTCTCAATGGCAGAAACATCGATTTTCTGCAGGGGCCTGCGACGGTCATTCAGGAAACGGATCAGGTATACCTATTCCCCCGCATTGCCGGAGGATGATGAAAGGATGTGGAAATTTGGATAAGGAAATGAAAACAATCGACGAGGTGCTGAAGGAATTTCCCCCCGAAGAACGATTTTCTCTGGCGATCCTTCAGGCTCTTCAGCGGGAATACGGGTATATTTCCGCCGATAGTCTGACGCAGGCTGCCGGTTACCTGGATGTTCCCATATCGCAGCTGTTTTCAATGGCTACCTTTTATAAGGCTCTCAGCCTGCAGAAGAAAGGAAAAATTATCCTCAAAATATGTGACGGCACTGCCTGTCACATCCGGGGAAGCCAGAGCATCCTCAATGAAATCCAGCGTGCGCTGCGTATCAACGCCGGAGAAACCACGGAAGACGGACTCTTTTCGCTGGAAACAGTCAACTGCGTAGGCTCCTGCGCCATTGCGCCGGTAGTGGTCTGCGGCGAAACTTTCCATGGAAACATGACTCCGCAGAAGGCCAGAGAATTACTTGACGGAGAAACATCTGCGGAAAAGGAGGCGAACACATGATGAGGGAGATTCTGATCTGCTGCGATACCGGCTGTCTGGTTCACGGAGCCAGGGAAGTGGCCGGCGAATTCCTGCGAAACAGCCAGGGGATGGATGTCAGCATCAAGCCTGTCGCAAAAAAGGTCGGATGCAACGGGCTTTGCCAGCTGGGGCCGGTGGTGACAATACTGCCCGATAATATTACCTACTACCGTGTCCAGCCGGAGGATACGCAGGAAATACTGGACAGTCTGGGCGCCCATCCGGTGGAGCGCCTGCTCTATATGGATGACGACGGCCAGCCCCACACTGACCGCTCGGCCAATCCGTTCTATGCGACACAGCATAAAGTTGCTCTGCGCAATACCGGAATTATAGATCCGGCTTCACTGGATGATTATCTTAAGCGCGACGGCTATAAAGGTCTGCGGAAAGCCCTTGCGCTGACACCCGCACAAGTCATTGAAGAGGTTCGCGTCAGTGGTCTCAGAGGCCGGGGCGGAGCGGGCTTTCCCACCGCAGTCAAATGGAAATCATGCAGTGAGGCTCCCGGAGATGTGAAATACATGCTCTGCAACGGCGATGAAGGCGATCCCGGAGCCTTTATGGATCGGAGCATCATGGAAGGCGATCCCCACACTGTCCTGGAGGGCCTTGTGATCGGCGCCTACGCAATTGGAGCCCATCAGGGCTTTCTCTATATCCGCGATGAATATGATCTGGCTCTGGCTCACATGAAAACGGCCATCGAAGATGCCAGGGCACATGGATTTTTAGGGAAAAATATTCAAAACAGCGGCTTTGATTTTGACTGTGAGATTGTCCGCGGCGGCGGAGCTTTCGTCTGCGGCGAGTCTTCGGCTCTGATGACTTCTATCGAAGGAAAAGTAGGCGAACCCCGGGTCAAATATATCCGTTCCGTAGAAAAGGGTCTGTTTGAAAAGCCAACGGTTCTAAATAATGTGGAAACCCTGGCTAATATTCCCTATATTCTTTTAAATGGCGGCGAAAAATTTGCTGAGCTGGGGACGGACAGCAGCAAAGGAACGAAGGTTTTCTCTCTCGTAGGAAAAGTCCAGCGAACGGGACTTGTGGAGGTCCCCATGGGAGTCACGCTGCGCCACTTGATCTTCGATATCGGCGGCGGAGTTAAGGACGGCGGAAAGTTCAAGGGCGTTCAGACCGGAGGCCCGTCGGGCGGCTGTATTCCGGAAAAAATGCTGGATCTTGAGATTGACTTCGATTCGCTGAAGGAAAGCGGCTCCATGATGGGTTCCGGCGGCATGATCGTTATGGATGATACCACATGCATGGTGGAGCTGGCCCGCTATTACCTCAATTTCCTGGCTGGCGAATCCTGCGGAAAATGTACGCCCTGCCGCGAAGGGCTCCGGTGTATGCTGGATATTCTGACGCGAATTACCGAAGGCCGCGGGACTATGGACGACCTGGATCTGTTGGAGGACCTGGCTTACACGGCCAAAGAGGCTTCTCTCTGTGAACTGGGAAGAACAGCTGCCAATCCGGTTATGTCGACGCTGCGGTATTTTCGGGATGAATACGAAGCTCATATTAAAGACAAGCGGTGTCCGGCCGGCGTTTGTACGGCGCTGATCCGTTACCGGATTGATCCCGATGCCTGTAAAAGCTGCGGCCTTTGCGGCAAAGAATGCCCTGCAGCGGCCATTTCAGGTGTTTCCGGCTCACCCTTTTCCATTGATCCTGATGCCTGCATCAAATGCGGCAACTGCAGGAATGTCTGCAAGTTCAGCGCAATTATCGTAGAATAGGAGGTCGTCTATTATGAAGCTGTTGATTGATAAAACAGAAATACCTGCCTTACCGGGCGATACGATTATGGACGCTGCCAGACGGGCCGGAATATTCATTCCTGGGCTGTGCTGGAATGAGGCTTCTGAGAAAAGCCACTGCTGCAGGCTGTGCATGGTTGAGGTTATGGATAGAGGCAAGGAAAAACTTGTCGCTGCCTGTGCTTTTAAGGTAAAGGATCTGATGGAGGTGACGACGGATTCGCCGCGCATCGCCAGAATCCGTAAAACCATGCTGCGGCTGCTCTATACGCAGGCCCCGGATAATCCGGCAATTGTAGAGCTGATGGACCGTTACGGTATCGCTGCCGAACCAGCCCTGCCCGTCAGGGACAATACCCAATGCATCCTCTGCCGGCTGTGCGTTTCCAATTGCGGCGCCCTGGGTGCTTCTGCCATCAGCGCTGTGGACCGGGGAATCACAAAACGTATTGACACGCCCTACGGCGCTCCTTCTCCGGACTGCATCGGCTGCGGCGCCTGCGCGGATATTTGTCCGACCAACTGTATTGAGGTGGAGGATACGCCCGAATATCGCAAGATCTGGAATCAAGAATTTGCCTGGGCCAGATGCAGCTGCTGCGGCGCTATTATCACAACCGAAGCCCATTATCAGGCTTCCAATCCGCCCGGGGCTCCGGTCCTGTGCCCAACCTGCAAGAAAAAGGCCATGGGCGATGTATTTGCGGAAAGCTTGGGCGAAAGGGTTTAAAAGGACAAGGGTATATTAACGAAAAAGATAGCTGGCAGTAGGCATATAAACTGTCAGCTATCTTTTTATCATATCAGTTCGTGAAAAGTTCCATTCTGTTTTTCCATCGAGAGATCGTATCATAAGGCCTTAATCTCCTCAACGCTCATCTTTGTAACCTTCGAAATTTCCTCCAATGGTCTGCCCAGCTTTTTCAGCTCTGCAGCCATTGCTTTGCGTTCTTCCTCTCTGGCCTCCTGCAACTCCAGCAGTCTCTCCTCATACGCGTTCATGTATTTCACTCCAATCTCCTCGCTGGATCGGATTTGTTCGATTTTTTCCTGCATCTTCAGAATCTTTCCGCTGGAAGAGTTCTCCGCCACTTCTTTGGACGTCTCTTCAAAATATCGCAGCAGAGCGATCAGCTCTTCGCTGACGCCCGCAGGGTCGGCTCCCCTGGTGTTTAGGAAAATCCTGGCGGCTCCATCGTCCAGTTGCAGCCCGGGCACTTCCTCGCAGGCCATGCGGAAGGTGTAACGGTACAGTCCCTTGCCGAACAGGTCAAAGGGCATGATCATAATGATGTACACGTCGTTCATCCTGTTGTATTCGATGTCCCCTGACTCCAGCAGCTTGCTGTCGATGAGTCCGTTATACAGCCGTGTCCGTCTGGGCAGGTTGTGGGTGTTCTTCTTCTGCACTTCCGCATCGTAAATAGCTTCGTCCTCATCCATGGCCCACACGTCCATGCGGATCTGGCGGCTCCAGGCCGCCCGGCGGCCTTCCTTTTCAGTCTGGGGCAGATGTTTCAGCACCACGTCCCTTCCCAGAATGATTTCCAGCATATCCTGCAGAATTTCCGGGTCCTCCACGGCTTCGGCAAACAAAAATCGATCCAGTAAATTTAAATCCTTCAGTTCCTTCTTTTTCTCCAATTTCTTTCTCCTTTTAGTATACCAGTTTGCTCGGTGAAGGCAAGAAAATCTTCTGTACCGCACATGAAACACAGGTCATTGAATACCATTTATTTACATGTAATATTTTACCATTTAGCTACTGCTGCGTCAAGCATTTATAAACGGGTTTTTTGACATAGAAAAAAGCAGGCTTTTATTACCTGCTTTTAAAACATACGCTCCCTTGCGGAGAAAAAATCCATTTTCTCCGCATCGCTTTTTTCATTCACTTTTTCTTACAGTCCGTATTCTGCCGCCAGCTTCTTAAATCCCGGCAGGGAATTAACAATCGTCTCATAAGAAACGCAATAGGCCAGCCTTACATATCCCGGACCGGCAAAGGCACTGCCCGCCACCATCAGGATATTGTATTTTTTGGCTGCCTCGCAGAATTCCGCTTCATTCTCCACAGGCGACTTCACGAACAAATAGAAAGCACCCTGGGGCATGATGCATTCGAATCCACATTCTTTGAGTCCCTCGTAAAGGGCTTTTCTGTTTTTATCGTAGTAGCTGAGATCCACCTTCGCATCCACGCATCTACCGATGACCTTCTGCTGCAGAGAAGGCGCATTGACGCATCCGATGATCCGGTTGGCGTTGGACGCGGTATCGAATACCAGCTCACTGTCTTCCAATTCGTCAGGAATGACCAGATAGCCAATTCGCTCACCCGGCAGCGACAGGGATTTGCTGTAGGAGTAAGCGACAATCGTGTTATCGTAATACTTCGTCACATAGGGCACCTGAATTCCGTCATAAGCCAGTTCCCGATACGGTTCATCGGCAATGATGAAGATTGTGCGTCCCAGTTCCTGCTGTTTTTTCTCCAAAATAGCCGCAATACCCTTAATGGTTTCCTCAGAATAAACGACACCCGTTGGATTGTGAGGCGAATTGATGAGAACGACTCTCGTTTTATCGGTAATACACGATTCGAAAGCCGCAAGATCCGGCTGGAAGGTGGACTTATCCGTTTGCGCCTGGACCACAACTCCGTCATAATTATTGACATACCAGTTGTATTCCAGGAAATACGGAGCAAAGATCACCACTTCTTCTCCGGGGTTGAGAATCGTCTTCAGGGCGACATTTAACCCGCTGGCCGCGCCTACAGTCATAAGAATATTCTTCATGGAGAAATTGGTTCCCTGGGTCTTATTGATATGCTGTGCGATAGTTTCGCGCACATCTTCAAATCCGGCGTTGCTCATGTATCCGTGAAGGATCAGGTCCGGTTCTTCCTTTACGATATCGCAGATCGCCTGATTGACTTCCGGAGGAGTCGGGGCGTCCGGATTTCCCAGACTGAAATCATAAACTTTATCACGGCCGTATTTGGCGCGCATCTTATCGCCTTCTTCAAACATGGTTCGGATGGCCGAATTGTTCTCCATCAAAGGCTTCATTTTTTCTGCAATCATTTTTTCATCTCCTCTAAAACATCCTATAGTTTCAGGCCCTTTGCCAGGTTGCAGACAAAGTCCTGTACATTGGTAACGATCCCTTTGGCCGCCAGACTTCCTCTGTCTCCCAGTTTGTTGACCGCAAACTCGGAGGTATCGATTGTGTAAAAGTAGATCTGTCTGATGGTGCCGTCCGGCATTACCCGGAAGTTAGGGGTCATATTGCCGGTGGCAATGGTATGGAGTACCGTAGCCATGCCAATAACAGTAGTTGCTTTACGGACATGGCTTCTTACTGCGTCCTGGCCAACATATGTATGCTCGTACACCTCTGGCAGCGGTCCGTCGTCCCGCAGCGAACCGTTGAGAACAAACGGTACATTGTGCTTCACGCAGCTGTATATGATTCCGTCCTTAATCTTTTCCTTTTCGAGGAAAGCCGGGATGGAGCCGTAGAGGTTTACTCTGTTTATAGTGTCGATATGGTTGTAATGTCCGTTAAAGTGCGGTCTCTGGGTGCGGATATCCTGTCCCAGGGCCGTACCCAGAAGTCCGGCTTCCAGATCGTGCGTCGCCAGAGCATTTCCGGCTAACAGCGCGTCTACGTAGCCTTCGGCCACCAGCTTGGAAAAGGCTTCCCGCGCCTCATAATCAAAGGCACAGGCAGGCCCCAGTACCCAGACTACATATCCGTGTTTTTTCTCATGCTTTAAAAGCTCGATCAGCTGTTCATAATCATAGGAAAAGGCTGTCTCGCGGCTGCGGCTCTGGCGGAAGGAAAAGGGCGTATCCTTATTTTCTTCCTGCTCAAAGCAGTCGGCATGGACATAAATGCCTTCCTCACAATCCTCGGTCCTGCCCACTACAATCCGGTCTCCCTGCTTAATATTGCGAAACTCTCTCACATGGATTTTTCCCTCTTCGTAAACAGCTACGCAGTCCATGCGGGATTCCTCTGCCAGAATCCATTTGCCGTCTATTTTGAAATACTCAGGAAAAATCGAAGTCGCATGAAAGTTCTGAGGAGCTGTCATATCCTTCGGTGCCAGCCTCAGCACCGCGTCCGGAGCACGGTCAAATTTTTCCAGAGTAAAGTCAGGTTCCTTATATTCTCGTAATTTAAAGGCCATAAAATCTATTCTCCCTTGCTATATTAAAATTTTGTTGTCTTGACGGAATCAAATTCTTCCGCTACTTCCTGCGGCAGCCTGCTGCACAGACTGACAATAATAATCACTGCCGTGGAGGCGATGAATCCGGGAATAATTTCATAGATATCGAAGATACCGCCTTCCAGGTTATACCAAAGAAGATCCACAACGCCTCCGGTAATCATACCCGCGATGGCGCCCGGGAGGGTCATCCTTCTCCAGAAAAGGGCAAAAAGGATCAGGGGTCCAAAAGCGGAACCGAATCCGCCCCACGCACAGGACACGAGCCCGAATACGGAGCTATCGGGATCAATGGCTATGGTAATGGCAATGGCGGAAATAATTACAACCGTCAACCTGCTGACCCAGACGATTTCGGGGCCGTCCGTATCCTTTTTAAAAAGCGTAGCATAGAGATCCCGCGAAACAGACGACGCGGACACCAATAGCTGTGAGCTGGCCGTACTCATGATAGCCGCCAGAATGGCAATTAAAAGAACCCCTGCGATGACCGGATTAAACATGGTATTGATCATGGACATGTAAATTGTCTCCCCATCGCTGAGGTTTGGCATGAATGCCTTGCCCACGACACCGATGACAATAGCGGCGGTCAGGGTGATTGCTACCCAAATCATAGCGATCACTCTCGATTTGCGGATCATGTCAGGATTCTCAATGGCCATAAAACGCACCAAAATATGGGGCTGCCCAAAATAGCCCAATCCCCATCCAAGGGCCGAAGCCAAAAGCAGTCCGTTAATATGTCCGGAAATCTGCGGAAAGAATCCCAGAGACTCAGGAGTCAACTGGGCCAGACGCAAAGAAACATCGTCGATGCCTCCCATGGAAATCACTGCGATGATCGGTACGATAATCAATGCGAAAAACATAATGGTTCCCTGAATCGTATCCGTCCAGCAAACGGCGGTAAAGCCTCCCAGCGCCGTATATGCCAAAATAATCGCCGCGCACACGATCATTCCCGCCTTATAATCCATTCCGAAAATGGTATTGAACAGCTTTCCTCCGGCAGCGAACTGAGAGGAAGTATAGACTAGAAAGAAAATAACAATGAAAATACCGGAAACGATCCTTAAAATATGTTTTTTATCGCGAAACCGATTTTCAAAGAAATCCGGAATTGTAAGGGCATTTCCCGCCACCTGGGTGTATTTTCTCAGCCGCTTGGCCACGAAGAGCCAGTTGAGATATGTACCGATAAACAGGCCGATCGCAGTCCAGATGGCCTCCGAAGTCCCCGTATAAACCACATAAGCCATGCCTGGCACTCCGGTTAAAAGCCACCCGCTCATATCAGAGGCCTGGGCGGACATGGCAGTTACCCAACTGCCAAGCTTGCGGCCGCCCAGAATATATTCCGACAGACTATCCGTTTTGCTGTAATGTTTTACTCCGATTGCCACCATAACCCCCAAATAAATGATGAATATGGCGGCGATGATCACTGTACTCAAAATATTGCTCCTTTATTTTGTAATTTTATCTACGCCCATATATGATCTCAAAGCCTCCGGAATCACAACAGAACCGTCGGCCTGCTGATAGTTTTCCAAGATAGCCGCAACCGTTCTTCCTACGGCCAGACCTGATCCATTGAGCGTATGCACAAATTCCGGCTTACCCTTTTCCTGCGGTCTGAAACGGATGTTTCCTCTTCTGGCCTGATAGCTTTCAAAGTTGCTGCAGGATGAAATTTCCACATATCTGCCATAGCTCGGCATCCACACTTCGATATCGTAGGTCATTGCGGAAGAAAAGCCCAGGTCGCCGGTGGAAAGTCTTACTACCCGGTAAGGAATATCCAGCTTCTGCAGAACCTCCTCTGCAGCGTTAGTCAGGAGTTCCAACTCTTTGTAGGACTCATCCGGATGGACGAATTTAACCAGCTCCACCTTATTAAACTGGTGCTGGCGGATCAAACCTCTGGTATCCCTTCCGGCGGAACCGGCTTCCTTTCGGAAACAAGGCGTATATGCCGTATAGTAAACAGGCAGTTCGTCGTAACTGAGGATTTCGTTCATTCTCAGGTTAGTAACCGGTACTTCCGCAGTGGGAATCAGGAAAAAGTCCTTAGCCGGCACGTGGAACATATCGTCTTCAAATTTCGGAAGCTGTCCCGTTCCTGTCATGGCATCCCTGTTGACCATAAACGGCGGCAGAATTTCCGTAAATCCGTGCTCCTTTGTATGGAGGTCCAGCATAAAGTTGATGACCGAACGCTCTAACCTTGCGCCCAGGCCTTTATATACGGTGAATCTCGTGCCGGAGATCTTCGCTGCTCTTTCAAAGTCCAAAATATCCAGCTCCTGTCCCACGTCCCAGTGAGCCTTCTCTTCAAAGTCAAACTTTCTCGGTTCGCCCCATTTGCGCAGCTCTACGTTGTCGCTGTCATCAGCGCCCACCTGCACGTCCTTGTAAGGGGTATTGGGAATATTAAGGAGCGCGGTCCGCAGCTTTTCTTCCACTTCGCTCACCTCGGCGTCCAGAGCTTTGATTTCCTCGGAAAGGCTTTTCAGCTCTTTCATCAGCTCGCTGGGGTCCTCTCCGGCTTTTTTCATCTTCGGAATCTGCTTGGAAGCGGTACTCTGCTGGTTTTTCATCTGTTCTACTTTGGCCAGAGTTTCCCGCCTCTTTTTATCGTATTCCAGTACTTTATCGATTCCGAAATCTCCCTGTCCTCTGGACTCAACCGCTTTTTTTACGTTTTCAAAATCTTCTCTTATTCTCTTAATGTCTAACATAGCTCACTCCTAAAATAAATTTTTCTTATATATTATGTATAAATCCGTTAACTCTTTTACTTTTTCCTGCATCTCGATCTGCAGGCCGGAGGCCGTCTCAAAATCCCGTTTGTCCAGCGCCCGGACGATTCTTGTGAGCAGGCACTGTTCGTTGAGCTTATCCCTTCCCAGCAGATTTCGAATCGTATTGATCTTTTCCCAATATACCACATCGTAATCCACGCAGTCGCTGTCATCGTGGCATTTGACACAGTGACGAATCAGATCCATGGTATTGGGCACGATTCGGTTATGGAGCTCCGTAGCCCATTGTGCTACGATGGCTTCTTTATAGGATTCCAGCGTGATCGGAGTCATCACGTCATTTCTCTGGAAAACTTTCAGCTTTTCCGGATGGTCCGCAAAGGCACAGATGTTTTCCCAGACTGTACGCGGTACCCTTCCGAACAGCTCGTTTCTTTCCTGCTCCGTATATTCTTCGAAAACGTCCCGTTCGCTTCTGTAGAGCCGATCTTTTTCCAAATAGAAATCTTCCTGACCGTACTCCTTGGATATGGAGGCTTCCAGCTCTTTTGGCGTCTTTTTCGCCTCCAGAGCGGCCTTGATTCCATCCAGCATAGCCATGTAAGAAGATGCCAGAATCAGGTAGGTATTACTTTTCGGGTTGGGCGCCCTCAGCTCAAAGCGGGTAGCCAGCGGGTTGGCCACGTCCCGTACAAGCCCTACCAGTACCGTTCTGTTTCTGGATGGCATCTCCACGCCGTGGCCCAGGGAAGTAACGACGCAGACCGGAGCTTCGTAGCCCGGCTTCAGCCGGTTAAAAGCATCGTTGGTGGCGCTTACGAAGGGATTGACCACTTCATAGTTTTTCAGGATTCCCATCAGAGCGCCAAAGCCGATCGGACTGAGGAATTCCGCTTTCATATCCTTGGCAGAGAAAAGGTTCACTCTGCGCCCGTCTTTCAGCTTAGCCGCAAGTCCCATATGGGTATGCTCCCCGCTTCCGGCCACACCTTCCATCGGCTTAGCCATGAAGGTTACTTCCAGACCGTGCATTCTGAAAATGTCGCGCACTACATATTTAACCTGGTTTTCGTTGTCCGCCGCCTGAATAGCGGTGGAAAACTTCCAGTCGATCTCCAGCTGTTCCATTACATGGTCGTAATTTCCCGAGTTTCCGATCTTGGCCTTGACTCCGCCCACCTCTTTGTGGCCCATTTCCATCTCAAATCCGTATTTATCGAGAACCAGCATAACTTCTTCCAGAGCCGTCCTAACCGGTCCGATGGTTCGCTTCCAATACTGTTCTTTGAGGATCTGTGCCGTGGAAAGCTGTTCCCGGTCGGCTTCATCATCCGGAGTTTTAACCCAGAATTCCAGTTCAGTGGCTGCTGTAATCTCCAGCTTTTCAATCTCATCGGCGCTGTCTATGGCCAAATGTTCGAAAACATATGGGTTTTCCTTGATGATCTGAAGCAATTCCTTTTTAAAATTGATGATCGCGTCGCGCAGAATCACTCTCGACCCTACTTCCGCCACATCGTTATGAATCAAAAAGGATGGAATACGGAGTGTTCCCACCGGAAGACCCGTTTCCCTGTCCACATGCTTGAAATTGTGGTCTACATACCAGTTTACCTCCGTATCTGGAATGATGTCCACTTTTGCGTTATTTAATTCTGCAATCTTCGGCAGGACTACGCTGGACCCGTCCGTCTGCACTCCGGAGTGAAGGAATTTTTCCATATCCTCGATAAAGAGATCCACCGGGATCTTTTCATCCGTATCGTGCCCTCCGATGTCCAAACCTACCAGGGAAACGAAGCGAACTTCGGGATGTGCCCGAAGAAGGCTGGTTATCTCCTCTGCCGAGTGATTCTCCGCCGGTATGGTAAACAGCATCTTATCCAAGTCGAAATCTAACATGTAAACAATACTCCTTTCAGATTTATGGTTCTCAAACAGGCTAGGACATCCCCTTTACAAGATCTGCAAAAAGAATGTCCTCTAAAACCCTTACTTATTCTAATAAAACTGGAATCTTATTTCTCAGATTCTTGTTCTTGTGCTGGCGGAGCTAACAGGTTCAGATATTTCTGCAACTCATCCAGGTACTGGCCATACTTGGCCCAGTCGCCATCTTTTTGTGCTTTTTCAGCATTAGTAAATGCTTCCTGCGCCTTGGCGGCCAGCTCAGCCTGACTCAATGCGTCGTCGGTTTTCTGATCACCCTGTTGTGCCTGCGCGTCGCTGCTGCCCGGACTCTCTTTGGCGCTTCCTTCACCGAACAGGGAATTGAGCGCTTCGGTCAGGGTGGTTTCGTACGCGATCTGATCGCCGTAAGCCACGATAACTCGTTTTACTTCCGGAATACTGGAGTTCTTAGCTTCCAGATATACCGGTTCTACATAGAGCAGGGAATCCTCAATCGGTATAACGAACATATTGCCCCTGCTGTAGTTGGACCCGGCCGAATCCCACAGCGAGAACTCTTTGGAGATCTCCGTATTCTGGTCGATCTGGGCTTCGATCTGCATCGGGCCGTAAATGATCTTGCTCTTTGGCAGCTGATAGAGGACAAGTTGTCCGTAATTCTCGCCGTCATTTCGCGCCACCAGAAGGCCGGTCATGTTTTTCTTATCCTTTGGCGTATACGGGATCGAGTTGACGAATTCCGCGCTCTTTTCTCCCGGAAGCTTCATGATATAGTAGTTCGGCGTCATGGCCGTTTCCTTTGTACCGTAGATCTCATCGGCAACGTCCCACATATCTTCCTTCTGATAGAACACCTTCACGTCGGTCATGTGGTACTTCTTGTATACGTTGGCCTGAATATTAAACAGCACGTTCGGATAACGGATGTGCGCCTGCAGAGATTCCGGCATTTCTTTAAAGTCTTTGAAAAGCTTCGGATAAATCTCTTTAAAGGTATTGGCAATCGGGTCTTTGTCGTCCACCAGATAGTAATTGGTGGTTCCGTTGTAAGCATCGATTACGACTTTAACCGAGTTGCGGATATAGTTGGTATTGTTGGTTTCGTCAAACGGCTCCGAATACGGATATCTGGTGCTTGTAGTATAGGCATCCAGCATCCAGTAAAGGTTTCCGTCCGCTGTGACGATATAAGGATCGCTGTCGTATTCCAGATACGGCATGATCTTCTGCACTCTGTCCTCGATGTTTCGATTAATCACGATCTTAGAATCGCTGGTAATGTTGCTGGAAACCAGCAGCTTGAGACTCCGTTCGCGAATCGAGAACATCATTTTGTTCAGCATATTCAGTTTGATTCCGGCGTCTCCCTTATAAGTGGAATATTTATTGTTGTCGCCGTCCGGATAGTCAAACTCTTCTTCATTGGTGTTTGCCAAAATATAATTGTCGGTCTTTTCTCCGAAGTAGATTTCCGGTCTGTTGATCTGGATTTCCTGTACGTCGGATACCGGCGGGATGCTGTCGATCAGCATATCCGGCTGTCCGCTGGAAGTAACCTTATCGACTCTGGAGAGAGTCAGCCCATACCCGTGGGTGTATTTGATATGCTTGTTCAGCCAGGTGTCACTGATCTTTTCTTCATCGATTTCTCTGGCTGACTGGAAGGTCTGTGTATATTCGCCGTTTACCATATAGCGGTCTACATCGACATCGTTGAAGGTATAGTATTGTCTGATACTCTGTGTCTGGTTGTAGAATTTTTCCGCAGGCTCGTAGTCATTGATACGAATGTTGGAGATAGTCTCCATATTATTGGTAATATCGTCGCCACTCAGGTCATTGTTGGCAGCAAACGGCTTGACCGTCACCTCGCCCAAATCGTAGGCATATCTGGTGTACTCGATATTCCGCTCCAAATATTTGCTTTCCTTATTGATTTCATCAGGCGACACCACCAGATTCTGGATCAAGGTGCCTGCGCCCGCTCCGATCAAACCTACAACGATCATGATAACAGGAACGATTACGGCTGTTTTAAACTTTCTCTTGGAGATGCCGATAGCAAATGCAATAGCGGCCACTATCGAAAGAACCATCAAAATCCGGTATACCCAAAGCGTAATGTTGACATCTCTAAAGCCAGCGCCGTAAACGGCACCGGTGTGTCCATACAGGAGATCAAACTGCTTCAGGAAGAAGTTTACGGCAACCATGACAAAGAACAGGATGCCGACAATAATCAGCTGCTTTTCCGCTATGCTGATAAGATGCATCACGTTTTTATCATCGAACTGCTTTTTCCGCCTCGGAGCACGGTTGACATTTGCCTTTTTCCCGGTAAAAGCTTCCCCGAATTTCCCGAACATGTCGGTAACATTGTCAAATCCGGTCCTTGGCCCGTCATTCATGCCGCCGCCAAACGGCTCTTCCTCTGCGGGTTCCTCTTTTTCTTCAAAGAACTGAGGGGTCCGTACGGAAAGAAGCACTGCGTAGTAAAGCAGCGTAAGAATCGCAAAGGCAATGATAACACCGATCAGTATCTGGTTCAGTTCCTTGATAAAAGCAAGCTTAAACACATAGAACGATACGTCGAGGTTAAACAGAGGGTCAGAAATATCAAACCCCGTACTGTTGGCAAATTTAAGAATTTCAAACCACAGCTGCGTCACGGAAACAAAAGTGACCAGTACGGCGAAAACGATCGCCATTCCCCATGAAATCAGGTTAAGTCTCTTATGGTTCGTCTGCTCTGTGGATTCCACCTTTTTGAAATATCCCCGTTTGAGGAATTTCAAATAGATATACGCCAGGAATGTTATAACGATAAATGTAGGTATTCCAATTTCCAGCTGAGTAATCAGCTTTTTAAGGAATACGCTTACATATCCCAATTCCCTGAACCATAAAAAGTCCGTAATAAACCCAATAAGACTCAGGAACAATACGATGAGCACCAGGATAGCGATAATGATCCCTTTAATGCCCAGTTTTTTCTTTTTCAAATCAGTTCCTCCCTTTTATTCATACTGCATATGTAAAGGTTAAATTTCATAGCTGGCCACGACTTTCATGGTTTCGTTATCAGGCTGCATCTCGTAGATTTTTTTTGTTTTGGAATTTTCTTTGCTGCCGCCGTGATTATCAGTCACTTTTTCGGAAACCCAGACAAAGTAGGAACTTCCCGCCTGTCTGATCTCTCCAATCCGGAGAGTCTTAAAAGTTTCTTTCATGCCTTGTTTGCCCAGCTTTTTGACCTCTTTATAAAGATCCGTTCCTTCCTGCATTAAGTTGAGAACACTGGTGTCGTTATTGTTGATCAGGTTTACTTTCTGCGAGTCATATGCGATTATGGCTCCTACGATGGCCTGATCGTAATAGACCTGTTTGTTCTCGGCATCCTTGTACCAAGTAACATCCGCCAGTTTTTGGGTCAGGTTCAGATCCTGGTTTTCATATTTTTTATCGGGATCAAATTTTAAATCCGCGTCATATTCGATTGTCTCAACATTACCGTCTTTATTCTTCCCCATTTCGGCCTGAATAAGCGTCGTTTTATCGTCCAGAGGCTCTGTCCGGATATCTTCCTTCTCCATAGCCCATGTGTATTCTGCATCGTTGCCGGTAAAGAGATGAATTACCTTGTTGAGCTGGCTGTCAATAAATTTCGCCGCTCCGCTGTTAGGAGCCGTCAGCTTGATAACAACGCCGGCCACTTCCATTACCAGCAGAAGGATTAGAATAACCAGACAGATCTTCAGCGCGATTCTGCCTTTTCCGCCCCCTTCTTCCTCATCTTCATCGTCTTCGTCTTCAAATTCCGCAGGTTCGCTCAGGCTGGTCTGCTCGGCCGCCTCGCTGATATCTTCCGCCGGGTTGAAGTCCGCCGGGAAAATCATCGTCTCATCCAGAGGCTGCTGTTCCGGCTCTGTCTGACCGCTGAGGATGTCGGCAACCGACTCTTCCGTCATAATCAGCGTTTCATCTGTCACCGGCATTGGTTCCGCAACAGGTTTTTCTGCCTCCGGCGCAGGCTCTTCATCTGCCATCAGGTCATCAATGGAGAAAAGCTCAGCCGGAATTTCATCCAGCTCTTCTGCGGAACGCGGCAGTTCCGGTTCCTCGGAGATATCCTGCAGCTCCTCCAGAATGTCAATGGTCTCTGCGGGTTCTTCCGGCATGGTTCCTGCGATTATCGGTTCTTCTTCATCTATATGTCCCAGGAAGTCCGGCAGGTCTAAATCAATCTGTTCTTCCGCCGGTGCGGCATCAGGGATCTCAATCTGAGGTTCCGCCTGCCCTGCAGCTTCTGCTGCTGCCGCTGCTCTGTCGCGCTGCACGATTTCGGATGCCGTAGCCATTCCTGCCAGAATCGCAGCTTTGTCAACGGCTTTTGTCTTTTCCGGGATTGGCGCTTCCTCTGTTTTAGGTTCGCTTTCTTTCAGCGCATCCTCAAGGGATTGCTGTCCAAAGAAGGTTTCTCTGGCTCTCACCATCTCTGAAATATGGTTGAGCGGGTCTTCTTCCGCAGCCTTGGCCGCTGCTGCTTTGGCTTCCGCCTCCGCCTTAGCGCGCGCCGCAGCTTCTTCTCTGGCTCTTGCTTCCGCCTCTGCTCTTGCTTTGGCTTCCGCAGCAGCTCTCGCTTCCGCCTCTGCTTTTGCCTTGGCTTCTGCTTCCGCTTTGGCCCGTGCCTCCGCTTCCGCCTGCATCCTTGCGGCCTGCTCTGCCAGTTTGGCTTCCGCCTCCGCTCTGGCAGCCTCTGCCTTCTCTTCGGCAGCCCTCATCGCTGCTTCCGCTTCCGCTCTTGCCGCCGCTCTTTCCTGTTCTCTCTCAGCGGCCTCCTGTGCGGCTCTGGCATCGGCGGCGCGTTTGGCCTCCTCTTCCAGTCTGAGACGGGCTGCTTCCTCCGCAGCCTGAGCCTTGGCCAGCGCTTCCGCTTCCTCCTTGGCTTTGGCCTCTGCTTCCGCTTTGGCTTTGGCTTTTTCTTCCTCTATGATTCTGGCCGCTTCTTCTCTGGCCTTTTTTTCTGCCTCAGCAGCCTCTATGCGATCCAGCACATCGGTCTCGATCGGTTTCGGCTCATAACCCTTCACGACGCCTTCGGACTCAAAGAGTTCTTCCATCGGGTCCTCTGGTTTTCTTGCGGCAAATTTTTCTTCCGATGCCGCCGCGGCCGTATTCATTTCCTCTGCGAGTATATTCCCGGATTTTATCTTTTCATACTCGCGATCCAGAAGTTTTTGAAATTCTTCGTTTTTCTTGTTAAATGTAAAGAACTTGTCAATCTGTTCCGATTGTTTTCTCGCTTCGTCAGCCTTGCTGTCCAGACCCCCGAAAAGTTCTTCTTCCAGGCTGGACGCGGCCTGGGGCTTCTGCGTCTCTTCCGTCGCTGCTGCCGGCTGTTCCGGCGTTTCAGCGTTCGGCTGCCACTTGGTATCGGCCGGGGTAAACACCTCCGGTGCAGGTTCTGCGGCCGGCTGTGAATCTGTCTGAGCCGTTTTTTCCGCACTGGAAGCCTCGGCTTCCTGTCTTGCCGAATCCAGCTCTTCCGGGCTCATGGACCAGTTAAAGTCAATATCCTCTGTCTTTTCCACCCTCATTCCCGGGAAAGTCGTATGTATATTCCAGTCAAAATCCTCAACTGGTATTTTTGATTTTTCATCTTCCGATTCCGATTTAGATGCCGAAGAGTCCGGATTGAGGTCTATCCCAAGATCAAGGGATTTAAAATCGAATGGTTCAAACAAAGGAGACTTTTCTTCCGGCTGCCCTTCAGCCTGTGACTGTGGAGCCTCTTCCCCTGTGCTCGCAACCAGGTTTTCCGGTTTATCGTTTTCGCTTGCCAAAATTGTTTTTTCTCCACAGGAACTGCAAAACTTATCCCCGTCTGCCAATTTTTGTCCACAATTTCTACAATACATAAGTTCCTCCTCTGCTTGTTACTCTTTAATAAGTAATTCAAGATCTTCCTTTGTATAGATTTTTCCGCTCTTCCCAATATTATATATTGACGTTGCGGGCGTTTCGCTGCCCTTGTCCAAAGTTTCTTCTCGCAGGCCGTCAGGCTCAATTTCCTCTGCGGGCGCTGTCTCCGAAACATCAGCGGTCTGTATCATTTCTGGCTGCTGTGAGGATTCCGCCGGAGTATTTTCCTGTTCGTTCTTCTCTTCCCCCGGTTCCTTTTCCCCTTCGGATGTTTTTATGCCGCTGTCTTCCCTCGGCGGCGGTTCCGGTTCACGGCTTTCTTTCCGTGGCATCTGCGTCTCCTGCACGTTTTTCGGCTGATCCGCCGCAGGCGTTCGCTGTGCGGCCGCGGCCGCCTCCTGCCTGATCCTAATGGTTAAAGCCTTCTCCACTGCGGCCAGACGCTTTTCGATATTTTCCAGAGTGCTGAGCTCTATGGCGGACTGTTTTCGCCATAGGATCAAAGCGATTACTAAAATCAGCAGAATCACGACAGCAGCTACTGCAAGTATCGGTAAAGCTATTGTAGTCATGCTAAAGTCTCCTATTTTTAAGATATCCCGGTCTCTGATTCCGTCTTGGCGTACTTCACCGAGATTATAACTTTTAATATTATACTACAAAGTTAAAACAATAGCAAACACAACAGTAGAGAAATGGCCCAGGAATTTGCAAACGCAAAAAGAGCGGGTATTCCCGCTCCGATAGGAAGTAGAGATATCCTGCTCTTTTTTGCCGCAAGAACGTAAGAATTAGTACTCGGATCTTTCAGATCTGTTGTTCTGGTTCTTTTCGTTGTTGAAACGGTTGTTCTGTGAATTTTTTTCGTTTCTTTCACTTCTCTCGCTTCTGTTCTGGTTGTTGTTCTGGTTGTTATTGTTGTTGCTGTTGTTCTGGTTGTTGTTGTTTTGGTTGTTTTTCATTTCTCATCCCTCCTCGATTATTATTTTGTTCCGGCCATGCCTTTTGTATGTGCGGTAAAAAGAGGAATTTTTTAATAGTTTACCGGCAGTAAAAAGGATGATACTATATGGGTATAGTAATTACGATTGCATATTAGCCGCAGCAATAAAGGAAGGTGTATAAAATTGAAGTTCATTCGTACTATTTGTACAGCGCTTATCGCCGTTATGCTTTTTTCGTCTTTTTCAGCCCCTGTTCTGGCTGAGACGATTCCCGCTGAAGTTCAGGGAAGCTCTGCCGCTCAAAACGCAAAGCAAAAGGTTATTACAGAATTTGAGGGATTAGCCCCGGACGTGAAACAGCAGACAATTATTATTGGCTCAGAAGATACTCCCCATCTTCCCGGGGAGTTAAAAGCCCTCCTTGAAGGCAGCTCCGAGTTTATCTCTGTAAGTGCCCTTTGGAAATCTCAGCCGGATTTCGCCGCCGATCGGGCAGGTACTTATGTTTATACGCCTGAAATTTCTTCCGATTATCAGATTGACGCCGCAGCCGTTCTGCCGTCCATTCGCATAAAAGTTATAAAAGCAAACACCACGCTTTCCCAGCTCCCGGGAACGCTGAAAAAGAAGTCGCGTCAGACGCTTTCTCAGGGTATTACCGTCTCGCCCGCTTACGGCAGGCCGGTACAGCTGCAAATGTACCAGAACGGCCAGTGGGTGACAAAAAAGACCTTTACCCTCAGTAATTCCAAAAGCGCATCGCTTACCGCCGATTTTCCCAATGACTGGTGGAAGGTCACTTCCTCCGCATGGCGTTTTTTCATCCCTGAAAGCAAGGAAGGCAATGCTCTCACTAGCAGCAGTATAACCGTAAATACGCTGCGATATTACCAAAATCCATCGAAATATATTCAGATTCAGGATAAGATTACCCTCAGACACTCCGGCGCTTATAAATTGAAAGTCGGTTACATGGGCCTCAAAGTTCAGAAGGTCAATCGTTATTTTCGAATCGGGAACAAATATTGGCCGCGCTATACGTCGCAGACAAAACGAAAGGTAAAAGCTTTTCAAAAGCGAAAAAAACTTAAAGCCACCGGAGTTGTGGATAAGAAAACCTGGATGAAAATGGGCTTTTCCGAAAGCTCCTGGTCCAGCCTTGGCGCCTATGTGTCGCCTATAAAAGTAAATCCGTCCAGCACCAAGAAGGATCATATTGAGGCCATGATCAGTACGGCCAAAAAGTATCTGGGTACCAATTACGTGGTTGGCGCTTCCGGTAAACCCGGGCAGGGTGCGGATTGTTCCGGCCTGGTTATGCAGGCGCTCTATGCCGCCGGTGTAGATCCCTATCCGGTCAGCTGCGTGAGACATTCCAAGCCTGGCTATGAATTTGAATCAAGGAACATATGGAAGAACAAAAAGCTTAAAACCGTTCCCTATACAAAGAAACAGCGCGGCGATCTGATCTTTTACAGAGGCCGCAGCGGCGCTATCAACCATATCGCCATTTATCTGGGAGGCGGAAAGGTCATCGAGTCCTGGCCCAACAAGGTTGTGATCCGGCCTGTAAAGAACAGCCGCCGCAACCGGATTAAAGGGGTGAAACGGGTGTTTAACTAGAAATATGTTAAGAACAAAAAAAATCAACTGGATAGATGGGACGCCGGTCGGAATCAGTATATACAGTGTACAGTCTTTATCAACACAACTGCAAAGCGATTTGCTGGAAATCGTTCTCTGCGTACACGGGAGCGTAAAGTTCTCGTATGGTTATGAAGACTTCATTTATTCTATGTTATGTTTCTCATCCTGGCCTGCGGGGCATTTTCGGGAATGATGATTATTTCTCAGGCATCATCAATCGCTATGAATCTGGTCGGTATGAATGCCTTATCTGCAAGTGTGGCAGTGTCAATCTTGGCGCTTTTCAATACGCTGGGCCGCTTGCTCGCAGGGATAGTTTCAGACAAAATAGGCCGCGCACGTACGTTACTGATCGCAGCTGTGTTATCCATTATCGGCCTGCTGAGTTTATTCTTCAGCCATTATGAAAATTTCTTTTCTTTTTACTTCGGAATATCGATCAGCGGAATTTGTTTTGGTTCTTTTATGGGCGTTTTTCCAGGCTTTACAACCGATCACTTTGGCAGCAAAAATAATAGCGTGAATTATGGGATTATGTTCATAGGGTTTGCTTCTGCCGGTTTCTTTGGGCCAGTTATCATGAATGTAACCTATACCGCTTGCGGCACCTATCAAGTGGCGTTTTTAATAGCAATGTTGTTAAACATAATTGTAAGCGTATTAATTTATGTATATCGGGCTATAATGGCTCGACAATATTAAAAAGAAGCTCTTGCGTCACACCATTGACATTTGCAAAAGCGGATACTAGAATTTAAGGAAAACAAGTCCGTTTTTACAGTCAGGCCGTTCCATCATGAAAGGAAGTTTATGAAAGCTTTCCATAATAACCAAACATTAGTCGGCTGCGCAAGTGCTTTTATATGTGAAATATTATTTGGGCTGAGTTATTTATTTACCAAGCAGGCCATCGCTTCGGCCAGTGGCGCAGCTTTGCTGAGCTGGCGTTTTTTGGTCGCTCTTGCAGTCATGAGTCTTTTTCTGCTTGTTGGGATCATAAAAATTGATATTCGCGGAAAGCGGCTCCGCCCCTTATTTCTAATTGCCCTTTTTCAGCCAGTGATCTATTTTGTGGCGGAAACGGCAGGCATCAGTGCCACGACAGCATCGGAAAGCGGTTCGTTTTTAGCCTGTATTCCGATCGTAACGTTAGTGGCTTCTTCGTTATTTTTGAAGAAAAAACCACAGCCAATGCAGGCCGTTGGGATATGTGTAACTCTCTCTGGCGTTCTCTGCTGTGTGCTGGCAAAGGGGATGGATGCCTCATTTTCACCCTTTGGCTATTTGATGCTGTGCCTGGCAGTGGTATCCTACAGCTTATACTGTGTTTTTGTTGAAAAGAGTGTTGATTTCTCAGATATAGAAAAAACGTATGTTATGGTCGCTGCAGGCGCGATTGTCTTTACTGCGATCGCCATCGCACAGAATATATCCGCAGGAACGCTCGTGGAGTATATAAAGCTGCCGCTTACGAATCGCGACTTTCTACAAGCCATTCTCTACCAGGGACTGGGCTGTTCTGTGGTGGCTTTCTTTTTATCTAACGTAGCGATCGCAAATATCGGCACAAACCGAACGGCGTCTTTTGTCGGCATATCTACAGCAGTGTCCATTTTAGCCGGTGTGTTTATATTGAACGAAAGTTTTTCTCCTGTTCAGGCGGCTGGCACCATTTTGATTATCGGCGGCGTATACCTGGCTAATGCTGCTTTGAAAGGGAGGTAGTCAGTTTTATCCCCGCACTTTTGTCAAAAAATAAGAAAACCCAGAAACGTGTAATTTCTGGGTTTTTTGGTACACCATCAGGGGTTCGAACCCTGGACACCCTGATTAAGAGTCAGGTGCTCTGCCAGCTGAGCTAATGGTGCATATAAACGATCGGGGACCTAATTTTTTAGTAGAGCATGTCTGCTTTTCCCAAACTCGCAAGACTGATTATACAATATTAAAATTCCTATTGCAAGTACTTTTTTGTAATTATAAAAATTTATCGGATATAAAGTTTCACACAGACTCTCCATACTGCCGCTGTTTCGTACGGAGCGTTCCCATGTCAGCCACAGAAAGCTTGATATACTGTCGCCGCACCGACATTTAGGCACAAAAAAAAAAATCCGCAAGCGGCGTAATCTTTCTCAAAAACGTAGATAATACCGATCGCTACTTCCTTCCTACACCTTTACTCCCCGTAAAGTTTTCGTCTTTACACCTCCGTTCTTCGGAATTCTCGTCTACCGCTACGCTTCCGCTCCGGCGACCTATAACTTACTTTTCCTTTGACTTCGGTTCCTAAAGTTTCCACTTTACCAAAATTCCTTTTTCTGCCTTTGACCACCCGGCCAGCATCGAAAGGCGTGTTCCTCAGTTTTGCAATCGGTATTATCTCTTTGTTGACTCATTCTGCACTTCTGGTGGACTCACCCTCTTTCTTTCATCAAAGCCACTTGACCTTAACTTATTTATTTCAAAAGCTAGTAGAGATTTTCATCTTTCGATTTCATTTCTCTTTCTTTGCTTTTCTTGTTTGTATTATAGCATCAAAAAAACATCATTGCAAGAATTTTCTGATATTTTTTGAAAATTTTTTTCTTTTATGTTTTTCGGTATGACGAAAATCCTCTAAAAGACCATCCCTGCCGAGGTTCTTTCACCATTCTGTGCCTGGCGGCAATGGAAAATCGAAGCCTTTTTTAGAAAGATGCATATTTGTTCAACAGCGGGTTCATTTCAGCTTTGATGTTGAAGTATTTCCAAGTTTTACGGGTTCTGCTCCTGTTCAAAGCTGTACATTGGTCGAGTTTCTGTGCTGACAAGCTCTGTATCCTTGAAAAACCCTCAACAAGAGCCCAGTTTTTCGCTGCATGTTGATAAAAGGTAAATTTCCTCAACAAAAAAGAGAGCCGGCAGCTCTCTTTCAGTTCGAAATAATTAATCGTGGCATTTATGTCCTTCTCCGTGGTGTGAGCACTGAATGGTCGGATCATAGACCAGATTTCCGGCTAAAAGGCTTTCAACCTGTTCATCAACCTTCCCGCTCACGCCCGGCAGTACGCGAATATTCAGCTCAGCCAGAGCTGTCTTGGCACCGCCGCCGATCCCTCCGCAGATGACCGTATCCACACCGGCATCTTTGAGGAATCCTGCCAGACTCCCATGCCCCTTCCCTCCGGTGGATACAACCTTGCTGGAAGTAACTTTTCCGTCTTCTACATCATAGATCTTGAACTCAGACGTCTGTCCGAAATGCTGAAAAACCTGTTCATTTTCGTAAGTAACTGCAACTTTCATCCTGATGGCCTCCTTTTTTGCAACACCTTTTACCGCCCTGCGGGCAGATACTGTAATTGCCCCCCTGTATTACGAGGGGCCTGCCGTCAACCAAAGATTCCGCCAACTTTTTTCGGGCAGAATTATACACTGCCTGCACGGTGGTCCTCGCCACGCCCATCTGCGTAGAACAGTTCTCCTGATTGTATCCCAGATAGTCAATCAGGCGAATCGTCTCATATTCATCAAGTGTCATCACAACGCTTTCATCTGCGGCATCTCCATCCAGCGGCCCGAAATTACATCGTTTCGGAAGACCGCAGATCTTTCTGCATTTTTTAGGTCTTGGCATGGGAACCTCCTTGGTTTCTGACTTATGTCAATTATAGTCCAGTTTCTGACTTATGTCAATTATATTTATATGTTTTTTGGAATACAGGATGCCAGGCATTGGGTATCTGCTGGAAAATTAAGCAAATTAAAAAGGAGGCTGTTCACATTTCATGCCAGCCTCCTGTAAAGTATAAAATACGATCATATCAATAAAATAAATATTAAGATAAATAATTACGCTTCCATTCTATCCAGCTTGGATAGTTCCTCTTTTTCCAAAACCGTATAAGCCACTTTCCCGACCAGAGTCTGCGGCAGCTTATCCCGGTACTCAAATTCGTACGGCATCGCGTATTTGGCGATGTTTCTGGCACAGTGTTCTTCGATATCCCGCTGGACCTCCGGCGTCGGCTTGACGCCCCTCTTCAGCACGATAAAAGCCTTCACTTTCTGCACCTTATATGGGTCCGGTACGCCGATTACCGTGCACATCAGCACGTACTTATTCGCGTCAATGATGTTTTCCAGCTGAGACGGGTAGATGGAATAGCCCGAGGAAATAATCATCCTTTTCAGCCTTTGTTTGTAATAGATAAAGCCTTCTTCGTCCATCGTGCCCAGGTCGCCGGTATGAAGCCAGATTCTTCCGTCCTCATGGCGCTGCAGAGTCGATTCGGTCTCTTCGGGGTCTTCCAGATATCCCTTCATAACCGTAGGACCGCTGATGCAGATCTCCCCTTCGTCTCCATAAGGGACTTCCATTTTTGTGCTGGCCTTGACGATTTTATAATAGGTATCCGGAAACGGAATTCCGATGCTCCCCTCTTTATAAAACTCCTTCGGGGTCAGGCAGCTGGCAGTAACGCACTCCGTCGTTCCATAGCCCTCCCGTATCTGAACCGGTGCGTTGTGATCCCGCAGAAACTGGTCCACTTTCTTTTTCAGTTCGATGGAAAGGGAATCTCCTCCTGAGAAAACGCCTTCCAGGCAGGAAAGATCCACACCTTTCATGTTTTTATTTCTCAGCAGAGCCTCAAAGAGCGTCGGCACCCCGGCTATGTAGTTGGGCTTGACGGTCCGCAGCAGCTTGGCATAGGTCTCTACGCTGAATTGAGGGACCAGGGCGCAGGTACAGCCGTGAATCATCATTGTATGGATACATACGCCCAGTCCGAATCCATGGAACATAGGCATGATCGCCAGCATTTTATGCCCGGTAATGATACAGTCTCCCGCTGCGCCGGTCTGCATCGCCAGGGCGTTGAAGTTCAGGTTGGTAAGGATGATGCCCTTTGTTTTTCCCGTTGTCCCGCCGCTGTACAGAATTGCCGCCTCATCGCCGCCCTTGCGTACCGCCCGGAAATTTTCGGGAAAGGAATCCCCGATCCGCATAAATTCCGTATAGGAAATCACATCGTCTCTCTCGGGAATCTTTTTTATTTTTCTGCCCTTCGTCAGCTTGAATCCCAGCCTGGTTATGCCCGACAGCTCCGTAGCTATAGACGCCACAATAATGTGCTTCAGCTCAGGCGTATTATGACGCACCTTTTCCACTTTGGGGTAAAACGCGTCCAGCACGAGGATTGCAGTGCTATGGGAGTGATTAAGATAAAATTCGATCTCGCCTTCCGCAGACAGCGGGTGGACCATATTGGCCAGAGCGCCCATCCGGTTGATGGCGTAGAACATGGTCACAGCCTGCGGGGTATTGGGCATACAGATGGTAACCCGGTCGTTCTCTTTGACGCCCAGAGCCAGCAAAGCTTTCGCGCATTGATCCACTTCCGAGAGGAACCTGCGATAAGTAACTGACTTTCCCATGAATTCATACGCAATTACATTCTCATGATTTTCTGCGTTTTTTTCTATCAGATCGATCATGGAAAGATCGGGATAATCCAGTGTCTCCGGCACATTGCGGTAAGATGCCAGCCAAGGCGCCTTCGGTACTTTAGCATTCATAATTTGTTTCCTCCTTTACCGGTCTTTCCAGCATTTTCGGATTCGAAAGAATCTTTTCCAGCAGCTTCACGGATCTGGCAAAGTAAAATCCGTCCGCGATCCTTTCATCCAGCGTAACACCCAGATCGACCACATCTCTGGTCCGCAGCTCCCCATCCTCTCCTATGATCTGAGCTTTATGGACGGTTCCAATGGCGATGAGCAGAGAATTGGTCCCGTAGTTGTTCAGATGATGATAAACCGAACTGCATCCGATACTGCCCAGATTGGTCAGCATCACGGTTGAATAATTGGGATCGCCGTCACAGATAAAAGCCGGCATTTTTCCATGGAAGTCCAGAAACCGGAAAACAGCCATTAAAATCCGCATCAAAAACCGCGGCAGTTTGGCAAGGGTACCCAGAATCTGGTCCATATCGTTCTTGCCCTCGTCCTTTCTCAGTTTGCTGGAATCTCCGATGATCTTTCTGCTCACATCTTCAAGAGTCATCTCATCTTCCACTCTCAGCGTCATCAGCGACTCTTCCGCTCCGTCCTGAAATTTTCGTTTAACGACAAAGGAGATGGTCAGCTCGTTTCGGTCGTAAAATCGTTTGCCTGCGATAAAACGATTCAGAAGCGGCCTTTTATATATGGTTTTCGCAACCGCCATAACGATCGTATGAAAAATCGTCGTCTTATATTCGGCATCCGGTCCGTTTTTTTCTTCCAGATACCGCATTAAATTCGTTATATCAATCTGCTCTTGTATGTACACTTCCGCATCGCATCTGTTGGGCATGAGATGCGGCATAATGGCATGCACTCCATCGACATCCCGGACCCGGTATCCGTCCCGCCTGTCTCCTCTTTGCTTCTTTTGCTTTGGCATGCGCGTTCTCCTCCCCTGCTGAAATTCCCACACAATATTTTACATCTACTTACTCAATGTTTTATTATATTAACTTTTTTACTTTTTTTCAACTTTTTTCGAAACGGCAGCGGCAGCCGCGATTCTTAAAAGTTTATTAAATAGGTCCGAAAAGCGCTGCGATTGTGATATAATATCTCCTGCATTTAACTTTGAAAAAGGAGGACAAGGCATGGATACTTTCCAGAACATAATGGCCGTCATGGGGCCGTATTACACGGCTGCCGTCAGATGGGTCTTTGTGCTTCTTGCTATTTTTATACTGGTAAAATCAATCAAGTCATTGCTGCAGGCAAAAAACCCTTCCGAGATATGGGCATATATCGGAGGGCCCGACGGGTCTTCCACCCCGCTGAAGCATTGGGAAAACGTGATCGGCCGCGCTTCCAGCGCCGACATTGTTGTGAATCTCAACAGCATTTCCCGCAATCACGGAACACTGGTACGTGATGCCAAGGGTACCTGGAGATACAATGATCTTCATTCGAAAAACGGTTCTTACATAAACGGGGTCCGGGTAAAGAAAACAATGCCTCTGCGTCCGGGCGACGTGCTGACTCTCGGAGGCTCCAATTTTTCGCTGATTCCTGTGAGCCTGCAGGAAAAACAGCAGAATATTCAAAAGCGAAAGAGAAAAAGCCGCCCGGTATCTCCCTGGACATCGCTCATCGCGCTTACTGTTTTTCAGGTGCTGATGGTGATTCAGTTCAAGGTCGCATACGGCGAAGACTGTCCCGCGTCCATACCGACCTCTATTTTCGGACTGTGCATTGTGATGTGGGTCTATTTTCTGCTCATGCGTTCTTTCCGGCGGATTGCCTTTGAGATGGAAACGATCGCTTTCTTTCTTTCCACTTTGAGCCTGGCCGCCACTGCCGTGCATACCGGCAACACCATGAAACAGCTGATCTGCATCATTCTGGGCGTGGTGCTGTTCTTTTTGCTGTGCTGGTTTCTGCGGGACCTGAACCGCTCCAAGGAAGTTCGTATGCTGATTTTAGGAGTCGGCGTGGTTTTGATGCTGGCAACACTGCTCTTCGGCACTGTCCACGGGGGAGCGAAAAACTGGATTGAATTGGGCGGACTTTCCGTCCAGCCGGCGGAGCTGGTGAAGATATCTTTCATCATTGCCGGCGCAGCCACTCTGGATGAGCTGTACGAAAAGGGCAATCTGACCATATTCATGATATTTTCCGGCTTCTGCATGGGCTGTCTGGCCCTGATGAGCGACTTCGGCGGAGCAGCGATTTTTTTCGTAACATTCCTGGTAATCGCCTTCCTGCGAAGCGGTGATTTTTCCAAGCTGATTCTCATTGTCGGAGCTGTGGCCCTGGCAGGCATGCTGGTCCTCACTTTAAAACCACATGTGCGGCAGCGGTTTGCCACATGGGGACATGTCTGGGACGATCCCATGGGGCGCGGTTATCAGCAGACGCGGGCCATGTCGGCTGTTTCCAGCGGCGGCCTGCCCGGAGTAGGCGCCGGGAAGGGCTGGTTTCACTCCACAGCGGCTTCTGATACGGACCTGGTGTTCTCTCTCCTTTCGGAGGAATGGGGCCTTATTATCGCCATTCTGGCGGTTCTCTGCATCGTAACGCTTGGCGTTTTCGCAGTGCGGTCCATTATCGCAGGCCGTTCCGCCTATTACAGTATCGCAGCCTGCGCGGCTACATCGCTGTTTATTTTCCAGACAATCCTCAATGTTTTCGGTGCCTTGGATCTTCTGCCCTTCACTGGGGTAACCTTTCCCTTCGTTTCCAGCGGCGGCACCAGTATGATTGTGTCGTGGGGACTGCTGGCCTTCCTCAAGGCGGCCGATACCAGGCAGAATGCCAGCTTCGCTGTCCGATTGGACGATAAGAAGGAAGGAGGTCTGGCCTCATGAAGAAGATAGAAAGACGGGCAATCATGTGCCTGCTTCTGGCCGGCGTTCTGGTGATCGGTCTGGGCGTCTTCTGTTTTCGCTACGTGAAAGATGGAAGCGACTGGGCCACATATACAGCCAACAAGCAGATCTATAACGATAAGGGAAAGCTGAAAATCGGATCTCTTTACGATAGAAACGGAAAGCTCCTCCTGACCAATACCAGCGGAAAGATGCAGTTCAGCGATACTGCCAGCATCCGTAAAGCCAACGTTCATCTGACCGGAGATAAAAGCGGCAATATCGCTACCGGCGCCAATAAAGTCCTCGCCGATAAGATGGCCGGCTATAATCTGCTTACCGGAACCTACTCGATGCTGGGTAAAGGCCGGAATGTGAACCTGAGCATTGACGCGGACATATGCGATACCGCTAATAAAGCCCTCGCCGGACGTAAGGGCACGGTGGGCGTTTATAATTACAAAACCGGAGAAATTATCTGTCTGGTCAGTTCGCCTAATTACGATCCGACCAATCCGCCAAAGGTGGATTCCGATGATAAGTCAGGGATTTATCTCAATCGCTTTTTTACAGCAACCTTTACCCCCGGTTCCATATTTAAGCTGGTGACAGCGGCGGCTTCCATCGAAAACCTTTCCGATTACGCAACCTGGGATTACACTTGTACCGGAAGACAGTCCTACGGCGGCTCGGACCGGGTTACCTGTCAGGAACCGCACGGCAATGTTAATCTGGAAAAAGCCTTGGCCGTGTCCTGCAACTGCTACTTCGGCAAGCTGGCAGAAAAGGTCGGCGGGGAAAAGATGGCGGAATACGCGGAGAAAACAGGTCTGACGGTCAGCAGAGATGTAAACGGAATTTCCACTGCCAAGGGAACATTTGAATTTCCTAAAAGCGGCGGGGTTGAGCTGGCCTGGGCCGGAATCGGACAGCATAAGGATCTGGTAAATCCATGTACCATGATGACCTACATGGGCGCTATCGCAAACGGCGGCCGAGCGGTTCAGCCCAAGATACTCCACAGTGTTAAATTCAGTACCGGAATCCCGGCAAGCCTGCCCTGGAAATCCTGGACCAAACGGATGATCGAGGAAGATACGGCCACGATCCTGCAGAACATGATGCGCAACAATGTAGAGGATAATTATGGAACGGATAACTTCCCCGGGCTGAATATCTGCGCAAAATCCGGCACCGCGGAAGTGGGAACAAACAAACGGCCCAACGCCTGGTTCACCGGTTTTCTGAGGGATGAGGACCATCCGTACGCTTTCATCGTACTGGTTGAAAACGGCGGCTTCGGCAGCCAGGTATCCGGAAGCATCGCCAACAAGGTGCTGCAGGAAGTGGTAGAAAAATATTAATGTTCCTCTGTCGACTTCGGGCAAGCTGAACCCGAGGTGGCGGATCGGATTTGATATTCATTGTGAAAAAAGAGCAGGGTGCCGAAATTGGCAGGTCCTGCTCTTTTCATGATTTATTCGTTAGGTCTTCATATCCAGCGGAAACGTTTCAGGGGTTGCACTGGCGGATCGCGATCAGCCGGCCGCAATTGTGGCGGCAGAGGCCCCTAAGTCCCGATTATCAATGTGGGCAAGAAAACGGCATAATTTTGATAGTTTCACAGTAGTTCTGAAAGATTAACACTAGCTGAATATCAATGGGCCGTATTCTATGACGCTATTTTGATACTTTTTCCAAAATCTTATCGCATTCGTTCCTGAAAATATCCTTTGGCTTTTAACTAACTGTCTGTTTTGATATTCAACCTTATTTTTCAATGGAACACCAGGCAAAACTGTCATTTTTTCGCACCTTTCGAAAGCGGCATGATA
Organism: Anaerovorax odorimutans; assembly: GCF_024459955.1. Lineage (GTDB taxonomy): Bacteria > Bacillota > Clostridia > Peptostreptococcales > Anaerovoracaceae > Hominibacterium > Hominibacterium odorimutans_A. Next base: position 83,606 of record NZ_JANFXK010000002.1, read on the forward strand.
TTTGCTTATTTTGGATGCGAGCTGCGGTAGCTTTTCGCCAAAATCAGCAATGGTTACCTGTTGGATATGGTGTTGCGGCAAGCTGTGGCCTTATGAAAAGCCGCCCCAAAGGGCAATTGCTATTTTCATCAACACTCAGCAAAAAACCAGGTTCTTGTTGACCTTTTTTCAAGGATACAGAGCATAAGAGGGCAGAAACTCGATCAATATGCGGTTTCGAACGGTCGCAAAGACCGCAAACCTTGGAAATACATCAACAACAAAGCCAAAATAAATCCGCTGTTGAACAACTTTGCACATCACCCCAAAACCCCTTCATACATCTTACAGATATCGTTCCGTTACGATGAAAATCCGGTCTTTTCTGGTTCGCTGCCCTACTTCGCGGAGAAAGGCTTTTCCCTTTCCCCGGAGCACCAGCTTGTCCCCCTCTTTTACCTGAAAATCCGTCTTTTCCGCCTGCATGCTGTTGACGAATACCAGCCCGGAACGGATGGCTTCACAGGCTTTGGCTCTGGAAAGAGAAAATGCCGAAGCGGTCACGTTATCCAGCCTCAGAGACGCCACCGTATCCTTCTGCATTACGGTGCGCACCTCCGGCACCCGCAGTTCCTGCAGGGGTACGGCTTCCAGTTGCAGGCTGGTTCTGCCTGCCTTTCCGTAATTGAAAAGCAGAAAATTCCGTATCTCCTCCAGCACGATGATGTCCGCTCCTGTTTCGCTGGTGAGAATATCGCCGATCATCTCCCGTTTTATGCCCAGCCCGGTCAGCGACCCCAGATAATCCCGATGGGTCAGTTTCCTTCCTCCTGACGGTGCCTGCGCCCGGATGACCGTGAGAGGATGGCTTTCTTCCAGCACCGCATAGTCGGGCAAAAAAATGGCGATCGTTCTCTCCGCATCTTCATAGCCGCCGAAAAACGTCCATGATACATCCTGATTACTCCTGCCCAACTCCCGCAGACGGCTTTCCACCAGCGCTCTCTGGCGCAGATCCAGAAATCCGGTATTGGTAACCATATATTGGCGGGCGCATTGTTGCAGCTTATCCTCGGCTGCCGCCAAAAGCATTTTGTCCTCTTTGCTCTCCTTCATAGCTATTTGTATTCCACCTTCACTGTATCGTCCACAACCTGTATCCAGGTAACCCCCACGTTCAGCTTCATTTCCTTGCCGTCCTTATCCGCGAAAATCGTCGGGGAATCCAGATCCTTTCTCGACCACGTGCCTTCCACGGCAACTCCGTTGGTAAAAAGCACCGCGTCGCCTCCTGCGGTCATATTGATCTTCAGTCGTCCTTTTTGGTCCAGAACCTTGGATTTTACCTTCTGTACCAGAATGTTTCTGGTCGTGATCTGCTTTCCGGTCTCTTTATCTGTATATTCGCTGCCGCCGACGGATTTTTTATACAGGCCCGTTTTCTGATCATATTTATAATTGTTTTTGTTTACCCGATAGTCAATATTGATGTCCACAGCGGATGCTCCCTGCTGGCTCTCTCCGTCGCCCAGGAATTGAAAGCTGCGGGGCTCCTGCTTTTCATCCCATCCTTCTTTTTTGATGGTTTTCCAGACATCCTGACCCGTAGTATAGGAATTATGGGGTGCGTGTCTGTCTGAAGAACGATAAAAGATGCTGTTGTAGCTGAAAGCGCTGATGTATGGGATCACACCTGATTCCAGATATTTCTTTGCCTGAGGGCTCCATCCGTGATGGACGAAAACCGCTTTGTATTCCCTGGCCATGTCGATAAAATACGGTCTGGCACTGCGGGAAGGTCCGATTTTCTTCGGCACCTTGCTGTAATAGATCGGCTCCAGACGGCTGGACCCGCCTTCTACCGGAAATTCATAAACAATATCGGCCATGGAAATCCCCGACTGCGGTCTTGCCAGACCGGAATCGTTATCTGTGGAGAGGATGAACGGCCTTGACGGAAGCTCCGTAACCAGCTCTCCGGTCAGTGGATTTGTCCTGGGAGATTTTATTTCCGGCCAGTCGCTGGAAAGTCCTCCAAAGAGGGCAAATATCGCAGTTCCGCCGCCTATTACCAGGACGGCCAGCACGATCAGTATGATTTTCATACTGCTTTTTTTCTTGTTTCTTCTTTTATTTTTGTCTGAACGCATTTTATCTTTCCCTTTCCGTTCTTTTTTGCTATATTATATATTATAACAGTAAAAAGCAATTAAGAAAGGACAAATTGTTATGAAATACTCTTACATCCCACGGGGAGTCTGCTCGACCAAGCTGGACTTCGAATTAGACGGCGAAATCGTTAAAAACGTGCAGTTCAGCGGCGGCTGCAACGGCAATCTGAAAGCGATTTCAACTTTAGTGGAGGGCATGCCCGTCGATGAGGTCACAAAAAAGCTTTCCGGTATCAGCTGCGGAATGAAAAACACATCCTGCACCGATCAGCTGGCCACGGCTTTGAAAAAAGCGCTGGAAGAAAATAAAGATAAGGAAGGAGCCAAATAAGGCTCCTTTTTAAAATGGCGCCAGGAGTCCTGCTCTGAGCAGCGCCAGCGATACGACAAAGAGAGAAAGCACCAGAGTCAGCAGTACCTTATCCCGCATCCGCAGAAAAGGAAGCTGATTTTGCTCTCTCTTTCCTTTTATGTAGATCAGAGTCCCCGGCGCATATAAAAGGGCTGAGGTCATCAAAGCTTCCGGACCCCCGGAATAGATCAGCCATAATCCGTACAGAACACCTGCCCCAGCGGCCATCCGGCCTCCGGCAGGTGTTTTTATGCGTTCTCCGGTCAGCTGCCAGTAATAAAGGGCCGTAAGCAGATAAGGAATCACCATCATGGTGGTGGAAATCGTATAAAAGATCTGATAGGTCGAAGCACTTTTATATACGATAATCAGAAACAGCTGAATCAAAGCTCCCGTGATTATCAGCGCTGCTGCCGGTGATCCGGAACGCCCCGCAGCCGTAAAAATCCGGCAGAAAGACCCCTTGGCCGCTGCTTCATATGCACATTCTGCGGAAATAATCGTGTGCCCCAGCGTCGCGCCCAAAAGAGAAAGAATGACACCGGCATTAATCAGGTTTCCTCCCCAGGGCCCGACAACCTGACACATGACATCGGCCAGCGGCGGGTTTCCCAGCTGCGCCAGCTGGCCCCTTGTCATGACGCCCATACTGAGCGCGGAAATCATTATATAGATCAGCAGGACGCATAAATAGGATATGACCGTCGCCCTGCCCGCATCTTTTGGATTCCTCGCCCTGCCGGAGATGACGACCGCCCCTTCCACTCCGATGAAGGCCCACGCCGTAGTGTAAGTGGTAGCCATTACTTGGCTGCCGAAGGGCAGTCCGGTATCCTCTCCCATAAAATTGGCAAAGAAAATCCGCGGGTCAAAGGCTTTCATGAAGATAACCGCCATTATAAAGAGAAAAATCGGTATCAGTTTGGCAAAGGTGACCAGAAGGTTGATAAAGGCCGCAGCCTTCATTCCCCTCAGCACCAAAAGCACGGACAGCCAGGTAACCGCTGAGGCTCCTATGATGGAAAGGAGGTTGTTTCCCGCTCCGAATACCGGAAAAAAATGGCCCAGTGCCGCGAACATAAGGGTGGCGAAGGAGACATTCCCCAGAAAATTGCTGATCCAATAGCCCCAGGCTGAATTAAACCCGGCGTAATCGCCAAAACCGGCCCTTGCATAGCTGTAAATTCCGCCTGTCAGCTCCGGCCTGATTTCGCTGAGATGGTAAAAACAAATCACCAGCGCCAGCATCCCCAGTCCGCATAGGAGCCAGCCTGTAAGAACAGCCGCAGTCCCGGCTCCGGCCGCAGCCATATCCCCCGACAGACTGAAAGCACCGCTGGCGATGGTGCTCCCCACTGCGATGCCCGTCAGTTTAAAACAGCTCAGCTGCTGTCCATGATTCAAATCCTGTTTCATAAATATGCTCCTCTCTCTGGGAGCATATGCGGCGGGACGGGTTCTCTTGCCTTGAAAGTTAATATTCTTTTGACCATACGGTCTATACATAGTTGCGAAAAGATATGGTATAATAGGACATATTGCATTTTGAACGGAGTATCTTATGGGAAATTTTTTAGCAAAAATATTTGTAAAGGATTACAAAAACACCAGCGACCCCAAGGTGAGGGAGCGCTACGGAAAATTTGCGGGAATCGTGGGGATTATCTCCAACGCGATCCTCTGCACAATGAAGATTATTGTCGGTCTGATAGCGGGAAGTATCGCCATTGTGGCAGACGGAATCAACAACCTGGCCGATGCCTCTTCCTCGGTCATCACCCTCATTGGCTTCAAGCTGGCAGCAGCGCCGGAGGATAAAACCCACCCTTACGGCCATGCCCGCATCGAATATCTGACCGGCCTTTTCATATCTGTGCTGATTATCGTCCTGGGACTGCAGCTTCTCAATTCATCGTTCCGAAAAGTCCTCCATCCGGACCCGCTGTCTTTCAGCTATACGACAGTCATTATCCTGCTTGTGGCGATTGTCATAAAGATCTGGCAGGCTCTGTTCAATATGGGAATCGGGAAGAAAATCAATTCCGTAGCCCTGATGGCAACGGGAGCGGACAGCCGCAACGATGTAATATCCACTGCCGCCGTGCTGGTGAGCATTATTATCGGAAAAATTTTCAGCATCCAGCTGGACGGCTATATGGGCTGCCTGGTGGCCCTGTTTATCATCTGGTCGGGAATACAGCTGATCCGCGAAACATCCAGTCCGCTGCTCGGTGAAGCACCAGATGAAGATCTGGTGCGCGCCATCGAGGAAGGCGTTCTCTCCCATAAAGGAGTCATCGGTATTCACGATCTGGTTGTGCATAATTACGGGCCGGGGAAAATTTTTGCTTCGATTCACATTGAGGTGGATGCCAAGGGCGATATGCTGGAAAGCCACGACATGATCGATAATATCGAGCGGTATATCAAAGACTCGCTCCATATCGAATTCACTGCGCACATGGACCCGGTCGAGCTGGACAACCCTCTGATCAGCAGACTTTATAAGGAAATCATCCAAACCATCAAACCCCTTCCCGGCGTCCACAGCATCCATGATCTGCGGATCGTTCCCGGCAAGACCCATACGAATATCATCTTTGACGCGGTTTTGACTCCATCCTGTCAGATGTCCAAGGATGAAGTGACGGAGCTGATCAGCGCCAGGGTCAAGCAGATCGACCCCACTTATTTTACCGTAATCACCTTTGATAAGGCTTACACCGAGGTATAAGAGAAAGGAATCGCTCATGAAAATTTCCACCAAAGGCCGCTATGCGCTCCGCTTTATGCTGGATCTGGCTATTTACGGCGGCGATGAATACGTTTCACTGCGGGAAATCTCCGCCCGGCAGGATATTTCTCTGAAATATCTGGAGCAGATCGTTTCCCTGTTCAATAAAAACGGCTTTCTCAAAAGCGTCCGCGGCCCCCAGGGCGGTTACAGGCTGGCCAAAGTCCCCGAGGAATATACAGTGGGAGATATTCTGCGAACGACGGAAGGTCCTCTGGCCCCGGTGGCATGTCTTGAAACACCGGAAAATGACTGCCCCCGCAGCAGCAGCTGCGGAACGCTCCCCTTCTGGACCGGGCTCTACAATGCGATCAACGATTATGTGGACAGCGTAACCCTGGCTGACCTGTGCGAAAATCAGAGAGCCGCGGGCAACAACGATTTTTGTATCTAAGAATTTGAATAAAATAAGTTTGAAAATCTCTGTTGACAAAGCAGGGATTTTATATTATGATCATTTCATACTAAATCTATAGGAATTATATGAAATTAACATACCCAGTACCAGGAGGAAAAAAACATGGCAGAAACGAAATACAGATTTGAAACTTTACAGCTGCACGTAGGACAGGAGGAAGCGGATCCTGCTACCGACTCGCGGGCAGTTCCCATTTATCAGACAACATCCTATGTTTTCAAGGATTCGGCGCAGGCTGCTGCCAGATTCAGCCTTGCCGAAGGCGGAAATATTTACGGCCGTCTGACCAATTCAACGCAGGAGGTCTTTGAAAAGAGGATCGCAGCGCTCGAGGGCGGATCTGCTGCCCTGGCAGTAGCTTCCGGAGCCGCGGCCATTACCTATACGTTTCAGAATCTGGCCCACGCCGGCGATCATATCGTCGCTGCTAAGACGATTTACGGCGGCACCTACAATCTTCTGGAACACACCCTGCCGGAATTCGGCATTTCCACTACCTTTGTGGACCCTGACGACAGCGGGGCTTTTGAAAGGGCTCTGCAGGACAATACGAAAGCGATCTTCATTGAAACCATCGGAAACCCCAACGCAACCCTGATCGACATTGAGGCAGTCGCCCGGATTGCTCACAAATATCAGATTCCACTGGTTGTGGACAACACCTTCGCCACTCCATTTTTGCTCAGGCCCATCGAATTGGGAGCAGATATTGTAGTTCATTCCGCCACCAAATTCATCGGCGGCCACGGCACTGCACTGGGCGGCGTAATCGTGGACAGCGGCAGATTCGACTGGGAAGCCAGCGGTAAATTTCCGCAGCTTACCGAGCCTACGGCCTGCTATCACGGCGTCAGCTTTACCAAGGCAGCAGGAGCGGCAGCCTTTGTCACCCGCATCCGCGCCGTTCTCCTTCGGGATATGGGAGCTACATTGGCGCCTCTTCACGCGTTTCTGTTTCTCCAGGGACTGGAAACCCTGTCGCTGAGAGTTGAGCGCCATGTGGAAAATACGCTAAAAGTCGTGGAGTTTCTCAATAAACATCCTATGGTAGCATCTGTCAACCATCCGTCCCTTACGGATCACCCGCATCATGCGCTTTATGAGCGGTACTTTCCTAAGGGCGGTGCCTCCATCTTCACCTTTGATATCAAGGGCGGAGAAAAAGAAGCCCATGCTTTCATAGACAGCCTGAAAATCTTTTCGCTGCTGGCAAATGTGGCGGATGTCAAATCTCTGGTCATCCACCCTGCCAGCACGACCCACTCCCAGCTCAACGAGCAGGAAATGAAGGAACAGGGAATCAGCCCGGCAACGATCCGCTTATCCATTGGAACCGAACACATTGATGATATTATAGATGACCTCTCACAGGCATTGAAAGGAGCAGAAACACTATGAAAATATACAGAAAAATGACTGAGTTGATCGGCAATACGCCGCTTTTGGAAGTTTCCCGATTCAGTCGGGAGAACAATCTTGACACGCCGCTTTTGGCAAAGCTGGAATACTTCAATCCGGCCGGCAGCGTCAAGGACCGAATCGCCAAAAATATGATTGAAAAGGCGGAGGAGGACGGGCTGCTGAAAGATGGATCCGTAATCATCGAGCCCACCAGCGGCAATACCGGAATCGGTCTGGCCGCTGCCGCTGCCGCAAAGGGCTATGAGGTGATCCTCACCATGCCGGAAACGATGAGTGTGGAAAGACGCAAGCTTCTCACAGCCTATGGCGCCCAGCTGGTTCTGACCGATGGGGCAAAGGGAATGAAAGGCGCCATCGCAAAGGCGGAGGAGCTGGCTGCGCAGACGGAAAACAGCTTTGTTCCAAGCCAGTTTTCCAATCAGTACAACCCCTCGGCCCACGAGGCCACTACCGGGCCCGAAATCTGGCAGGACACCGATGGACAGGTGGATATCTTTGTCGCCGGAATTGGCACCGGCGGTACCATTACGGGAACCGGGCGCTATCTGAAAGCGCAGAACCCCAAGATCAAACTGGTTGCCGTTGAGCCTTCGGCCTCTCCGATCCTTTCCAAAGGAATCGCCGGCCCCCATAAGATCCAGGGAATCGGCGCCGGCTTCGTACCGGAGGTGCTGGATACGCAGATCTATGATGAAGTTCTCACGGTCAATAACGAGGATGCCTTCCAGGCAGCCAGAACGCTGGCAAAAACAGAAGGAGTTCTCGTAGGAATCTCTTCCGGTGCCGCTCTGTCCGCTGCGGTTCAACTGGGAAAACGGGAGGAAAATAAAGACAAGAACATTGTCGTTCTGCTGCCGGATACCGGAGAACGTTATCTCACTACAGAGCTCTTTAAATAGGAGAATGCCGCTCGTCTCCTATTCGTAGATCTTATTGGAGATCACATATTCCGCATGATCGGCAGATGCCAGCTTGCGGGCGAGGATACCGCTGTCAACGGTCCAGACGGCCAGCTTATGGCCGCATTTATGAATCCTTGCCATCAGCCCTGACGACAGAATCGTATATTTGGCAGAGATCCCTGTAATCCCTGCCTTTTTATATTGCAAAAGCTTTTCCGTCTTTAGCAGGCCCGGCTTTTTCACTAAATACAGAAGCTCCGTATTTTCCTTAATATGAGGCAGCAGCCGATACAGGGAATGAAGGTTAAAGCTTTGCAGAACCGCAGGCCGGTCCGGCAGCTTTTGGTAAAGGAGACGGGTCAAATGCTCTGCAGTTTCCTCGGGAATGGCGTTGTGCTCATCCTCCGGCTCTCTGCTTTTGACCTCAATGACCGGTATGGCCCCGCCCGTCTTGAGAACATCCAAGTACTCTTCAAAACAGGGAATGGGCACCGCGCCCCCGTACCGGGCAATATTTTTTCCCCGTGTAATGGGATACTCGGACAGCTCGCTTCTGGTCAGCTTGGTAATCCGCACGTTGAGTCCGCACATTCGGGACAGGTTTTCATCGTGCATGACCATCAATTCCGGCCCGCGTCCGTCCCTCTTCGCCTCCCAGACATCACATTCAACGGCCCCAAATCCCCGCTTCACCGCCGCTTCAAAGGCCGGTATGGAGTTCTCCGGTGCGGTGCTGCTGTAGCCCCTATGGGCCGCGTATATGGTTTTTGACATATTGATGTCCCTTTCCTTTGAAAAAAGCCTGCCCCATGGACTGAGGCAGACTCTCGTTTACTTAAATACTTTTTTATTGGAAATTACATAATCTACATGATCGATCGCTGCCAGCCGATATGCGAGAGTTGTGTCATCCACTGTCCACACACCCACTTTCAGACCATATGCCTTTGCATTGTCGATAACGGAAGGAGTGGCGATGGTGTATCGCATACAGACACCGGAAAGCCCCGCTTCTTTGTATTGTGCGAAGTCCGCGCTTTCCACCTCATCTTCCGAGCTTGTCAGATAGAGGAAGGTCAGATCCAAACCTAGATATTCCTCTTTTTCCGCCGCTTTCATTACCTTCAAAACAGAGGCCATGTTAAAGCTCTGGAATACTGCGTTTCTATTGAGCTCAGCTTCTTTCAGCTGCTTCAGCAACTCTTCCGCAGCTGGATCCGTAAGGGTCTTGCCTTTGATTTCAATGACCGGCGTAGCGCTGTTGCCCTTGAAGGTTTCCAGATATCGCTCATAGGACGGTATTTCCTGTGCGCCGTATTTGCCGATATTGTTCCCGTTTATGATTGGGTAGTGGCTCAGTTCTTCCGGGTTCAACCTGGTAATCAGCTTGTTGATACCGCACATTTTAGCAAGGTTCTCATCGTGCATAATCATAAGACCCGGGATTTCTTTGGGAAGCTCAGGCTCGGGATCGCCGCCTTCACCCTCACCTTCACCATCCTGCCCCTCGTTCAAAATCTCGGCAGTCCGGGAATTTTTCGGAGTTCTGTCTTCCACATATGGAATCGTGCTTTCCTCCGCCGGCGTGGTTCTGGCAATAGACGCCGCCTTCTTTTCAATAACAGGATTTTCGTTAGGATCAATACCTTCCGTTTCCCATACGTCGCATTCGATCCCGCCGAAACCATGGTTTACGGCCTCCCTAAAGGCAGCCAGCGTATTTTCCGGTGCGATGCTGCTGTAGCCCCTGTGACCTACAAAGGTTGCTGAACTTCGCGGCGGGAGTACAACGTTGACTTTAAAAGATCCCTTTTTTCCGGTGCCGTCCTTGGCCGTAGCAGTTATTGTCGCAGTTCCTTCCTTTACTCCGGTAATGGTTCCGGAGGAGGATACTTTGGCAACGGAAGACTTGCTGGATTTCCAGGTGACGGATTTATAGGATGCGGAGCTGGGTGAGACCTTCGCTGTCAGCTTTATCTTTGATCCGCCTTTTCCAATGTAGTCCTGGCCGGAAATGGAAACCTTGCTTACCTTCGTTCCTACAATTACTTTATACTTAGCGTATTTTCCCGATCCATCTCTGGCCTTTGCGGTGATGTAAGCCGTGCCCTTCTTCTTTGCCTTTACCGTGCCTTTCGATGATACGGATGCCACCGAAGACTTGCTGGAAGACCAGGAAATCCTCTTATTGCTGGCATTTGAAGGTTTTACGGACACCTTAAAGGTTTTTTTCGATCCCTTTTTCATGACATAGGTGCTGGTCACGTTTGTATATTTCACCGATGAAACCTTGGTTCCCACTGTGACTTTCACCCGGTCCTTTTTTCTCGATCCGTCTCTGGCCGTTACTGTAATATATGCGGTTCCCTTCTTCTTTGCCTTAAGGACGCCTTTTTTCGATACGGAAACCACCGACGGGCGGCTGGACTTGTATTTCACCTTTTTATTTTTCGCTTTTTTCGGCTTCACCGACACTTTCAGCGTCTTTTTCTCACCTTTCTTTAAAGTCAGATAAGTTCCCACATTGGTGAAGGACACGGATTTTACCTTTTTCTTTGACGCAGCGAAAGCCGCCTGCGGGACAGCCAGCTGCATAATTAAAACCAAAATGATAAATGCGATAAGCGCGCATCTTTTCTTTGCCGTTCTTTGGTGCATTTTTGAATACCTCGTATAAACTGCGTGTGAATTATAACCTACAGTTATTATATCACGCTCCCCGCAGCATAGCAATCTCCCTGGCGTATCCATCCAGCTCATTTGGCGTTTCCAGAATAAACGGCAGCTCCTTCAGTTTTGGGTGATTGACGATCTTAGCAATTGTCTCCACACCCAAATGGCCCTCTCCAATTTTAGCGTGACGGTCCTTATGGGCACCCAGCGGATTCTGGCTGTCGTTGATGTGCATGGCATGGAGCTTTTCCAGTCCTATAACACGGTCGAACTCGTCGAGCACCCCGTCCAGATCATGAATGATATCGTATCCGGCATCGCTGACGTGGCAGGAGTCCATGCATACACCAACCTTGTCTTTCAGCTCTACCCGCTCTATAATCTCGGCCAGCTCCTCGAAGCGGCTTCCCACCTCGCTGCCTTTGCCGGCCATTGTCTCCAGCAACACGATGGTACTCTGCTCCGGCTTCAGAATCTGATTGAGCAGCTCCGCAATCATACGAATACCTTCTTCCACACCCTGCCCTACGTGGCTGCCCGGGTGAAAATTATAATAATTTCCCGGCGTATATTCCATCCGCTCCATATCCTCACTCATCGCCATAAATGCGAAATTGCGCACCTTCGGATCCTTGGAACAGGGATTAAGCGTATACGGGGCATGGGCCACCAGCTTTCCAAAATCGTTCTCCTTCAAGATCGTCAGTAAACGATCCACGTCCGCCTGGTCGATGGCCTTCGCCTTTCCTCCACGGGGATTTCTCGTAAAAAAAGCAAAGGTATTGGCCCCGATCTTCAAAGCATCCTTACCCATATTCTCATAGCCTTTCGCAGCTGATAAATGACATCCTATCGTTAACATCTCATTTCTCCTTTTCATAAGTATACCCCTATAATACCACATTCCCAGAAAAACTAACGCCCACTTCCCAACCACCCAAAAATGTTCTATAATATACGAGCGGAGTCGAGTATATTTCAACGAACGCTTCCCTACGGCAACGCCGGTTCAAATCATAGCGTTCGTTATAATCTCGAGCAACGTCGAGTATACCAAAATGCAATCACAAAAAAGGGAGAAGGATTATGCAGCACGAAATAGCCAGAAAGCGCGATCTGCTCCGGCCCAACGGAACCCTGTCCGAAGCCGGCTACGCAACGAGTCTCATATTAGACTATGATCGTTCTGCCATTAAGGCCAACAAATTTCGTATAAAAGAATGGGATTATTACCTGGTTGCCAACCAGGATTTTGCTGTGGCCCTGACCATTGCCGACAATTCCTACATGGGCCTGGACAGCATTTCTTTCATTGATTTTCGCAAGCCGTACCAGCATACGAAAAACTCGATTCGTCTGTTTCCCATGGGCCGCACGAGGATGCCGGAAACATCGGAAATGGGCTATACGGAAAGCTTCTGCAAGAATCATTTTATCTCCTTTCGCAAGGAAAAGGACAGGCGTTTTCTGAAGTTTCATATGGACAATTTTTATGATCATAAAACTCTGGACGGAGAAATTTCCCTGGAGGACCACAAGGGAGATGCCATGGTCATCGCCACTCCTTTTGTCGAAGATCCCCTGGCGTTTTACTACAATCAAAAGATAAACTGCATGGCTGCGAAAGGCTATGTCAATCTGGGGGACAAGTCGCATATCTTCCATCCCGACGATTCTTTCGGCGTTCTTGATTGGGGAAGGGGCGTATGGACTTATAAAAACACTTGGTACTGGGGCAGCGCCTCCGGCCTGCTGGATGGCACGCCTTTTGGCTTTAACATCGGATGCGGGTTCGGCGACGATTCGGAAGCTACGGAAAACATGCTGTTCTACGGTCATAAGGCGCACAAGCTGTCCAGGGTGACCTTTAATATTCCCACGGTGAACGGTACGGACAACTACCTGGAGCCCTGGTTTTTTACCAGTGATGACGACCGTTTCAAAATGATCTTTCAGCCCATTATCGACCGGGCGGCCAAGACAAACCTGGGAATTTTGTGCAGCGATCAACACCAGGTATTCGGACGATACACCGGCCGGGTGGTTCTGGATGACGGAACCGTGCTCACAATAAAAGACCTCCTCGGTTTTGCCGAGAAAGTCTTTAATAAGTGGTAACATTAGATTTCTTTAATCAGATTGACCATTTCGATGGCAGTGGAGGCAGCTTCACTGCCTTTGTTTCCTGCTTTTGTTCCGGCTCTCTCAATTGCCTGTTCGATGGTATCCACGGTCAGCACACCGAAGACAACCGGAATTTCGCTTTCCAGGCCTACTGCGGCAATTCCTTTGGATACTTCTGCGCTGACATATTCGAAGTGAGCCGTAGCTCCGCGAATTACCGCTCCCAGACAGATCACGGCATCATACTTTCCGCTCCCGGCCATCTTTTTTGCGATAAGGGGGATCTCAAATGCTCCCGGCACCCAGGCCACACTGATATTATCTTCTTCCATCCCGTGACGCCGCAGCGTATCGATTGCCCCTGACAGCAGTTTGCTGCCGATAAACTCGTTGAACCTTCCCACAACAATTCCCACTTTCAGCCCCTGGGCAATTAAATTTCCTTCTAAAACTTTCATTCCTTTTCCTCCTTAGCAAGAATGGAGCACGTGGCCCATTTTTTCTTTCTTTGTCTGCATATAAAATTCGCTTTCCGGTTTGATATCGGTTTCAATAGGAACGCGTTCCGTTACATCGATGCCGTAGCTTTCAAGACCGTGGATCTTATCCGGATTATTGGTCATGACCCGCAGAGTAGTGGCACCCAGATCCTCCAGGATCTGTGCTCCCACCGTATAATCGCGAAGATCCGCATCAAAGCCCAAAGCGATGTTTGCTTCAACGGTATCCATTCCCTCATCCTGAAGAGCATAGGCCTTCAGTTTGTTAATGAGGCCGATTCCGCGGCCCTCCTGTCTCAGATAAACCATAATCCCGCGGCCTTCTCTGGCGATCATGCGCATGGCTGCGTCGTACTGGTCTCCGCAGTCGCATCTGGCGCTGCCTAAAGCATCTCCGGTCAGACATTCGGAATGAACCCGCACCAGCACCGGCTCGCCGTCGGACACGTCACCCATTACCATAGCCACATGGTGCTCCCCATTGAGTTTGTTAATATAGCCGTAGATTCGGAATTGCCCGTATTTTGTGGGGAAATCCGCTTCCACAACCCGCTCCATAATCTTATCGTGGCGCTTTCTGTAGGCGATCAGATCCTTGATGGTAATAAAGGTCATATTGTGTTCCTTTGCCAGTTCCATCAGTTCTGTTCTTCTCATCATGGTTCCGTCTTCCCGCATAATTTCGCAGCAAAGTCCGCACTCTTTCAGTCCCGCAAGACGCATCAGATCGACCGTTGCCTCCGTATGGCCCTCCCGCTCCAGGACGCCCTTTGCCTTGGCTTCCAGAGGAAACATGTGGCCCGGACGCCGAAAATCGCATGGCTGCGCATTATCATCGGCACATTTTACAGCTGTCACGGATCGTTCGTGGGCGGAAATACCGGTGGTGGTATCCACATGGTCGATGGAGACAGTAAAGGCCGTCGCATGATTGTCCGTGTTATTATCCACCATCTGGGCCAATCCCAGCTTCTGGGTCATCTGCGCGCTCATAGGCATACAGATCAGACCTTTTCCATAACAAGCCATGAAGTTTACGTTTTCCGGGGTAGCAAATTCGGCCGCACAGATAAAATCGCCCTCGTTTTCCCGGTCCGGATCATCTGTGCATACAATAATTTTGCCCTGTCGCAAATCCTCCAAAGCCTGTTCAATCGTTCCAAAGTTACTCATTTTCGTCCTCCTAAAATCCGTTTTTCTGTAGAAACTCCAAGTCAATGCCGCTCTTTTCCGGCGCCTCCCCGGCAGGCTGCATCAGCCGTTCCATGTATTTGGCTATGATATCGGTTTCCAAATTGACCGTATCGCCTGCTTTTTTCTCCAGCAGGGTAGTTTCCGCTCCCGTATGGGGAATGATGGAAACTTGAAAACCGCTGCTTGTAAGGGCTGCCACAGTTAAGCTGATGCCGTCAATGGCGATGGAACCTTTCTCTGCAATATACCTGCGCAGCCTGGCATCGCAGTCTATGGTTACCCACACAGCGTTTCCTTCTCGTTTGAGACTGGTGACATTCCCTGTATCGTCGATATGACCGCTGACAATATGGCCTCCAAAGCGGCCATCGGCAGCCATGGCCCGTTCCAGATTGACACGGCTCCCTTTTGCCAGTCCTGCCAGGCTGCTGCGCCTCAAAGTTTCGGCCATCACATCGACAGAAAAAGAGGATGCGTCAAACTGTGTTACTGTCAGGCAAACGCCATTGACCGCAATGCTGTCACCCAGATGAACATCTTCCAGAATTCTTTTTGCCTGAATTCTCATGCTTCCGCGTCCGTGCTCCAGCAGATGCCCAACCTCTTCTATGATTCCTGTGAACATATTTCGTTATTTCCTTTCCGGCACTGCCTGGATCATCAGGTCATCGCCGATTTTCTGTATTTCTAAATCCTTCAGGCTGATAGCCTGGGACATTTTTTCAAATCCTTCTCCTTCTACCGGGGTCTTTGCCTTCCGCCCTCCGATAATTTTGGGAGCGATAAAGGAAACGACCCGGTCTACAATCCCCGCTTTCAGTGCCGCTTCATTGAGGGTGCCCCCGCCTTCCAGCAGAATACTGTCAATTCCCCTGTCTCCCAGATGTGTCATCAGATCTTCCAAATCTACTTGACCATTCTTGCTTTTGACAATCAAGACCCTTTCTCCCAACCGTTTCCTTTTTTCAGAATCGCAGTCTGCTGTCGCTGCGATGATATAGTTTTCATCCTTCAAGACTTTGGCAGTAAGCGGAATCCGCAAATGGCTGTCCACAATGATCCGCAGCGGATCCCGTCCGCCTTCCAGCCGGCAGGTCAGCTCAGGATCATCGGCGAGCACTGTGCCGATTCCCACCATGATTCCGGTCAAGCTGTTCCGCATCTCCTGTACGATTCTGCGGGCCTCATCTCCGCTGACCCACTTGGAGTCACCCGTGTGGGAGGCAATCTTTCCGTCCAGCGTCATGGCCGTTTTCATGACTACGAAAGGTTTCCCGGCGGTTATGTATTTCAGAAAGATTTCATTGATGCTCCGGCATTCCTCTTCCAGAATGCCCATCTCCACTTCAATCCCGGCTTTTTCCATCATCTGAAGTCCCTGGCCCGCTACCAGCGGGTTGGGATCGGCCGTTCCCACATAAACCTTTTTAATGCCCTTTTCAATAATTGTTTTGGCACATGGCGGTGTCTTTCCGTAATGGGAGCACGGTTCCAAAGTCACGTACATTTCCGCGCCCCGGACATCATGACCTTCGCGGGCCGCATCTTCAAACGCATTGATTTCCGCATGGTTTTCCCCGCACTTCTTGTGCCAGCCTTCACCGATGATGCGGCCGCCTTTCACAATCACCGCACCCACCAGCGGATTGGGAGAAGTTCTTCCCCGCCCCTGCTGCGCCAATTCCAGTGCATAACGCATATATTCCTCTTTCGTCATATTCTCACCTCCTCAAAAAGAAAAACTCCGACATCAAATTCGGAGTTCTGTTATCTTAATCAAACCAGCCTGTGATAATTAAAAACCCTGAGAAAAAAATTCTCAGGGTAAATTTGCATATCAAAAAGCCGTTTCATCTTCTCTCATCCAGACTTTACTGTCGGCACCGGAATCTCACCAGTTCATGCGCAAACGCGCTCGCGGGCTGTACCGCCGGTATGGAATTTCACCAAACCCCGAAGACCTGTTATTAAATTTGTATTTAATTATAGACCTTTCCTGCGAATTGTCAAGAAAAATTTTGATTGACTCCGCACAGCCGGACACTTTCGTGCCGGCCGCACATCGTCTTAAACACAATACACACACCTTATGTAATTTATGCTGCGTGAAGCACCTTTCAGGGAACAAACAGTTCCGGTAACGAATCCTCATTTTTTTGAAGAGTTACGCACTTTCCAGTATTCCCGCGGCCTCCCAAGCAGCTGGCAGCACAAGTTTTCATTTAAATGGGCTATTCTTATTTGACCTGCGACCAGGATGCTTCTTTGGGGCCAATGGTCGCGAGATTTGCCGGCAAAATTAAAAGTTGGTCGCAAGCTCAAAACCATTCTCTGCGCTCTGTTGTATCCCGGCTCCTGGATGAATTCTGGTAATTCGGCCAATTCTTTCAGGAAGGAATGTCTGTCTAGTTTCATACGATAACGTACGAAAGCATTTCCGGAGCTTTCATCAAAGAAAAGAAGTCAAAGCGGATCTTTTTTCAACGTTTCTTGCCCTCGCTGGTCAAGCTTAAGTGGAAATCCCCAAAAAATAAATCCGTAAAGCCTGCAAACCCACAAGTTTCGTCCGCTCCAGTCCAATTTTAAGGCAAAAAGCGCCGGGCAGTTTTCCCGCGGGACAATTTGTAAGTTATGCCCTTTCTTCCGATTGGAGGCGGCTTCGCCGTAAGGTGCAATATGTGGAAAGATGCTCAACGCAGCTCGCATTTATGCGATATTGCCCCTATTGAAACGGCTTCGCCGCAAAGTACAATATACGCGAAAGATGCTCGACGCTGCTCGCATCTTATAGCCCTTTGGGCGGATTGATACGGCTTCGCCGTGAGGTACAAAACGCTGAAAGATGCTCGACGTAGCTCGCATCTTATAAAATAGTATACCCCCCCCCCGACCATATTTTGTCAATGTTTTTTTGAGAGGGGGGATTCAACTTTCGGAAGACTTTGTGCTGGCCTGATTGCACACAAAAGCAAGCTGTCCGCAATGGGTGTGGCTGCAGCTTGCTTTTGTTCTGAATGTTTTCTGTCTTCTTTTGTCTCGAAAAGCCTATGGCGTTAAACTCCACCACAAAGCGGGGACCCAGGACCAGCCCGCAAAGCAGTTTTTTCTATTCCATGGAATATGCGCCTTCCAGCGAGAACACGGTTTCCTCGCAGATGTTTGTGGCATAGTCGGCGATCCGCTCCAGGTGGGCGGCTACAAATGCGAACATAATGGACAGACGTGCATTTTTCGCATCGCTGGCAGCGACTCCGATCTGTTCTTCGTAAATATCACGGAACAATTCGTCCACATCTTCATCGGCCCGCCATACTTTGCGGGCCAGCTTGAGATCCCGGTCCAGAAAAGCGCGGATTGCATTCTTGACCATGCTGGCCGCCAGATCTGCCATTCTGGGCAGGTCAATTAATTCTTTATAATATTCCTCGCGCTCCATACGAACAGCGTACTTAGCCAGATCTTCGCAGTGGTCCCCGATCCGTTCCAAATCCGTAACCATTTTCATGATGGAGATACAGTAGCGCAGATCACTGGCCAGAGGCTGCTGGGTGGCGAGAAACATATAACACATCTCATTGATCTCATCGTCCATATCGTCAATGATCTCGTCATTGTCAATGATGGCCCTTGCCAAATCCATATCTTTTTCTTTTATCGCTTTAATGGAATCGACGATGGCTTTTTCCACTTCCTCGGTCATCTTTGTAACTTTATCATTAATTGCGACCAGTTCCTGGTCCATTTTCGGTCTTGGCGTCATAGTTTCCTCCTTTAGCCGAATCTTCCGGTTATATATTCTTCCGTCTTAGGGTTGGACGGATTGGTAAAGATTTTTTCCGTATCATCAATTTCCAGGATCTCGCCGTTGAGGAAAAAGGCGGTCCGATTAGATATTCTCGCGGCCTGCTGCATATTATGGGTGACAATGATGATCGAGTATTTACCGACCAGTTCTTGGATCAGGGCCTCGATCTTAGTGGTCGCCACCGGGTCCAGGGCGGAAGTCGGCTCATCCATGAGAATGACTTCCGGCTCCACTGACAGACATCTGGCGATACAGAGTCTCTGCTGCTGGCCTCCGGAAAGTCCAATTGCCGATTTATTGAGTCGATCTTTTACTTCTTCCCACAGCCCCACTTCCCGCAGGGTTTTCTCTACAATTTTATCCAGCTTGTCTTTGTTCTTTTCCCCGTGGATCTTCGGCCCATAAGTGATATTTTCATAGATGGTCTTGGGAAAAGGGTTCGGCTTTTGGAAAACCATACCCGCCCGTTTGCGCAGATCGATAAGATCATAATCCTTGCCGTAGATATCCTCGCCATCAAAGAGGATGCTCCCTTCAATTCTGCATCCTTCCACCAAATCATTCATTCGGTTCAGGGTCCGCAGAAAAGTCGATTTACCGCAGCCGGAAGGCCCGATCAGGGCTGTAATATCCTTTTCGTAGATATCAATATCTATTTTTTTCAGGGCCTGGAAGGTTCCGTAATAGAGATCCAGATCCCGGATTTCAAACTTTTTTTCTTTTTCCGCCATTTGTTACTCCTTCGCTAACTTACCGCTGATGTAATTGGCAAGCGTGTTGATAATCAGTACGATAATGATAAGCAGTGCCGCGGTGGCATAGGTCTTTTCATCCGAAAGTCCCTCGGAAGCCAGCGTATACAAGTGTACTGCCATGGTTCTCGTCGAATCGAAAACCGATACCGGAAGTTTCAGCGATCCGCCTACGGTAAGCATGACGGCGGCTGTTTCTCCGATGGCCCTTCCGATTCCCAGAATCAGCCCGGTCAAAACCCCGGATTTACAGCAGGGCAGCACTACCTTTTTTACGGTTTCCCATTTGGTAGCGCCCAGCGCCAGACTGCCTTCCCGGTAAGAAACCGGAACTGTTTTCAGCGATTCTTCTGTGGAACGGATCAGCGTTGGCAGAATCATCATGGATAGGGTCAGCCCGCCGGAAATGACCGACCAGCCCATACCTAAAAATACAACGAAGAAGGCAAAGCCGAAGAGACCGAAGATGACTGACGGTATTCCAGCCAGGACCTCTGTAAAGAATCTAATTATGTTTATTAGCTTCCCCTTCTTCGCGTATTCCGAAAAATAGATCGCTGCCGCCACTCCGATGGGCGTAGCGATAATGATGGATACCAGGGTCACATACAGCGTACCTATGATGACGGGAAAAATCCCGCCTTCTTTACCCATCATTCTGGGAGAATCCGTAAGAAACTCCAGCGATATATTGGGAATTCCTCTGACGAGGATGAATCCTATGATAAGAATCAATACCCCCAGGGTTATGGCAGCTACCAGGCCGATCAGCCCGAAATAGCCTTTGCTTTTTACATTCTTGTTCATGCTGTCATACCCCCGAATTTCCTCATGATTGCCTGCGCAATGGAGTTGAGTATCACAATAATTACAAAGAGAATAATGCCGATAGCAAACAGCGCGCTTTGGTGCTCCGGTGTGGCATAGGACATTTCCATAGCAATGGTTCCCGTCAGCGTAGCCGCTGAATCCAACGGACTGCCCGGTATCTGAGCCATGTTTCCCGTAATCAGTAGCACCGCCATAGTTTCTCCAATAGCCCTGCCCATCGCCAAAATGATCGAGGAAAAAATGCCCGATTTGGCAGCCGGAAGGATTACTTTTGTAATGGTCTCCCTCTTATCCGCCCCCAGGGCCAGAGAAGCTTCCCGGAATTCTCTGGGCACTGCGGATATGGAGTTTTCCGAAATGCTCACAATGGTTGGAAGAATCATGATCGCAAGTATGATCGCCCCCGCCAGCACACTGAATCCGCTGCTGGAAGCATCCGGATTTATCTTCTGCACCAGAGGCAGGATATACTCTCTGATAACCGGAACGATGACCGCCAAGCCGAAGAACCCATATACCACAGAGGGAATCCCCGCCAGCAGTTCAATGGCTGCTTTGAAAAGCCTTGCCGACCGCTTTTTCAACATTTCCGCAAGGAATACGGCGCAGCCCAGTCCGGTGGGAATACCGATAATCAATGCTCCCAGCGTCACACCCAGGGTACCTGCGATCAGCGGCAGAATCCCATATTGGCCGCCGGTCGGCCTCCAGTTTTCCCCGAAGATGAAGTTAAATACGCCGTAGCTTTTCAAAACCGGAAAGCCGGAACTGAATATGAATATCGTAATAAGCGCAACGGCCAGAGTGGAGACCGCCGCACATATCAGAATTATTTTTTCAATCGCTTTTTCTCTCGTCTTCATGGTTATGCCCTTTTAGTTTACAGGGATAAAGCCGTTTTCCTCTACGATTTTCTGGCCTTCCGCCCCTGTGGCATACTCGATAAATGCTTTTGCCGTATCGCTCATTTCACTGTTGACAACATAGACGAACGGTCTCTGAATCTTGTAGTCGCCGGACAGTACGTTGTCTACCGTAGCCTCTATTCCCTCAACCTTTACTGTTTTTACGCTGTCATCCAGTGCTCCCAGAGATACGTAGCCGATGGAATCAGGAGTGCTGCCGACGGTTTTCTTTACAGCTCCTGTGGACGGCTGAACCAGCGCGTCTTTGGTGGTTTTATCCGTTTCCTTTCCTGCGTCATCCTTTTCCAGTACGCCGGTAATCTCTGTGAAAGCGCCTCTTGTTCCTGAGCCTTCTTCTCTGGATACAACTGTAATTGGCTTGTCATCTCCGCCTACTTCTTTCCAGTTTGCGATTTTTCCTGTGTATATATCCTTGATCTGCTCCAGTGTCAGGTCATTTACTTTTACGTCCTTGTTGACTACCACTGCCACGCCGTCCTTGGCTACGACATATTCGTCCGCCACGGAAGCTTTTTCTTCATCCTTCACTTCCCTTGAAAGCGCACCAATATCGGCAATTTTTTCTTCTATGGATTTGATGCCTTGGCCGGAACCTCCACCCTGAACCTCAACGGTTACATCCGGATTGCTGTCCATATATGCCTCGGCTACTGCCTCTGAAAGGGGCTGAACAGATGTGGAGCCCGCGATTACGACACTTCCTTTATCCGCCGCTGCGTCTTTGCTGTCCCCGCCGCTTCCGCATCCTGCCATTCCCAGCGATGTTACCAAAACTGCCGCAGCAAGCAAACCGGTTAATAGTTTCTTTTTCATGTTCTTGATCCTTCTTTCTTTTTTATTTTTATCATCCTTTTCGTTTTTACAAGTTTAGTTTAACCGGCTTTTGTTAAACCTATTTTAAGAAAAGCGTTAGATTTGGGTTAATTATGTTAAATGGATGTAAAATGCGCGGTTCATTTTAGGGATTCTGTTAAGACTGTGATTATGGTATAATCAATAAACGTTATGATGCGCAGAAAGGAGCTTATTATGAATATGAAAAAGAAATGGCTATGCCTGTTGTCAGCCCTTTTGATTGTCTTTTCTCTGGCGGCCTGCGGCAGCGATTCTTCTGAGACTTCCGACAAGGGAAAGAGCGATTTTGAATCTTTTATGGCCGTGCAGAAAAACATGGAAAACATCAAGGATATGGAATTCAAAATGAGTATGGATGCCGAGGTGCCTTCGGATCAGGGCGATTATAATATGAAAATGAGCGGCACCGGAAAAGAGATTAAGAAATCCAATACCGATATTCAGATGGAAATGGACTATAAAATGAACGCGGCCGGTACGGATATGAGCGGGACTATGTACATGAAGGATCAGGCGCTTTACATGGAGTTCATGGGACAGAAGGTAAAGATGGATACTTCCAATGAGATGAATTCTCTGATGAATGTGGATACGGAAGATATATTTGCCATCACAAAGGATATGGTTTCGGATCTGAAGGTCAGTGAGGACGGCGGCGACACAGTCTACAAGTTTACCTTGGATCCCAGCAAAGCTCTGGACTATGTTTCCAAGAACGTAGCCGGCGCCAAAGGCATTTCGGAAGCACAGAAAAATACCACATTTGACAAAATGAATGTGACGGTTCTCGCAGACAAAAACAATATGGCCAAAAAGGTGGATATGGATTTTTCCATGACAACAAAAGCAAATGATGAGACGATTACTATGAATTATAAGATGACGATGGAATATCTAAGCATCAATACCGATCTTAAGATCGACTTCCCGGATTTCAAGGATTATCAGGAGATGACGGTTTAGCTGTTATGGGAGTTGAAGGAGCCGCGGGCTGCGGCTCCTTTTTGATTGTGGCTTTTCAATTGGTAGAGGGTGAAAATATTTTTTTATCCAGATTTGGTAAAAAAGCTGCCTTTATGGATAAAAGTTGTGGGCTGGAGGGGTCTGTTTTGAGGTTTTTTCCTTCAAGCAGGCCGATTTTCGAAAAATCAGCGGTGGAAACCGTTGCAAAAGTATCCATTTTTCGCTATTTTCTGTGTAATATGGGTACAGTCAATTCTTTGTCCCTTTACATTCCCAAGTAGCGACCAGATTAGCCCCTGTGTCAGCGATATTTTCCGCAACCAGCTGCCCTACTGAAACGGGCGCCGCGACCTTCACTTTTTTTACGGCCTTCATTACCTTGAATATATCCCCTTTATCCACGGGCCGATCGGTTTTCACCGATATGACGGGCTGGCTCCCGCCTTCCAGCTTCACGACTGTGGTCACGATTCTTTGGGGATTTTCAATTTCCTTCCGGGCAAAATCCGCGCCCTTTTCACACTGGTTTCCCGACACTGAAAAGGGTTCCGTATCCACCTGCATGATACAGCCCTTTGGACAGATCGTGCAGATCATATTCCCCCTTGCGCCGGTCAGCTCTCTTTCTTCGGCAGGCGGGAAGCATGCCGGGCATCTGCCCGTTCCCAGGTACGCCGCCGCCCGCTTTCCCGTTTCCATGGCCTCATTGGTGACATGATCCACCAGATCGTGAACCAAGTGGGCATTGCCGCAGATAAAGAGTCCGTCTTCCGGTTCAAGCCTTGCGCACACCTCCAGCTCCGGTATCAGGCCTGCGGCCACCAGCAGAGTGTCGCAGGGGATGTATTCCTTTCTCGTCAGATCCGGTTTTCCATCCCTGCCGAAGGGCGCTATGGAAACGCCTTTCAGCCTTTCATAACCGTGTGTGGAAACCGCCGTCCAGCCGTAGCGCATTGGAATATTATAGTCTTTTACGCACTGTACGATGTTTCTCGCCAGACCGGTGGCCTCCTGTCCCAGAATCATTTTCACCCGGATTCCTTCCAGCGTCATGCGTCTTGCCATAATCAGGCCGATATCGCCGGAACCCAGGATGACAGCACTCTTTCCGGGCAGATAGTTTTTCATGTTCATCATCAGCTGCGCCGAGCCTGCCGTAAAAATTCCCGCAGGACGGCTTCCCGGTATCAGCATCTGCGGCAGAGTTCTCTCCCTGCACCCGGTCGCGATGATTACCGCATCCGCTTTTAAAACCTCCGCTCCGGAATCAGCGCTGACGCAATTGACCTTCCATCCTTTTTCAACGGAAAGCACCGTAGTATCTGTGCGGACATCGATCCCTGCGGCTTTTACTTTTTCAGCCCACAGGCACGCGTATTCGCCGCCGGTATAGTCCGTCTGATAAATCTGGGTGCCGAATCCATTATGGATGCACTGGGGCAGCACCCCGCCCAGGTAGGGATGGCGCTCCAAAAGCAGGACTTCTGGTATTCCCTGCTCTTTAGCGGAAACAGCCGCTGCCATTCCTGCGGGACCGCCTCCGATTACAACAATTCTCATTACCTCAGCCTCCCTTTTACAACCGAACTTTTGGGCCCGTTTTTGCAAACTTTCTCAGGAGGAACGTTCCACTGCCGGCAGAGAATATCAATAATCTGGGGCGTGCAGAAACCGCCCTGACACCTGCCCATGCCCGTCCGCAGCCGCTTTTTCAGACCGTTGAGATTATGTGGCGGCAATGGAGAATTCAGAACCGATCGAATATCGCCTTCGGTAATGCCTTCGCAGCGACAGACAGCATTTCCATAAGCGGGGTCCTCCGCCAGCAGCCGTTTCTGCGTTTCCCTGTCTGCTTTGAGGAAAAGGGGCTTGGCTCGGTAGATAGGATTAAAGTCCCGATTCTCTTCCTGCCTGAGTCCGCTATCGAAAAGAAGTCCGGTAATTTTATCCGCCAGGTAGGGGGAAGCGGTCATGCCCGGATTTTTAATTCCCAATGCGCTGACAAAATTGCGCCCGCTGGTGCGCACGACGAAATCCTTTTCTTCCTTGGGTACATTTTCAATATTGGCACGTACTCCGGCAAAGGAAGCAATCACATTACCCAGATCCAGGCCGGGCAGGATCTTCTTCGCCACATGGGTGATATGGTCGTGCCCTTTTTGAGAAGTTTCCGTGCATTGGTAGCTTCTGACCTTATAGGAGGTCGGTCCGGCCAGCATATTGCCGTCCGTTGTCGGCGCCAGCAGCGTGCCCTTTTCGTCATGCTCCTGCGCCTGATAGATCACATGTTTTATGGGAGATGGGGTGTCGAAGACCAGATATTCCCCGCGTTTGGGCTTTATAATCAGATCCCGCGGGCGCACAAAGCGCTCCAGGTCAGCTGCCCCTTCTCCCGACGTATTGACAATATAGTCCGCCGTAATCGTGCCTCGATTGGTATGTATCCGGTAGAAATCTCCGCAGTCCTCGATGTTTTCCGCCGCAGTGTCAAACTGGAAAGCCACACCGTTTTCCACTGCGTTGAGGGCCGTATGCAGAACCAATTTGAAAGGTGATATGATCCCGGTAGTGGGAGCATACATGGCTGCGATGACTTTCTCCGAGAGGGCCGGTTCCAGCCTCCTGGCTTCATCCCCGCTGATCATCTCCATGCCCTCCACGCCATTTTTGCGGCCCTTCTTCATCTTTTCTTCGATCTGCTCGATTCCTTCTTCGTGAAAAGCCACAAAAAGTGAGCCCACGTATTCCATGGGCACGTCCAGATCCCTGCACAGGGCCTGATGCATACGGTTTCCCCTGGCGCAGGAAATTCCCTTGAGACTGCCGCCCCGCGGATGAAATCCTGCGTACAGTACGCCCGAATTGGCTTTCGTAGCCCCTTCCCCGATGTCCGGCTCCTTGTCTATGACCAGCACCGAAAGCCGGTATCTGGAAAGCTGCCTTGCTGTCAGGCAGCCCAGAATACCGGCTCCGATAATTACCACATCGTATTTCATTTAGATTACCTCGATTTCATCTCCCGCTTTTACAGTTCCCTCCTGTAAAACTTTGATGAAAATGCCTTCCCGCGGCATAACGCAGTCGCCGGCCAATTCCCGGATCGCGCAGCCCTGGTGGCACTCTTTTCCGATCTGGGTTACTTCGCCGACCGCCTCGCCGATTTTCAGCTTGGTACCTATCGGCAGGGTGAACAGCTCGATTCCCTCGGTCAAAATATTTTCTGCAAAATCACCGCTTTTAAGTTCAAAGTTCAGCGCTTTCTGGACTTTGGCAACACTTTCGGCAGCCAGCAGGCTGACCTGTCTGTGCCAATTTCCCGCATGGGCGTCGCCCACGATCCCGTGATCGATCTTTAATTCCGCGCTTTCTACCGGATGTTTTTGCTCTCCCTTTTTTTCGCTGATACAAACAGCTTTTACTTTAGCCATGATGATGACCCTCCTTACTATGTTTGTGCATCTCCGCGCAGTCGTGGGACCGGCCCCTCAGCACATCGATTCCGTGTTTAATTGGTTTAATGACTGCGGCCAGACATTCTTTTGCCGCCTTTTCGCTTCCCGGTAGGTTGACGATCAGCGTACCGCTCCGCAGTCCCGCCTCGGCTCTGGAAAGCATGCCCATGGGCGTGATCTTCATGCTTTCGGCCCGCATGGCTTCGGGGATTCCCCTCACTTCGCGGTCCGCCACCGCATGGGTCGCCTCCGGGGTCACGTCCCGCTTGGAAAACCCGGTGCCGCCGGTTGTCATGACCAGACACACGTCCAGTTCGTCGGCGCATTTCATCAATTCCCTCTTTATGGTTTCAAAATCGTCGGGAATGATGTTGGTGTAAACCACGTCCCAGCCATTTTCCTTCAGCATTTCGCAGACCGCCGGTCCGCTGGTGTCCTTTCGCAGTCCCTGTGAGCCCTTATCACTCATGGTGATGACTGCTGCTGTATAGCTCATGTTACTCCTCCTTTAAAACTCTCTGCCGGTCAGAAATTTTCGGATATTTCTGTGCAGAATTTTATCGATCGTATTTGATACAAACCCTTTTTTGCCATTTTATGTTCCAGATCGCAAGTTTCGCAAGGGATGGCCACATAAAAATGTGCTATTTCATCGAAAAACAACTGCATATACGGCCTTTTGGAACAAAAATCAGCAGCTTTGTAGCATTGTAGCCTCAATACTGCGCAAACAAATCACATCGTTTTGCCTCAGTGCGCTTTTTTATGTGGACATTCGCCTGAAAATGACGCCTCCGGAACATAAATCGTCTAATTGCGATGCAATAAGACTTTTTCCCCGCCTAAACAGGCAATTTTCGTCACTGCCCGGCTATCCCTTCCAGACAAAGTCGCCGCTCTTGCCGCCGCTCTTGCTGACCAGATGCACCTGGTCGATGACCATATCCTTCTGGACAGCCTTGCACATGTCATAAATGGTAAGCGC
This sequence comes from Anaerovorax odorimutans, assembly GCF_024459955.1. Taxonomy (GTDB): domain Bacteria; phylum Bacillota; class Clostridia; order Peptostreptococcales; family Anaerovoracaceae; genus Hominibacterium; species Hominibacterium odorimutans_A. The sequence goes on from NZ_JANFXK010000002.1 coordinate 110,704, forward strand.
TGCTATGGAAACAGCCGAAAGCGCTTCCATCTCTACGCCGGTAACACCCGAACACTTCACTTCGCTCATGATCTCAATCGCTAAGTCTTCTTCATTATAATTGAAGGTGATGTTGACGCCGTTGATCATGATCGGGTGGCACATGGGTATGATTTCGGAAGTTTTTTTCGCTCCCATGATCCCGGCCACCTGAGCCGTTCCCAACACGTCGCCTTTTTTCATGCCGCCGCTCTTAATTAAATCAAAGCATTCCCGGTTAACCAGGACTCTTCCTGTGGCGACCGCTGTCCGCACTGTGGTGTCCTTGCCGCCTACGTCCACCATTTTAGCCCGACCGTCCTCGTTGAAATGTGAAAAATCCGCCATTTTTATCCTCCTATCTGGTTCATATCTCTGCCTGCCTTGCTGGGGCTATCCGCGCCCAGCTCCTCCCGCTTCTGCGGCTTGTCCATGATCGCGCCGCGAAGGGTCTCTTCCATCTGATCGGTGTCCAGCCCCTTGAGGGAAATCTCCTGATCGGAGTGGAGACAGGGCTTAAGTTTTCCATCCGCTGTCAGCCGGATCTTATTGCATCCTTCGCAGAACTCACAGCTGACCGGTCGGATCAGGCCTACGCGCCCTGCTGCGCCCGGCAGCGCGTAAAGTCGGGCAACGCCCTCTTCCCGATTGAGGGAGTGAAGCTGCGGCACCCGTTCCAGCACCGTCTCACAGCTGACGAACTGCGCCCGGTCGAATCCAATTCCTCCGCCGATGGGCATTAATTCTATGAAACGCACCTCGATGGGCTGCTCCTTTGTCAGATTGACGAAATCCTCCACTTCATCATCGTTAAAGCCCCCCATGAGTACGTTGTTGATTTTGATCTTGGAGAATCCCGCATCCTCAGCCGCTTTCAAGCCGGCCAGAGCGTCCTCCAGCTCACCGATCCTGGTGATATAGCGGAATTTCTCCGGATTCAGGGTGTCCAGACTGATATTGAGCCGGGAAACGCCCGCCGCTTTTAAATCCCTGGCGAATTTGGGAAGCAGAGTGCCGTTGGTCGTTATGCATACCTCTTCAATCCCCGGGATGTCGGCTATGGCTCCGCACAGATGAACAATGCCCCGTTTGACCAGCGGCTCACCGCCGGTGATGCGTATTTTACGGATGCCCAGCCGGGCCGCCGCCTCCACCGCCATAATGGTTTCCTCAGCCGTCATCATTGCCTCATGGGCTTTTTTCGCGATTCCTTCTTCCGGCATGCAGTAACGGCAGCGCAGATTGCACAATTCCGTAACCGATACCCGCATATAGTTAATATCTCTGTTATAGTTATCTCTCATTTATTTCTCCAAATATTTATTCCGTAAGCAGAAAGTCGATGGCATTGATAATCCGGATACCTTCCGTTAAAAGTTTGTAGTATCAATGCTATAAACTTTTATTTTTTTCACTTTTATAGCATTTATGTTTGCTTCTTCGACCCCATCTTTCTCCGGCTGTCCCTCAGCCCGCGGATTCCCAGAGCCACTGCCGCTGCCGCCAGTACCGCTGCGACAAAGACCAGATAAATGGGATTGGTTTCTTTTCTCACGTCATTGCTGAAGGTGGCAGTATTGGCGTTTCTTTTCAGCAGCTTGTTGATAGGGTCTTTGTATTCCTCTTTTTTCTTTTGATCCTTTTCCAAGCGGTTGTTTTTATTGTCCGCATCCTTGTCGTTTTTCTGGGCCATCAGCGCTGCCATCCGCTCTCCCCTGGCCTCCGCTTTCTCAGCTTCCGTAGCCGTACTGCCGGCCATAACGAAGGCGCTCAGCTTCTTCCGTTTGAAGATCTGAGTTCCGTTGGATTTGACGGAATTCACTTTGCTGAGGCTGCCCTTGCTGCCCACGGCGTAAACCGTACTGCTTTTCTGACTGATATCGTCATTGATGGGCATCTGTACTTCCACATTCTTCGTCGGTTGGATCTTACTGTCTCCCTGATAAAACTGGATTCGGTAGTAGACCGCCTCCGTCTCTTTTTCGGAAAGGCTCCTTTTGATCGATTTATAATCGCTGGTTTCCTTTCCCATCTGTCTGACAAAGAGCTTGGCATCGTCGGGCAGAGAATCCACAGGCGCTATTACATAGATACCCGTTATTTTATCGTAAAACACTTTTTGTTCTTCCTGGACCTTGGAAGCTTTTACCTCTGTCATGGCATCGTCCAGCGCCTCGATCTCGTCGTTGATTTCATTTTGAGGCGTGTACTGGTCCATCTCCCTGGCAATTTCGATCTCCTCGCCCAGGTTCTCCACTTCGATGCGTCCGTACTGGCCGATGTCGATACCGACATTGGCTTTTGCTTTGGCGTACAGCGTTTTCGCTTCTTTCAGCTTGGCTTCCAGCTTGGAGATATTGGCCTTTTGCGGCTTATCGCTCTTTGCGATTTCTATCATCGCCTCTAAATCCTTGATCATGGAATCGATCATTTTATCGGCCTCGGGCTGCAGCTTTGTTTTGACATTCTTCTCCGCTTTTTCATTGAGATCCGCCAGCAGCAGCCGCAGCTGCTTGATGTTGGAACGCTTGTATTTTCCGGCCTTCAAATCCTTATCGGTGACGGAATTGAGGAAACTCTGCGCCGCATCGGCTTTCTTTTCCCACCTGCTGAGATCCGCATAGGTCTGGACGGAAAAGCGCATGGGCACCCGGTTGACCGTATAGCCTTTTCCATCCTTCTTCTTGTGCCAGCTGGAAATAAACTCGTACTCCTTATCCTTCTGCTCATTATACCGTTTTTTCTCAGCAGAGGTAAGGCCCTCGTCCGTCTGCTGGATATAGCCGGTGGTATTGCCGTCTTCGTCCTCCGCCAGCACCAGGGTAATACCGTTTTGGGCCTGCATGCCTCTGAGAAATCCGAATTCATACTTGCAGCCCGGTTCCAGCTCAAAACCTTTAATTTCGAATGCCTTACAGGTTCCCTTTCCCGATGGGTCTACGCCAAGCTCATTGCCGTTGACAGTTGTCCTGCTCACATATTGCTCAAAGTTTGGGATCGCGTCACCATTCTTATAGGCAAAGAGATAAATTTTTCCGTAAGCAATCCAGTCGGTTTTTGAAGAATAAGGATTGCGGTCAGTCATGGCATAAAAAGTATAGTTGGATCCGTCGCTCTTCTTCGCGTCCAGATAGTCCACGCCGTTTTCCACGCCGCTGTATTTGACCTCCGGGCCGCTGTTGTTGTAGACGCTATGGAGCCAGTGGGTACCTTTTTCCGTATCCACAAGGTAGCCCCTCGGAGTAAAGGGGTTTTTACCCTGGCCGCTGGTGCCGAATTCCCAGGTCTCGCCAAAAACCGGACCGGCAGTCAGGCCCAGCAGCATGATTAAAATCAGAACCATCCCGGTTATCCGGGAAAACTTTCGCATTTTTTCCTCCATTTATGATATCATAGTTTTTAACAGCAAATTCAAAGGAGTTTCACCATGTTAAAACACAGCAAACGCCACCTCATTTCACTGACCGTCTGTCTGCTCCTGCTCTTGACCGCATCTCCGGCCTTCGCGGAAGGCGGCGACGGTACCGGCGGCGGAAACGGGCAGAACCGCGACATTCCTCTGACGCTGAAAAGCGCCTCAATCGCCGATGGGGCCGAGGACGTTGCCGTCAACGAAACCATACAGCTCAACTTCAACAAAAACATCTGCAACGTAACGGTGCTTGCCAATAATAAAAAGTGTTTTCATCTGGCCGATGAGGACGGAAACGCCGTATCCATCCGGCTGATCTTCCCCGACAATCAGGTGCAAAAGGACTACCGGCGGGAAGTTTTCATTCAGCCTGCCGCAGACCTTAAGAAAAGCAGCAAGTACCGGGTCTCTGTGGACAGCACAGTCAAGGCCAAGAATGGAATGACCATTGATAACGCCCACACATTCACCTTTACCACTGGCAGCAGCAGGACGGATAAAGAGAACAACGTCCTGAAAAAGCTGGGCGAAAACGTCATTACTTACGAAACCGCCTACGGCGAGACCGCCGATTCGGTCCCTGTGGACAAGTCCGGTCTTGCGGACAGTTCTCAGAGCCCGGAGCCGAATACCGGCTCCATCGCTAAAATCGCAGCCATCATTTTAATCCTTGTGGTCATCGGCTTTACCATCGTTTTCATCGTCCTCAGACGTAGAAAAGAATAAATTTCATCAGAAATTTCCTGCCCCTCTTTGAGGAGGCGTAGATATGGCTCCCTGCCTTTACAGCGTAGCGGGCCATTTTTTTATGCTCTTCCTCCGAGAGGTCTCCTTCGCCAAAGCGAACCTTGTTTACCATTCTCAGGAATTCCGCAAAGCGGATCTCCGTCACAGCATCATAGGCCGCCGAGATTTCTTCCAGCTTATCATAGGGGTTGGCAGGCAGCGGATGTTTATCAAAGGCCATAACCTTCCCCACGTAGCGGTACATCGCATAAACCTGCGCGTCCGTCCGCACAGTTCCGAAAGAGGCAAGAAGTTTGCGGATTCGCCACCTTCCCAGAATCTCGTAGACCGCAATCAGCAGCAATACCGCCAGCAGAACGAACCAAAGCGGATTGATGGTTTTCTTTTCATCCTCCTGCTTTTCCTGAGGCTGATTGTCCTCCGGAACCTGGTCCTCGTAATTCTTCTTGGTATCTTCCTTGATCTTCTCGTCTTCTTCCTTTTCCTGCGTCTGCTGTTTTGCCATATCGTAGTACCCGGGAACCACTTCCACCGGGAACCAGCCGATTTCGTCAATATAGATTTCCACCCAGCTGTGAGCCAGCGAATCGGGCACATCCACCGTCAGATCGCTCATGCCTGTGTAAAGCTTCATGTATTCCGGCGAAAGGTAATAGCCTTCCGCATATCTGGCAGGAATCCCGGCCTTGCGGAACATGAGAGCGGCGGCAGTGGCAAAGTGCATATCGTTTCCGCTGTAGCTGTCGTTCATAAAATAGTCCAGCTCGCCCTTTCTGCCGGGCGCTTTGCCCTGCTGGGAATCGTATGTAAACTCTTCATCGAAGTTCTTGCGGATATAATGGAGGGTGTAGTCGATGGTTTTTCCCTCGCACTTTTCAATGCCGCTGGCGCCCAGCGCCGCCGCGTCTTTGTTGGAAACATAGAGGTATGTATCGTAGACATACCTGCGGTAAACCGCCTCCGCTTCCGAGTAGGCAGCCCAGTCCGGACTCTTTTTCAGCTCACTGAGCCAGTCTGCGATACTTTCTTCACTGTAATCATTAAACTTGGGCTGGAACGTCTTAAAGGTATATTCCCGCTGACCGGCCAGCCCCTTTGTGAAGGCTCCGTAGTCCTTTTCATAATCCACCTCGCCCGGCGCAGTATCGCCGCCTATGACTGCCTCATAGGGAAGATACATGTATTTGCTGTTTCCGTTGATGTTATTTACATCCACCGAATAGAAATCATAATCCTTTGACATACGGTATAGCCGATCCTGCTGCATCCACGGATAAAAATCCTTTTTCTCCAGCCATTCGATCATACCGGTGAATTCGCCGGAATACGCTCCCTCCGGAGCTTCCGACCATTTGTCCTTTTCAAAGTTTCCGCCTGTGAAGCCTCGCAGGTACATGGGCTGCGCCATCTGCGTCTTTAGGGATAGCACCGTACTGTCCGTATAGGCCAGCGGATGGGATTTGGTCAGATCGCCTTTCGTCAGCTGGTCGATCTCGCTCCCGCCCAGTTTGTCGTAACGGAGGTGCTGCTCCGCGGCAACGACAGCGGCCTTGGCATCCTCCACCGTCTGCGGCGGCCGATAGTCCTCTCCTGAAAAAATCGTTACATACCCCAGCAAAAGTACCAGTGTAATGCTGAGGAAAATATATGGAAGGGAAGAGTTTTTCGCATTTTGTATGTAAATGGGCCGGTTCTTTTTCCGGCTCACCGGTCTGGCGACTGCCGAGAGAACCAGCAGCCCTGTCCAGCATAAAAGCAGCAGGATCAGCAGCCACACCGATGGCTCGATTTTCAGACACAGTCCGATCATTACCGGAATGGCGGTCAGCACAAATCCCAGCAGCGGCTCTTTGTGATAGATGCTGTGGACAATCGCCATGGAGGCCAGCAGGATAATGGGGATCATCGCCAGAAAAACATCGGTGCTCCAATCTACCGTATCGCCTGTGACCTCAAAGGGAACCAGTCCCGCCTTCATCTGATCGTTGAGCACTTCGATGATGATGTTTGCCATAACCATCAGCCCGTTCCATACCGACTCATAGGCCAGAACAAAAAACACGGCTGTAAGCAGAAATACATAAAAAACCAGAAACCTGCCTAAAAAGGGATTCCAGCACAGGAAGTACAGGCCGATGGGAAGTCCCGCAATCAAAAGGATACTAATGAGCGGGTCCACCGGATTGGGGAACATAGAAAAAAAGGTATACCAGCATCCCACCGACAGGGCGATGGCCAAAAGCAGCTCAAAGATAACCCTTCTGCCGGGATGTCTGCTGTTTTCTTCCGTTATCTGCACCAGATCCATTGTTGTCTGCGCTTCTTTTTTCCTTGTCAAAATCATAGTTACACCATTATCTCCGGAATGCCTTCGGCTATATTTTTCACAGATACCGGGATCATTTGAATGGCCTGCTGGGCCTGCTCCCGTTTCTTTTCGTCTTCATAAACATAAATGGTACGCATGATCTGGGATACTTCCATTTCCGCGGTTTTATCCAGATCCGGGTCCGATGCCACATAGACCAGCGTGCTCTTCTGCGTGCGATAAGCGCTGGCAGCGTAGTAGTCCAGGGCTATGCCCGTTTTTTCCCCGGCATAGGAGGACAGCACCTGAGCTGCAGCGATTTCCAGGTCCTCAAAATCATCCAGCTCCCGCACGTGAAAAGCGCCCTCGCCTGCGTCATACCAGGCCAGGTTGTGGTTGATCCCGCTTTCCAAAAGCGCCCTTGACAGGGAAAGATACAGCTCCACCACCGCATCCACCACGTCCTCTTTTCCCTTTGTCAGTTCCATCAAAAGGAACACGGAATAATTGAGGGGCAGGCTAAAATCGCGAACCATCATCTTGTCGATCTTGGAAGACAGTTTCCAGTGGATCTTCCGCACCTCATCTCCCGGCACATACTCCCTGAGGGTGAAAATTTCGCTTACATCCTGTCCCGGTTTGTCCGGTGAATACCGGCTTCCGTCGCCTGTGGTCTCGATGGGCTTTTCCATATAGACCTGCGCCTGACGCATATCGGGATAAACGACCGTCGCCCGGTCGGCAAGGTCCGGTTTTTTCAGGGCAAACAGGCCAAATGCGTCGTAAACCCGGATTTGTTTTGTGGAAACGATAACCGTTCCCACCTTGCTGTCCTTCATGGCAAGTCTGGCGGTCACCGTCTTTTTACCGCCCACGGTAGCGTTGACTTTTCTCGTCTTCTGCGAACCGGTCATCTGATTTTCCATCTGTACCAGAAAAATCAGCCGTGCCACGGGAAAAACGCTGCTGTTTTCAAAGCTGTAGGTAAAGACTGCGTTTTCTTTCTCCGCGGTGCCCGGAACCTCCAGCCCTATGGAAAGGCCTCTGCGGGAGAAAAGCATCAGCGCCAGAGAAATTACGGGCAGCAGAACGCACAGGCCCAAAAGCGTCAGCGTGTAATATGTATTTGTAAAAATATAGATCATTGCCATTGCCAAAAGCAGCAGCACATAAAACACTCTGTTTCGCAGCATTATTTTGCCTTTCTTTCCAGGATGGCCGGCGGCTTTACCTCGTTTAAAATATCCAGCAGGATCTTTTCCTCTGTTTCCTTGCGGATCTTGGCTCTGGCCGTCAGGATCAGCCTGTGGGAGCAGACATCGACGAATACGTCCTTGATATCCTGCGGAATCGCATAGCCTCTGCCGTCCATAAGCGCGTCGGCCTTAGCCATCTGCACCAGGGCCAGCACAGCTCTCGGGCTGACGCCCTGCTCTACGGATTCCACGTTTCTGGTCTTTTCGCACAGCGCCGCCGCGTATTCAATGATCTCGTCTTCCATGCGTACCAGCTGCACGGCCCGCTTCATGGCTTTGATATGGGCAGCGCCCACCAAAGGACGAACCGTGTCCATGGGGTCGGCAGTCTGTCTCTGTTTTATGATATCCACCTGGCTTTTCAGATCCGGGTAGCCCATGGAAAGCCTGGCCATAAAGCGGTCCAGCTGCGAATCGGGAAGCTTCTGGGTTCCGGCGCTTCCCAGCGGGTTCTGGGTGGCAATGCAGACAAAAGGCTCCGGTGCTTTGTGGGTCACTCCGTCTACCGTTACGCCGCCCTCTTCCATGACTTCCAGAAGAGCCGCCTGGGTTTTGGCGGAGGTCCGGTTGATCTCGTCTGCCAGGAAAAGATTGCACAGCGCTGCTCCCGGCTTGTAATCCAAACCGCCGGTTTCCTTATTATAAACACTGAATCCGGTGATATCGCTGGCCATGGTGTCCGGTGTAAACTGCATTCGCTTGTAATTGAGGTTCATCACTCGTGAAAGTCCCAGGGCCAGAGTGGTCTTTCCCACGCCCGGCACATCTTCCAGCAGAATATGGCCTCCAGCCAGAATGACCATCAGCACTTTTTTGATGACCTCGTCTTTTCCCACAATGACCTTTTTCAGTTCTTTGATTACCGCCAGACAAACCTTCTGCATTTCAACGGTCACAGCATCTTTTTTTGCTGCGGTCGCAGCTGCGGCATGGGGCTGCTGCGGGCTGGGCTGTGCAGGCTGCGGCTGCACTTCCGCTCCGCTCTGGCCGGGTGTTTTTTCAGGCGCCGCTGCCATCCTGCTCTGCTGCGCCTGGGCAGTGCTGACATTCTGGGCGGCTATTTTTGCGGCCCGTTCATCTGCGCTGCCTGCCGGCATTTGCACGTTTGTCTGTGGGTCCTTTGTCTGTTTCTCCATAATCTCCTCCTCTAATTGTTCGGCGAATTGGACATGCGCATCCCTTCGCCGGAAAGAATTCTTGCAACCGTCCGATCATCCAGATCTAAATCAAAATAGGTTTCATAATAATCAGCCGTGTAGGCTTCCATATCCAGATCCCTGAATTTTTCAGGGTAAAACAGCCTTGCTGCCGCAAGCACTCCCATATGGGCCTCCATGGAGCCCGGATGGCACCATCTGGTGGCTCCCACCGGCAGGGTGTAAGCTTTCCCTTTTCTCACTGCCGTAAGGCCCTTCCACTTGGAGTCGGAAAGGATGTAGTCTGTTACGGAAGCTTCGTTGGCAATGAAGGCGTCCGGATCCCAGCTGTAGATTTCCTCCAGAGTGGTGTACGTTTTATCGCCGCCCATCTTTACTCCCTTTTCAATGGAAATATCCTTTACTGCCGCCAGATTCAGGATCTCGCCGCAGATATCTCCTTCCCCGTCCGTGCGGATCGCTTCATTTACGGAATGATAGGCGGAAGGCCACTTTTCCTTTGGAATATCGCCTAATCGCTCTTTTACCATGTCGATGGTATCCTTGCTGAACTGAATATATTGCTGCGCCTGTTTTTCTTTTCCAAAGATGCTTCCCATCACTTCGATGGATTTCTCCAGCTCTTCCATGGTTGTATAATCCACTACCGCATAAGGGATTTTCAGTTTTTCCAGCTTTTCCACTTCTCCCTTATTGGCAGCAGTTGAATAGCGGATCAGCGCCAGGTCGGCTTCGATCCGCAGCAATTCCTCGGCGTTGATGGAGCCTTCCTGATAGGGCGTCGCCGTCTCTGCGATTTCAGGATATTTCATCTGCATCAGCACATCGGACTTTACGCCGTTGGGCGCACCGACAATCTTATCGCCTTCGTCGAGCATGGCCATCATGTGGGCTGTGCTGGCGTATAGGCAGGCCACCTTCTGCGGGTTTTCGGGAATCTCCACCGTCCTGCCCGCGCAGTCGGTGATGGTCTTTGTCTTCCCTGAGGAAGCTTCCGTATCGCTGTCGCAGGCTGCGGCGGTAAAAAGCACGACTAAAACAATAACAATGCTGACGATCTTTTTTTTCATAAGTTACCTCTTGTTTCGCAGCGGAAGAATGTATTTGCGCTCGCCGCTTCCGTTGCTGACGATCTCGGTGATAATGTTGAAGGTTCTTTCCAAATTCTCCGTATTGAGCACCTGGGACGGTGTTCCCACCTGGGCAAAATTCCCGTCGTTGACGAGGGCTACCTTTGTATTGACCCCTGCGTTTTCCAGGTAATACGCCTGGTTGAGGAAGTGGGTCGCCATAATGATGGAAATTTTTTTATCCCGCACCAGACGGGCTATAATTTCCATGACCGTAAGCTCGTGGGTGAAATCCAGGTGAGCGGTGGGTTCATCCATAATCAACAACCGGGACTGCTGGGCAATGGCCCGGGCGATGATCACCAGCTGCAGCTCGCCGCCGGAAAGCTTGGTGTATTCCCGTTCTTCGAAGCCTTCCAGGCCAACCTGCTTTAAGGCGTCGCGGGCAATTTCCCTTTCCTTCTCACCGGGAGGCGCAAACATTCTGGCCGCATAGGTTCTTCCCATGGTCACCACATCCAGCACTGTGTAAGCAAAAGTGGTCTTATGCCCCTGGGGGACATATGCCACATGCTCGGCCAGTTCCCTTGGCTTGAAGCTTTCCATCGGCCTTCCTCCGATCAGGATCTGGCCGTTTTTCAGCTTGTTCAGTCCCAGCACGCAGTCGATCAGCGTCGATTTACCGCATCCGTTGGGACCGATGATGCAGAAAATTTCTCCTTCTTCTACCCGGAAATTAATATGTTCAAATATCGTTCGCTTTCCGTCATAGCTGAAAGCAGCGTCTTTTATTTCTATAAGCGCCATGGCATCACCAGTTCTTTCCTTTTGTCTTTTTCAGCAGGTAGATGAAGAACGGCCCTCCCACAATGGCCGTAACGATGCCCAGAGGGATCTCCGCTCCGCTGATGGTCCGGCAGAGGGTATCGACGAAAACGGTAAAACAGGCGCCGATGGAAATGCTGGCCGGAATCAGCCATTTGTTGTCGCTGCCGATGACCATTCTGCACATATGCGGCACCACCAGCCCCACCCAGCCGATCACTCCGCTGATGCAGACCGCGCCCGCCGTAGCCAAAGTCGCAAAACCGACGATAATCCCTTTGTTCAGTCCTACGTTGAGGCCCAGCGTCTTAGCCTCACGGTCTCCCATGGAGAGGACGTTGAGCCGCCAGCGGAACAGGAGCATTCCCATGATGCCAACGAGCATTGGAATGGCTGAAAAAAGCAGTTCCGTGGACTTTGTAGACGCTAGACTCCCCATGAGCCAGAAGGTAATGGCCGGAAGTTCGCTGTAAGGGTCCGCCACATATTTGAGCAGGGAAAGCAGGGCTGAAAAAATGGACTGAATGATCGTGCCTCCCAGCACCAGGGTAATGGTCGGGGTTCCTCCGCTGACTTTGCCCACCAGATAGGCAAGAATCACAGCTAAAATGCCGAAGCCAAAGGAAAAAACGGATGTCATGACCATGCTGTTAAAGAGCAGGATCGACAGTGCTGCCCCGAATCCGGCCCCGTTGGAGACTCCCAGCATCCCGCTTGAAACCAGTGGGTTGCGGAAAAGGCTCTGAAAACAGGCTCCGCTCGCTGCCAGGGAGGCCCCCACCAGCAGCCCCTGAATCCCCCGCTGAAAACGGATTTCCATGACTACGGTGAAAGTCTTTTCATCAATCCCCAGATCCGCCCCTGTAAGGGCTGTCCAAAAACTTTTGAAAACAGCCTCTATGCTGATGCTGTATCTTCCGACGCAAATGGTTCCGATGAAGAAGATCAGCGGGAGCGCGATGAGAACTGCCGCCTTTATCCAGTTGTGTGTTCTATGTTCCTGGGTCACGGTTCACTCTCCGGTTTTCTTTCACATTTCCGCTTAGGTTTTATTTCACGCAGATGAACCCGTTTGCGGTCCATCTTCTGTAAAGGCAGTTGTAGCAGGCATTTTCGCTTTCGCTGTAACACTCTTCGGCATCGTTGTCCGCCTGAAAGTTTTCACAGGAAGTGGTCCAGGTGCTGATCCGTTTATCTCCCTGGTAGAGGTCCTTCTTGGTGCAGGCTATGTAGGCCCCATCCCACAGTTCTGCAATGAGGGTCTTTTTGTGGTCCAGCATGGCCAGTTTCAGCTGCTTGTCCACAGAAACGGTTTCTGTGTCCGCCAGCTCTCTGCCCTGAAAATCCAAAACCTGCTCAATGCCCATCATGGTTTTCCACTGAGCTGCTGAATAGGTCTGCCCTGCGTACTTGCTGCCCTTTCCCCCTCGGAAAGTCCCGTCGCAGCCGGAAAGCCGCAGTCCGACTCCTGCCAGCGCTCCGATGACTCCGATTCCGGTGCCTCCGTATTCTTCCAGGATCGTGCCGCCGATCTGATCCGCCAGATCATAGGCCTCCTGTTTTTGAATTACTTCTTTCTGCGCCCGCTTGCCGTAGGCAATGAGCCTGTCCGGTTCTTTGAGCTGATCCAGCCGGCAAAAACAGAGCCCCGGATCTGAAGTCTCAGCCATGTTGGCTTTGAGGATCTCCTCTGCCGCCGTCTTTATTTTCTCCATTTCAATATTCTCCATATCCATTACCATGCACATGGAGCTGTTGTGGGAGGTGTATTCGATGTCTTCATGGAGCAGCAGCTGGTGGCGGGTAATTCCCTTTTCCAGCACACCGCCCAATTCTTCCAGCCTGCGGGCGATCAGATCGGAAATCTTGCCGGTGCTGGTGCTTTTGGTCAGGTCGTCTGTATCATCTACACAAATGTATAATTTCATAGCTTATTTGTTCCTTTTCTTAGAGCGCGTGGCTTGCCTGCGATGGCTGCACGGTTCGCGGCCGGGCGCCGCGGTAACTTTTTCTTTAAATCGGCATCGGGTTACGCAAAGTTGTGGCTTTGACGGGGTATGAAACCGTTAAAAATGAAAATTTGTGCTGCGGCTTGTTTCTGTGCCGCAGAAGCGTTGAAAAGCGCGTAGCTTTTCTCTAAAATCGGGCGTTGGTTACCAAACCGCATTCCGATATAGTATATCACATTTCCATACCCCGTGACTACCGCCTATCTGGCCTTTTGAGCGGCTGCTGACAGGCGGGGTGCAGGTGGTTTGTGAGGATTTATACTATGGGCCGGCTCGCTGCGGAAGGTAGCGCCTGTTTCAATCTTATATGGCAGTTTCCATTGCCTGCCAGCCGGGGTGTTCGGAGTGTTCAGGGTATTCGGGGTGTTAAAAAGCCTGATTTTGTCTTTTTATATAAAACTCGTTCTTTTGTGCCAATTTTATATTTTTTTATGCCGTTTGCAGCGACCGGAAGAAGCAAAGTCTGCTTATATCCGCATTTCCTCTCTTCCCAACCTCCTGAAACCCATAAGTTTGTTATAAAATAGAGGAAAATTCTTTGTTTTTATATGGGTATGCTGGCCGGGTGAAGTCGGAGGTCGTCACGGTTTTACTTAAAACGGGCCGGAGCCCAGCCAAAGGCCCGACCCCGATCCGTTTTAGATTTTATAGAGTTATGCAGGACGCGGCCTTTATCTTGCTTTATAGGACGCAACTGTCGAATAGGCTCCGTATACCTTTTTGCCCTTTACTTTTCGATAAGCCCGCACTTTGAAGTAGTAGCGTTTACCTTTTTTCAGTTTTCCTGTGGTGTACTTGACCGTCTTGGCCTTTTTAATCGTTTTCACGGCTTTGTAGCTTTTGTTCTTTTTCAGGGATCGGTAAACGGTGTAGCCGCTGGCTCCGGTGGTTCTCTTCCAGGTGACTTTTATCTTTTGGGAACCGCCCCTCCGCGCTTTTACTTTGGTCACTTTGGCCAGAGTCGGTTTGGCACTGGCAACGGGCGAGTAGTCGCCCAGATATCTGGTGCCGCTTATGGTTTTATAGGCCCGAACTTTGTAGTAATACGTGGTTCCGGTGGTTCTGCCGGTGTCGGTGTAGCTGCGGGAGGACGCCGACAGGGTGCGCAATTTGCTGTAGGAGCCGTTGCTTTTGGTGGCTCGGTAGACCTCATAGCCTGCGGCGCCACTGATGCCGCTCCATGTCACTTTGGTTTTGTTGTAGCCGGCGGAGGCCGCTCTGGCAGTCGGCGCCGCTACGGCTTTGACGGTGACGGTGCAGGTGGCGGTGACATATCCGTTTGCGGCTTTGGCTGTAATCGTTGCTGTCCCCGGTTTGACTGCGGTGACAGTGGTCGTTTTCCCACGTTCAGGGCTGACTGCCGCAACTCTTGTATTGCTGGATTCCCAGGTGACCGTATCGTTGTTGTTATTATATACGGTTACGTTCGCGGTGAGGCTGCTCTTTGCCGGCGCTTCCAGGGTTATAGCTCTGGTGCTGAGGGAGAGGGCTACCTGGGATATAATGTTGTAGGTATTCCAGCCAGTTGCTTTTCTATATGCGCTTTCACTGCCCGGGGGTACGATGATGGTTTTTAAATTAATTCCACCTAAGCTGCCATCATAACTGGGCGGCGTCCTTCTATCGATAATTAAACGGTATAATGAATCACATCCATAAAAAGCTCCATCCCCAATTTTATCTACTGTAGCGGGAATTACCACTTGCCCTAAGTTACAACAACCTGCAAATGAATTTCTTGCTATTCCTACAGAATCTTCCGGAAGTTTAATTGATTTTAGATTTATTCGATCTTTAAAGATTTCTCCTTTTAATTTGCTGCCGCCTTCTCCATCATCCTCAAGCTTTGCTTTTGACAAATCAATTTCGGTTGCATTAAGAAAGTGGTTTTGTAAATATTGAATATCTTCTTGATAGTTAAGCATTACATTTCCAACCGTTTTAATTTTTAGCAAGTCAATTTCTTTGGAATCCATTCCCTCCAGTTTTTCTTCTGCTTCTTTTTTTAAAGAACCGCTTTCCGAAACTGTAATTGACAACTCATCATAAGGTTCTTCTGTAATATTGCCCCCAAATTTTTTCCAATAACTATCCTTTTTATAAATATTTGAGCATCCCGGTAGCACTCTAATGCTTTCAAGACCTGCTTCGGCAAAGGGGTCATCAAAAGTCGTTGCTACCTCAGGAGGAGATACACAGTACAAGACTAAGGACTTTAAGGACCTGCACGCCAAAAAGCTTTGTGTTTTTATTTGCTTTATGGCTGCCGGAATATAAATATCTTTCAGGCTGGTACAGTTTTTAAAAGCTCCGATACCGATTACACCCAAAGTTTCCGGCAATTTAACTATCTCCAGTTTCTTCATATTGGCAAAAGTATTATCTGGAATTCCTTCCACCATAATATCTTTACCCTTTTCATTTTTTTGACCAGACTCTATTAATGCAAAGCTGGCAGCAGTCAAATCCAGTTCATTTAAACTATTCATCCCTTTATCATGAATCGTAGTTAAGTCGCTGCTCGAAAGTTGTTTATTTTTTGCTGTTATTACTTTTAGTTTGGATAGCTCTGTTTCATTTTTACCCGCATTATTTAGGATATTTTCCAAAGTCTCATCAGAAGGTATATAAAGGGCTGTCACACCATCCTTCTCATCCTTCACAGTAAATTTTATTGTCTCAAGAATCTTTTCATTAAATGCCGACACTAATTGAATCTCAGCTGTTCCTGCTGAATTGGCGCTCCAAGCTCCTGACTTTTCATCAACAGAAATATTTTTTGTTGCAGCCTGCCATTTGACTTTTTTATAAATCAAGTTGTCTGCATGGTCTGTTGTTATCGATACAATACCTTTCAAAGTCCCCGTACCGCCTACTGTTACTGAGGCATTTTGCTCCAGGCCGGTGATAGCACCAGTAAGTGTAATCACTCTTGTCTTTTCAATTTTTTCTATTCCGGCTTTTAATGTTTGTGATGCCTGAATTATCTCGTTTTCTGTTCCGGCTGCTTTTGCTTTTGCTATGGCATCGCCCAAGTCTTTAATATCTTCTGCGCTCACGTTATACTTCCCGTCTTCAGTTCCCTGGTTAGCAGGATCAGATACCTGAGAGTATAGAGCTTCAGCAGTTGCAATCATATCAGCTAAGCCCTGAGTCCCTAGAACTGTAAATTCGAATGCCACCGGAACGCCTAAAATTTTTGAAGTTTCATTTCCGCAAACATTTTTCCCGAACTCAAGAATATAGGTGCCCGATTCCAAAGTATCAGCCTCTAAGCACAATGTAATTCTTCCTTTTCTATCATTATTAGTAGGATTTTGATATGTCTTTGTCGAATCATAATTAACAGTTAGTTGTCCTTGTGCCTGCTTGGTTTCATCCTCATTCCAGTTGCCTGTATACATTTCTGTTTTTTTATAAATGTTGACCATCGAATTACGCACACTTCCGTCCGCATTTTTCCCGGCTAGACAGTTTACTTCAAAGTTTAATATTCCCTCATCATTAAACGGATGATTCATTCCCGCGGTCATTGAAAAAGCAAATTCCATTGTCTCACTTCCATCCAACTCTGGCTCTATGATATTTAAAAAATAGCCGTCTTCGTCCGGAGTCTTTTCTACAGTAATTTCATTTTCCTCAAAGTCCAGTAGCTTAATCGCATTAGGTTCTTTGTCCCCCTTGCCTGGGATTTGAATCATTCCTTCTTTTCCCTGATATCCATACTCTTTGGTATAGGCATGACTATCTTCTAACGGAAACACCGCCATCATCACTGCCACGACAATTAAAAATGTGATTATTCTACTTTTTACAAGTCTAAAATTTTTTCTCATACTACATTCTCCGAGATACATTAGAAAGTATGCCGGCATTAGCCGCATACTTTCTAACAGATACTTAATTATTATTTTACTTTTACCTTAATTGGTGTTGTGAATTTACTATATAGTCTTTTTCCACCCAAACGTTTATAAGATCTGGCCTTATAATAGTAAGTTTTTTTGTTCTTGACCTTTTTATCCGTATATTTCAGTCTCGTTGTTTCTCGTAATTTGTAATACCCACCATTTCTTTTTGAACTTTTGTATATCTGGTATTTTTCGGAACCCGAAGTCTTTTGCCATCGGAGATACACTTTCTTCTTGTTCGATTTTATACGTAAAACAGTTTTCTCTAAGCATGGTGTAGCGGACACGACATTGGACATTGCACTATTATATTTGGTCCCATTTACGGTTTTTGTTGCTACCACTTTATAATAATACCGCTTTCCCAATTTTAGTTTAGAAATAGTACACGAATTACCTTTTAGTGCTTTGACTTTTTTGTATTTACCGGTTTTCTTCGTAGATGAGTATACGGTATATTCCGATACGCCGCCCATCTGTTTCCATTTAAGCTTAATTTTATTATTTGAAATTCCTTTTGCCGTCAAGCCCTGTACTTTTTTTACAGGCACAGGATTCACAGTTATTTTGCAGGATGCACTTTTACCATTGGCATTTGACGCTTTAATTAGAGCAGTACCCGCTTTAATCGCTGTAATATTCCCTTCCTGATCCACTTTTACAATCCTTGGGTCGGATGATGCCCATGTACATTCATAGTCATCGGCATTCGCCGGAACAACATTGGCAGATAGCTTTGCTTTTTGATTGACATCCAGAGACATGTCCTTTTTATCGATCGTTAAACCTGTAGCATACATAAACGGAGCAGTTTTAAAGTTGAAAACTACATCTTTATTTATGGGATCTCCTCCCTTATACAGTCTTAAATCAGGGGCAAAGCACAGCTGATACCGGGTATCTGGTTTTAATACTCCTGGTTTAATTCTAATTTTTGTATTCACTAAGGAATTTCCATTAATTTGACTTCTCTCCAAAATAAAGTCCTGCCTATTGGATGATGCTATTGTATTGCCTTTCAAATCCTTTACTTTGATATATGGCAATACATAGTTGCTTACATTTTCATCTTTGTTTGCATCGTTCATGCCACCAGGTTCATCAACCCTCCCCCAGTTATAAATATCTAGGTCCAAAAGGATATTTTTTGTGTCAAGCTGATTAGTAATATAATTTTCATAGAATATTTCATTATTTGGTGCAGTATAAATATCGTAACCATTTAAAAAAATCTTTCCATTTGTCCCTTGTTCAGTATCATATGACGCTCTGAAATCTGGATCTGCTTCTGTAGGACATCCTGTAACAATAATTTCTAATTTTTTTGTTATCCCTTTATAATCTCTGCTCTCGATATCTGATTTATATTCCAATATTACGCTTCCATTAGCTTTGGGAGTTATTGTAAACCCTCTCATTCCATTTTTTTGAATGTCTACAACTTCTATGTTACTTCTCCTCAAGCCAGGAATATCCGTTGCTGCTGTCTTTTTGTTATTAATATAGACCCATACCTTTTCTAATTTTTCTCCATATTTGAGTTCATATTTATCAGGTAATGGTTCATTTGTTGTAGTTCCAACATAGAAACCATCTTTCATAGCATCCGTCCCCTGTGCATTTACCGCCACAGGAATGGCAGTGGAAAACATAGCCATTACTAGAATAGCTATAAACATTTTTAGCTTCATTGTTTCATATCCTTTTTAGTGTTTGACCGTTCTCCGGCAGAAGGTTCTACCGGAGAACGGTATTTTTTAAATATTAAAGATAAATTTAACGGGCACCCCTAATGTTTTGCTTGCATTATTTCCATGGATATCCGCACCAAATTCGAGTACATATTCTCCCGATGTAGCAAGAACTGATGAATCAACACCAATGATAATATTTGGATTTTCATAGCCCCCATATACAATTGTCTCTGCGTCAAAAGTAGCAATATCCCGTCCATTTTGAGTTACTTTGATCAGTGGCATATTCTGAGTTATAAAGTTCTGCTCATTAAAATTATTCATACCTGCACCCATGGTGAATTTGAATTCATAGAATCCATCTTCATTAACGGCTAGAGTATTATTAATCCGGTTTAGATACTGACCACCACTTAATTGTCCTGCAGTAATGTTATTTGGTGAAAGCATCGTCAATGTATTTCCACCTATTCCCTGCGCACCATACGCCGTAGTAGGCAATATTGTAACGTCTAAAGTTGCAGTGCCCAGAATTGCGCCGGTACAATCTCCAGTCGTACCGCCACCACCGCCTGAAGGTTTTGCACCCTCTCTCAGTGTAGCTGTAATAGTTGTCGTTCCGGCAGCCTTAGTAGTAATTTTGCCATTATGAGTGCTGATAGTCGCCACACTCTCATTACTACTTGACCAATCAATGTGTGATGTCACATTATCGGGAGCCGGCGTCACTGACAGTACTGGACTGTCACCCATATAAACAGTGCCCACCGGATTAATCGATAGTGCTGTGTCCGCAAACGCCAATCCCGGCATCATGCTCAGTGCGATCATCAGCGCCATTACGATACTGACAATCACTCTTTGGTTACTTCTTCTTGTAACATTCATCTTTTTGTTCCTCCTATTAAAATAATATAATTTATATAATCATCCTCTTTACAGGGGGTGGTTATACCAGTTTTGATCCTTTGGCTTCACTGCGGACTTGTGGGACGATGCTCCAAAAGCGTGTATTTGCTGCGTGAAAGACACTTTGATCCACGCACCTTTTGCGGGCTGCGCCGAGTAGCATGAGGCAATAAAATAAGGAACGTATATAAAAATAAAACTCTTTCCTGATACAAGAAAGAGTGGTTTATTTTTAATACACCATTCCTTTCCAAAATGCGGGAGGCAAAGCCGTTTCCAGCGTTACCCATCGACGTTCAGCCATAAGCATCCTGCTCGTAGGCTTTCACGTTCGGAATCGTTTCTATTCAATTGGTGTAATCAGTCCAATATTTTCCTGACTACACTAGTATTTTATTATAAAAGATTCTTCATAGCAAGTCATTTTTCTTAGTTTTTCGACGGTATTCTCCTTTTTAGGATTTTTTCTAGTGATTAAATTCCTGTTATTACACTTTTGTTATTTGTCTTGATTATACCCGATTCAAATTCAAATGTATGTTGTCAAACCAACATCTTCCAAGATTTTTTCTTGTGAATTTACCGTCTTTGCAGTCTGCCTTCCCATGATCTCTGGCGATGCGTTATATTACCTGCGGAGAATTGGAAACTGCAGAAAACGCAAGCCCGATAGCGAATACGGGCAGCCCTCTGCTCCTGAACGGACCCTGTATTTTACTTTGCCGGCAGTATGAAGAAACGATATTTTCCAGCAATAAAAAAATCACCTTCGGTGAGTTATTCGCGCATAGCGCTCATTTTCATATTGTAGATTTTTTTGAAATATAGAATATGCCACGCATTCGATATTTCCTATATTATAAAAAAAGCAAACCATTCGCAGCTTGCACTGCCTTGTTTGCCTAAAAGAGGATGCTTTTAATAAATTCTTTCATTTAGAAAGAGGTTTTGCCGCTTTGGGATTGCCGGTTCCACCCGGCAGCAGCGATAGGCTCTGCCTCAAAAGCTGCTTACATAGCCGCTGTCCTGAGAGCCTCCTTATCAACCTTATGTTCCCTGAGCCAGTTCATGGCATCCATAGATGCGCTAAACTCCACGACCAACATGTCAAACCGCCTTTTCTGTTCTGCGTCCAGTTCTCTAAGATTACGCTCTACCTTGGTGACTCTCTGTTCAAGGGCACCAACTCGATCTTCAAGGGCGCTGACCCGATCTTCCAGTGCACTGACTCGTTCCTCAAGTGCTCCAACTCGCTGTTCAAGCGCACCCACTCGTTCTTCCAGTGCTCCAACCCGTTCTTCGAGCCGATCCACCTTCACATGAAGGCTCTGCACACTCTCAAGTATCTGCATCGTAATGCCTTTTAATTCCTGTATTTCTTTACTCATCTGTTGCTCCTTTCTTAACTATTTACATTTTTTATGTCGCATTACTCTATTATTATATATAATTTGTAAAATTTTGTCAAATCTTTTTTGCAGCTTTCAGTAACATTGCTTTCATATGGCAGGTTTTTAAAATACAGGAGCTGACACACATGTGACATTTTTTGCACACTATTTTTCTGTCCGCCGTTTGAAATATCCAAGGGCTTGTGAAAAAACAGAAAAAATGATAGTTCTGTCCGGACTATCATTGGGAAATAAGGAGTAGTATCAAAATATACAATTGTTTTAAGGTTAAATGATACTTTTGGGAAAAAGCGTGGCAAGAGCTTGCTAAATACTATCAAAATAGCGCAATTGAATATGATTGTTTTACATTTTGCCGTTTTCATTTTGCCGAATTACTGCAAAACTATCAAAATCCGGTTTCCCGCAGGCATCTGTTGATATTCGGGTGTTGAGGCGCAATACGGCTGCGATTACAGTCCGCTGGAGGAATCGTATACGATGCGAACCCTTACCAAGAGAGCTATTCCGGTAACTTCTCCTAATTTTTTTGAAAAGTTACGCGTTTTTCAACGATCCTGCGGCCTTCAGAACGACTGGCAGCACAAATGGGCATTTTTTTACGATTTCAAGCGCCCGCAAACCCACAACTTTGCGTAACTTCGCAAGATTTTTTCGAAAAGTTACCGCGGATCGCAGACCATAAGAAAAAATCCGGCAGTTTTACCCGCCGGATTTTCATCGCTTCTTAATCATTTTACAAGCTTTGGGACCATATTTCTTTTTTAAAACATTATGTTTAAAACACGCCCATACCATAAGACTTCATAGATTGCTTATTCTTCCACGTCTTTTGCAATCAGTTTCACTTTTTGTCCGGTCATCTTTTCAATCTGCTTTTCTGTCTCATGAAGCATGTGAGAAATAACATTAGAAGGATTTCCCGGATTGTCGTTTTTAAATCTGCCAACTCTTACTGATGTCATGGTTCAACACTCCTTTCTTCCTCATCATTGTGAAGATAATTTAAATTATCTCTTCTGACAAGGTCATTATATTCGGAGCGCATCAAAATTTCAACTGGAATACAGCAAGTTTCTTAACTCAGCAACCTGATAGCACTACAATAACAAAGTTGTTCATTTTCTTGCAATTTAAACAATTAATTTGTGCTTTGATACTAATTTAACAATATTCCGTCATTTAAATAGCGACAATCTCCCCGGCTTTTTCGTAGGTATATCCTCCCAATTCATCGAGGCGGCGGTGGAACTCATCGCTTTTGAGGATTTCCAGGAAAGCTTGAATATGGGGCAAATTTAAATACTGCTCCGGAATCGCGAAGTCGTACTCTTCGGGCCCGATGGGAACGAAATCCAAATCCATCGCTTTGGCTGCCGAAAGAATTCCCATGCCCGCATCGGCGCCGTCGCTTCCCACGGCTGCCGCTACTGCCATATGGGTAGTAGCTTCACGGTCATAACCGTTAATCGACGATGGTTCGATTCCCAGCTGTTTCAGCTTATAATCGAACAAAACTCTGGTTCCCGCTCCCCGCTGCCGGTTGACATAGCGACAGTCTTTAAGATCTTCAATGCCTTTAATACCCAGCGGATTGCCTTTCTTCACCAAAATGCCCTGGGTCCGGCCTACGCCCTTGATCAGAGAAATTTTTCCTTCGCCGAACAGCTTTTTAATATAGGCAATATTGTATTCACCCGAAGTTTCATCCAGAAGGTGAATCGGAGCCAAGTGAGCTTCACCCCTTTTCAAAGCCATCAGGCCGCCCATGCTCCCCACGTGAGTGCTGGAAACAAACATTCCTTTATGACTCTCCGGCATCATATCCGCCATCACATCCAAAATCAAATCGTGGCTTCCGATCACTACAACCGTGTTTTCCACTTCTTCCGGTTCCCGGTAAAGCTGCACCTGAACCGCCTCTCCGGCTTCCACACCTTCACTGTTCTGCTCAATCACACAGAACCCGTCGGCACGTACCAAAGACATGGCCGCACCGGCTCCTCTGGCAAGAGGCGCGGCAACCATCTTGTCTCCCACCTTGCCTACCTTAACCCGCACATATTCCTTGTGCTTGAGGCTGGAAACCAGTCTTTTGGAAACATGCGCCTGAACTACCGGGTTCTTTCTGACCGGAGTCTGACACATCTCAGCCAGTACCGGATCCACAAAGTTTTCAAATCCAATGTACGCAGAAACCGGATACCCCGGCAGTCCAACAACCGGTTTACCCTTAACCATTGCCAAAATCACAGGCTTTCCCGGTTTTATGGCAACGCCGTGTACCAGAACCTCTCCCAGTTCACGGAGTACATGGACGGTATAGTCCTCGGTTCCCGCACTGGAACCGGCATTGATAATTACCATATCGTAGCGGCCGACAGCCTCAGCGACGTGGTTACGGATCTGTTCGTAATCATCGATGATCGGCGGGAAACGATGGGCAATACCACCTGCCCTTGTTACCATATTCTCAAACATCCTGGAATTAGACTCAATAATGCTGCCGTCCGCAGGCGTTTCCGTAGGCTCGATGATTTCGGTTCCCGTAGGAAAAATGGCCACTTCCGGTTTTTTGACCACTTCAATGTCAATGATGCCTGCCGACAGCAGAACGCCCACATCGATCGGCCTGATCTTGTGATTGCTGGGCAGAATCATTTCACCCGCTACGATATCCTCCCCGATGGGCCTCACATGCTGCCAGGGCGCTGCGGAAGCGAAGATTTTGACACCTTCTTCAACCTCGGTTATATCTTCTGCCATGATCACTGCGTCATATGGTGGATGAATGGGATCGCCGGTATCTACGACCAGGTAATCCTCTTCCTCCTTCAAAATCACCGGATTGGTTTCATTGGCTTCGTCGGTTCTTGAAGAAATAACCGCTATGCCATCCATTGCCGAAGCGTTGAAAAGGGGTGAGCAATATTTTGCGTAAGTAGCTTTCCTTGTTACCCGTTCCAGCGATTCAACCACCGGAATCGTCTCATATTGAATGTCCAGTGTTTTCTTCAGTGCGCTCAGATAAAGCTCCGCCGCTTCGTCCACTGACTTTATGTCCAAATAAAGATTTCTCTTTGCCATTGTAATTCCTTTCGTCTCCTGTTTCTGCGTTATTTATAAAAGTGCTACCTGCACGATTTCGCCTTCTTTTAATCCTTCTTTGTTGGTATCGATCATTGTATATCCATGTGCCCTGGAAAGAGTGGTCATCAGGCCTGATTTTCCGAAGATCGGTTTTGCGATATACCCGCCCTCACTGTCCTCCAGCTCTACCAGCAGGCAGGTTGCTCTGCCCGGAGCGCTGGCTACATTGGTTTGGATCGCGGCTGTCGTATATTTGGGTTCCGGCTGGTGAGTCAGCTGCCTGTGAAGCCATACGGCCATCAGCTCGAATACGATCATGGCCGCCGCCGGATGTCCCGGAAGTCCCATCAGGATTGTTTCCGAAATCACATCATAGCCCAGTATCGTCGGTTTCCCAGGCTTCAGCGCAATTCCGTGGGTAAAGACCCCTGGCTGGGCAAACTGATCCAGCACGTCGGCAGTATGATCCTTTTCTCCCTGTGAACTGCCGCCGGAAGCAACTACCAGATCACAGCTTTTCATTGCCTCTGCTACGGCTTCTTCCAGCAGAGAGCGCTCATCCCGCAGCACCTGTTTGCTCACTACCTCAAACCCATACTTGATGCTCATGGCCTCCAACACATAAGTATTGATATCCCTTATCTGACCCGGCATCGGCTTTTGATCCGCAGGCACCAGCTCGTCCCCTGTGGAAATAATGCTGATTTTCCATGGCTTGTAAACCGGAACCGTATGGACGCCCGCCGACGCCAGCACTCCGATCTCCTGCGGCCTCAGTCTGGTGCCCTTTTTCAGAAACAGAGCTTCTTCCTGAATATCTTCCCCGATACTGACAACGTTACGCCCCGGAGAAACAGCATCATAGACAGCGATACTCTTTTCATCAAAAGCTTCGCAGTATTCTACCATCACCACTGCGTCTGCCCCCTCGGGAATCATTCCGCCCGTGGGCACATAGCTGCACTGGCCCGGCTGAACCATTCTTATAGCCGGAGTGCCGATCTCAATCCTTTCGATTACATCTAAAAAAACCGGTATGCTCTCTCCGGCTCCCTGGGTGTTGACCGCTTTGACTGCGTATCCGTCCACCGTGGACCTGCGGAAAGACGGGATCGGTTCCGGAGATACAAGATCCGAGGCCAGAATACGTCCCAGAGCCTCATTCAGATTTACAAATTCAATCTGTTTCTTTTTCTTCCGTGCCGCGGCTAATAGTTTTTCACGCGCTTCATTTACTGTATCTACTTTTAATAGTTTCACTGCTCTTTCCTCTCTTTACTTTGCTTAGTTTTTAGCATATCGCTTTCAGCTATGCATTGTCAATGGGGAAATAATTTTGTATGATAGAATTCGGAAAGGATCTTACATTATGGAGAAACAAAGTTGTGTCTATATTTTAGAATGCCGGGACGGTTCGCTTTATACCGGATGGACCACGGACATTGAAAACCGGCTGTCCGCTCATAACAGCGGCGCAGGCGCCAAATACACCAGAGGACGCGGTCCTGTGAAGCTTGTATACATCGAATATCTGCCGGACAGGTCTGCTGCCCTGCGCCGGGAAGCGTCCATCAAGAAACTGAGCAGAGAAAAAAAGCTGCTCCTGATCGCCTCGAATCCTGTGCAGGAAAACCAGCGTCTCTGAGCAGCTTTATCTTTTAAAGAGCTTTCTTTACATCTTTTTTCAGCTTCTTCCAGGCATCGGAGTGTTCCACATAATACTTGGGGCAGTCCTTGCCTGTAATATCGTAGTGACGAATCACGTCTTTCTCATCCAGCCCGAATTCGTCGCACAGCCAGGCAGTCAGCTTGATCAGGGCTCCGTATGTCTTGTCGTTGAACTTGCCGCTGGCATCCGGATGGCAGACTTCAATGGAAATGGTATCAGGATTTCGGTCATTGGATGCGGAGGACTGTTCGTCCAGAGGAACGCACTGAATGACTTCCCCTTTCAGGCCCACCACAAAATGAGCGCTGACCCGTGATTGGCTGGAGTTGAAAAAGTCCCGATTGGCCTTGGCGCTGCTCCCCGGATTGGCCACGTAGTGGATCACGATATCGTTGACCCGTTTCATGTCCCGCCCAGTCCTGGAGTGTCCGTCCTGATCGATGAAATCCTGCTTGATATAGGATGGGTAATTCAGCTTGGATATATCAATCGTCATAAAGCAGGACCTAAGCACCACTACGCTCATGATTGCCAGAATGACAAACATCAATACCAGCAGAAACTTTCTTCGTTCTTCCAGTTTTCTTTTATTTGTTTTTTTCCTTCGTCTTGTGGGTTTCTTCGCAGTTTTCCTTCTCGTCGCTGTTGTTCTTGGCATACGTTTATTCTACGACCGACGACGTTTTTTGACAAGGGAGTGAAGGAAATGTTAATCGGTTTTTAAGAATATACCTTCTCCACATAGCCGCTGGTGGCTGTTTTCAGCATTGCTCCGTATCCCACTTTAAACTTGACAATATCACCCACCTCATATTTTTTCTCTGATTGGGAAACGTCCAGAATCATATGGTCGGAGCTGGCGCCTAAAATATCGATACCTGAGTCCAGCGGCGTCATACTGCTGATATCCGTATCCTGCTGGCCGATGGCAATAATCGCCCTTTTGATTACACCCCGGTCCTCGTAATATGGTTTCTGCCCGAAGGCATCGACGCCGACCTCGCCAATTGGAAGCGATGGTTTTTCCTTCAGCTCAATGATCTGCGCCTCCAAAATCAATGCGTCATCGGTGGCGCCGGGAAGCTTTGTTCCGTAAGCAGTATCGTTTCCCAGAAGAAAGGCCTCGCCCAATCGCAGGTTGTTGATTCCCTCCGGAAGTTCTTCTTTTTCAATTAAGTAGATGGAACTAGAGTTTCCGCCGGAAACCATCTGCAGTTTGAGTTCAAACTTGGTTTCAATTTTTTCCGCCCAATCGCAGAGCTGGGAGAGATTGTCGTACTTGGGAATTATCGCTCCATAACAGGTCAGATTCACTGCGATTCCGTAAAGCTCCAGATTTTTCATAGAAAGAATCTCAGAAACGGTATTTAGAACAGCTTCTTCGTTTTTAAAGAAAATTCCTTCGCGAAGATCGCCCAGATCGATCATCAACACGACTTTATGAATTTTTTCCTGTTTTGCCGCTTCTTCGTTCAGCAGCCGCAAAGTTGCCACCTCAGAATTAAAGCTTATGTCTGCGAACTTGATGACCTTTTCGATCTCGCACGCCATAGGAAGCCGCAGAAGCACAGTCTGTTTTCCTGCTTTCCTCGCCCTGCAGGCATACGTCTCCAGGTTATGGATTCTGGAATCCGCGACGAAATCTACGGCCGGGTGCTGGCACACCAGCTTTACCATCTCCCTATCCGCACACAAGCCCTTGGTTACAATCATCAGGCTGCATCGTCCCTGCTCTTTTGTAATTCTGGCCACCCCTTCCAGGTTGCTCCTTAACTTATTTATATCGATCATTAATCTTGGATACATGGTTTCCCTCCTATTTCCCCGCAGCCGGAATGTATGTTATATATATTATCCCACTTGTCTATAAGGGCACTCTTGCCTTTTTAAAGATATTTGCTATAATAATGGTAGATGGATTGCTGCAGGGGTTTTAGCGGCAGTCGTTGGGTTTTTAGCCGTCTTTTAAAGGCGGCTAATTATTTTTTGAGCCCGCTATATGCGGCGCATACAGTTATGACGCCAAGAATAACTAAACAAAACTGAAATAGCTCTGAATAGGTAACCATATCATCACCGCCTTCCGCCTAAGCCCTCACCCTATTGAAGACGACAATGCCACTGGGCCCACAGCAATCCCAATATTATTATATGGTATTTTTTCCCATTCGTCAATATTTTTGTAAATATTTTACATTGCCTGTGGCTTAATCTCCCGCAGGTGCGACAGTTATGATCGCAGGTTTTCCGGATCCTTTTTCTCCAGTACCGGCAGACCCAGATCCTCTCTGTAGGCGCTCATATCATATCCCTGTGCCTCGCACTCTTCAATGTGTTTAATCAGTTCCTCCCTCTTAGAATCCTGCTCATCCTGCTCTCTTTTCAATTCCTCAAAGACAGCAGGTCCGTTCTCTTTCTGACCCATGGCTTCATTTAGTCCGGCGATGCTCCCCCTTCGCTCCGGAAATTTTATGCCCAGACTTTTTTCCAGCAGCTTTTTGGCTCCTTCTCTATGATTTTTAGAGAGGACGCCAAGGGATGCCATAATATAATCATGATCTACTAAAATTTCGGCATGCTGGGTTGGAAAAAGCCGCATTCCCGTCTCATCGTAAAAGGCAATCTTCTTCATCAGTTCTTCCCGATGGGGCAGTCTGGTAAGCGCTCCGCCGGTACCCACAATATATTTGACCTGTGTCAGATCTTTGCCTTCCGCCACACTGGTCCTTCCCGACGGCCCGTAGATATAACGGATCTTTCCGGCATGCCTTTCCACCGCCTTCATAACGGCTTCTTCTGCTAAAATCTCCACCAGTTTGATCTCATCCTCATTCTTTGGAATTGCCGCGTAGCTTTCCAGAGTTTTATCCGGATCAATGCCCGCTTTGCCGCACTTCTCGCGGAATTTCTCCTCGCCAATGGATTCGATTACTTTCATTCTGTTGACATATACGCCCAGATCGCCTTCCACAGTCCGCTTGGCCTTGGGCTCCGGAGCGGTCATGATTCGCGCCACTTGATCGGATTCTGTGGCTACAGAATGCAGATCTGTAGTTGCGCCGCCCACATCCAAAACGATCAAATCTCCGATGCAGTCATAAAGCAGCTTCGTACATTCCATAACTGCTCCCGGGGTAGGAATGATCGGCCCATTGACCATATCTCTCACGTGCTCCATTCCGGGAGCACCGGTTATATGCTCCTCGAAAGCATCCTGAATAACCTTGCGGCAGGGTTCCACATTCAGGTCGTCGATTTTCGGATAAACGTTTTCCACGTTGTACAGCTTCTGTCCGCTCTCTTGGTCAAAAATGAGCTTCATCTCTTCCTGATTTTCACAGTTTCCTGCGTAAATAACCGGCGTTTTCAGGCCCATACTGCGGATCATTTCTGCATTTTCAATGGCCGTATCCCGCTCGCCGTAGTCGACTCCGCCGGCAATCAGGATCAAATTGGGAGCGATTTCTTTTATCTTGGCAATGTCTGTTCTCCTCAGTTTTCCGGCAGTAACATAATGGATGATACCGCCTGCTCCCAGAGCCGCTTCCTTGGCAGCCCTGGCGGTCATATCATAGACCAGGCCGTGGACTGTCATTTTAAGACCGCCTGCCGCCGAAGAGGTTGCCAGCATCTCATCGTATTCCAGGGAATCAATTCCCTTTTTTCGGCAAAGATCTTCTATAGCCCCCTGCAGTCCGATCCTCACATCACCTTCCAGCACAGATGTCGGCGCCTGCCCCTGAGCCCAAAATACGGGTTCTTCCGTATCAATATCTTTAAATGCGTTTACGACCGTGGTTGTCGAGCCGATCTCAGCTACCAATACATCAATTTTCATAGTTTTTTATATGAACGGGCATTTTCCTGCAAATCTTTTTCCGAAAATCCCTATTCATACACTCCCTTTCTATATATTTAGGCTTTGCAGCGGGAACCTATACCCCCGTTTTTTCGCCTCTTCTGTCTTACAAAAGTTTATTGATAATCTCTGCTTCGATGATTCGGGCATCCAGATTGCCATTCTCATCGTCGTAAGTGACGATCAGGTTTTTCCATGGCACAATGCCGGCCTTCTCATACATGGCAAGCTTCCACTTATGGCGTTTCATATAAGCGGGGTCGTTTACCAGCCCGCAGTGCTCCCAATAGACCAGATCCCCATTGCGTAAAATAGTGAAGTCCGGACTGAAAGTCTGGTTTTCAATATAGAGCATCTGCTCGTAACGATAAGGAATTCCGTAGGCATCCAGTTTGTGGCAATAATGACCTCTGATTTTGAACGCACCCGCAGACCCTTCACTGTGATGTGCCTCCGTTCTTCCGGCCTGTTGACGCCCTGCTCAAAAGCGGCATCAGCCCAACGATTCCGCTCCCTTATTTCCGGAAGAAACATTTCGGCTGATAGGCCTTCGCAGGTCTTGGGCATGGCTGCTATAATGTTTGTTGGAGTGGGTGCTTTATGGACATCAACCAGCTTTTTTAAAGCAGGTATGTTTTTCTTAAGCAGGGCCAGAGATATCTGCAGATATTTTTTGCGGGCAAGGGCCCGGATCATATCTTCATTCTTCGTAATTCCCCTGCGCACCCGCTTATTTGTGCCCCTTTCCACATCATCAGCAGGCAACAGCTGGATATAATTAACCTTGCCTTTTTCCCGTCGTATCGCCAGCTGTCCCGGCGGCAATTTGGCCAGTTCTTTTTTCTGCTCCCTTTCCAATCTCTGATATTCTTCCAGTAAATTCAGCAGGTATGCTTCAGCATATTCCATCCCATTCCTCCAAAACGTGTACAAAGTATAATAAATTCTGTTTTTGTGCATGTTTTTACATTTTTTTACAATTATTTTTTGGAATTGAATATGCAGCAGGGCAGGTATCCCTACCTGCCCTGCCCTTTACTCTGTCACACACTGGTTTACAGCTCGCCTCTTCTTCTCATGGCCTCTTCCGCCAGGAATGTCGCCACATCGATCCCGTGGGAATCTCTGCCGAAACCTTCGTCAATTCCGGTGCTTCTGGCTTCTTCCGGGACGACCTGCGTGCCGCCGGCCGCGATGATTACTTTATCGCGGATGCCCTTTTCAATGGCAAGCTCATTGATTCTCTTCATGTTCTTATAGTGCACATTGTCGTGAGAAATAATCGTGGACGCCAGGATCGCGTCGGCGTTCAGCTCGACCGCCGCATCTACCAGTTTTTCTACCGGAACCGAGGTCCCCAGGTATTCCACTTTGATGCCCCACTTTTCAATACCGCCGTGCTTGATGTTGATAATCTCGCGGAGTCCTACGGAGTGCTCATCTTCTCCCACTGTACCGCAAACAACCTTCATCGGATGATCGCTAAATTCCTTATACAGCACTTCGTCGCTCAGATGATGCGGCTCCGGCGGAATTTCCAGATTATTCGGGTCTACATCAAAGGTAATCTTGCCTTTCATCTCAATTCTGGTACCCTCCGCATCCTGAAGGACCTCCTTACTGATTACCTCAGGATCTTCCAGACCCAGTTTCTTACCGATTTCCAGAGCCGTGGCTTCGGCGGCTCTCATATGGGTCGGGATGCACATGGTAAGCATGATCGTGCCGTCGGCGCACCATTCCATTTCCGGTTTGATGGCCTCGCCGTCCAGATATTTTTTAACCTTTTCAAGTCTTACATCAACACAGTCCTCTTCATCCAGCTCGTCGATATAAACGATCTTGCTGCGGTCTTCGAAGGTACAGCCGTCGATGAGCGCCGCCGGATCGGCTGGGTCGCCGCCGTACTGCTCTACATTATTATAACCGAAATGGGCCGTTACCGGCGCCATATAGTCATCTTCTCTTTCGAAGATATAGCCATAGCCTACGCCGCCCTCGATCTGCCTTGCGATACCGTCGCCGTTTCTTTCAGGATATTCCGCCGAGTCTACGAAGAAACCGTCCTGCACTGCCTGGAAATAGCCGCCTACTTCAACAATCTCTTCCATAAAGAGGCAGGCTCTTTCCTTAATCTCTCTAGCCTTTTCTCTCAAATATCCATCCTGTTTCAGCTCGACCATTTCCATCAGGCCGTCCAGGCCGACCAGGGTCTGCTTCGCATTGTCACAGGCTTCAATGTTGTAAATATGCCAAGGTACGTTTCTTCCTTCGTCCGGTGTGATGGTGGACTGGATATCGGCCCTTGTCAATTTGGAAATCAGCATGTTGAGAACATGGGTAACAGTCGCTTCTCTTGCGGAGGAGCAGATATATTTGGTGTTCTGCTGGGCCCTCATCTTGTACCTGTCGCAAATATCCCGCAGCGCTACCGCATAGGGCAAGTCCATGTAAACGCTCGGTGCAGGAGTGGCTGTCGGCGGAACGGTGGACAAGCTGATGTTTTCAGGCTTGATGCCGACCTTTTCTGAGAACAGCGCGTTGATGGCGTGCTGAACGATCAGCTCCGGCATTACCTTCCAGGCTTCTCTGGCTGTGGCGTTGGCGTTATGTGCTCCGTCGATCTGCAGAATGTCTGCCCATGCAAGAATCTTTTTCGATTCACAGGCATCCACGAAGGACCTTACACAATTGATATCTCTATAGAGTACGTTGTACTGCGGGTCCTGATGGGCACCATTGATGCCCTCTTCGGCAAACATTACGGCAACGTCCGGACCTGCCACCCCGGAAACATAGGAATGATAATTGATCGGACGGCCAACCTCATCCTCAATGATATCCAGAGCTTTTCTCTGGGCTCTGACCTGTTTTCTGGTGATGGGAACGCCGCCGATGCCCTGCGGAGTACCTTCCATCAAACCGTCGATATGGGACTGCCCCATATGGCGGATAACCATGATATGATCGGCCCCGTGCCAGGCAGCCATCCGCATTCTGCGGATATCGTCTTCAAATCTTCCGGAAGCGATCTCCGTCGTGATAACCGCATCCGGCTGGGGATCGATATTGCCAAAATATTTAGCCGGTGGAAGTCCCACCCCGTTTTTCAGCGGCTCGGAACAGTCGTGATATTTGAAAGGGCCCATCTCCAGATTGTCAACATGCTTTCTCCAGGTCCAGCCCCTTCTTCTCGGTTCATATTTGTCCAAGTCTTTTAAGATATTTCGAACGTCCAGTTTTTCATTGGGTTCTAACTTGAAATCCGTCATTTCTACTTGCCTCCCTTCGCAAACAGGGATGCTGCTTCATCCCAGCCTTCACCCTTAGCCAGCATTTCGCCGGCTTGCCTAATGGAAATACCCTTGGTTTTGGCCATTTTATAGACTACGTGTCCTGCACCATGGCCCATCAAACCTCTGTCCATGCAACCCTGCACGATTTTCTGTGTATCCAGGGAGGAAATTCCCATTCTCAGGAGAACGGCTCTCTCTACAGATGGGGTGGTATTTTTTCTGCCCAGCTCCAGAAGCGGATCGACAACCTGAGCGGTCAGCTCCCAGAACCTGTCGTACAATTCCTGGTCGCTCAGATTCGCGATGTGCTTTCTGCGCTCTGCAAAATCATCTTGTCTTTTCATCCTTTTTCATCCTTTCTGTCTCAGATTCTCCGGCCTTACCCGGCGGCGGGCCGATTCCGTTCAATCTCTCCGGGCCGCCGGCGGCGGCCCACTCATTTTTATACAATCTATACTGCTGAAAATGCTAAAGCGCTGCTTTTATTTCTTCTACGGCTTTCTTTACCCATTCCACATCTTTTTTGGTTTCCTCTGCCAGATACTTATAATCATCCTCTGTCGGGTTCATAGTGTACTTTTTGAGGTTTCCCTTAATCAGCGACTTTTTCTGACGGTCCAGATCCATGTCCGTGGCTTTAATCAGGGACGGATGCTCCGGAATGATAACGCTCTTTCCCGGGACTTCATCTTTCGGATCGCCGAGCCTTACTTCGATGCCGTTTTCTCTGGCAAAGGACAGCTGCGGCTGTACATGCTTGCCGGCGCCAGTATATTCCGTTTCCTGGACAACAATCATCTGATCCTGATCCATTTCCTGGGCCAGGGCAAATGCCGCTGCCAGGGAAGTGTTTCCCGCCGGCCCCTTTTCCAGTCCTTCAAGGGTTGCCAGACATTCTGTGATGTAGAACACATCGCCTTGGGTAATCGTCACATATCTGTCCATGTAGCGAAGCGGCCTTGCCGCTGATCTGGGCACATCGGAGTGATCCGGGTCCACTGCGTAAGGTACGCCGAAGCCCGTATGACCGGTTGTGCAGGATTTGAGGTTAAAGGCCTTGTCTGAGGCCATGTGCAGGCCGGAAAGGTCGATGGACGCGCCGATGACCTTTGTTTCTTTGGCTCCCGCCTTAATCAATCCTCTGGCAGTTCCAGTAAGGTTTCCGCCGCCCGCATTGGTGCAGACTACAACATCCGGGTCCTTGCCGTATTTTTCGCGGAACTGCATGGAAATTTCGTAGCCCAGAGTTTCCACGCCGGCGATACCAAATGGAGTATACAGGGATGCGTTGAAGTATCCTGTTTCCTCCAACAGTAGAATGAACTTATAAAAGAGTTCCGGCCCTACGGTCAGCTGCACCACTTCTGCTCCCAGAGCCTCGCATTTTCTGGCCTTTTCGATGATTTCCGGCTGTCCCACGCCTTTTGAGTCGTAACATTCCTGAACGATGATACATTTCAACCCTGCGATCGCTGCCTGAGAAGCGACGGCTGCTCCGTAATTTCCGGAGGTGGCTGCGATTACGCCTTTATAACCCAGCTTCTTTGCGTGATAAACCGCATTGGCGGCTCTTCTGGCTTTAAAGCTTCCTGAGGGGTTGGCGGCTTCATCCTTTACAAAGATCCGTGCGCCTTTCCCTTCCGGAGCGCAGGCTCTTGCAAGGGCCGTAAGATTTCTCAATTCCAGAATCGGCGTGTTTCCGACGTTTACGCTGTACTGGATCTTCTGCATCTCCTCCAGCGTGTATCCGGTCTCCCGCATCATCTTTTCATAGTCAAAAGCCATGGAACCGGATTCAAACTGCGAGTAGTCAATGCCGATGGCCGCTTTCATGACTTCCTGTTTTCTGCTCATTACGCTGTCATAATCCTGAGGTAGTTTTGCCATTATTTTTCACCTCCAAATACGATTTCTCTGACTTGCTTGTCGATTGCCAGCAGTTCAGGGATGCAGGTTCCGAAATCATGCTCATAATATGGATTTACTTCAATCAGTGTGCCGGTCTCATGCCTTCCGTTCACTGATTCTATTTCAACTTCATCGCCGATCTCAGCGTCCGCCAAAAGATATCCTTTGGTCCACATTTCCAGCGGAACGTTCTTTGTATCCTCCGGAAGCTTTCCGGTTCTCTGCTCCGCTTCCAGAATCACTTTATGGATTCTCACCCATTCACCTTTTTTAACCATGCCGTCCTCCTAAAAAATACGGTTAGATGGCAGAACACCCCCGGCCTGGCGCCGAGCGTGTCCTGTTGTTTTTGTATGCGTATGAATCAACTTATTTTACAATTTTTGCTTCTTCACAGATCATGTCTCTCATGTCTCCCATGATAACTCTCGGTACCGGCAGATCGATCATTGTGTGAAGACCCGGTCTTGCGTTGATGATGTGCGGGATCGTGTTAACGCACATCGCGATGGTTCCAATGCCTCCCGGAACCTCCGGTGAATTGACCATATTGATGTTTGGTGTTCCCTTGATGATTACATAGTCGCCGGTCTGAACGCCAACCTGCTCCGGCTCGATCTGCTGCGGATGATCCATTTCGATCTTCACTTCGCCGTCAATGTATCCGCTGCCCTTCATCGCGCATCCGGCAACGTTGCCGGCTTTTGCGAATCCGTAAGGAGATTTTCTGTCCACATCGGTCATGATTGGGTCCATGGACTGAGTGACTTTTTCCACATCCCAGCCAATAGCGTCTGCGATCATATGAATGGATTCGTGGAAACCAACATGCCCGGACAGCTTTCCGGTTTTAACGCCGTCAATAAATTCTTCCTTGGTGATGCCGATCCCCTGTTCTTCCATTACAGCCGGTCCGAATGGCGACAGGCTGTTGACTCTTCTGGAAGTGATATGCTCTACTTCTTCGCAGCAGCCGGTCATGGTAACCACCAGCAGGTCCATGATAAGTCCCGGGTTGATTCCGGTTCCGACGATGGAAACGCCGTTTTCCTTAGCGATCCGGTCCAGCTCAGCGGCTTCCTTCGGAGACTGTGCCTTTGGATAAGCCATTTCTTCTGCAGAAGATACGACATTGATCTTTCTTTCGAGGACGAATTTCAGTCTGTCAAAGGCAGTCTTTACGAAAGAATCCGTACAGCACAGAACTACGTCTGCCGCGCCCTCTTTAATAACGTCTTCGGGTGCTCCGATAATCACATCCGGTCTGTCTCCTCTTTCCGTCTTTATATAGTCATACATAGATTTTCCGATCTTGGCGCCGCGGCCTGCTACGCCGACGATATCAACGCCCTTTTTCTTGAGAAGTAGATCAGCCATTCCACCGCCCATTGCACCAAGACCCCAAATAATTACCTTTACATTCTTCATCTCTATTTCTCCTTTTCATATCAATATGGTTTAGCATACGCTTTTATCAGCAAGTTATCTTTATCCCTATATAAAGCAATACTCATGCCAATGCAGCACACTTACCTCTACCGACCCCGCAGCCCTCCAAAATTCAGCCTTGAATAGTTTTTAAGTTTTTTGAATATTTTAATTTCATTAAGGTTCCCGCCCATTTTTTTGCGTCAATCACGCCCATTTTTTTGCACCTTTTGTCATTTGTTCGCTGCTGTTCTGTCTATTTTACCAGAATATCCTCATTCTTCTCTTAATGCTCTCTTATTAAGCTCTTATATTATCATTCCATTTTACTGAAGGTTTTATAACTTGCGAGCGCAGTCGAGCAAGTTTCACGGGAAGAAGGCCTGGCGCTTTTTGCTTTGTAATTGGACTTGAGCGGACGAAATATGTGGGTTTGCGGGCTTTACAAGTTTATTTTGGAAAAATTTCCACGTAGAATTGACCGGCAAGGGTAAGAAACGTTGAAAAAAGGTCCGCTTTTACCTCTTTTTTTGTATGAAAGATCCGGAAATAATTTAACACGTTATCATACAAAAGCACGCAAAGGTTTATTTCTGGCAGGCTACGATCCGGAGGCCCGGCCGCAACAGGGAGAAAAGGGAACGGGTTTAGGTCTGCGACCAAGGTGCTTTTTTATGGACAATGGTCGCAGGATTTGTCAGGGAAAGCAGCATTTGGTCGCAAACCCGCTACCGTTCTGTTCTCAGCTGCAGTTAGCTGATCGCAAGCCTGCGGCCCCCGAAGCACCCGGACCCGGCAGCACAAATTTTCAATTCCAACGGCTGCAAGCGCCGTCAAGCCCGCAACTCTACGTAATCGGACAGCAGTTTGAGGAAACGGTCACCCAACCAAACCCGCAACTTTACGCAGCCCGGCCGCAGCAGGCAGAAAAGGTTACCTCAGCGCCTGGCCCGCAAGCCCGCCTGAAAAGAAAAAAGGAGCGCAGGAAGGATTTCTCCCATGCGCTCAGGGTTCCGGCCGGCCGCGGCACCGCCAAAGGGGCAGCTGCCGTTTCGTGCCTATAATTCATATTTCTTTAATTTATGCTGCAGGGTCTGTCTTTTGATGCCCAGTTTTTCAGCAGTTCTGGAAATGTTTCCGTTGCTGGCTGCCAGGCTGCTTTTTATAATGGCTCTTTCCATCCGCTGCAGATACTGATCCATGCTCTCTTTTTCCGGTTCAAAGTCCGTATTGGCAGACGCTTCATGATAGGCTTCCTGGATCTGGATCTGTTTTTCCGTCAGCACGTGCTCTTTGTCTGCCAGAGATACGGCAGACATAATAATGTTTTCCAGTTCGCGGATATTTCCCGGATAGCTGTGGTTTTTCAGTTTTTCCAAAGCGCCATCCGAAGCCATCCAGACCTCTTTGCCGTACCTTTTATTATGTTTTTCTAAAAAACTGTCCACCAGCAGAGGCAGGTCATCAAGCCGCTCCCGCAATGGCGGAATGGTTATATTGACAATATTGAGCCGATAATATAAATCCTTTCGCAGGGCGCCGCTCTCAATGAGCGATTGGGGCGATTCATTGACCGTGGCAATGATCCGCACGTCAATGGGGATGTCCTTATTGCCTCCCACCCGCCGGATATAATCCTCCTGCAGGACCCGCAGCAATTTGCTTTGAAGGTCATAAGGCATAGCGCTGATTTCATCCAAAAGCAGGGTCCCCCCACTGGCCTGCTCAAAGAGGCCGGCCCTGTCCACCGCCCCCGTGAAACCGCCCCGCTCCGTTCCGAAGAGAATGCCTTCCAGAAGGCTTTCCGGAAGGGCTGCACAGTTCTGGGCCAGAAAGGGCTGGTCGCTTCGTTCTCCTGCAAAGTGAATGCTCTGGGCAAATAATTCTTTCCCCGTCCCCGTCTCCCCATAAATAAATACGGATGCATCGGTTTTTGCCGCTTTTTTCGCCTTTTCCACCACCTCTTTGAAAGCCTTGTTTTCACCGATCAGGTTTTGGAAGCTGTAGTGTTTGATCCTGGGTTTATCAGGCCTTCTGGGGTTAATGCTCTCCTTTTGCAGCTTGAGAATGGTATCGCTCATACTCTTTATTTCGGTAATGTCCTTGCCGATCTCAATGGCTGCGATGACCTGTCCCTCCACTTCCACCGGGATCGTCGAATTGATGGCTGTGATTTCCTTGCCGTACTTGTTGCGGTATGTCTGGTGCTGATTGATCGTAGCTCTGTTTTCTGTCAGCGCTCTGTAAAGAGAGCTTTCCTCCGGAGGGATATGGGCAAAAGCTTCCTGAAAAGGTTTTCCCAGCACGTCTTGCCGGTTGGTCTTCTCCAGGCTCGCCATAGCTTCATTATAAATAATACTTTTCCCCCTCGCATCTACCACATGGACGCCTTCATCCACAATGCCGCTCAGTTCCTGCAGGATTTTCTGATAATCTTTTGCTTTCATACCGCACCTCCTGCCTTTAGTATAGCACAAAAAGAAATGGGTGCAAATAAATTTGCACCCTCTGTTTCTAAGTTTCAATCTGTAATTTACTGGTTTCTTGTGACGGCGGAAAGCCTGCTCCGGCTACCGGTTTACCATCATATTCCTTCCAGGTGTGCCAAAAGCATATCATCATACGAATCTGTGCCACAAACAGTATGATTGTGCTTATTATTGCCGCAGCCACGACAATGGCCCCCATTATATCCGATAACACAATGACTCCAATGGCAATTACGCAAAGCACCACACTGATTACCGTAGTCCATATGTACATAAGCCAAATGCTGCGGCACCTCTCAGCCAGCGCCGGATCATTCTGCCCCATCGCGACGTCACGGCAGCCGTAAATCAGCTCATAGGTGCAGATATAAGTCATCACCAGTGCGGCTATCAGAAACGCTGCTGCCAAAAGCAGGCAAATAAGGCCCGCAAGCCATCCACTGTCTTCTCCCTCTACAGCGGCATCCGACCAAAACCAGCTCCAGCCGGCAAGCAGCCCCGCTGCGATTGTCAGGGCAAAAAGTACAATCGTCACGACGGTATATTTTTTGGCCCTTGCAAATCGTTCATTGGTATAGGCGACTTTAAAAATTCCCACGATTAACACAATCGCAGCCACAAGTTCCAATGGCAGTACAAAAAATCCCGCGTCCTCATCAAAGGACGATACCACGGATTCAACAGCCGAAAAAATTATTCCCAAAGCCATGCCGATAGTTACCAGCTTCAGTCCCTTCAAATTATAATACACACGCATCCCCCCAGCAAATCCTTTTATATGTACACGACATCTACATTCTGGGAGTTGGTCGCATAAACGATGGTCGCGTAACAAAGGTCGAATTCTACGATATCTCCCACTCTATAATCGTGCTTGCAGCTATCCACATCCAAGATCGTGTGATCGCTGGATGCTCCCAGCACTTTGATTTCCTTATCCCGCGGCATCAGCATATCGGAAAAAGCGAAATCCACTTTGCCCAGGCCGATGATCGCTCTTTTGTGCGTCCCTTTATCCTCAAAGGTCGGGCGGTTTCCAAAAGCATCGAACTCGATCTGTCCCACCGGGTAGCTGGGCTTTTCTTTTGCCTCGATCACTTCCGCCTGCAAAGTAAAGACATCCTGATACATTTCGCTCATATCAAATCCCCACAGGTCCTGCAGGTCTTTGGCGAGAATAATGCCCTCACCGATTCGCAGAAGATTGACTCTGCGGGGCATGTTGCCTTCCAGCACCCTTGGATAGGAAGTGGTTGCTCCGCCGGATACGAATTCCAGCTCTCTTCCGATCTTCTCTTCAATCATTTCTGCGCACTCCACTAATTCGTTGAGCTTTTCCGGTGTCGCAGCTATGGCGCCATAGCATCCCAAATTTGTTCCTACTCCGGCCAGCTCCAGATTATAGAGCTCGTTTTCCACTCCCAGCGCTGCCTGCAGCAGATCTTCCCTGTCCCAGAAGCCTTCTCTCAAATCGCCCAGATCCACCATCAGAATGACCTTATGCTTTTTATCCTGCAGTCCTGCCTGATGGTTCAGAGCTTCCAGAACCTTCATCTCGCTGTTGAGGCTGATTTCCGTCAGGCGTACCACGTCAGCCGCCTCGCTGAGCATCGGTATACGGATCATCATAAAATCCGCCTGAACGCCAAACTGCCTCGCTTCCTCAATCTGTTCCAGCCTGGAAGAAGCAATATAACGGCAGCCTGCAAGAGCAAACTGGTTAGCACACTCAGGAAGGCCGGTACAGCCCTTGACCACACCTGCCACTTCGATACCCTGATCCTGGCACTTGATTAGAACATGATCGATATTATGTCTGAGTTTTTTCAGGTCTACAACTAATTTAGGATACTTGTTTTTGTTCATTTTCACCTTTCCTCTCTGTTTGAATCTGCATAACGAATAATTTTTTTCGCCGTATTTTTTTCAAAATCTTCTTCGCGAATGATGATTTTTTTGATCTTCTTGAAAAACGGTGTCATATCGTTGATCTTATCCACTTCCTGCCACAAGACCCGCTGAGCCTCGTCCAGATCATAATTCTTGCCCAGTTTTTCTTTGATCTCCTCTTCATCCAGTTTGATGGAAGCCACGATCGTCGTGTCCTGCCCATCGTCACTGTCCTGCCCAAAGACAAAGGACTCCTCCACAAATGGAATATTGCTCAGATAGTATTCCAGCTCTTCCGGATAAACGTTTTTTCCGTTTTTCGTAATGATGACATTCTTTTTGCGGCCGGTGATATAGGCGTAACCCTCATCATCAAGATATCCCAGATCTCCGGTGTGGAACCAGCCGTCTCTTACAACATCCGCAGTCGCCTCGGGCATATTGTAATAACCCAGCATGATATTGGGTCCCTTTATACACAGTTCGCCGATACCCTCTTCATTGGGAGAATCGATTCTCATCTCACACCCCGGAAAAGGTACGCCAATGGAAGTAGCCTTTGGCGCCGTATCGGGATTCAGGGCTCCCAAAGGCGCGCATTCCGTAAGGCCGTAGCCCTGCAGCGCCTGAATTCCAAAGTCCTGGATACCTTCCAGAATCTCCGGATTGATGGCTGCGCCCCCGCAGATCATCAGGCGCATCCTGCCGCCGAATACGGCCCGAATTTCCTTGAGGAACAGGTTCCCCAGATCCAGCCCGATCTTCTTGGTTTTACGGTTAAGCCGCAAAACCTTTTTCAGCATTTTTTCCTTGCCCTGCTTGCGGACATTTTTCCAGATTTTTTTATACATACTCTCGAAGATCAGCGGCACGCCCAAAAACATAGTCGGCTTCACCTCGGCGAGGTTTTTCGTAATGTATTTCAGCCCTTCGCAGTAGGCGATGGCCGCGCCTTTATAAATAGGCATCAAAAATCCGCAGGTACACTC
Source organism: Anaerovorax odorimutans (assembly GCF_024459955.1). Taxonomy (GTDB): domain Bacteria; phylum Bacillota; class Clostridia; order Peptostreptococcales; family Anaerovoracaceae; genus Hominibacterium; species Hominibacterium odorimutans_A. The sequence continues at coordinate 152,050 of NZ_JANFXK010000002.1, forward strand.
ATACGTGTGGTGGAGCGGCAGCACGGAAAAGAAGATATCCCAGTCGTTTACCTTCAGAACGGTGGGTGAAACCATCAGGTTTGATGCCAGGTTCCAGTGGGAAAGCATCACGCCTTTGGAAACGCCAGTGGTTCCTGAAGTAAAAAGAATTACGGACAGTTCATCCTTATTGATCTGAGCATCCAGAAAGCTCCGATCCCCTTCTGCCATCAGCCGCAGCCCTTCTTTCACCAGAGGTCTCCATGCCCACACCTGTCCGTCGTCTTCGTCCGCGTCCATATTGACCAGCATCTTGAGAACCGTACCACCGCTTGCCTTCATATCCTCAAAGGTTTTCTGAAAACGGCCCGAGAAAATAACGCAACTCACCTCTGCCTGGATAACCAGCTGTTTCAGCTCCAGGGGATTGAGTTCTTTATCCAAAGGGACTACGATGCCAGTGCCGCACAGAGCCGCAAGATAGGAGATCGCCCACTGACAGCAGTTATCACCGATAACACCGATCCGCTTGCCCTTCATTCCTGCCTCAATGAGAGCCGTCCCCAGCCCATTAACCATATCGAGCATTTCTTCATAGCTGACGGTTTTGTATGGCCCGCCCTTTTCCATTTTCTGATAAAAAGCCGTGTGATCGCCATACAGCTGAGCGCTGCTCTCGATCATATGCTTTATATCGGTGATGGGGCGGCTTTCTTTGTATTTTACCGCCGGGCTGGTACTGTTATTTATCTGCGCCACAATTTCTTCCGCCGCCTGCATATCCACGGCTCTCATAGCGCTGTATTCTTCTTTGCTAAGCATATCAGTCCTCCTGTGGGTCATCGTTTTGCGGCTGGCTATGGCGTTTAATCTTACGGGTGGTGGTTTTTTCAAACTCCTCCTGCCGGATTCTAAAGCGTTTTACCCGTTTGTAGAGCGGCATTTCCTCGTTGGTTTCGTCGACAACCGTCTTCATAAAGTCTTTCAGACCTTCTTCGCTCATTTCGCCCAGGTCCTCGTTGATTGCCGTAAAGTCGGGATAGATATCCGCACGCACCACCGCATCGCCGGTTCGCTCATCTGTCGTTCCATAAACCATTACTTCTTCTATGTATTTGCTTTTCAGCAAATAATATTCCACTTCTTCCGGGAAAATGTTCTTTCCGTTTTTGGTAACGATTACATTTTTCTTCCTGCCGCAGACATAGAGGAAACCATCCTCGTCAAAGCGTCCGTAATCTCCGGTATACAGCCATCCGTCTCTAAGCACCTGCGCGGTGGCCTCCGGGTCGTTATAATACCCGATCATGACAGACGGGCCTCTGCATATGATCTCGCCTACGCCGTCCCGGTCCGGATCAATAATCCTGACTTCGGTTCCCGGCATGGGTTTTCCAACGGAATCAGCTTTGCTGTATCTATCTCTGTTGACAGCAATAATTGGCGCGTTCTCGGTCATTCCATATCCCTGGATCATAGGAACGCCCATCGCTTCATAGTCCCGAATGACTTCCGGGTTAATGGCCGCGCCGCCAGCGATGAACAGACTCATATGATTTCCCGTGCTCTGATGCAGCTGTCCGAATATCCTGCGGATCATTTTCTGATTATTATATAGTTTCGTCTTTTTGGAAAGGCGAACCATTTTTTTCATAATCTCAGCTTTACCCGAACTCTCCGCCTGTTTCCAGATTTTCTTGTGCATCGTCTCGAAAATCAGGGGAACGCCCAGCATAACGGTGGCTTCCGACTCCTTCATATTCTTTTGTATATGCTTGAGTCCTTCGCAGATAGCCACACACATCCCCTGGTACATTCCGGTGAAAATGTGGCAGGTCATTTCATAGGAATGGTGCATTGGCAGGACTGAGAGTCCCATTCCTGGCGACTCGATTTTTACATATTTGGACATATTGTACACGTTGGCCGATATGTTTTTATGAGAAAGCATGACACCTTTGGCAAGGCCGGTAGTCCCCGAGGTGAACAGAAGCGAACACATGGCTTCCCTGTCAATCGGCGCATCAGTAAAGCGCTTGTCTCCCTGTTCGATGAGAGCCTGTCCCTCTTCAATCAGCCGGTCAAAGGAAAGTACGCCCTCTTCATGGGTTTCCGCTTCCATGCAGATCCGAAATTGCACGCCTTCTACCTGGGAAAGCGCGATCCGCACCGTATTCTCCAGTTTTTTGGAATGGATGATAGCGCTGACCTCCGCCCGCCTCAGCAGATGGACGATCTCCTGCGGAGGAAGCTCTCTGTCCAATGGAACAACAATTCCGGTTCCGTTGACCGTGCCCAAATAAGAGACAATCCATTTATAGCTGTTCTCCCCGATCACGGCTATTTTCTTACCCTTTAATCCCAAGTCGATCAGTCTGGTGCCCAACGCATCCACGTCTTTTTTTACCTGAAAATATGGAATAGGGCGGTATTCCCCTCCCGGCACGTCTTTGACAAGATAGGCATTTTGCTCGGCAAAAAGCTCTGCGCTGGTGTTGAGCATATCTTTTAAATCGTTTATATACCTGAATTGGTAAAATGTATCTTTATATTTTCTGCTGTTCAAGTGGACAAAACCCCCTTCTTGATTTCCCGTGTGATTACTTAACGCCTGATAGTATATTGTATCATTTTACCGGGACTTGCGCAATTGGCAAAGAAAAAAGCTGTCTCTGCTTTTGAGAGACAGCTCCGGTTCGATCACTTTGTTCTACATACTATGTTATGCTAAACGAACATTGGCAGCTCTTGTCTTGCCGCGTTTAACGTCATCTTCAATGTCAAAAGTAACCTTCTGGCCTTCCTTGAGCGTCTTGAATCCATCAGCAACGATAGCTGAGAAATGTACGAACAAATCTTCGCCACCATCATCATTAGTGATAAATCCAAATCCCTTGTCATCATTAAACCATTTTACTGTACCTGTATACATTCTTCGGTACCTCCTGTTTCTTAATTATACTTCATAGATCCAAGTATAAAAAAATGCGATTTTCAAAGTATCCCAGGCAGGAACTTTTAAAAACCACATTGCTTATAACCGTTCTCCATTCAATACAAGCTTAGTATAGCATGAATTTGTCAGATTTGTCAAACAAAAATCGTTCTGATTCTGTTCTTTCTGATAAGGTTTTAGGCCAATCAGCCGGTTTGCCAAAACTCCCGGATAAATTCAAAAGAAAAGGAGCCCGCCGCCCCGGGCTTTTATTCCCCGATGCGGCAGCTCCTCGCTCGTTCTTTCACATACCTTTATGCACGCGTGTCAAACTATAGCCTGCTTATTTCCAGGACAGGGAGTACCATCCGGAAGAAGTCTTGGTGCCTCTGTAAACTTTGATGTAATAAGTGCCCTTGGCAAGCTTTCCATATGGCGTAATGGTCAGTTTTTTACCGTTGTAAGGAAATTTAGATGCTTTGCCCACTTTCTTACCGTTTTTCTTGTAGATAGCGACTTTCAGCGTATTATTGGTAGCGCCCTTCATCGTCAAGGTAAATTTTTTCTTGCCGCTGAGCTTGAACTTGTACCAGTCCGCCTGGCTGCTGCCTGCTATGATCGTTCCCTTTTTGGTCTTTTTCTTCTTAATCGTCACGGCTTTGGATTTCTTTTTGCCGGATTTTTCGGTGATTTTTTTGTTGGTTACATAAAACTGGTATCCACCGTAATAGTTGCTGCCGGCAGCAACCTTTACATAATAGGTCGTACCCTTTTTCACTCCGTATGTAGGCGTCCATCCTGCATTGGTAGCGTTAGAAAGCGCCTTTTTCTTGCTGTTGCATAAGGTTATTTTGTTATAGCTTTCCGAACAGTCTACTGACAAATAACCCGTCTGAGTTGCCTTGAATTTAAAGTAATTCGTCTGAGCGTCTTTTTGCCCCACCGCAATAGTTGAACCACTTGTAATAGTACGATCAACACCTGAAATAAAACCGGCTGACATATTCACCCCTACGACAAACGGCTGCGGTGAAGTTGCAAAATCCGTTGAATAGGCACCGATATAATAGGTTCCCGCAGCTGGAACTTTAAATACAATACCAGCGGATCCCCCCTGGTTTATAGTTCCATAATAATTTCCACTTGCGATTTGGTTCGCCATGCTTGATTCTTTGAATAATCCAAACCGTACACTTTTACTGCTTTCTGGATAATTATAGGCTGCTAGGATAAGCGTCCCCTTTGATGGTAAGTATACAGCTTGGCTAAATCCGTATTTACCATTACCAAGTGAATCCCCCTCACCATATGCAACTGCTGTAACCGGAGCATTTTCGTTTCCAGTGACTAGAGTTGCCACGGAAATCCTTCCTGAAGCCTTTGTTTTTGCTAGTTTTGACTGTGCTTTAACACTATTAGTTTGTACATTAATCTTTTTTTCAAGGTCGAATCCCTTTTTAAGCGACTTCATTTCCTGTTTGTTCTGAGAAGCCTTCACCTCATCTTTAGCTCCGCTGTCGCCCGTATCCGCAAACGCCACTCCGGCCGAAGTGAAAACTAGTGTTGCTATCAGAAGCGCTGACAGCAATTTGCTCATTCCTTTTTTCATATTGCTCTCCTTTTTGAATACTTTTGTGTCGATTCACGTCCGGTTATTATTATACCTTATTTTCACTATTTTTCCATTGTTTTTTCACAAATTCACCATATTTTTTTGTAAGTTCAGATTCGCTGAATTTGTTGGTTACAGCCACGCTCAGCTCTCTTGAAACCTTTTTGTATGTTCTCTAAGCTTATTGCATAATTATTTATTTAGCAGGAAATGCTTTAACTTCCACACTTCCGCACCGCCGCAAACAAAAAACTGCTCCCTGAAATCCACGAGTTCCATGGTTTCCGGGGAGCAGCCCCAATACTCTGGTTATTTTACCAGGACTTCTTCCACAATCCTGGCCGCGTCTTCGACGCAGCCGTCGCAGCTGCGCAGGACGTTTCCGCCATTGATGCCCTTCAGTTCGGCACAAATAACAGACTTATTCTTTTCCTCAAATTTTTTAATCATTTCTTTCATTGCTTTATAGCATTGTTTTTTCGTAGCTGGCTTGTCCAGATTTCCGTCGCTCAGCTTCATTCCGGTGAGGACAGCCATGGCGCTTACCGCCCCGCAGGTTCCCATCGTTCCCATGCCAAAGCCAAAGGCTTCCGACATTTTAAAGGCTTCCTTTTCATCGACACCCATCAGGTCGCAGTATGCGCATACGACTGCCTGTGCGCAATTGTACCCTTTCCTGTGATTTTCCACCGCTTTCGTCACTCTCTCAGACATATTTTTTCCTCCTCTTTCTATGTTGATAGCTTATTAAGACAGCTCTGCCCAAAGGCGGCGCTGCCGTCCTCAAATATCTTTCTTTTTCTGCCGTATCAGCCAGAAAAAATATCCGGCCGTATATGTCACTGCTCCCAAGGCGCCGGAAACAATGTCTCCCATCGTATTGAGGTTGTTCCCCTGCATGTTTGTATGAATCAGCTGGTCTGCTGAAAACTCATAAATTTCCCAAATAGCGGCACAGGCACAGGAAAAGAAGAGCGCAAACAGAATCTGAACCAGCAGCAGGCCCCTTTCGTGGTAACGCCTCAGTATATATCTCATGATCAGGCGGCCGCCTTCCGCAGCCAAAAGACCGCTGAGATAGTGGACAACCCGGTCATAGCCGTCAATACTGCGGTACAGATCCAATACCGATCCGAATGCCGCAGCCAGCAGATCAAAACACAGCGCCAGTATGAAAAAATGCCACGGCGCTTTATACAGCACTGCCGCCACTAATATCGATGAAACATAGGCGCCGACTATATTAATTACCGGCGGATCGATCCCTGTGCTTTCGGCAATAATGACGCAGACTGTAATCAGCGCCCATAATCCTATGACGCTGTAAATTCGTTTCCTCATTTAGTTTCCCACCGTTTCCTCGTTGGTCGTATACATGTTGTAAAGCCTGCTGTACAGGCCACCTTTCTTCATCAGCTCTTCGTGGCTGCCCCGTTCCTGAATACCATCCTCTGTCAATACCAGAATCGTTGACGCATTGCGGATCGTAGTCAGGCGGTGGGCGATAGTCAGGGTCGTTCTGCCCTTGGCCAGTTTTTCAAGGGACTGCTGGATAATCAGTTCACTTTCGTTATCCAGAGCAGAAGTGGCCTCGTCCAAAATGAGGATCGGCGGATTTTTCAGAAATACCCGCGCAATGCTGATTCTCTGCTTCTGCCCGCCTGACAGCTTGACGCCCCTCTCGCCGACAAAAGTGTCGTAACCATCTGTCAGCTGCATGATGAACTCGTGGGCCCCTGCCAGTTTGGCGGCTTCAATGATTTCTTCCCGGCTGGCTCCCGGCTTTCCGTATTCGATATTATCATAAACCGTTCCTGAAAACAAATAAACTTCCTGCTGAACCATGCCAATCTGGGATCGAAGGGAGTGGGCTGTCACGCTGCGGATATCGGTTCCGTCGATCAATATACGGCCCTCTGTGACGTCGTAAAATCGTGGGATCAGGTTACACAACGTCGTTTTACCCGCGCCCGACGGCCCCACCAGAGCCACGTTTTCTCCCGCATGGATATTCAGGTCAATGTGGGCCAGAACGTTTTCATCACTGTCCGCATAATGGAAGCTGGCGCTTTCAAATGTGATATTTCCCTTTACCGCCTGCAGCTCCGTCGCATCCGGCGAATCCTTTATTTCCACCTCTTCATCCATAACTTCGATGAACCGCTCGATTCCAGTCATTCCCCGCTGGAACTGCTCGGTAAATTCCACGATCCGGCGCACAGAAGCCAAAAGCATTACCACGTACAGCAGATAGGCCATCAGATCCGGCGGCGTGATGATTCCCTTCATCATAAACAGCGATCCGGCAACCACGACAGCAATGTACATAACCCCGTCGAAAAGCCTGGTGGTACTCTGAAAGCCGGCCATATACCGATACGCTTCCTTTTTCACGTTGAGAAAACCTTCATTGCCTTCTTTGAATTTTTCGCCCTCAATATCTTCATTGGCAAAGGATTTAACTACCCGCACGCCCAGCAGACTGTCCTCCACCTGGGCATTGATCTCTCCCAGCTGGTTTCTGGACTTTTTGAAAGCAGTCCTCATTTTATTATTGAACTTCATGGCAAAAAAGATCATCACCGGGATAATGGCGAAAATGATCAGGGTAAGCCAGACATTGACCGAGCTGAGGATACAGAAGGAAACAATAATCTTCACCGCCGCGATATAGTATTCTTCCGGACAGTGATGGGCAAATTCCGTTACATCGAAAAGGTCGCTGGTGATCCTTGCCATCAGCTGGCCGATTTTTGTATTGCTGTAAAAGGAATAGGAAAGCTCCTGCAAATGATCGAAAAGATCTTTTCTCATGTCCGTCTCGATTTTCGCGCCCATCACATGTCCGATATTGGCCATGTAATAATTGGCGATGAGGTCGATAACCCGCAGGCCCAGATAAACGGCGCCCACCGACAGGATCAGGCGCACCGAAAGACTGGCCGCGTTGTTCATCCCCATATCGGTGAGATAGCGGACGATCATCGGCAGGACTAAATCGCAGATTGTCGTCAGCGTCGCACAGAAGAGGTCCAGAATCAGGACCCATTTATACTTTTTAAAATATGGAAGAAACCTCTTAATGAGATAAGAGGTTTTCTTCGTATTGATGTTATTTTCTTTCATATTCGAATTCCTTAATAGTTACCTGTTTTGCACCCTATCCGCTGTTCGGAAAGCAAAATTGCCGCAGGCAGCGTTTTAAAGGCATCAGCTGTATTTTTCCGCCAGAATCCGTCCCACATGGACGCCGCTGGCCGAAGCCTGCGACAGGGAATGGGTCACACCTGAACCATCTCCCAGAGCGTACATGCCTTTTACGACGGTTTCCAGATTTTCGTCTACTTCCACTTTTGAATTGTAGAACTTTACTTCTACCCCGTACAGCAGAGTATCCTCGTTGGCAGTTCCGGGGGCAATTTTATCCAGCGCATAGATCATCTCAATGATATTATCCAGTTGCCGCTTTGGGATCACCAGGCTCAAATCTCCCGGCGTGGCCTGCAGCGTTGGTCGGGTAAAGCACTTTTCCATTCTGCGGGCGCTGCTCCTGCGGCCTTTAATCAGATCGCCGAATCTCTGCAGCAGTACGCCGCCGCCCAGCATATTGGACAGTCTGGCGATGGATTCGCCGTACTCGTTGCTGTCCTTGAACGGCTCCGTAAACTTGTTGGACACCAGAAGCGCAAAGTTGGTGTTCTCTGTCCTCAGGGCCGGGTCCGCATAGCTGTGGCCGTTTACTGTAACGATTCCGTTGGTATTCTCGGCAACCACTTCTCCGTAAGGGTTCATACAGAAGGTACGCACCAGATCATTATATTTATCGGTCTTGTATACGATCTTACTTTCGTACACGTCGTCTGTGATATGTTTGAACACTTCCGCCGGAAGCTCAACCCGCACTCCGATATCCACACGGTTGCGCTTTTGGCCGATCGCCATTTTATCGCAAATGCTGGAGATCCATTTGGAACCGGAACGGCCGGTGGCCAGTACCAGATCCTCACAGGCCATAACATCTCCTTTATCCGTGGTGATCTCAAAGGTACCGTCCTCTTTCTTCACCACATCCTTAATGGTTGTATAGAACATGGTATCTACTTTACTGCTGCAGTAATCAAAGACTCTGCCCAGAATTTTCACATTGCGGTCGGTTCCCAGATGGCGCACCTTTGCCTCTAAAAGGTGAAGATTGTTTCTCAGCGCCGTTGTTTTCAGCTCAGAGCTGGCGGTGGAATAAAGCTTGGCATCCGCGCCGCCCATGCTGCACAGAACATCGTCCACATATTCCATCAGCTCCAGCGCTTCCTCCGTACCCACGTAGTTATGTAAGTCTCCTCCAAATTGGGTGGTAATGTTATATTTCCCGTCGGAAAGGGTTCCTGCTCCCCCGTATCCATTCATAATATGGCAGGGAGTACACTTCAGGCATGACTTGGCTCCCTTTTTGATCGGGCACTGGCGCTTTTCCAGCGGCGCGCCCTTGTCGATCATAAGTACCCTGGCTTTATTATTTCTCTTTGTAAGCTCATAGGATAAAAATACACCGCTGGCTCCCGCGCCAACAATGATTATGTCATAGTTTTTCATTTCATTCCCTCCAGAAATGGCTTTCTCTTTTTCTCAATTCTTATATTCTATGCCGTTTTGTCCCTTTTGTAAAGTAGGCAAATTCCTGCGGCGCCCTGCCCTGATTCACAAAGATGTAACCGCAGCAAGCCGCAAAAATCCCGGAATCAGCTTCCGGGATTTTTCTTTATTAAGGATCCGAACTATTTTTTCTTCTTTTTGATGTTCGGGTCGGTCGGGTCGTAATGCTGTCCTGATTTGATCTTCTTAACAGTCGGTTTGTCAAAAGGACCTGCGGACTTTCCGTCGTAAATGACTACCTTCGTCTTTTTGTTTCTGGCAATGTCGTAGATGATTTTCGCATTTGCCGTCTGCAGACGAATGCATCCATGAGATGCGGCCTTGCCCAGGTTATTGTAGGCAGCCGAGCTCAGTGTACGGTTGTTCTTCTGATTGAAGTTTACCGAATGGAACAGGTATCCTCCTGTGATTCTGGAGCAATACTGGCCGTAGCAGTATCCGCCCATCGTCGGGCCTCCCAGCTTTGCCCAGCGGTAAGTTCTTCCCTTGGACAGATAATAGGTTCCCTTTACGGTAGGAGTCTTGGACTTGCCTACGGAGCAGGCCATGGCCTTCACCGGAATCGTATATCCCCGCTTACCGTCCTTCGCGTACAGCGTCACACAGTTTTTCTTGCGGTTTACCTTAATCGTAATATCTTTTTTCTTCCATTTGTTTCCGAACTTGGCGATCAGGTCCTGGCACAGTCTGCCCTTGCTGTCAAAATAGTATTTGTATTTTCCAACGTATTTCCAGCCTGTAAGCGCCGTGCCTTTTTTGAAGTAATAGCGCTTGCCCTTTACTCTCTTCCAGGCCGTTCCTTTGTAAACCTTGCCGCTCTTTTGGAAATAGTAGATCTTACCGTCATTCATTTTTTTGACAGTATTTTTATACTTTGTCTGCTTAACGCCGCTCTTGTAATAGTAGCTGCCGCTGACTCCGGAGTAAACCTTTCCTGCCTTGTAGAGCTTGTTGTTCTTTGTTCCGGAGAAGGGCTTTCCGTTTACATACAAAAGCTTGTTGTATGTGCCATTGGCCAGTGAACCGCTGACATAGTATTTGCCGCCGTAGTTACCGGTATAGAGCACGCCTTTGGTGCCGTTTCCAAAGTTGTATAATTTGCCACCAATATCCTGCAGACCCTGCAGTAAAACACCATTCCTAACGTAGGTGCCATCGGCCTGCCAGCCGTCTTGCTTTGGCGCTTCCTGCGGCGCCTGGGTTTCACTCGTAGCCTCCGTGGTCGTTTCTTCCGTTGGCGCAGCCTCTTGCGCATAAGCCTGGCTGCCCGCAAACATCCACATACCCAGCAGCACCGCCAGAGCGGCCAAACCTACAATTAACCCCCGAGATCTCGTTGATTGCATTTTGTCTCTCCTTTTACATAAATACGGGGACCGCTGAAAAAACCGTCCCCCTTGTTCGCCGTATTCCGCCTGTCCGTCGTTTGCCTATTCTTCGAGCATCAGCTCGTCAAATACTGCTACTGCCTTTTCGAATTCAGCATCATCCACAATGTCGATCAGCTCGAACTCGTCTTCGCCGGTTTCCTTATATCCATAGATATACACGTCATCGGAATCGTCCTGTGGAATCAGGGCAATGTACTCCTTGTTTTCCGCTTCGAAAACTCCCAGGATCTCACATTCCAATTCTGTACCATCATCATATTCCAATGTGATGAAATCTGCATCTGACATATTTGTTTCCTCCAAAAAATTCTCTAAAATTGTGCTAATATCATTACTATACCATTATGCTGGGCTTTTAGCAATGAAAATATTCCTGAATTTTTTCCGCCAGTTTCTCTGTAACTCCTTTGACTTCCCGCAGTTCTTCCCGGGTGGCGTTCTTTATCCGGTCCACGCTGCCGAAATGATCCAGCAGCGCGTTCCGCTTTGCCGGACCGATGCCCTCGATTTCATCCAGAACCGAGGTGAGCATTCTTTTGTTCCGAAGGCCTCTGTGGTATTCGATGGCAAACCGATGCACCTCTTCCTGAACCGTACCCATATATTTGTACAGCAGCGGGTAATCTTTCAGAAGAATCTCTTCCATGCTGCCATCTTTGAAAAATACCAGTGAGCGGGTTCTATGGTGATCGTCCTTTGCCATGCCCGCCACCGCCAGATCCAGTTCCAGGCCGCGGATCATCTCCAAAGCCGCATTGACATGTCCCTTGCCGCCGTCGATGAGAATGAGGTCCGGGAAAACGGAAAAGCCTTCATCTCCTTCCAAAGCCCGCCGGAATCTGCGGAAAAGCACTTCCTGCATGCTTCCATAATCGTTGGGGCCTTCTACCGACCGCACCTTGAACCTGCGGTAGGATTTTTTATCCGGCTTCAAACCTTCGAAAACAACCATCGCTCCCACTGTGTCCACGCCGTTGGTGTTGGAAATGTCGTAAGCCTCCACCCTGTAATCACGGCCGCTGTAGTCTCCCTCTTCATACCCCATCTGGCTGAGGATGTTATAGATCTCCCGGCCCAGGCTCTCGGCCCGCTCTTTTCTTACTTCCGCACGCTGGTCAATGGTCTTGACCATTTCCACCACATCTTTCTTCGCCAGCTCCAGCACCGCCCGTTTTTCACCCTTCTTCGGAGCCAGCAAATGGACCTGATGGCCGGCAATACCGGAAAGATATTCTTCCAGCAGCTCCTTTTCCTCAGGCTGCTTTTCCAGAATAATCTCTTTGGGCAGAGTCAGACTCTGTCCGTAGTGCTGCTTGATGAAAGCGGAAATAATGTCTTCCGAGGAATCCTCTTCCATAGATTGCAGGTCATAGGTTTCCCGGCCGCTCAGCTTGCCGTCCCTTACGAAAAAGAGCACCACATGACGCTGTTTGGCGCCTCTGGCTACCAGTATCAAATCCACGTCCTTGGTGTCCTGAAGCACCACTCTCTGCTTTTCAGAAAGGGCCTTTGCCGCCATGATATAGTCCCGATACTCCGCCGCCCGTTCAAAGTCCAGGGCCTCGGATGCCTGGTTCATCTGCTCTTCCAGATAAGTAAGAATTCCTTTTGTCCTGCCCCGCAGAAAGTCTACTGCGTGATCCACCTTTTTCCGGTATTCCCCAGGAGACACCGTACCCTGACAGATGCCGTCGCACTGGTCGATATGGTAGTTGAGGCACGGCCGGAAGCCCTTGGGAAAAACACGGGCAGAACACTTTTTCAGGGCATAAACCTGATTGAGAAGGTCAACGATCTGATTGACGGCTCCTGCGTCGCTGTAAGGGCCAAAGTATTTGCTGCCGTCCTTTTTTACCAGCCGGGTCTTAACGATGCGGGGGAAATCCTCCTCTGTCGTCACCTTAATATATGGATACGTCTTGTCATCCCGCAAAAGCACGTTGTACTTCGGCATATGCTTTTTGATGAGATTGCACTCTAAGATCAGGGCCTCCATTTCGCTTCCCGTGGTAATATACTCGAATTCCTCGATCTGCGAAACCATTGCCCTGACCTTCGGGTCCATATTTCTGGAGGACTGGAAATACTGGCGCACCCGATTTTTCAGGGAAATCGCCTTGCCTACGTAAATAACCTGCCCCAGCTTATCCTTGTGAATGTAAACTCCCGGTGAATCCGGGAGTTTTTTCAGGTTCTCTTGAATATCAAACATGTTTTCTTCGCTCTTGCTCTCTTCTCCTCTGCCGTTTTGCCTTTGCGGCTTTTCTCCTGCTGCGCTTGCTGCCCGGGCGTCTGTTGAGCAGGATCACGATTATAATCATCAGAATAATGATGCCCACTGCAATGTAAATCAGGACAGCCAGCCAGTCGGGAATACCGATGTGCGAAAGAGGGCCGCCTTCCTCAATGGTTTTGGCCGCTACCGCATCCACCTGGCTCATGAGGCGATCACCGTCATAAACCTTGATGACGCCTACCTTGTCTCCCTTTTTTATTGGAGCTTTCAGCTCCATCTTTTCAAACTCCGTATGTACCGCTTTGATGTCCTCATCTTTTTCTACGGTAACCGAAGCCGGGCCCGAAGCTACGGCCGGCACGTTTCTGTGAGCGCCCCATTTGACGCGCACCTTGCCGACTTTCTCCGCCTTTTCCACGATCTGATGCGTATCATAGAACCGGTCCAGGGTGTAATCCCACAATTGGATGGTGTCGTAAAAACGCATCTGCGGCCCCGAATGAAGCACCACCGAAATCAGCTCCGTACCGTTTCGGTCCACAGCGCCTACAAAACAGCCACCCGCCGTGCTGGTCAGGCCGGTTTTGACACCGATGGTTCCCGGATAATACGGGGTAAATTTAATCTTTTCCTTTTTATCCGTGCCCGTGCCTTTTTCCACTTCCACTTCTTCTTTATCCCACAGACATTCATTGGTGCTTTCCAGCTTGCGCGCTTTGGATTTATTGGTGGCCGGAATCGTATATTCCGTTGTGCTCACCAGCTTGCGGAACGTTTTGTCTTTCAGGCCCTCTCTGGCCATAACCGCCAGGTCGTAAGCGGTCGTCAGGTGCGCTTCCTGTCCCTGCCAGTTGAGTCCGTTGGGATTGAGGAAATGAGTGCTCTTGGCTCCGCATTCCTTTGCCTTTTGGTCCATCATCTTGGCGAAGTTTTCTACGGTCCCGCCCATTTCTTCGGCCAGGACCACCGCCGCGTCATTGGCGGAATGAACCATCAGGGCGTAAAGAAGCTGCTCTACCGTCAGCTCCTCGCCCGCCTTCACCTCCATGATGTTTCCCATCCTTGTGGCGTCGTGCTTCACGGTGATCACCTGATCCAGTTTCAGCTTTTCCAGCGCCAGAAGGCAGGTGGCTATCTTGGTCGTGCTGGCCGGTTCTCTCTTGGAGTACGCATCCTTCTCATATAGAATCTTCCCCGTGGAAGCGTCCATTACGATGGCCGCCTGGGCGTCCAATCCCAAATTGTCCGCAGACGCAGCAAATGCCGGCACCGCTTGGGTACAGGCAATTGCGATAATTGTAATAAGAATAAATAGTTTCTGCTTGAACTTCATACCTTCTCCTACTTTTCAAAGAAGAAATCCGCTAAGGCATAACCGCTGTCAAAGTATTGTCCTTTTGCTCCGGACTTTTCGTTGAACTGGCGATTTTTGTCCTCAGGCAGCTCTTTTCTGCTGTCATAAACCACATATGGAACCGGGTCCGCCGAATGGGTCCGAATGGCCAGAGGCGTTCTGTGATCGGGAACCACCAGCACACGGAAATCCTCCCCGGCCTGACGGAAATATTCCACGATCGGAGTCAAAACTTTACGGTCAATGGACTCCAGACACTGGATCTTTCCTTCCATGTCGCCCTGATGTGAGCACTCGTCCGGCCCTTCCAGGTGCATGTATACGAAATCTTTTCCATCCTTGTACTCCCGAATGGCTGCCGCCGCTTTACCCTCAAAATTGGTATGCAGCGTACCAGTAGCGCCTTCCACGTCTACGGAGTTCAGTCCCGCGCAGATGGCAATGCCCTTAATCAGATCTACCGCGGAAATCGCCGTGCCCTTTATTCCGTATTTGTCGTAGAAAGAAGACAGGCTCGGTTTTCTGCCCTGTCCCCAGATCCACAGGGTATTGGCCGGATTGAGCCCGCGAGCGATCCGGTCCTTATTCACCGGGTGATCCTTTAAAATCTCATAGCTTTCTTTCATCATATTGGTGATGAATTCGCTGCCTTCCCCCTTGGGAAGATGGTCTCCCACTCTCTGGGTCAGAACGTCGTGAGGCGGGGTCAGCTCATAGTCCGTGGATCCGTTATGAACGATCATGCAATGGCGATAGCTGACACCGGTATAAAAACGGATTTTATCGTCGGCGAACTTTTCGTTGACCGCCTGAATCAGCTGGTCCGCTTCCCCTGTGGTGATATCCCCGGAGCTGTGGTCCGTGATGATGAGATCCTCGTAATCCCCTTCTCCTGTGAGCGTAATGATATTGGTACGGAAAGCCACATCTGTGTCCGACATGTCGATGCCGATGCTGGCTGCTTCCAGCGGGGATCTTCCAGTCAGGTATACAGATGGGTCATATCCCATTACCGAAAGGTTGGCCGCGTCTGAACCCGGCGCTACTCCCGGGGGAATGGTCTTTACCATGCCCACCTGACCTTTCGCGGCCAGCTGGTTGACCATGGTCAGTTCCGCTGCTTCCAGCGGAGTTCTCCCTTCCAGCTTCTCAATGTTTTCATCTCCGGCTCCGTCGGGAACCAAGATCAAATATTTCATGCTTTTCCTCCTAAAATGTCAAAGGCTTCCCTTTTGTAGTGGGAAGCCCTGCTTGCTTTTACTTATTTTCCGCTTCGAACTTCTTCATAAATTCAATCAGCTCATCCACGCCTTCAGGCGGCATGGCGTTGTAAATGCTGGCTCTCATTCCGCCGATTGATCTGTGTCCGCCGAGATTGTGAAGGCCGCAGGCTTTTCCTTCAGCTACGAATTTTTTGTCCAGGGCTTCGTCGCCTGTAACGAATACCACATTCATCAGGGAACGGTCTTTGTCTCTGACCGGACAAGTGTATAAATCGCTTCCGTCTATATAGTCGTACAGCTTTTTGGCTTTTTCCACGTCCATCTTGTGCATGGCCGCAACGCCGCCGATGTTCTTGATGTACTTGAACACTTCTCCTGCTACATAGATGCCGAAGCAGTTAGGCGTATTGTAGGCCGAATCGTTTTCCGCATGCACTTTGTAGTCCAGGTAAGTCGGAACCGTGTCCTTGGCAAACCCGATCAGGTCTTCTCTCATAATCACGATGGTAACGCCTGACGGGGCGACGTTTTTCTGAGCGCCCGCATAGATGAGGCCAAATTTGCTGACGTCGATCTCTTCGGAAAGGATGCAGGAGGACATGTCCGCAACCAGAGGAATATCTCCCGTATCCGGAATGTACGGATAGTGGGTTCCGTAGATCGTATTGTTATATGTGATATGTACGTAGTCTGCGTCTTCTCTGAAGTCTTCCTTCTTTACCTCCGGAATATAGGAGAATGTGGATTCCTCTGAAGAAGCGACAATTTTAACGTCTCCGAACTTTTTCGCTTCCTTGGCGGCTTTCTTAGCCCAGGAACCGGTGATGATGTAATCTGCTTTCCCTGATTTTCTCAGCAGGTTCAGCGGAACCATGGCGAACTGCAGCGTGCCTCCGCCCTGCAGGAACATTACCTTGTAGTTTTCCGGAATGTTCATGATGTCGCGCAGATCCTGTTCTGCTTCCGCCAGAATGGCTTTGAACTCCTTGGAACGATGGCTCATTTCCATTACGGATTCTCCGCACCCATTATAATTGGGCAGCTGTTCCGCTACGGTCTCGATTACGGGCAGTGGCAGCATCGATGGGCCTGCCGAGAAGTTGTATGCTCTATTATTGCTCAAATTCGTCACCTCCATAAGCTACTTGAGTCAATTTTAACAAATTCATGATTTCCTATTATATCACTTTACTGGCTCATGGTAAAGTGCTATAATTTATGATAATTCAAAATTACAGAGAGGTGAAACCATGTATAAAATCGCGACCCTGAACAAAATTTCACCGGTAGGACTTTCCCGCCTCACCGATGAGTATACGGTAATTGACAATACAGATGAAGCCAACGGCATTCTGGTAAGAAGCCAGGCCATGCACGATATGGAATTCGGCGAGGATCTTCTGGCCATCGCCCGTGCAGGAGCAGGTGTGAACAATATTCCCCTCGACCGCTGCGCGCAGGAAGGCATCGTCGTGTTCAACACGCCGGGAGCCAATGCCAATGCTGTTAAGGAGCTGGTTCTGGCCGGAATGGTTCTGGCAGCAAGGAACATTCCTGACGCTCTCGCCTGGGCTAAGACTCTGGCCGGCAGCGAAGGCGTTGGAAAAGCTGTTGAAAAAGGCAAAGGCCAGTTTGCCGGAACTGAGATCAAAGGCAAGACGCTGGGCGTTATCGGCCTGGGCGCTATCGGCGTTCTGGTTGCCAACGCGGCGGAGGATCTGGGCATGGACGTAATCGGCTACGACCCATATCTAACCGTAAAGGCGGCCCACGGTCTGTCCAATACGGCAACGATCGTGGACGACCTGAAAGACCTGTATCCGAAATGCGACTACATAACCATCCACGTTCCTGCTGTGGCCGATACCAAGGGCATGATTAACAAGCAGGCCTTCGATCAGATGAAGGACGGGGTTGTATTCCTCAACTATTCCAGAGACACTCTGATCAATGACGATGATCTGGAAAAAGCTCTGGCAGACGGAAAAGTAAAGAATTACGTGACCGACTTCACCGATGACCGGGTAATCACCTTTGATAACGTTATCGTACTGCCGCACCTGGGTGCATCCTCCGCAGAGGCGGAAGAAAACTGCGCGTCCATGGCAGTGGATCAGATCATGGATTATATTGAGAACGGAAACATCACCAATTCGGTGAACTTCCCGGCCTGCAATCTGGGACCGATCGCGGACGGATCAACGCGTGCCTGCATCATCCACAAAAATGTATCGACTATTTTAGGTACCATCACCAATATCTTTGCTGATATGGGCATCAACGTTGAAAACATGATCAACAAGAGCAAGGGCGATTACGCCTACACTCTGGCAGAGGTCTGCGGAGATATTCCGGAAGCGGACCTGAAAGCCAAGCTGGCTACGGATGACGTTGTTTCCATCAGAGTTATAAAATAAGTAATTTGCAGTAATCTCGCCCCCTGTATGAACAGGCGGCTGAAAAAAAGATAGCCTTGTACCGGCGGATGACGGTACAAGGCTTTTTTAGTTCAGCTCCATGGTGATGAAAATTTGTGCTTCCGGCTGCTTTGAGGGCTGCGGGTTCCTTGGAGCATAGGTAACTTTTTGCAAAATATGCGTATTTGTTCAACAGCTAATTCGTTTGGACTTGGTTGTTGAAGTATTTCCAAGGTTTGCGGGCTCTGCTCTGTCCAAATCCGTAAGTTGATCCGTTTTTCTATGTTCGTATGCTCTATATCCTTGAAAAAAGCTCAACAAGAACTTGTTTTTTCGCTGCGTGTTGAGAAAAATAGCAATTTGCCTTCTGGACAGGCTTTCGCAAAGGCATGGCTTACTGCAAAGGCATATCTGGCCGGCAACGATTCCTGATTCTTTTTGTCAGCGAGCCCACGGCCTCCAAAAGGGTCGATAGCACAAGTTTTCAATTCTTGCGGTTCCGGGTGTCAGCAAACTCACAACTTTGCGTAACTCTGCACTGCTTTTTGGGAAAAGTTACCACCTCCTGCAGGCGATAGCTTCGCTATATCTTCGTCTGACAGGCACGCTTTTCTTTCGCCTTCTATTGCGTTAAAGCAATTCCGGCGCTTTAGTCATTAGAAACTACAAAAGCGGATCTTTTTTCAACGTTTCTCTCCATTGCATTCCTTCTGAACACCGGATTCGCTGGAATCCGCACCTAAGAACGCTCCAAACCCACAAGTTTCGTCCGCTTTACCTCGATTTTTTATCAAATAGCGCCGAATTCCCGGATTCTGGCCAAATTATTCCCAGACCCTGGTCAAACTCCCCGTCCCCGGCCCTTATCACTCAAGCCAGGAACCCACTTCCGACCCACTCACCTCAACCAAGTCTCTTCCTCCCAGAAAAAAGGAAACGCTCTTGCGCAGGCAAACTCCACAGGCCATAGGCCGAGGACATTGCCGCAGCAAGAGCGTTTCCTTTTTATTTCTGCAGTTTCTCAATATTCTCTATGTACACGGAAACTTCTCCGCACCCAGGGCAGACCGCAACTTTAGGGCGAATCCGTTTCGCCAGCAGTTCTTCACTTTCCACCAGCTGGATCTCAGCAGCTTCCGACTCTTCACGGATGGAATAGCCTTCGATCATTTCTCTTCCGCATCTTAAACATTTTCTCATTTTTCGTTCCTCCTCATGGACGTTCGACCGGCTTTCGTTTGCTGAAGCTGGTGGTATCGTCCCACACCTTATTAACTAATATCCCCAGGCACAGCACCCATGCCAGGAAATAAAACCAAAACAAAACTGCGACAATGGATGATAATGCTCCATAAATGATATCGTAATTGGCCACGCTGCTGGTATATTTGGCGTAAACCAGCGTCACCAGCAGCATTCCCCCCGAAGCGAAGATACTGCCCGGGAGAATTTTGCGAAAGGGAACCCGGTTTGACGGCAGAATATAATAGTTATAGCTGACCATCAGGAAATAAAGGGCCAGGCCCAGGAACCAGCGAAGGTACATCCATATGCTGTTGATATACTTATCCGCATCCAGATTAAACAGCTTTACAATCGTACTCAAAAGCAGATTGCCATAGCCGAGAATAATCAGGGCAAAAGCAATTGTAAAGAGGGTAACGGCCATTGTTCTCACAGCCCGCAGCCGCTCTCTCCAATAGCCCCTTCCGGTATTCTTCCCTTCCGTAAACGTATAGTTGGTAATGCGCATGATCGCAAACTGCGCCCGCGACGCCGCCCAGAGAGCAACCGCCAGGAACACGATATTTCCTACGCCTGCTGAGGAAAACTGCAGCAGGTTGTTCAGCACCTTGGAAAGCTCTCCCCCCGCGTACTTGCTGATTAATTCCATCACATAGCCGTTGTTCAGGGGCAGATGAAAATACCCCAGAATCTGCGTCAGCAGCAGGAACATCGGAACAATGGAAAGCAATAGGTAAAAAGAGATCTGCGCGGCAAACCCCTGATAATATGGATCTCTGAATTGCTTGATTCCTAAAAATGTCATCTGCAATAACCGTTGTCTCATTCTACTCTTGTCTCTTTCTAAAGTTTATTTCGCCGCTCTTTCTTCCAGCTGGCGTTTCAGCTCTTTCAGAGCATTGGCCCTGTGGCTGATCCGGTTCTTGGCATCAGGGTCAAACTCCCCAAAGGTAATGTCATACCCAAGGGGCACAAAGAGCGGGTCGTAGCCAAAGCCGTTGGGGCCCTTTTCCTCTAAGACAATGTGCCCTTCCACTTCACCCCGGGCCACAATGGTGTCGCCGTCGGGATATACCATGGTAATGACGGAAACGAACCTTCCGGTTCTTGTTTCATAAGGCACATCCTTAATCAGTGCTTTCAGCTTGTCATTGTTGGCCTGATCGTCTCCATCCTTTCCTGCAAAGCGCGCGGAATAAACACCCGGCGCTCCATCCAGGCAGTCCACTTCCAGACCGGAATCGTCGGCAATGGTAATCCGGCCGCAAAGCTTCATGATCTCGTACGCCTTTTTATAGGAGTTTTCCTCAAAGGTGGTTCCGTCCTCTTCCACTTCAACATCCGGCACTCCCGCCTGATCGCGGGGAATGATTTCCATTCCGAATTCTTTGGTTATGGCTTCGATTTCTCTGATCTTGTGCTGGTTCTTTGAAGCCGCCACAATTACACTCATATATCTTCCTCTCAGTTATAGTATAGCCTTTATTCCAATGATTACTAATATTGTTCCGCCTAAAATTTCCGCTTTGCTCCCCAAAAGGTCTCCAAATCTGCGGCCGATGAAAATGGCCGCGGCTACCATGACAGCCGTTATGATACCGATCTCCGTCACAGCAGCGCCGATGGGAACCCCCAAAAAGCTGAAACCAAGTCCTACTGCCAAAGCATCAATGCTGGTGGCAATTGCCTGAAATACCAGGATCCCCAGCGTCAGAACTCTGTTCCTGGGAAGCTGGTGTTCCCTCAGATGAACGATACCTTCCTTAATCATCTTGCCGCCGATAATACCCAGAATCAGTAAAATCACCAGCCCTGACCAGGCGCTCATGATTCCGGCAAACAGATTCCCCGCATAGTAGCCGATAATTGGCATCAGCATTTGAAACCCCGCAAAAAAGGCCAGCATACCAATATAGTCTGCTGATTTTAAATTTTTATAAATCATCCCATTCGTCATGGACACCGCTACAGCGTCCATGGCAAGCCCTACCCCTATCAGGGCTACTTCAACAAACCCCATTTATTTCAGATCACCGCACGATCCTACAGGAACCTTCCCTTCGATAGCCGCGATCACTTCCAGCGTTTCTTTCTTATCGAAATAGCTGCACAGCTCCAGGAAGTATACGCCCTGTTGTTCCACTAACTCTTTTGCCGCCACTTTAGCCGCGTCAAGATCCTTGACAAAGTGGACATATGTATTGCATTCTTCACTCTTAAGGCTGAATTTCTGCGTTTCTTCAACGCCGTCCATAACAATAACGATCCCGTATTCCTTAAGAGAATCCAGCGCCTCGATCTTGGCCAGCTCATCGGGCAGATAATCCGCATATGTGATCTCCATTTTGCCGGTTACAGACTCTTCCAGCTTTGCCGCTGCTTCTTCACCAAAATCTCCACACAGATCGATCAAATCATAGCCTTCCTTATCCAGCTTTTTAATCAGCTCCTCTGTCATCTCAAAAGAACTTGTTCCTGTCACCAAGCTATAGCTCTCATCATTCTCATAAACGAATGAATAGTTTTCCGGCGATGATCCCGGAACGTTTTCAATAAATGCAAACTTAAACATATTTCCTCCTAAACTTCTTTCTTATCCCCACGGCCCAGCCGCTCTTAAATAATGGCACCATTCCAATGCGCAAGCTGCGTTTATTATACCGCAAGTCTCGATACTTGGCGGCTTCGCCGCATGGAAACTTGCGGTGCAATGGTTCCTTCCTTGCGGCAACGCCGCTTCCAAATGGTGGAACCATTATAACGCGCAAGCCGCGTCGCAGCGCGTTTCAATGAACGCTTCCCCGCGGCAACGCCGTACCAAACGCCGCGTTCATTATACCACAATGCCCCTGGACTTTCCAATCCTCATGGTGTAAAATAGCTCTGATAAAATTCACGAGGAGGGATATTCGTTTTGAAGATTGTCATTTTTGACGGGCACACGATTAACCCGGGCGATTTGTCCTGGGAGGCACTTGAGGCCATAGGCGACCTGACTGTCTATGATGCCACGGAGCCGCAGCAGGCTCTGGAGCGCATTGGGGACGCTGAGATTCTCATGACCAGTAAATGCCCTATTACAAAAGAGTTTATGCAGCAGTGCCCCAATTTACGATACATTGGTTCAACTGCTACCGGATATAATAACATTGATGTGAAAGGGGCCAAAGATCTGGGAATCGCAGTCACCAACATTCCCGCTTATTCGACGGAAGCCGTGGCGCAGCACACCATCGCGCTGATGCTGGAGCTGTGCAACAATGTGGGTCTTCACAACCAGTCCGTCAAAAACGGCGAATGGGCGGCCTGCAAATATTTCTGCTACTGGAAGGAACCGGTCCGGCTTCTGGCCGGCAGATCACTGGGGATCGTCGGCTATGGACAGATCGGCAAAAAAGTAGCTGAAATCGCCAGAGCGCTGGGAATGAGCGTAAACGTATACAGCCAGGATCGGGAAGCCGCGATCAAATCCGATTTTGTTTCCCTTCATTGCCCGCTGACCAGGGAAAACGCCGGCTTTGTCAATGCCGATTTTATCGGGCGGATGAAGCAGGGCGCGGTTCTGATTAACACGGCCAGAGGCGGTCTGGTGGACGAAAATGCCCTTGCGCAGGCTCTGCGGGAAGGGCGGCTGAGCGCCGCAGCCGTAGACGTTCTTTCTCAGGAACCTCCCACACCGGAAAACCCGCTGCTTCATTTGGAAAACTGTATCATTACGCCTCACCTGGCCTGGGTACCTGAAGAAATGCGCAAGATCATTTGTCAGACCCTTGCCGATAACCTGAACAGTTTTCTGGAGGGCGGCACGCTGAATCGTGTGGACCTGTAAGCAGAGTGAAAAGATAAACGTTGGATATCCAAAACAGCGACCGCCTGTTCCGAGCCATGATCGGAATGGGAGATCGCTGTTTCTGTTATTGCTGCGGGCCTTTGGCCGCTTTTCTCCTTCTCCTGCGGAGAATCATTATGCTGACAGCAGTGATGACCGCTGCCAGCAGCAGAACCGCACCCAGAGCCATAAACATGATTTTGTTGGGCTGTTTCAGCAGCTGAACCGGATTTAAGCTGTCGACCTCAGCCTTGCGTCCCTGGAGCTGGCCGTAGTCTGCGGGTATTTTTCCATCCTCAAAGGATTCCAGGTAAGAAGCCAGCGCGTACCACGCTTTCAGTTCCCTGCCCCCGCTGTAAATAATATGGTCTTCAAAATTCTCAATGGGTTTTCCCTCCTTATCCTTCGGTTCAATGGAGAGAAGCCCAAAAGACTGCTCCTTTACAGATCCCAGCATCTGGCAGGAATAAAGATCCGTCGCAACCCGATAGAGCCGGTCATCTTTCAGCTCTTCATAGCTGCCGTTTCCCAGATCCAGACATATATCGACAGCCCGATTGAGAATCAGACGGCGGGGGTTGTAATTATAGGCCAGGCCGCTGGAGTACAGGCGTGCCACCGGCATCATGTCCGAAACAGAGGCATCCACCTCAGCCACGGCCCTCAACTCTTTACCGGTCAGATAGGCGCTGACAAGCGGATACCCTGTAGTGCCATCCTTTCCATATCCAAGAGAAAGCACGTTAAAGGCGTCCGCTACGGTAACGGGCCCCTCTCCCAGAGATGCTCGCACCACTCCCGCCGGTACAACAGCTACATCTATCGGCCGTGAATCTTTCCCTTCCGCACGGCGAACCCCATAGATGTAGGAATCGGCAATCAGGTTTCCCAGCGGGTCTTCCCCCTGGACAATGCTGAACTGTTCGATATCGGTAAAGGCTTTGTCGTTTTCCGCCAGCACATCCTTCATGCCATATCCGAATTCCGAAAAGTATGCTTCATCCGCCAGCTTTTCAAAATCTTTTAACCTTGAAAGAACACCGGCATCCTCTTCAACGCCGCTGTCCAGAGGAATCAGCTGATAGTTTTTCAGGTGGAAACCGCCGTCTTCTCCCTTTTCCATCACCAGATGACCCAGCTTATACGTATAGCTTCCGCAGGAAACCACCGCCGTACTTCCCACCATAATGGGTTCCGGCAGCTCCGTATGACTGTGGCCGCTGATTATCACATCAATGTCCGGGACTTCCTTTGCCAGAATCTCATCTTCCGATTTGTCGGGATCCTCGCTGGTTCCGCTATGGGACAGACATACGATCATATCGGCGTTTTCCTTTTCCTTGATTTCGCCGACAATGGATTTGGAACTTTCCACAGGATCCTTAAAATAAAGCCCGCTTTCCGGTGCGAATTCATCCGCCTCCCTGCCCAGAATCCCAAAGACCGCAATTCTCATACCGCCCTTTTCAAACACTTCATAGGGCTTGACCCCGTATGCGCCGCAGGCCTCTTTCAGCTTGGACGCGGCTTTCTTTTTCCCTTTATCAGCCAGCGTTCTTTTCCAGTCAACATTGGCTGAAAGCAGCGCAGGCAGAGGGTCGCCTGATTGGACCGCCGAGTTGAGCATGTCCGCCAAACCTTCCGCCCGGTAATCAAATTCATGGTTGCCGAAGGTGGTGGCGTCAAACTGCAGAGTTCCCATCATCCTCAGCTCCGAGGCTTCGGCAGAAAAGATGGACTGGTAGGGCGTTCCCATGGAAAAATCCCCTCCGTCCAGCAGCAGACTGTCAGGGTACGCTGTTTTGATCTGATTTACCGCAGTCCGCACCCTGGCAAACCCTCCCCGCTCCTGCGTGTTTCCGTCCCTGACAATTTTTTCGCCATCCATATGAGAATGCATATCGTGAGTAAATATAATTGAAACCGTTTTGTTTCCAGGTTCTGGCGCTCCGCCTTCCGCCCATACGGCCGCTGCGCAGAAAAGCGTCGTCATCAGCGCAGCCGATAAAATCGCGATACCTTTTTTCATTTCTGCCTCGCTTTCCCTGTTCCCGGATTACAGCGGTATTTCTTTTTTATTTATATTCATAAACTCGATTCTGGCAGTGCCTCCCAGGAATTTAACCGTCAGCTCCTCCAGCTTTTGTGCTGCCTGCCTCAAATCCCCGCTCCTTCCCGGATCCACGGATTCGATTATCAGAAAAGCATTTTTCGTATCCTCCGTAAGCATCGTGCGCTGTCCGTCACGCCAGTTCCAGCAGCGGCAGACCGCTCCCTCGTCATCCTTGTAGATGATCTCTCCCGGCAGAGCCTCGTCGTACTCTTCATCGCCCAAAGCCAGAAAAGGCTCTCCTCCTTCCGCCACGGTCAGACGCATATCGCCCGCAAAGGTGTCAATATCCTCGCCTCCGCAAGGCAGGCCAAAGCTCAGAGAAACCGCATTGTACAGATCGACCAGGGGATTGATACAGCCCACTTCTTTTCCCTTCTGCACCCGCTTCAGCAGTGCTTCGATCGAGCAGCGGGCGCCCTTCTTTGTTTTAAATTTCTTGAATGCGTCGCGCCAGACTGCAATCACTTCATTTTCACTAAGAGGGTCCTTTGTGATAAACTTTTTCGCATCCTCGTTGGCTTTCTCCAGTAGTTCTATAATGTCCGGCCTTACGGGTTCGGCGGAAGCCTCCGTGTTATCAATCCTTTTCGCCACTACCACCGCGATTTCGGCCTGCGGGAACAGCTCCCAAAAATCATCTTTTATTACAAATTTGGACATTGTATTTCCTCCCTTAATTTTTCATTTGTCAAACATACTGTCATTTTATCATACGGGTAAGTCGGACAGCAAGCCAAAGCGCCGGATTTCCTTGTCTTCCGGCTCCCTCTGAGACTTTCCACTGACTTATTATGTACGGAAATACCGCTCATTAAAATTTACGGCGATATTTCCGCATGTTTTTCATGCCGGTTTGCGGTCATCCTGCCCTGTTAACGGACAAAACCATAGTAAAGGTTGATGCCCCGGACAATTCCCTTGGCAAAGCTTTCAGGATCATTGGTCAGCAGATACACATCTCCCAGATTTGTGATATATCCCATTTCCACCAGGACAGACGGCATTGATGTCGCCCGCAGCACGTAGAGGCTGGGCCTGATAAAAACGCCTCTGTTTCGCAGTCCTGTCATATCGTTCAGCCCTTCAAGAATGCGCTCACCCATGGTATAGGCCGGGCTACCGGCGCTGTATACATAAGTTTCGCTTCCGCTGGCCGATGTGTTGGTGCTGGAATTACAGTGAAGGCTGATGAAGAAATCGGCGCCCCAGGTGTTGGCCTCGTAAACTCTGGCCTGCAAACTGGTGGCGTTGCTGGTTCCCAGCTGTTCTTCCGGCCAGTTTCGGGAAAGACGCACGTCGAAATTCGGGTCGTTTCCAAGGATCGCCGCAACCCGAACGCCGATATCATAAGTGATATCCTGCTCCCTCACACCGTTGGCTTCCGCTCCGGCATTGGGATTCTGCGGGTTATGTCCCTGATCGACAAATATTTTAATTGCCATAGCATATTCCTCCTTTTGATTCCTATTAGTATATGCGCAGGAGGTGTGAATTGCGCTTCTCAGGGCATATTGGCTTTTGGGGGATTGGTTGGGAGATTTTGTGGTTATGGGATATGAAAGGTTGCCCGGCGCTCGCGACTATGAGTGGCAGCCCGGCCTTCGTGGCTATGAGTGCCAGCCCGGCTTTCGTGGCTATGAGCGGCAGCCCGGCCTTCGTGGCTATGAGCGGCTGCCCGGCGCTTTTTGACAAAAACAGGGGGCAAAGCGGATGAAATTTGTAGGATTGCGGGGTTGAGCAGCAAAAAGCAGCAGGATTTAAAGCCATTTTGGGACAGATGTGCCAGGAATCGTTGAAAAAAGATCCGCTTTTTTGTTTTTTTAGCCGGCAAAGCGCCGGATTCGCTTTATTGCGTTACTGTGAAAAATACACAATCTGCATGAACACAATATCGTGCGAAAACGCA
The DNA here is from genome assembly GCF_024459955.1 of Anaerovorax odorimutans. Taxonomy (GTDB): domain Bacteria; phylum Bacillota; class Clostridia; order Peptostreptococcales; family Anaerovoracaceae; genus Hominibacterium; species Hominibacterium odorimutans_A. The sequence continues at coordinate 178,940 of NZ_JANFXK010000002.1, forward strand.
ATAATACGAAAAAGCCGCCTACCAGCCAGACTCTGCGTAAGTCCAGCTGATAGGCAGCCCTTTCGTTTTCACACTTTTATTCAAGCTTGGCGCCGTAGAGCCAGGTCTATCTTTCATCATCGACCCGATCGGTCCACGGATTTCCGGCAGATGGCGGATCATCCAGCAGTAGTATATTGTTTACAGTCGCCGTCGCGCATGCCGTTACCATGTTGGCTGCCCTCGCCTAACACTGGATGCGGAATTTTATTTCCACGCCGTCCATTTCGACGTATTGATTATCTAAAAACTTTACGATGGCCTGAGCTGTGGTCATTCTCGTTGTTTCTGCCATAACGTCTCGTCTCCTTTCATCTGTCCCCGATTTATACCCTGGCGATCATTTTGCCGTATTTTTCTTTGGTTTCTTTAATAAAGGCTCTGACAGCTTCCGTATCAGGAAGCTCTTCGGAGCTGGAATGGCTGCGAACCATCATGGCAGCTTCGGCACTGCCGAATTCCAGACATTCCATGATATCCCATCCCTGGAACACCCCATACAGGAACGCCGATGCATATCCATCTCCACCGCCGAAGGATTTTAGGGCTTCTACAGGGAAAGGCTTGATACTGAAACTTGCACCGTCTTTCAGGTATGCGGTAGAGCCCTTCTTTCCATGTTTAATCACTACGATTTTCGCGTTTTCCGCCTGCCATGCGGCCGCCGATTCTTCATCGGTGCGGCCCGGCTCAATGAGCTTTTCCGTCAGATTGAATTCTTCCCTGGAGCCCATGATGATATCCGCTTCTCTGGCTACCATGGCGTAGTAGATGGAAATTTCATCGTCGTTTTTCCAGTTATATGCCCGATAATCGATATCGAAGATGATCCGTGTATTGTTCTTTTTCGCCAGCATCATGGCCTTGAGGGCCGCTTCTCTGGATGGGCTCGCCGCCAGAGCGGTGCCTGAGATCAGGAGCGCTTTAGCATTTTTTATGTATTCTTCGTCTACATCTTCTGTGGACAGCTGCAAATCCGCGATGCAGTTGCGGTACATGAGAATGCTGCTTTCTGTCGGTGAAAGGATTTCCGTAAAGGTCAGTCCCAGCTTTTCACCGTTCACGCATTTGGTAATGTGGGAGGTGTCGATGTCCTCCTTCTTGAAAACATCCACCACATACTCACCGAACTGGTCGTCGGAGACCTTGCCGATAAATCCCGCTTTCAGACCGTGACGACTCACGCCGATGGCTGTATTGGCAGGGGAACCGCCCACATATTTTTTAAACGTCGTAGACTCCGACAGGGGATGAAAGTAGTCAACCGGATTAAAGTCGATAGCTATGCGTCCCAAGAGTACCAGATCCATGGATCTTTTTTCATCAAAATCGATATACTTCATTTTCTTACCTCCTTGCGCTCCTTAAATTCACCGTACTACAGTCCGGTCGTTTCCGCAATTTACCACATTTTCTACCCCTGCTGCGCAGGGTGTGTTGAATACTTCAATGTGATGCTTTACATTTTCATATACGCCCTGAATCATGGCTTCGTTGAGCTCAAAGTAATTGTGAGAGCCATCGGTGCTCATATAGGTCTCGACTTTTTCCATCAGTTTGTTAAAGCTTGCGGTCGCAATGTTAACTTTGCGTATTCCCAGGCTGATGGCTTTCTGAAAGTCAGAATCGGATATGCCGCTGCCCCCGTGGAGCACCAGAGGAATATCTACCTTTTTTTGAATTTGTTTCAGCACGTCGAAAGCCAACACCGGTGCCGCCGGATAGTTGCCGTGGGCATTGCCGATGGCCACAGCCAGCGTATCGATTCCGGTCTGCTCGCAGAAACGCTTCGCATCTTCCGGGTCCGTGCAGCGTATCCCGTAATCCGAGCTGCCGTCCTCGCTTCCGCCCACCAGGCCCAGCTCCGCTTCTACGGTTGCTCCGTACTTTGCGGCCAGGTTCACAACCTTTTTGGTTTCTGCCATATTTTCTTCAAAGGGAAGTGTGGAAGCATCCAGCATCACAGAGGTAAATCCCAATTCCAGCGCCCGGTTGACTGTTTGGATCGTAAGCCCGTGATCCAGATGTACGGCGACATCCACTTTGGAATCCCAGGCCGCCTGTACCATCATGGGGCCGATCAGTTCCAGCGGAGAATGTCCCAGCCGCACTTCCGCTACCTGCAGAATGATAGGGATGTTCAATTCTTCCGCCGCTTTTATGGCTCCCCGGACCATCTCCATGTTTCCCACACTGAAAGCGCCGCAGCCGATATTCTGCTGCTCAGCTCGCTTTAGCAGTGTTTTCATCTTTACCAACGCCATCTCTGCCGCCTCCCGTTCTGACAGGTTCGTCTTTTCTGTGCATAGTTTATGTCGTGATTATGTATTAGTTAACTCTTGATCATCTTTTGTTAAGTTTATCTTAGCACTTGCTCAATACTTTGTCAATAAAAGTTCTTCACAAATTACTCAAAATATACTATAATATTATCATAAAGTTAACCAAAACTTTCAACGCTGAGAAAATCAAGATTAAGAGGAGGCCGGCTATATGCGGACGAAACGGATCGATTCGATTGAGCAGTTCATAGAGCAGGAAAAATCCGTATCCTTAGATACGCTGTGCGAAGAATTTGAGGTATCGAAAAATACCATTCGAAGAGATATTAATGAACTTGTAAAAAAGGGAACCATAAAAAAGGTATATGGGGGTGTGACTGTCAATCAGACCGCGGAAAGCCAGCCCCTGCTGCCCTATCAGCAGCGTCATGATTCCTTTGCTGAGGAAAAGGATGCGATCTGCCGGTTGGCGGTGGAGCATGTAAACGATGGGGATAATATCTACATCGACACCGGGACCACCTGCATGAACATGATCGACCACATGGCGGATATAAACTGTACGATCATCACCAACAGCCTGCATGTCTGCTGGAAGGCCGTGCCCTATCCGAACCTGAAGGTGATCTCTCTGCCCGGCATCCTCAAGAGGGAAACCCTTTCTTTTGTGGGATCCGATGTGACCAATCACCTGCAAACCTTCAATATTACCAAAGCTTTTATGGCCTGCGCCGGGCTTACTGTGAATAACGGCGTGACCAACGCTTCCACCGAAGAGTATCTCATAAAAAAAGCGGTCATTGAAAACAGCAGGCAGCATTATCTGCTTACAGATCATTCCAAATTCGACCGAGCTTCGCTTATGACCTATTGTGGGCTTGAGGAAATCCACCATATTATAACAGATATGGCGCCGGGAAAAAAGTATTTGAATTTCTGTAAAGAACATGGAATAACCATTGAAACCTGCCGATGAGGCAGGTTTTTTCTTTGGCTTTTCATTGTTTCCGGCAGGACAAGCTACAGCTTTTCAAGCTTTTCAAGAAGGCGGTCCACAGGCCGTTCCGCTTCCGGATCGCCGGTGCATTTGGTTGGCGTGCGGTTGAGGATATCGTTGAGGATGGGCTGCCGCGTACCGGCTGAGTCGACGGCAATATCGTTCCACATGACCAGATCCACCGCTTTGTTCAGGTAAGCGACCTGGCTGCGCCCGTGGGTCTTGGTAATTTGAAACTCGCCCGCCATATCCAGGTAGGCCTCAATCCGCCCTTCCGACAGCCCGGCTTCCATAAAGCTGTCGCAGATCTCCCGCTCAGTCAGAAGCAGGAGACGGTCTTTGTCATCCGGATCAACCCCCGCCAGCACAAAAGCGAACCTTGTTCCGCAGTTGACTCCGATCAGGGACGGCCTGCCCTGTAGCATGATTACATGCAGTTCCCAGCAAAAAAGGTCGTCCGTTTTATCGCCGTAAGGCGGTTTTTCCATTTTAAAAAATCGTTCCATGGGGATGGTAATTCCCAGCTGCATAGGCATACTCCTCTCTCAAAATATTTACCCTGAAATTCCGTAAGCAAACAGGCGCCTTTTCGCTTTTTCTTTGTAAAGTGATAAATCGATTCCGGCGCTTTTGGTAGAAAAGGGACACCGAAGCGGATATTTTTTCAACGGTTTGCGGTCCTGTCGATCAGTTTCAAGCGGAAACTCTCCCGGAACCGATCAGGAAAACCCGGAAACCCACGTTTTTCGTCCGCTTCGAGCCAATTCTGAACCAAAAAGCGCCAGAGGCAGGGGCAGACGGCACAGTCCTTTAAATAACAACTGTAACAGCCGCAAATAAACAAGGCGCTTCCTCCTCTATGTTAGTTTGGAAGGAAACGCCATGTATATACAGGCAGGTTTTATTTTTTATTATGTAGGCATCAACAGCGCCTACCGCTAAAAAAATTGGCTATGGAGTTGTGGGATTGGAACACCGCCTGTGCATCTTTTCTGTATCTGGCTGCCGCTTTCATGATGTATTCGGTCCAGGCGTTTCCGTCCCGCACCTGTGCTCCCGCAGCGTATGCGGACTGTGGAAAGGAAAAAGGAGCAAATTCTGCTCCTTCATTTTTATCGGGTATTTACCTGTCTCAAGCTTTTGCCAGAAATGCCTTATAGGCCATATATGCTTCATACACGTCGGCTTTGGAAACTACTTCCCAAGGTGCGTGCATGTTCATTACCGCAACGCCGGCATCGATCACGTCCATGTTGTAATTGCCCATAATATAGGCGATGGTGCCGCCGCCGCCCTGGTCCACTTTTCCCAGCTCCGCAGTCTGATAATTGATCTCCGCATCGTCCAGAATTCCCCGCAGCTGAGCGATATACTCCGGGTTGGCGTCATTGCAGCCGCTTTTTCCCTTGGCCCCCGTGTACTTGTTGAAAACGACACCCTGGCCCAGATATGCGGCATTTTTCTTTTCACTGACATTTACATAGAGAGGATCAACTCCTGCGCTAACGTCGCTAGAAAGCATTTTTGTATTGGAAAATGCCCGTCTGATCTTCACCTGTGACTGGTCACCCATGCAGGCTAAAAGCTCGGCGATCGTGTTCTCCATGAAAACAGATTGCGCCCCTGTGGCGCCCATGCTTCCAATTTCTTCTTTATCTACCAGGAAACAGCAGTTGGTATACTGGCAGGTTTCCACATCCAGAATCGCCGCCAGGGAAGTGTAAGCGCACACCCGGTCGTCGTGGCCATAGCCCATGACCATGCTGCGGTCCAGGCCGCAGTCCCTCGCCTTTCCGCTGGGCACCACTTCGATTTCTGCGCTGAGGAAGTCTTCCTCTTCAATATCGTAAGCCTCCCTCAGGATGCGAAGAATGTTGGCCTTTACCGCATCTTTTTCTTCATCCTTGAGGGGGATATTGCCCACTGTCACATCCAGGTTTTCACCCTCGATCACCTTGTCGGCAGTGCTCTTAAGCTGTTCCTGGGACAAGTGGATCAAAAGATCGCTGACACCGAAAACCGGATCGTTTTCATCCTCACCGATAACCAGATCAATCTTGGTTCCATCTTTCTTCACCACAACTCCGTGCAGGGAAAGGGGAATCGTAACCCACTGATATTTTTTAATGCCGCCGTAGTAGTGGGTATCCAGCAGCGCAAAGCCCTCGCTCTCATAGAGAGGGTTTTGTTTCAAATCCAACCGCGGCGAATCCACGTGTGCGCCGAGAATGCGCATGCCTTCTTCCAGCGGTTTTTCTCCAATCACAAACAGAGCGATGTTCTTACCTCTGTTGAGAGCGTAAACCTTGTCCCCGGCTTTCAGACTCCGGCCCTCCCGGATGATGTCCTTTAAGTTTACAAACTGTTTCTCTTCTGCCAGGCGCACCGCCTCTTTCACGCAGGCCCGCTCCGTCTTTCCTTTGGTGAGAAACTCCTTGTACCTGTCGTTAAAGGCAAATACCTGCTGTTTCTGCTCCTCTGTGTATTTTTCCCATGCGTTTTTCTTGTACATTTTATTCACTCCTTATCTATGCTAAATAATATTTACGTAGTTTGCGTTCGCCCTGCTCGCAAAGAACGCCTTGTTTTACCAGGTCCTTTAATATCCGTTTTGTTGTGGACTCCGCAAGGCCTAAAAGCTCTCTGGCCTCTTTGTTTGTGATGCTCTCGTGCTCTTCGATATACTGCAGGATCATTCGCTCACGCTCCAGTTTTATCGGCTTTTTATCGGCTTTTATCGGCTTTTCACTAGTATACCGATACAGGTTTACACGAAAGGAGTCCCCAATTTCCAGAAACTCCGGCTCCGGAAGACTGTATTCTGCAGCCCGTTTCACAATTCTGCGTATGCCGGTCCCCCACTCTTCAATGATTTCCATACGGCTCAGCACTTCCGCTACACCCCTGTTTCGAATCTTCGATCTGCCGCTCATGGCCTCCTCTAAAGTCAGCCCGCCATATAGCATGCCCGGCGAAGTCACTTCAAGTCGATCGTCATAAATAGCCACCTGCACACAGGCGTTGTCCAAATAATTCCTGTGGCACACTGCATTTACAATCATTTCCCGGATTGCCCCGATTGGAAGTTCATAGGCATCTTTCCTCACGATACCCTCTATTTCCGCACTCAGATCAATATGTCTCAGAACAAACTGATAAGCGCTTTCAATTTGCTTATAAAGCGGACCCCCATATTCTTTCTTATCAATAAAGATATCTCTGTCTGTCCCTTTAAACAGCGCACATTGAATTTTCGCAAAAGGAAAATGTTCCCCTGTCATTAATACAAATGCATTGGTAGCGGCCAATTGGGATTCTGTTTTTTTAAGGATTTTCCAGTTGAGCAATTGCTGTTCTGTTACAGGCTTTACCATCCGCTTTTCTTCCTCAGAAACTGCTGCCTCCAACATGTATTTTGTAATGTCGTCACAGAGCTTTTTAACTGTCTCGGCCTCCACCGGATATCCGATACAAATCTGCTCGTCCCAGGAAAGATTCATGCCTTCCAGCTCCAGTTCCTTTATCTTCATAGCATCCGCAGGTCTTGTTGTCCCTCCTACGCGCACGTAAGTACCCTGTACCTTGCCTTCGCTCTTTAAATAATAGGGTCTGCTGAATCCGGGGTAAACTTCAACGATTACAATACATTTATTATTAACCGTTTGGAAGGTTATATTAGGTATAATCTGAGGGAAGCAGCTATCTGAAACAGAATTGGCGATATCATCCATGATCCGAAACACTTTTTTTCGGCAGTTCTCTTTTGAATTCCAGGTTTTTGGATTCACCTTTTAGAATTTCCTGTAAAATCATGATATCCCCCTTTTACCGCAGATATGTTCAGTATATCATTTCTTCCCGGAAAATAAACACGAAAAAAGCAGATTTCGCAGCGTTTTTCTCGCTCCCGCCGGAATCTGCTTTTTATCCGTCTATTTTTTACGTTTCTTTACACACTCTGCCAGGAGGTACTCGATCTGCCCGTTGATGGAGCGAAAGTCCTCTTCCGCCCATTTGGCGATTTCATCCCACAGAGACGGCGCGATGCGAAGCAGGATCTGCTTCTTCTTTTTCTCTGACTCTTTGAGTTTTTTCTCCCGGTCTTTTATTTCCTTTTCCAGCGCTTCCAGCTTCGCAAGTTTTTTCTGCAGCTGCTGTTCTTTCAGGTCCAGATTTTCACTCATGGTCCTGTCCCCCGTTTAATAGATGGTTCCGCTGTTGACAATGGGCTGGGCTTCTTTGTTTCCGCAGAGCACGACTAATAGATTGCTGACCATGGCGGCTTTTCGCTCTTCATCCAGAACGACGATATCCTCTTCGCCCAACTGGTCCAGCGCCGATTTTACCATGCCCACAGCACCGGTAACGATCTTCTGTCTGGCTGCGATGATGGCGGAGGCCTGCTGTCTTTGCAGCATAGCGGCTGCGATTTCTTCCGCATAGGACAAATGGGTGATTCTCACTTCCAGAACTTCAAGCCCCGCATCTTCAACCCGCTGCTGCAGCTTGCCTTTCATGGTTTCGGCAATTTCCTGGCTGCTGCCCCGCAGGGTCTTTTCATCCGTATCCGTATCCTCCATATTATCGTAAGGGTAAAGTCTGGCTATATTCCGGATTGTGGAATCGCACTGGGTGGACAGGTACTGGAAATAGTCATCTACATTGAAGACGGCCTTGGTCGGGTTTACTACTTTCCAGACAACGATGGCCCCGATAATAATCGGATTACCCATGGCGTCGTTTACCTTCTGGGTGCCGTTGTTGAAGGTCAGGACTTTGGTGGAAACCTTTTTGCTCACCGGCTGTTTTTTGCCTTTACCGTTCTTTTTGTTACTTTCGTTCAATTCTTCGAGAAATCCCTCAGGCGCTCCCTGTTTTTCCGCTACTGGATTTCTTCCGGTAGTAAAGGGATTGACGAAAAAGAATCCATGGCTCTTGATGGTCCCGTAATATTTACCAAACAGAGTCAGCACCAGCGCTTCGTTGGGGTTGATGACTTTCAGCCCTGCGAAAAGCACGCAGATTATGCAGAAAACGATAACCGACACTGTAATCAAAACAGCCATCTCCTGCATGATTCCAAAAACCATTGCTGCCACAGAAGCCAGCAGCACCAGAATCAGAACCAGCAGCATCGCCATGCCGTTCAGCGGCTTTAACACTTTTTCTTCAATTTCTGTGTTTACATACTCATTCTTCATTTTACCTTCCTCCTTTTATTCCTGAAATACGGCAGGCATTCTTGCCCTCCACATTTTTGTTCTCCGGCTCTCAGGCAATCCAGCATGACGTTATTTGTATTTGACTGCGGTTCCATAGGCGATGACCTCCGCGGTCCCGTCCATGATGGCCGATGTAGCGTATTCGATGCGGATCACTGCGTCCGCTCCCAAGGCCTCGGCTTCTTCGACCATTCGCTGCGTGGCGATGGCCCGGGCTTCGTTGAGCATCTCGGTGTAGCCGTGCAGTTCGCCGCCCACGACATTTTTCAGTCCGGCCATGATATCCTTTCCGATGTGCTTAGATTGGACAACGTTCCCTTTGACAATTCCCAGGGCATCGATCTCTTTACCCGGTACGTAGTTGATGTTCAGCAACAGCATTTTTCTTTCCTCCGTTTATCATCCTTTTATTGCATTAATATTTATTTGATATCAAAATAATATCACATTATTATTTTTTGTCAAGCGAGCTGTCATAAGTTTTTTTGAATTTGTCTGAAATTTTTTTAATGACTTGACATGATTGCAGGCGATTGGTAAAATATTACATGTAAATAAATGGATATTTATTCTTGCTGCAGTTTTCCTGCATGTTGAGGAAGATTTCCTTGCCTTCAAGAAGTAAAATGCTATACTAAAAGGAGTAAGAGATTGGGAAAAAAGAAAGAACTGAAGGATTTGAATTTACTGGATCGATTTTTGTTTGCCGAAGCCGTGGAAGACCCGGAGATTTTGCAGGATATACTGGAGATTATTCTAGGCAGAGACGTGGTGCTGAAGCACTTGCCGCAGACGGAGAAAGAAGAGCGGAAGACGGTCTGGGGCCGCCAGGTCCGGCTGGATGTGTGGGCCATGGATGAGAATGAGGCGATCTACGATACGGAGGTGCAGAAAAAGAATACGCACAACCTCCCCAAGCGGACTCGTCTCTATAACGGACTCATCGACAGCAAGCTGTTAGAGTCCGGAGTCCTGGAATATAACCGGTTGAACGATGTGTATATCATCATGATCATGCCCTTTGATCTGTTTGGCCTTGGCTTGTACCGCTACACCTTCCGTATGGCCTGCAGGGAAGTCCCCGGACTGGAATTGGAGGATGGGGCCACCAGGATTCTGCTCAACACCAGAGGAACAAACTCTGCGGGCGTCAGCGAGGAACTGATCGCTCTGCTGCGATACATGGAGGATACCTCGAAGGAGGTGGCGGAGCATTCTTCCAGCGACCGCATTCTAAAAATGCAGGAAAAAATCGAAAAAATCCGATCCAGCGAGGAGATTGGAGTGAAATACATGAACGCATATGAGGAACGGATGCTGGAGCTGCAGGAGGCCAGGGAAGAAGGGCTACAGGAAGGCCTACAGGAAGGACGGGAGCATGGATTGCAGGAAGGACGCCGGGCTGGCCGGGAAGAGGAACGAAAAACGATGGCTGCTGAATTAAAGAAACTGGGAATGTCCCCGGAAGAAATTTCGAAAGTCACAAAACTGAGCCTTGAGGAGATTGAGGCATTATAAGCTCAAACTCTGGAAGCCGCTTTATCTAAAAACCGACCAAAAGCAGTATACATATTTCTGCCTGCTTTTCTGCGTCTTCTCAAATAAATAACACAGCTGGTTCCCCCTGAAAGCACTTGAATCCGGGTGTCTTCAGGGGATTTCTTTGCGGCATTTACGGCTGCGGCCGGACATTTTGCGACCAAGAGGCTCTTTTCCTGCTGATGGCTGCGGGATTTGTAAGCAAAACCGAGATTTGGTCGCAAGGCTGCAATCCATCGCTCGCTGTCTGAAAGAACCTCATAATTCATATAACACACATGATACAGGCCGCATATACGTCTTACCCCACAAGCAAGCAGGTTATAACGGTTCAGAAAAGCTGTTGCAAAACGGCATCTACTTTTCTACTATAATTTATTAAAGCGTTTCCGGCGCTTTCGCTATAAAGAAATATGCAAAGCAGATGTTTTTTCAACGTTTCTCTCTACCGCAGCATGCGAAAAAGCAAAATTGGATGGAATCTGAAGCTTTAAATGCTGCAAACCCATTGCTTTCGTCCGCTTTACCCATATTTTTTTCAAAAAGCTCCAAAGAAGCAGTGGCCTCCTGTTCCGGGCAGATCGCCAGGTATCTTGCGAGAACATTGCGGGAACATTGCCAGAATATCGCAAAAGTATTGCAAAACCCGGCGGCACAATGTGCCGCCGGGGAAAACATCCATTCAGGCATTTTATTTCTTTTTCACCGGGAAGCAGACTTCTGTCACCAGCTCTTCTGGGTTCTGCGTCTCTGACGGCCTAACATGGTAGATGCAAAAGGAGGTTCCATCGAATTCATAGCCATTGTCCCTGACCCAATTGGCCACTGCCAGATTGACTTCCGTCAGCTTTTCGTAGCTGCCCTTGTAGGTGGCGGAGGCGATTTGGCATTGAGGCATGGTTTTAAACTTCACATGCTCGGTATCCTCATAGCTTCCCTTCACTGCAATCTGGATTTCAACATCCACGTCCTGATCCTTGTGCCCTTCATCGTAAAACAGCGCCAGACCATAACAGGGATCACCCTGCTGCAGATTCATACCTACGGTTTCTTTATACAGCAGTTCCCAGAGAACCCCTTCCTGGTCGTATGCGGGAATAACCTGGCGCACACTGGCTACATAGCGCTGGGGCATGGTTTTTAAAGTCACATCATATTTCATCATTTCATCGTCCTTTCGTAGCAGCTGGATCGTGTTGTCGAGGAGCAGCAGCCGCTGATTCAGTTCGTCAGCCTGTTCCTGAAGCTCTTCCTTTTTCAGTACCAGAAACTCCTTTAAGGTCTCCGGTTCCTCGTAGCTCTGCAAAATTTCCGAAACCATAGACAGGCTGAACCCCATCATCTTCAGGGCGCTTATCCGACCTGCCAGCGGAAGCTGAGCCTCGCTGTAGTAGCGATATCCGGAAACGGAATCAATTTTTTCAGGCTTGAGGAGTCCGATCTCGTCGTAATGGCGAAGCATACGGATACTGATTCTCGCCAGCTTTGAAAAATTACCTATTTTTAACATTTGTTCTACCTCGCATATGCGTTTTTTGAGCTCAACTAAAGAATACTGCCTGACATGATGTGAGAGTCAAGGGGAAAGAACAAACTTTTTCAATCGTGCGAAAGCTCCTTGCGAAGCACCTCTTTTCCCCGATGATAATTTACCTTTGCAGCAGTTTCACTGATGCCCAGCGATTTTCCAATTTCTCGAAAAGAAAGCTCGAAATAAACCCGCAGAATCAACACGTCTTTTTGCTTTTTCTTCAGACCGCCGATTGCCCTGCGCAGTTCCCCTTTCATCAGTTTTGTTTCACAGATCACTCCCGGATCTTCGCCGCCATCGCAGAGCAATTCTTCTTCCAGCCTGCCAAAGTCCACCGAAACATCTTTATGCTTCTGCAGATATTTAAAATAGCTATTCTTTGCAATCTGACAGAGCCAGGTAAAAAACTGGCATTTCCCGTTGTACCGATGGATGGAGATGAAGGCCTGGTAAAAGGCTTCCTGGGTCAATTCTTCGGCAAGAAGGCGATCTCCGCCAGAAAGTCTGAGAAGAAAGGCAAAGAGAGCATGGTAATACTCCTTATATATAGCACCGAACTCCTTCATACCTGCTCCTTTAGCTCCTTCATCGGCTTCTTTTCGATCAGCACATCGTTATCCTGCGGCCCCGTCTCGCCGCTGGGATCCCAGCAATCGGGCACTTCCTGATAGAGCTCCAGCTCCGAAGTTTCCTCATTGAAGAAAAGATACGTGCCGTCGGCCAGCGGTTTGCCAAAGTGGGCGGCGGCTTTCAGTCTGCTCCGTTCTACGGCTTTCTGTCCCCAGTCCGTCTGTCCTTCAATCCAGGTGTTGAGCCGCACGGCCACGGGCTTTGGAAAGCTTTCATAAATTGACCTGCTTCCGCCATCTCCCAGCTCATAGTCCTTTACGTCCTGAATTTTAAAAGTTTTTCCATCCCAGACTGCGGTCACAATCATGGGCTGCTGTTCAAACCCTTTATATCTCGATTCCGGAGCGCCGTCCACGTTCTCGTATACATTTCCCCTGTATTCGAAAAACTGGTAAGCCGCACCTTTCAGATAAATCCTATACTGATTTTTATCCTGCTCCACATCCAGAATCGATGCGTCAAAGGTCTTAAAAACATTAAAATACTTGCTATAATCAGCTTTGTCCTTATTGCGTTTTTCCAGCTGCTCCGTCATCTGCCGGTACTGCTCCGCTGTCAGGACAGGCGGGTTCTCCTCCACTTTCTCCCAAGGCCACAGCCGCATACTATAATTTCTCCCGTATTCGGACTCGTATACCACCTGCTTGAATCCCAGAGAATAGTAGACAGTCGTGTCTGTCTGCCCATTATCCACCCCGCCCCTGCCCAGGACAATCGGCGGAACCTGACTGGTGACCGCAGCTTTATAGTTTACAATACACACGGTAGCCAAAATCACAACGAATACCAGCAGGACAGTCCCCACAATCCTGCGGCGCCTCACCTTCCTGGCCAGCAAAGAAAACTTTTGATCCGTCGCCTTACCGGGTTCCGACGTTTTCTCAACTTCCAGATTTCTATTTTCGTCCATAACAATACACACTCCTTCGTTTTCTATTTGAAACGTTTCGTAAAGTTAATACGTTTCAGACGGAAAAGGTTACACTTTTTTTCATTTGTTTATAGTATAATGTCCTAAAAGACAACGACGTATGGGAGTTGCTCCCAACTCTCTCGCCTATTCTTGTCATATGTGCCAAATAAAGGAGGGGCTTTTATGTATCTGCGCAAAGATACTGCCGCAAAGATTATCCAGGAGATCAGCATGATCCTGGATTACGACATCAATATCATGGATGAAAAGGGGGCTATTTTAGCCAGCACCAACCCGGACCGGGTGGGAATGTTTCATGAAGGCGCGTTCCGGATCATTCGCCATGGCCTGCGGGAGCTGGCAGTATATGAGGACGGCCAGTATCAGGGCTGCCGCAGGGGAATTAATCTGCCCATATTCCTCAACGACAGGATCATCGGCGTAATCGGAATCACAGGGGAAGTGTCGGAAGTGATGAAATACGGCAAGGTACTGAAAAAAATGACGGAAATCCTTCTGATGGACCTTTTTTCCTACCAGAAGAAAAGCCAGCAGGAACAGGTCCGCCTCATCTTCGTCAATGAATGGATCAATACGCAGCCCTTTGCCTTTTCGCCCGACTTTAAAGAATCTCTGGCAGAGTATGGGCTTCCCATTGAATCAAGCTACGCGGTCTGTCTGGTGACGCCGGCGTCCGTACTGGAAGATGCGGAGGATCTGAAAGAAAGAAGCTTTCTTCATGCCCGAAACGGAGAAACAGGGATTGTGATTTGTGCCGTCTCTTCGGCAGATCAGGCGGAAGCCTTCATAAAAAAAGCGGCCCGCAACTCCGGGGCGGATGAATTTCTGTGCGCCATAGGCGGCATGCAGAAGGATTATACCGGAGTCCGTCACTCTTATCGTCAGGCGCAGAAGCTGATGGCGTTAAAGCGTGGGAAGAAAGGATGTTTTTTCTACGAAGATTCCGTCGCCGAGCTCATTTTAAACGATGTAGACGCGGAATATAAAGAATTGCTGAGCCGCCAGCTTCTCTCACAGCTGACCCGGCAGGAGCGGCAGGAGTTTGCTGACTTTATGGAGGTTTACATCCGCTGCAACGGTTCGGTCAATGCCATTGCTAAAGAACTGTTCGTCCACAAGAACACGGTCCAGTACAAGATCAATAAAATCGTAAGAAAGACAGGGCGTGATCCCCGAGTTCTCAAGGATGCCTTCGTCCTGGCCATGACGGCTCAGTGGATGCAAAGAAACTAAGCCACCTACGGGTTATTTTTTCTCAGCTGAGCCGCAATGGCACCATACAGCTCATCGCTTTTGATCGGTTTGGCAAGGTAGCCGTTCATTCCCTTTTCCATAGCGGCATGCGCATCCTCGCTGAACGCATTGGCAGTCAATGCAATAATTGGAATCGTTGCCGCATTTCCATGTCCGCTGTTTCGGATTTCCTCCGTAGCTTCAAGGCCGTTCAGCTTCGGCATTTGTATGTCCATCAGAATCAAGTCAAAGGTCCCTGGCTCTTCCCTGCAAAATTCCGCGACAACCTCTTCACCGTCCCATGCGTGACGCATTCGTGCTCCCGTTTTTTTCAGCAGGTATTCGATAATCTCCGCATTGATCTCATTGTCTTCGGCGAAAAGAATATTTGCCCTCCCCAGCAGTTCCATATCCGCCTGCGACGGCATATCCAAATCAGGCTCTCTTTCCGCAGCGGCCTCCGCCCGCGCCTGATCCAGCGGAAGGTCAATGGTAAAGACAGTACCTTCATTGGGCTGGCTTTTTACTGACAGAACTCCGCCCATAAGTTCCACCAGCCGGAAGGTAATCGCAAGCCCCAGCCCCGTCCCCTTATGGGCAATCGAAGTAGACTCCTCCTGTTCGAAGGGTTCGAACATTCTGCCCATAAATTCTTCTGTCATGCCGATCCCCGTATCCGATACGGTAAATCGTATAATAGGTTCGCCTTCCCCTTCTATACTTTCGGCATATAAGCTTATCTTTCCTTTCTCAGGGGTAAACTTTATCGCATTGGACAGCAGATTGATAAGAATTTGTCGGATATGCAGCTCATCAGCCGATACCAGTTCCGCCTCCCTGCTGAGCCCCTCTCTGGAAATCAGCAAATCGATCTGCTTTTCTGCCGCCTGCGCACCGAACATATCCCGCAGTTCATCCAGCATTTCATAAAGATGAAATGCTTTGTTACTCAGGAAGATCTTCCCGCTTTCGATCCGCGACATATCCAGAATGTCGTTGATTAGCTCCAAAAGGAATTTCGATATTTTATCAATCTGCGCCAGACACTTATCCACCTTTTTTATATCGGGCAGACTTTCCCTTGCGATCTGTGTCATCCCGATGATACCGTTCATGGGCGTTCGAATTTCATGGGACATTCTGGAAAGAAACCGGCCTTTTTCCCGACTTGCGGCCTCTGCCTGCAACAGCGCCTCCCGCATTTTTTTCTGCCGTGCTCCATAAACTGCCGTTGCTCCTGCAGAAATAATCAAGATCAGATAGAGACTAATCAGCCATCCCTTTGCGCGGTTTGCCTGTTTTTCCGAATACACCTCCGCAGCGGAAACCAGCCTGTCAGCCAAGGTAAAAAATGTCTCACTTTGCGTAAACAGCTTCTCCTGATCGGCACCTTTCCTCACTTTCGCAATTTCGCCTTTCAGATCGTTCCAGGAAGCCTGGACCTGGTCCAGCAGCGCGCAGTAGTCCGCGTCCGTCACTTTCTCCAGCTGGTTTTCTCCCTGGCCGTGCTCCAAATCGTAAAGAATTCCATCTATCCGCTGGAGCAGCGGGTCATCGGATTTTCCGTACAATTCTTCCTTTACAAGCTTTTGCGTGGCACCCCGAACAATGCCTGAATAATTTACAATCCGGGCATTTCCCTGCAGGTTTTTAATGGTATAGAAAGAAAAAATCCCGACTCCGGCAAAGGAGACGAGAATCATCGCGATCATCATTTTTTGCTGCGGCTTCATTTTCTTCATTCTGTTCACCGATTCCTATATGCACTATACACATATTATACTGGCAGCCTCTATGCTTGTCCATTAAAAAATAGAATCACGACTCACATCCTTTCCCAAATCAGAGGGCCGTTTCATATACTATTCTGTAAAGGGGATGATCCATTGTCAAACAAAGAAAATATCAACCGGGAGCTTTTTGAAAAACAGCCTGTAAGGAAAGCTTTTATCACCCTTGCCGTTCCCACTGTTCTCAGTCAGGTAATCATTATTGTTTACAGCCTGGCGGATTCTTTTTTTGTGGGCAGGCTCGGCGATCCGAATCAGGTGGCCGCGCTGGCGATTTCTTTTCCTGTCTTTAATATGCTGACGGCGCTGGCCAATGTATTTGGTATCGGAGCGGCCAGTGTCATCTCCCGCAGCCTGGGTTCCCACAATGGAGAGCGGGCGGCAAAGGCTTCTTCCTGCGCCTTCTGGGGCGCAGTCCTGTCATCCGGGCTGATGGTGCTGATTCTCGTCTGTTTTATGAAAGACATCCTCTTTCTCCTGGGTGCCGGAGAGGATACATACACCTATACCCGGGAATATCTTATCTGGGTCGTTTTATTCGGCGGGCTTCCTGCTGAGCTGTCCCTTCTGCTGGGGCATCTGCTTCGTTCCGAAGGACGGACCAAATCGGCCAGCCTGGGAATGACGCTGGGCGGAGTGCTGAATATAGTCCTGGACCCGCTCTTTATTTTCTGTTTTCACTTAGGTGTGTCCGGTGCGGGAATGGCAACCATGCTTGCTAACACTGCATCCATGCTTTTTTTGTTTTTTATCTTTACACGAATTCGCTTTCATACGGCCTTGTCGCTGGATCCGAGGAAATTCACCCTGGGCGAAGGGATTCTGCTGAGCATCGTATCGGTGGGGCTCCCTTCGGGCCTCAATACCTTTCTGGTCAATCTGGATAACGCCTTAATGTCCGGCCTGACCTCAGCCTATTCCAATCAGGCGATAGCCGCCTACGGAATCACCCAGAAGATCACCACAGCTACCATCCATATCAGCCAGGGCATGGCTCAGGGGATCCTGCCTCTGATCGGCTACAATTATTCACAGGGAAGCCTTTCCCGGGTTCGGGAGACCAACCGTTTTGCCCTGCGCACACTTTTCATCTTCACGATTGCTTTCTTCGCAGCTATCGAGCTCTCCGCCCCCGCTCTTGCCCGCGTCTTTATCGACCAGGCGTCTACTGCCAGGGTGACTGCTGTATTTATGCGCTGCTGGATGCTCTGCTCCTTCGGTATGTGCCTGTTCCAGATGTACAATGCGATCTTCCAGGCGGTAGGGCTATGGAAGCAGGCCCTGCTGCTCACCGTCTGCCGGCTGGGTATCTTTTTCCCGGCGGCGGCTCTGGGGGCGGATGCGCTGTTTTCACTCCGGGGGTTGATGTTTTCCCAGCCTCTTTCGGATACCCTGACACTGCTTCTCTGCATGCTGGCCTACCGTAGAATGAACAGCCGCCTGCTTTCGGACACCGGGCCGGCAAAGCTCAGACAGTAATCACAGCCCTGCTCCCGCCGAATTTATCTTTCTTCACGATGATCTGGCGGTCAATCTTTTCTTTCAGCTCCGACACGTGAGAAATGATCCCCACCAGACGGTTTCCTTCCGTAAGATCCGCCAGTGCCTGGATCGCCTGCCGCAGGGATTCTTCATCCAGTGAGCCAAAGCCTTCATCCACGAACATGGTATCCAGCTTTACCCCGCCGGCAGAGGACTGAATCTCATCGGAAAGCCCCAGCGCCAGCGCAAGGGAGGCTTTAAAGGATTCGCCGCCGGAAAGCGTCTTGACGCTTCTTTCGGTACCGTTGTAGTGGTCGATTACATCCAGCTCAAGCCCACTCTGACTGCGGTTGTTCTCCGCTTCACACCGGCGTTTCAGCTCATACTGGCCGTCGGACATAATCATGAATCTGGTGTTGGCTCTGGCGATGATCCGGTCAAAGTAAGTCATCTGTACATAGGTTTCCAGCATGATTTTTTCTTTTCCGGTAATCGCCCCGCCCGCGGTATCCGACAAGGCTTTCATCCAGCCCCATTGTTCCTGCGCGGATTTAAGCTCCTGCTCTTTCTCGCGGATATGGGAGAAGGAGTCCTGATTCCGATCCAGCCGTGAACGGATCTGTCTCAGTTCCTGGGTAAGCCGGTTCTTTTCCCCTTCCAGGCGGCTTTTTTCTTCGCTCGCCTTATCCGGCTCCATCTCTTCAAAATGGCCGCCCCGTTCATTTAAAGTACGGACAGTCGCCTCAAGCGCCGTAAGCTTTTCCTTGCCGGCCAGCCATTCTTTTTCCGCTCTTTCGAAGTTCTTTTCAAGGGTCGATCGTTTATTGGTCAATGCTTTCAGATGCTTTTCCGCATCTTCTTTCGTGGAAAAATCCAGTTTTTCACTGAGGCTGTGCTCCTGTTCCCGCAGGCTTCTGATCTCACTTTCCAGCTCTGCCAATTCCCGCAAATCCAGGTTCAGTCCCTCTTTTTCTTCCTGAGATTTTTTCTCTAAAAGCGGCAGCTCCTGTTCCAGCTCCACCTTCTTGTTCGCCAGCTTCTGCTGCTGCTCCACCGTCCTGCTCAGCTCCAGGCGCTGCTGATTCAATGTTTCCCGTTCTTCTTCTATGCTCCGGGAAAGCTGGTCAAAGGTGCAGTCTTTAAAAAGCTGTTTCGCCTGCTGATCCACCTCTGCTCTCTGCGCCTCTGCCGTTCCCTTGATTTCACCGGCAGCAGCGCTGGCTTTGCCCATCTCCTCCTGAGCCTTTTCTTTCTTCAGGCGGGCCTGCTCCACTTCCTCTTCACTGGGAGCGCTCTGTGTAAGCCTGGCAGGCTGCGGATGGGAAAGGGAACCGCAAACCGGACACGGTTCGCCTTCTTTCAGCTCCTGCGCCAAAATTCCGGCCTGCTCATCAAGAAACGCCTGGTTTTTTCCTGCATATTCCATTTGCATGAGATCCGCCTGCGCCTTAGCTCCCTGATAGGCAAGAGCAGCCTTTTCCCAAAGCGCCATTGTTTTCTCATACTGTTTCTTCTTCCGGCTAAGCTGCTCCAGCTGATCTGCCATTCTGAGGTTTTCTTTTATCTCCTGATCTGTTTTTTCTTTCTCTATACCGATGTCCTTCAGAGTTTCCAGCGCTTCTCTCTGCTGCCGGATATCCCTGTCCACGGCTTCAATGGAAAGCTCCCGTTCTTTTTTCCTGCGCTCTTTTCGATCGGTTTCCCCGAGAAGCCTTTTTATGCGGCTGCTCTTTTCTTCCAGCTCATCATACTCAGGCAAACGGTTTTTTTCTTTTGCGATCTGCTGTGTCAGTTCCTCCCGTTCCGCCGCCGTGCCAGACTCCCGGTCCAGGATTTCCTTTTTTCTTTTCTGCTCCTGCTGTTCCCTTTCCATGGAGATTTGGGCAGCCTTTAAATCGGCGGCAGCTTTTTGCGCCTCCTTTGCCTTTTCGATTTCAAGATCCAGTGAGCGCAGCCTCTGATCCAGCTGCTGCAGCTGTTCAGTCTTTTGCTCATTCTGCTGGCTGTCCTGCCTGATAATTTTTTCAATCAGCTCCAGCATATCTCCGGCTGCGGGTTCCCCCTCCCTTGCCTGTTGCCAATGGCTGAAATAAGGATTTTCTTCCGCGCACTGAATCCCGTTCACATATTGCTCCAGGCTGGCTTCTACCTTTTTATATTGTCTCTCCTGCGCCAAGGCTTCTGCCTTCAGCTTGCTCTGAAGCACTTCGTAATTTTGGGTGAGGAAAATCTGGCGGAAAATCTTTTTCCGTTCCTCCGTGGGCGCCAGCAAAAGTTTTAGAAAGTCGCCTTGTGCGATCATGGCGATCTGGGTAAACTGGTCACGGTCAATACCCAGAATTTCTCTCACCGCCTCAGTCACGTCTCTGGTCTTGGTTATCACTCTGCCGTCAGGATAGTTTAGCTGCGCCTCCGCTTTTTGAACGGCGGTTCCGCTTCCTTTCTTGGCCGGCCTCAAATATTCCGGACTGCGTCGCACCGTATATTCTTCACGGTCATAGCAAAAGACCAGTTCTACAAAGGTGGGCACGGCCGGATCAGCATATTTGCTGCGGAACATGCTGGTTTCCCGCACAGTTCCGCTGGCTGCTCCAAAAAGGGCATAAGTGACTGCGTCAAAGATGGTCGTCTTTCCGGCGCCGGTGTCCCCTGTAATCAGGTACAGCCCCTGGGTTCCCAGCCTGTCCATTTCTATCACCGTCTCGCCCGCATATGGACCGAAAGCGCTCATAGTCAGTTTGATCGGTCTCATTTCTCATCCTCCCATATTTCTTTTATCAAATTCCGCACCAAATTTTCCTGCTTTTGCGACATGTCCCGTCCGTTCTGCATCCGGAAAAAATCCGCAAACAGCTCGGAGGGCTGCTTTGTTTCGGTGACAGTGGTCAAGTCCGCTCCCTGAGCACGGGTGCGGCTGTTATCGTAATCCAGCTTCATGATATTGGGGTAAACTGCCCTCAGTTTTCCGATAGCGTCGAAAACATCCTCTTCGTCCGTTAAGGTTATGTGCAGGTAGTCTTCCCGCCCGCCGGACTGGTAAAAATCCCTCGTCGTCACTTCCATATAGCTGCCCCTGATTTCCCGCATTTCCCGTTTTGGAATCAGCGGTACGGTCCGCAGAACAACATCCCCTTTCTCCTTCATCTCCACTATGGTAAGAGATTTTTCGTGAGACACCTCGGAAAAAGAGTATTTCAGCGGGGTTCCGCAGTAGCGGGCCAGCTTCGTCTCTCCGTCCTGCTCTTCTTCGGGGGCAAGCCGGATATTCTGCGGGCTGTGAAGATGACCCAGAGCCACATAATCAAAATCCGCAAAAATCCCTGCATCTACGTTATCGGTCCCTCCTACGGAAATCTCTTCGGAGTCGCATCTGCTGGCACCTGTGACAAATTGATGGGTCACCAGGATGTTCCGCTCCTGCGAATCCAGGGACAGCTTGTTCACCGCCGTGCGCAGAGCCTCATTATAGGTGCTGACCTCTCTATCGTCGTCATCGGTGAGAACGGCTTTCACGTGGGCCGGTTTGAGAAAAGGCAGAAGATAAACGTTTATTTTTCCAAAATCGTCTTCAAAGGTCACCGGCCGGATCTGCCCGTCGTAAACTGGGGAAACATGGATGCCGCCAGCTGTCATGAGCCGGGCGCCGAAGGCCAGCCTTTCCGGAGAGTCGTGATTTCCGCTGATAACCAGCACGCTGCGGTTTTGGCGGGAGCATCGCACCAGAAAGTCATCGAATAGACCAACGGCCTCTGCGGACGGAACGCTTTTATCGTAAACATCCCCGGCGATGAGAACCGCATCTGCCTGCTCATCTTCAATCGTTTCCAAAATTTTTTCCAATATATACGTTTGATCTTCTATCATGGAAAACCCGTTAACCCTCTTTCCAAGATGAAGATCGGACAAATGTATCAGTTTCATAAATCCCCCTGTCGATTGACCGGCTCCGCACCGGCCCCAATAAATCAAATCCTGCATGCTGTTATTATAGCACCTCTCTCGCCTGTAGCAAATATCGCGTTTTTAAGTACACTGACCTCTTTTCTTTCTGCCAGTCACAAAGTTAAGTGCGGCATTTTGAGCAGGCGTAATGGTTCGGGTCTGAGATGCTAAGAAAGACTGCCCAAAAGGCAAATTGCTATTTTTATCAACACGCAGCGGGAAACCGGATTTTTGTTGACCTTTTTTCAAGGTTGCGGAGCATACATGTACAGAAACTCGATCAATATGCGTCTTTGAGCAGGAGCAGAGGCCGCAAACCTTGGAAATACCTCAACAAGAAAGCTGAAATAAATCCGTTGTTGAACAAATACGCACATCAGTTAAAAAAGGCCTCGTTCTTCCAGAAAAAAATGTCTGTCCGATTTCGCATTACAATGTGCCAAAGTGTTTTCGGATCTTTCATCAAAAAGGACCAGCGGTTCCGGTAACTAATCCCTTTTTTTCGAAAAGTTACCGCATCTTGCAGCACCGGGCCGGACTGAGTCCACCCATCCGTTCCGGTATAATTTCTTTTTTCTCTGGGAAACTACCTTTGGAGGAGGTGGCATTTATGGATAGAAATTTTAAAGTCGCGGATTTATCGGAAGAAAAGATTGCTGAGATCAATGAGTTTCAGCGGAAGCTGCGGTCAGAGACGAATCAAAATATCGTGCTGATCGCCTATGCGCCCAGCGAAGAGCGGTAATCGCCGCTGATTTTAAGTGGGCTGTCTGAGGCTGAGTTTGGGACCGGAGGCAGGCTGGCAGCTGAAATCCGGTCCGAATTAGGTTGGCGTCATTTTTGCGTCAACAGCAAAAAGAAAACCCTGCAATCGTTAAAATTGCAAGGTTTTTGTGGTGGAGAATAGGGGGATCGAACCCCTGACCTCCTGATTGCGAACCAGGCGCTCTCCCAGCTGAGCTAATCCCCCACGCTGCTATTAATTGAACAGCATTATTATAGCACGATTGGGTTGGAAATAGCAATAAAAATGTTACGTTACTATAAATTCCAGGTGCCGCATATTCACGGATCTAGAACAACTGCATCCGCTTTTAACTCAATTCCCCAACACCCAGAGCTTTACCACAGCCAACGACTCACGCAGGTATGCTGACGGAAGGTAGTACCAATCCGTATCGGCTCCCAATCCGGCAGCTTCTATCCCGGTCAGTTTGGCCATATTTCCGGCTCTGTAAACATGAAAATAATTAGTTATATACACGCACGTATACGCCCTTTCCTGAAAGCGTCCGTCCAGCAGCTCACGGGAAAACTTGAAATTTTCGTAGGTGCTGGTGGCTTTTTCTTCCTTCACGATTTTGTCTTGTGGGATGCCCTTGTCAACCAGATAGGCTTCCATGGCAGCTGCCTCGGTGATCGTTTCCTGTGCGCCTTTGCCACCGCTGACGACAATCAGCGCGCCTGGATTCTTTTCCGAGTATTCTACCGCTTTGTCCAGCCTGTGGGCAAGGGAGCGCGAAACCTGATCGCCGTGAACCGCCGCGCCCAGCACAATGACGGCATCTTCTTTATAAGCCACCGAATCGCTGTGCCCCTGACAAGCGAGAAATCCAATCAAACATATGAGCAGCAGCAAAACGGCCAGCACCGCGTATTTCACGATTCGAGGGAAACCCTTTGCCGTTATCCTTTCTATTTTTTTGTACCAGATGCCATACGCAGCCAATGCGGCTCCCGCCATAAGAACCAGGATCGTACCTGTATTGACATTGGTTTTTACCGCTAAAAGCAGTCCGTCGGCAAGCAGTAAAACGCCTGCGATGAAAATGATTTTTGCAACAATTTTTTTGACCATAAATACTGTAGCTTCCCTTTCTTTAACATTCACCTATGAGCCCTGTGGGGGCCGCTTTCCGTATCGCTCACAGGCCTCTTCCATAAACTACAGATTATTATACCACAATCATGCCTGATCCTGCTCGTATACTATTCTGAGCAGATTGTATCGGCATTGCCGTAAGGGTGAATATCGTATAATAAAAGTTATCCATATTCGCTCCTTTTAAAAAGAATATGGATAACTTTGCAACGGTCCGGGCGATTCATTTTTTAAAATCAGGCTATTTAACAGGAAATGATCGAAAACAGACCCTTCCAGGCCATAACTTTTATCCACTAAGACGTTTTTTCTGTTTAAAGTGGATAAAAAATTCCAAATATGGAAAGCTGCACCCAGAAATGAACCTCTGGCCCGCCGCTTATATAAATCCCCTTACTTTTTCAGAGACAATCCCAGAGAAAGGGTATTGATCCCCTGGGTAATGATGGTGAAGGCCACCATGTAGCCCACCAGCGCCACACCCATCAGCGGATGGAACAGGGCCACAACCGCTATCAAAATGGAGAGAATACCGAAGATCATGCCCCCCAGCCACGGCTGTTTCTTTTGCTTCATCTTCCATGCGCCGCAGACCCGAATAATGCCCGAAACCAATACAAATGCCATGATGAAATAAATGATGACCGTGTCCGCGAAGAATGCGCCGTAGTAATTGCAGAGCAGCACAATGCCTCCTATGATGGAAAGGATTCCGAAGAAAGCGTCCCAGCCGGAGCCTTCTTTCTTGCCAAAATAATTAATGGTGATATTCAGTCCTGAAATAATCAGTATGATTCCCAACAGCCAGGCCAGACTCAGGGCCGCCACACCCGGCCGAAACACACAGAAAATACCCAGCAGTGTGGTCAGCACACCTAAAATAATGGTTACAATTTTCAAAATAGACCTCCTTAGTTTATCGATAACTTTTTTAAAACACTCAGATTGGGCGGACCTGCCGGCCGCCCGCTTTCATTTAACTGCTTGCCGCAGGTCGATCTGCTCCACCTCCGGGGTTTCCTCCCCTATGGAGCAGACGGACAAACAGTAATCCGGTCCGATATCCGGCTCGCAGAAATGGTAGAGCTGGTCGTCTTCGCTCTGCCGGACTGTAGGCGACGGTTCCATCCGGATTTCAAAGGCATGAAGGGGCAGGGCAAAACCCTTTCCCACCGCCTTCATAAAACTTTCTTTCAGGGTCCAGAGGCGATAAAATTCCCGCTCTTTTTCTTTTCCCTGCCAGCGTCCCAGATAGGCCCGCTCGTTTTCCGTAAAATAGCGGCTCAGATCGGAGACGGATATCCGCGCTCTTTTCTCTACGTCTACGCCGATTTCACCGTCACTGATTCCGCATACGGCGCGCTGCTGTGAATGGCTGATGTTAAAGCAAAGCTGCGGCAAATCGGCCAGCAGCGGCTTTCCGTAAGGGCCCTGGGTGATGGCCAGTTCCTTCAGGGAGAGGCCCTGCCCGGACAGAGCCTTTTCCAGCAGCAGCTCCGCCGCCAGACTCTGGGCCTGATCCTTACGGAAGCGGTATCGCAAAACCGCTTCCTTCCGCTCCCGTCGCACGCCGGAAAGAGCCCGGTAAAACAACCGATCTTCCATCAGCGGCTCCGTTCCGGCGATATAAATTTTCAACATTCCCTTGTTTTCCTTTTCTGTTCAAAGTCCGGGCGGCCTGCGCCTCTCCCGAAAAAATCCAAATTGACTTTTTTTGTATCCGCCGGACCCAAACACGGCCCGCCGGATACAATTTCAAAGCATTACAGATTGGAGAAAAATCCCAAACCATCCAGCGCCTCCACAAAGCGTCCCACATACTCCTTAGAAGTGGTCGGCCAGTTGTATTGCAGCCGGTAAAGCACCTGCATAGTGTAATGGTTCTCTTTTTTCACCGGCAGGGTTATCTTTCCGTGGCCCATATTCTGATAAGCGATCATGCTGGACAGCACCTCCGCTTTCTGCGGGTCCTTCTGGGCCTTTTCAAGCGCCGCCAGATAATCTTTCTCCTCCGCCAGCTCGATATCCATGCCGTGGCGTTTCATCTCATGAATGATGTCGCCCATGTAGATGCTGTGGTTGTTGTACGGATGGAAGAGGCAGCAGGCTTTCGGCGTTTTTGCCAGCTGCAGGATGGCCTGGGACGTGCTGTCGATCGGAGCCATTTCCGCCGCCGAATCCATCATGGTATAAGGGAACCTGCCGATCAGCTCGTAGGATTTCAGCCTGCCCACAAAGCTGTTGGTGGAGAAGTTCATCTGGAACTCTCCGTCCGTATCGCGGGCGGACAGGTTTCCTACCCGCATGATCTTGGCGCTGAGGCCCTGGGAAACTTCTTCCAAAATCGCCCGTTCAGCCAGGAATTTACTGTGGCCGTACTTGGTATCCAGCGCCTGGCCGAAGTAGAGCATGTTTTCGCTCATCACCGTGTCCTCCGGCGGCATTCCGCCAACGCTGAAACCGGAAACGCTGGTGGTGGAAATATGAACCAGACGGCTGCCGGTTTCCTTGCAGTAAGCGATGCAGTTGAGCGCGCCGCCCACATTGACGTCCTCGATATCCGTGCCGCTGGAGAAATGCTTTACATTGGCCGCACAGTTGATTACCGTATTGATTTCACAGTCTTGCAAACGATCAAAAGCCTCGGTGCCGGTCACATCGCCTTCGGTGATAAACAGCCGTTTGCCGATCAATTCCTCGAAGGTATCCTCAAAGTAATAGAAGAGCATGGATTTCAGCCGATCTTCCGCGGAGTTGTAACGTCCCTTCCGCAGAATGCAGTGCGCTTTTCCCTCTTCGGTCAAGAGGAATTCCCGCAGGATATGGATTCCCAAAAATCCGGTAGCTCCGGTCAGCAGGATGTTGCCCAAAGGCTGCATTTCGCCCTCCTGGAAGGCTTCCAGGTTGTTTCCTTTCAGAACGTTTTCGATATTGGCATAGTCGTAGAGGGACAGGTCCGCAAGCTCCGAAACCGGACCGGACTCTTCCTGGAACAGCGCCGCCAGTTTTCTCGGGGTCGGATGGGAGAAGACATCGCCATAGGTGATATCAAAGCCCGCCTCCGTAGCCGCGATAATAACTCTGGTTACCACCAGCGAGGTTCCGCCCAGGTCAAAGAAGCTGTCGTCGATTCCCACCTGATCCATTTCCAGAACTTCGGCGAAAATCTTACAGAACACTTCCTCCGCCTTGGTGGTCGGCTTCACATACTCAGCCGCCGCGGCCAGCTCCGGCTCCGGCAGCTGCTTTCTGTCGATCTTGCCGTTTGGCGTCATCGGCATCTCATCCAGCTGGCGGTAGGCCGTCGGAATCATGTATTTGGTCAGTTTTTCCGCCAGGGCTTCTTTCAGCGCTTCCACGGAAATCGTTTCTCCCGCCGTATAATAGGCGCAAAGATGCTCCGTCTCGTTGATCTTGCGAATCACAACCACCACTGCCTTCATCTGCGGATATTCGGCAATGCAGTTTTCGATTTCTTCCAGCTCGATCCGCAGGCCCCTCAGTTTTACCTGATGGTCGGTTCTGCCCAAAATGACGATATCGCCCTCATCGGTCCATCTGGCGTAATCGCCGCTCTTATAAATCCGTTCACCGTTAAATTCCACGAACCGCTCAGCCGTCATTTCCGGCAGATCGTGATACCCTCTGGCAACACCCATGCCGCCGATGTAAAGCTCGCCCACCACGCCAGGAGGCAGCAGATTGCCGTTGCTATCCACCACGTATTCCGTGTAATTGAGCAGCGGTCTGCCGATGGTAATCCGATCTTCACAGGTCAGCTCCTTGGCATTGCAGGATACCGTGATCTCCGTCGGCCCGTAGGTATTGAAAATGCGGGCATCGGTCACTTCTTTGAGTTTTTCCAGCAGTTTCAGGCTGTACTGTTCCCCGCCGGACATAACCACCTTGCACCGGGCAAGGGCCTGGCAGAATTCCAGCGATTCCATGTACTGGAGCATTCTGGACGGAGTGGCGTTGAAAATATCGGCCCCCGTTTTTTCCATCAATGCCGCCAGGTGGGCCGGGTGGTTGCCGTCGTCTTCATTGGCCAGCACCAGGGTCAGCCCGTTGCACAGGGCCACAGCCGTCTCCTTCAATGCCATATCAAAGGAAACCGTAGTAATGGACATCATCACGCTTCCGCAGGTCACGCAGGCGTGGACATGGGGGTTGGCCTCGTGGTCGTAAACATAGTTGGCAATGCCGCCGTGCTCCAGCATGACGCCCTTCGGCTTTCCGGTGGAACCGGAGGTGTAGATCATGTAAGCCAGATCCTTTTCGCTAACTTCCACCTTTGGATTGTCTGTGTTTTCGCAGGTTAAAAGCTCCTGAATATCAATGGCTCTGCCCGGCGCGAAATCGCCAAGGCGTTCTGCCGTGGTTATGACGAAAGCGGCCTGGCTGTCTTCGGTGATCTGACGAATCCGCTCCGCCGGGTATTCCGGGTCGCAGGGGATGTATGCTCCCCCGGCCTTCATCACGCCGTACATGGCGATCATCAATGCTCCCGTTCTACCCAGAAGGATGGCTGCCGTATCGCCCTTGGAGAAACCATGCTCCGCAAGACCGTTTGCCACCCGGTTCATCTGTGCGTTCAATTGCTCATAGGTATACGAACCTTCCGCCGCGATCAGGGCTGTCTTTTCCTTATGAAGGGCAACCTGTTTTTCGAAGACCCGATGGAGAACCTTTTCCTCCAATTCACAGGATCCGGCCTGGCGGAACTTATCAAGCCGCGCCTGCTGCTCTTCGGTCACCAGCGAAAGCTGACCCAGCAGCGCAGACGGTTCCTCCATCATGCGCTCCACGCACACAGCCATGGAAAGTGCCAGCTGGTCCATCAGCTCCCTGCTGTAGAGAGCATTGTTGTATTGCAGGCACACAGCCGGGTTTCCGTCTCTCTCCTCAATATGGATCGACAGTTTGAATTTCGGATGATCCGATTCCATGCTGTCAAGCTCCACCGGCTGCCCGGAAACCATGGGAAGTTCCAGCACGCCCAGCTGACAGGCGTACATGATCTGCGGCGCGAAATCATAGTCAGCGGCAATTTTGGTAAATGGGTATTCTTCATAGGAAACCGCGTCTCCCAGCACCTGGCTGGCCTCCTCAATCAGTCGGAGCACCGTCTTGCTTCCTTCCACATTGGCCGCCAGCGGCAGGGTCTTGACAAACATACCCATGGCGTTTTGCAGTTTCAGGTCCGACCTGCCGTTACTGATGGTGCACAGATAAATATCCTTGCTGCTGAGATATCTGGACAAGGTGTAAAACGCGGCGGCCAGGAACAGCTGCGCCGGTGTCACACTGTGCTCCCGGCAGAAACCGTCCACCTTTAAGCCATCGCACAGGGCTGTGCTTTCTTCTTTCCTGCCGCTCTGCTCCTGACCGGAAAGATCGGGAGCCAGCTCGCTTGCGCCCCGGCAGTTTTCCAGCATCTTGGCGAAGAATTCTCCGCCCTGGAGATAATGCTCCCCGTGCTCCTGCTCTTTTTCCCTGGCAGCAAAATCGTAATAGCTGAAGGTTTCCTTTTCCGGAATTTCCCCTCCCAGGACAGCCGCCAGCTGGTGCATGAACAGATCCAGCGAACCGCCGTCACAGATAATATGGTGGAAATCCGCAAACAGACAGGTACGCGCTTCCGTCTCCACAATGGACAGCCGGTACAGCGGCTCGTCTAAAATGACGAAAGGCTTGACGTACTGCGCCTTGTACTTGGCAAGCTCCGCTTCTGTCATGGAAAGCAGCGGAATCTCCTCCGGCTGGCCCTTGTAGGGCATCTGCACATATTCTTCCCCGTGGACCCGAATTCTGGTATTGATATACGGATGGGCCGCGATTACCGTTTCCGCGGCTTTTTTCAGCTGCGCCGCAGTAACGGAGGCCGGGAAGCTGAACATGGCCGGAATGTTGTAGGCCGTGCTCTCCGAATCCTTCATGGCATCATAGTAAACGCCCAGCTGGGTCTGAGTCAGCGGATACCATTCTTTGAGCTCCACCGCTTTTTCCTCCGCCGGTTCTTCGTTTCTCTTCTGCCGCAGCGCCAGATAGATCTCATCCTCTATGGAAAGAATGGTGCACTGCTTCATCATTTTTTTCACTTCCAGCTCCACTCCGTATTCCCGCTGCACAGCGGCCGCCAGCTTGATGGCGGAAAGGGAGGTCAGTCCTGCGTTCATCAGGTTTGTGCTTACAGAAAAGCCTTCGTGGCCGACGATTTGACTGATAATAGCCTTTAAATCGGTCTCCAGCAGAGTCATGGGCCGGTTATCATCGGAAACTGCGGCTTCGGCCTGTGGTTTGGGATCCGGCAGCGCCCGCTTGTTGACCTTCATATTCTGGTTCAGCGGGATTTGATCGATCTGCATGGTCACTGACGGTACCATGTATGGCGGTTTTTCCTCCATAATAAAGGCGCTCAGCCCGTTTACATCTATTTTTTCATCTCCTACCACGTAGGCTGCCACAGCCTTTCCGCCGGCGGGAGCATCAAAGGCCATGACCGTGGCGTCCTTAACGCCCGGATACTGACGGATCACCCGCTCGATCTCCGTCAGCTCCACACGGAAACCTCTGATCTTCACCTGGCTGTCCCGTCTGCCCACAAATTGCAGGTTGCCGTCCGCCAGGAACCGCACCATGTCGCCGGTGTGGTAGATCCGCTCAAAGCCTTCTTTGCTGCTGAATGGATTCGGCGTGAAAACCTTCTCCGTCTGCTCCGGCCTGTTGAGGTAGCCGCGGCTCACCTGGTAGCCGGCTACGCACAGCTCGCCGGTGGCCCCGGTGGGCACTCTTCTGCCGTACTTATCCACGATGTACAGCTCCATATTATCCATGGGCCGTCCGATGGGCACGTTGGAATAACGTCTGGTTTTATCCAGCCGGTAAATGGTCGTAAAGATGGTACATTCCGTAGGGCCATAGGCATTGTACAGCTCAAAGGCAGCCTCTGTCTGCAAAGGCACCAGTGTTTCGCCGCCCACGGACAAATGCTTTAAGGACTTGTTTTTCCCCTCCTCGGCAAACTGACGTCCCACCTGGGTAGTCATAAAGGAGTGGGTCACGTTCTCCTGTTCAAAATAATCGCTGAGACTGGTAAGCTCCAGACGCAGCTCTTCCGGCACAATGCATACCGCCGCGCCCCTTGTGAGGGCCGGGTACATATCCATCATGCAGGCGTCAAAACCGTAGCTGGCGTAAGCGGCCACCACGTTTTCTTCTTTCAAATCGTAGTAATTCCAGTACCACTGGCAGAACGCGCGCAAATTTTTGTGCAGCAGCATACAGCCCTTGGGCGTTCCGGTGGTTCCCGAGGTGTAAAGCAGGATATACAGATCCTCCGGCGACGGCGGGGTAAGGCTTTCCTTTTCCGGAAGCGGCAGGGTGGGGATATCCTTCAAAAGGAGCACCGGCCCGTCATATTCCGGCACCAGCTCCAACAGCTGTTCATCGGCGATGAGCAGCGACGCCTGGGCGTCCTTCATCATGAAGGCCAGCCGTTCGGCGGGATAAGTCGGGTCCAGCGGCTGGTAGGCAGCCCCTGCTTTCATGATGCCAAGAGATGCGATGGGCATGTATTCGCACCTTGGAATCAGCACGGAAACAACCTGCTCCCTGCCGATGCCCAGCTTCTGCACATAGCCCGCCACCCGGTCGGAAAGTTCATCCGCCTGGGCGTAGGTGTAACGTTTGTCTTTATAGATAACCGCCGTATGCTCCGGCATTTCCGCCGCCCGCCTGTTAAACAGGTCGATGATGGTTTCACTGCGGTCATAGACTACTTCCGCCCCGTGGAAACGATCCAGCTTCCGGCCTTCTTCCTCGTCGATGAGGGCGATATCTTTCAGGCACGGTTCGCTGAGGAAACCTTCCATAATATTTCCCATCATGGCGCAGAAGGCTTCGATGGTTTCATCCTCGTAGACATCGCTGCGGTATTCCAGGAACAGATCGTAGCTGCCCTTTTTCTTGAATACGTGGAGGGTGATATTGGCAAGGCTGCTGCCGGTTTCCAGGGCCTCCATGGGCAGTCTGGCTTCTTCGATCTCAATGGCGTTTAAGGTCTCGGCCTGATAAACAAAGAGAATATCCGAGCTGATGCCGTAAGTATTGGCCAGCTCACCGAAGGAGCAGCAATCGTGGTTCATGGTTTCGAAGAAATCCGCCTGCATTTTCTGTAAAAACGACTGAACTGCCGCGTCTTCCTCAATATTTGCGTATACGGGAATCGTGCGCACCAGCATGCCCACTGTGTTTTGGAAACGCGGGTCGTGGCGGCCGTTGTTGACCGTGGTAAAGAGGGATTCCGTCTGCCCGGTGTATTTTGCCAGGGCATAAGCAAATGCTCCCAGGAAGAAGGTGTTTTCCGTAACCCCGGCCTGTCTCGTGAAATGCTCCAAAGCGCCGGAACTGATGCGGCCCTCCAGGTTGCAGTAAAGCCGCTTGGCCGGATGGTCGGCCGACTGGTCTTCGTCTTTATCGAATAACAGGTTGGAATCCACTTCGTTTCCGGCCAGCAGCCGGTCGAAATATTCTTCCGCCTCCTGATAACGCTGGGTGTTCTTTAGCTTCTGTTCATAGTTGGACAGATCGAACTGGGTAATCTCCTCCGGCTGCAAATCCTGCCCCAGATAAGCTCTGGCTGCCTGGGAGAAAAAGCTGGCAAAGGATGCTCCGTCGGAAATGATGTGGTGCATATCTGCCAGCAGGCAGCCATCCTTTTCCGTCTCATAAAGTTCCATGCGGAACAGCGGTCCCTTTTCCAGATCAAAGGGCCGGACAAAGGATTCCTTGATTTGCTCCAGCTGTTTTTGAGAAACCTTCTCAAGTGGAATCTCAAATTCCTGCGCGGCGCCGGGAACCATTCCGTAGGTTTCATCCTGCTGACGCACGGCAATGCCCATGACCGGATAATGTTTGACTGTGTCCAGCAGGGCCTGGCGGAAACGCTGTAAATCCACGCCTTCCGGGATTGTGAATGCAAAGGGGATGTTATACATAACTCCCGTAGGATTTTGCAGGCATTCCAGGAAAACGCCCATCTGGCTGTCGGTGAGGGGGTAAAAATCCTTTTCTTCCCGGCAGTTTTCATAGGGATCTTCTTCCTTCTGACCGCACAGAGCAGCGATTTTTTCCGGCGTTTTGCCCTCGAAAACCTGCTGAGAGGCCAGATTCAGCTCTTCGGCAAAAGCTTGCAGACGCACAGCTTTAATGGAGTCGCCGCCCAGAGCAAAGAAGTCGTCTTTTCTGCCCACCTTTTCTACGCCCAGGATTTCTTCAAAGCCTTTACAGAGCAATTCTTCCTCCGGCGTTACCGGCGCTTCATATTCCGCCTTGAAAGCCGACAGCTGCGGCGGCTTGAGGGACAGCCGGTCCAGCTTGCGGTTCACGTTCAGGGGGAAGGCTTCCAGTTCCACAAAGAAGCTTGGGATCATGTAATCCGGCAGTTTCTTTTTCAGCTCTTCCTTGATTTTAGCAGCCGGGTCCTTTTGCGCGCTGTCTTTTTTCAGCTGAAAATAACCGCACAGATAGGTCTGTCCGTATTCGTTTTCAAAGCCTTTGACTGCTGCTGTTTCCACAAAATCAAGGCTGTTCATCAGGGTTTCGATTTCCCCGGTCTCCACCCGCTGGCCGTTGATTTTCACCATCCAGTCCTTACGGTTGACATAGATCAAATTTCCTTCCGGTGTGAATTTTCCCAGGTCATTGGAGTGATAGAGGATTTTGTCGTCCTCCCCTTCGGCGAAGGGATTGTCGCAGAACACTTCCGCCGTCTTTTCCGACAAATCGATATATCCCCGGGACAGAGGGCCGGAAATGCAGATTTCCCCGATTTCTCCCTCTTTGGTCCGGCTTCCGTCTTCGTTAAGCAGATAAATCTTCATGCCCTCAAAAGGCTTGCCGATGGGCGTATTGTCGTACTCCTTGTCCACCGTGAAAATCGTGGCGCCCGGCGTGGTTTCGCTGGCTCCGTAAAAATTGTACAGGGTGTAGCCCTGGCCGCTGGCTCCGCTGAGACGTTCGCTGCCGGTGGTTACATAACGCAGAGAATCGCTTTTATTGTGGAACAGCTTCAACAGCTGAGGACTGATAAAGGTAGCGTTAATCTGATGCTCCGCGATGTACTGCTCGATTTTGCGCACGTCCCGGCAATCCTGTTCGTTCTGAATATGTATGGTGTTTCCTGTATAAAGATTGGCGGTCAGGTCGATGATAAAGGCCACAAAATGGTACGGCACGTTGGACAGATATTGATCCTCCGGCAGGCATCCCGTGGCTTTGGCAATCCGGTAAGAGGAGTGGGAAAGGCTGCGGTGGTCGTGCAGAATTCCTTTGGGTGTTCCCGTGGAGCCTGATGTGTAAACGGCAAAGGCCGGATCTTCTTGCGAAACCTGTACCGGCTCTGCCAGGGGCTTTGCCGCTGCCGCGTCTTTTACAAAATCCGCTCCTAAAATCCAGTCCGCTTTGCACTGGTTTGTGATATAGTCGATTCGCTCCTGGGGGTAAGCCGAAGACAGGGGCACGAAAGCGCACCCGGCCTTTAGAATCGCCAGCATGGAAGCGATAAACTCCATTTCCCGGCCCATGAGCACCGGAATCAGGCTGCCTTTTTCGACCTTTTTTTCTACGATCAGTCCGGCTATTTTATCGCTGAGGACGTCAAGCTCCCTGTATGAGGTTTCCCTGCTCCCGCTCTGGTCCACAATGGCCGTTTTCTCTGCATATTTTCCTGCATTTTCCGCAAATGCTTCTAAAAAAGATTTCATGGTATATCCTGCCTTTCCTAAAAATCCACCTCTAAGAATTTTACTTTTCCGCCCTTGGCGCTCCTCTTGGGCGGTTCGTCGCCCAGGGTAAATTCCAGCTGGCCGCAGTTTAAAATGTTAAAATATTCGATGAGCCTTGCCTTAGCGTCTTCAAAGGCCAGTTGCTTCTTTTCTTCGTCCTCGGCCACCATGCGTATTTCAAAGCTCCGCTCTCCTTTTTGGAGCAGCTGGATGCTGTACACGCCGGTGACGTCCTTGAGCCGTGTCTCCACTTCCGCTCCGGCGCTTAAGGCCACTTTTCCGCCTACGGTGATGTTTTCCAGAACCCGGCCCATGACTTCCATGACCGGCAGGGTGCTGCCGCACTGGCAGCCATAAGTAATTCTCACTTTATCTTCTACGAAATAGCGGATCACCGGCTGCACATAGTTGGTCAGGTCGGTAATATAGATGCCCTGGGACCAGGTTCCCGGCTCCGCGGGGTTGCCGTCTTTGTCCACCGGTTCGATGATGACCCAGTCTTCGTTGATATGCAGCTTTCCCTTGTCGCAGGACATGGCCGCTTCGCCGCCTTCGGTGCTGCAATAGTTGTTGAGAATGGCGCAGCCAAAGGCTTCGGTCAGCGCCTGGTGTACTTTATCGCTGAGAACCTCCGCTGAGCAGGCGATGGCCTGGAGGTTCAGATTCATCTTGCCCTTTTTCTGGGCTTCGGCCAGCGCTCCCATGACCGACGGGTATCCGGTCAGAAGGTCAGGCTGGAACCGGTCCAGCTCCCGGGCGATTTCGTCCGGGTCTTTCAGAAGGGAGATCGGCAGCAGATTGTCCTTGTACTGCTCGTTGGCTCTGGCCATTTTGAGAAAACTGGAGTAGGAGGATACCTGCGGGTCCAGCATGACAACGGCGGCGATCCGGTGATTTTTCGGTTCCATGATGTCCGGGTCCACATTGCGCAGAAGCCTGGTCTGCATCAACGCGCCGTGGATTACGTTGTGGTACGAATCCCTTACCATGGGCATGGGGATGCCGGTGGTGCCCGATGTGGTGAGGGCGGAATACTTGCCCAGATAGGACTTTACCGCTGTGTCTTCGTTGTGAAGGTAGTCGTAAACTCCATCATAGGTAATCTGCGGGTCCGTGACCCAGCTTTCGTAGGATTCCATCAGCTTTGCCTTTGAAGTCGGGGGCAGCTGCTTC
The DNA here is from genome assembly GCF_024459955.1 of Anaerovorax odorimutans. Taxonomy (GTDB): domain Bacteria; phylum Bacillota; class Clostridia; order Peptostreptococcales; family Anaerovoracaceae; genus Hominibacterium; species Hominibacterium odorimutans_A. Next base: position 214,403 of record NZ_JANFXK010000002.1, read on the forward strand.
CGAGTGAAATTGTCTCCGATATCTTTATATAATTCTTTGTAAAAGGCAGAATGCTGCTTCGCATAGGCGACCAGTTCTTTCAGCCGCTCATGAGCTGCCGCTTGCCGCTGCTCTCTTGTCATTTCTTCCGCTTCCTTGCAGAGCTTTATCGCCTGCTCCATGGTTATTTCCTTCATTGCTCTCCTCCTGTTCCTTTGTATCAGTTATGTGGGGCTGTCCTGCGGGGTTGTCATGTGAGACCTCCTGCGAGACCGCTTTTTTGTATCCTTTTCCCTGGTTTTGCGGGAAAGTCAAAGGCTTTTTTCATAATGTGCCTAATTGTTCAACAAGGGGCTCGTTTCGCCTTTGTTGTTGAAGTTTTCCAAGGATTGCGGCCTCTGTGCCTGTTGAAATCTGCATATTGATCGAATTTCTGTGCTCGCACGCTCTGTATCCTTGAAAAAAGCTCAACAAATACTCGTTTTTTTGCTGTGTGTTGATAAAAATAGCAATTTGCCTTTTGAGCAAGGTTCCACACGATTTTGACCGAACTGTACCGGCGTTGCTGCAAGGTGCGGAATCGTTTAATTTGCAAACCGCTCACCAAAAGGGCAGTTCCGGTAACTTATCCCGATTTTTTCGAAAAGTTACGCATTTTTCAACGATCCTGCGGCCTTCAAAACGGTTGGCAGCACAAACTGTCATTTTTCTACGACTTCGAGCACCCGCAAACCCACAACTTTGCGTAACTTTGCATGATTTTTGCGAAAAGTTACCGCGGCTCGCAAGTTACAACTTTTTCCTCAAGGTAAGAATGTTCTTTCCATCTTCATACCGATAATCCACTTCATCCATACACTCTTTTACCAGATACACGCCCAGCCCTCCGATGGGCCGGTCTTTCGCCAACAGGTCCGGCTCCGCCGCTTCCGCAAGCGGATTGAAAGCCGCGCCTTTGTCGAAAAACTGAATCTGCAAAAATCCGCGGGTCTGGCCGCAGAGGATTTCCACTTCCATTTCCGCGTCCGTATCATCGTACGCATAACTTGCGATATTGACAAAGATCTCTTCCACCGCCAATTCCACCCGGTGAAGATCGGCAAAGCCCTGGTCGCTGGCCTCCTTTAGCACAAAGTCCATTACTTTGTCCAGGTTCTCCACCTTTGCGGAAGTCATCATTTTTTTCATAGGCTTTAGTCCTCTTGTATATCCAGCATGCGGGTAAAACCGCTCATGTTCATCACATCGTAAACCGCCGGCGTCGGATGCCGCAGCACCAGTTTCCCCTGACAGGCATCGGCCGTTTTCTTTGCCACCAAAAGCGACCGCAGCCCGGCGCTGGAAATGTACTCCAGCTTTTCCAGATCAATAATCAGTTCCTCAAATTGGGCATCTTTAACGGCTTCGGTCAGGTCCGGGGCCGTATTGGCGTCCAGCCGCCCTTCCAGATAAACCTCCATAACCTTTCCGGTTGTTTTAATATTCATTTCCATAATTCGGTTCTCCTTCCTACTCCTTTTTCGTTGTTATTTTGTCCGTTTACTCTTCACGTTTGTGTAAGCGCTGTAAACCTTCTTACCCTTCACTACTTTGTAAGACCGCATTTTATAATAGTAGGTGTGATGGTCGCTCAGCCCGGTACTGGTATAGGTCCGCAGCCTGCTCCTGGAATCCTTAACCATCTGGTACTTTCCGTTTTTACTTTTGGCCCGATAAATTTTATAGCCGTCCGCGCCGCTTACTTTGTTCCACTTCACTTTCATCTTATTGTTACCCGCGGTAAGCTTAAAGCCAGGCGCTTTGGTTCTGGGCACGGCCTTGACGGTTTTGGAAAAGCCCCCGTATGTGGTCTTTCCATTCTCTTTTTTGTAGGTCCGGACTTTGTAGTAATAGGTCTTGCCTGTAGTCAGGTTTTTATTGGTCCAGGATTTAGACGCGGTGGTCTTAACCTTTTTGTAGCTTCCGTTCTTCTTTGTTGCCCGGTAAACCTGATAACCATCGGTTCCTTTGACCGCTTTCCAGGAAAGCTTCACGCTCTTGTAAGTCGTAGAAGCTTTTACCTTTGGCATCGACGGAATCGCCTCAAGCGTCTCCGTTCTTATGACATGACCGCAGGTCTTACAGGAGTACGTCTTCACACCAGCCTGACCATAGGTCGGTTCTTTTGTCACTACACCGTTGTTTTCCTGGTGCTCCCCATAGCCGTCTTTTTTGCTCTTGTCGGTTATCGGACAGTCTGCCGCCAGACACTCGTGCCAGTGATGCGTGTCGTCACTGCTCCAATCGGACGACCAGTTGTGAATATGAAGCAGCACAGGCTCCGAGGCATAGTCTGTCCTATTGGATCCGCTTAGATATTCCAAAAGAAGATAAACCTTTGCCGTGCCGGGCAGATTTTGTGGCATGGTAAAGGTACCTGTTCCTTCTCCCTCTTTGGTTGATAGAGGTTCTGTAGTCATCTGACCGTAATAAAGTACCGTCGCAGTCTTACTGTTATATTCCCCATCTGTGATCATAACGGAAATTTGATCCTTACCGAAGAGCTCTTTGCTACTGCCTTTATACGTATATGGCACTGTGACGATGTTTCCTTTCTGGATTCCGGTACCGAGGGTAAGCTTCTTACTCTCATCCAACAGAGTCAGCTTCCATTCGTTCTTCCCAGCATAGTTCTCACTTGATCCCACTTTTGCTACAACTGCTCTTTGCTGGTTATCCTGAGGCCTTTTAATATCCCCATCCGTATAGTGAATCTTGTCTTTCAAGGAGTCGCCGGGGTCAGCAGATGCGAAAAGGACTGGTTCCAGATCGAGATTAAAAGCGGGACTGGCCACTGGCGCTCCTGCAGACTTTTGACCAGGCGCTTCCTTCGCCTCTATTGAGGTTATACTACCGTCCTCAGTTACAATACCGATATTTTCCTGATCCCCATTCTTAGGCGACCTGGTCCACCATTGGATGTCATTATTACTCCATATTTTAGCCCTGCTCTTTGCCGTCGTACTATCACTCCAGTATCCATACGCCAGGTTGGTCGCTTCCTTTGCATCCAGAGCAAATACCTTCTCATTTGTCAGTCCACACCACGCGAGCTCGTCCATTCCGTCCCCCAGCCCATTATCGTCCGCACGGTTGGAGACTGCAATGGCGGCCTTTTCTATCGCCGTCCACCCCCCAAAAAATCGGTATCATGATCTCCCTTATTCAGCCACCCTTTAAGGTCAGAATCTTCCCACTTATTGGAGTTCTCTTTATCGTAAGCGAACGTATTACTTATATATACTCCCTTATCCGAGTTAAGAAACATGGTCGGACTTGCATTATAATCTGTGGTATTGGCGTCCAGTACGCGAAATTCAATAAAATCTCCAATACTACATCCAAAATACACCTTGCTTCCTTTCCACTCAGAATTTGCATCCTTAGGCTTCTCCGGATCGGAAATGCCCGGGATGTTTCCGTCCGTATCTTTTAAGTTTATGTCCTTTACCTCTCTTTCCTGCTTGGGCGTGCTGCTTTTGGCCTGTGCTTCCATAGGTTTACTTCCCACTCCCAAAAGCAGTCCCGCTACCAGCATCACGGTAAGCATTCCTGCCAAGCCTTTCCTTAATAATCTGTTTTTCATTATTGATCTCCCTTCCGACTGATCCTTGCGATCAGACAATTCATTCCCAAAATATTATCGTAATCAATGTTTTTCGCTATGGCCCGCGCCACGGCGATTTCTTCAAATACATCTTCGCTGACCGGTTTTTCCAGGGGGTTGGCCGGCACGCCGTTATCCCGGAAGGAAATGCAGATTTCCTCATTGTCGATCATAATGCGCACGTCGATGCAATCCTTCTTTTTGCCGGTCCTCTGATTGATCTGATTGACCGCCATTTCCTCCAGCACCACGCCCACTTTATTGGCTGTAACTTCCGGCACCGAATTTTCCCGGCAAAAGTCGATGGCTTTCTGGGAAAGGGCCGTAGCCTGCCCGATGGTCCGAATCATGGTTACGTCCAGTATCCTCCCCTGCTGCGGGTCCGGGATCAGGAAGAAACCTTTCAGCTCCGGTTCTTTGGCTGCGATCCGCTTTATGATTACAAGGAGTACGGCGATGGTCAAAAGTTCTCCGATGGGGAAAGCCAGCCAGACGCCTGTTGCGCCGATCAGTTTGCCCAAAAGCCAGGCTGCGGGAACAACGATAAAGAAACCTTCCAGCAAAGCGATCACATTGGATATCTTTGGCCGGGCCATGATTTTGTAAACGCACATGGAGATAAACAAGAACCCCATAAACGGCAGGCTGATGGCGTAGATTCGGATTGCTTCCGAGGCGATGGCCACCTGCACCGGGTCCGTGACCCCGAAGAGACCGGTGATAAAACCCGGCACCGCTTCGAAGATCACCAGCAGGACGATGGTGGAAATACCGGTGATGGTAAGGGCCTTTTTGATGGTGAAACGGATCCCTGCGTAGTCTTCTTCTCCGTACAGCGTCCCCAAAAGCGGCGATATGGTCTGGGCCGAGCCGCCCACGAACATGGACACGATGGACAAACAGGAGGTGCATACGGAAAAAGCGGTCACCCCGTCGCTGCCCAGATAGGTCATGACGATGAGATTGATGCAGGTCAGGCGGAAAAAGTTCAGGCTGGTGTTGATGGCATCGGGAAGCCCTACCACCGTGATTTCTTTGATCATTTTTCCAGTGCTTTCCGGCAGTTTGTAAAATCGCAGCTGCTTCGAGGTTATGATCCCGTAAAGTACCATGCAAAACCCCACCAGGTAACCGGTCCCTGTGGCCAGCGCCGCGCCGCTGATGCCTGCGTCCAGGCAGACGATGTAAACGATGTCCAGTGCCAGATTCACCACATTGGCTACGATCAGCACGGAAGACGCCAGCTTCACCCGCCCGGTGGCTCGCACAAAATACACAAGGCCCGGAACCAGGATCAGAAACGGCGCTGCCAGCATGACATATTTTATGTAGTCGTAAACCAGCGGCGTCAGGTCCGGCGCTTTTGTGGTCAAAGCCTCTGCGATGCCGCCGCATAGGAACCATCCCAAAGCACAGACCGCCAGGGCGACTACAGCCATGGCCAGAGTAGCCATGGTGAAAAGCTGCCTGGCCCGTTCTTTCTGCCTTCTGCCCAGAGCCACCGAATACAGTGTACAGCCGCCGACTCCGAACAAAACGTAAACCGCGTTAAACAGCAGCGTCACCGGCAGCACCAGGTTGACGGCTGCCAGTGCGTCGGCTCCCAGCAGGTTGCCCACAATGATCCCGTCCACGACAATACTCATGGACAAGGCCATGGTCATCAGTACCGTGGGCAGAAAGAATTTCATAAACTGTTGGTTGATAATGGTTCCCTTTCTCTCAAACATAGGGCCTCCTTTTTTTGTCATATATCTGGTACGGCGGGCAAGTCATGGCATTTTGCCTGACTGGGCGCGCCATGTTGTGTCGAAATTTGTCGAATGAGCAATTTCAATATAAAATTTAAAAAAATAGAATTTTTTATATCAAAAATCAACGTTTGCAAGCATTGTTTCACGCTTTTCCTTGGATATTCAGGGAAAATCCGGAAAAAACACTGGATTATGCCCGTCATCCCTGATAAAAAAATATAAAAAAAGTAATTTTTCGTTTTTTTGTATCCATTCTCCCCATTCCTTAGTTTTGAAACGCATATTTACCCTTGCAATTGGTGAACCGAGAATCGCATCCATTTTTTAACAATATGCAAATTTGTTCAACAACAGGTTCATTTTGGCTTTGTTGTTGATGTATTTCCAAGGCTTTGCGGTCTCTGCACCTGCTCAAAACGGCATATTGATTGAATTTCTACGTTTTCATGCTCCGTATCCTTGGAAAAAGTTCAACAAGAACCCAGTTTTTCGTTGCGTGTTGAGGAAAATATTGATTCTGCTTTTTTGGGGGCGCAGTTTACTGTAGCTTTGCAACCAAAACACTGTTTTTCTCTTTTTTCCCGCGACCATGGCCCTCAAAAAAGCGCCTTGGTGGCAGATCCGCCTTTGAAAGCGGCCTCATTTGGGATGGCAGATCCGTCCTTGGAAACAGCCCAGCTACCTTTCTATAGCCAGGGTCAGCATGGTGATGTCGTCGGATTGCACAGCTCCTTCGGTAAAGACAGCGATTTCCCCTTCGATTTTATCAATCAGCCTGCTACAGTCAGTTCCCTGCTGAGCAAGCGCTTCTTCTGCTGCCGCAAACAAGCGGTCTTCACCGAAAAAGCCGTTTTCCTGGCTCTCTGCCTCTGTGACCCCATCGGTATAAACAAGCAGGCGGAAATCATCAGTAACTTCCATCACATGCTCCTCGTACTGGATGCCTCCCATGGGCCCCAGCACCATATCCGCCGGATCCCTGATCCACGCCAGACGCCCCCGGTCCCAATAAAGAGGCGGATTGTGCCCGGCATTAGCATAAGTAAAGGTATGGTTTTTCCGGTCGAGAATTCCGGCGAAGGAGGTGACAAACATCATGGCGTCATTGTTTTCCGACAGCGTATTGTTCAAAATGGTGAAAAGCTTGCCCGGCGCAAAACCCCGGCAGGTATCCACCACTGTCTTGGCCTTTACCATGAACATGGCGGCGGAAATATCCTTTCCGGAAACATCGGCGATACAGATGAACACCCGGTCCTCATCCAGTTGGGCGAAGTGGTAAAAATCGCCGCTGACCTCTTTGGCCGGTTTGATAAAGGGAACCAGGTCAAAACCGCTGCCCTGCCAGTCACCCGGCAGCATACTGTTCTGAATTTTCTTAGCCATCTCCAGTTCAGCGGCCAGCTTCTCCTCTGCGATGGTTCTCTGGCGGATGTCCTCCACATAGCGGCGGATATCCTCGGTCATGACATTGATGGAATCCCCCAGCTGGTCCAGCTCGTTTCCGGTCTTCTCCAAAGTAAGCTGATCCTCTTTTAGCCTGCTTCCGCCCGCAAAGCGCACCGCATATTCAGTGACAACATCCATGGGCTCCACGACCCGTTTCTGAACCCCTTTGAGAAGCAGGAAAAGAATGCCGATGAAAACCGTTGCCGCAATGGCGTCGCTTATAATGATCCGGTACCACAGCGTATCCATCGCGCCCGCGCCCGCCATGGTGTAATCCTTGTACAGCAGTTTCAGACACACCAGCGTGAAAAAGGTCAAAAATGCGCTGAGCATGGTCAGGAACACGGTAATAAACTGGGCTCTCAGCCCGGTGACCGCCCGGTAGGAAGCCATTTTTTCAGCAGCAGCGCTCCGTTTCATCGGTAAAACGGCAAGCAGCAAAATGCATGCGATCAAGGCTACTGCCAGCACCGCGATAACGGGCGAACCCTGCTTGCCTGATTTTACGCTCAATGCAATCAGGATCGCCGCCAAAAGGAGCGCCGCGCCTGTCAGAAGGTAATCGGGGATATATCGTTTTGCTTCATATCTGCGGCCATAGACTGCATTTGGAATGCACGGTTTTATCCGAAAAACATTGGTACATATCTGAAAAATCAGCATGCCGCCCATAATGGAAAAGTTATAGGCCTGCAGCGCCACCGGTACAAAAAACTCAGCAAAGGTGAAGGCGTGGAAAAGCTGCCCGCCCGCCGCAATGACGCTTACGGACGCACAGGCGGAAAGAAAAGAAATTCCCATGAATTTGACGACGGAGAGAGCCGAATCTAAAAAGTGCGGTTCATGGGCCTTTCGAAAAAACAGAGTATGCCATAGCTTGTAGGGCAGGTAGGCCATAAGAAAGTTTCCCACAAAGCCGAATGTGCAAAGAATATCCAGGCCGGTGACAATATCTCCGGCCAGATTGCCAAAGGCGCAGCCTAAAGCTCCGGGGACGCCGAAAAGCAGACCCGCGGCCATGGGAACCAGGCCCGTAAGCCGGATTTCAGAGTACCCGTCATTAAAATTTAATGCGTCAAAAGGAAGGATCAGCAGAAAGTAGATGACCCCAACAAGAAGAAAAACAACAATCTGTCTAAGCATCTGTCTTTGTTTTCCCATACGCAGTTCCTCCTTTATGCCGGTTTTTCCTCACCCGACCGCTGCTCCAGTTCTTTGGCTTTGGCAAACCGGTTATATATCCGCACGATCATCGCTGTCGCGGCCACTGTAATTACGCAGAAGAGGCAGCAGACCGCCGCGCTCTGTCCTTCAAATCCGACAAGCCCTAATAGAAACAGGTAAATACAGGGATGCACTGCGTAATATTTGGAGATATGTTTGCTCAGATATTTTATTTCTCCTGAAAGATGCCGCCGCTCTTGGATGGCATTTCGCAGAAAGTAAAATATCGCTGCCAAAATCAGGATCACGGATAAATTTGTCAGCGCTCGGAAAAGGTCGGGATAAATATATCCCTGCCCCATAAAATTATAGGTTTCTTTTAGTCCCTCACATTGGAAAGCCGTATAGACAATATAGGCCGCCGCAATGAGAACCGCGACCGGCATCAGCCTGAGATAAAACTTCTTTTTACCACTGACCCGCTTGATGATTTCCCCAAAGAACACCCCCATAAACGCAAAGACAATGTACGGGAGCACGCAGAAAGAGGTATAGGATTCACCGCCCAGCAGCGGAGAAAGGATCGTATCCAAGGCGGTAACCCCCGTCTTTTGCATAACGAGAAAAGGGCTTGCCGCACTGGTTGCCACTGCCAGCACCGGATAAAGCCAAATCGGCGCTTTGCAGGCACGCATCAATGCCAGAATCAGATACAGCGCACCGGCCAGAAAGAAGATATTAATGTAGGGAAGGAACATTTTCGCCATTTCCAGCCCCGCATCCACTGCGGCGTTACCGGCAATGCTCATGATCCCAAGCGCCAAAAGAATCCCAGCTATGTAACCAAGGTTGTTGAGATACTGCAGTATGATCCAGCGCACGCCTGCCCCTGCGGTTTGCTTTGTCGTTTTCCTGCTGTAGCTTGTGCCCATGCCCATTATAAAAATGTAGATGGGCGCGCCGCTGGTTACGCTGACGATATATACAATTTCATAGAGCGCCGACTCTTTTCCATTGCCCACGCCGCACAGCTGAAACGCGTGGATAAAAAAGATCGCGCACAAGAAAAGCGCTTTCAGGCAATCAAATTCCTCTTGTCTCCCGGTGTTAATCTCTTTATTTTTAAAGAATTGATTCATAACTAGCTTTTCCTCCAGGTGAAACGTTCATTTTTATTGGAGACACATTCCGATTTGCATCATTATAGCACAAGAAAAAACCGGATCGCTTGGACGTGCAAAAATCATCAATTTTTCGGTAAAAACAGCAATACACTGTAACCCTATTACGAATCCCTATCCAAAAGGCAAATTGCTATCTTTTATCAACACGCAGCGGGAAACCGGGTTCTTGTTGACCTTTTTTCAAGGATACAGAGCATGCGGACATGGAAACTCGATCAATATGCAGTTTCAAGCAAAAGCAGCGCCCGCAAACCTTGAAAATGCTTCAACAACAAAGCCAAAACGAATCCGTTGTTGAACAAATAGGTCCATTGTTTAAAAACTCCGCTTCTCCGATTTATAAGGGCTACGTCTGGCAACTTAGCTACCCGCCCGCCAAAACCGACGAGTATCAAACAGGCGCCGAAAAAGGTAGGGCAACGATAGTTTTGCCGGGTTAGGCATTGGAAAATAGGGAAGAATATCGAAATATAAAAACGTCCAAAGGCTAAATGATATTTTTAGGAAATCAAGCGGTAAAATCCAGGCAAAACTATCAAAATATCACAGCAACATACGCTCCGTTGATATTTATCCGTTTCCACTCTCCCGAATCGCTATGAAACTATCAAAATTCTGCTACCGCCGTGGGTCTATTGATATTCCGACGTCGAGGGCCTGCCGCAACTATGGTATCCACCCTGTTGACACACGGGCATCCTTCCTTTATAATGAATTTAGTCCGTTTTCGGACGTATTAAAACGTATGCCCTATGTCAATTAAAAGAAAGGAATTTCGCAATGAAAGAAAAGAACACTTCCGCCATCGGCCATTCTCTGGAAACCTATTATTCCATCTGCAAGGAATATGAAAAGCTCTGGGCGGAGTTTGCCAAAGCCTGCAAGCTGTCTCCGGCGGAATGCGGAATTCTTTTTACTCTGCGGGAAGGGGTTGACACCCAGGCGGAGATCTGCGAGGAACTGAGCATGCCCAAGCAGACAGCCAATTCCGCCATCAAAAAGCTGGAAGCAAAAGAGTTGATCCGGCTGCTGCCTTCTGAAAAAGATCAGCGCACGAAAAAAATCTGTTTTACAAAGGATGGGGAGCTGTTCGCAGAAAAAAACATTGATGCCATCAACGCTGCCGAAGAGCGTATCTGGGCCGCCATGACCGCAGAAGAAAAGGAATTTTTAATTGATATATCGCGAAAATATAACCGCCTGTTCAAACAGGAGCTGGAGGAATTTTTGAATCATGAACATTAAATTATCAGATCATTTCACATATAAACGCCTGCTCAGATTCGTGGCGCCGTCGATCGCAATGATGATTTTCACTTCGATTTATGGCATCGTTGACGGGCTGTTCGTCTCAAATTTTGCCGGGAAAATACCCTTTGCCGCCATTAATTTAATCATGCCCTTCATCATGGTCCTCGGGGCTCTGGGCTTTATGGTGGGCACAGGGGGCAGCGCCATCGTTGCCAAAACCCTGGGCGAAGGTGATGAGAAAAGGGCCAACGATTATTTTTCCATGATGGTCTATGTTACGATCATCGGCGGCATCCTGTTCGCTGCAGCCGGATTTTTCCTCATGCGCCCCATCTCTTTATTCCTGGGAGCGACTGATGAGATGCTGGACTACTGTGTCTTGTACGGCCAGATTACCATGATTTCACTTCCGGCGTACATGCTGCAAAACGTATTCCAAAGTTTTTTCATTACCGCGGAAAAACCACACCTTGGGTTTATTGTGACAGTGGCCTGCGGACTGACTAATATTGTGCTGGATTTTCTGTTTATCGCCGGATTTGGCTGGGGACTGGTAGGCGCGGCTGTGGCTACAGCCTTCAGCGAATTTGTCGGCGGAATCGTTCCCATCGTGTATTTTGCAAGGAAAAACAACAGTATCCTCAAGCTAGTAGGCTTTAAGTATAACTGCCGCATTTTCGGCAAGACCTGCGTCAACGGCTCCTCCGAGCTGATGAGCAATATTTCCATGTCCGTCGTCGCCATGCTCTATAATTTTCAGCTGCTGCGGTTTGCCGGGGAAAACGGCGTCGCTGCCTTTGGCGTTATGATGTACGCCAACTTTATCTTCATGGCGATTTTCTTCGGCTATTCCATCGGCGTCGCGCCTCTGATCGGATACAACTTCGGAGCTGAGAATCACAGCGAACAGAAAAATCTCTTTGTCAAAAGCATGAAGTTTTTGGGGATCAGCGGCCTGCTGCTGGCGGGACTCTCTATCGTTTTGGCCGGCCCGCTTTCCAGCATTTTTGTCGGTTACGATTCGGAGCTGTTTGAGCTGACCCGCCACGGGATGCGGCTCTACGCCGTCTGCTTTATCCTGGTGGGGTTCAATGTTTTCGCCTCTTCTTATTTCACTGCCCTGAACAACGGCCTGATCTCTGCTGTGATTTCCTTTATCCGGGCATTGATTTTCAAGACAGCGGCAGTCTTGATTCTTCCCATGTTCTGGGGGCTGGACGGGGTGTGGCTCTCCGCCATTGCCGCGGAGATTTTGGGCATTATCATGGTGGCCGGCTTTCTTGCGAAGTATAGGAAGAGGTATCATTATCTGTAAAAAAATGCGGCCCCGGAGCTTTATGTTCTCTGGGGCCGGGTTATCTAAATTTATCATCCGCCATATATTCTTCTAAACAAATCCCTTGAGCATATATTTTTGTCGCATCCTCCGTGCCAACATACCGATAATGCCACGGTTCATTAACAACGCCTGTTATATCTGATTTATCTGAGGGGTAGCGTTTTATAAACCCGTACAGATGCGCGTTTTTCGCAAGCCATCTATATACTTTATCACTCGAACTTTTTGTGGTCCTCGCATTTATATCAACGGCAATGCCTAATTGGTGTTCACTGGTGCCAGGAGCTGCGACCCATTGTGCGGCAAGTTTTTTTGCTTCAGATTTAGAATTACCCTCATTTACATATGCCTCTACTTTTTCATCTAGCAATTGCTGCTGCTTTTCTTGTGTCCTGTACCCTGCCGCAACAAACAAATCCAATCCGCTTGCCCTTGCCGCGTTAAACATTTTCTGCAATTCCGGATATATTCTGGAATCTACCTTTTCGCCGTTCGACAGCTCTGTCAGCTCCACCTCATAATCATCGGGAATATAATTATCGCGGTTTACAAGAATAAGGTTCCATCCATTCGCTTCACTGGCAATATGGTGCGTTAGGCCGTTAAAGGAAGGCAATGAAAAATCAGGATTAAAAATGGTATTGTTTGCTGCAATGCCTATTAATATGGCAAGCAGCAGAATCAATATTATTTTCTTTTTATAGGTTTTTCTTTTGATATATCGTTTCATTTATCTTATCTCCGTTTTTGCAAATTCTGTCCAATACATGCTGACGAACCAGGCATACCGCCATATTCCCCTCATCTGGGACCCATCAAAGACCTTTCACTATGTATAACGGAGAGAATATGCAAAAAGATAGGATAAACCTCAAACTTTTTTAAGAGCGCACATCGCAAAAACCAAAAAGGGAAGGCTGTTGCATCCGTTTTTTACGGATTGTAAATTCTCTTTTCATATAGTCTGCCTTTTTCCTCTAGGTTCATTTCAATGCAACTAAATTAATCTAAAGAAAAAGAACGCTACATTTGTAACGTTCTTGCTGGCGGAGGACACGGGACTCGAATTTGATTCGAGGCTTTTTTAGTTTTTGCACATAAGTTAAAAATGTTGTAATTGATGGGCTTAAGGGGGGCATTGTTATTTAAGGATTCTTCTTTCAGTAGATAGCTTTGATTTTACACCAAAATTTACACCATAAGCCCTTGGATGCTTTAAATGTTCTCGGCTTCCTCCAACGCTTCATATTCTGCCTTCAATTCTTGACGCAGTTCTTCTTCTGTAGGCAAATATAATTTGTACTTTGAAGCAAATATCTGCAAATTGTCTTCTGGTAATGTATACTTCACCACCGCATCACTCTTATCCGCACATAATACAATTCCAATCGGTGGATTGTCGCCTTCATTCATAAGCTCCCGGGTGTAATAGTTGACATACATCTGCATCTGGCCTAAGTCTTGATGTGTTAGATCACCCAGTTTTAAATCAATTAGCACAAAACACTTTAAGATATAATTGTAAAATACCAGGTCGATGTAAAAATGTCGGCCATCAAATGTTATACGCTTTTGCCGTGAAACAAAAGAAAAGCCTCTTCCCAGTTCCAGTAAAAATTTCTGAAGGTGGTTGATAAGCGCTTGTTCTAAGTCAGATTCGTAAAAATCATCATTTGGTGATAAACCTAAAAATTCCAAAACATATGGATCTCTTATAATATCTTCCGGCGTTTTACCAGGTTCAAGTGTCTGGATTTCGGAAGTAACATTTTCCTTGTCCTGACTTGACAGCAAACGTTCATAAAAGAAAGAATTAATCTGACGCTCTAACTGTCTGGTACTCCAACCTGACTGAACCGCTTCATTTGCGTAGAATTGTCTGGCTTTCTCGTTTTCTACACGCATAAGATGTCTGTAATGCGTCCAGCTCAATTGGTCACTCAGTGCGTGACGATTTGGAAATGTCAGATAAAATTTACGCATATATTTTAGATTGGTTTCAGTAAAGCCTTTTCCGAAATCTTTTGTCATTTGTTTTGAGAGGGCTTTTAATAATCCGCTTCCGTATTCTGCTTTAGAACTGCCATCTTGCTTTTCAACTATGGCCTTTCCAATTTCCCAGTACGCTTCGACCATCGCAAAATTTGCCGTTGAGTAGACTTTATGCCGCGCTGAATTTAAAACCTCTTTTATTGAATTATAAAATTGTAAATCAAGCAATTGTTTTTCCATAATATTATCCTTATATTAACCACCGTGTGAGATTTTCTTTCAGCAAATTCCAATTAAATCCTAAGTATATTATAGCCACTTTTTAAGTAATAGTTACTATTATTCTCTTCACCGCGAATCAACTATTCTTACTCTATTATCCCTGTTTTTTGTATTTTATCATTTCTTGATTAAGATAACAACTATCGCCCTTTCCATATGATTTGCCTTTTTCATCTAAGTTTATTTCAGTACAACTAAATGAACCTAAAGAAAAAGAACGCTACATTTGTAACGTTCTTGCTGGCGGAGGACACGGGACTTACGCAGCTTGCTTCGCAATCTGCCATCCTGCGCCTGCACTATCGCTCTGGCTTGGACCGCTCTCTACAAAACAGTCCGCCGGACTGTTTTACTTCACGTTCGCGCCCTTTCGGGTTCGAATCCCTCCTGAATCTATATTCCACCAAAAGAAAAACACGCCCAATTGGACGTGTTTTTCTTTTGGCGGAGGACACGGGACTCGAACCCGCGGGGCTGTTACACCTTACTCGCTTTCCAGGCGAGCTCCTTAGCCACTCGGTCAATCCTCCATAGCTGCCCTAACTCGTCCCCAATCTGAGAACGCTTAGCGCACTTAATAATTTACCACATAACGGGTGCCTTGGCAAGTACAAACTTGACTTTTATTCAAATTCTTTTTTCATTGTCTGCGCACGTTTTTCTGTAAGAGCTTGAAAATCCTGCAGCGTATGCTCATATTCCGCGTTCATGTACTGGGACGCCATGATAAAGTCAGCCGTAGCACTGTTGGTAGCCACCGGAATATCGTACACGACCGCAATTCGCAGCAGCGCCTTTATATCCGGATCGTGAGGCTGTGCTTCCAGGGGATCCCAGAAAAAGATCATCATGTCGATCTCGCCGTCAGCAATCTTGGCCCCTACCTGCAGGTCGCCTCCCAGCGGGCCGCTTTTATATGCTTTCACCGGCAGGCCGGTAGCCTCAGCGATCAGTCGGGATGTGGTTCCCGTCCCGCACAGGAAATGCTTTTTCAGCTCCTCCTTGTTTTTTACGCACCAATGCACCATTTCATCTTTCAAATGATCGTGGGCGATCAATGCAATTTTCTTTTGTTTTTCCATTATTACATCCATAAATTGTCCTCCTTTGTTTTTAATTATATCAGAAAACCAGAACACCTTTATCCAAAACAGCAAAATTTAACCTATATTTAACATCCCCTATCTCAAAGAGAACCATGCGGACAAATGCCATTTGGCCGGTACTCTGTACAGGACGCCACTCAATGGCCGGCCGCATGTTAACGCAGGCCGCATAATTTCTGTGTCCTCCGCCAAAATATATATGCTCAAGGGATTTGCTTAGAAGAATATATGGGGGATGGCCAATTGAACGCCGGTATGGTATCGCCAGCGGGCTTCACTTCCTGACAGTGAAGAATATGACATGCCAATTAATCTACTTCTGATAAGAAAAGATAAACATAAGTACAATCTCGTTGAATTTATGTTTTGAATAGAGTAAAATATAATCAAACGGAGGAGTATGCTAATGGATAGGGATTTGATTTTTGAAAAACTGACAAAAGGCCTTGCTGATATATATGGAGACTTACTTGTCAGGATCCTGTTATATGGTTCGGTAGCCAGGGGAACAGACGATGAAGAATCTGATATAGATATTGCCGTGTTGCTCAAGCCTGGAGAAACAGAAGAAATGGGAGAAAAGATGCTTGACTTGGTTGTTGACCTGGAATTGGAGTGCAACAAAGTCTTATCTGTTTTACGCATAGATTATGATAAATTTAAAGAATGGGAAGATATAATGCCTTTCTATAAGAATGTTAAGAAAGATGGGATCCTATTATGGCCGGCAGCATAACCGAATTATCGAGATACCGTTACAGCAGAGCACTCGAAGAAATGGAGAATGCGAGGCTGAGTTTTTCCGAAAGAAGATGGATTGTCAGAGATGAGAGAACACGCTGATTATGAAGATTATAGATGACGGTATTTGGGATTGTTTTAACTCGAAGCTTAAAGCTTGCCATAATTACACCTCCAAAGATGGGAGCTTTTGTTTCATTTATAACCCTAACCGCTCCTTTAATGCGTTTTGAAGGACGGCAGAAAAGTTAATACCTTTTGCAGAAGCTTCTTCATTCAGCCATTCTGGAATTGTAAGCGTTTTCTTGACAGCCTTATTGTTATGCATCTTACGATATTCAAGCGTATCACAGACCACGTAATTGACAAACTTATCGTTACCCGCATGGATTGATTTTAAGTCGCTTGGGGTGGGTATTGTTTTACCCTCCTTTTCATACCCATACAAAGTAAATGCTAGTACGTCTTCGGCCATTTTAAACCCGTCTTTTAAGTCATCGCCACAAGTGTAGCAGTTTTCAAAATCCGGAAAGTTGATAGAATACTTTCCTGCGTTCTCTTTTGTGAAGATCGCTGGATATATATACTTCATGGTTTCCCTCCTGTCTATGTTATTGGAATGGGTTATTTCAACCCCGCATCCTTCAAAATACTGTTTGCTGTGCCTTTTGACAACTGTTTACTTTTGTGTCTCGGAACCGGGAAGTCTTTACCTTTTAGATCGCTGTTTTTTGTTGGACGTGCTTAGGCGGGTTCGAGCGCCGCTGCGCCGATTCCAATAAATAAAATCAGAGCAAGAAACCGGTTATTCCCTGCTCTGATAAAAATATCGCTTTTATTTCAGACAATCATACACCGCATCCGGCATCTGGTCGATATCGAGAACGCCCTTATGGCGGATCTCCTTATTTTCCAGATCCTTGAGTCCTGCCGGTACGCGCACCTTCGTCTCTTCGTACAGCTTCTTCACCGACTCAAATCCGGTTTCACCCTTTTCCAGACCGATGGATTCCGTAACGCTGTCGGCAAACTTGTAGGCGCTGGCCGTGGAAGCAATCAGGGTAGGAGTCTTATCTCCGGTATAAGCCACATAATCCTCATAAACACGGTAAGCGACTGCCGTATGGGTATCCATCAGGTAGCCGTACTTATTGTACATATGGCCGATCGTTTCATTGGTCCGCTTTACATCCGCATAACCGCCGTAGAAGTCGTCCAACGCATAGTTGATCTTCGGGCTCACGGTATATTTCTTGTCCTTTTCCAGGCTTTCCATCAAGCCCTTGATCTCTTCGCCGTCCTGGCCGCTCAGATGGTACAGCAGCCGCTCCAGATTGCTGGAAATGAGAATGTCCATGGACGGAGAGTTGGTCAGGAAAAATTCCCGGTTGGTATTGTAAGTTCCGGTGTTGATAAAGTCGGTCAGCACTTTGTTTTCATTGGAAGCGCAGATAAACTTTTTAACCGGAATTCCCATCTGTCCTGCGTAATAAGCTGCCAGAATGTTTCCGAAGTTGCCGGTAGGCACAACGATATTTATCTTGTCACCGTTTTGAATCACGCCTCGTTCCACCAGCTTGATGTAGCCGTAAACGTAGTACGCCACCTGCGGCACCAGTCTGCCGATGTTGATGGAATTGGCGGACGAAAGCTTGCAGTTGATCTCCGCCAGTTTTTCAGCGAAATCGCCGTCATTGAAGATTTTCTTCACGCCGGTCTGGGCATCGTCAAAATTGCCGTTGATGGCAAAGACGTGGGTGTTTTCGCCTTCCTGAGTAACCATCTGGCGCTCCTGCACCTGGCTGACGCCCTTGTTGGGATAGAACACGATGATCTCCGTCCCCTGCACATCGGCAAAGCCTTCCAGGGCCGCTTTTCCCGTATCTCCCGATGTGGCCGTCAGAATGCAGATCTTTTTGTCTTCCTTCTCTTTTTTCATGGCTGTCGTCAGAAGATATGGCAGAATGGACAGGGCCATGTCTTTGAAAGCCGCGGTTTTTCCATGATACAGTTCCAGGAAATAAGCGTCTCCGCCCTTTACGATCGGCACGATCTCCTCTTCTTCAAATTTGGAATCATAGGCGCCCTCAATGCACGCCTGCATTTCTTCATCGGTATAATCTTCAAAGAACGCCCGAATTACGCGAAAAGCGACCTCCTGATAGGATTTTCCCACCATATCCTCGATCTCAAAGGGCAGCGCCGGAATCTCGTTGGGAACGTAAAGCCCCTTGTCCTCCGCTATGCCCTGAATGATCGCCTGGGCTGACGTCTTTATATATTTACTTCCTCTGGTACTCTGGTAATGTATCATTTCTTTACTCCTTTACACGATCAATATTCCTTGATTTTAACAAAAAAATCCCATAAGTTCAATGAAAAATACTAATCTGCGAGAATGTCCCGGTATTCTTCATGCTTTTGGAACCATTTTACCGCATAAGAGCAGGTAACCTTTGCTTTCTTGCCTTCTGAGGCGATCTGCTTTACTGCCGCTTCTACCAGCTGTCCGGCCGCTCCCTGCCCGCGGAGCGAATCATCCACAAAGGTATGGTCGATGTCCACAAGACCGTTTCCCGCATCGGGGAACGTGATCTCCGCCACCAGCCTGCCCGTTTCGTTTGTCGCAAAAATACGATTTTTCTCTTTCTGTAATTCCATAATTTACCCCTGCTTTCCGCACTTCAGTGCGTTCAAAATAATATCAACGATTTCGTCCACATCGGCAAGCGCCCCTTTTCCCAGATCCCCGCAGGCCAGAAGGCTTGCTTTGGGGTCGATAAAATGATAGCCGTACTGTTTCAGCTTTTCAATATTGGCCTGCACGATGGGATTCTCATACATGTTCGTGTTCATGGCCGGCGCTATGTAAACCGGCGCCTGGTTGGCCGCCGCCATGACGACCGTGGAAAGAAAATCATCGGCAATACCGCCGGCGATTTTTCCGATTATATTGGCCGATGCCGGAGCGATCAGCACCAGGTCGGCTTTCTTTGCCAGTGAAATGTGCTTCACTTCGCTGGGCGTAATCTCTTCAAACATGTCCATATAGACTTTATTCTTGCTCAGCGTCTGAAAGGTCAGCGGCGTGATAAATTTACTGCCGCTTTCGGTCAGGATCACGTCCACATTATGCCCCTGTTTTGTCAGACGGCTGGTTATCTCCGCCGCTTTGTAAGCGGCAATGCTGCCGGTTACCCCTAGTATTACATTCATTTTACTTCCTCCCAAACCCGTTTGGCGATCATATCCGCGATCTGCTCGTTGTTCTCCATTGTATCGTAAGTGCCGTCTCTGTGGATCAGATAGCCTCTATGCATGGTCCTTCCGATTTCAGCCAGATCATTGGCGAGAACAAAGGTGCAGTCGTTCTTTTTCAAAAGATTATGCCCCACCTGAATCAGCTCTTCGTGCGGCACATGGCTGAGGAGCTTAAAGCCCACCAGCGTCGTCTTCGGGCTGAGTTTTTTAATCATACCGATCACCTTGGGAGAACGCTGCATGATGATCGTCAGATCATCGATGCTGGAGCTGATCTTGTTTCCCTCCAGCCTGGTCGTGTCACCGGACTTGATTTTCTCCAAAGTAGTGACCTCTTTCACCATATAATCGCTGACCGCCATGGCATGAACAACCCCGTCGATCTTTTCTTCCGTAAGCAGGCGTTTCAGCTCTGCTTCCAGGTCGCGGACGCCTTCAATGGGAATCGCCGTGACGTTGGCGCCTTCCAGAGGCTGCGCCCTCAGACCATGCAGATAATAAAGCTGTTCAATCTGCTGTGAATACGCTTCCAGGAAACGTTCACCGATGGCATGCCCCAGTCTGCCGGTGGAAGTATTGGTGATGGACCGCACGTCGTCGATTCGTTCGCTGGTCCCGCCTGCTGTAATGATGATCTTCATCGATTGCTGTTTCTCCTTTGCTTATTTCTGTTCTATGATTTCCAGCGTTACCCCGTTGGGATCTTTGATAAAAAAGAATCTGGTGTTGGGATTGGGCTGGATCGGACCTGCCGTGATTTCAACACCCTTATCCTTCATCCGTTCCATAGCCTCATCGAGAGAGTCTACGGAAAGTCCCAGGCTCAAGTGGTCGCTGAAGCTGACATCGGTTACGGCTTTATCGCCGATCAGCTCGATCTCCGCCGGGCCGTCCGCCAGGAAAGCAATCTCGGCATTGGGGCCGGCCGGGAATCTGCGGGCCACCTCCATACCGATCACCTCTTCATAAAACCGGATCGATTCTTCCAAATCCTTCACATGTATCGTCGCAAATGTAAATTTCATTTTTGTCCTCCTTTACTCCTCTGTCATTTCTTTTTTAAGCAGCAGTTTTCCATCGGGGCTGAGCACTTCCAAGGTATGCTGCTGCTCGCTGAAAAAGTCTCGTTTTGCTCCCGCCGTACCAAGCTTATAACGGTATACGAAGCCCTTATCGTCCTTTGACAGGATATAAATATCGACCGCCGTTTTTTCAGGAACCTTGATGCTGCCTTTCCAGTCAACCTTCGGGGAATCCCCATCTAGCCCCGAGACTTCCATCTCTTTTTCATAGACTTGTTTTCCGTCCGCGATCCCGACGATCCGGGCCGTGTTAGGCGCTTCACTGGAAAGTTCGTCGAAGCCGAAATGGATCTCCATGTCAAAATCAATTTTATCTTTTTTCACGTGGGGATCCGGGCCGCTGGCTAACCAACTGAAATCAATCGGAAGATATGGAGATTCTCCCTCTATGGACTCAGTTCTCACGGTTTCCCCATCCTCCAGAATCACTTCCGGATCTACGCTTTTAAAGGCGGAAACCGGAATTGTCCCGACAAAGGTGTTGTCTTTTCGTTTAAGCGGGTAAGTCTTTCCGTCTATTTTAACCTTCGCCTTTGTACCTTCCCGAAACTCCGCCGGCGTAACGGATATACCGCACTGGATGGTACCGTCCTCGGCAGAAACCGTATCCGCGCCTTTGAACTCGACACTGCTGTCAGCAAAAATTGTCGGCGGTTCCCCACCATAAGAGCTGTCGTACGATATGGTCTGCGGGGCCGAAACCACACTGTCCTCAATCATCAAATTTTTCATGGCGCCAATCCAAACCGCGATTACAACCAGCACCAGAAGCATCAGCGCGATCGCTGCCGCCCCAACGCCAATAACGATGTACTGCTTTTTCTTTTCCATATTCCTTCCTCCTTTTTATTGAATCTCCACATTTAAACACATTGTTATTTTACTACACATTTGATGCAATTGCTATAATTACGTGGAAATTCCGGGCCGGGAAAGCCTGCGCCGGAAAAGAAAAAGACGCAGGGCCCGCCTGCGCCTGACATTGCTATTCAAAAGTGTCTTAGTCGTCAACGCCAACCATTACGGAAGTGGCTTTGATTACCGCATAGGCTTCTTTTCCCACTTCCAACCCCAGCTCTTCAATCGCTGACATGGAAATAGTGGAACTGATCTTGTTGCCTCCGCCGATATCGAGGATTACGATGCCGTTTACCGCACCCTTTTTGATTTCTACGACTTTTCCTTTTAACTGATTTCTAGCGCTTAATTTCATGATTCTTCATCCTTTCTCCGGTAATAATACCGTTTCTTCTATGAAAGCTATATACCCTCATTCGCCGATTTTTAACATCCTTTATTATACGACAGTTTTTCCTGTCGATAAGCAACGCAGAATTCTCGCCGCTGATCTACGCTCCCACAGTAACTTCTCCATTTTCGTTGACGCCGATTACTTTCTCGCCGCCGGCCCGCAGGCTGCGGATATAGCGGATATCTTCCGCCGTGATCTTCTCCCCCGGACAAATCAGAGGGATACCCGGCGGATATGGAATAATCGAGGAGGCGCAGATTTTTCCTTCCGACCGTTCCAGCGCCAGCCTCTGCTTGGCCTTTGGTATGGCAAAAATTTCTTTTTTCTCCGGCGCCCGGCCCGCATTGCCGCCAGCAGCTGCTCCCGGCTTTCCCGGCTCCCGGTCCCTTTCCCGGTTTCCCAGTTTTTCCCTGATATCCCTCAACGCATGGAGAAGGGTATCAAAATCCCGCCTCTGATTTCCAATGCCGGTCATGAGCATCAGAATATTGCCCGTGGTCAGCTCAGCAAACACGCCCCGCTCCATCAGCAGATTCTCCAGCTCACTCGCCGAGATTCCCAGAAGACCCGTATCAATGTTGATTTTACTGTAATCAAAGTTTTCCAGATTGTCGATCACGCGAATACCGGGAATCCGCTTTACTTCTTCATAAAAATACCGCAGGTTTCCCTGCCACTGCTCCATCAGCTCCGTACCCTGCTGTTCCAGAATATCGGCATTGATATCCAGCGAAGCCATCAAAAGATAGGACGGGCTGGTACTTTGTATGGCCTGCAGCTTGTCCTCCAGCACATAGCGGTCTACCCTGTCCGAATTCAAATTGAGAACGGCGCTTTGGGTAAAGGACGCCAGTGTTTTATGAATACTGTTGATGACAATATCCGCTCCCGCTTCCTCTGCGCTGACCGGTCCCGTTCCCCGGCCCAGCCATTTGAGATGCGCTCCATGGGCCTGATCCACGATCAGGATTTTTCCGTGCCTGTGGACCACCTTGGCAATCGCCCGGATATCACTGCATACTCCATAGTAGTTGGGGCTGGGAAGGATCACTGCCGCAGCCTGAGGCTCTTCCTCCATGGCCCGCTGTACCTCCTGCGGAGTCACGGCTCCCAGTATTCCATATTCTTCGATCAGCTCCGGGTACAGATACACCGGGGCGATATTTCCCAGGGTCAGGGCATTGAACACGGATTTATGGCAGTTCCTGGCCATAAGCAGCTTTCCTCCGGCCGGCACACTGGCCAGGATGGCAGCGATGATGCCCCCGCTCGTCCCGTTAATCAGCATATAAGAACGGTCTGTTTCGTACAGCCCGGCGTACCGTTCCTGCGTTCTTTTTAGAATACCTTCCGTTTGGAACAGATTGTCCGCTCCCGGAATCTCGGTGATATCACAGTCCATAAATTTATCCAGGAATTCCCCATACCCCAGCCGGCGGTACAGGCTGGCCCCCTTATGCCCCGGCATATGAAAGGATACCGGCCGTTTGTCCGCATGCTCCATGAGGAATTGTATCGTTGTCTTTTGTTTGTCCACGAAATTTCTCCTTTCCAAGTCTCTCCATTATACCGTTTTTGTGTTAGAATAGGAAGCAAAAGGAGGAAATCCCATGCTCCATTCTGACACAAACGTTCATTCAAAATATTCCGGCCACGCCGGTCCGATTGCTGTCCCCAGGGAGGCGGCATACTTGATAAACCGGCTGACAGCCTGCGGTTATGAAGCCTTTGCCGTCGGCGGCTGCGTCCGCGACAGTCTGCTGGGCAAAACGCCCAACGACTGGGACATCTGCACCAGCGCGCTTCCCGATGACATGAAGCAATGTTTTTCAGGTCTTCCTGTCATTGAAACCGGCATCAAACACGGCACACTGACCGTTGTTCTGGAGCACCGGCCTTTTGAAATAACAACCTACCGTATTGACGGTGAATACCGGGACGGCCGCCATCCGGAGCAGGTCCGGTTCACTTCTGACCTGCAGGCGGATCTGAGCCGCCGCGATTTTACCATAAACGCGATGGCTTATCACCCGGGCACAGGGCTGGTGGATCCTTTCGGCGGTCTGCAGGATCTGCAGGCCGGCATAATCCGTTGTGTGGGCGATGCTCCCAGGCGATTTGAAGAGGACGCGCTGCGCATCATGCGGGGAATCCGTTTTGCCGCTCAGCTGGGTTTTGATATCGAAGGGAAAACGGCCGGAGCACTCCTTGACAGCAGAGAACTTCTGGACAGGATTTCCTCCGAAAGAATCCGTACTGAGTTTGACAAGCTGCTCTGCGGATCCGGAGCCATGGACGTTCTCGCCGGGTACCGGGATATTGTTGCCCAGATTATCCCCGAAGCCAGGCCCATGTTCGATCTGGACCAACAGAACGATTATCACATTTACACGGTTTGGGATCACACGCTCCACGTAATCGATCAAATAAAGAACACCCCGGAATTAAAGCTGTGCGCCTTCTTCCACGATATCGGCAAGCCGGAGATGATGACGGTCACGGAAGACGGCTGGGGGCATTTTTACCGGCACGAATTGGCCAGTGAACGAATCGCGGATACGGTCCTTGCCCGGCTCAAATATGACAACCGCACCCGGGAAACGGTCACTTCCGTAGTCCGCAATCACAGTATCGTATTCCGTCCATCCGCAAAGCAGGCGCGAAAGCTGCTTCATAAACTGGGTGAAGAAAAGCTGCGGCTGCTGATCCAGCTGGAATACGCGGACGTAAAAAGTCAGAACCCCATCTACACGGAAAGCCGGGTATCGACCATCGGCGCTTTCAGCCAAAAGGTCGATGAGGTTCTGGCCTCGGAAAACTGTTTTTCACTTCGGGATCTTGCCATTGGAGGCCGCGATCTGCTGGATCTGGGAGCAGCGCAGGGACCGGAGATCGGAAAAATTTTGAATACCCTGCTGGACATGGTGATGGAGGATGAGCTTCCCAATCAGCGGGACGCCCTTCTCGATACCGCTATAAAAACATTTGGTCTGCATACGCATACAGAAGATACAGGAGGCAGAACATCATGAAAATAAAAGATTTAAAAAGGCCGGATCCGGGATTCCTCAGGGTCACGTTCATAGGAAAGGAAGTCCTTGCCGACGACGGAGCACCCTATCTGATTATGGCGCTGGCTGAAAGAGAGGATGGCGGAGAGGTTTCTTCTGATTTTTGGATTCTTGGTGAAAGCACGGCTGTTGCTGAGGACTCCTGTGTTACAAACCGGGATGTCTTTCGCTATGAGGAATTCTCCGACCCGCGGGTGGTCAAATCCGTTCAAGTTGAGTGTTCGTCGGCTGAATTCTCAAAAGCTGGACACGGCTTCATGCACGCGGAGCTTGCTCCGGAATTCTGTCAGGCTATGCGGCTGGATGAATGTGAGGACGGACTGCTGCTTCTCCAATATTTTCTGCATAATGGATGTATCACAGAATCCTGGGCGGATAAACCCCTGGATATGGTCTGCCTGTTTCTTTGCAATGCGGACCCTTCTGAAGAGTTCTACGAAAGCTGCGGCGCAAAGGACGCCAGCTTTTCAATTCATGTCGGTGAGGCGCGCCATGCGTATTTGGCAGAACAGACTTTCTACTGCCCATACGGCAGCTGCGATGCTCCCCGGGTAATCCGGCCTGCAAGTGAGCAGGCGGCCGATATTTCGATCTGCGTAAACGGGCTCTACCGCTTTGATCCCTGGGCGCATTTGGATCAGTTTTTCGCAGCGTTGGAAAAACGCTTTGCCACAGGTTTGGCAGAAAAGGAACAGGCGTATCGACAGCATGTCAGCGAGTTGATTTTGAGCTGTCCAAAGGGTAAAGAACTGTTGGTTCTGGAATGGCAGAGTCAGACGTGCGTCCCCCGTTTTTTCGCCAGAAAGCATCTGGATGAAGCGTATAACTATGAGGTTTCCATTCTATCAAATCTTTTCATTCCCCATTTTAATAACGACCGGCAGCTCACAGTCATTGATGTGGTGCCCGGCGATTATTGCGAGGGGCTGGAAATCGAATTGTTTTCTTATGAAATTCAGGAGTAAGCAGACCCCGTGAAGGTGCAGGCGGATTAATCGCCTGCGCATTGTTTTTTGGCAGGCAGTTCAGAGATGATAATGGCTGCGAACATGAGGACACACCCTAGAATCATGCGCCCCCGGAACACTTCGTTAGCCAGGGTGACGGCAAAAATTGTTCCAAATACGGTCTCCGTCGACAGCAGGATGGCCGTATGGTTGGCCGGGGCAAACCTTTGGCACAGATTCTGCAGCAAAAATGCGAAGGCAGTATTGAAAGTCACCAGATAGGCCAGTCCTAAAAGCGGCGCAAGGTGCATATTAGACAGGCTGGCCGGCGTGTCAAACAGCAGCGCTGTAATCAGCGAAAATACCGCCGCCGCCGCGATCTCCAGAAAAGTGAAAAGCGTCGCATCCATATCCTTCATAAAGATACCGATAAACACCACTTGCAGAGAAAAAGCCACCGCAAATAAAAAGGTCAGAAAATCCCCCAGTCCAATGGTAAAATCGTCCTTGAGCGTTAAAAGCGCAATGCCCGCCAGTGCGATAAAGGCCGCGACAATGATCCTTTTGGAGGGTTTCGTTTTCAGAATAATCCATGACAACAGCGGCACCAGCACTGTGTACAGGGAAATGATGAAGCTCTGTTTTCCCGGAGTTGTATATTGAAGCCCGATGGTCTGCAGGGTATTGCCCAGATACATGAGAAAGCCTATCAGTATCGCGCAGGGAATCATTTTTTTGGTCATCAGCTTGAATTTTTTCAGACAGAACAGAGCCATCACCAGCGTGGCGCCCACATAGCGGTATGCCATGATGTTCATCGGACTCATATCCTCCAAAGCAAATTTTCCGGCTACAAAACCGCCGCCCCAAAAGAGCGCCACAAACAAAAGGCCGCTATCCGCCATGACAATGTTGCGCCTGTTTTTCTGCTGTTCATTGATGTCCATAAATAAGCCTCCTGTATTTGCTTTCATGCTTCGTATTCTAAATCATTTAGCATGGAAAAGCAAATGTGACAGGAGGCTTTTTGTGTCAGGTAGCCAGTTACTGGGTCACAAAGATATTAACCTGACGGCAAAATACTACGTTGATGTGGACATGGTAGAAAAGTAGCAAGCGGTGGAGAAAATCTCCCATCTTGGCATAGAGTGATAAATATAGTTGGCAGTTCAATTCTCAAAAAAATAAAATAGCCTTGAAATATTAAAATTTCAAGGCTGTTGGTATCCCGTAGGGGAGTCGAACCCCTGTTGCCGCCGTGAGAGGGCGGCGTCTTAACCACTTGACCAACGGGACATATTAAGCTGTCGAGTTATATTATAACTTTCTTCCCGCTTCTTGTCCACAAGTTTTTCATTATTCTTTTTGAAAAAATATCGCGATTTCGTGCTGCGCCGTAAAACTGAAAATCAGGCGAAGCCGGCCCTGGCCTCCTGCCCTTGTCTGCCAGAGCTTTTGAGTTGCTGTAGGTTACTGCAAGTTGTTGCGAGTTTCCTGGCAAAAGCTGTGCCGGCGCTTTTTGATACAAAATTGATTAAAAGCGGATGAAATGTGTGGGTTTGAGGGGTTTGCGGATTTTATTCTCAGGGAATTTCACGATAAATTGAGCGGCAAGGCCGAGAAACGTTGAAAAAAGATCCGCTTTTGCCTCTTTTTTTTCCAAAAGATCCGGAATCACTTTACTGCTTTATCACTTTATCGTAAAATCCACAAAAAAAACTTTCTTTTGTGACGCAATAGGCCCGCAATCCAGCAATCAGCGGCCAGATATCTCGCTCATCCCCTTACTATCGATGCATATGAACCGTCATATACTCACCTTTATACTCATAACCCAGCTTGAGCGCCATACTCCTGGATATCAAATTCGCTGCGTCCCAACAGGGGCGGATCCCCATTTCCACGCACTTGAGCACAGTTGCCGCCGCGCAGGCCATTGCCAGTCCCCGGCACCGATGAGATTCACGGGTTGCCACCTGCAGCTCCGCTCCGCCGTCATATACCGTCATTGTTGATGCTCCGGAAACGAGAAGTCCGTTATCCAGAACTGCAAAGCCAAACCCTCTGCTCAGAAAATCATCCGCCGAGGCAAAGGTTTCGCAGAATTCTCTGGACCAGGCTTCCTTCATAGCCTGACAATATATATCCTCATCAAAGGCTTTGAGCAGAAAACCGTCCGGGACTGTCTGCGAATACTGCCGCAGCAAATCCCGGTCAAAATCATAGTCCTTTTGCACAATCCCAAAGCGGGTGACGGGCACCGGATGATTGTGAGCCTGATCCATCAGAATCCGCTCCCATTCAGGCTCGTCCTCATCGAAAATAGCCACGCTCTCATCGCCGGGGTCCGCATCGAAAAAATGCTCCGCCAGGTAAATCCCATCTTTTGAATCCGCCCTGCCGCCAAAAAAGCTGTACTCGCCGCTGATGATCAGGGCGGCCTCAGGCGATTCCCACGAACGCACAAAAGCATCTCCCATATATCCCTGCAGACAGGCGATCACCATGGAATCCTGAATGCCGCTGAACAACGGCGCGATTTTCTCCATCTCCGCTTTTCTTACTTTGATCATAATATCCTCCCGAAAGAAAGCTTCTGCGGTTCACAATCCGCACCCGTACAAATTCCGCTTATTCTTCAGTTTTATCCGCTTTATCCGCGGCCCTGCAACAAACCCTTACAGCAATCTCCCTATATTGTATAGGACAACAGCTCGATCTCCACCTCATCATCAAAGTCTTCCGGCACTACATCCACCCCGCACAGCTCATGGCCTTCCTCAGCTGAGGAGATCAGCCCAAAACTAAATGCTTCATCCCCCTCATCCGCCGGCGCGTCCAGATAATCCTTCGTATAGAACTCCAGCTGCAAATCCGCATCTGTACTGTATTCCACTACCAGCAGCCTTTCATCCCGGTCGCAGTA
Source organism: Anaerovorax odorimutans (assembly GCF_024459955.1). Taxonomy (GTDB): domain Bacteria; phylum Bacillota; class Clostridia; order Peptostreptococcales; family Anaerovoracaceae; genus Hominibacterium; species Hominibacterium odorimutans_A. The sequence continues at coordinate 242,829 of NZ_JANFXK010000002.1, forward strand.
TTCCTCCAGATCGGAAAAGTCCATCTCCAGGCAGGAGGCATCTGTCCATATATTGTGCAGATACACCCCATGAAGCCTTATTTCCACATCCTCGCCGTTCTTTCCCTTTATGGAAAAAGTCTTTGGTTCCGCGTATCGGCCGCATCCGCACCGGAGCACCTTTCCCACGAGAACCTCTTCAATGGGCTCCATCATCTCCACAGTGATACCCAGAATATCCGCGTTCCAGCTGACGTCAAACATGGCAGGATCCACGTCATAGGCCGCCAGCGCCAGCATGTCCACATCCTTTTCCATCCATTCCTGAGGCACGCATCCTTTTTCCGCGTAATGCTTAATGAGCATAATTTCCTCATAGGGCTGCTCCTCCAGATAGCTCTCAGTAACCCCTTCGGTTTCGTAGCGTTTGCCGTTTATATGAAAGGCATCGATATCCGTCACAGAAACATCGCCATCCATTTCCATGGATTCAATCAAAACCTGACGGTTTGTCTGGTCTTCATCTTCTTCCCAGTCCTCATCCTCATCCCAATCATCGTAATCCTCCATATTATCCTCATGGAGTACCATCATCCGGGAAACAACCTCCAGCTCCCCATCTTCCACCTCATCAATTTCCCTGAGGCCTAAAAGCAGGGCCTTTTTATCCTGCACCTCTATTTCTCTGCCAATCAGCACTTCTCTTTTTACCTCTGCGTGATCGTTCAACAAATCCCTCAATATCATTACAATTCCTCCTTTTGTTCTTATTATTACTAGTATAGCCTACCTGCCCCAAGAATGAAAGTCCCAATCTTTCCTGATAAACCGCAAAGATAGCTTACAAATTACGGAAAAACCAAGCGTTTGGCCATAAATTAGCAATCTAATTATATTTTTAAACAACCCAATTATTGAGCCGCATGCCTGCCTCACATAAAATGTATACAAGAAAAAGGTCGACTGCTCGTCGGCCGGTACAAGGAGGAAACAAGGATGCTCACAGAAAGACTCCGGAGAATGAAAAAGAAATATTTTGATACCATTCCCGCGATAACTGCAGAACGGCTGGTGCTGGCAACAGAGGCATATCAAAAGTTTGCAGGAGACGCGATTCCGGTCTTCCGTGCGAAGATCGTCAAATATGTAATGGAACGCATGACAACACTGGTAATGGAGGACGAGCTGATCGTGGGAACGCCCACCAACGAATATAAAGGCGCGAATCTATTCCCCGAATATACATCCAGCAAATGGCTGATTGCGGATATCGACGAATTTCCTGTAAGAAAGACTGACCCTTACCGGATCAGTCCCCAGGACAGGGAGACCATACTGGAAACCCTCAAATACTGGGACGGGAAAGCCATTGAAGACCTGGCCCCCCAGATTCTGCCGGACTACATAGAAAATGCCCGCCAGAAGGACCTCATTTCCGTGGGATGCCGCAATGGGGTTTCCGGCGAGACCATGCCCAACCACAGAAAATTTCTGGAAGTGGGACTGAAGGGATACATGGAAGAATGCCGCAGAAACATCGAGGAAACAAAGGGCGGTACCAAAGAAAAGCAGGAAAAAATCGATTTCTGGCAGGCCTGCATTATCCTCTGTGAAGGTTTGATTACCTATGCTCATCGCCTGGCCGATGAAGCGGAGCGCCAGGCCGCCGGGTGTAAGGACGCAAGGAGAAAAGCGGAGCTCATGCAGATTGCCGAAAACTGCCGCACTGTTCCGGAGAATCCGCCGCAGAGCTTCCACCAGGCCCTGCAAATGGTCTGGTTCATTCAGGTGGCCTTCCATATCGAAGCCCCTACCACTGCCTGCGGATTCGGAAGATTCGATCAGTACATGTATCCGTTCCTTGCCGCGGATTACGAGGCCGGAAGGCTTACAAAGGACGAAGCCCTGGAAATGCTGGAATGTTTTTACCTCAAGTGCTGCGAGGTCTATGAAGTGAGGGACAGATGGTATGCCAAATCCTTTGCCGGGTACCCGATGTGGGAAATCCTCATGGTCGGCGGGCAGACCCGAGAAGGATTGGACGCTACCAACGATCTTTCCTATCTGTGCCTGGATGCGGCGGCGGACCTGCAGACGACCCAGCCGGTGCTGGCAGTCCGGGTATTTGAAGGAACGCCGAAGGAGCTGATCCGCAAGGGTGCGGAAATGATTCAGCAGGGAATGGCAAATCCGGGATTCTTCAATGACGAGGCGGCGATTCCCATGACTTTGGGAAAGGGATGCACCATAGAAGAAGCCAGAGACTGGGCCATTGTCGGCTGCATTCAGCCGGGGCCCGGAGGCGGAACTACCGACGGTTCGCCGGATGCCGGTTACGTCAATGCGCCGAAGGTTCTGGAACTGGTTCTGCACAACGGCAGAGATCCCAAAACCGGAGAACTGCTCGGCCTGGAAACAGGCGACCCCCGCGATTTTAAATCAATTGAAGATTTGACTGCGGCTGTAAAAAAACAACTGGAATATTTTTACCGAATGATTAAGGACGGCTACGATCTGATGGTGCCGTATCACATGCTGCGGCTGCCGGTGATCTTCGCCTCCATGGCTATGGAGGGCTGTGTGGAATCCGGAAGGCCGGTACAGGAAGGCGGTACCAAGTACAACACTGCCGGAATGTTCATAACCGGAGCCGCCAACCTGGCCGACTCCCTGGTCGCCATTGAAGATGTAGTCTTTGATGAAAAGATGGTTACTATGGATAAGCTGATTGATGCCTTGGACAAGAATTTTGAAGGCGAGGAACGGCTTAGACAGCTGCTCATCAACAAGCCTCCGAAATTCGGCAACGATAACGAGCACGTTGACGGCGTGGCAAGAGATCTGCTGCGCTTCTGCGCCGATACGGTCCAGAGCTGGGAAGATTCCAGACACGGAAGGTATTCCTTCTGCAATCTGTCACAGACCGTAAACATTTCCCACGGGGAAGTCTGCGGGGCCACCCCGGACGGCAGACTGGCCGGCGAGCCTTACTGCGACAACTCCTCCCCAACCATGGGACGGGACCTCTGCGGGCCGACGGCAACTGTCAAATCGGTGGCAGCCATTGAACAGAAAAATTTCCACGACGGTGCCCTTTTCAACCTCCGTTTTGATCCGAAGGGAATCGAAGGCGAAAAAGGACTGAACGTCATCGAAGGGGTCATTAAAACATACTTCGACCACGGCGGTGAACATATCCAGATCAACGTGGTGGACGACGAAACCCTGCGCAAAGCACAGAGCAAGCCGGAGGATTACCGGGGCCTCATGGTTCGGGTGGCCGGATATATGGCGTATTTCACTGAACTGGATAAGGCAGCCCAGGATACCATCATCGACCGGACCGCTCATTTGAAATAACCACGGAATCAGGAGACAACATGGAAAAGGAACCTTTGCAGGCTCTCGTCGGCGGAATACAGAAATTTTCCACAGAAGACGGGCCCGGCATCAGAACCACAGTTTTTCTCAAGGGCTGTCCGCTCCGGTGCAAATGGTGCCACAACCCGGAGCTGATCGACTTTGAGCAGCATATCATCCGCATGCCCAACAACTGCATAAAATGCGGTTACTGTATAAAGGAATGTCCTCAGGAGGCTGTTTATCTTCGGGACGATAAGGAGATCGACATCCGCTGGGATTTATGCGATACTTGTCTCAAATGCGCGGACATCTGTTACGCGCAGGCCCTCAAGCCTGTCGCCCGGCTCATGACTGCGGAAGAAGTCCTCTATCAAGTAGCACAGGACAAGCAGTTTTACTCCCATACCCGGGGAGGCCTTACCATCAGCGGGGGAGAGATGCTTTCCCATCCGCGCTTTACAGAAGCTCTGATCGGTGCCGCCGGGGAGCGCGATATCTCAGTATGCCTGGACACATCCGGCTTCGGAGACGGGGACCTTTTGGAACGCCTGACTGAAAAGGAAAATGTTTCGCATGTCCTGTATGACATGAAAGCCATTGATAATAAACAGCACCTGGCTTACACGGGCCGGGAAAACAAACTGATTCTCGAAAATCTGGAACGGATCGCGAAAAACAGCCGCCTGCGGGAAAAGATTATCATGCGTATGCCCCTGATCCGGGGAATCAACGATACGGACAGCCAGATCGACCAGGCGGCGGACCTCTACCGGGATCTGGGAATCGGTAAAATAACGCTCCTTCCTTATCACAACCTGGGAGCATTGAAAGAAGAGCATATCGGCGGATCTCAAACACTTTTTGAGGCACCGGATGACGCGCGCGTCGATTCTATTAAAGAACGCTTGCAAAGCAGGACGGGCGCTGAAATAGAAATATTGGGGAGATTGTAGAGGAAGCAGGGATTTCCGCAGAACAAGCAAAAAGGAGACTCTCATGAAAAATCAACAAAAACAAGAACGAGAAACACTGGAGAGAGGTCTGAAGAGCCGTCATCTGAGCATGATTGCCATTGGCGGAACCATCGGCACCGGACTCTTCCTGGCTATGGGCGGAACCATAGCTGACGCAGGACCGGGCGGGGCGCTGGTCGCTTATATCATCATGGGGATCGTCGTATATTTTATGATGACCGCGCTGGGAGAAATGGCCACAAAGCTGCCGATTCCGGGAGCCTTTACCGCTTATGCGGACCGTTTCATCGATCCGGCCTGGGGCTTTATGAACGGATGGTGCTACTGGTTTGGCTGCTCCATGACCGTAGCCGCCGAATTGGTTGCCGGCGCCATCATCATCAAGTACTGGTTCCCCGGATCCAATTCCACCCTCTGGGCAATTCTCTTTATGGCCATTCTGCTGGCATTTAACCTCTTCTCCGTGAAAGGCTTCGGAGAAGCTGAGTACTGGTTTGCAGGAATTAAAGTGGTAGTAACTATCATATTCCTGATCGTCGGCGTGCTGATGATTCTGGGAATCATGAAGGGAGATGAAGCCGGATTTTCCAACTGGGTGCTGGACGGCGGCGATGACGGAAAAGCGCCGTTCCCCAATGGTGTCAGCGGAATCATCCTCGTATTCCTGGTGGCAGCCTTCTCCTTCTCCAATACAGAGGTCGTGGGACTGACTGCCGCAGAATCGGAAAACCCAAGGAAGGATGTGCCCAAAGCAATCAAAAGCGTATTCTGGCGTATTCTGCTCTTCTATCTGGGCACCATCGTCATAATCGCTACCATCATACCGTTTACCGAACCATCGCTGCTGGATGCGGCTGAAGATAATATTGCGGCCTCTCCCTTTACTATGGTATTTAAAAATGCTGGATTCGCTGCCGCGGCTTCTGTAATGAACGCAGTTATCCTGACCTCTGTGCTGTCATGCGGAAACTCCACCATGTACAGCGCTTCCCGTACCTTACAGGTAATGGCCAAAAAAGGCACTGCGCCGAAATTCTTCGCCAAGCTCAGCAGGACCGGGGTCCCGGTCAGAGCAGTCGTTGCTACAGCCGTAGTGGGCGCCACCGCTTTCATAGCTTCCCTGGTGGGTGACGGTATCGCTTACACAGCCGCCTACTACCTCTGCGGAATCGCCGGAGTTATCAACTGGCTGACGATCTCACTGGCCCACTATCGTTTCAGAAAGGGCTGGCTCAAGCAGGGTCACGAGCTTAGCGAGCTGGATTACAAAGCGCCGCTGTATCCTTTCGGTACGCTCTTTGCCATTGCCATCTGCATTCTGGTAACCTTGACCTGCAACTACTGGCTGTTCTCAGACTTCAACTGGTTTGACTTCATCACCTGCTATGGCATGATCCCGCTGGGATTCCTTCTCTTCTTCGGCTACAAGAAGAAGCACGGAACCAAATGGGTGAAGTACGAAGACATGGATTTTGACCCTCCCGAAGGCGTAGACAAGCACGACATATCCGCCATAGCCTGAAAATAAATTGAAATACAAAAAGACTGCCGCTGGAAAAAGCGCGGCAGTCTTTTTGTATTTGTGCGCATTGGGGCCTTGCTCCTCGCGGCCCCCCAAAAGCGCCTTGCGGCCTTAATTCGCGCCTTGTGTCCTCAAAGAAGCGCCTTGCGACCAAGGGGCTTTTTTGAGGGCTATGGTCGCGGGATTTGCTGGGAAAATCAGAATTTGGTCGCAAACCCGCAGCCGTTGTCTGCTGCACCCGGGCTGCGGTAACCTTTCACAAAATTAATGCAAAGTTACGCAAAGTTGTGGGTTTGCGGGTACCCGAAACCATAAAAAGCGAAACTTTGTGCTGGTAGCCATTTCCGAGGCCGCCGGATTGTCGAAAAATGCGTAACTTTTTGAAAAAATCCGGATTAGTTACCGGTTGGATACTGCGCCTCACGCAGACCGGCCCTCTTCCTTTTCCCCAGATTCCGCAGGCGCGGTTCTTGCACTCATCACTTCCATGAACACCAGGCTGGCGATAATGACTGCTCCTCCCGCCCAGCCGAACAGCCCCAGCTGCTCGCCCAAAAGCACGGCGGAAAAGATGGCTCCCGAGGCAGGCTCCAGAGCGCACATGATCCCAACGCGGGTAGAGGGTACGTATTTCTGTCCAACCGCCTGCAGAAGGTAAGCAATCGCTGTACAGAACAGCCCGATGAAAATCAGCACGCACCAGTCAAAGCCTGCGGGCCGCACCTGCCAGGCCCCGGTAAAGACGGCGGCAATGGACCCGTAAACAGCAATGAAAATCATCATCAAAACGGAAAGCAAAGTCGGGTCGTTCCGCTCGTCCTTTGTCATTCGATCCAGAAAAACGATCTGCAGGGAACCCGCCAGGGAGCCGCCGATACAGATGATATCTCCCAAAGCAAAGCTCAGGCCCATGTCCGAGGAATAACTGAGCAGGAAGATTCCCGCAAGGCACATGGCCACGCTGGCCACCGTAATCTTGGAAATCTTCTGCTTATAGATCATCCAATTGAGAAAGGGAATGATGACAAACCCCAGACAGCTGAAAAAGGACGCTTTCGAAGACGTCGTGTAGCGGATGCCCACTGTGGCGAACACATACATGATGAAAATCAGGAACGAGAGTATAAAGGCATTTTTCACCACAGTACGGTTGAGCAGCCGAAAGCGCCGATGGAATACGGCGGAAAGAAATATGGCGGCAATGATGAACCGGATGGCAATAATCAGAAAGGCGGGCAGATCTTCCGTCGCTTTGAGTGCCGGAAACCCCGCTCCCCACATGAGGGTGCAGACAATGATGCCCAGCGCCGCCAAACGTTCTTTTTTCTTCATCTCCATAGTTTTCTGTCTCTCCAATCTTTCAAAATCTATATTTCCTGAATAACGGCAAACTCCGCGCCCACCTCCCGCAGCGAGAAGTTGACCATCAGGCTTTCCTCCACGTTCTCTGTAAAAACGTCTACCTTAGGTGCGCAGTAAGCGGCAATTCCCAGATCCACGGCCGGGGAAAAAACCTCCGGGTAGCCCAGTTTGTTCATGAGGTCAAAAGCGCTGTTCTGACTGGTCAGCTCATATTTTGTCACCGCAAATCGACCCTTCAGGCGGCTCAATGTCACATTCAGATCAATTTCATTGTTGAATTTATAGACGATATCTTCCGCCTCATGAAGGGTGGCTGACCGGCTGCACAGCTGATTGGTAGCCGTATCGTAGTTATAGGCGGTAATCATAAAGATCTGCCTTTGTCCGTCCAGCCTGACGACCGCGTAATGCTTGCCCCAGGTCAACAGGTCGCCCTGCATTTTCGCCAGAGCCGTATACCCGTAATATGACGGCTTGGGAATTCCGCAGGAAGTGAGAATCCCCGCCTCTCCCCGCAGCCGCAGCTCATCTCCTTCTCCGGGATCCCGCAGCCGTATGTGAATCGGCTCGTTCCCCAGAATTCCTTTATATAAAAGCAGCGGCACACAAGCCACCGTGTCCAGCCCGTATGCCTGTGCGGCAGCAAGGCCGGAAGCGGCCTGAACCGTTACCTCGAAGCCTCTAGCACGCAGCTGTTTTTCCAGCTCCTGCTTTGGAGTCCCGTCATCGCCCCCTGTTTCCAAAAGAACCTGGGGCTCCCCCAGCTCCCTGAGCAGGAAAAACAATCGCGGCCCCAGCATCCGATAGTCTTCCGGGGTAACGATCACTCTGAAAAACGGACGCAGAACCTTAATCTCACGTTTTGCGGCATCCACAATCAGATCCAACTTGAGGTTGCTGACGCTCTCCTGACCGGTAATCTGCGAGTCAATAAAGGAAAGTGTCCTTCTGACGATGGAAATACTGCTGCTGTCGTTAACCCGCTCCATTTTTTCCGGATAGATCGCCGATTTGACCCGTGCTCCGTATAGCTCCCGATGCTGCTCCGGCGTTCTTCCAAACCACCTCAGGAAAAACTTTTCATAATATGCGGCAGTGGAAAATCCCACCTCCCTGGCCACAGTATGGATCTTCCTGCGCATATCCAAAAGCGGAATTTCCGAAAGCTCCACCCTGGCAAAGCAGAGAAAGTCCCGAAAGCTCATGCCAATGTTATCCTTAATCAGGTGGGACAGATAGTAGGTGCTCAAATGCTCCATATCCGCCAGGTCATCCAGGGTTATCTTTCTTGCGTGCTCCGCGTAAATATATTCGATGATCCGGCTGACCCTTTCCACCTGCACGGGATCATCGCTTCCCGAATTGACGATGGTTTCGCCGTTGAAGGCAAAAAGATTGAAATGCCGGTCAAGGCAGTCGATCAGTTCAATCGTCAGGTCGATACATTCCTGCTTGTAATGCAGGCTTTTCTTCAAATAGTTGAGCAGAATCAGCAGAAGCACCTTCCGCAGATAATCCAGATTCGGGTCCGTGCGGTCCGGATTGTAGGTTCGGTAACAGCTTCTGGAAAGGCGAGGAAAATATTGGGAGAAAAAAGCATTGCTGATCTGGATAATAGCCGTGATGTTGTCCCCTTTCGTCCTGTACATGCTGTGGACCTCGTGGCCGTTGCTGGCGAAAACGCTGCCTTCCGGCATCCTGTACACGCAGCTTCCGTTTTTCAGCTCGAGCTCGCCTTTCAGCACGTAAACCAATTCCACATCCTGATGAAAGTGAAGGGGGTATTCCGTTATATTGACAATTTTAATATTGATGGGAAAATCGTCCGCATAGGCAATTTTTTCTGCTAACATCTCCGTTCCTCTCTGGCAATTCTTTTCAATGCGCGCAAAACGCTCTACAGAAGATGGGTCTATTATACTACATCACACCGCTCATTACACGAGGTCCAAAGGCTTTTTCTCAGCAATCCGGTTTATATTTATAGCAACCCAATAGTTGCCGCCTGACCGTCGGCGGCTTACAATGGAAGCATAGCTTTTACATTGGAGGAACAGAAATGAATACAACACCTGTATTGAGGCAGACCATCGCTCTTCCCGACGGTTCGGAAATGCCCAGGCTGGGTCAGGGTACCTGGAAAATGGGGGAAAACGACGCAAATTTTCATCAGGAGGTAGAAGGCCTGAAATTTGGAATTGAAATCGGCATGAACCTCATCGACACGGCGGAAATGTACGCTGACGGAAAGGCGGAAAATATAGTAGGAAACGCAATTCGTCCCTTTTCAAGAAAGGATCTTTATCTGGTGAGCAAGGTCTACCCGGACAATGCCTGCCGGGCGCATATCTACAGCAGTCTCGCCCGCTCGCTGAAGCTGATGGAAACCGACTATCTGGACCTTTATCTGCTGCACTGGCGGGAAAACGCCGATTTGGCGGAGGTGGCCTACTGCATGGAGGATCTCCGGCAGCAGGGAAAAATCCGGCGCTGGGGAGTTTCCAATTTTGATGTGGACGACATGGAGGATCTCTGGAGGGTGCCGGACGGAAAGAATTGCTGCGTCAATCAGATCCTGTACAACCTGGGGACCAGGGGCATTGAATATGATCTGCTCGCCTGGCAGCGGGAAAAGGGCGTGCCCTTCATGGCCTACAGTCCGGTAGGACAGGCCGGCGCCCTCACAACCCAGGACGGCGTTTCCAAGGCCATGCTCATGAGCGACAAAAACGTTTTGGAAGTCGCTGAAAGACATGGGATCTCCGTTGTTCAGCTGCTGCTTGCCTTTGTCCTGCGTCTTGAAGACATGGCGGCGATTCCCAAGGCCACGGCGCCTGCCCATATTGAAGAAAACGCGGCTGCCTCCCGCATCGTCCTCACCGATGAGGACCTGGAACAGCTGGAGCAATCCTTTCCCGCGCCCAGACAAAAAATACCCATGGAAAAATACTGATGCGGCAGAGACCGCTCAGTCCGGCGGATTCTGCGAAGTTACAGCAGTTTCCGCTTTTTCATAATCAGAATCACCAGCACACAGATGACGGCGATCCCGCCGCAGATCATACCAAAACCGTATTGTATATGGGAAAGGGGCATCCACTTCTCATCCACGTTCATTCCATAGAGTCCGGAAACGATGGTGGGAATACCCATAATCAGCGTCACGGAGGTCAGCAGCTTCATGACCCGGTTCAGCTTGTCGTTGAGCACAGAGGCGATCAATTCTCTGGACCCGTGGATGATACTGATGTAAATATCAGTCATTTCCGCCGCCTGCTTGATCTCAATTACCACATCGTCCAGCAGCTCTTTATCCTCCGAATATTTTTTGATCCGCTCATAGCGCACAAGACGGTCGATGACCAGCATATTGGATTTTAAAGACGCAGTAAAGTAGACCAGATTGGATTCCAGCTCATGGAGATCGATCAGGTCCGTGTCCTCAGCAATGTTGTTGATGGCACGGGTCTCGATCTCCTTTCTGGTCTTGTCGATATAGCGCAGGAGCCTTTGATATTCCACAGCTACGGAATACAGCACCTGATATACAAAACGCATCTGCTTCTTGGTGCTGAGCGAGCGCATGCTTTTCTTCCCAAAGATGGAGAAGATGTCGCTGGCCTCGGAACAGACGGTGATGATGGCCGTTTCCGTCAGAAAAATACCCAGAGGGATCGTCGTGTAGGCATCCCTCCCATGGCGCGTTTCCTGACTGGGAATATCGATCACAATAAAGGTATAACCGGATTCCTGTTCGACTCGGGAGGTTTCTTCATCGTCCAAAATGGCGACAATGTCATTGGTATCAATATCATATTTTCCTGCAATCAGCTGGATCTCTTCCATGGTGGGATCCACCAGATCGACCCAGATCCCTTCTTCAAAATCTTTCCGCTCAGACAGAATCCCGCCGTCGGTTCTATAAAGTTTCATCATTGCCCTTACCTCCCGTTTTTCGTCTTGTTACAGTTTATACGATAAAGGGGCGCCCGTCAATTCGCGGAAGGCAACAAAGCCTTGATTATAGCCGCTCTGCGGGGTATAATAGTGGGGCAAAGTTTTGAAAAGAGAGGATCACACATATGAATTACGATAAACTGGCGGAACTCCTGTTTCCGCAGATCACCAAGACACCGGAGGATTACGAAAAGATCTTTCCGCCCCGTCAGCTTCCTGAGGGCGCAAAGGTCACCAGGCTGGGCCCCAGCCCCACAGGCTTTATTCATCTGGGAAACCTGTACGGTGCTTTTGTGGATGAAAGGCTGGCCCATCAGAGCGGCGGCATCTTTTATCTGAGAATCGAAGATACGGACGACAAGCGCTATGTGGAAGGAGCGGTGGAGACCATTATCACATCGCTGGACTTCTTTGGCATTGACTTTGACGAGGGTGCGACAATCGACGGTTCTGTCGGCGATTACGGCCCGTACTATCAGAGCCAGCGGGGGGAAATCTATCAGTGCTATGTGAAGGAGCTGCTGAAAAAAGGGCAGGCCTATCCCTGCTTCCTCACCGAAGAAGAGATTGCCGATATCCGCAAAAAACAGGAAGAAAATAAGGAAAATCCGGGAATTTACGGTGAATACGCGCCCAGCAGGAATCTTTCCCTGGAGGAAATTCAGGCCAATATCGAAGCCGGAAAGCCCTATGTCATCCGTCTTAAATCCGACGGGCATCAGGACCCGGAGAAGGCCAGGTCCATTTCCGTGGAGGACGGCATCCGCGGCGTACTGACCATGCCGGAAAACTATCAGGATGTGGTTATTCTCAAAGCGACCGGGATTCCGACTTACCATTTTGCCCATGCAGTTGACGATCACCTCATGCGCACAACCCATGTAATCCGCGGTGAAGAATGGATCTCTTCCCTGCCGATCCACGTGGAGCTTTTTGAAAAGCTGGGATTTGAAATGCCGCTGTTCTGTCACACGGCTCAGCTGATGAAGCTGGACAACGGCAACAAACGCAAGCTTTCCAAGAGAAAAGACCCGGAGCTTTCTCTGGACTATTACAGGCAGGAAGGCTACATGCCGCAGGCCGTAAGGGAATACCTGCTGACAATCCTCAATTCCAATTACGAGGAATGGCGTCAGGCCAACCCGGATGCCGATGCCGCCGACTTCCCGTTCCAGGCGGAAAAGATGAGCAACTCCGGCGCCCTTTTCGATCTGGACAAGCTCAATGACGTTTCTAAGGATGTTCTGGTTAAGATTCCCGCAGCGGAGCTTTGCTCTTTCATGAAGAAATGGGCCGCGGAATTCAAACCTGAAGTTCTGCCGCTCTTTGAGGGAAACGAAGCATATATTGAAAAAATTCTCGATCTGGGCAGAAACGGTAAGAAGCCCAGAAAGGACCTGATCTGTGGAAAACAGATCTTCGAATTCATTCGCTATTTCTTCGATGATTATTTTGAAATCGAGGATGCTTATCCGGAAAACGCTGCTCCGGATGCCAAAGAGATTTTGAGCAGATATCTGCAGACCTATGACCACGGCGACGACCAGAGCCAGTGGTTCGATAAGATCCGGGCCATTGCGGAGGACCTGGGCTATGCCGGCCGTCCAAAGGATTATAAGAAGAATCCTGACCAGTACAAGGGTCATGTCGGTGATGTGAGTACCGTGATCCGTATCGCGGTCATGGGCCGCAGCCAGTCCCCGGACGTCTGGGAAATTCAGCAGATTTTAGGTGAAGAACGGACAAAGGCCAGAATTGAGGCACAGATTCAAAGCTAAAACCGCTGACCGGGAAAACTGCCGGTGAGATGATATCGAATATAAAAAGCGCCTGCCTTCATACACATTTGTATGGGAGGCAGAGCGCTTCTTTTTTATTCATGTTTTTTCATCTTTTAGGCATCTCAAAATCAGCAAGCGCTTTGTTAAGATAATCGTTGAAAGGCTTCATCCTTTTGAAGATATCCACCGCAGTCGTCAGGAACGCCTGCGGGTCCTTCAGGTCTTCATCTTTGACCGCATATTCCAGATACCAGCTTTTGTATTTCAGGAATTCCGCCTGAGGATGCTCCTTGTCATAGCCCCTGGGCACATTCTTCAGCGCCGTTCCCTGGACGGTAAAATACTTTTGGAAATCGGGATCACAAATGATCTGTTCCCACTCTTTGGGATTCGCGGAAATATAGTCCCTGACCATTGCCGTAGCATCTTTAAACATGTCGGCGAACAGGCCCCCGCCGAGGAAGGACTGATCTCCGGGTTTAATCATAATATAATAGCCGACAGGCACCGGAAGCTTTCCCTTTGAAGCGATATGCGCACGAAACGCGGGGTTATAGGGCGACTTGTCATGGGAAAAACGCGTGTCCCTCACCAGCTTGAAGGTCAGGTCTCCGGGTACATTGTGTATGATACTGCTGTCCGTCTTTCCAATTTCAAGGATCAATTCCTGCAGCAGTTCTTCAAACTGCGCGTTCGCTTCCTTTAGCTCCCCCTTGTGGGCATGATACCATTCGCGGTTGTTGTTTTGGCTGAGCTCCGATAAATAGTTTAAAATCGATTCCGTATTCATAGATTTCTACCTCCTATATCATTAGACGCCCGCCTGCCCGCCGTGTGACAAAAAACTTTTATTCTTCCTCTTCAAAGATAAAAGTATAGAGCGTTTGGTAGAGTTTCTGCGGATCGATCGGTTTCGCCAGGTGAGCGTTCATGCCCGCCGCCTTGCTCTTTTCGATATCATCGTCGAAAGCATTGGCCGTCATGGCAATGATGGGAACACTTCCGGCATCCTTGTTGCTGAGATGACGGATATTGACCGTCGCGGCCAGCCCATCCATCAGCGGCATACGAATATCCATCAGAATCGCGCTGTAATAACCTTCTTCCGATTTACTGAACATTTCCATGGCCCGCAGACCGTTCTCTGCGGATTCTACCAGGAATCCCTTGCTTTCCAGCAGCATTACCGCCACTTCCGTATTGATGGCATTATCCTCGGCAAGGAGAATCCGTTTTCCAGTAAAGTCGTAATCTAACTGTTCTTCTTTATGTTCCCGCTCTTCTTTTTCTCCCATTGCTTTTGAAAAAGCGGAGACCAGAGAGGATTTGAACATCGGTTTGCTCATCAGCAGGTTGACTCCCGCCAGCTTGGCCTCGTGCTCAATGGAACTCCAGTCATATGCGGTAATGATAATGATCGTTACCTCCGGCCCCACGATCTCGCGGATTCGTCTGGCGGTTTCGATTCCATCCATTTCCGGCATCTTCCAGTCAATTAAAATCATATCGTAATATTTTCCGGACTCCCAGAGCATCTTGACTTGATTGATGGCCTTACGGCCACTGTCCACCCATTCGGCTTTGACGCCCATTTCCCGCAAAGTAACCACTGCGCTCTCACATACGGCAACATCGTCATCCACGACCAGCGTTTTCAGATGAGAAAAATTGTGGTGGTGTTTTTTCTGATGATTGCGGTGCTTTTCGTCATCCTTGAGTCCCAGCTTCACATCTACGGTAAATTCAGTGCCGATACCCTTGATGGAGCGCACGGTAATGCTGCCGTCCATCATATCCACAATGTTCTTGCTGATGGCAAGACCCAGCCCCGTACCGCCGTATACGGCAGTTGTTCCGGTAGATTCCTGTGAAAAAGGTTCGAAGATATGGGGAAGGAATTCCTCGCTCATGCCGACGCCCGTATCGTTAACGACGAATCTTAACACAGCATCGTTCTTTGTCCGCTTTCGCTGGGAGACGGAAAGCGAAACCGTTCCACCCTCTCCTGTAAACTTGATCGCATTGCTCAAAATGTTTATAAGTACCTGCTGCAGCTTCATGGCATCGCCAATATAGCAGTCGCTCAGCACAGGGTCGATGATACATTCATATCCCACATCTTTGGCCGCAGCCTGCGTATAGCATATGGAATTGACCCCTCCCAGGAATTCCTCCGTGGGGATCTCTTCGTTTTTCAACAGCATTTTGCCGCTTTCGATTCGGCTCATATCCAGAATGTCGTTAATCAGCGAGAGCAGAAATCTGGATGAAATTCCGATCTTGGAGATGCATTCGGCTACCCGGTCATCATCACCGATGGCCTGAGCCGCAATGGTACTCATGCCGATGATGGCATTCATGGGCGTGCGTATTTCATGACTCATACGGGAGAGGAAATCCGTTTTCGCCGCATTGGCCTGCTCTGCGGCCACAAGCGCCGAGGCCAGCTCCTCTTTCTGTCTCTGCTCCTGCCGGACGACATCCGTAAGATCCGTGCGGGCAACACACACCCGCTTCAATTCTTTACTTATATAGAACACCTGGAACCGCTTGATCCTTGGATTTTTACCATCTCCATCGTGCATTTCCACTACAAAGTTATAGAAATCCTTCTGCTCCAGCTGCTCTTCCATATAGGCATACTCCAGATTGCACAGATATGCCTCTTTTGAAGCCGCATCCATCAGGCGGTCAGCGGCAATCCGAATTTCCTTCTGAAAATTCCCCTGCTTTGGAATCCTGCACCTTTGGCTTCTTGGCAGGGAGAGAATACGGTAGAAATCCTGAGCCACATCAATCTCCATGATGTTGTCGTAATCCAGATCAGCGATCCGATTCAACAGCTGTTCCTGAAGCTTCTGTTCCGTGATATCCAGGGTGTAGAAGAACATAATGACATCCCCGCTCTCCGGATTGAGGCAGGAGCGAAGTCTCGTGCTTCCCCAGAAAATGCTGCCGTCATTGCGCCACCGCAGATAGTCGAACTGATAGTCCACTTTTCCGGCCGCATAGTCGGTCAGCACTTTTTCCCGATCAAGCTCTCTGTTGATTTTACTTCCATACTCTTGATCCACTGCGGAATTCACCAGATTTTCTATCGTATCAAAATAAGAATCTCCTACCCTGGCCACTGACACATCCGCTGTGGAAAGATACGTTTCCAGCCTGTCCTGGGTAACATTGAGCGTTCCCTGAATACTTCCCTCCTCGGAAGCCAGATCCGCAAAATAGGCCAGTTCCTGCTCGTATAGCTCTCTGACCCTCTCATGCAGCTGTTTCTCTTCCGTAATATCAATAAAAACGCAGTAAAAATACGGTTCACCGTCTTCTTCCACAAACAGCTGTGCCTTTACGGAGACCCATTTGAGATCCCCGTTCTTACAGCGCAGTCTGTTTTCAACCTGTATGCTGTTTCCGCTCTCAAGCTGCCGTGCCAAGGTTTCCTGCAGATTTTTAAAGTCGTCATCGGAAAAAACAACCTCTGACATGCGGTTTCCCATAGCCGCAAATTCTTCCCGTGTGTATCCAAGGAACTCAAAAAGACCATCATTGGCATCAATGATAGAGAGTTCCTTATCATACCGGCATCGAAAAACAGCGCCGGGAATATTGTTGTAAAGATGCAGCACCTCTTCCTGTGCCTGCTTTTGCGCGTTGATATCGATACAGACCGAGGCAATTGCCGGGCGCCCGTCCTCGGCTGTAGTCCGTCTCCCCAAATCATGAACCCAGATATAGGAGCCATCCTTTTTCTTCATTCGATATTCAATGATGTATTCATTTCCCCTGTCCAGCTGCTCCGTCACCGAGGCATCCACCATCTTCCGGTCATCGGGGTGCATACAGTTGTTGATCAATCCATCAATATCAGCTACAAACTCTTCCTCATTTTCATATCCCAGGTAATCCAGCATCTTCTGATTGATGAAATAAAACGGAAAGCCTTCTTCTATGTAACCACCCATCATACCGCCGGGCAGGGAATCGTTGAGAAGGGACTGCCTTTGCCGTGCGATTTCTCCCATTACTAAGGTCTGCGGATAGTGCTCACCGCCCCGCTGGCTGCTCCCTGGCTCCGCCGCATGAAAGCTGCAGATTTTCCACGGCCCGTCCTGCTCCCGCAGAAGGGAAAAAAATACGCGCAGGTGCCAGGTATACATCGAATTTTTCAGGTCCATATCCATAGACAGGTTGTACACGTTTTCCGTCAGCTGCTGATGGTGAATGGCAGAGAGTGTACAGCTAAAGGGTTCCCTCATCTCCTCAATGTCCTGACGGATGTATTCCGTCATATCCGCTTTCCCCTGAGCGAATTCGTCTTTGCCTGTCCCTACAAATGCAATTGATTCCGCAAGCAGCGCGGCTGCGCCTTCGCCATCACATTTTTCAAACCAGCTGCTGCAAAATTGCCGTACGATTTCCTCTGCTGAATTGTTGTGCTTCATATCTTCGGCTCCTTCCACAGACAGCATCCTCCTTTGTTATTGGACTTCGCGCCATACAGAGCCTCATCGGCTCTTCCAAGCATCTCCGGAAGGGTTTCTTCTCCACTGCCGCTGATGGTGACGCCTCCCGAACACGCGGTCG
This sequence comes from Anaerovorax odorimutans, assembly GCF_024459955.1. GTDB lineage: Bacteria > Bacillota > Clostridia > Peptostreptococcales > Anaerovoracaceae > Hominibacterium > Hominibacterium odorimutans_A. Next base: position 260,354 of record NZ_JANFXK010000002.1, read on the forward strand.
AAAATCCTTCCTGAACGTAATGATTCTGAAATGCTTTACATATTTCTTCGCCCTTTTTAAGGGCAGTTTCCTCGGATCCCAGCTTTTTCATGATAACTACAAACTCATCTCCTCCGAAGCGGGATATGATATCGGAGCTTCTCGTATGGGCATGCAGAACCTCGCTGAAATCTTTGAGCATGCGGTCTCCTTCCGCATGGCCGAAGGAATCGTTGATCTGTTTCAGGTTGTCCAAATCAAACAGGTAAACAGCTGCGGGGAAATCTTCTTTTTGCAGAGCTTCCACGGCGGCATCCAGTCCCCGTCGGTTGAGAAGCTTAGTCAGATAATCTCTGTAAGCGTCGTCCTGCAGCATCTGGCGCTGCTTGCGGAAAGATGTGATGCCTCTGACATTCATAACCCGCCTCCACAGGCTCTTCTGTGAATGAGGCTTGAAGGCAAAATCATCCGCTCCTGTAACGAGCGCTTTTTCCTCAAGCTCTTCATCCGCAGGGGCCGTAGCAATTACGGAAATGTCCCATGCGTTTTTCTCCTTGCGCAGTATTTCTAAAACGGAAAAGCCGCCCCGTTCATGCAGAGTCAGGCTCAGGATTACTGCCGCCAGCTGATCCTCATGGCTTACGATGCAGGAAATGGCCGATTCGGCGTCTCCTGCTTCCAGAACGCGGTATTTGCTTTCAAATGTCTCCCTCACTTCCCGGCGATACTGCTCGTCCTCGTCAGCCACCAGCAGGACCTGCGGACGATGACCCTTATCCTGGCAGCAGTCCGCCTTCCTCTGCGCCGCCGCTTCTTCCTCGCTTTTGAGCAATTTTTCAAACTCCCTGGCAGGCATAGGTTTTGCGAAGTAGTATCCCTGCACATAATCACAGCCCAGCTCGCATAAACGCTCCCATTGTTCTTTTGTTTCCACGCCTTCTGCCACAACGCTCAGTTCCATCCAGCGGGCAAGTCCCATGATAAAGCGCAGAATACCTTCTTCGGCGGGTTTTGCCGTCTCGCTCTGAATGAACTTCATATCCAGTTTGAGAATATCCAATGGCATCTCGTTGAGCATGTTCAGAGAAGAATATCCCGTCCCGAAATCATCCATCTCTATGATGAAGCCCAGTCCGCGCAGATGATCGAGCGTATCAATGATCTGCTCCTGATTTTCCGTATAGGCGCTCTCTGTGATTTCCAGATGCAGAAGCGACGGCGAAAGCTGATATTTCTCTATAAAGCCAACTAAAACGTCTGCGAGATTCGCCTGATAAATATCGGCCCGGGACACATTTACTGAGATGGGAATACGTGGATACCCCTGATCGATCCACTGACGGAGAATGGCGCAGGACCGTTCCCATACGAACTGATCCAGTTTTGTAATAAATCCGTTTTTTTCAAACAGCGGTATGAATTCCGCCGGGGACAGAAAACCCCATTCAGGATGATTCCAGCGCACCAGGGCTTCGGCTCCGGCAAGGCGGCCTTCCCCCTCGGTCGCGTATTTCGGCTGCAGATAGACGAGAAATTGCTCTTCTGACAGAGCCCATTCCATACTGTCTGTAATCTCCTGCTCACGGAGCAGCTTGTTTCTCAGGGTCTCATCATAGACGGCAAAGTGTTTTCCGTACTGACCTTTAATACTGCTGGAGGCAAGAAACGCCCGGTCGCACATCTGCTCCACTGAAATCGTCCGGTCCTTAACCGCGTAAACGCCCCATTTCAGCACAACGCTCTTTGTATTGGACAGCATGTTGAGCTGAGATTCGTTTTGAACAAACAGTTCATCTGTGTAATCGCTGCTGCGCTCCACCAGACAGGCAAACTGGTCCGCGTTAAAGCGGCCGCATATACCGTCTTCGCCCACAAGCTTCCTGTACATATCCGCTACGCCGCAAAGAAGACGGTCTCCGGCGGGGACGCCGAATATATCGTTGATAAGCTTAAAGTTTTCGATGTCGGAACAGATGATATCATATTCCTGCTCCGGGTTTTTTAAAAGGCTCTCATTGACACGCCGATAAAAAAATTCTTTACTGTAGAGTCCTGTCAGCTGGTCGTACTGAAATTGGTTAATCATGGCGGCAGTCTCCCGCAAGTGAATAATACTGGCGACTCTGTGTAGAATAACCTGCGGATTATATGGTTTCGGAACATAATCCGACGCACCATGGGCCAGCGCTGAAACTTCGTCGGATTCACTATCGCTCTGAGTCGTCACAATCACGGGGATTGCGGAAATGGCCGGCTCCGCCTTCGCCAGATTAAGGAACGTGTAACCGTCCATCACCGGCATGATAATATCCAAAAGAATCAGTGCGATCTCCTCTGCGTGATCTGCTAATATGGCTAGAGCTTCTTTTCCGTTTTCCGCTTCTAAGACAACGTACTGCGGCGTCAGGATTTCTCGCAGCATAGCTCTGTTTATATCATTATCCTCTACGACTAAAATTTGTTTTTGCGGCATCTCTATTTAACCTCTCAGCTTGAATTGACTGGTATCCGAGAAAAATCCGCCTGATGGAACAGCAGATTTTTTCTCTTTTTTTCAAAAACACGTACGTTATTTCATTATACCTTATGCGGTTAAATTACGCAACCAACGTGATATAACTTGGGACGTCCGCCAATCCGCTGTCTGGCCGCGCAATGCGGTGTAAAATGGCGAAAAGGGCCGCAGCTATCGAACTGCGACCCTTTTCCGGTTATGCACTGTACTAGTTATAGCAATTACAGAAGATAATCACTAACAGTAAGAAGAAAAACAATAAGCTAGTATCGATACCTTCTCCATTGAGAAGCCCACAGTTGTTACCCATTTCATTCACCTACTTTTCTAATTTTTAACTTCAATATAGACTATGGCTCAAAGCGGAAAAATGTTACTTATCCTTCGGAAATTTTCTCGTTACGCGCCTTTTCGTTCATCCTGCGGGTAGTAAGAGGCTGCCAAGCGGAAGGTCCCTTTGCTGCGGTCATATTGATAGATGGAGTTGGAAAGGATCTCGAAATCCTGCGTGCATACCCGGTTGCCTTCTTCCAGCAGACGGATGAGGCTCTTGAGATTTCCCTTTTCCTTGGGAACCGCCATTACCTCGTGAATGGAACTGGGGATCAGGTAAAAATCGCCTCCGATCTTATCCGCCAGCACCTCGACGGCCTCCTGATACATCATCGTTGTAGCGCCGTGCAGCTTCGACTCGTTGGTCATGATATAGAGCATATCCGACATTTTGAGAATTTCCACAGGAAACATTCTGCCCGTATTTACATAAGCGAGTCGGTCCAGCTCCTCCTGATCCATTCCCAATTCCTCCATGATGGTGTTGTTAACCAGCACCGTAGCCATTCCCTGTTCCTGTTTTCCCATTATGATCCGATAGATAATGGACAGATCCATCACTTCTCTGTGAGGCACCGTCTTGAGCAGTTCTTTGTTCCTCTGGGTATTAACCAGATTCATAATGATCGAATCCTTTCTCTTGCTCAGGTCCAGATCCAGCTCTTCGGTAGAAAACCGGGCTGTGTAGTGGATGATCATTGCCGCGATTTTACAGAGCACCCGGTCCAAATCCTCACATTCCTGAAACAAACTGTACATTTCATCCAGATAAATATTGGGCATGGCCGCTATGTCCCCTGTGTTTTCCGGCCTCACGATCAAAGTATCCTTTTCCTGATTGATTTTGCGTACTGTGCTGATCTCTACCCGGTAATTCATAAAGCCCGGCGGCAGAAACTCCTTGATACGTTCAGCGATAACTTTCTTAAACAATTCATAATTCATCATGATAACCCCTTTTGCTTTGCGTTTTATGGAAATATTTTACATGTTTAATATAGCATTTTGCCGCGCAATTGTCAATATTTTACTTGAAATTTATTCCATATTTGTTTTTTCGGTTTGCAAAAAACAAAAGTTATCCAGATTCCCTTGTTTTAGGGAGAATCTGGATAACTTTTCAACGGTTCCGGAGGTTCATTTTTTGAAATCCAGCCATGTGGCGGTAAATGAGCCAAAACAGGCCCCTCCGGCCCACAACTTTTATCCATAATGAAGGTTTTTTTGCTGAATATGGGTAAGCTCCCGAAGGATAATCGGCTAATAGAAAAAGCACTTTCCGCAGACTTCCGGTGAAGGAATAAGCTCATTGATTTTCTTGCAATGGGCCTGGCAGATCTTTCTGTCGATTCCCGTTTCCGAAATGGCACCCGCAGGACAGGCCTTTATCATTTCCTGGCTGCAGGATACGCCTTTGGCTTCCTTATAGCAGTATTGTCTCTGGATCTCCTGATACATGGCTTCCAGCTGCTCCGCGTTCAGCACCTCGAAGGCCTCTGCGTATTGCCCGTCTGTTATGATGGAGCCGAACCTGCCGGCAAACCCATTCTTAGTCTTAAAGGACCCGGCCGGTCCGAATTCACCCATGCCGGCGGCATAGGCAACCAGTTTGTGGGACCATTCTTCTCTGCACCGCTCTTCGTCCCAGTCGGTAGGCGTATTGGTACAGGATGACAGTCTCCCCACCGTATCCAGAGCCTCGCGGATTACGCCGTTCAGGCGCATGGACAGCCACATGGACTCATTGAAAGCGGTCAGCCATTCTTCCGAAGGCTGGTCTCCGCCGCGATTGGATTCTGTTATCTCCGGGGCAAAGGGAACAAAGTGGACTACCACTGTATTGCCCGGCCTGTAGATCCTCTTTGGATGATCGCAGATCGTTCTTGAAAAGTACATATCAAAGATGGGATTTCTTGAATCCGCATAGCCGACGATGGGTTCCCCGAATCTGGTCTTAATATCCGGCCTGGCCTGAAACTCCTTTACGGCCTCCTCCACGTCTCTCATAATTTTCGCTTTAATATCTGCTCCGATTTGCATATACATAATCGCTCCTCTCCGGGCATCGCACCCTACTCCTTAATTCTTTCTATTTTAAAAACGTTGATGACTCTTGCGTCAGGGCAACAGAACAGACATTCATCTTCGCTGTCTTCTCCCGGTACTGTCCCTCCATATCGTAAAATGTCGATATACGGGAAGGCAGTATGCAACATCATCGGACACATTTTTCCCCGGTCCCTGTCGAAATCGAAGGTATCTCCGATTTTATGCCCGTAATGACAAGGTCCCTGTTCCTTCTTGTCTACCATGGTAATTCTGATTTTCGGTCTCCCTGCCATTTAAGCCACCTCTCTTTTTTGATATTTTTTCTGTTACCACTTTACTTCATTTGTGGCCTGTTTAAAAGTGCCAATTTCCCACTATTTTTTGGGGTCAATTCGACAAAGCCCGCACAATCCGAGCCGCAGCGTCTCCGATATCCGCCTGCCTGATCCCTCCGAATCCAGCCATAACCAGGTTTCGTTTGCTGCCCAGCGCAAAATACCGTTCCATGGAATAGACCTTGACGCCCTGCTGTTCAATGCGCACCAGCATTTCTTCCGTCGTAAGGAAATGGGCTTCAATAATCAGGTGCAGTCCCGCGCCTTTTCCCAATATGCGAAAACCGTCCCCCAACCCTTTTTCCAGCTCGGCTACCAGGATATCGTGTTTTCTCTTGTTGGCCAGGCAGATTTTCCGTATATGCCGCTCCCATCCGCCCTCTTCCATGAAAATCCGCAGAGCGCCCTGCACAACGGAGGATACCGTATTGTGGTATTCGGAAAACCACATATCGTACCGGTTCTTCAATTCCGCCGGCAGGACCATATAAGCCAGGCGCAGCGAGGGGGCCAGCGCTTTGGAAACGCTGCCCATGTAAATGACTTTTCCACCGGGATCCAGCCCCTGCATAGAAGGAATGGATCTGGCGCCGTAGCGAAAAATGCTGTCGTAATCGTCCTCAATCAGAAAAAAATTCTTTTCCTGCGCCATGCGGAGAAGTTCCATTCTGGTCTGAATGGGCATGACCGCTCCCAGTGGAAACTGGTGGGACGGCGTTACGTATACGGCGTCTACGTTTTTTTCTTTCAGCGCCGACAGGTCGATTCCGTTTTGACCTACCGGGACAGGAACCGCCTCCACTTGATGATTTTCCAGGACCGACCGCACTCCGTCATAGCCGGGCTCCTCAATGGCGCAGCGCCCGGGCCGCAGCAGCTGGACCAGTATACTGAGAAGATATTGGGTTCCGCCCCCGATGATGATCTGATCCGGCCCGCAGGTGACGCCGCGGGTACGTTCCAGATAATCGGCCAGATAGCTCCGCAGCTCCATGTCCCCGCAGGAGTCCCCGTAAACCGCCAGCTTGCTTCCGCCTCCTTCATCCAGCGCTTTCTCCGTAGCCTTCCTCCATTTTGCCATAGGGAAATCCTCCATGTGGCAGTTTCCGTATTTCATATCATACCGATAACTGCGCCCGGCGGTTCGCTCCTTATGGAAATCCTTAAGCCTCTTTGTCACGGCATCGCTGTCGATCAGGGAAGTATCCACATACTTGACATAATAGCCGCTTCCCCTCTTGTTCTCCAGATACCCCTCGGAACAAAGCTGCAGGTAGGCCAGCTCCACCGTATTGCGGCTGACTCCCAGGTTTTCGGCCTGGATTCTGGTGGCGGAAAGCCGGTGGCCTTCTTTCAGCTCACCGGACTTGATTTCCTCCCGGATATGCTCGTAGATCTGTGCGTACAGCGGTTTCTTAATGGTTCGATCCAGTATAATCATGATACCCTCCAAAATTGTAACCTATAGATTTATTATAATTGGCCCTTTCTCCTGGTGCAATTTGTTTTATAATAAATTCATACAATAATTTGTCAATAGAAAGGATACGGAATATGAGCAGAGAAATGTATAAGAAGGAAAGACAGATTCCTGATGAAACAGTAAAGAAAATGTTGGAAAACTATGGGTCAGAAGGCACGCTGGCTGTAAACGGCGATGATGGATACCCGTACTGCGTACCGATGAATTTCGTATATGTAAACGATGCCATCTATATGCACAGCGCTAAATACGGCTACAAAATCGACGCCCTGCAAGCCGACCAGAAAGCATGTTTCTCCGTAATCGTGCGTTCAGAAGTGGTACCTGAACTGTTCACCACCAGATACGAAAGCATCGTAGCCACCGGAGATATTGAATTCATTGAGGACGACAGCGAAAGACAGCTCGTCATGGAAGCCTTCATAGACCGCTTTTCTCCTGATTTCCGCGAGGGCGGCATGAAATTTATCAAGGGCGCCATGGGAAAAACGGCAGTGCTCAAGCTGAACATTAAAGAAATGAAAGGCAAAGCCTTCCGTTCTGACAAATGGTAGATAATTATAAATCCAAATGGTGGTTATGGGAGACAGTTCAAAAGCTTGTGTAAACGAAAAACTAACATAAGATTAAAAAAGTAATAGCGTAAGGGCAAAGCCGATTTCTAAGGGCGTTGCCCTTTATCTGCATAATACCAGCTTTGTCTTCAAAGTAGCGTTCTCCCTTGTCATAACTAAGCTGTAGCCTGTCTTCAAATGTCTGCAATTTTGACTTATCTCCAACTCGCAAAAACGCTGCATCTGCCTGGAACTTCTGATGTTTGAATTGAAGTTTCATGATTTCTCCCCTCCATTTTCTTCTGTCATCTGTTCCTGCAGAAGTCTTTTTAATTCCTCTTTGCTTGGAAGAACCGTTTTATATTTGCTTGCGAAAATCTGGTTATTATCCTCTGGTAACGTCATTTCTACAATGGCATTCTTCTTATCCTTGCACAAAACAATACCAATTGTCGAATTCTCTTCCGGCAGTTTTATATTCCTATCATAATAATGGACATACATCTGCATCTGGCCTATATCTTGGTGTTTTAACTCTCCAATTTTCAAATCAAAGAGAACAAAACAACGTAACAACCGATTATAAAACACTAAATCCACCATAAAATGTTCTTCATCATAAGTAAATCGAACCTGTCTTCCAATAAATGCAAATCCTGTTCCAAGTTCTAACAAGAACTGTTGTAAATGGTCAATAATACGGCTTTCCAACTCAGACTCCGAGTATTCAGGAAGTTCTGGCAATCCGAGGAATTCTAGTATATAAGGATCTTTCACTGCATCACTTGGGTGTTCAAATGTCTGTCCTTCTAATGCTAACTGATACACCTTATCTTTATTTGTACTAAGTGCAATTCGTTCATAGAGTGAACTATCATATTGTCTTTTTAGTTCATTTAAACTCCAATTATTTTTTATGGATTCAATTTCATAAAAATGCCTCTCTTCTATATTTGAAATTCTCATTAGTTTCAAGTAATGTGACCAGCTTAGGAAAAACTTCCTTCCTGTATCAACAATTGGAAGATTTTCAAATTGGCTAAACACTGTTTCGCCAATTTGATCCTTAGAATAAACTTTATAAAACTGACGTATATTCTTTAAGCTACCAACCGAAAAACCTTTTCCAAAATGATTTGTCAAATATTCAGATAATTCCTGTATGATTTTTTTCCCATAAGCAGCGCGATTTTCGCCATGCTGTTCCTCTTCCACAATTATCCTGCCCACCTCATAATAAGCATATACCATCGAAAGATTAACTGCTGTTTTTGCGTTTTTACGTGCTTTTTCAAGAATGCCAGAAACATTTTCCAAAAATTTCTTATCAGATGACTGTATTGTAAGTTTTTGTTCCATCATCCATACCCCCTAGATTACTTTTATTCTGGTATCTGGTGCCAACCTCTTAAATATTTCTCCAGCTCTACGAATTTGTTCTTTTCCAATTTCACCAATATTTTTATAACCCGCTTTATATGCCTCTGTCTTCTCTAAATATGGTTATGGCAATTGTACCATAATGAATTTACGATTCATTCCATCCTCAGTAGTACAGTTAGGGACCTTAAAAGATCTGCCCAACCTATTGTAGCCTCTCCACTAGGCGTGCTCGGGACTTTCACCCGTTAGAACGCGCCAACCCAAAAGGGATTGTCACATTAATGCGGCAATCCCTTCGTTATTATCTTTTATCCATCAATCACACCTGCCAGCTGTTCAGATACTGCTCCTGCTGCGGGGTAAGAGCGTCGATCTCAATGCCCCAGCTGGCCAGTTTTCTTCTGGCGATCTTGTCGTCGATCTCAGCGGATACGTCGATAACCTTTTTCTCCAGCTTCTGATAATTTTCTTTTATATACATGGCGGAAAGCGCCTGCACGGCAAAGCTCAGGTCCATGATTTCAGCGGGATGCCCGTCGGCTGCCGCAATGTTGACCAGTTTTCCTTCTGCGATTACATTGATCCATTTTCCATTGGAGAGCCGGTATCCCATGATGTTCTTCCGGGTTTCCTTTGCCTCTGCCGCTGCCTCTTCCAGCCCGGCCATGTCGATCTCAACGTTAAAGTGTCCCGCATTGGCCAGGATTGCCCGATCCTTCATGTTCATCATGTGGTCTACGGTAATGGTGTGCTTGCAGCCTGTCGCTGTCACAAAGATATCTCCCAGCGGCGCGGCCTGTTCCATCTTCATCACATCGAAGCTGTCCATTCTGGCCTCGATCGCCTTGACCGGATCGATTTCCGTTACAATGACCTTCGCCCCCAGAGCCGAGGCCCGCATAGCGATTCCCCTGCTGCACCAGCCATAGCCTACCACTACGACTGTCTTGCCGGCGACGATGAGATTCGTATTGCGCATAATGCTGTCCCACACCGATTGTCCCGTGCCGTAGCGGTTGTCAAAGAGGTGCTTGCATTGAGCGTCGTTTACCGCCACCATCGGGAATTTGAGCACGCCTTCCTTTTCCATGGCCGCAAGACGGATCACGCCGGTGGTCGTCTCTTCGCATCCGCCCCAGACCTCTTCCGCCAGGTCCGGTCGCTGATTGTGAAGCAGTCCCACCAGGTCTCCTCCATCGTCGATGATAATATTGGGCTTTTGCTCCAGACACATTTCAATGTGCCGCTCATATTCCTCATCGGTCGCTCCATGATAAGCGTACACCCTCAGCCCCGAATCCGCCAGCGCCGCCGCCACATCGTCCTGGGTGGAGAGGGTATTGCTGCCGGTCACGGACATCTGCGCGCCGCCTGCCGCCAGAACCTGACACAGGTAGGCGGTTTTGGCTTCCAGATGAACCGAAAGGCTGATCTTCACGCCTTCAAAGGGCTTTGTCTTTAAAAATTCTTCTTCCAGCCCAGCCAAGAGCGGCATATTATTTTTTACCCACTTGATCTTCTGGTGGCCTGAAGGCGCCAGGCTGATATCTTTTATCTGATAGTTTTCCATTGATTTACTCCACAGTTACGGATTTCGCCAGATTTTTCGGCTTGTCGATGTTGCAGCCTCTGAACTTAGCCACATAGTAAGCGAACAGCTGCAGCGGCACTACCGACAGCAGGGGGGTCACTTCGTCCATACAGTCCGGAATGTAGATCACCTCTGTGGACTGTTTTTCAATTTCACTGTTGCCTTCTTTGGCAACGCCCACTACATTGGCGCCTCTGGCCTTGATCTCCTGAATGTTGGATAGCATCTTTTCAAAGAGGAAGTCCTGCGTTGCCAGGGCAAACACCAGCGTGTCTTCTTCGATGAGGGCGATGGTCCCGTGTTTCAGCTCTCCTGCCGCGATAGCAAAGGAGTTGATATAGGAAATCTCTTTTAATTTGAGGGAGCCTTCATAGGATACCCCCGAGTCAACGCCTCTTCCAATGAAGAATACCTGCTCTTTGCGGCAATACTTTTTGGCGATCTTCTCGATCTCTTTTTCTGTTTTCAGCAGTTCCGTAAGCTTATCGGGAATTGCCTTCAGCTCTTCGATAAAGCGAGCGTAATAGTCCTTATCGATCACACCCTTGGTATGGCCCATATACAGTCCCAGCAGGTACATGCACATCAGCTGAGTGGTATAGGCCTTGGTGGAAGCCACTGCGATTTCCGGGCCCGCCCAGGTGTAAAATACGTCATCGGATTCTCTGGCTACGGAGCTGCCCACCACATTGACTACCGAAAGAATTCTGGCGCCCTTTCTCTTGGCTTCCCGGAGGGCCGCCAGGGTATCCAGCGTCTCGCCGGACTGACTGATGGCGATGAACAGCGTATTTTCATCCACAAAAGGATCGCGGTAGCGGAATTCGGAAGCAATATCCACCTCTACCGGAATGCGCGCCATCTTTTCAATAGCTGCCTTGCCCACAAGGCCGGCATGATAAGCCGTTCCGCAGGCTACAATATAAACCTTGTTAAAGTTCTCAATATCTTCTTTGGTCATGGAAATGCCATCCAGATTGATGGTATCATCTTCATTGAGCCTTCTGGTCAGGGTTTCGTACAAGCCCTTTGGCTGCTCGTGGATCTCCTTCATCATGAAATGCTCGTATCCGTCTTTTTCCGCGGCATCCGCGTCCCATGTAACGTGGAACACATCCCGTTTTACGATTCTCTGATTCTCATCGTAAATTTTGATATCGTCCTTTGTGAGAACGATGGTCTCATTGTTTTCAATCAGATAGATCTTTCTCACATATTTCAGCAGGGCCGGAATATCGGAAGCGATAAAGTTGCAGCCTTCGCCGATACCGGCTACCATTGGCGCATCCTTCCTGACCGCCACGATCTTATCGGGCTCGGCCGCAGCGATTACACCGATGGCATAGGCGCCTCTCATCTGCTCCACTGCCCGGTTAACTGCCTTGTGCAGGTCGCCATCGTAATAGATTCCCACAAGATGGGCGATCACTTCCGTGTCCGTATCGGACTTGAATTTTATACCGTATTCATCAATGAGCCATTCCCGCAGCTCGACAAAATTCTCGATAATGCCATTATGTACAACCGTAATGGTATCATCGCTGTTGCTGTGGGGATGGGCGTTGATATCGGACGGCGCCCCGTGGGTAGCCCATCTGGTGTGACCGATACCGGTGGTGCTTTCATAATCAGGATCGCCGATGATCTTTTCCAGATTGGCAATCTCTCCCACATGCTTGCGGGTTTCAATACGGCCGTTTCTGCACAGGGCAATGCCCGCCGAATCGTACCCTCTGTATTCCAAACGCTTGAGTCCTTCAATGATGACTTCCTTAGCGTTATTCTCAGTGCCTGCGTATCCTACAATACCGCACATATGTTACCTCCTAACCAAACCTCTTTGTCAATAGCTTCGCCAGATCCTGAGCCAGCTCCGTAATGTGGTCCACGTCCTGCCCTTCCAGCATTACCCGAACCAGCGGCTCTGTTCCTGACGGACGGATCAGCACTCTTCCGCTGCCCTCCATCTCTTCCTCTACCTTTTTGATCGCATCCCGGATTTCCGGATCGCTTTCATACTTGGTTTTATTTTCGTTTTTAACCTTGGCGTTCTTTAAAACCTGGGGATAGATCTCAATTTCGTCCGACAGCTGGGACGGTTTTTTGCCCGATGCCAATACGGCCTTCACCAGCTGCAGGGACGAGAGGATTCCGTCTCCTGTGGTGGAGTGGTCGAGGAAAATGATGTGGCCCGACTGTTCTCCGCCAATGACGCAGCCCGTATTAATCATGCTTTCCAATACGTAGCGGTCCCCTACGGAGGTTACGTCTACGCTGCATCCCAGAGATTGGATATATTTGTGAAAACCGATGTTGCTCATCACGGTAGCCGTAACTTTATTGTCTTTCAGCTGCCCTGCGTCTTTCAGCATTTTGGCGCAGATGCAGATGACCTTGTCTCCGTCGATCACCCTGCCCTTTTCGTCGATGGCGATCAGGCGGTCCGCGTCGCCGTCATAGGCGAGCCCCATGAAGGCGCCCTGCCTGATGACCTCCTGCTGCAGCTTTTCCGGATGGGTGGAGCCGCAGCCATCGTTGATATTGAGTCCGTCCGGCGCATTACCGATTACCGTCACATCGGCACCCAGACCGCCGTATACCATTTCGGCCACCTTATAGGAAGCTCCGTTGGCGCAGTCCAGTACGATTTTCAGTCCGTCCAGCCGGCAGTCGATGGTGCCCGACAGATAATTGGCATAGATGGCCAGCGCATCGTTATCGGCTTCCAGGCATCTTCCCAGCTTGTCGCCGGTGATATGGCTGTTGACATCAATATCCCTTAAAATAATATCCTCGATTTCGTCTTCAATCTCATCGTCCAGCTTAAAGCCTTCGCTGTTGAAAAACTTAATCCCGTTATATTCAAAAGGATTGTGGGACGCGGAAATCACAACACCCACGTCCGCCTGGTAATGTTTTACCAGATACGCTACTGCCGGGGTTGGCAGAACTCCCACCTTAATCACATTTCCTCCCACCGCGAGGATTCCCGCGCTGAGGGCATCCTCCAGCATATCCCCTGATATTCTCGTATCTTTGCCGATCAGAACGACTGGCTTGCCTTTTTTCTTGCTGAGTACGTGAGCCCCCGCTTTGCCCAGCTTAAAGGCCAGCTCCGGGGTCAGTTCCGCGTTGGCTATGCCTCTCACTCCGTCGGTTCCAAAAAGTCTTCCCATTTTTAATCTCCTTTTCTGCGTTTCTTTTACCGGACATACACACACTTAACTCTGCCCGTTGATCGTAATCTCCACTTTCTGCGGGCTTATTTTCAAGCTGTTAAACTTTTTATCCGAGGTCACGTCCACCGCCACTGTATGATTGCCTTCTTTCAGGCCTTTCAAATCAATGGATAATTTAAAGTCAGAGGCTTTGAGGTCTTTCAGCAAATCCTCGCTGCCTGTGACCGTAGCCTTTACTTCGGCCGTATTGATGTATGCGTTCAGGCCGTCTTCCACATTTTTGATCTCGCTGTTTTTCGTGGACAGGGAAATGCTCTTAGTAGACAGCCCCTTAATCTTTATTTTTACGCCAATGCTCTTTGACTCATCGGCTACTTCCACGCCCTGCGGCAGCCGGGGCTGAATCTTCAGAGTTGTGCTGGCTTTTACTTTGCTGATGTTCACCGGATCGGCGGTAACGCTTTTAATGTCCTCTACGGCGTCCTTCGGTCCTCTTATGGATATCTCCTCGGGAACTGAGATGTCCGTCATCTCATATTCCTCAGGAACGGTTCCCTTGACCTCCACGTTCAGGGGAACGGTTTTGGTATAGTAGAGAGCCGCCTGCACTTCAACGGACTTCGCAGATAAAGATATGTCGTAAACCGGTTCATTATTCCCGTTCACAGCTACCGGTTCAGCGGTAAAGGTCTTCATCTCATCGGTGATCTCCGAAGCTTTTACCTCCGCCTGCACGGCTTTCACCGAATTTACCACAGATTTGGCTCCCTTCACCTCGATCTCCGTCGGACTGACGGTCACGTTGCCCGGTTCGGTGCCGGATGCTGTCTTTCCCGTAAACTTAACGCTGATCTGCTTGTATACGGAAACCAGCTCTTCCAGATTCACTTTAATTTTGGGCGTCTTGATCTGCTTCAGGGACACATTGTCCGGGACCTGCACGGAAACCGGCACGTAGTTCTCGCCTTCCTCATAGCCAAAGATATCCGCCGTGGCTTTGATCTTTTCTTTATCAAGGAGGTTCAGCTCCGCCCGCTTTCCTTCCACTACGATATCCACGGAGAAATTGGCTCCTCCCTGAATCGCCAGATCCCTTTGATCCAGCGTATCCACGTTGAGCAGCTCCACAGGAATGTTTTCAATGGTCTGGCTTGTAGTGGGGTTGATCTCTCCCATTACGTAGAACCACAGAAAAACCGCTAAAAGCAGAGAAAGAATTTTCAATACGGTCTTATTTCTTAGCATCGTTCTTCCTCCTTATCTTTTTAAAGAAGTCCGGGAAGAACGTCTTTTTATCTCCGATGTCCCCATTGTTGAGGTACAGATTCAGCAGGGTTTTTTCCACGGTCTTGGTATCCAGGAACCTGGAAAGCTTGCCATTGACGGCCATGGAAATGATCCCCGTCTCTTCCGATACGATCAGTGTCACTGCGTCTGAATGTTCCGTAATGCCGATTCCCGCTCTGTGACGGGTGCCCAGCTCCTTGCCGATGGTCTTGTTCTGTGACAGCGGCAGAACGCATCCGGCCGCAAAGATGCGGTCGCTGCGGATGATAACCGCCCCGTCATGAAGGGGCGAACCTTCGTAGAAAATATTCCCTAAAAGCTCGGAAGAAATTTCCGCGTCGATTACCGTACCTGATTCCGCCATGTCGGTGAGGGCGGTCTCCCGCTCCAAAACAATCAAGGCTCCCACCCGGTCCTTTGAAAACCCTTCAATGGCGCGAATGAATTCCGTAGTAACGTGTTTGGCCTTTTCCTTGTCCAGCTGTCCGAATCCGCCGGGACGTACCAGCTTGGTCCGTCCCAGGTATTCCAGGCCTCTTCTCAGCTCCGGCTGGAACACGATAACAAGAGCCACCAGACCCAGTGTCATGGTGCCCCTCAGAATCCAATTGAGCGTATACAGATTAAGCTGATCGGAAAGAAAAGTCGCAATAACTAAAACAAGCAGACCCTTTACCAACTGCTCTGCTCTTGTTTCTCGTATAAACCCTAGAATTTTATAAATAATGAAGGCAACAATCAGGATGTCGATGATATCGGTGATACCCACTCCTGATACAACGTTTCTGAAAAAATCCTGCATGTGATATCCCCTTATGCTTTATCTTATATATTGTACAGAAATTCAGCCCTTTTTTCAATAGCAAGACAGATATTTCCCGTGTAAAACCAAAGGCCGCCAATGCGGCAGGTAAAAATCCAACGTGCCGGGGTCTTTGACGATGATAAAAAAGAAGAGACATGCCGCATTAGATTTTATCTAACGCGGCTGTCTCCCAATCTTCTCTCAGGACCCGAAGGTCCGCAAAATTCTAGTACGCGGTTTCCAAAAGTCCGTAGTCGTTATCGTTTCTCTTATAAACAACGCCTACGCTGTCAGTCTCCATGTTGAGGAATACAAAGAAATTGTGTTCCAAAAGCTCCATCTGTACCACAGCCTCGTCAACTGTCATCGGTACCAGGTCGAATCTCTTCTTTCTTACAACCTGAATATCATCCTGATCCTCTTCCGTCTCCGGAAGCTCCGCAAATGCGAAATCCTTATGATCTTTATATTTTCTCTGCAGCTTGGTCTTGAACTTAGACATCTGACGAGATAATTTTTCTACGACTCTGTCGACTCCTTCATACGGGTCTTCTGCCAGGACTTCCGCCCGGAAGATGGTTCCCTTTGTATTGATAGTAGCCTCAACCTTATACTTTCCTTTCTCCCTCAGGGTCATAACATTTGCAGTAATTTCGTTTGAAAAGTATTTGTCCAGTTTTGCGAACTTCTTTTCAATAGTCTCCTTCAGTTTTTCACTGGCATTGTAGTTCTTACTGTTGATAACTATCTTCATACCATTAACCTCCTTGCCGCGATACGAACTATGCCGTATCCGCTTATTAGTGTAAACATATTATAGCAATAAATACAAATTTATTCAATGAATTTGCGTCAGAATATACAGAAAAAGCACGCGATCTGTGCCGGCCGTTCAGCTGACCTGGTCTTTGCCCCCACACTTGCCTTTACCTGACTTTGTCAGAGGACTTACTTCTAAGCTACGCCATGATCACTGCCGCCTTGCGGATCAGCTTACGTGGGACCTTTCGCCCGTAGCTGGCCTGGCCTTTCAACCACAGACCTGAACAGCCGGCACAGACCGCGCCTTGAATATTCTATTGTTTGGGCGCTATATTGGCGCCGCAGGCAAAGGAAAGAACGTGGATTTCCTTTGCGCCTTTCTCTTTCAAAACTTTGCCGCACCCGTCCATGGTGCTCCCTGTGGTGTAAATATCATCCACCAGCAGGAGCTTGCGCCCGGCGATCTTATAGCGGTTCTCAGGCGCTACGGCGAATGCTCCCTCCAGGTTCTGCTGCCGCTCAAAGGCGCCCAATCCCTTCATGGGCAGCGTTTGCCTGCAGCGGATCAGCAGGCCCGCCGCGCAGGGCACTCCCATCCGCTGCGCCAGCCTCGCCGCCATAACGGCAGCCTGGTTAAAGCCCCTCCTGGCCTGTTTCTTTCCGTGCATGGGCACCGGCACGATCAGGTCAAAGGATTCCTCCTCCAGCAGCATCCGGTCATAGAGAATATCTCCCAGCTTTCTGCCGATATAAGACTTTTTTCTGTACTTGTAATCCAGCAGAATCCCTCTTTCATACAAGCCGTATTGAACACAGGTATAGCCCCTGTCGAACGCATGCCCATAGGTCCTGCAGTCCCAGCACAGATCATGCCGATAGTCCTCCTGCAGAATCTTTCCGCACTTGGCGCAGGTTTTCTGTCCCAGCCAGTGAAGCTTGTCCACACATTCGTCGCAGAGCGCGTAAGGGCGCGTTTTGTCGATGATGCTCCCGCAGGAAATACAGTATATGTTGGACGGATATAACAGCTCCAGTCCTTTCTCAATAATCCCCATTTTCTCCCCCTTGCAGTCAGAAGCTCAGCAGCGCCTTCAGACGCACCGCCAGTCCTGAATACCTTTCTGTAATCCGATTGTTGTCCACCATGCTGTGCATTTTATTCTCTGAACCCACCAGTACGACGGCAGTTTTTCCCCTGGTAACGCCTGTGTACAGCAGATTTCTCGTAGCCAGCACCGGAGGGAACCAGGACATGGGCATGATGACGATGGGAAACTCGCTCCCCTGGCTCTTGTGAACCGTCACCGCATAGGCCAGTTCCAGCTCGTCCAGCTGGCTGAAATCATAAGTTACGTATTTGCACTCATCGAACACCACGACCACTTCGTTGAATTCCCGGTTTATGCTGTTGATGAAGCCAACATCGCCGTTAAAAACGCCTTCTCCCTCCGTAAAGTCTTCCTGGTTTCTCCATTTGAGCTGATAATTATTCTTAATCTGCATCACCTTGTCGTGTTCGCGGAAGATCCGGTCCCCTGCCTTTCGTTCTTCCAGCTCCGCGCACGGCGGATTAAAAACATCCTGCAGCTCCCGGTTGAGATTGATGCTCCCCAGAAGTCCTTTCCTAACCGGAGTCAGCACCTGGATATCCCGCACGGGCATGATTTCCGTATAATAGGCTGGCAGCCGGCGGACGCAGAGATCCTTAATGAGGTTCAGCATGTCCTTCTCTGTTTTCTGGCGCATCATGAAAAAGTCCTTGTCCTTTTCATTGCAGTCCGGATATTCCCCCCGGTTGATCTTATGGGCGTTGACGACAATGAGGCTTTCTTTGGCCTGGCGGAAAATTTCCGTCAGCTTGGCGCAGTAGATGTACTCGCTGTTGATGATATCGCGCAGCACGTTTCCCGCGCCCACCGATGGCAGCTGATCGGCGTCTCCCACCAGGATCAGCCTCGTCCCGGGCCTTATGGCGCTGACCAGGCCGTTCATCAGCATCAGATCGATCATGGACGCCTCATCGATAATCACTGCGTCATAATCCAGTGGGTCCTCGGCGGTCTTGCCAAAGCGCATGGTGTCCTCGCCTTCGGAATAATAGTATTCCAGCAGCCGGTGAATGGTACTGGCCTCGTAGCCGGAGGTCTCGGTGATCCGTTTGGCCGCTCTGCCCGTGGGTGCGGCGATGGCTGTTTTCAGACCGCTGTGCTGCAAAATATTGATGATGGAATTGATAATGGTGGTCTTTCCTGTACCCGGCCCGCCGGTTATGACCGACACCCCCTGATGCAGGGAAGTCTTTACGGCGTATTTCTGATTTTCGGAAAGCACGATTCCGCTCTCGGTTTCCGTAACCGCGATCAGGCTGTCCAGATCGGAACCGATTACTTTCAGTCCGGCGGAATTGAGAGCTGCCAGGCATTTGCAAACGTTCTGCTCAGCCAGGTAGTAGGGCATCAGAAATACCACGTTGCGGTTTTCCAGATTTTCAATATGCACGTCTCCCTGGAAAGCCATTTCCACCAGACAGTCGTTTATCTTATCGCTCTCCACTTCCAAAAGGCTTCCCGCCTTTTCGCAGAGCGCTTTCTGCGGCAGAAAGGTGTTTCCTTCACCTGCGAAATACCAGAGGGTGAATTTGACGCCGCTCTTGATGCGATGCTCATCATCCCGGGCCACGCCCATCTTTTCCGCGATTTTATCAGCCTTCTTAAAGCCGATGCCAAAGACATCCTCGGCCAGCCGGTAAGGGTTCTCCTCCACTGCCGCGATGGTATCCGACCCGTAAACGCGGTACAGCTTCATGGCGTAATCCGCATTGATGCCGAACTGCTGCAAATACAGGGTGATCTTAGCGAATTCCCTGTGGCTGCGGAAAGCTTCCGCCACTGCCTCTGCTTTCTTTTCACCGATGCCGTCGATTTCCGTCAGCCGGTGGGGCTGTTTTTCTATGATTTCAAAGGTTTCACTCCCAAATTTAGCGACAATGGCCGCCGCCGTCTTCTTGCCGATTCCTTTGAGCACGCCGGATGCCAGAAACTCCTGGATCCCGTCCTCTGTGGAGGGCATGACCTCTTCAAAGCCGCTGACAGCAAACTGCTCCCCATAGGTGGGATGGATTTTCCACTGGCCCCGCAGCACGTAGCTGCTGCCCTTATGGCACGAAGGCAGATTTCCTACGGCAGTGAATTGTTCATCCTCTGTTTCGAAAACCGCAATGGTGTAACCGTTGTCCTGGTTGTGAAAAATGATTTCCGCGATGCTCCCTTGTTTCTCTTCCATCATTTGACTCGCTTCACCCCCAGACCCCGGCCCCCACAAGGGGCGGAAATTATGATTTGTTTTACTTCTTTCGGCAGCTTAACCATAGCCCCTCCCAATCAGCCTTTTACTTTGTAGAGTCTGCGGTTGTCCAGAGTCCACACTCTGTCGCTGAATTCGCCCGGCTCCGTTTTGTCCAGCGCATCCTGCATATCGAACATCCTGGCATCGATCATATCCAGATAATGGAGGATCTCCGCCTCCGGAAACAGCGGCTTTTTCGGGCTGCCGAACTCCGGTTCATAGTGATGGGAAAGAATCATATGCTCCAGCATAATCGCCTTTTCTTCCGGGAAATCCAGCTCCCGGGTCAGCCGGTCCAGCACCTTGACGCCCTGGATCAGATGGCCCAGCATCTGCCCCTCAAAGGAATAGCCGGAGGAAATCCCCAGCTCGTTGGATTCGATTTCGTTGAGCTTTTCCATATCGTGGAGGATGACGCCCGCCATCACCAGATCCGCATTGAGATTGGTGTAAACCTGACACATTCTCTCCCCGTTCATAAGCATCCGCTTTATATGATAGAGCAGTCCGGCCATCTCCGCATGGTGGTTCTTCTGCGCGGCCGGGTAGTACATCAGCTTTTCCTTGTTTTCCGTCAGCATCTTCACACAGAGCTTTTTCAGATCTTCGTCCGCGAAAGCCTCTGCTTTGCCCATAATGTAATCGTACATCTCCTCAGGCTTTTCCGGCGCGGCTTTGATAAAATCGCTGAAATCAACCTCGTCATTATCCGCCCGTCTGCGAATCCGCAGCACCCGGAACTGCTTGAGTCCGTTCCATTCGGTCACGTTGGCCCGGATTTTGACAATGTCCCCCTCCTTGATCTGCGCAAGAGACGGCAGCTCTTCATCAGCCACGTCCCACTTTTTTCCCGATATCTCTCCGGTCTTGTCGCCCAGCATCACATCCAGATATTGCTTTTTGTTGGCCCCGATCTTCACCGCAATGGATTTCACCATAAAAAAATCGGTTACTTCCTGGGCCGTTTTTATATTGGCAATGTAAATTTCCTTCATGTATTTATTCGTTTCCTCTCTAAAATCTGTTTTATCATTATATACTACCCTCCCTGTATCTTCAAGAAAAGACGGCCTTTTTAAATTTTTTAAAATGGTATATAATAGAGGCTATATTAGGATTTCATACCAGTTAAGGAGAAACTTATCAATGAAACATTTAGGTTTAGTTCGGGTGGGCGCCGCGGTACCTGCCCTGAAAGTTGCCAACACAAAATACAATACCCAACAGATTCTTGCGTTATTGGAACAGGCGGAAATGGAACGGACAGGCTTTCTGGTTTTTCCGGAGCTTGCGATCACAGGCTACACCTGCGGAGATCTGTTCTATCAGGAACATTTATATCAGAGCCAGCTGGACGGTCTTGCGGAAGTCGTCCGGGCTACGGAAAACAAGAGCATAACCGTAGTTCTCGGCTGCTACCTGCGCATTGAAAACAATCTCTACAATTGCGCCGCTCTGATTCAGGGAGGATCTATCATGGGAGTCGTGCCCAAGATGTTCCTGCCCAATTCCAAGGAATATTACGAAGCCAGATGGTTTGCCAGCGGCATCGATCTTTCCCGCCGTCAGAAAACCGTCAGACTCTTTGGAAAGGACGTTCCTTTCGGCCACCTGCTCTTTTTCGATGAAGCGGCGGAGCTGTGCGTGGGTATGGAAATCTGCGAAGATCTGTGGCTTCCCGCCTCACCCGGATCACAGCTGGCCCTTGCGGGAGCTCAGATTATTTTCAATACTTCCGCCAGCAACGATACGGTGGGAAAAGCCGATTACCGGAGAGCCCTCATTACCGTGGAAAGCGCCAAGAGCAACTGCGGTTATGTCTACACTTCGGCGGGAGTGAGCGAGTCCACCACCGATGTGGTATTCAGCGGACACAGTCTGATCGCGGAAAACGGAATTATACTCAAAGAAAGCGACCGTTTCGCACGCGAAAGCGGGATCGTATACAGCGAGATCGATTTTGAACGCATTCTCTTCGAACGGTCTCAGAACAGCAATATGAGCCAGTGCGCCACTGCCTTCGGCGAGCCGGAAAAGTATCAGAAGGTATTTTTATCGCCGGTAACGCTGGTGGAGCCGCAGGACAAACTCTATCGCCATTATGACAAAAATCCGTTCGTACCGGAGGACAATCTCCAGGTCAACCGGCGCTGCGGGGAAATTTTCAGCCTGCAGGCCGCAGGACTGGCCAAGAGGATCGAACATTCCCATTCAAGGAAATCCGTTGTGGGCATCTCCGGCGGGCTGGACTCCACGCTGGCTCTGCTGGTATGCGCCTACACCCACAAGCTGATCGGCCGTCCGGCCAGCGATATCGTTGCCGTTACCATGCCCGGTTTCGGCACCACCGGCAAGACCTACAACAACGCCCTGACCATCATGAAGCTGCTGGGCGCGGAAGTTCGCGAAATCTCCATTAAAGATTCGGTCAATCTGCATTTTGAGGATATCGGCCACGATCCGCAGGTCCACGATGTAACCTATGAAAACTCTCAGGCCAGGGAACGTACCCAGATCCTGATGGATACGGCCAACAAGGAAGGCGGTCTGGTGGTGGGAACCGGCGACCTTTCGGAAATGGCGCTGGGCTGGTGCACCTACAACGGCGACCACATGTCCATGTACGGAGTCAATGCCAGCGTTCCCAAGACTCTGGTGCGTTTCGTCGTAAAATGGGTCATGGAAAACAAACTGAGCGGTCCCAATGAGGACCCGGATTTCAGCTCCGATAACGCCCTGCTGAAAACAACGCTGCAGGATATTCTCGATACGCCGATTTCGCCGGAGCTCCTGCCTCCCGACCCCAACGGGGACATCGCGCAGAAGACGGAAGAAAGCGTGGGGCCCTACATTCTCCACGACTTTTTCATCTACTATACGATCCGCTACGGAATGGAGCCGGAAAAACTGCTCTTCACCGCGAAGAACGCCTTTGCCGGCGAGTACGATGAGGCCTTTATCAAGAAATGGATGGCTACCTTCTATCGCAGGTTCTTCGCGCAGCAGTTCAAGAGAAGCTGCGTACCGGACGGTCCGAAGGTCGGTTCTGTCAGCCTCTCCCCGAGGGGCGACTGGCGGATGCCAAGCGATGCTGACGCCGCCATCTGGCTGGACGAAATAAAATAAAAGGGTTAAGAGAGGCCGGGGAAATTCCGGTCTCTTATTCTATAAGGAGTATTGGCATGGAAGCAAACGACACTAAAAGACTTTTGGAATTTATCGTTGAAAATTCCCCCAGCGCAGTTATCGTTGTGGATAAGAACGGAATCATACAGAAAACCAATCAGAGGCATCATGAGGAATCCGGCTTTTCGGAGGAAGAATTAAAGGGAAAACATATCAACACCTTGATAGAAAACCGCATTATTTCAGGGTCCTGCAGCCTGCGGGTCATTGAAACCAAACGGCCGGTTCTGATGGAGCAGATTTACAAAGGCAGCCCCCACATGCTTAAAGCCCTGCCTCTGACCGATGAAAACGGAGAGGTGGAATATGTCATTTCCTATATTCTGGACATCAGCGAAAAGTACAATTTAATCAGCGAACTGGAAAAGACAAAATTTGAAAACAAAAAGTATTCCATTGAGCTTCTGCAGGCCCGAAAGGAGCTGCGAAAAAACAATCAGATCGTATTCCGCAGCACCCGGATGCGCGACCTTCTGGAACGGGCGGAAAAAATCGCAGTAACTGATTCTACTGTGCTGATTACCGGAGAATCCGGCAGCGGCAAAGGGGCTCTCGCCAAATATATTCACGCTTACAGCAGCCGTTCGGAGGAGTCCTTTTTATCGATCAACTGCGGGGCCATACCGGAGAACCTGGTGGAATCGGAGCTGTTTGGATATGAAAAGGGCGCTTTCAGCGGCGCTCAAACCTCCGGGAAACAGGGTATCTTTGAATATGCGGATAAGGGTACTATATTTTTGGATGAAATTGGCGACATGCCTTACCCTCTGCAGGTAAAACTGCTCAATGTGCTGCAGGATAAAGAGTTCTACAAGATCGGCGCCACGGTGCCAACCAAGGTGAATGTCCGAATCATCGCTGCCACCAATGCCGACCTTGCGCAGAAGATACGCGAAAACACCTTTCGTTCCGATCTGTTTTACAGGCTGAATGTGCTTTCCCTCCATGTTCCGCCTCTTCGCCAGCGGCCTGAAGATATCCCGGTGCTCACGGAACATTTCCGCAAAAAAATTAATGACCGCTACAATATGAATAAATCCATTTCGCCCGCTGTCATTAAGACCCTCTGTGAAATGCACTGGCCGGGGAACATCCGTCAGTTGGAAAATTTTATTGAAAGGATTATGCTCTTTTCCCGCTCCGACACTGTGGAGGTTTCTGACCTGGACGAAGCCAACGGTTCCATTTCTCTGTGCGATTCCGAGGCTTTAGCCGACTCACTGAAACAGTCTACTTTAAAAGAGGCCGCCCAGCAGAGAGAAAAAGAACTTCTGATTGAAGGGCTGAAAACCTTTAAAACAGCCACCGCACTGGCAAAACATCTCGGGGTTCACCAATCTACCATTTCCCGTAAGCTGAAAAAATACGGGATCTGGTAAGTTCAATTTGCCGCGGTTCATGCGGTTTTGCATGTCCATGCAGAACTGCATGAGCTGTTTTTAAAGGCCTCCTTTTGACACTCTGTCTGTGTAAATTCCATGGGGTTTATTCTTATGGAGGCAAGGCTTCCAAACGATGAATACTTTGTAACTCCACCTTTATTCATGCAAATTTGCATGCCGCCTTTTAAGCGCCCTTTTCAAAAACGTTTAAAATTCGGCATTTTTCTTTTGGCATGGTACTTGCTGTATATATTGTCAAAAGAAATTGTTTAAAAATTTTAAAAAATTATTGGAGGAACAAGTATTATGAAAAGCATTACCTTTAAACAGAATGGCCGGTTTTATCACGGCTGGTGGATTGTCCTTGCGGGTTTTCTGCTCATGACCTTTGCCTATGTGGGGCTTCTTTCCGTTACCAGCATTTTTGTCATCCCGGTAACTACGGATCTGCAGGTGCAGCGGGCGGATTTCGTTCTCTATTCCACTCTTATGTGCCTGGTCAGCGTGGTCCTTTCCGCCTATGCAGGCAAATTCATGGGTAAGGGCAACATTAAATGGATCATGGCCATCAACTCGATTCTGGGAGCGCTGCTCTACTTTGGATTCTCCCAGTCCTCTCATATGTGGCAGTTCTATCTCTTTGGTCTGCTGCTGGGCATCCCTTATACCTGCCTCACCAATCTGCCGATTTCCATTCTGATCAACAACTGGTTCGGCGGAAAAATCAAAGGCACGGCTATGGGCCTTGCGTTTTTAGGCAGCGGAATCGGCGGCATGATTCTCACACCGGCTCTCAACGCGGTTATCACAGCATATGACTGGAGAGTCGGTTATATGGCTCTGGCAGGTATTTTCCTGGTGATTCTCACACCGGCGATTCTGCTGACTGTTGTAAAGACTCCTGAAGAAAAAGGCTTTACCCGTATGGGCGAAACCGCAGAGGAACAGCAAAGCGGCACGCTTTCCGGTATGACGCTGGCCGAAGCCAAGAAGACACCAATGCTCTGGATGGTTTGCGCGGCAGTTGTTCTGGCGGTCTTTGCTTCCAGCGGCATTCTGGCAAATTCCGTATCATTCTTTATCGAATGTGGATTTTCTTCCGCAAAAGCCGCAAGCCTAGCGGGAATCATGCTCGGTTCCCTGATCATCGGCAAGCCGATCGTTGGCGCTGTCTGCGACAGATTTGGCATATCGAAAGGAGCCTTCCTCAGCTTTGCTACCTTTGCCCTCGGCTTTCTGCTGCTCTATTTCATGGCCGGCGCTTCCATGCTGGTAGTTCCGTTCATCGCCTGCTATGCCTTCGGCTGCGCATCGATCACCATTTGTCCGCCGCTTCTGATTAACGGATTGTTCGGGGAAAAGGATTATGGCACGATCGTAGGTGTTCTCAACATGGCCACCAATATTGGAGGAGCTTTCGGCGGCATGATCGCAGCGAAAGTATACGATATCACCAACAGCTATGCGATTTTCTGGATGATCTGCGCCATCGGTGTCGCTGCCGCCTGCGTCCTCTGCGTAGCCAGCTTTGCGATCAAAAATAAAAAAGATTTAGTTAAAGCATAACATAACAGGAGGTTACAAAAATGAAATATCAGCAAGCAAAAGAAAGCATCGTTGATTGGATGGAAGAGCATAAGGACCCGTATTTTAGAATAGCCGATGAAATATGGGAGAATCCGGAGCTGGGAATGGAAGAGTACGCTTCCAGTAAGCTGGTGGCGGACTGCCTTGAAGAAGCCGGATTCACTGTGGAACGCGGGGTTGCGGGAATGCCTACCGCCTTTATGGCTGTATGGGGCGGCGGCCACCCTGTCCTTGGCTTTGGCTCCGAATATGACGCGCTCCCGGGAGTGTCCCAAAAGAAGGATTCCAACCACCCGGACCCGGTCGTTGAGGGCGCTCCTGGCCATGGCTGCGGCCACAATCTGATGGCAGTCACCGGTCCTTTTGCCGCTATTGCGCTCAAGCGTCAAATGGAGCAGGAGAACCTGACCGGAACGATCAAGGTCTTTGGCACTCCTGCGGAAGAATTATGCCTGGGTAAAGCGTTCATGGGCAAGGCAGGCCTCTTTGAGGGCGTGGACGCGATACTCGACTGGCACTCCATGCAGTGGACAAAACCGGGCTGCTTTTATGCCAATGCCTATTTCAACAGAAAATATCATTTTAAAGGCAAGACAGCCCACGGCAACGCTCCCTGGCACGGACGCAGCTCTCTGGATGCCGCCATGCTGATGGGCCATGCGCTGGAGCTGCTCAGAGAACATATAAAGCCAGGGCTTGAAGGAGCTGCCAATACGCTGAATTACGCATTCCCCGATGAAGGGAACGCATTTCCAAACGTGGTTCCCGATCATACTACTCTCTGGTGCATCGGGCGGATGTGCGACGCTGAGACGGTCGCCGACGCGCTGCAGCGTATTGATGACTGTGCAAAGGGCGCGGCTCTTGCCACAGGAACTACGGTTACATCCGAAGAGATCACAGCCACGCAGAACCTCCTGCCCAACGAAACGCTGAGCGCCGCTCTGGAGGAAAATGCCCATTGGGTCGGCGCGCCGCAATTTACGGAAGAGGAAAATCAGGCTGCCAGAGAAATTCAGGAACAGATGGGCTGTGCGGTTTCAGACTATGAGGGCGTAATTGAAGAAGTCTCTCTGACCGGCCAGCCTACGACGGATGCCTCTGAATACAGCTGGTCCGCTCCCACAGGGACGCTCCATGTACAGATGGCGCCTTCCGCGGCTATGGGCTGGCACAATTGGGGAATCACCCGTTTCGCCGGTTCCAGCATCGGCAAGAAGACATTATTCACCGCAGCTAAGATCCTGGCCGCGACAGGTTATGATCTTGTCATGGAGCCATCCATTATTAAAACGGCTACCGAGGAATGGAAACAGCGCACTGGCGGAAAACCGTACACATCCCTCCTCTCAGATGACGCGAAGCCTGCCTTGGACATCAATAAAGCCATGATGGATAAATTCAGGAAATAAAGAATACGCTTTAACGCTTCATTTATATATTCCCACAAAAAGAGAACGCATACGATTTGAAACCGTATGCGTTCTTTTACATTCTTATTCTTCATCCAGAACATAAGCGTGGGCTTTTGTTCTGCCGTCTTTTTTCTTCAGATATACACCGTGGATTTCCGGCGCGAATCCCGGGAAGCGGTTGATGCCTTCCTCGAGAATCAGGAAATACTCCACGGCTGCCTTGCTCCAGCGTTCTCCCGGCGCAACGCAGAAAATTCCCGGCGGATATGGCAGCGCTCCCTCCAGCGCCACCTCTCCTTCGATGTTTTCGATCTCTACCATTTTCGCACGGTTGCGGATCAAAGCAACGCCCGCTTCATACGGCGTCATGGCAACCTGCGGGAAGGTTTCCTCGCGGAACAGCTCTCTCTGGAATTCCTTTGCGTTGCGGTCCTTGTAGAAATCGTGCATCTCCTGGCAGAGATCCCGGATTCCCACGCCTCTGTAACGTTCCTCATTATCCCAGTACAGGTACGGGATCACCTGGCTTACCGGAGCATTCTGGCGCACCAGCTGCTCAAAGCGCATCAGCTGAGCCACCAGCGAATCCAGCTTTTCTTTGCTCTCAGCCGGCGTCATCAAAAACAGGATGGAATTGAAATCGTTCTTTTCCGGAATGATCCGGTTATCCCGCAGGAAGCTGGCCAAAATGGTGGCCGGAATTCCAAAGTCCTGATATTCCCCGGTTTGGGCATCGATTCCCGGTGTGGTCAGCATCAGTTTGTTGGGGTCGAGGAAATACTGATCCTTTCCGTAGCCTTCAAAGGAATGCCATTTTTCCCCCGGAATAAAGCGGAAGAACTCAATACTGCCCGCAATCTCTTCGGTGCTGTATTCCTCCCACGGTTTCCCGTCAATGGTCGGCGGGATGAAAGGTCTGAGCATCGTACAGCTGCGCAGAATGGATTTGCGGGCCTCAATACCCATCTTCACGCAGTCCGCCCACAGCCTCTTTCCCGATTCACGGTCCTGCATCCTGGCGTTTACATCCAGCGCGGCAAAGATCGGGTAAAACGGGCTGGTGCTGGAATGGGAGCGGTAAGAGTTGTTGAACCGCTTGTAACCCAGGTAACGCTTTTGCCCTTTGATGTGGGAGTCCTTTTTATGTATATAGGAGGACTGGGAAAATCCTGCCTGCTGCTTGTGTACGGACTGGGTAACAAAGATCCCCGGATCTTCCGGACCCAGCTCCAGAAGCAGAGGTGAGCAGTCCCTCATCATGGGGATAAACTGTTCGTATCCGACCCATGCGGAGTCGAACAGAATGTAATCGCACAAGTGTCCAATCCGGTCTACCACCTGACGGGCATTGTAAATGGTGCCGTCATAAGTCCCCAGCTGAATGATCGCCAGGCGGAAAGGCCGCTTTTCCTCTGCCTTCTTGGGATCGATCCTGGCAATCCGTTCTCTCAGATAAGCCTCCTCAAAACAGTGGTCGTCAATACCGCCGATAAATCCGAAGGGGTTTCGGGAGGTTTCCAGGTATACCGGCAGACCGCCGGCCTGTACCAGCGCGGCATCATAGTTGGATTTATGGTTGTTGCGGTCAAAGAGCACCATGTCTCCCGGTGCCACCAGCGCGGTGGCTACAATAATATTGGACGTGCTGGTTCCGTTCATTACAAAGAAGGTGTTATCGGAGTTGAAAACCTTTGCTGCGTTTTTCAATGCGTCCTCCGCCGGTCCCTCATGGATCAGCAGGTCGCCTAAAGCTACGTCGGCATTACAGATATCCGAACGGAAAATGGTTTCCCCGTAAAAGTCGTACAGATACCGGCCTGCCGGATGCTTTCTGAAATACTGGCCGCTCTGATGTCCCGGGCAGTTAAACTGCTGGTTTTTCAGGTCGATATAGTTGCTGAGCGTCTCGAAAAACGGAGGCAGCACCCGCCATTCATACTGCTCCGCCGCGGTTTCGATCTCATTGTCAATGATATCTCGGTTCAGGTTTCCTACATATACCCATCTGTAGATCATTTCCCTCAGGTCCTGGTTGATGTATTCTTCGTCTTCGGAAAAAACAAAGACCGGAACTTCAAACCGAGTATCATAAATCTCCCGGATGATATCCCTGTCTTTATTGGACACTACCGCCGCCGCGATATCCGTGTAATCGGTATCCTTGATTTCCACCAGGTTCCGTTTGGTCGAGAAATACTGCCGGACTTCCGGCGAATAAGCAATTTTCAGTGATCTCAATAAAAATCCCTCCTTCTCTACCACAGTAACAAAATAACTTGGCATTCTCTAAAAATCATTCTCACTGCCCAAACAGTACCATGAACCGTTTGTTCTGTCAACACATAAAAATGTTAAATTTTAGCTTAAAAAAACCGGCGCCTCAGGGCGCCGGAACACAGGCTGCAAAGCATAGCTTACGAGCCGCATCGAATAGCTTTCACGTATACTCAACCTTGCGGCAGTGTCTTTTTTCAGTCATATGCATATTTGCTCAACAATGCGCTCATTTCGGCTTCGTTGTTGAAGCATTTTCAAAGGTTGCGGCCTCTGCTCACTCCTCAGCGCCGCATATCGATCAGATTTCCGCTCTCCCATGCCCGGTATCCTTAAAAACCCTTCAACAACAGCTTGATTTTTCGCTGCGTGTTGATGAAAATCGCAATTTACCTTTTGGCCGGCTTTGCATAGGCACAAAGCCATTGGGAGGCAAGCCCGCAGCCGATCAGCCAGCCAACCAGCCAATCAGGCACCCAGCCGGCCAGCCGGTAACTAATCCCGATTTTTTCGAGAAGTTACGCACTTTTCAACGATCCTGCGGCCTCCAAAACGATTTGCAGCACAAATTTTCGCTTCTCACGGTTTCGAGTGCCCGCAAACCCACAACTTTGCGTAACTTCGCGCCGTTTTTCACAAAAAGTTACCGCAGCCCTATGCTGCGGGCTGCGGTGAATAGCTCTCGCATATACTCGCCCCTGCGGCGGCGTCTTTTTTCAGTCATATGCATATTTGCTCAACAACGAACTCATTTCAGCTTCGTTGTTGAAGTATTTTCAAAGGTTGCGGCCTCTGCTCACCCTTTGGAGCCGCATATCGATCAGATTTCCGCTCTCCCATGCCCGGTATCCTTGAAAAAAGATCAACAGCAGCTTGATTTTCCGCTGCATGTTGATAAAAATCGCAATTTGCCTTTTGGGCGGCTTTTCATAGGCACAAAGCCATTGGGGAGCAAGCCCGCAGCCGATCAGCCAGCCAACCGGCCAATCAGGCACCCAGCCGGCCAGCCGGTAACTAATCCCGATTTTTTCGAAAAGTTACGCACTTTTCAACGATCCTGTGGCCTCCAAAACGATTTGCAGCACAAATTTTCGCTCCTCACGGTTTCGAGTACCCGCAAACCCACAACTTTGCGTAACTTCGCGCTGTTTTTCGCAAAAAGTTACCGCAGCCCAATGCTGCGGGCTGCGGTGAATAGCTCTTACATATACTCGCCCCTGCGGCGGAGTCTTTTTTCAGTCATATGCATATTTGCTCAACAATGCGCTCATTTCGGCTTCGTTGTTGAAGCATTTTCAAAGGTTGCGGCCTCTGCTCACTCCTCAGCGCCGCATATTGATCCAATTTCTGTGCTCCCATGCCCGGTATCCTTGAAAAAAGATCAA
Organism: Anaerovorax odorimutans; assembly: GCF_024459955.1. Taxonomy (GTDB): domain Bacteria; phylum Bacillota; class Clostridia; order Peptostreptococcales; family Anaerovoracaceae; genus Hominibacterium; species Hominibacterium odorimutans_A. The sequence goes on from NZ_JANFXK010000002.1 coordinate 291,183, forward strand.
CAACAGCTTGATTTTTCGCTGCATGTTGATGAAAATAGCAATCTACCTTTTGGGCGGCTTTGCATAGGCACAAAGCCATTGGGAAGCAAGCCCGCAGCCGATCAGCCAGCCAACCGGCCAATCAGGCACCCAGCCGGCCAGCCGGTAACTAATCCCGATTTTTTCGAAAAGTTACGCACTTTTCAACGATCCCGTGGCCTCCAAAACGATTTGCAGCACAAATTTTCGCTCCTCACGGTTTCGAGTACCCGCAAACCCACAACTTTGCGTAACTTCGCGCTGTTTTTCGCAAAAAGTTACCGCAGCCCAATGCTGCGGGCTGCGGTGAATAGCTCTCACATATACTCGCCCCTGCGGCGGCGTCTTTTTTCAGTCATATGCATATTTGCTCAACAATGCACTCATTTCGGCTTCGTTGTTGAAGCATTTTCAAAGGTTGCGGCCTCTGCTCACTCCTTAGAGCCGCATATCGATCCAATTTCTGCGCTCCCATGCCCGGTATCCTTGAAAAACCTTCAACAACAACTTGGTTTTTCGCTGAGTGTTGATGAAAATAGCAATTTGCCTTTTGGGCGGCTTTGCATAGGCACAAAGCCATTGAGAAGCAAGCCCACTGAAAGGCAAGGCCGCAGCCTATCCGCCAGCCAGCCGGCCAATCAACCAACCAGCCGGTAAACAGCTCCGATTTTTTCGAGAAGTTACGCACTTTTCAACGATCCTGCGGCCTCCAAAACGACTTGCAGCACAAATTTTCGCTCCTCACGGTTTCGAGTGCCCGCAAACCCACAACTTTGCGTAACTTCGCGCTGTTTTTCGCAAAAAGTTACCGCAGCCCACTGCTGCGGGCTGCGGTGAAACAGAACTAGTACAAGCTCTGTACAATCTTATATTTTTTTGCGTATCCAATGGGGTTATAGCTGAGTTTAGCTTTTCTCAGGCCCTCGAGGCCCACATCGTCTTCCCGGTTAATCACACGGGCCTGCGGGAATTCGTGTTCCGCAAACTGCTGATTGATCGCCTGATAAAGTCCCGGGATTTGAGAGTTTGCTTTTTCCACACAGATAAACGCCATTTCCTCCAGATCATTGTAATTACCCATGGAGAAGGCTTCCATCCTGCCGTCTACATAAATGGCTCCCATGCGGATTTCCGGAACAATGGGATTATTCAGGACATCCCAGATTCCTTCTTTCTCCTTGTCAAGCCCTTCTTCCTCCGAATTCTGGGATATGTACCAGTTTTCAAGGAAAACCTTGATCTCCTCCGCGTCGTTTTCGCTGAGACTGCGGTATTCCCATCTTCCTTCATATTGTTTTTTAAATTTATTGACCAGATTTTTCTTTTTGTGGTACGCTCTGCCGGAAAGGGTTCTCAGTTTTTCGGCATCGTATAAATAGTCCTTCAGATCCTCCTGTTCGCTGATCTGATAATATGGATCGTCCCGAAGACCCAAATACTCCACCGCTTCCTCATCAGCCAGGAAAATCCTTACCGGACAGTTCAGCTCCTTGTTGAAATAATTCCTCACCAGATGAAAATAGTAAGGAAGATCTTCCTCTCTGCAGGACGGCATCACCGTGTAGATTTCGCCATCCAGCTCCATCTTCCACAGAATGGCCTCTCCTTCGATCAGACAATATTCCAGCCGGTTGGATCTGCTCCACAGAAAGACGTCTAAAAAGCTACTGTCGCAAATTTTATTTGGCCGCAGTGAAAAATACGGTTCCAGAGCTTTCTGGTCCGCCATCGTTAATTTCTGAAAATGCAATTCCGGTGCTTTTTTCGTACACACATCCAAATCCCGTTTTTTCTTGCCGTAACAAAGTTCCTTACTGCATAATGTGCAATTCATCATCTACTCCTCTTCCTCCTTTTGTCTGCTTTCTCATTTATACCCCAAAGATCGGCAATTAATCTGAATTATCGTCCTCAAACAGAATATTTTACCAAGCTCTGAGAAAGCATCCTATATATTTTATACCTATCCGCCCTGCAAAGCAACACAAAAATGGAGCTGCGGGAAAGGCAGGGAGATTTAGCAGCGGAAAATTTGGCAAAGGAGAGCCTTGCGCGGCAGCAAGTACGGGAGCAGGCTTCCTGAAATAAAAGTTACCCATATTCCCCTGTTTTAAGAAGAATATGGGTAATTTTGCAACGGTTCTAGCGGTCTATTTTTTATTAGCTTCCTGTTCCGAATCAGCCTCTTCCTCGTCCTCCGGTTCCTGCGATTGCTCAGAACCCTGCTGCCCGGCGCCGTCTTCCGATGCAGGTTCGTTTTCCAGAGAAGGTTCATCAGGCTCCGAGTCTTCCAGTTCAGGGGTTTCCGCCCCTGTTTCGTCAGGTTCGGTAGTCTCTGGCTCCGGGTCTTCCGATTCGGATTCCTCCTGTTCCGGCTTTTCCGTTCCCGGCTCCTCAGGTTCTGATTCCCCAAGCTCCGTTCCCTCTGACTCGAAATTTTCCGGGGCCTCCTCCTCAGACTCAAGATTTTCCGGCTCCAGATCTTCCGGTGCGAATTCATCATCCGCCGCTGGTTCCGGCTCCTGCGGCACCTCCATCGGGCCCATTTCCATAGGCATATCATCCGGCATCACAATCGGCTCATCGGCCGACGCCGCGGAAAGCATGACCTTCACTTTGAACAGATCTCCGTCTATGGCCAGTTCGATCCAGCCATCCATCAGTTTCATCAGATCTTTGGCTATAGCCAGGCCCAGCCCGCTGCCCTCTGTCGTTCTGGACTCGTCGCCCCGTTTGAACCGCTCCATCAGCTCCGAAGGGTCGATATTGAGCGATTGTCTGGAAATATTCTTCATCTCCATAATCACCAGCTCACCACTTTCGGCCTTCTGTTTCCGAAAGTCAATGTACACTCTGGTATGGGGCTGGGAGTATTTGAGGGCATTGCTCAGCAAATTGGAGGTGACTCTCCACAAAAGCTGCCCGTCGGCTTTGACAAAGTAACGGTCGTGATCAGCATTGATGATAAAGTCCAGTTGGGATTCTTCCACTCGCTGGTTCAGCTCGCCCAGGCCCTGATTGACAAGGGACAGAAGGTCAACCCGGCTCATGCGCACCGGAATAGCGCCGCTGGAAGCCTTGGCAGCTTCGAAGAGATCTTCGGTCAGCTGGCGCAGCCGTTCAGTTTTCTGCTCCAAAACGTCCAGATATTCCGGCGCGTTTTCGCTGTCCAGCCCTTCTGTTTTGAGAAGGTCGATATAGGTCACCATGGAGGTCAGCGGCGTTTTCAAGTCATGGGAAACATTTGAAATCAGATCTGTTTTCATCCTCTGATTTTTCAGCTCGTTCTGCACGGCAATGCTGGTAGCCTTGGATATCTCGTTGATACCGGCGGCCAGCTGATCCAGCTCCCCTTCTCCTTCCACAGGAATCTTATAATCCAGATTTCCCTCGCTGACTTCTTTGATTCCCTTTTTGATCTCATCGTACTTGTTAACCCATCTTGGCGCAAAGACCAGAATCACGATCAGCATTACCGGCGCCAGGAATATCGTCGCCGACAGCAGACAGATGAGAATAGCCACCAGGACCACCTTGCGCATCATGCTTCCTCCCATATAGATTTCCGTATAGATCTTATGGATCAGCCATCCGCACGCGGACCGCTCCAGGAATTCCCCGGCCTTGACCTTTTTCACGCAGGACAGTACAAGTCCCAGACCCAAAGCCGCGCAGCCTCCCCCAAGGAGCACGACCGTTATGACATCGATTGAAATCTCAAACGCTGACGATGCGTAATTTCCGATACCATAGACGGACACGAACAGATTATCCACAACATTCACGACAATCGAGCCGCCGCCGAAAAGAATAATCGCCAGTGCCGCCAGCTGGATCTCTGCGAATACCCGGTCAAAACGATTGATGCCTATCTTCCCCTGCTCGTCTTTCGCCCCTACTGTCACCACCAGATAGATCAGTGACAGCAAGGCGATCACGCCCATCACAATGGCCAGAACAAGCCATATTTTCATCTGCGCCGCCAGAAAGTCAAACTCTACGGGAAACTCGCCATTCCCCAGAAAATACAGATCCGCATAGCCCGAATAAGCGTTCAGCCTTGATGCTCCTATTATACCTACGACTGAAGCCAGAAAGCTGAGAAAGCATACTACAAACGCTGCGATAAAAGCCTTGTTTTTAGATTTTTTCGATTTTGTATCCAATTCCCCACACCACCTTTAAATACTTTGGATTTTTAGGATTGATCTCTATTTTTTCTCTGATTCTCCGAATATGTACGGCTACGGTGTTCTCCGGGTTGTAGGCGGGCTCATTCCAAACCGCCTCATAGATCTGTTCCATCGAAAACACTCTGCCCGCATGTTCGGTCAAAAGCTTTAGGATACCATACTCGATAGGCGTAACCGCCACATTTTTTCCATCCAGCTCCACAGTCTTCTGTTCATCGTCGATGACCAGTCCCCCGGTTTTAAAGATCCCCGTCTTTTTTTCCAGACTGCCCAGATTCACATATCTTCTCAGCTGCGACTTCACCCTGGCGATCAGTTCCAGAGGATTGAACGGTTTTGTTATATAATCGTCGGCGCCGACGTTGAGTCCCGTAATCTTATCATAGTCCTCCGACTTGGCGGAAAGCATAATAATAGGAATATTTTTTTCTTCCCGGATCTTCATAGTTGTTCTCATACCGTCCAGCTTAGGCATCATGATGTCCATCAGGATCAAATGGATTTCTTCTTTTTCTACGACCTTCAGGGCTTCCATTCCATCGTACGCCTTGAATACATCGTACCCCTCGTTTCTCAAATAGATCTCAATGGCATTCACAATTTCCTTATCATCATCACAAACTAAGATATTCATGGTTGCTCCTTTCAGCTTATGTCTTTATGATACGGGGCATTTCTTAATAAACAGCTTCCCCTTTTCTTACAACTTTCTTAACTCCTTCTTGCCTAATGCTCTTAGTTTACCTCTTTTGCCTTCTCACAGCAAGCTCCGGAGAGTTATATCCTTTTCATATTCAATGCCCAGGCAAACAAAAAGACCCTACTCATCAATAAGTAAGGTCTTTTGCGCTTCAATTAACGTTTTGGTAAAACGCCACAATAATAATACGTTCTATCCGGCACATCATTAATATCATCTTCATCAATTTCTGCTACGCATCTAGCCATTGAACCGTCACCCATATACCATCTGATTGGGAAACAGTAGAATCGGAATCTTTTTCCCGAAACCTTATCCAGATCTCCCCCTAAATTTTCCACACCTACTATACCATGTCCCAAAAGTTGTTTATGACATGGTTCCCATGTTCCCCATTGTCCAATTGCTTCTAAATCGCCAAATTTTTCATCATAAGCCTTTTGACCATGGATTTTAATGTACAGTTCTTTGTCAAATTCCGCATAAGCTTCCTCCCCAAACTGTTCAATATATTCTTCTGTGATGGGCCTTCCGGATGCCCCTAATAAGTTCATCCTGGTCATTCCGTTGTTTCCCATAGCGGTATGTAACGGGTGATCTAATGCTTGCATATCCATGGCTACACACTTTACCTTGTGTTTTACAAACCATTTTCCTGCCTCAACTCCCGTACCGCATGAATAATGATAATAGTCTTTTGAATCATCAAACTGCCGGTGCATACCCGTGTTCAGGCAAACCACCATGCCTTCCAATTCTTCCGGCTTAATGTCCGCACGCCTACATGCATCTTCCAAATGCACATCTGTTATGAGTCCCCACTTCTCAATATTAATTTCAAGACAAACGGCATCTCCCGTATATGCGTCTACCGGCATTTCATGCGTATAGCGGGCTCGCTTCCCATCAAACTCTTTCTCCATCACGTGCCTTGGCGCGTCGCAGTGAGTACCAGTATGCATCGTGCATCCAATGTACTGAGTTAAGACACCGCCTTTAGCCATACTATGCTTGCTGTCAATAAGCGGCTTGTCAAAATATGGCCACCGAGGGGTTTCCGCACTAAATGGATGTGTCAAATCCAAAAAAACTTTTTTACTCATTCTTCTTTACCTCCATAATTTTAATTAATTTGCCCAGTATCCGCCTTCCACTGCCACATTCGCGCCGGTCATAAAATCACTTGCAGCGGACGCTAAAAATATACATGGGCCCACAAAGTCTTCCGGTTCACCCAGTCGGCCAACCGGCAGCCGTTTAAGAAAATCTTTGTAGACCTGGCTATCCGGGTCAAACATCCATTCTGTCAGCTCGGACCGGAAGACAGTTGGATTAATTGTATTAACATTGATATGATACTTTGCGGACCATTCGCAGGCTAACGATTGCGCCATCAAGTCAATGCCGCCTTTAGCCGTACAGTAGCCCGTATAGCCCGCCATGCCCATTTTGGATCTGGCCGATGATACTAATATAACCTTCCCTCCTCTTCCCTGCCTGATCATCTCAGCTCCAGCATATTTACAGAACAGCCAAGTTGCCTGAACATCAGAATTCATTATTTTCTGCCATTCTTCCAGGTCTTGTTCAATAATAGGCTGTGGGTTATTGTATCCTGCCGCCGTGAGTAGGACATTTACCTCTCCGAATGTTTCGACCGTGTCTTTAACAACTCGTTTGACATCCTCTTCAACAGCAGGATTCCCTACGGAATAAACACATTCGATATTTTCTTTTTTTAAAGCGTCGCAAAGGCTCTTTAGTTTTTCCTCATTTCTTCCGGTTACCATTATTTTCATACCGGCCAGGCCATATCCAAAGCTTACAGCGCTTCCCAACGCACCTGTCGCCCCCGTAATAATTGCTACTTTTCCTTTGACGTCAAATAAATCACAAACAAATTTTTTATCCATCACCTTTTTCCCTTTCCTTATTACGTATCCATCTTTCTCAAATTTTTGCTTACTATAATTTTACATCCAGTTGCTTTTTGAATATCATCAATGGAATAATCCGTATTGATTTCCGTCAGTACGATTTGCTCATTTTGAATTTCCATTACCCCCATTTCGGTTATTATTTTGTCAATAACATGAACGGCCGTGTATGGCAATGTACAGCGGTCAAGTATCTTGGGCTTTCCCTTTTGCGTATGAAGCATCGCTATGATCACTTTTTTTGCACCCACGACCAAATCCATTGCTCCACCCATGCCGGGAACTAATTTTCCGGGAATAATCCAATTGGACAGGTTTCCGTACCTGTCCACCTCTAACGCGCCTAAAACCGTAACGTCGACATGACTCCCGCGTATGAGCCCAAATGAGGTTGCGCTGTCAAGAAATGCCGCATTTTCATTTACAGTAACGTGTTGTGCTCCGGCATTTATGATATCTTTATTTTCATACCCCCTTTCTGGTTCTGGTCCCATACCCATAATTCCATTTTCTGACTGCAAGATAATATCTACACCCTCGGGAATATAGTTGGCTACCATTGTCGGCAGCCCGATCCCCAAATTGACCACATCTCCATCATTAAACTCCAACGCAACCCTTTTGGCGATTCTCTCCTTTACATCGACCATACTTTTTCACCTCCCACAATGGTATCAACAAATACGCCAGAGGTTACGATATGATTGGGCTCTAGCGTGCCTGTCTTTACAATTTCACAGGCTCCGGCTATAACATGTTTGGCCGCCATAGCCATCAGCGGGTTAAAATTTCTAGTAGTTCCATTATAGAGTATATTTCCAAACTCATCAGCAACAGACCCTCGAATCAGTGAAAAATCAGCAAAGAGCGGTTCCTCCAAAAGATATTCCTTTCCATTCATCATAATCACCTTTTTTCCTTCCGCAACGATCGTCCCTACTCCCGTTGGTGTCAAGAATCCGCCCAAGCCACATCCAGCGGCCCGTATCTTTTCTGCCAAAGTGCCCTGCGGAACTAAAATACACTTCAGCTGCTCGCTTTCATTATTGGTGTTCATTCGCTCTGCGACTTCAGGGTTAAGGCCGACATGGGAAGCGATCAGTGTCTTGATCTGTCCATTTGTTAATAGCTTTCCGACGCCTCTACCTGGCATTCCCGCATCATTGCTTATGATTGTTAAATTTCTGACGTTTTTTTCTACGAGCGCATCAATCAGAACCTCCGGACTGCCGCACGACATAAATCCTCCAATCATGACAGTTGCGCCATCGTTAATATCTGCTACCGCTTCGAAGGCGTTTTTTATCTTGCTTTTCATTCGATTATCTCCTTCATTTAATCTATATAATTTTGTGAAGCTTTTAGCTGAATGATAAGTTTATTGTTAAATTTCTTTTTTTGAGCTTCCAATTCCTTATCTGAATAGGTAAAGAAACCCTCCCCTGTCTTTATACCTAATTTTCCTTTTTTTACTAGCTCTTTAAGAATTGGGTTTGCTTCCTGGCGGTTATCCATAACAGATAAAAGGTTATCCCCTACCGTTGTCCAGATATCCAGTCCTCCCATATCCGCAACCTCAAGCTGGCCTGTAGTCGCATATCGAAATGCCGGCCCAAATTTTAAAGCTCGATCTATATCCTCAGGGGAGGCGATGCCTTGTTCAATTAAAGAAAAAACTTCTCTGGCCACGCCTTGCTGAATCCGGTTTGCTACTAGTCCCGGGACATCCTTTTTTACCTTTACAATTTGTTTCTTGATCTTATTATATAGTCGCTCAACTTCGTTATAAACAGATTCTTGTAAGTTTCCAAAACTCGACAATTCTACAAGAGGCATGATATGGGCCGGACTGTACCAATGACAAATCATTGTTCTCTTTTTTCTCTCCGGAGACACATATAAAAGCATTTTATTTAATGGCAGACTTGACGTATTTGATGCTAATATGGTCTCAGGTTTGCAGAGGTGGTCAAGGTCTTGAAATAGTCTTTGTTTTAAGTCCAGCACTTCCGGCGTCGCTTCTATAACATAATCCACGTCATCAACAGCATCACTAAGCTCGTTAAAAAGATTGATTCGCCTTAATATGTTCTCGATGTCTTCTGTTTTAATTAAATTTTGTATGGCCAGATGTTCAAGTTCTGTTTTAATTGTATCTTTAACGCAATTTCGCATAGACTCGCTTGGCTCATATAGATTCACCGGATATTCTCCAATGGCAAAAGCCTCAGCTATGCCGTGCCCCATCGTTCCGGCACCTAGAACTGCAATTTTTTTAATCATTTTCATTTACTCCTAAACCCCCAATATTGTTCTGGCATCATCCGGACTGGCAACCTTATTCCCCGCAATTTCAATTATTCTTGCCGCCCTTTCTACAAACTGAGCATTTGAATCCGCCAATTCTCCAGGGCCGAAAAAAACATTATCTTCCATGCCTACACGTAAATGTCCGCCTAACGCGATTGTAGCCAACATGATTGGGACATGCCCCTTTCCAATACCCAGCGCCGCCCACGTAGAGTCTCTGGGAATCAGCCTTTTTAAATGGACTAAATTTTCAATAGTTGCAGCCATACCTCCCGCTGCGCCTAAAACAAATTGATAATGTAAAGGGGCTTTCAGCACTCCCTTTTTCAAATAATAGGTAGAATTATAAATCATGCCCGCATCAAAAATTTCAATCTCCGGTTTTGTTCCACACTCAGCCATAAGCAGTCCCAGTTTTTCTAAAAACTGAGGGTGATTGATAAATAGGCTGCTGTTCATCCAGTTCATTGATCCACAATCGAATGAGGCAAGTTCAGGCTTAATGCTTTTTATATGTGCCATTCTCGTTTCATCTGTAGCGTTAAGATCCCCACTGGTAGTACAATTAATCACAATATCGCATTTGGCTTTAATCAAACTAACCGTTTCCTGAAATCGCTGCTCATCCATAGTCCCTTTGCCTTGATCATCTCTCATATGAAGATGGCAAATCGCTGCTCCAGCCTGATAACAGGCATAAACATCATCTGCGATTTCTTTTGGCGTGAGGGGCAGGTTTGGGTTGTCTTTTTTTGATGGCCAGGCCCCGGTGGGCGCAACTGTTATGATTGTCTTCTTCTTACTCATCTCTTACTATCCTCCATTTTATAGCTTTTATCTTTCAATATCATTTGGGATCATAAAGGCTCAATTTGCTTTACGCTTTACTATAAATGCAAAAACAATGCCAGCTTTTTCTCTATTAAAATCAAATTCCACTTTACCGAAGGTCAATCCGCCTTAAATGCTTTTTTTGGCTAATGCATTTTTACTTCAAATTTGTTATAATGACTTACAAGTTATAAAAGAAAAATTTTTTGAGTATTTTTTGCACCAAAAAATACTCAGCATATTGATTATTTTCACCACCCTTTCCTAAGGAGAATTCTATGAAAAATAACATCCCACTTAATAATGATGAAATCCAGGCTTTAAAAAATTCTGTGGATTTTGAAGACATTTGCAACCATCTAATTGATTCAATCTATATAACAGATGGTCAGGGCACAACTCTTTATGTAAATCAAAAATATTTGGATTTGGGGAATTTAAAGCCTGAGGAAATTGTTGGAAGAAATATTTTTGATATAAATGAGGAAGAAGATATCTATACCAATGGTGTCTTACCTACTGTCCTCAAAACGAAACAGACCGCGGAAACGATTGGAACCCTCACGCGGACAAATAAGAAACTTTATGTCACAGGAATTCCAATCCTCGATGAAGAGGGAAATATCAAATATGCCATTGCTCACCAAAAAGATATAGAGAGGCTGGAGGAACTGCGAGAAAATTTGGCGACGCTCCGGGTTGCTTATAATCAAGAGAGCGCGGAACTGGAATACCTTAGACAGAAGCAAATGAATGATATTAATATTATTGTTGAAAGCGACAATATGAAGGAAGCATTTTCTACCATCTCCGCCATTGCAGACACCGATGTTACCGTACTGATAACGGGAGAAAGCGGTACTGGTAAGGAAGTTCTGGCGGATGCGATCTATAAAAACAGCACCCGAAACGGGCAGCCCTTCATAAAGATTAATTGTTCTGCTATCCCCGCAAATTTACTTGAGTCTGAGCTCTTTGGCTACGAGCCCGGATCATTCACAGGTGCTAATCAAAAAGGAAAGACCGGATTAATTGAAATCGCTAATGATGGTGTGTTACTCCTTGACGAAATAGGCGATATGCCTTTAGAACTTCAAGCAAAAATGCTCCGGGTTTTGCAGGAGCGACAGATAACTAAAATAGGCGGCAAGGCTCCGATCGACCTAAATGTCCGCTTTATTGCCGCAACCAACAAGGACCTGAAAAAGGAAATTGAAAAGGGACATTTTCGAGAAGACCTCTATTATCGTCTAAATGTGGTTCCCATTCATCTTGAGCCTTTAAGAAAGCGTTCCGAAGATTTAGGACCGCTTATGGATGGATTGTTAAAAAAATATAATACCAAATACAATAAAGATATTATTATGACGATGGGAGCGTCTCAGCTGCTTCATGAATATGAATGGCCCGGAAATATCCGGGAGCTAAAAAATATTATTGAACGCATGGTGGTGGTCAATAAAACAGGTGTCATCGATGTGGCTTTAGTAAGTAGTGTCTTGAATATTAAACATACTTTTACCTCCGCCGACTCCTTTTCTCTTAAAGGCGCAGTGGAGGATCTTGAAAAAAGAATGATTTTAAAAGCGATTGAAATGAACGGATCAAAACGCAAGGCTGCAACCGCTCTAGGCGTCGATCATTCAACCTTGATTAAAAAATGTCAGAGATATGGAATCTAACGCATAAAACCTCCAGACTATGCAGGTTCACTACATCAGTCCGGAGGTTTTTAGAGCCTTTTTATTAGAAATCCAATGTTAAAGCAGTTTTTCAAATTCTTCTGTTGAATATTCCCTGCCAGTTTTTTTAGCCTCAAGAGCTGTCAAGAGCGCCTTATATCTTTTCCCTGTTATTGGGTAAAAGATAAGAGCAACGCATCCAATTATATATATGATTCCAGGAATAACCGTGCAAATAGAATCGATGGCCGTAATCGCACTGGCCGGTTGTGCATTAAGGGTACCGTCATATCCGCCATAGCTAAGGACAAACCCTGTTACAGATAAAGCCACGGAACCACCTATCTTCTGAAAGAATGCCATAGACGCAGTGATAATGCCTTCTCTCCGCTTGCCATTTTTAAATTCATCCACTTCACTGATGTCGTACATCATCGCATAATAAAGGGCCCAGAGGGAAGAATTCGCAACCTGATAGCAGATTCCCCAAATGACGAGACTTGGAACTCCAGTAATGCCGATAAAGTAGTAAATCGCCAAGGAGATACCGCCAAAACCCAAGCAAAACATAAATACGGTTCGCTTGTCAAACCTCTTTGTAAAGGCGCTGATCAGCGGTAGGAATACGATAGCCAATGCTGGTATTATTAATAAAAGCAATGATTGCCTGCCCGCATTAAAACCCAATTTATTGGTCATGATGTAAACCATCCCATTGCTGGCCATTGTACAGACAAACGCCCCACAGAATGTGGCTACAGCCAAAGGAACGGTAGGTTTGAGCTTAAATATTTGGCCGATAGTCCGAAAGATATTTACTTTATCTTCTTTTTTCACGACTGTTTTTTCCGCCGGCAGTTCCCTTCCCCTGGTACAAATCCAACAAATTACAATTCCAATAAATATTACTAGCCCTATTATCAATCCTACGTTGCTCCAACCTCTTTGAACGCTCATCCCCATATCGATCGATTTTTGTACGATCATCGGGGGTGTCGAAGACGCAATCATTGTCGCCGCGTGTAAAAATACCGCTGCATATAATCGAAGCGACGTCCTTTCCTCAAATACTTGCGTCACTTCAGCGCCTAATGCAAAATATGGAATTGTATAAACGGTATAGCATGTCCAAAATATAATTGATAAAATGATCGCATAAGCAATTTTTGCATTCATGCTCATATCAAAGCTGCAGAACATTAGATATGTTACAACTGCATAAGGGATCGCAACACTGATCATCAGCGGGCGCCGCCTCCCATGCTTGCTGTTAAAATTATCAGAAATATACCCAATTGCCAGGTCTGTAACAGCATCCCAGAATACTGCTATTGAGGAAATGATTCCTCCTACAGATGCTGGAATTCCAACGATATCGGTCAGATAAAACAAGAAGAAAAAATAAAATAGATTGTACCCTGTACATTCGCCAAATTCCCCTATTCCATATCCTATTTTATTTTTTAATGTTAGTGGCTTTTGTTTAACTGTATTATCCATTTCTCCTCCTTTACTAAATATAGAAGTCCATAATTGACGCTTCTTTTCCTAAAGCGGAAAGCTTAGAAAGTCCAGCCTGGAGCTTTGTTAATAAAGCATACGGCGGTATCAATTACACTTTCGTCTCCACGGGTTGAAACGAGATCAATCCAATGGCCCAGCTTAATATCTTCTAATTGCCCCACCTGAAATCTGGTTACAAATTTGTTTGCAATGGCTTCTTCTCGTGTGCAAGTTATACTGAATGGTTTTAATGCCTTTCTCCAATCCCAAATGTAGACATCTATGTCAGAGGCTAACTTGAGTGACATTCCGTTTTTGGGAGCAGGTACAGAACCTCCATATTCCATGTAAACAAGTTTGTCTTTATTTTCATCATATTTATTGAAGGTAAGCGTATTTTCTTCAATTGTAAAAAAGTCGCCTACTTTTAACGTTTCCTCCGTGATCTTGTATTTGAACATTGCGTATGTCCCAAATTCGATATGTGTTTGCAGCAGTCCATTTTCATTTTCAAATGTATCCGCCATTATCAGCTGTTTTACAATGCCGTTCTCATCAAATATCGGCATATATAAAAACTCAACAATGCTTGGATATTGTCCATACCTTCCAGCATCTATATAGTCATATACATCTTTTTCTGTATCGAATAGATACTCTTTGCTGTGAATAAGCATTTGGATTTGATATCCGGTGCGCCCTTGGTCTTTGAAGATCTCTGTGACGAATCCAATCTTGTTTATTTTTTTATCGATTTCTGTTAACATGTTCTTTCTCCTTCAATTTTAATTTTGCAATAATTATCGTTTGGTCATACCCCTTTTAGCATGGTTCACCTCCTTGCCTTTCATTTCTTAATGACTATATTAAATGCAAGTCTAATGCCAAAAGAATATTTACAGCAAAATATCTTCTCAGCATATGGAATTCCTCTTATTAAGCACATGTTTTTACATTATTTGGTTAAATCGTTTATAAAACTGGTGAACCTTTTCATCATTTTCCGGTTTTGATGGTGAATGATTTCTTTACGAAACAAAAAGGTAATTAACGATAACTCTATATGGAAAAAATTTTAGAACAATAAAATATGTGCCAAACTATCAGCTGAAAGAGTTTGGCACATTAAAAAGATCCAGAATGTGGGTAAGGATAAAGAAAACTACTGACAAGGGGTTTGCGCTGCTTTTTTCTAACGTTTGCTGCGTGTCTTACAACTTTCTTAACTCCTTCTTGCGAAGAAAACGCCTGCGGCCATTACAACCGCGAAAATAATCAAATAATACACAACCGCCATGCGGTGGGCGAAGCACGCGGCAACGATCATGAAAACACATCCGCAGACAGCCAGCGCAGGCATGACAAAACGCTTGAAGCGGTTCAAGTCCTTTTCCTTTTTCATCATCAGGATGAAAACCGGGATATAGAAGGCATATAGGGTGACGATCGGCAGCTCTGAGGTATCAAAGCTGAAGGGTCCGAACCAGGGCCCTGTGAGGTTGGAGCCGTAGAAATACAGCAGCCAGAAACCGCACAGCAGGAGCCCGAAGATGGCCGAGTTTGCCGGCATGTTGGTGGCCTTGTCCACAGAACCGAACAGGTCCGGGCGAGGCCCTTCCTTTCTGGCGGCCAGTGCGTACATCCCTCTGGTGCAGCCCAGCATCAGACCATTCAAAGTGCCCAGGCAGGAAACTACGATAATGACAAAGATGACAGTTCCCGCGGCCTGGGAAAATATTGTTTCAAAGGCCAGTCTGGCCCCTTCTTCCCCGCCGGCCATCATCACTTCATTGCTGACCGCTCCGGCCAGACCGATATAGTAGAGAATGTAAACAGTCATGATAATCAGAGTTCCGCCCAGCAGCGCCCTGGGAAGGTTCTTCTTGCTGTCCTTCAGCTCCGAGTTGATGCTGGTGGCGATGATCCATCCTTCGTAAGCAAAAGAGGACGCCACCACAGCCGTAAACAGCAGGGTAGCCGTATCGCCGGTGTCCTCCACCACATTGGTAAAATTGTAAACGGTCATGCCGCTCCTAAGTCCTGCGATGGTACCCACAATCGCCATCAACAGCAAAGGCACCAGCTTGATGACAGTCGTTGCCACCTGGAACTTACCGGACAGTACCGGGGAAAGGGCATTGAGGGCATAGCTGGCAATAAGAAAAAATCCGGCTATGACCATACACGGGCCGCCGGCAATATCCCATCCCAAAAGCACGCAGGTATATCTGGCCGAAACCCAGGCCAGGACGCAGGTCAGGTTGGGGTAATACAGGATGGCGAGAAACCAGCCCACGTAATAGCCGTACTTTTTCCCCGCCGCCGCTTCGGCATAGTCCACGACTCCGTTGACCTTTTCATATTTCGTCGCCATGACCGCAAAGGTGTAGGCGCAGGTAACCATAATCAGCCCGCCGATGATCCAGGCCAGAATTCCCAGCGGCAGATTTCCGCCCGTGGCGTTGAGAATTTTTTCCGCCTTGAAAAAGACTCCGCTGCCGATGACGATTCCCACCACCATGGCGATGGCCGTCACCAGCCCATAACGCTTCTCCAGTTTTGTTTCCATATTCTACGTTTTCTCCTATCGCACTTTAAATTTTACATCCAGATCTTCCGCGATCTTTCCGCAGCGTTCTACCGCATCCTTTGGAATGCAGCTGACAACGCTTACTGCAACGTCTTCCACGTACTGTTTTACGTCGCGGATGTATGTAAGGATGGCGTCATAGGATTCTTTGCCGAATGTCGGATGGCAGAGAGCATCATAAGCTTCCGCGTCGGCTTCATTGAGGCTGATTGACACCCGGTCGATGACGCCTTCCAGCATAGGCGCGGTCCGCTTTCCGTAAATCAGATCGGCCAGGCCGTTGGTGTTGATCCTTACCTTGGTATCAGTATGTTCTTTGAGATAGCGGGCCACCTCCAAAACGTCGTCCAGGCGCATAGCAGGTTCTCCGTATCCGCAGAAGATGATTTCTTCATAATCCTCTGCGCGGAAAGCTTTCAGCGCCTCAATTACTTCCGAGACTTCCGGTTCCCTGTCCAGCCACAGGCTGTCCGCTCCGCCCAGACCGTCGGTCATCTGGCGAACGCAGAATTCGCATTTATTGGTGCAGCGGTTGGTCATGTTGATATAAAGTCCCCCGCCGTAGGTATATACAATATTGTTTCCCATCTTGCCGTTTTCCTGCCTTTCTTTTAACAGTATTTCCATTATACATCATTTGCATAAGCTGTAAACAGAAGAAAAAAGCTGTCACACCGGAGAGTTTGAAACCCAGTGTGACAGCCCTGCGCTTTTCCATGCTTATCTCAGTTAGTTATGCTCCTGCTCTTTCCTTTGGTTTTTCGCTGTTGCCCGCGCATATACGTTCAAAAATGCCCAGAAACCCAGCAGCACCTGAAACAGCGGCGCAAGTTCATAAATTGCTACTTTTAAATAATGAGGCTCGATGTTTAATCCCAGCAGCATCCAGCCAAACCCCAGCGAAAGGATGGTCAGCAGGATAAAAACCGTAACGTTTTCGGCCCGGCTTGTCTTTAGTTTTATATTGCCGCAAAAGAAGCCGCCCAGACATACGCCCGCTGCCAAGTGGAAGAGCCAGTCGACCGCAAAGGCAGTAAATACCCCCGCCTGAATTTTATAATCGTTGCCCGCTTCCCATCGCAGCAGCCAGTAACATACTACAAATAAAAGAACCAAACTTATTCCTCTTTTTAGATAATACACACTCACACCTCCTTTACGCAGAATCGTTTTCCGCTTTTCCTTTCAATTTAGCTTCCAATTCCTTTTCCCTGTCCAAATTCTCCACGACGCCCACAGCGCGGATCGGATGCCCGTCTTTATCGCAGACAGAAGTCAGAGTCACCCGATTCCAATGATAGCTGCCATCGGAAGACATGAGACGGGCCTCACAGATGGCTCTTGGCTTTCCGTTGAATATATCCTGATACATGCGCACGAACGGGTCTATGTGGTCCGGATGCACCATTTTCTGCTGGATGATACAGTCCGGAACATTCTCCAAGTGGGGAGGCATGCCGAACTTCCTGGCGCTGTCCTCACTGCAATCGCTTGTGCGTTTTTTAATGTCCAGATCAAATAATACGCTGGAAGTACCCTGCATGGCTAAGCGCAGGCGCTCCTCCGAAATACGGAGCTGCTCTTCCGCTTCCTTTTCCTCCGTAACGTTCCGCAGGGAGGCATAGAAGATCTGACGGCCTTTGTTCTCCGCCAGGAAAAACAGTTTCATGCGGATCCAGAGCGTCCCGCCGCCGCAGCGCCTTCGTCTCAGCACTTCCTCCACGCCGCTCTCCGGATACTCGGCGGCTTCCTTCAGCAGCCGGTCCAGGATCCCCCGGTCCTCTTCATACACCATATCGGAGATATGCTTTGCGTAATTCTGCAGTTCTTCCTCGCTGCACCCGGTCTCTGCGTAGTAGCCTTCATTGACGCGGATCAATTCCAGATTTCCCTTGTAATATTCGTAAAAAGCCACGCCGCCTATGATGTTCTGCAAAAGCACGTTGGACATCACATCCGGCTGCATCAGCTCCTGCAGGTTGAAGGTTTCACCCATCTTCCTGCGCATGCCCCGGTAATCGACCTTTTCGCCGTCCCGCATCAGCTCCTTGAATTCCTCCATGGGCATGGGCCGGTAATAGTAATACCCCTGTGCGTAATGGCAGTTGATACTCAGGAGGAATTCCACCTGTTCCCTGGTCTCTACGCCCTCTGCGATCACGTAGAGATTGATCCACTTAGCCATGCGCACCACCGATTCCATGATGTCGCCGCCCTTTCCGTGACCGTTGGTTTCGCCTGTGAGAAAGCGCATATCCAGCTTCAATATATCTACGCTGATATCCTTGAGCATGTTAAGGGAGGAATATCCGCTGCCGAAGTCATCCATCAATATGGTGAAACCGTAGGCCTGCAGACGGGCCACGACCTCTGTTAGATATTCGATATTGCTGGAATAGGCCGACTCCGTGATTTCCAGCTGAAACAGCTTTGGATCGATCTGATATTTTTCCACCAGGGAAACGATCTGTTCATAGAGGTCGTCGTTATACAAATTGATCCGGGAAACATTGACCGATATGGGAATCGGCCGGCCGCCCTCATCGATCCAGCGGCGCATCACCTTGCAGACCTCTTCCCACACGAAATAATCCAGCTTGAGAATAAACTTATTTTTCTCAAAGATGGGGACGAAGTCTCCCGGTGAAACCATTCCCTTCTCCGGATGGATCCAGCGAACCAGAGCCTCGCCGCCGACAATCCTTCCTGTGTCCATGTCGCATTTTGGCTGTATGTATACCTTGAATTCTCCGTTTTTCAAGGCAAAGTCCATATCGTTGACAATCTCCTGTTCCAGCATCAGATTGTCCCTCAGGGATTCATTGTAAACGGCGTAATTGACCAGATAGTTATTTTTGACGGAATTGAGAGCCAGAATCGCCCGATCGCACATCCTGCTGGCGGGTAAAGCGGGGTCCTCCACCTGATAAAAGCCAATGGCCGCCACCAGTTCCATGGGCAGCGGGTAGGATTTGAACATCTGCGTGATCCTTTCCGCCACGTAAGCGTATTGCTCTCCGATATTGGGGTAACAGCCCACGAAAACATCGGCCACAAGACGGCCCACAACGCCGCCCGCTTCCGCAGTCCCCACTTTAAGATGGTTTCCCACGAATTGCAGCAGCCGGTCTCCCTCCCGGGTCCCGTACAGATCGTTGACTAGTTTAAACCGGTCAATATCCAGACAGACGATCGTATAATCCTGCTCAGGATGACGGCGTATCAGCGATTCCGCCTTTTTATAGAAAGTTTCCTTATTATAAATCCCCGTCAGCGAATCGTACTGTCTTGCCAGTTTCAGCTCATTGCGGAGAATCATATTGTGTACCCTCCGGCGAAGAAGATTTTTCTCATAAGGCCGGATGATGATTTCCGCCGCCCCGGCTTTGATCGCTCCTGCGGCAACAGTAAGATCATACTCCTTTAAAACAGCGATCGCCGGTATATCGTCGGAGAGAATTTTTTCCTTTACCGCATCCATGATTTTATTCCCCGACATTGTCAGCAGCGCCTGATCCACAAGCGCCACTTCAATATTGCCTCTGCAGCGGGTCATCGCCTGCAGAGCTTCCTGCTCATTGAAAGCCTGGATCACAATGTACTGCTCTTCCAGATATTCCTTTAACCTGTCATTATCTTCTTTCCGGCTTTCCAATACCAAAACGATATGTTTGCGCATACTAACCCCTCGTGAAATATGTCCCTTGCAAAAGTCTTCCTTATATATCCCCATTATAGTACAAGGCCGCTGTCTCTTACAACAGAAATCAAAGCTCTTACCATTTAAGGCGAATTTCCTGTTAATTAGGAAGATTCTCTTTTTTTATGTAATTTTTTTGATAGAATTGAGAATTAGATAAGTCTATGTTCAAATAACCGGCACAGGCCATATGGCAGAATGATGTGCTTTGATATCAGTACAGAAAAAAGGAGAGCCGAAATGAACAGTAAGAAGAAGCAGATAGCGGCAGTCGCAATCGTGGCTGCACTCAGTTTTTCCATAGCCTTGAATCCGGTCACTGTCAAAGCATTGGAAAGCGCTCCGGCAGCGGGCAGCGGCGTAGAATCCGGTACGGATAACAGTAAGGACAGCAGCAGCGCGGAGAGCAGCAGCGATACGGATAAGAATCCGTCCGCGGACAAGCCTTCTGACGAAACCGCAGGCAGCAGCGCAGCGGACAGCAGTACGGAAAACGATCAGGCGAAAAAAGCCGACGATCCCAGCGGCAATCCGGCTGCCGAATCCGGCGAACGTAAGAGCGGGAAAGCCGCCGCACGTGCATCAAGCAGCTTTTCAGAGGTGTTTTCCGAGAGCGACAAAACAACCCATGATTTTGGCGACGGTAAAGGCTCCGTCGAGGCCTATGAGGTTTACAACTCATTTCAGCTGGAAGCCATCGGCGAAAGCGATGAAACTCTGGCGAAAAATTACATCCTGACACAAGGCATTGTCTGCAGTTCCAAGTCTTTCTCCATCGGTTCCTACGATGGAGACCGCTGGAGCAAGGGAAGCCATGCCTTCACCGGAAAATTCGACGGACAAAATCACTGCATCACGTTATATATGGACAGACCAGACTCCGAGTGCAGAGGCGTTTTCGCATACGTTGGGGAATCCGCCCTTGTGCAGAATCTGATCGTAGATGGCGCTGTTTCGCGTCCGGACAACGGCAGCTGTGCCGGCCTTGCCTACGTCAATACCGGTACCATCAGAGGCTGTACCAATGAAGCGGAGATCACAGGCAGCTCTGTCGGCGGCATCAGCGTCACTTGTTTTGAAACGGGTACCATCGAAAACTGCATAAACGGCAGTAAGAGTTCCAACAAAAAAAACGCAGGAAAACTTAACGGGAAATACAATAGCGGCGGCATTACGACAAACCTGACGGAAGGCGGCGCTGTAAAAAACTGCACCAATTATGGAACCATAACCACTGAGACCTCCCAAGAGGGGAGCGCTACCGGAGGCATCATCGGCAATATGAGCATTGACCGCTATTACAACCAATACAGCGACGACAATAGGATCTCAGTCATTGAAAACTGTGACAACTTCGGAACAATAAAGGGAATCAGCCAGGTGGGCGGCATCATGGGACAGTATATCGATAGTACCGGTAATGACTCCGTACTGCAGGGCTGCAAAAATGCCGGACGGGTAGAAGGGGAAACCATGGTCGGCGGCATTGTTGGCCGAAGCGATGAATCCGTTATCGAAAGCAGTAATGAAAAGACCGCCTTCGTCTCCGCTACCGTCAGCTACTGCGGCGGTATCGTCGGAAAACAGAACAGTCTTGTTTACGATTGTCAGAACCAGGGCACGGTTTCCGGGTATGACCATACCGGTGGAATTTCCGGCTATCTGGGAAAAGACGCCATGACGACCTACTCCTTTAATTATGGGTTGGTAGAAGGCGCACGTAACTATATCGGCGGCGTGGCCGGTTTCAGCGAGGCCCACGATACGACCATCGGCATTAAGGTTCTCAAGCACTTGAAAATAAAGGTTCCCATTGAGGAGCACAATATCACCTACAGCGGCAATTACGGCAAAGTGCGGGGCTGCGGCAACTATGCCGCCGAACTGCCGATCCCGGCGAATACCTATGGCGAAGATGTGGGCGGTGTGGTCGGTTACCTTGAGAAAGGCGACATTTTCTATATTTTCAACGAGGGTATCGTCAACGGTGCCGCCTATACGGGAGGTATCGTCGGATACGCCGAAAACAAAAAGACCAGCGTCCGAACCTTTTATACCACCGGGCCAGTATACGGCTACAAATGGACCGGCGGCATAGCCGGACATGGCGGCAACCTGGTACAATACGGCTATACGGCCAGTCCGGTTTTTGCGGATCCCGACGGGCACTATCCCGGGATACTGGAAGGGCATCGCGACGGCCGTGAACAGACCATCAGCCATATTTACTACAATACGGATACCGTGATAAGCACCGCCCTTGTGACCCCGACCAATGACATTCCGCTGACCACAGACCAACTGGATCCGCTTACTACCAAACAGATGCTGGGGGCAGACGCGCTGAGTCATATGCCTATGATTACGAATGTGGATAAAAGTCTCAATGCCCAGTGGATTAGTCAGAGTGAAACCTCGGCAGAGTGGGACAACGGCACGACAAAACAGAGCTATTACCCTGCTTTCAAGGATCTGATAAACGCGGGACAGCCGGCCCCTTCCCTCTGGCTTCATCAGTTCGATACTGATCAGTTTGAACCTGCCATGGGTCTGGAAAGCGTCGATGATTTCTTTGAGTTCGGCCGTTATTACACTCACATGAACGTTCTCATCAGAGGCGACATCGCCTTTGACAAATCCGATGAATATACATTGCCTGTCAACGATGAAAGCATGCCTTTTACCGGCAAGCTGGACGGAGTGGGCCATACCATTACCTTTAACGGCACTGCGGCCGGACTTTTCTCTATCATTCAAAAGGATGACAAGAAAGAACAGGCTCCCTATGCCGCCAATTTAACGCTGGCCGGAACAATCGAAAACAGCGGTAAACCCAGCAAGCTTGGCGCTTTTGCTGGCACCATGTATGAAGGCTCAGTGGAAAACTGCGTTAATGAATGCAGGATACAAGTTTCGAACCATGGCTATTCTATCGGCGGCATCATTGGAAGAGCCGGCACCGTATCCTTTTCG
This sequence comes from Anaerovorax odorimutans, assembly GCF_024459955.1. Lineage (GTDB taxonomy): Bacteria > Bacillota > Clostridia > Peptostreptococcales > Anaerovoracaceae > Hominibacterium > Hominibacterium odorimutans_A. Next base: position 313,620 of record NZ_JANFXK010000002.1, read on the forward strand.
GACTGCGAAAATCATGCTGACATCACAACTGAAACCGCAGCCGATGTAGGGGGGATTGCCGGCTACTGTGAGCAGGTATCCGGCGCAAGCTTTGAAAACTGTGTCAACAGCGGCAATATCAGCGGAATCGCATCGGATATCGGCGGCATCACCAGCTATGTCCAAAACGGGACGTTTACCTCCTGCAGCAACAGCGGCAATATCAGCGGAATTGCATCGGATATCGGCGGCATCACCAGCTATGCCAAAAACGGGGAGTTTATCTCCTGCAGCAACAACGGTACGCTTTATACCACAAGCAGGAAATCATACAACAGCTATATCGGCGGTATTGCAGGCAGTATTTATATAGATTCATCGGAACCAACAAAAATAGAATGGTGTAGCAACACCGGCGCGGCTGTGGGAACGGATCTTTCTTCCCTCTCATCTTCCGAACTGGATTCTCCCGCCCAACGCGCAGGCGGCATTATCGGATATATGCACGGTACAAATGAAAATACAATAGAATTTTGCTACAACACAGCCAGCGTCTGCGGCGTCTCGGCCGGCGGTATTGTGGGAGAAGGGAACATCAGCCTGTCGGAATGCGCCAATTACGGCGACATATCCACCACCGGAACAAAGCCCTGTTTTGATGTTAACGGCGTATCCGGTTCCTCGTACGGAAAAGCCGGCGGAATCTACGGCGGTGTCTCCGCCTCCTCCGGCAGCTGCAGCATCAAGGACTGCTTTAATATCGGCCAGGTCTCTGCCGCCAACGGAGGCAGCCCCGATCTGGCAGGTCTGGTAGGACGGGCCAGCTCCTCTGCGGATCTTTCCCAATACTTGACCCTCCATAACTGCTACAACGCCGGTATAATCGGAGACGACAACGCCTCCCAAAATGCGGAGACGCTGAAAAACGCCGTTCATCTTGTAAAGGCTCAGTCTGAAAAACAGAATACCAGCGGTAATGAAAATGGCGATATCCAAAATCTGGACATTTCCAACTGTTACTACAATACGCAAATCAATCCCCACCTGAAGGACGATAACGGCCTCGGATTTATCGGAAACAATCAAAACAGTCATGCCAATGACTCGGAGAAACTGCACATTGCAGGATACTCGACCGAAAATATGACCGGTACCAATGCCCTGGATACCGATGTCAGTCCTACGGGTAAGATGCACTTTGGCGCGGGCGCCATGTGGAAGCAGAAGGCGGACGAGACGATCAAAGACTTCGACCTTGGAGACGGGGCCAAGCTCAGCGGTAAGATCAAATACTATCCCCACCTTATGAACCTGGAAAACATGAACGCCCAGTGGCCTGCCGACTATGACTACGATTACGGTCCGGGGAATGCTTCCCAGGTGGTTGCCAGCCAGACGCAGCTTTATACCGGTGAGCCGATCCCCTTTACCGCCAATTTCCCCGGCCTCACGTCCGATAAATATACAGTCCTGGGCTATCATTGGACCTACGACGGCAACGGCGCCGGACAGTTCACCTGGAGCAAGGATGCTCCTGTCAATACGGGGACCTACGACGTCATCTGTAAAATTAATGATGAGCACTATGACTTTCGATACGGGCGAGGGACGCTGCGTATCAACAAGGAAACCCTGAAAATCAGAGCCGACGATAAATCCAAGCTCTATGGAGAGAACGATCCTCCGCTGACCTACAGCGTCGAAAAGCTTTTAGGACAGGACACCCTCGACTCCGTACTGGGCAAAGATAATAAATTAAATCTAAAGACGACAGGGTCCGTAATCAAGCTAACGCTTACAGATTCCAAGGGAAAAACCTATTCCTCGGGGAAAACCTATTACGACCTTCTCGCCAACTACGATCTCCGTCTCTACGATGGCACTTTGGCTGTGACCAAAGACGCTACTGCCGGGAAATATACCATTTCCGGCACCAGGGGCAGCAACGGACACAGCGATTGGTATCTCTCGCCGGTCACGATTAAACCCGTTTCCGACAGCGGCTACGATACCATATACAACGGCCCTGATAAATCGGACAGCGACATATTAAATGTGGATAAAAACGCTTGGCAAAGCAGCCTGACCATCGGCGAAAAAAACGATATCACCGAGCAGCAGCTAAATCTCTGGCTGCGGAAAAGCACGACAGGCGCCATAACCTCCCCTTCGGCAAAAGAAACCGTCAAAATTTGCACCAAGGAACTGACCGCAGAGCCCGTCAGTCCCGCCAAAGGAGCAGAGCACGACCCGTCGGACAGGGAGATGAAGCTTCGCTTCAATCAGCAGATGGAAACGGGAGACGGTAATTTCTATCTTTACAAGCAGGAGCCCGCAGAAGCCAAGCAGATTCAGGCTCTGGACGTCCACAGCCGCCAGGTTAAAATCAGCAACAACGCCAAAGACGACAGCGCTGTTGTTACCTTGACGTTTGACGAAAACCTTGACCCCAGCAGCAGCTACTACATCACCAACGACAGCTCCGCCCTTTACACCATTCGCGGCCTGAACTTCAAATCTCTGGATTCCAATGCCTGGAGCTTTACCACCAAGGCTTCCAGCGATACGGTGAAGATCAAGGATCTGCAGCTTGTCGTCGATGGTGAAGAAGAACCGCGCCTCGCGGCGGATACCGGGACGTCTACGGAAATTGGCGGGGAAAAATACGACACCTATTCCACAATCATCATCCCGGCTGGGAGCAGCCACGGCGGGCTGGATGTAACCCCGCTGGTAAAAGGAGTAATTTCCGACCCAATGGTGGAAATCACCGCCCTTGAGGGTAAGACCATTCCCACGAAACCAAACGATGCGGGCACAGTAATCAAAGCCGATAACCAGGCCGACAAGGAGAAGCTGGCAACGCACGTTTCCATAACCGGGAAACATGTAAGCTTCCGTGATGACAAGCTGGAATACGCTTTGGTAAAGGTTACCGCTAAGGGCAGTGACCCCAGTGGCAGCGGAAATGACACCGTACTTTTGAAGATCGTCCGTACCGGATGGGAAGTCGCTGAGATTGAAGATGGGACGAGTCTGAATTTGTCGGCTCCCAACTTGCTGTCAGCCATTGATCCGGAAAGTATTCAAATTCCGGAAGATTGCATTGCCTGCATTACCCTGAAGGTGGACGCGCTGGGCGATAAAGATATCGGCCCGATTCAGTCTCTTCTGTTTGAAGCGGCTGCCGGAGATAAAACGATCGGTACCTATATGGATATTAACCTGTACGTAGATATTCTGCAAAAAAACAGTCCGCAATCAAGCGACCTCACGCGCTACCCGATCACAGAAACAGCCTCGCCTCTCAAGCTGCGCTTTGAACTGCCCGATGGAGCGGAAGGCAACCGGGATTACGGCATGCTCTATCGTCACAACTATCATATGTACACCCTCGAAGGCAAGGTTCAGCCCCACAAAGTCTTTGAAACGGAAAGCAGCCAGTTCAGCCTCTATGCCCTCACCTATACGCAGCTTTATGATATCACGGCGCGGCAGACAGCAGGGGGTAAAATCAATGTAAAAGAGACCCGGGCCGCAAAGAACGACACGGTAGCTGTAACCGCTGACCCCGATCAGGGATGGCGCTTCAAGCACCTGAGGGTAAACGGAAAAATCGTGGAAGGCTCTGCGTTTTCCATGCCTGCGGAAGATGTCACCGTGGCAGCTATCTTTGAAAAGATTCCGCCTGTTGATACCAATAAAGACGACCAGCAGGCTCCCGGCAATGGAGGCGACAGTAATAAGAATGACGGAAAAGGTGGAAACAGCGGATCGGGCGGCAGCGGTGCAACCGCCAGCGGCGGAGCGGACAGCAATGCGGCAGACCATGCAAAGGGAGCAAATGAGTCCGCCCATACAGGCGACTCATTCCCGCTGATCTCGCTGCTGATCGTCCTCACCGTCTGCGCCGTCATCCTCTGCGCGCTGATCCTCTACGGCAGACGCAGAAAAGGATAAACGACTGACGGCAGGCATTTCCATATTGCCTCTTTTGCGACAGCGGCGGCCACATGAGAGAGCCGCCCGCCTGAACCTGCTGATATGACAAAAGTTATCCAGATTCCCTCGTTTTAAGAAGAATCTGGATAACTTTTTAACGTTTCCGGCGGTTCATTTTTTGAAATCCGGCCAGTTGGCGGCAAATGAGCCAAAACAGGCCCCTCCGGCCCACAACTTTTATCCATAATGAAGGTTTTTTTGCTGAATATGGGTAAGAAAGCAGAATACGAAAAATTCCAAATCCGAGCTTGCGGCCCCGGAGACAGCTACATACTTGAATGTGCTGCTCCCGGCCCTGCCGGTTGATTTTGTAGAAAGGTGTACCTTTACTCAAAGGCTTTTTTCATCTATTTCTTTACAAATCATACCATTAAATCACCGTATAAACAATCTTTTTTCCGCTTTTAAGAGCAAAACAGCCTAAAATATAGAGGATTTTTCTTTTGAAGAAACGTACACCTTCACTCAAAAGAAAAGGAGCATAAGAATGAGCGGAATGAAGAGGCTACAGGCGGTGGTCCTTGCGGTATGCCTGATGCTGCTTGGCATGATTGGGACAAGCGCCGCGGAGGTCCACGCAGATGTCGAGGATACTTTTACTGCTGAAATTACGAATGTGCCGCCGGGCAGTCCAACGCAAGAGCAAAAGATCCACTGCACGTTTAAAATTTTGGAAGAGCCGGGAGGCAGTGGTAAAGGTAAGGTACAGGTTGGTGACGGTTATGGTAGCGCCATTGACTCATCTACCAGTGGACGCATTGAGATACCAAATGAAGTGATAAGCAACAACAAGACATATATCGTCACAAGCATTGGTACGAGTGCATTTTTGGGATGTACGAGGTTAGAAAGCACAGGACTGGAAAGCAACAACTCCGTCACAAACATCGGTGAGAGTGCATTTTTGGGATGTAGGGGGTTAGAAAGCACAGGACTGGAAAGCAACAACTCCGTCACAAACATCGGTAAGACTGTATTTTCTAGCTGTGTTGATTTAAAAAGCACAGGACTGGAAAGCAACAACTCCGTCACAAACATCGGTGAGAGTGCATT
>NZ_JANFXK010000020.1 GCF_024459955.1 Anaerovorax odorimutans
TGGGACATTTTCTCAAGTGAATCCTATAGTGACATTATCACAAGTTAACAACACCGAGACATCGTAGCCATTGCCAGCGGTCCCTGCCGGTGCTATACTGGTTGTATTCAGGAAGGTTTTTAAGCGAGGAGGAAACGATATGAACATTTTAGTAATAACAGGAAGCCCACGGAAGGGTGGAAATACGGACATTATGGCAGAAGCCTTCGCCGAAGGAGCGCGGGAAAGCGGCAATCAGGTGGTGATAAAGAATGCGGGCGCAATGAAAATCGCTCCGTGCATGGCCTGCGAATACTGTTTTGCCCACGATGGGGAATGTATTCAGAAGGATGATATGGCCGAAATTCTGGCGGAGACAGATAAAGCCGATATGGTGGTATTTGCTTCTCCCATCTATTGGTTCAGCATGTCGGCGCAGATCAAACTGGCAATCGACCGCCTTTATGCCCATGCAGTAAAAGGTTTTCATCCGACCCAGACCGCATTGCTCTTGAATGCCATGTCGGAAGGCGTTTTCGACAGCGCCGTAAACCAGTACAAGTATATGAGCAATTATCTCAACTGGACGAACAAGGGAATTATAACCATCGCGGGAATGAACGAAAAGGGGTCGATGAAGGATTCCCCCAAGCTGAGAGATGTGGTTGAATTGGGAAAGAGCATCCGCTGAAAACGATACCCGGCAGTCATACAAAAAAGCCGCCTTTGAAGAGGCGGTTTTTTAATGTATCAATTTAAAGGCCGCTTTCCCTCGATAAGTACAGCCGGATAAATTCATCCAAAGGCAGCGGTCTGCTGAAAAGATAGCCTTGAGCAATATCGCAGGCGAACCGGTGGAGCATATCAAACTGATCTTCCGTTTCAACTCCTTCGGCCACCAAATTAATGCCCAGCTTCTTGCAGAGTTCCACGATCGTCTGGATGAGAAGCTGCGCTTTTTCATTTTTTACAACGTCATCCACCAGACTTTTATCAATCTTCAGCTCATCAAAATCCATAGAAGTAAAGAGAGAAAGGTTTGCGTACTTTACTCCGAAATCGTCGATGGAAATGGAAAACCCCGCGTCCTTTACCTGCTTCAGAATGGTGACGATCTCAGAAGAAAGCTCCGATTCCGCACCTTCGGTAATCTCAATCAGAATCAGATTTTGAGGAATGTCATAGGAATGCCAGATTTCCAAAAGATTCTCCAAAAAGTGAGCCTGGGTCAAGGTGTATCTGGAAAAATTCACAGATACGGGAATTACCGTGCGCCCTTCATTTTGCCATATCTGCAGAGTCCTGCAGACATAGCGGAACACATAAAAATCAAGCATATAGATTAAACGGGCGCTTTCCAAAACAGGGATAAACTGGGCCGGCGATACCATGGTCCCGTTTTTATCCACATAACGGACAAGCGCCTCCGCGCCTGCCAGATGTCTGTCCGCAAAAGAAAGCTTTGGCTGAAAATAAACCGGAAACGCGCCATCCGACAGGAGCGCATACAGGGTCTGGGGGTTGCTCAGTTCCAGAAAATGATCGTTGATATAGCGATAACGGCTGGTCTGAGGGTTTTTCCGGTAATAGGCTTTTTTATCCGCATACATCTGTTCATCGGCTCTGCTGATGAGCTGCTGGATATTGTCGCAATTTTTGCTCCACGTCGCCCCAATCGCGGCATTGTATTCCTGATTATTGATAAAAGCTTTTTTCAGTGCCCAGACTCTGGAATCGAAGTCGTCCTTTGACAGCGGTCCGCAGATGACAACGAACTCATCGCCGCCGACGCGATAAATGCTATCATGGGGAAAAACGGAAGCAATTTTTGTCGCCGTGTTTGTCAGGGCAAGGTCCCCGTAATTATGTCCCTGATTGTCATTGATGGCCTTAAGTCCATTGAGATCCACATAGAGGATTCCGATGTCGCGGCAGGGAGAGACGCTCAACTTTTCCACATCTTTTATAAAGCGATTACGGTTGTGGACGCTGGTGAGCGTATCCTGATAGCTCAATCTGCGAAGAAGCTTTTCCGTCTCCTGTTTTTCAATGACAGATGTAAGAAAATAGCTGAGGGTCGTAAATATCAGCGGAATGTGCTGAATATTTTCTGACGGGGGATTATCAACGCCGATATATCCCAGCAGGCTGCCTTCTGAGGCCAGCGGTGCCGCCACCAGGCTGTGGATGTTCTGATTGATAAGGACCTGATATTCGTCCGGGGAGATGTCCCGTATTTCCCCTATATCTTCAATTACCACACATTCCTGACGGTTGAAAGACGGACGCCACCGCTGTACAAGGCTGATATCCATATTCTGAAGATTATCCTTTTCCGGCTGAATTCCGGGGGCGCACCATTCGTAGGTATTGTCCATCCTCGTTCCGCGGATCTCAAAAATATAGGCGCGTTCCGCTTCCAAAAAACGTCCCAGGGTATCCAGCAGTTTATTAACGATTGTTTCCAGAGATTCGGGCTGATGAAGAATCTTAGCACAGTCTATGATGAGCCCAGCCGAACGTACCAGGCGTTCAAGAGCTTTTTTCTGAAGCTCCAGTTCCGTGACTTCAAAGGCAACCTCAAAGCGGGCCGGTTTTCCCTCCCAATCGATCAGGCTGTCCTTCAATATGTAATAGCCGTCAACAGACGGGTTATAAAACTCCCAGGTATAGACCTCCTCATGGGTCAGGCGGTCGTTGGTACAGAATTCACAGGGATGGTCTCTGCCCTGAAGAAGTTCATAACATTTTTTCCCCTCTGTGGAACCTGCTTCAAATTTTTCCCTGCCCGGTTTATTCAAATAGAGGAGCTCGTAAGTCTCGATATCAGCAATGTAAACCAGCTCAGATATGGCATCGAGCATTTCAAAAGCTTTTTGCATCCGGAATCTCCTTTGGTCCGTAATAGTTAGTTTTTTCCTGAATATATTATCGCATTAAAAAACGCAAGAGTCAAGGAATTGCATAGTGTCAAGAGGATATGGGGTTTGACTTATGATGGGTTATTGGCTATACTGAGAGAAAGACTTTGTTGTATTTACAACGGAAAGGCCGGAACCTATATGAATCATTCAAAACTGTTCGCAGGGATTCACCCGCAGGACATTGACTCGCTCCTGAATTGTCTTTCCGCAAGGCGGCAGATTTACGAAAAACATGAATTCGTGTTCACAGCAGGAGACCATGCCGCGCTGACCGGAATCGTCGTTTCGGGCAGCCTGCGGATTCTGAAAGAAGATTACTGGGGAAACCGGACGATCATCGAAAATTTGGCTCCCGGAGATGTCTTTGGGGAAGCCTTCTGCTGTGCGGAGACTGAGATCATTCCGGTCAGCGTCATGGCCGGAGAACGGACGGAGGTTCTGCTGCTGGATTATAAGAAAATCCTCACCACATGCCCCCGTTCCTGTCAGTTCCACACAAAAATCATCGGCAACATGATGAAAATTCTCGCACAGAAGAATATTGCCCTCATGCAGAAGATGGAACATATTACAAAGCGGACCACCAGAGAAAAGCTTCTCTCTTATCTTTCCGCCCAGGCAATTCTGCGGGGAACCAGTGACTTTGATATCCCATTTAACCGTCAGGAACTGGCCGATTACCTGTCGGTAGACCGAAGCGCCATGTCGGCTGAGCTGGGAAAAATGAAGGATGAAGGGTTGCTGGACTACAGCAGGAATCACTTTACTTTGAGCAGGAAAGAAGGACTCAGTTATGACAAAATGTGAAGAAGAAAAAGATCTTTTCCCGGGCATGTCTCTGGAACATTGGGTGTTCGGGGAAATCATGGACAAATTGAACGCCAACGTCTATGTCACCGACATGGAGACAGACCGAATCCTCTTTATGAATAAACGGATGAAAGAGGCATTCGGTCTAAAGGATCCCATCGGAAAAATCTGTTGGAGAGAACTGAAAAACGGGCTGAGTCACCGATGTGACAATTGCCCGCTCTTTCAGCTGGAAAAAGATAAGGCTGCGGGCGATTCCTATATGTGGGAAGCCGATAACATGGCAAATGATCGGATCTACGAATGTTTTGACAGCCTCATCAACTGGCATGACGGGCGAACCGCGCATTTCCATTATTCCCTGGACATCACGGAAATGAAGAGACTGTACGCGCAGGCCAGCACCGATGAGCTGACCGGGGTATTAAACCGCAGAGCGGGGAAAACCGCCCTGGAAAAGTCTCTGAAAAGGGCGAAAAAGGCCGGCGAACCACTGGTAATCGCCATGATCGACGCCAATGAACTGAAACGGGTCAACGACCAATTCGGTCATCAGGCCGGAGATCAGCTGTTGATTGCCATAACCCGGAAGATCGGTGACGTGCTGCAGAAAAAAGAATACATGTTTCGGCTGGGCGGAGATGAATTTGTAGTGGTTTTTTCCTGCACGAGAGAAAAGGAAGCCAAAGAAAGGCTGGAGGGCGCGCTGCACAGCTTTAGCAAGGATGAACGATCGGAGCTGCTGCCGGGCGATATCTTTTGCTATGGTGTGGTCAGCATAGACAGTGAGCTGACCGATTCGGTAGAGGACGCGCTCAATGCCGCGGATGAAAAGCTCTATCAATACAAACGGGCGGCTCATATCAGGAGGGCCAACGAAAAACTGAATCAGGGACAGAGCCAGGCGGAACCGGAATCGTTTTTCTATAATAAGGATCTGCTCTATGACGCCCTTTCTCAAAGCACGGATGATTACATATACGTGTGCAATATGAAGACCGGCGTGTTTCTGTATCCCCAGGCTATGGTGGATGAGTTCGAGCTTCCGGGACGGGTCATACATAATGCGGCGGCAGTCTGGGGCGCAAGGGTGCACGAGCACGATAAGGCGGCCTTTCTGGAATCAAACCAGGAGATCGCAGACGGAAGAACAGACTGCCATAGTGTGGAATACCGGGCAAAAAATCACGAGGGGAAGTGGGTATGGGTTCGGTGCAGAGGCCATCTGGAGCGGGATGAGAACGGGGAACCGGAGCTCTTTGCAGGGATTATCACAAATCTGGGCAATAAAAACAGGGTCGATCATCTGACAGGACTCTTCAATAAATATGAATTTATACACCAGCTTGAACAGCTGACAGAAGAAGACCGGGATGCTCCGTTCTTACTTCTTCATATGGGCCTGGACAATTTAAAAAGGGTCAATGATCTGTACGACCGCCATTTTGGTGATGAAGTGATACGCATTGCGGCGCAGAGGATACAGAGCCTTCTGCCCAACAACGGAATGCTCTTTCGTCTGGACGGGGATGAGTTCGCAGCGATCCTCTTTGGTGAAGGCAAAGAAATGGCGCAGAACTTCTACCGGTCCCTGCAGAAATCCTTTGGCAAACAGCAGAGCTACGATAACCGGACTTTTTTCTGCACCGTATCCTGTGGCTGCGTGGCTTTTCCTGAATATGCCGCGGCCTATATGGAGCTGATTAAATACGCCGGATATGCCCTCAACCACGCCAAGCAGAATGGCAAAAACCGAATTTCATTTTTTTCAAGAGAAATGCTGGTGGAAACGACCCGCGTGCTTGGGATCGAGCAGCTGCTCAGAGAGAGCATTAATAACGGTTTCAAGGGGTTTGAAGCGTATTTTCAGCCGGTCTTTAATAAAGAGAAAAAATTAATCGGAGCTGAGTGCCTGTGCAGATGGGCCAGTGAAAAATTCGGCAGGGTGGGCCCGGACGAATTCATTCCTCTGCTGGAAAAAAACGGGCTGATTCTGAAGCTGGGCAGATGGATTTTTGAAGAGGCGGTCAAAAAATGTTCCCAATGGCAACAGCAGGGATATCCCATCCGCATCAGCGTCAATCTTTCCGCCAGTCAGCTGGAAGATGAAGGACTGCTGGACTTCATACGGGCAACCATCAGCAAGTATCATGCGGACCCGGGGCTGTTAATGCTGGAATTGACAGAGAGCTATTTTGCCAACAACGGAAATGAGCTTTCGATGATTCTCTCCCAATGCCGGGAGATGGGAATGTCGGTAGCCATCGACGACTTCGGTACCGGATACTCCTCTCTGGGGCTGCTGAAGCTGGCGCCCGCCGATGTGGTTAAGATCGACCGGACGTTTATAAAAGGCATACGGGACAGAAAATTTGATCGTTCTTTTGTCAGCCTGATCGCGGATCTGTGCCACGTGATGAATATGGAGGTCTGTGTGGAAGGCGTGGAGGATGAAGAGGATTTTTCGGCAGTAGGCGAGATGGATATTCAGTACATCCAGGGCTTTTATCTGGGCAGGCCGGTGCCCAAAAGAAGCTTTGAAGAAATGTTTTTAATAAAATTTTAAGAAAACTTCCGCAGAAATTACATGGAAGTTATTGTACAATAACAGAATACGGGAATAGAGACGAGCACAGAATAAAAAAGGAGTCAACAAATGATTATTGAAAAAAAGGATAATTTCCGATTGGACGAGACAGCAGTACCGGCGGCCCTCAAACCGCTCATGGATGAATTTCAGGATTACGTGCTCCTGCGGAACATTTATCATGCGGCTATTCGGGAAGTAAGCACCAAACTGGAGATTCTGGATGATGAATTCCAGGTGAGATATGATTACAACCCGATCCATCATATGGAATGCAGACTCAAGTCTCCACAGAGCCTTTTTGAAAAGCTGGAGAGAAAAGGACTGGACATTCGGCTTGAATCTTTTTATAAAATTACCGACATTGCGGGCATCCGGGTTATCTGCAATTATATTGACGATGTATACGCGGTGGCTTCTCTGCTGCTGCAGCAGGACGACATCAAGCTGCTGCGGCGCAGCGATTACATCAAAGACCCTAAAGAAAGCGGATACAGGAGCCTTCATCTGGTAGTGCAGATACCGGTGTTCCTATCGGACCGTACCGAGCTGGTTCCTGTGGAAATCCAGTTCCGGACCATTGCTATGGATACCTGGGCAAGTCTGGAACACGAGCTTAAGTATAAACGGGTCGGCGGAATTACTCCGCAGATGGAGCAGGAATTGAAGGACTGCGCGGAAGCCATGGCTGAGGTTGACCGAAAGATGGAACAGATACATAAAGACCTGTAATATGTCTCCTGTGTGAACGATCCATGTAGATTTGTTTCAAATCTTTAAAACACAGTGCGAATATGATATGATATTTACCGGATCGCTGCGGCCCGGAGAAACGGGCGGACACAGCGGAACCCATGCGGGCGCGGTCCGCAAAGAATAGAATCGCGATGATTTGCGAAAAAATAAAAGAGAAAGAGGAAGTTATGAAAAAGAAACTGATTGCATTGACTTTGATCGTATGCCTGATCGCTGTGATGGGGCTGACCGGGTGCGGCAGCAAGCCTTACAGCCAGTACGACCTGTCGGAATATGTAAAGGTAGGAAATTACAAGGGACTGGAGATGGAGAAAATCAGTGTCTCCGTATCCGATGAAGAGGTGACTGCAAAAGTCCAGTCCAATGTGGAGGACTCCAAGACTACGGAAAAGAAGAAAGAAGGCACTGTAGCAAAAGGCGATAAAGTGAATATCGACTATGAAGGAAAGATCGACGGCAAAGTCTTCGAAGGAGGCAGCAAGAAAGGCGATGATCTGACCATCGGTTCAGGCCAGTTTATACCGGGCTTTGAGGACGGCCTCATCGGTAAAGAGATCGGCTCAACCCAGGACCTGAACCTGAAATTCCCGGACGATTACCAAAATACGGACGTAGCCGGCAAGGCCGTGGTGTTCACGGTGAAGATCAACTACGTTTCCGTAGATACGATCCCGGAATACAACGACGCGTGGGTGGCAAAAAACAGCAAGGTCAAAACGACTGCCGAGTATGAAAAGCAGGTGAAAGAGCAGCTGCTGAAAGATAAAGAAGAAGAGGAAAAGAACACCAGAAAGAACGACCTCTGGCAAGAAGTCTTCGACAGTTCGGAAGTTATCAAATATCCGGAAGAAGAAGTAAATGAATACGTAAAGGTTTTGGAAGAACAGTATCAGAAGATGGCTAAAACCTACAGCATGGAACTGAAAGACATCTGGCAGCAGATGGGCATCCAGTCTGAGGAAGAATATAACGAAAAGAATAAGCAGGCTGCCCAGGAGTATGTAAAAGAACAGATGGTTTCCTACTATATAGCGGACAAGGAAAAGCTCAGCTATACGAAGGATGACGAAAAGAAGCTGCGCAGTCAGATCGAGGAGTCGGGATACACGGAAGACACCTTTAAGGAAAACTTCGGCGAAGATATCGACTCTTATGTGGAGCTTTCCCTGACCTATGAGAAAGTCATCGACTTCATCTATGACAACGCCAAAACCGTAGATAAAAAGACAGAGACGAAAGCAACCAAGGAATCAACCGAAGAAACAAAGGCAACGGATTCCACGGACGCCACTACGGAAGGAAAAGGGGCGGATGACGCCACTTCCAACGATGAGCCGGGCGGCGCCGATGCGTAGGGCATTGGAACAATAATTTAAAAAAATCATTGAAATGGACTGCAAGGTGTGGTAATATCGTTACGTTAGTTTATCGATCAAGCCCGAACTTGCAGTCTTTGTTTTGGGTGAGAAAGACATTCTGATTCTCTGGAGAGTCTCAAAATGAGCGCCGAAGGTGTAAGGCGGATTGCCGCCGATCTCTCAGGCAAAAGGACAGAGCAGATAGTTTATGATTATCTTAATAGCTTTGCCCGGTCTCTGGAAAGTCGAATTATTCGGCTTTTTATTTTTTTAAGCGCAGTTTTATTCGCAATTATATCAAATGAAGAGAGGGTAGAAAAAAATGGACCAAGTGACTAAAGTACTGGAAAGCATTGATGGTGTGGTATGGGGCGTACCGATGATCGTACTGATTATGGGAACCGGCATCTTTCTGACCATCCGGCTGGGAGTGCTCCAGTTCCGCAAACTGGGAACAGCACTCAAGTACATGGTAAAAAATGAAGTTAACGGAGAGGGAGAAGTAACCAGCTTCGGAGCGCTCTGTACGGCGATGGCCGCGACCATCGGTACGGGAAACATCGTCGGCGTTGCTACGGCTGTAATCGCTGGTGGACCCGGAGCGCTGTTCTGGATGATTCTGGCGGCCTGCTTTGGTATGGCTACAAAATACTCGGAAGGCGTTCTCTCAATCAAGTACAGAGTTCTCAAGCCGGACGGGCATGCTCTCGGCGGACCGTTCTACTACATAGAAAACGGAATGGGACGTAACTGGAAGTGGCTGGCAAAATTATTTGCCACATTTGGCCTGCTGGCAGGTCTTTTGGGAATCGGTACCATTACACAGGTAAATGGAATCGCGTCCGCGGCACAGGAATTTTTTGATCCCAACAGCCAGCATACAATTGCGCTGCTTGGCAGGGATTACTCCATTTCCGTTGTGATTACGGCAATCGTTGTCGCGGCATTGACGGCTCTGGTGGTTATCGGAGGAATTAAGAGAATCGCCAGCGTAACCACGATCGTTGTGCCCTTTATGGCCATCGCTTACGTTCTGATCTGCGTTTGTATCCTGATCGCCAATATCCGGTCAATTCCGGGCGCAGTCGTTGAGGTTGTTGCCAGCGCCTTTGGATTGAGAGCTATGGCGGGCGGAGCCCTGGGAGCTTTGATGCTGGCTATGCAAAAAGGTGTTGCCAGAGGAATCTTTTCCAACGAGGCCGGCCTGGGAAGCGCGCCGATCGCAGCCGCGGCCGCACAGACAAAAGAACCGGTAAGACAGGGACTCATCTCCATGACCGGTACCTTTATTGATACTATCGTAATCTGTACCATGACCGGTCTGACGATTATGGTAACAGGTGCTTATGATAAAGCAGTAGCAGAGGGACTTGAAGGCGCACAGGTAACGTCCTTCGCCTTTGGAGAAGGCCTTCCGTGGTCCGCGGGAACCGGCTCCTTCGTGCTGATGCTCTGCCTGGCATTCTTTGCCTTTACAACCATCCTTGGATGGGACTATTACAGCGAACGCTGTCTGGAGTATCTGTCCAACGGACATAAAGGCGTGCTCACTACATACAGATGGCTGTACATCCTGGCTGTTTTAGTAGGCCCGTTCATCACCGTAAGCGCGGTATGGACCATCGCCGATATCTTTAACGGATTGATGGCGATTCCGAACCTGATCGCTCTGCTGGCTCTCAATGGCGTCATTGTGGCTGAGACCAGGAGCTATTTTAAGCGGATCAGCGAAAACAGACTTCAGTAAGCAGGTCGATGAAAGCTTGACATAAAAAAACGGCGGAATAAGAATCAAAAAAGCGTTCTTATTTCCGCCGTTTTTTAATATATTTAAAAGGACAAACATTAAAAGGGGGATAAAGTATGTTAAATACAGAGAATATTAAAAATAAAGAAGTGATCAATATTTATGACGGCAAGAGCCTGGGATTTGTATATGATATTGAGATAAATCTGAAAGAGGGAAAAATCGAAGGCATCGTTCTGCCGGGACAGCGGGGATTTTTCAACCTGTTCGGCAGAGATACGGAAGATTTCGTTATTAAATGGAAGAATGTGAAAACCGTGGGAGAGGACGTAATCCTGGTCGATGTGCCGACATCCCTGGATTCCATGGATTAAAATGAATAAAAGCGGAGTGCCGCCAAAAAACACAGAATGCCAATAAAAAACAAACCTGCCGGGAACTGCTAAAAAATCCAGTATATTCGCAGGTTTATTCAAAATTAAATAAAAATCAAGGATGATGAATACAAGTGAATGATCCGGATAAAACGGATTAACGCAGGAAATAAAAGAAAAGAAGCCTTCCAAAACAGCAGAATGCTATTTGAATTTGAATAGATTTCTGCTGTTTTTTAGTGGGAAACGCCAGAAAATCAACACTTTCTAAAGTGGCACGGAGATTGCGTAATAATTATACGGTCAAAAGGCGAATAGGGATTGGGGACCTATTTAATAACTATTTATAAAAGATTTATGAAAGGAAGGTTTAATTATGGGAAACAACATTGCGGCCGGAAGGCCGAATGAAAAGTTACCTTTTAAGGTCAAGCTGGGATATGGTTTGTCCGGCTACTGCAGCTTTATCACCTGGACCGCGTTCAGTTATTACGGGCTGTATTTCTTTACGGATGTAGTAGGTCTGTCGGCAGCTTTCGCAGGTGCGATGATTTCACTGGGTACTCTGTGGGACGCGATTACGGACCCGATTGTCGGAGGCATTTCCGATAACCTCAAGTGGAAGAGCGGAAGGAGGCGCCCGCTTATCATTGGCGTAGCGCTGCCGTTTGTTTTCATCAGTATTCTGCTCTTTACCAACTGGGGCTTCAGTGAAGCTGTTTCTAAAGTATATTTTGTAATCATCATACTACTTTACTACACAGCACAGACCGTACTCGACATTTCAAGCTCAGCTCTGGGTTCAGAAATGACATTGGACTACAATGAGAGAGCTTCACTGGCTACTTTTAAAAACTACTTCGGTCTGACGGCGACCGTTGCCATCAGCCCGACGTTGATGCTGGTAGCGTACTTTGGCGGAATGTTTGATAACGCCGACCGGGGATGGAGCTGTACGCTGGCTCTTTACATGCTGGTGGCTCTGCTCTTCATCTTCATCCTCTGGAAGACGACCAAGGGATATGAAAGACACAGAGAAGACAGCGGAAAGTTCTCCTTTGCCGATATCAAGGATATCTTCAAAAGCAAGCCGACCAGAATTGTTATGCTGATTTTCGGTATTGCGATCTTTGCCAATACCATCAACTATGCGCTGCAGGTTTACTACTACACCAACTACGCGCAGTTATCGGAGGGCCGGATCGCCAGCGTAACCTTAGTGTTCGGCGTAGCCAGCATTTTCTGCGCATGGATTACGGACAGGCTGATGCAGAAGCTTTCCAAGAAGGCTGCATGGGTCATTGCCATTGGTCTGGAAGCAGTTGTAATGATTGTGATGATCGGATTCATCATCCAGCCGGGCAATGTGGCGGCGATCTATGTTCTGGCAATTCTGATGTCACTGGGCAACGCGGCGGTATATCAGGTTCCATGGGCTATGATTCCGGACTGCGTGGATGTTACGGAGCTTACATCAGGAAAGAGAGTCGACGGCGTGATCTTTGGCGTGGTCGCCTTTATCCAGAAAGCCTGCGGAGCTTTGGGCGCAGCCGTTCTCGGTACACTGCTCACAGTCATCGGATACAATGCCGCAGCTGCGGAGCAGACGGCGGAAGCGTTATCAGGGCTTAAATACATGTACGCGTTCTTATGCGGCGGAATTTATCTCGTCACTGTGCTGATTATACTCAAGTACCCATTGAGCAGAGAAAAGCACGACAGAGTTCGTCAGGCAATTGCGGACAGAAAACAGGGGAAAGAAATCGATATGGCGGAATTCAAGGATCTTGTTTAAGAATCCCGCGTAAATAAAAAGGAGTATATCATGAAAGTTAAAAAAATTGTGGATTTATCATGGGAAGTATCGGACAACAGCCCGATTTATCCCGGAGATCCTGAACCAAAAGTCACAACGACACACA
Source organism: Anaerovorax odorimutans (assembly GCF_024459955.1). Classification (GTDB taxonomy): domain Bacteria; phylum Bacillota; class Clostridia; order Peptostreptococcales; family Anaerovoracaceae; genus Hominibacterium; species Hominibacterium odorimutans_A. Next base: position 12,458 of record NZ_JANFXK010000020.1, read on the forward strand.
CTATCGAGAAGGATTATTACAATCTTTCCGGCGTTTATGTGGGAACACAGACCGGAACCCATGTGGACGCGCCTTATCACTTCCGGAACGACGGCGATACAATCGACAAGATGGAGCTGGACTTCTTCTTTGGCGAAGCGGTGGTGATCCGCGTTACGGACAAGAAAGAAAATGAAAAGATCACCATGGAAGACGTTAAGCCATACGATGAAAAGATCAAGGACGGAACCATCGTTCTCTTCAATACCAACTGGTACAAGACAAGAGGCACGGAAAAATTTTATAACCATCCGTTCGTAGCCGGCGAAGTGGCGGAGTATCTCGTTGACAAGGGCGTCCGCTTTATCGGTATTGACACCATGAATGCCGACCAGTCGGGCGGAACGGAATTCCCGGTCCACGACCTGTTCTCCGAAAAGAGACTGATGATCGGTGAAAACTGGGCATATCTGGATCAGATTGATTTCGACAACGTAGTGGTAGCCGCTTTTCCGCTTAAGATAGCAGGGACCGACGGTTCCCCGGTGAGAGCCGTTGCTATGGAAATTGAATAAAACAAGTGATTTGGGAGGCGGGCTGTGCCATTGCAAAGTGTAAGCGCCGGTCCGGACACCCGCTGCCCAAAGAGGCAGGGAATTACAGGAGATCTGTTGAAAAACGGTTCTCCTGTTTTTTTTGTGTAAAATTGACGTGAACCACAATATGTAGTAAAATCACTATGTTGGGTTACAGGAATAGTAGTGATAGGAGGATATTGAGATGAGATGCCCGTTTTGCGAAAATCAGGATACCAAGGTAATCGACTCCCGGCACACGGAGGATGGACATGCCATTCGCAGGAGACGCGAGTGCGATGCCTGCGGAAAGAGGTTCACCACCTATGAAAAAGTGGAAGAGATGATCCTCATGGTCATTAAGAAAGACGGCAGGAGAGAAGCGTTTGATCGGAACAAGATCATGAACGGAATCATCCGGGCCTGTGAAAAACGGCCGGTGCCCATGGCTGAAATCGAAAAGGTGGTCGATGAAATCGAGCGCGGCCTCAATAATATGATGGAAAAGGAAGTGGACAGCACCTTTATCGGCGAGCTGATCATGGAACGTCTGCGCAAGCTGGATGAAGTGGCCTATGTGCGTTTTGCTTCCGTATACAGACAATTTACCGACATCAATACTTTTGTAGCCGAAATCGAAAAACTGCTTATAACGAAAAAAGGCAAGTAAAGGAAGCGAAAACATGGATAAAATAATCAGAGTAGCGATCGACGGGCCCAGCGGCGCGGGAAAAAGCACCATTGCCAAGGCAGTGGCAAAAAAACTGGGTATCGACTATATCGACACAGGCGCCATGTACCGTGCGGTAGGGTACAAAACCCTCAGCTGCGGCGTTGATCCAAAGGACAGACAGGCGCTGAAAGACATGCTGGATTCCACAGTCATCGACTTTTCCGGGGGAAACATCATACTGGACGGAGAAATCATCAACGATAAAATCCGAACTCCCCGGATTTCAAAGAAAGCCTCCGAATGTTCGGCGCTGGCGGAGGTGCGGGAAAAGCTGGTCCAGCTCCAGAGGGGAATGGGGCAGGAAAAGAGCGTCATTATGGATGGAAGGGACATTGGCAGCAATGTGCTGACCGACGCGGAATATAAGTTTTTCATGACTGCCTCAGCGGAGGAACGGGCCAAGCGCAGATATGAAGAGCTGGCGGAAAAAGGCCAGGATATCACCTACGAGCAAGTCCTGGAAGACATTAAAAAACGCGATCACAGCGATATGACCAGAGAGCTGAATCCGCTGCGCAAAGCGGAGGACGCCATTGAACTGGACACCACAGGCATGAGCATAGAGGATGTAACAAACTATATATTAAAGGAGATTGAGAAATAATGGCAACAGTAAGACCTTTTAAAGCAATAAGACCGGCGCAGAAATACGCGGACAAAGTGGCTTCCCTGCCCTATGATGTTATGAACCGTCAGGAAGCAAGCAAAATGGCGGAAGGAAATCCATACAGTTTTCTGCATATATGCAGATCGGAGATCGATCTGCCTCAGCAGAAAGACCCTTACGACAAGAGCGTATATGAAAAGGCAAAGCGCAATATCGAAGAATTTCTGGACAAAGGTGTTTTGATCCAGGAGGATGAGCCGGCGCTGTACATCTACCGTCAGGTTATGGACGGACGGGTGCAGACCGGAATCGTGGGCACCGTATCGGTGGACGAGTATCAGAACAACACCATCAAAAAACATGAGTTCACCCGCGTGGAAAAAGAACTGGACCGCATCAATCATTTTGACGTATGCAATGCCAATACGGAGCCGGTGTTCCTGACTTACCGGGACGATAAAAGAATCCGGGTTCTGGTGGAAGGCTGGGCTGCCGGCAACAAGCCGGTCTATGATTTTACCGGCGAAGACGGAATTCAGCATACCCTGTGGGTGGTAGACGATGCTGACACAGTGGAAAGCCTCACTTCCCTCTTCGGTGAAATTCCTTCCCTGTATATTGCCGACGGTCATCACAGGAGCGCGTCGGCCTGCAAGGTGGGTTTAAAGCGCAGAGAAGAAAATCCCGATTACACGGGCGAAGAAGAATTTAACTTCTTCATGGCAGTGGTTTTCCCTGATTCCGACCTGCATATCTTTGACTACAACCGGGTGGTAAAGGATCTCAACGGCAATACGGTGGAAAGCCTGATGGAAAAAATCAGAGACGCCGGATTTAAGATCGACAAAAAAGGTGAGGACATCTATCGTCCGGAAGAAAAGCATTGCTTCGGCATGTTCCTGGAAGGAAACTGGTATCGGCTTACCGCCAAAGAGGAGATCATTCCCGACCATGTGATCGACTCTCTGGACGTTGCCATCCTGCAGAATAATATTCTGGGGCCGATTCTGGGCATTGAAGACCCGAGAACAGACAAGCGAATTGATTTTGTCGGCGGAATCCGCGGTCTGGAAGAACTGGAAAGACGGTGCGGCGAAGATATGAAGATTGCTTTTGCCGTACATCCTGTGGAGATCGGGGATCTGCTGAACGTATCGGATAACGATATGGTTATGCCTCCGAAATCCACCTGGTTTGAGCCGAAGCTTGGCAGCGGCCTTTTCGTGCATCAGCTGTAGAGAAAACGCAGTATAAACACTCCTTTAAAGGGCAAAGATACTTTTAAAGGAGTGTTTTTGATTATGAGGAAGAGAATGTTATTTGTGGGAGCCGTTCTGGGCGCGCTGGTAATCGCGCTGATCGGCCGTCTGGCCTATATTCAGTTCTGGGGACACGACGATCTCAGCCGGGCCGCCGCTGCGCAGCAGATGATCGCTCTGGAGGGCGCCAATACCAGAGGCTTGATTTATGACCGCAACAATACGCCTCTGGTGGGAAACAATCAGGAATACATTTTTATCATACGTGAAAAAAATTTTGACGGAGAAACAAAACGGGCGCTGAATTTAATGGGAGCCAGGGAGCTGAAAAATACGGGCAGCGATTATAAAGTGTTCGCCTCAAAGCGCTATGACAAGGAGCTGGGACAGCAGCTGATCCGCAATTCCTCCGCTTACATCATCGAAGCCGGAAGACGGTACGGCCAGCAGCAAAAAGCCGTGCACATCCTGGGTTACGTCAACCCGCAGGATGCCAGCGGCGCTACGGGTATCGAGCTGATGTGCGATAATCAGCTGTCCCTGCTCAATAAGAGGATCTTTACAACAGCGGATGTGAGAGGAAACATTATGCAGGGGAGAGGACTGGTGGTTTCCACGGCCATGGATCAGGACGCCTATGTGAAAAAGGGCGTCGTGACGACCCTGGACGCGGGGCTGCAGGGGGCTGTGGAGGATATCCTGCGGGGTTCCGGGAAGAATGGGGCGATTGTTGTGCTTAAAAGCGATACCGGAGAGATCGTAGCCTCCGCCAGCACGCCTGTTTTTGATCCCAACCGGGTCAGCGAATATATGAACAGCGATAAAAACGAGTTGGTCAATAAGGTCACCCAGGGGACCTATCCGCCGGGATCGGTCTTTAAGATCGTGCTGGCAGCCGCGGCAATGGAACAGGGGATCAGCCCGGATAAAACCTTTGTCTGCAAAGGCTATGAAACAATCAACGGAAAGCAGATAAAATGCAAGACCGGGGGAGAGCAGGGCCATGGGACCATTACCCTGCGGGACGCTCTGGCTCAGTCCTGCAATTCGGCCTTTATCCAACTGGGACAGGAGCTGGGAGCGGAGACCATCATTGGGACAGCGGAAAAAATGGGTTTGGGACAAATCCCCATCAGGGATTATCCCGGACAGAAGACCGGAAATCTCATGACTGCGCAGCAGTCCCAGGGAGCGGCTATCGCCAATCTGTCCATCGGCCAGGGAGAGACTCTGGCAACGCCGCTACAGATCGCTCGCATGACCAATATCATCGCCAACGGCGGAGTCGATTCCGGAGTCCATATTCTGCTGGAAGATGGAGATAAAACAGAGGAAACGGTCATCAGCCCGGCTGCTGCGGAAGCGGTGCGCCAGATGATGGAAAAGACCATGACAGAGGGGTCAGGGAAGAGCCTGACCGCGGGTGTGGCCATGGCAGGGAAAACAGGGTCCGCGGAGTCAAATATAGGCGGCAGGGAAACGGTCCACGGCTGGATGACCGGTTTTGTTCCGGCTCAGGACCCGGAATATACCATTACGGTATTCGTGGAATCGGGAGAATCGGGAAGCCAGTCCGCAGGGCCGCTATTCGCGCAGGTGGCTCAGTATCTCAGCGACTCCAAAAGCTTTGAGCGCTCCCTCGATTTCTAAAAAGAAATGTCCGCCGGTCAGGGACCGACGGACATTTCATATTTCAATTCTTCGCGCAGCTTCAACAGCGCCTTTTTTTCGATCCTGGAAACATAGGATCTGCTGATCCCCAGAAGCGCGGCTACTTCTCTCTGTGTTCTCGGCTTATGGCCGAAAATTCCGTAGCGGTTGAGGACTACTGTTTTTTCTCTGGGAGTCAGCGAGGTGTTAATGGCCTGAAGCAGTTTTCCTACCTGGATCTTCAGACTGATATCATCCAGGATCGCGTCAGGGTCCGTGCCAAGAATATCATTAAAGCTGATCTCATTGCCGTCCTTATCCGTTCCAATGGGAACGGACAGTGAAACTTCCGCTTTGTTTTTCTTGGAAGACCGTATACTCATTAAAATCTCATTTTCAATGCATTTGGCTGCGTAAGTAGCCAGCCTGGTCGCCTTTTTGCTGCTGTAGGTATTCACTGCTTTAATGAGGCCAATGGTCCCGATGGAGATCAGGTCATCCCCCGGGAAGCCTGTGCCGGTATATTTTTTCGCAATGTGGGCCACCAGCCTCAGATTGCGTTCGATCAATACATCCTTTGCGTCTTCATCTCCTGATTCATAAAGAGATATATAATGTTCCTCCTCTGCAAGTGTTAACGGTTTCGGAAAGGAAACGCTCATTTATGTAACCCCCTCTATAGATTTTTACTATATGCAAAATCCAGAGGGGAAGTGCCTGACCCAGGCAAAAGTGCATGGTCCTATTTACACTGGAAAGACAGACAATCTGTGCACTGTTCAACAGTCGGACATGTTTCGTGAGTTCCTACTGTGATGCAGTCTAAAGAGCAGAAGTTCTGTGCTCCTGCGTGGTGTGTGCACTGTTCAACCGTACATTTGATGCTTTCATTGATATGGCTCATGTTTGTTACCTCCTTTTTCGTTCTCACTCATATTATGGCCGAAATGCGGAAAAATATGATTGAGAAACACTTGTTTAAGTTTTGAATTAATGGTAAAATATGTAAAAAGGAGGTGGAAATAGAGAATGAATATGAAACGGCTTCCGCCGGAAGAACGCCCGAGAGAAAAACTGTTTTTTTATGGAAAGGAGATGCTCACCAGTGCAGAATTGCTGGCAATCCTGCTTCGAACAGGAACCCAGGATAAAAGCGCCCTGGAAATAGCCCACGAAATACTTTCTCTGGATGAAAGGGGGATCCTATTTCTGGAAAACTGCAGTCCCGAGGAGCTGTCGAAGGTAAAAGGCATGGGAAAGGCAAAGGCTTGCCAGATCCTGGCGGCAATTGAACTGGGAAGGCGAGTGGCGACTCATCCGAGAAGAATCAAAAATGAAATTGCAAATCCTGATGATATCGTGCAACTTTTTATGGAAAAGATGAGATACTATAAGAAGGAGCATTTCAAAGTCCTGCTGATCAATGCCAAAGGCCAGATTATGGAAGACGCGGACATTTCCATCGGAGATCTGTGCTCAACGCTGATTCATCCGAGAGAAGTGTTCTGTCAGGCAGTCAAGCGCAGCGCGGCTTCGGTAGTATTCGTACATAATCATCCCAGCGGAGATCCCAAGCCCAGCGGACAGGACCTGGAGACTACAGCCAGGCTGGTACAGGCTGCGGCCATTTTAGGGATCAAAGTCCTGGATCATATCATTATCGGGGACGGTACATACATAAGTCTGAAAAGCGAGGGACTGATGTAAATCTAAAAAAAGGCTGGTAAGGTATGCGGTTTCGGGAGCACAAACAAATAGCGGCAGTAATTTTGGCAGTGATAATAGCAGTGGCCCTAATCGCAAGCCTTTTAAAGACGGGCGACGGGCCGGCAGGTCTGAAAGAAAATCTGCAGGGAGCGGCGTCCTATGTAACGGAGCCTGTCTCCAAGGCAGCGGACGGTATACGAAAGGGGTTTGGCGGTATCTTTCGATTTAAAGAGCTGACTGCTGAAAATCAGCGGCTGATAGAGGAAACGGACCGCCTGAAACAGGAAAATGCCGGTCTTGCGCTTAAACGGGAAGAAAAGGAGGAGCTGGAGGAGTTGAGTCAGGTCTTCCATTATGATGCGGCAAGAGAAAACGATCTGCAGGCAGCGGATATCATAGCGATGGATTATTCCAACTGGGAGGGCGTTTTTACCATCAACAAGGGGAGCGAGGAAGGTATCCGCACCGGCTGCACGGTGGTAAGCGGAGACGGCCTGGTGGGAAAGATTACCGAGGTTTCGAAGAGGACGGCAAAGGTGGCAATGCTTTTATCCGACAATAATAAAATCAGTTTTCGCACGGCCGGAGAAAAAGGACGGACCGGAGTGCTGCAAAGCGACGGCGGGAAGGGTTTGAAAGGATATTTGCTGGAAGAGGGAGAATCTGTGAGCAAAGGCGATACGCTGATGACTTCCGGTATCGGTCTTTACGCAAAAGGGATTAAAATCGGCAGGATAACCGATGTGGAGAAAAAAACAGGCACCCAGAGAGTGGTGGTCGAAGCGGAGCCCGCGGTGTCCTTTTTTCAGCTGAGAAAGGTGGCGGTTATACTATGAAGCCTTTACGGACAGCGCTTCTGCTGCTGATTGCTTTCTTTCTGCAGCCGGCAGCAGTAAAGCTGATATCCTGGGGAGGCGCGGGGCCCAATCTCCTCCTTTGCTTTACGGTTTTCCTTGTATTGACTGCGAGAGAGCCGGCTCCGGTCATTGGACTTTGTACGGCGGCGGCCGCTGTACAGGAGATGTGCTTTTCCCTTTATACAGGCCCCGGTACCGCGGCTATTTTTACCGTAGGAATTACGGCGGTTCTGGCCGGTAATTTTTTTACTGTGGAAAGCCCTGCCTTTTTAGCAGGCCTTATCGCAGCGGAAACGCTTCTCCACAGCGGCGTCCTTTGGGTCGTGCGGCATATTCTCGGAGCGCCTTATCGATTTCTCCATGTGCTGAGTCTGCAGCCCTTTTATATCCTATATAATCTGGCGATTATGGCGCTGCTCTATTTTATTTTCTTCAAAAAAGCGGAAGGCAGGTATTCGTTATGATTAAATTCTTTCAGTCGCGGTATGTTCAATTGGTTGCTCTGGTGTTGGCCCTGATGGGAATCCTGCTGGTAAGATTGTTCGTATTGACTGTGGTTCAAAAGGACGATTGGTCACAGGCCGCGGAAAACCTCAGTACAAAGACGATCTATGAATCAGCGCCGCGGGGTGAGATCCTGGACCGAAACGGTAAAGTGCTGGCGGGAAACACCTATACCATTTCCGTACGGCTCAGTAAGGGGAATATGACCGAGGAAAAGCTGAACCAGACCATACTGAATCTGGCAAAGGTACTGGAGAAAAACGGAGATGAAATGATTGACAATTTCCCCGTCAAACTCTCGTCCTCCGGGAGATTTTCCTATAAAAAAGATGAAAACAAAAGCGATTTTTTAAAAAGATTGGGGCTTTCGGAAGGAGTAAATGCAAAGGAGGCCTTTTCAAAAGCGCGAAATTATTTTAAAATAGATAGTAACTTGTCTTCTGAGGATGCCAGAAAGATTCTCACGGTGCGCAATGAAATGGCGGCTCTGGGCTATAAAAAATATATGCCCGTGACCGTGGCCAGAGACATATCGGACCGTTCGGTGGCTGTGCTGGAAGAAAACAGCGAAGCTTATCCCGGAGTAGAGGTCTTTTCTCAGGTTTCCCGCAGTTATCCAGAAGGCAGTACCGCTTCTCATATTCTTGGGTATCTGGGTAAAATTTCCGACAGTGAAAAAGAAAAATATGTGTCAGAGCTGGGATATCAAAGCTGGGACCTGATAGGAAAAGACGGCATTGAAAAGGCTTATGAAGATGTTCTCAAAGGGACGGCAGGCGAAAAAAAGGTACAGGTGGACGCTGCCGGGAATCTGGTGAGGACCATCAATCAAACGGAAGCCAAAAAAGGCGGCGATGTGACTCTGACCATTGATCTTGATTTACAAAAGACCGCGGAAAAAGCGCTCAAACAGGCGCTGAATACGATGCAGAGGGGCGGAACCTTTGTCAGCGAGTACGGCAATTACACCATGAAGAGGGCCGTAAACGCACAGGTGGGGGCCGTAGTCGCTTTGGATGTGGAAAACGGTGACGTTCTGGCTATGGCCAGCTGTCCGGACTTTGACCCCAATCTCTTTGCGAACGGCATATCCACCAATGACTGGAAATCGCTGCAAAGCAAAAATCCACGGGATCCGCTGGCGCCGGCGCCGCTGTACAACGTGGCTGCAAAGAGCGCCGTACAGCCGGGTTCTACCTTTAAAATGGTTACTGCCACAGCGGCTCTTCAATGCGGGCTGAACCCGCAGCGCCGTCTATACGACAACGGATACGTGCAGCTGGGCAATAATTCCTTCGGCTGCGTGGTCTGGAATCTGAATCGTAAAAAACATGGATATCTCAATTTGCAGGAAGCCCTGGAAGTTTCCTGCAACTACTATTTCTTTGACGCAGCCACGGGAAAAGATTTTTATACGGGAAACAGTCTGGGCTATAAGAAAAAAATATCCATTGATACGATTATGGATTATGCGGCTCAGTACGGGCTGGGCCAGCCTACTGGAATCGAAATCCCGGAGACAGTTACAGCAACGCCTTCTAAAGAATCGAAGATCAGCGGACTTCGCAGCTCGCTGAAAAATGTTCTCCTGGCGGAAGCCGAAACCTGGTTTGAGAAAAGCACTGTGGCGGACCGCTCTCTGCTGGATAAGAAAATAAGCACCATTACGGGGTGGATCGGTGAGGATCTGACAAAGGCGCAGCTGGAAAACAGACTGAGCCAGTTGTCGGGAATCAAGGAAAGTAAGATCCCCGCATTGGCGGATCTGTGCAAATACACGTATATCAACCAGGCCACCTGGAATACGGGCGATGCTTTAAATATTGCCATCGGCCAGGGAATCAATTCCTACACGCCCCTTCAAATGGCCGGATATGTGGCGACTTTAGGAAATAAAGGGGTACGAAATCAAATAAGTTTGGTTGAAAAGATTGAGGGACGTGGTACAATAGAAAAGGACGCGTCTCAAAAAGTACAGGTCAATGATGATTCGTACTTTGATGAGATCATCGAGGGAATGGTACGCGTAGCCAACGGAAGCGGCGGGAGTCTGACCCGTCTCTTCAAGGGATTCCCCGTGACCGTGGCGGGAAAGACCGGGACTGCGCAGAGATCGGGAAAAATCAATCCCGTTGATGAGGAAGAATATATAAAAAACCACCTTGGCGCCATAGCGCCGTCTCTCAGCTGGTCGGATATTCAAAAAGAGAAAAAACGTCTGATGAAGACTTATCCGGACATCTATACTACGCGCCATACCGCAGTTCGGCGCGCAGTCATGAATCTGAGCGGCGGAAAGGTAACGGCGGCCAAAATCGACCAATACAAGGCAAACTATGACAATTTTGCCTGGGTAGTGACTATGGCCCCGGCAGACGATCCCAAGATCGCTGTCGCGGTGATGATCGCGCAGGGGAGCACGGCAGCCAATGCCGGACCCGTAGCCAGGGAAGTCATGGGCGAATATTTTAAGCAGAAAGAAAAATAAAAGTTAGTGAGGAAGAAATGGGCGAAGTAATTTTAGTTGCATCAGGTAAAGGAGGCACCGGGAAAACGGCGGTGACAGCCAATATGGGAGCTCTTTTGGCAAGACAGGGCTACAAAGTGGCCCTGCTTGACATGGATATGGGTATGCGGAATCTGGACCTGTATTTAGGGCTTGAGAATCGGGTCGTTTATAACATCATGGACGTCCTTTCCGGTATCTGCAAGATTAAAAGAGCACTGATTAAAGACAGGCGTTTCGAGAATCTGTACCTGATGTCAGCATGCCCAAGAAAAGACAATCGCGACATCACGCCGCTTCACATGGAGATCCTGTGCCGAAAACTGAAAAAGAATTTTGACTATGTATTCATAGACTGTCCGGCGGGAATCGGAAGCGGTCTTGACATCTCTCTGGCCGGAGCCGACCGGGCTCTTTTGGTCACGGAAGCCGATATCGCCGCTTTGCGGGATGCCGATGTGCTCAATCGCTATCTGATTAAAGCGGGCATTAAAGATACCTGCTATATTGTCAATAAAGTAAGGGTTGATCTGATGGCGGAGCATCTGGTTCCGGATCTGAAGGAAATTTCCGAGATCCTCAACAGCCGGCTGATCGGGTTGATCCAGTTTGACGATAATATCTATATTTCCACTAACAGGGGAATTCCCATCGTTTATAAGGAAGGAACCTACATAGAGGAAAATTTCCGCAATATTCTCAGACGGCTGATGGAAACCGGGACCGTATAATCCGGGCGTTTACAGCCCTGTGCGGCGGCCGCGGATTCCGACGCTGACAATAAGTCCCAGGGCGGCCATTCCTGAAAGCACGGAGGAACCTCCATAGCTGATAAAGGGAAGGGTGACGCCGGTTACAGGCATAATCCCCATAGTCATGGCGATGTTTTCAAAGACCTGAAAGAGAAACATGCCTAAAAATCCGATGGACAGGAGCGCTCCGTAAAGATCCGCCGCACGGTACACCACTTTTGCCGTACGGTACAAAAAAACGGCAAAGAGCAGGATCACCAGAGCTCCGCCCAGCATTCCCAATTCTTCCACGATCACGGAAAAAATGAAGTCCGATTTTTGAACCGGAAGGAAATCCAGTTCTTTTTGCGTGCCCGCAAAGAGACCCTTGCCGAAAAAGCCGCCGGATCCGATGGCTACTTTGGAATTCCAGACGTGGTAGTTTCCGGGAAGTCCCAGGTCGCTGGGATGAAGGAAGGCGTCGATTCTCCGTTTCTGGTAAGGCGCCATCAGACCGTAGGCGATGGGCAAAGACAGAAGAAAAAATACTGCGAAGCGGGCAAAGATCCTGTGATCAATGCCGGCAAAGAAAATCATGAATACCCAGATGAAGCAATATACGATGGCGCTCCCCAGATCCTCCTTGACAACAATGAGAATGAAGGGCGCTGCGTATAAGGCGGCGAGAATGACGCCGCTCAGCTGGCGGAGCGTGGATTTATTCCTGGAAAAATAGTTGGCCATGAGAATTGTAAAAGAGATTTTAACGATCTCAGAAGGCTGCAGAGTGGTGAAGCCCAGATCGATCCACGATCTGGCCCCGTTGGATACGATCCCCAGCCCCGGAATGTAGACGGTCAAAAGGAAAAGCAGCGAACCGATGTAAAGGGCTTTGCTGAAGTCCTGGAATTTGCGGTAATCGAAGAGAATCATCGCGGCCACGGCAAAAAAGCCCAGGCCGTAGGCAATGCTCTGGATCACAATGTCCCGCACGGCCACCTGACCGTTTTTACAGGAAATGCTGGTGATCATTGTAATGCTCAGGATTGCGAAACATATGGCAATGACAAAAAAGACTTTGTCTGCATTTTTCCATAATTTCCAATAATTGTCCATCCATTCCCTTTCATGACCTTGACTAGTTGCCTTCAAAACATTATAATGTTAATGTGTGATTTTATTTAAAAATTATTACGTAATGCATGATTTTTATTATATTTTACAAGCTAACTCAATGATACGAATATGAAAAAAAACAAAAGAAAAGGAGGTGTTTAAATGGCAAATATCGTTATACCTATTGTCGTGGGAATTATAACCCTGCTGCTGGGGATTTTAATCGGATATATAATCAGAAAGACAGTTGGAGAAAAGGCGATCGGCAGTGCGGAACAGAAAGCGAAGAACCTGATTCTGGACGCCGAAAACAGATCGGAGACGATCCGTAAAGAGTATATACTCGAAGCCAAAGAAGAAGCGCATAAGCTCAGAAGCGACGCAGACCGCGAAATTCGCGAACGCCGTTCCGAGATTTCCAAATCGGAGCGCAGACTGATTCAAAAAGAGGAATCAATCGACAGAAAACTTGAAAATATAGAGAAAAAAGAAGAAAGCATTACAAGTAAAGAGCAATCGATCATATCGAAGCAGAAAGAATTAGATCACGTACTGGAAAGACAGATGGAGGAGCTGGAAAAGATATCGGGCTACTCCGTAGAAGAAGCAAAAGCCATATTGCTGGAAAACACGGAAAAGGAGATTCGTTACGAAGCATCCGTAATGATCAAGGACATCGAGGCCAAGGCCAAGGAAGAGGCGGACAAGAAAGCAAAAGAAATCATTACCGGAGCGATTCAGAGATGTGCCGCAGACCATGTGGCTGAAAGTACGGTTTCCGTTGTTCCGCTTCCAAATGATGAAATGAAGGGACGTATCATTGGCAGAGAAGGAAGAAACATCAGAGCCATCGAAACTCTGACCGGCATCGACCTGATTATCGACGATACGCCGGAGGCAGTGATCTTATCGGGCTTTGACCCGGTGAGAAGAGAAGTCGCACGGCTGTCTCTTGAGAAACTCATTGTTGACGGAAGAATCCACCCTGCAAGGATTGAAGAAATGGTTAAGAAATCCGAGCGGGAAGTCAATGCCATTATTAAAGAAGAAGGTGAACAGGCTACGTTCGAGGTGGGGATACATAACCTGCATCCGGAGCTTGTGAAGCTGCTGGGAAGACTTAAATACCGGACGTCCTACGGACAGAACGTGCTGAAGCATTCCATCGAGGTAGCTCATCTGGCCGGTCTGATGGCCGGAGAACTGGGCTTGGATATTACACTTGCCAAGAGAGCAGGCTTGCTCCATGATATCGGTAAAGCCATTGACCACGAAAAAGAAGGCACCCATGTTGATCTGGGAATCGAGGTACTGAAAAAGTACAAGGAGTCGGAAGCCGTTATCAACGGTATGGCAGCCCATCACGGCGACTACGAACCGAAGTCCATGGAAGCTGTGCTGATCGCAGCGGCGGACGCTCTGTCAGCAGCCAGACCCGGCGCAAGGAGAGAAACGCTGGAGACGTATATCAAGCGGCTGGAAAAGCTGGAAGATATCGCCAACACGACTCCGGGCGTGGACAAATCTTTCGCCATTCAGGCAGGAAGAGAAATTCGGATCATCGCCAAACCGGACGAGGTCACCGACGAATCCATCATATTCCTGGCAAGGGATATTTCAAAGAAGATCGAATCGGAGCTTGAATATCCGGGACAGATCAAGGTTAATGTAGTTCGTGAGACGCGGGCTATTGATTATGCGAAATAAAGGAGAATGTTTTACTCCGGCTATTAGTCCTCGGAACCCCGCAGCTGCGGGGTTCCTGCGGAGATAGCCTGCGTAAGAACATTCTCCTTTTTGATAGATAAGATTTTGGTTGGGGGAAGGGCGTTGATGGTTTGGGAGATAAGCAAATGTTTTACTCCGGCTATGGCCTTTTTGCCCGCTGCTTTAGCGGCGTTGGCAAAACGGACAGCGAAGCGGAGCGGAGGAGTGAGCGGGCAGCGAACGTTGTCCTCGGAACCCCGCAACTGCGGGGTTCCTGCGGAGATAGCCTGCGTAAGAACATTCTCCTTTTTGGTAGATAAGACTTTGGTTGTGGGGAGGGCGTTGGTAGTTTGGGAAATAGGGATGATGATTTTGCTATGGACACAGCTTTTTTGCCCGGCGCTTTAGCGGCGTTGTGTAAAATTTTAACATTTGTGTTCTAAAAGGGCGGGTTTGCTGCTGATGCCCACACAAATCCGATGCAAAGGGGCGTATGATGAGATTAATTTGCTTTAAAAAGTGCAGATTTGCATATCAATTTGCTGTTTTTGACGAATGAACGGGTCGATTCTTGTTCGCAAACGGGATTCGACGCTGCTTTAGGGTGATTTTGTGTGGGCATCGGCTGTAAATTAGCCTGTCTCGAACACAAATCGCCAAAAACCTTTGAATTGGGCCGAATCTATATTATAATCATTAGTAATAAATTTGATTGTTGAGGGAGGTAACGTATGAAGGCTTTATTGTTAAACGGTAGTCCAAGAAAGGGCAATACTTGTGCGGCGCTTGACGCGTTAAAAAAGGGAATGGCAAATATACAGGGCCTAGAGCTGAAAGAGGTGGTTGCGGAACAGGTAAGCGTCAGCCCATGCATTGCCTGTGAATCCTGCGGAAGCAACAGCCACTGTGTATTTGAGGATGATACCAATGATATTGTGGACGCAGTGGTGGCAGCAGATATCCTGGTATTTGCCACTCCGGTCTACTGGTGGGGCATGACGGCACAGCTGAAAACCATTATTGACAAATTTTATTCCCGGTCAAAAGATCTTCACGATTTGAAAAAGCAGGTGGGCGTGATCGTAATCGGCGAGGCGCAGCAGGACGACCCTCAGTACGAAATCATTCCTAAGCAGTTCGCTTGTATCTGCGGCTACCTGGGCTGGGAAATCGCTTTTTCCAAGACCTATACGGCGGCAGCTGCCGATGATCTGGCAAAGTCGGATGAAGCAATGAAAGAAATCGAGATGCTTTGGAAGAACTTTAAATAAAGGAATTCGTAAGCTGGACTCAATGAAACGGGTTGGGCTCACTCTCTGAGCTACCTGACTCCAAAACAGTATCGGCAATACTTTGCGGATTCATCAATGACTACTTATTAAGATAACTGTCTACTTTTTGTTGACTAATGCACCCGGATCTCTGGCGATAATGTAGACGGGTTTGTGTTTACACTTCTATAAGAAATAGCAGAGGTGCCTTCCTCGACTGTGATAGCTGGGGAAGGCACCTTTTAATGTGATGATTTTCAGCGGCAGCAGCAGAAAGTTGCGCTGGGGTTCTTGACAAACAAAAGAAAAAGGCACATAATTGAACTATAAAGTTTTTAAAAAACTCGCCAGTATCCTGAATGACAAAAGGATGCGCAGGGGGAGTTTTTATTTGGGAGGAAATTGATTCATGGAAATAAAAAAGCAACATATACTGGAGGCAGCCTCTGAATTATTTCTGGAAAAGGGCTACACAAGCACATCCATGCAGGATGTGGCGGAAGGCTGCAATGTTTCAAAGGCAACTCTCTATAAATTTTTTCAGTCAAAGGAAAGCTTGGGAATCATGGGGATGTTTTATCTGACCGGACAGATGACAGAGCGAGTTGAAAAGGTTGTGAGCGCGGGAAACATGGCACCCAGGGATATTTTGCGGGAGAGCATTATCATACGCATGGAGCGGTGTGCCGACCGGAACCGGTTTATCGATGAGCTGCTTTTTTCTCTTCCACAGGATCAGAGAGAAAATTATTTGCCGGCGATTAACAAAAGCCGTTTTGATATATTTGAATTGTTTTCCGGAATCATTATGAAAGCCTTCGGGCTGGAGAATGAAACCATTGCCAGTGAGCTGACGCTCAACCTCAACGGTTTGATTAAAGAAATCACCTTTATAGCCGGGGAGACCATTTTGGAGCTGGATGAAAGAAAGACTGCGGACTTCATCATTGACAGTCTGGAAGCCATTATGGAAAAACGGAGAAATAAGAAATCTCTCATGACAGAGGAACAGCTGACAGCACTGCGGAAGGCATTTTGTGATGAAGGAAAAATGCTGCGTTCCGTTCTTCGTAAAAAGAGATTGATGGGTTCCCTTCGGGGGACGCTGGATGACTATGAGAAAAACGGCCGCACCCTCAGTTTGCAGGAGGCGGAAGCCATAATCGGGGAATTGAAGCAGCTTGAAGAAAGCGAGGAGGTATAAAATGGATGAACATGTTGTTCAGAAAAAAGGTGAAAACCACCATATTTTAATTATTGGTGTTATGCTCTCGGGGGCGTTTATCGCGGTTCTCAATCAGACCGTGCTTTCACCGGCGCTCCCCAGCATCATGCGGGATATGAATATTACAGCGGTGGAAGGTCAGTGGCTGACGACGGCCTTTATGCTGGTTAATGGCATTATGATTCCCATAACCGCGTATCTGATCAATCGCTTTACCACCAGGCAGATTTTCCTGAGTTCGATGATCCTGTTTACCATGGGAACGGCTCTGGCTGGATTTTCAAAAACCTTTCTGGTCCTTTTGATCGCACGTATCCTGCAGGCCATGGCAGCGGGCATTCTCATGCCGATGATTCAGACGGTCATTCTGCTGCTTTTCCCCAGAGAGAAAAGAGGCTCGGCCATGGGAACGGTGGGAATCGTAATCGCTTTCGCACCTGCCGTAGGCCCGACTCTATCGGGCTGGTTTGTCGATGCGTGGGGCTGGAACAGTATTTTTCTGGTTATTGCGCCGCTGGCGGCCATTGACGTGCTCTTTGGCTTTGGCCTTTTGAAAAATGTCGGCGAGACGAAAAAACTTAAGCTGGACCAGCGTTCTGTGATTTATTCCACGCTGGGATTCGGCGGGCTGCTCTACGGGTGCAGCTCGGCCGGAAGCTACGGGTGGTTTCATCCTATGACCCTGGCTCCTTTGGTGGCGGGAATCGTATTTCTGGTTGTTTTTGTGAGGAGACAGCTTAAGACAGAGAATCCTCTATTGGAACTGAAAATACTCAAAACCAGAATTTTTGCTTATTCCACCATCATTGCCATGATTGTAAACGCCTCCCTGATTGCAGGTACGATTATCACTCCGATCTACCTGCAAAACGTGCTGCATTTTTCAGCGCTGCAATCCGGCCTGATTATGCTGCCGGGGGCGGTACTCATGGGCATTATGAGTCCAATTACCGGAAATCTGTTCGACCGGTTCGGGCCAAGAGGAATTGCCATTACCGGCCTTACCATTATGACCGGGTTTTCCTTCTTCTTTGTGTTTATCGATGAGACTTGGGTATTTTCTCATCTTTGTATCATCTACACGGTGAGACTGTTTGGTATGTCCATGGTCAACATGCCGCTGACAACCTGGGGACTCAACTCGCTGGAGAATAATATGATCGCCCACGGCAGCGCTATCAACAATACTGCCAGGCAGGTAGCGGGTTCCATCGGTACGGCCATCCTGATTACGATTATGGCTATGGTGACAGCGCTGAACCAGGGGGCAGGGGAACTGGAAGCTACACTGAGAGGCATGCATGCCGCTTACGGAGTTGCAGCCTGTCTGGGCGTGGTGGCGCTGGTGATGGCCATCCTCTTTGTAAAAAGAGAAAAGCGGACGGACGATATCTTTTGCGATTGATTTTATGTTACAATAGAAGAAAAACAATGGGAGGCAACAATAATGAGCAAGCAGCATCATGTTATAACAATTGGCAGGCAGCTGGGAAGCGGCGGTTCTGACATGGGCAAAGCCATTGCGGAGTATTTTGGCTTTAAATACATAGACAAAGAGATTCTGGTCAAGGCGGCGGAGGTCATGAATATGACGGAAGAAAATCTGGAATATGTGGATGAAAAGAACACTACGGTTTGGACCACGCTGGCCCAGACCGCAGTCTATGAAATGCCCTATATCGCAGATGAGTGGTACGTACCTACCAGCAAGCAGCTTTTCGATACACAGACCAGAATTATGCGGGAAGCAGTGGAAGCCGGCCCCTGTGTGATTATCGGCCGGTGTGCGCCGCATCTGTTCCGGAATTATGAAAAGCACGCCAGCATCTTTTTACAGGCGGACATGGAAGCGCGTATGAAACGGCTGGAAAAAACGCTGGGGAAACCAGTAAAGGGCGATAAGGGCAGAAGGCAGATGGAAAAAGAGGACCGGGAAAGGGCGCGTTATTACAATACCTTTACCGGCAGGAAGTGGCTGGATCTTCGGGAATACGATTTTGTTCTCGATACAACGCCGTTCTCCGATGAGCAGACCCAGGAGCTTTTGGTCAATTACATCAAAACCAGATTCCCGGAACTGCGAGGATAGTTCTATTGGCATTTGGCCAAATTGCTATTTTTATCAACACGCAGCGAAAAAACAGGTTCTTGTTGGCCTTTTTTCAAGGATACAGAGCATGGGAGCAGAAAAATTCGGTCAATATGCAGATTTGAACAGGATCAGAGATCGCAAACCTTGGAAATACTTCAACAACAAAAGCGAAATGAATCCATTGTTGAACAAATAGGCATATCAGTTAAAAAAGGCTGCATTCTACCAGGAAGAAACGTCTATCCAATTTCAGCTTATAACGTGCTAAATTGATTTCGGAGCTTTCATCAAAAAAAGAAATGAAAGCGGATCTTTTTTCAACGTTTCTTGCCCTTGCTGGTCGATTTTAAGGGGAATTTCCCGAAAATAAATTCGTAAAACCTGCAAACCCACATGTTTTGTCCGCTCCAGCCCAGCCTCAAAGCAAAAAGCGCCAAGCTACCTTTTTGTCAGGCCGCCGGCAAGCTTTGCGATTGCTAATCTTTGACGCACAAAAAAATAACGCCCTGTGCAATTCGTTAAAAAACGGCACAGGGCGTTTTCAGCGTGCGCCCGGCGGCGCTGTTTTGCCAATCTGCCTTTCTGTTATTGACGTTCCCCGGCCAATGAGATAAAATAAATTGGTTACAGACAAAGGAGAATCTATGATTTATTTGGATAACAGTGCGACAACAAGACAGCATGATCGGGTCACAGAGATCATGGTCAAATATATGAAAGAGGACTTCGGAAACCCTTCTTCTCTCTACAGCCTGGGAGTAACGGCTGAAAAGGCCGTGAAAGAGGCCCGGAAAAAGCTGATGAGGGCGATGGATCTTAAGCAGGGAAATCTTTATTTTACCTCCTGCGGTACGGAGGCCGACAGCATGGCTCTTTTGGGAGCTGCGCAGGCCCGCAGGAGAAGAGGAAACCGGATCATTACCTCGCAGGTGGAGCATCCGGCTGTGCTGGAAGCCTGCAAGCGGCTGGAGGATCAGGGCTTTGAAGTGATCTATGTGGGCGTGGATAAGAATTGCCGGCTCAACATGGACCAGCTTGCTGCCGCCATAAACGAGGAAACAATCCTCATTTCCATCATGCAGGTGAACAATGAGACCGGGGCGGTCATGCCTGTCGATGAGGTCGGGGATATCAAGAAAAACGCGCTTCTGCATACCGATGCGGTACAGGCCCTGGGAAAGCTTCCTCTGCCCAGGAAAGCCGATATGATTTCCGTCAGTGGCCATAAGATTCACGGACCGAAAGGCATCGGAGCTTTATGGATCGACAAGGGTGTGAATATTCCCGCCTTTCTTGTGGGCGGCGGCCAGGAGTCCGGTATGCGTTCGGGTACGGAAAACGTTCCTGCCATTGCCGGATTTGGTGAAGCCGCGGAGCTTTCCGCGTCAGAATCAGCCGGAGCGGATTCGGTCCGCAAGGTCAGGGACTACCTGCTTGCGGGTATTAGAGATGAGATCAGAGATATCCGGGTCAACAGCCCCGAGGACGGATGCCCATCGGTGCTGAATATTTCTTTTCTGGGCACCAGGGCAGAAGTCCTTTTACACACCTTAGAACAGGATGAAATCTACGTTTCCACAGGATCCGCGTGCTCGTCCAATAAAAAGGGACAGAGCCATGTGCTGACGGCCATGGGCCTTTCCGACAAGGAAATAGAAGGCGCTATCCGCTTCAGCTTTAGCAGATATAATCGTATTGAGGAAATGGACCTGGTACTGGAAAAAGTAAAAGCCGCGGTGGCTCGTTTTCGGAAGCTGGGCAGTTTCCGGTAAGCGCTCAGGCGGCTTGGCCAGGTAAACGAAAAAAGGAGAAATCAATGAATCAGGAACATATTTTCATCGTAAGATGCGGTGAGGTGGCGCTCAAGGGCATGAACAAGCCTTACTTCGAGCGCATGCTGGCAGAACGTATCCGCAAGCTGCTCAAACGGAAATTCGATCGTTTCGATGTGAAGCGTCATGAAGGACTTATCTTCGTGCGGGCAGATAAAGAGTATGATAAAGAGGCTATCATCAAGGAGATTTCCAAGGTGTTTGGCGTAGCTTCCATCAGTCCGGCAGTGGAAACCGAGTCCAATCTGGACGCCATCGGCGAGGCGGCCATCGAATATATGAATGAGCTGATTGAAGAAAAGGGCATAAAGACCTTTAAAGTAAATGCCAAACGGGCCGATAAGAATTTCCCTGTAAAGTCGCCGGAAATCGGCAGAATTATCGGGGCTAAAATTTTGATTGGCTGCAAAGTGCTGAAAGTAGATGTTCATAACCCGGACTGCCTGCTGTTCGTGGATGTGCGTCACGACAAATCCTACATTTATCAGGATAAGATCGCGGGCTTCGGAGGTTTGCCTCTGGGCACCAACGGAAAGGGTATGACCCTGCTGTCCGGCGGTATCGACAGTCCGGTTGCCACCTGGATGATGGCAAAGCGGGGAATGCTCATCGAAGCGATCCATTTCCATTCTTACCCCTACACCAGCCAGCGGGCGCAGGAAAAGGTGGAAGAGCTGGCAAAGATCGTTGCCACTTACTGCGGGCGGTTTAAAATGCATGTTATCAACCTGTTGCCGATTCAGGAGCAAATCGTGCAGAATTGCCCGGAAGAAGAGACAACTATTCTGGTGCGCCGCTTTATGATGCGGATTGCCGAGCAGGTAGCCTGCGAGACAGGCTGTGGTATGCTGATCACCGGGGAAAATCTGGGGCAGGTTGCCAGCCAGACAGCGGAAGCCCTGGTGGTGACAGACGCGTCCGTGCAGATGCCGGTCATGCGGCCGCTGATTGCCATGGATAAAGTGGATATTATGGATAAGGCGCGGGAGATCGGAACTTATGAAACCTCCATTCAGCCTTATGAGGACTGCTGTACCGTGTTTCTGCCAAAACATCCGGCCACCAAGCCCAAGCTGGAACGCATTCTGGCATCCGAAAGCAAGCTGGATTGCGACAAATTAATCGCCGATGCCGTAGCTTCCCGCGAGACGATCGACATAAAACCCGAATAAACGCTAAAAATAGAAGAATTTCCTCCTTTTCTCTTAAGGACAAGCCCCCTGCTTCGTACTATAATTTAAATGTACGCTGCGGAAAGAGAAAGGAGGACTTTTATTATGCATTTAAACTTTCAGATGACCGACAATATTCTCGTTGCCTCCGCATTCGGAGAATTGGATCACCACAGTGCCAGCACAGTGAGAGACGAGATCGATGAGACTATGGAGGCTTTCCAGTGCCGCCATCTGATCCTGGATTTTGCGAAGGTGACATTTATGGACAGCTCCGGCATCGGTGTGGTGCTGGGCAGATATAACAAGGTGACAAAAAAGGGCGGAAGAATTTTTCTGGCCGGCTGTTCGGAGTTTGTAGAGAAAATCCTGTATATGGCGGGAATTTTTACAGTAGTGGACAAGCAGAAAAGTGTTGAAGATGCCATCTGCCTCATTAAAGGGCAGGAGCAGCTGCAGATGGAGGTGACGGTCAGTGGAGAATAGAATGAGGATCGAATTTGCTGCCTTGGCGGAAAACGAAGCCTTCGCCAGATCGGCGGCCGCGGCTTTCGTAGCCTGTATGGACCCAACTATCGAAGAATTGACGGAGATTAAAACAGGCGTGTCGGAGGCTGTCAGCAACAGCATCATCCATGGATACAAAGAAAATCCCAACGGTACTGTCGAGCTGGAATGCCAGATTCGCGAAGGAGGAAAAATTGTAATTATTGTACGCGACCAGGGCGTGGGAATTGAGGACGTGAATAAGGCCAGAGAGCCGATGTTCACCACAGGGAAAACGGAAGAACGGTCGGGCATGGGCTTTACCGTTATGGAAAGCTTCATGGACCGACTGGAAGTAGAATCTCGTGCCGGAGAGGGAACGACGGTAACGATGATTAAGCAGCTTGATCTGAGCGATGGCCTCTAAATATGTGCCGGTAAAAAAAGAAGATACATACGCACTAATTGAACGGGCGCAGCAAGGCGACGAAGAAGCCCGGGAACAGATCGTAAATCAGAATACAGGACTTGTAAAAAATTTAGCACTGAAGTTTACCGGCTCCGGTTATGAACTGGACGACCTGCTGCAAATCGGATTCATGGGCCTCCTTAAGGCCATCGACCGGTTTGACACAGGCTTTGACGTTATGTTTTCCACCTATGCCGTTCCCATGATCCTGGGGGAAATCAAACGGTATATCCGCGATGACGGTAAGATTAAAGTCAGCCGTCAGCTGAAAATGGATATACGAAATCTAAAACGACTCAAAGAAGAATATTATAATAAGAACGGAACCTGGCCCAAGCTGAGCTATCTGGCGGAAGAAATGGAAATGCCTGTGGAAAAGATTCTGGAAATCCTGGATGCGGGTGAAGCGCTGGCCAATGTGGAAAGTTTGGACAACAGCGAAATCTCCGAAGGCTACCGGGAGAAAAAGGTCAGTCATGTGTCCGAAGAAGAGCGGAATATCGATATGATTGATCTGAAAATGATTATCGGCACTTTATCGGACAGAGAAAGGCAGATCATTGTACTCCGGTACTTCAAAGACATGACACAGCAGCAGATTGCTGGCAAAATGGGGATTTCCCAGGTGCAGGTTTCCCGAATTGAAAAAAAGGTACTGAAAAATATGCGGGAGAAAATGGCCGAGTAGAAGCAGAAAACGTTTCGCCCGCTCCGGTCCAATTTCAAAGATAAAAACGCCGGGCTATCTTTTTGTCAGATGGTTCGTAGCTTTAGGCTCCGCAGTCGGTAACTTTCTGAAAAAACCGATGCAAAGTTACGCAAAGTTGTAGGCTTGCGGGTGCTTGAAACCGTTAAAAGTGAAAATTTGTGCTGCCAGCCGCTTCGGAGGCCGTAGGATCATTGAAAAGTGCGTAACTTCCTGAAAAAATCAGGATTCGTTACCGGTTAGATGCGGGTTTGCCCGAGTGTCCTTGGAGAATAAGACAGAATATCAAATTGCTATTTTCATCAACACGTAGCGAAAAATCGAGTTCTTGTTGACCTTTTTTCAAGGATACAGAGCCTGCGGGCGCAGAAACTCGATTAATATGCGGCTTTGGGCAGGGGTAATGGCCTCAAACCTTGAAAATACATCAACAACAAGGCCGAAATGGCGCCGCTGTTGAGCAAATATGCATATCGCTAAAAAGCCTCAACTGACCAGCTTGCGCAGCCTTACCGCAAAGCAGAAAATAGTGAAAGCCACGAATAGCTTGACAAAAGATGGTTTGGCGCTTTTTGCTTTGAAAGTGGACTGGAGCGGATAAAACATGTGGGTTTGCGGGTTTTACGGCTTTATTTGGGGAGAGCTTTCACTTAATCTTGACCAGCAAGGGCAAGAAACGTTGAAAAAAGATCCGCTTTCACCTATTTTTTTTTAATAAAAGATCCGGAAACGATTTAGCGCATTATAGTGTAAAATTAATCGGACGTTTCTTTCTGGTCGGACGCAGCCCGGATGCGGCAGAAAACGGGTTTGGCTTTGCGACCAAATTCCGATTTTGCCGGAAAATCCCGCGACCATTCTCTCCAAAGAAGCATCCTGGTCGCAGGCCGGTTTTGCACATATTCTTTCCTGCGGTAAAGCCTGGCTAATTTTATCATTCGGACACGTTTATAAATCCACGCGAAAAAATAACTGAAACTTTTAAAGAAAACTATTGAAAGAGACCCTGTAGTCGTTGTATAATATCAATTGTGTCAGATGCTACTGTGGCTCAGGGGTAGAGCAGCTCACTCGTAATGAGCAGGTCGTCGGTTCAAATCCGACCAGTAGCTCCAGAGATAAATTCCTTCAAACTCAGCGATTTTAACGAGTTTGAGGGAATTTTTTATAATATAGGAAATATCGAATGCGTGGCATTTCGTTTATTTTAAGGAATTCATAATTGTAAGTTAAAGCATTATGCTCCCTTTTCTGTTTTAATAAAATCGGAAGGAGGGAGTTATTATGAGAAAAAGACGTAAGAGTAAATTAAAAAATGTGTTTTTATTACTATGCGGCTTGATAGCGCTTAATCTTGGGACTGCCGTTTATTTTATCCATATGGAGGGTGGAAGCTCATTATTGCCGCAGGCTGAAAAAACCAAGAGTCAGCTTGTGCGCGATGATTTTGATCCGGATACGATCTCCAGCCCCTATGTGTATCTGATGAGCCGGCACAGTAAGGAGCCCCTCTTCGATAAAAAATCAAATCAAAAAATGTATCCGGCATCTATGACAAAGATCATGACGGTTTTGCTCGGGGTCGAAAACCTGGACAATCTGGAGCAGCAAATTGACCTGCCTGATAATTTTGGGAAATTGATTTTGAAGAATGCTTCTATGGCCGGCTTTTCCCCAGGTGAAGCGGTTACGGCAAAGGATTTGCTTTATGGTGCGCTCCTTCCATCGGGAGCAGACGCATGCATGGGGATTGCCGTGGCAGTTTCGGGTTCGGAAAGTAAATTTGTGAAAAAAATGAATCAAAAGGCAGAAGAAATCGGCATGGTGAATACACACTTTGTCAACGAGGACGGGCTGCACGATCCCGATCATTACAGCACGGTAAAAGACATTGCGCTTTTGCTCGATTATGCGCTGGACAATAAAACGTTTTATAAGATATTCACAACCCAAAAATATCAGACAAACCCAAATCAAATGCATCCCGAAGGTATGGTTTTTATCAGCACCTTAGTTCACAGTACGGATCATACCAGTTTTAAAAACGGAAAAATCTTAGGCGGTAAAACAGGGTACACGGATCAGGCGGGACTGTGTCTTGCCAGCCTCGGAGTAAAACACAATGAGTTTTACATTCTTGTAACAGGAGGCGCGCCGGGCACAAACCATACGGAGCCCCTGCACATTGAAGATGCCTTAAACATTTATGGAAATTATCTGAGATGATGTTTTGCCCGCACTCCGTTGAATTGACATGCCGGTCATGCTGCGCTATTATGGAAATGTTATATCACTGAAAGGAGATGGCTCCAATGGCGAAAACGCTTCCAACCGCTAAAACAAGCCCTCAAATACACAATATCCCTCCGGTCTGGGATGCCCGTTCCCAAATTTTGGTTTTGGGCAGCTTTCCTTCGGTAAAATCCAGGGAAGCTCAGTTCTTCTACGGGCATCCGCAGAACCGTTTCTGGAGGGTTTTATCCGGCGTACTCGACCAGCCGGTTCCGGAAACGATCCCGCAGAAAAAGGAATTTCTCCTTGAAAACCACATCGCTGTTTGGGATGTGATTGCTTCCTGTGAGATCGAGGGCTCCAGTGACAGCACCATCCGCAATGTAGTTCCCAATGACCTGGCGCATATCCTAGACCATGCACCCATCGCACAGATTTACTGCAACGGCGCAAAGTCTTATGACCTCTATAGAAAATACTGCCAGCCCTGTTCAGGCAGGCCGGCGGTCAAGCTGCCTTCCACCAGTCCCGCCAATGCGGCCTATTCGCTGAGCAGGCTGCTGGAAAGCTGGCAGGTTATAAAAAAATAACCTGCGGTGAGCGATTCGCGCATGGCGCTCACTTTCATATTGTAGATTTTTTTGAAATATAGGAAATGCTACGCATTGGATATTTCCTATATTATAAAAAATCCTCAATGAGATCTGCAATGATCGTGCTTTCCAGGACATAGCTGGTATGGGACTCTCCTTCCAGAATATTCAGCTGGCTGAGGGCAATGTTTTCCGCTATAAAACGAGTATGGGATTCTTTAATCATATCATCGCTGCCGGCTGTCACCAGTACCGGAATCTTGATTTTTCTCAAATCTTCCGCAGTCAAATGGGGCTGCGTGATTTCCATTTTCAAAAGCGGATCGCCAGTGACCGAATAGCTTTTTTCCATTGCCAAGCGATCTTCATCTTTGATCCCTTCAGGATACAAATTGGCGCCGCTGACCATCAATGCGGACAGCAGCTCCGGGTGCTGGGAAGCGAGAATAATGCCTGTAATTCCGCCATCGCTGAACCCGTATAATGCCGGGCGCTCCAATTGCTTTTCCTTTATAAACGCTTCCACGTCATCGGCCATGTCCTGATAATTGTATTCACTGGCAGCGCTGCTTTTGCCCTGGCCGCGGCTGTCAATGGCATATACGGTATAGTTTTTGCTCAGCCTGTCTATGATGTGATCGAAGCTATGGCAGCTGCCGCCTCCCCCATGCAGCAAAATCAGAGGCTTTCCCTCTCCCTGCTGTACGTAAGCCAGATTCACACCATTGACATCTATGTATTGTTCCTCTATTTTGCCGGCGCATCCCGCCATGATTCCCAGAACCACAAAAACCAACAGAATCAGTTTTCTTTTCATTCACTTTCACCTCATTTTCCATTATAGCAAATTTTCATTGCGAAATGATCCCTTCTGGTATATCATTTTCGTAATAAAGGAAAACGGAGGTCACAAATGAGTAAATTACTGATTATTGTAGATATGCAAAACGATTTTATTGACGGCGCGCTGGGCACGCAGGAAGCTCAGGAAATTGTAGCTCGTGTAAATGAAAAGATTCAGGAGTATGATCAGCGGGGAGATCTGGTTATTTTCACCGCCGACACCCATAGCAAAGAGTATCTGGAAACGCAGGAAGGCCGCAATCTTCCGGTTCCCCACTGCATGAAAGGGAGTCAGGGCTGGGAGATCAGCAGCGCCCTTTTCCGCCCGCAGGACGCACCAGTAATTGAAAAGGATACCTTTGGCTCCAAAGAGCTGGGCATCATGCTGATGGAAATGGAACGGGCCGGTGAAGTTCCGGCGGAAATTGAACTGGTCGGCTTGTGTACCGATATCTGCGTAATTTCCAATGCCATGATAGTCAAGGCCTTTTTACCTGAAGTCCCGGTTACTGTGGACGCTTCCTGCTGCGCCGGAGTGACGCCGGAAAGTCACGAAAATGCACTAAAGGCAATGGAAGTCTGCCAGATTCATGTAATTGGAAAGGAATAGGGCAGTTGAAAGGCCCCTTGCTTACAGTATGAACCCGTTTGCGCTGTAGTTGCCTGCTTTTCAGCAGATTGACGGCGAGGTCTTTTTCAAGGAATATGCATATTTGCTCAACAGCGGGTGCATTTTGACTTGGTTGTTGAGGTGTTTCCAAGGTTTGCGGCCACTGCTCCTGTTCAAAACCCCATACAGGATCGAATTCTTGTTCCCGAAGGCACTGTATCTTTGAAAAAAGGTCAACAAGAATGCGATTTTTCGCTGCATGTTGATGAAAATAGCGATTTGATATTCTGTCTTATTCTCCAATGGTACCCGGGCAAACCCGCATCCAACCGGTAACGAATCCTGATTTCTTCGATGATCCTACGGCCTCCGAAGCGGCTGGCAGCACAAATTTTCATTTTTAACAATTTCAAGCACCCGCAAGCCCACAACTTTGCGTAACTTTGCATCGGGTTTTTCAGAAAGTTACCGACTGCGGAGCCTAAAGCTGTGAGCCATATCGGGGCCTTTTTCAAGGAATATGCATATTTGCTCAACAACGGGTGCGTTTTGACTTGGCTGTTGAGATGTTTCCAAGGTTTGCGGCCTCTGCTCCTGTCCAAAGTCCCATACTGGATCAAGTTTTTGTGCTCGAAGGCACGGCATCCTTGAAAAAAGCTCAACAAGAGCTTATTTTTTCGCTGCGTGTTGATGAAAATAGCAATCTGCCATTTGGGCAGCTTTTATATAAGCCGATTCCTGCGGCACAGCGCACTATACTTGCCGTAAAACGGGGTGAACCGCCCCCCTCTACATAGCCAGATCCTTTTTCGAATCATCATTGATATGCGAAAACGCTTTTCTTGAGCCAATGACAATGGCGGCCGAAATGACCAGGCTGCCGAAGACAATCCATTGGGGAGCCAGCCAGTCGAACAGCACTCCGTAAAGGGCCTGACCGATAGGCTGGGAGCACATGGAGATTGCCATTACAAAAGAAATTACCTTGCCGATCAGATTGCCCGGAACTTCTCCCTGCACATAAGAAAGCATCTGTACCGTGAACATAGTAGCCAGCAGCATCATGAGAAAATAGCAGCATACCAGCACCACATAGGAAACCATCGGAGGTGCGCCGAAAAGGAGACAAACTCCTATTGGTAAAAGAGTTGCCACTGCCGCCAGAAGAAGCTTCCAAACCTTCTCTACGTTCAGTTTATTTGCGAAAACCCCTACCAAAACGCCGCCCAGAAGGCCTCCTGCTGCTGAAATTCCCTGCGCATAGCCATAGAGCTGACCGGAAAGAGCAAGATGGATTTTAATAATGACAGGTACTCCGACAATGATCATAGAAGAAAGCACCAGGTTGAAAAGCGCTACGATGATGATTACTTTTTGAATAATCGGTTTTTCCCTGTGAATATAGTGGAGACTGTCCGCCATATCCTGCTTTACAATGGAGATGACGCTGCCTTCCCCGGGAAGTTTGTTATACGGTATGCGGATAAAAATTTCCATAACCGCGGAGAGGAAAAAACAGATTCCGCTGATGATTACCACCTGAGTGATGCCGAAGGCTTCATAAACAATGCCTCCAAGAACAGGCCCGATCAAATTGGCCAGAGCCGAAATCTGATTGATGATCGCATTGGCTGTCATCAAATTTTCCTTTTCCTGCAAAAACGGAATGCTGGACTGGACAGAAGGCTGATACAGAGACTGGATGGCAGAGAGCAGCATCATGACAATCAAAACCAGGGCTTCCGGTGAAAACAGCCCGTTTGAAAGCAGAAAAAACGCGGCCAGGATCGCCGTAAAAAAGTCCAGTATTACCATAATATTGCGCTTGTTGACCCGGTCGGCCAGAATTCCGCCTATAGGCGAAAGCAGCACCATGGGAATAAAAGAGCAGGCCAGCACCACCCCAAAGAGGGAAGCGGATCCGGTTCGGTCCAAAAGATAGAGCGGCAGAGCGAATCTCAGGGTTGCGTTTCCAAAGAGAGAAACGATCTGCCCGATCATAATCAGAGTAAAGTTGCGGTTCAATAACTTCATGATAAAATCTCCTTTCATACATTCGTTTGGTATGTATAATCCCAAAAAACTGCCGCCCGGAAGGGCAGCAAATATAGACAATTGTTTATTCTTCCAATAGCTCCTGGTAAGAAAGCACGACTTCCAGTACGTCATCATCCATGACAGGAAGCCCTATTTGTTCCAGCATTGTTTTCAGAAACAGGACTTTGCTGACATAAGCTTCTTTTGTTTCACGAAACACGAGGGGGTTGATCCAAATATTTGCAAGTAAAAGAAGAACTTCGGCGGCTTCTTTGGGCTGTGTTACGGTGATGCTGCCGTCTGCGATCCCTTCCTCGATATAAGGAATCAGCATTGGGGCCGATTCCTTGGCCGACTGATAGACCTCCTGCGCTAAGAATTTCGGGTTGTGAAAATAATCGGGAATCGCTTCCATCCATTGACGCTGATCGGCATTGTCCATACAGTAGAGACAGATTTCTTTCAGCTTAGAAAGACCGTCCAACTGATCCTCGCGGCCTTTAAATAGTTCTTCAAAGTGGATGCTGTTGAACATGCGCTCTCCAACGGCTTCAATGATGTCTTCCTTTGAAGAAAAGTGGTGGTAAATGGCTCCCTTGCTCAAATCTCCCAGATCGTCCACAATATCCTGGATGGTTGTCTTTTCATATCCTTTCTCCAAAAACAACTTTGTGGCCGAATCGAGAATTCGATTTATGGTGATTTCCGGGTATTTATTTCTCGACATTGCCGGCTCCTTTTCATACATACGTTTGGTATGTATATAAAATAACACGGGTATTATTGGTTGTCAAGTGGTATAATGAACGCATCAGATTGGAGACGGCGTTGCCGCAAGGAGGCGTTCATTGAATCACGCTGCGACGCGGCTTGCATGGTATAATGAACACAATAGATTGGATGCGGCGTTGCCGAGAGGAGGCGTTCATTGAATCGCACCATGGCGCAGTTTGTGCGGTGGGATGAACGCGGCAGATGGACAGAGGTGAGAAAATGAGAAATCAAGAGTTTATTAAGATTGTGGAGGAAAGCGATAATATCGTGTTTTTTGGAGGCGCGGGCGTTTCTACGGAAAGTGGGATTCCTGATTTTCGGTCGGAGGAGGGGATTTATAAAGCCTGGACGGAATATGGGCGGCCTTCGGAGGAGATTATTTGCAGGCCGTTTTTTGACCGCAAGCCGGAGGTGTTCTTTGAATATTACAGAAAAAACCTGCTGTACCCGGAGGCAAAGCCCAACGAGGCTCACAGGGCTCTGGCAAGGCTGGAGCGCCAGGGCAAGGTAAAAGCGATTATCACACAGAATATTGATGGTCTTCATCAGGCGGCCGGGAGCAAGAATGTCATTGAGCTTCACGGCTCGGTGCTGCGTAACTACTGCATGAAGTGCCACCGATCCCACTCCATGGAATATGTGCTGGAGGCAGACGGTGTTCCCCTTTGCCAATCCTGCGGGGGAATCGTGAAACCGGATATTGTTCTTTATCAGGAGGAAGTGAAGAGAGATGTTCTGGACAAAGCGATCAGCGCCATAAAGCAGGCGGAAACACTGATTGTAGGAGGCACTTCTTTAGTCGTTTATCCGGCGGCGGGACTGGTGGAGCATTTCCAGGGGAAACACCTGATTCTGATCAACAAGTCCCAGACTCAGTACGATGAGAAGGCTGATCTGGTGATCAATCAGCCCATTGGAGAAATTTTTGCAGGGCTGCTTGAATTTTAACGCTTTAGATATTTTGTAAGAGAACGACGATGATTACCCCGGCGATCAGGGAAAATGTTGCGGCTCTCTGATAGCCGTGCTCATGGGATTCCGGGATAATCTCATCGCTGACAACATATACAATGGCCCCAAAGGTGAAGGCGTAGAAAAAGGATGAAAGCAGAGTCGGCAGGGTGCCGAGAAGGACGCCGACCACAATGCCGGGGAGCATCATGAAGGCGATGAGCAGGCTGATTTTAAGGGCTTTTGATCGTTTCATGCCCATGCCCAGAAGCGGGACGGCAACAATGAGCCCTTCCGGTATCTTTTGGATTATCATGGAGACTGCGACCATAACAGCGCTGTCAGTGAGGCCCTCGCTGAAAACGATGCCTGTGGCCAGCCCTTCCGGAATATTGTGAATTGCAATCGCGATGATGAGCAGGAGCACCCGGCTGCCGTGACCTTTTGTTTCACTTTCTTTAAAATGACCGTTGTCAAAATGAATGTGAGGCACGAAGCGATCGATGGCGCTGATCAGAATGGCCCCTGCGAAAACGCCCGCAACACCTACCAAAAGGGGAAGCGGCCGGAATGTTTCAAAGGCAGTGGGAAGCAGGCCCAGAAAGGCCGCTGTCAGCATGACGCCTGAGGCAAAGCCCAGGATCATATCGTTGGTGCGGTGGGTGATTTTTTTAAAGATAAGACCGGCAAGTGAGCCAACGATGCTTGCCAGAATCACAAAAAGGCCGGCAATAATTCCATACATAAAATATTCTCCAATCTTCGCTGTCAATACTATTAGCAATTCCCGATTCTTCGGGTTTTTAAACAGTTTTCGGAGCCTGGAAAGGGATATTTAAATTCTGCTTGGAGGTGGAAAATGAAAGATTTAGATTCCGTGAAAAAAGAATTAGCGTATTTCGTCCGTCAGGCTGCGGGAAATTACATAAATGAGGAGCAGGCGCTGAGCAGGGAATTGGCAGGAATGCGGATCTATGATGCTCCGCTGGTGGGCGCGGCATCCGTGACGGATACGCTTTTCCGGGAGTTGAAAAAGCCGCAGGCGATCGGGGAGCACTTTATGCTGCCTGGAGACTGGATGCCTGAGGGCAAGTCGGTGCTGTCGGTGTTTCTGCCCTATACGGAGGAAATTAAAAGGGCCAATGCCGGGGACAACTGTGAGCCGGCGCCGGAATGGCTTCACGGACGAGTGGAAGGACAAACTTTTTTGACAGAAGTATGCGGCCATTTGAAAGAAAAAATTGAAGCGCTGGGCGGAAGGGTGCTGGTACCGACCTGGGATGAGCGGTTTTGGAAAACGGAATCGCCAAAGGGTGTGGAAATGCAGGACTATGAATTTACGAGCAATTGGTCGGAGCGACATGTGGCATATACCTGCGGGCTGGGAACTTTCGGACTGTCCCGGGGATTGATTACTAAAGCAGGAATTGCCGGGAGGCTTTTCAGCCTGATAACGGATTTGGAATTCGAGCCTCTGCCGCGGGAATATGAAGGGCTGTACGATTACTGCACAGGTTGCGGCGCCTGCATAGGAAGATGCCCGGCTGACGCGATTTCCCTTGAAAAGGGAAAAGAACACCGGCCGTGCGGCCAGTTTATGGATTATACAAAGGAGGCTTATGCTCCGCGGTATGGCTGCGGGAAATGTCAGACCGGGGTGCCCTGTGAAAGCGGAATTCCCACAAAAACAGAAAATATCTGATAAGCTGTTGCGTTTATGGGAAATAGTGTATAATATGGGTATGATTTGTATTTTTTCAGAGGCCAGGAGGTTTGTATAGAAAATGCGGAAGAAGATTATTAGCATGCTGCTTGTTTTGGCAGTGACCGTTAC
The DNA here is from genome assembly GCF_024459955.1 of Anaerovorax odorimutans. Taxonomy (GTDB): domain Bacteria; phylum Bacillota; class Clostridia; order Peptostreptococcales; family Anaerovoracaceae; genus Hominibacterium; species Hominibacterium odorimutans_A. The sequence continues at coordinate 45,516 of NZ_JANFXK010000020.1, forward strand.
AGGAATTGGGGTCTGCTCCGGGATGACTGCAGAACAGGTTTTCGCGAAAAGCAGCACGCCCTATCAGTATTTAAATACGGATGGAGGAGGGACGCCCCGCGAAAAGGTAGGCAAATATTACATATGGTCTACCGAGGGCAGCACCGAAAAGCTGGTATGCGCCAAATCCCTCAGCGGCAAACGGAAAACCCTAAAGTCGATAAGCGCCAAATCAAACAAAACCTTTGCGGGAGCGCTCGTGACAAACGGCAGTACGATCTATTATGCGATCCTGGATTTTAATACCTGGAAGACGACGATTTACAAAACCAATGTGAAGGGTGCGAAATCGAAGAAGATCAAAACCGTCGATGACCGGTTTTCGAGTATGGCAGGATATTATAACGGCAGCGTTTATTATACTGCCCGCGCCAGCAAAAAAAATCCCAATGCCGGATTTAACTTAGTCAGCTACGATATATCAAAAAAGAAAACCAGAACCGCAAAGAAAAAGTTTTATTCCAACAGCAGCTATGGAAAATATTTTTCGGGCGCAAAGGGATATGGGGGAAATTACACCCAATATCTATATAACGCAAAGACTAAAAAAACGAAAAAACTGAAGAAAGCACAAGATTCACAGGTGTCCGGTAAAAAGGTTTATTATCTGTGCGAGGCAAACCAAAAATCCAGCATCTATAAAGTGAAGAGCAGCAGTTTGTCGGGGAAATCTCTAAAAACAGTCAAAACCATTAAAAAGGCCGCACCCTTATATTTTGGCAAGAAGTGCGCGTATTTTGTGGAATTATATGACGGCCCCTACAGTGGCGATACCATCACAGAGACGATTCTTAAACTGAACTATAAAACGAAGAAGGTCACCAAGTCAACCAGGGAAGTTCCGTTGTATGATTAATGTCATTAAGTATCAAACTCGCAAAAATGCAGGGTCCGTGTATCGATATCGTAAATGGCAAGGGTAACGTTGAATGAAGGCTGTTTTAAGATTCCGGAATCGTCTTGGCTGTCCTTGCCATTGGACTGCCTGTCTTCGAAAAAATAGTATCCGTTTTTAATTGCCGGAAAAAGGGACTTGCCGTCATCGCCGGTCAGATAGGGACCTATTGATCCATGTTCATCCTTTTCCCCATATACAAGGGCAGTCAGATTGTCGCTTAAAGGCAGTGGGTGCCATTGGGAATTTTGGTTAAGCGCATTTTCAAAACTTTCATCCGTAAACGTTAATTCTATATAGGTTGTTCCGTCACCGTGAAAGCCGCCATGTGTATCGGAAACGTATGCCAATGCGCCCTTTGAAGTATTCAGCCCGAGGACTTTGGAAACTTCCCTTTGCGGGTCTTCAGAGTGACATGCGGTCAGTAGCGATAGTACAAGCAAAGTCGAAAAAACGATTAATGTTCTGCGAGAAAGAGCGGAAGGCATTCGTAATGCTCCCAATGAAAGGAACGTGAATGCCAGCAGGACGAGAAAAACAACGAACCACATAATATCCCTCCTTTATATTTGTTCCCTTTTTATGCGCTATGCTTGCGCCGCAATACCGATCTCTTGCAACTCTTTTTTTCCGGACACCGAACATCCTGTTTGAAGCGAAATCGGCAGGGCGCCTAATCATAAAGATTTTTTCCGAATTCGTATGCTGCCGATAGGTGCGCGGTTTCCTTGATACGGGGTTTCCCGTTGGTGTCGCCGCAGCCTCCGGCCAATAACATTCCTTTATCGTTCCATCCGATATAACGGATTATAGCAAACTGATAGTAGGAGACTGCCTGCTCGAAGGTCCAGAAAAAATCATCGGCGGCCGTCATGAGCAAGGCGCAATCTTTCTTCGGATATTTTTCATAGCGGCCCAGAGGCGGGTTGGGGTCTTCTTCTGCGATACAATAAAAGCGCTCGATAAAGGCCTTGAGCTTTGCAGAAATCGTCCAGAAATAGAGAGGTGACGCGAGGACCAGTAGATCACAGCTCTTTATATCCGGGATCAGTTGATTAAAATCGTCTTTCTGTATGCAGGGCTTTCCGTAGCGGCAGGCATTACAGCCGATGCAGCCGTTGATGGTTTTGTTTCCCAGAAATACTTTTTTTACCTTGTGTCCGGCATCCGAAGCTCCCTTGATAAAGGCATCGGCCAGCTGCTCAGTGTTTCCGTTTTTTCGTCCGCTTCCAACGATTACTAATATTTTTTTCATGATTAACCTCATAAACTTACAGTTGTACTTACACTCGTGACAGTGCGATAAGGTCGGATTTTTCGTATCGATTATGTCCAGGCAACCCTTTCTTGTATTTCCAGCATTTAATGGCCTCATCCAAAGGGCGGCCCTCGTTATCCGCAAAGAAATCCCGGATATAGGAGTTGTATTCAAACTGCTTATCGATCACCGTTTTCTTTTTCTTTTTATCCTCTAATATCTGCGCATATGCTTCAATTGCCTGGCTATATGTCTTTCCTTCATTAGCTTTCAGCCACTTCTGAAAAGCGACATTAAAAGTAAAGCTTTGGCCGATTTTCTCTTTAAAGAAAGCACGGTGCTTTTCCGAACACACGAAATTTGACTCTATGGGCGTGCTTTCCGTAATTTTAGCAGTATCTGATTTTGAGATTGTCTTTGAGGTCGAATTAGGCCGCAAAACTTCTCCTGTGTCCAGGTAATGCGCGATGCGGTCAGTCAGATCGAGTTTCCCGCCGGAAACAGGCAAACCATTTTCTCTGCAAAAACTTGCCAACTCTTCTTTCAAATAGTAGAAGTTCAGAAACGTTTCTTTGTCTAAAGATTTATTCAGCTCAGGTCGCTTGTCCATTATTTTATCTCCTGTTGGATCGCAAAAATAATATCAATGGCAGGGTGATTTCCCTTGCTCCTTTCAGTATGAAGTTCGTACTCCATGTTTAAACTCTGATACCCGCTTTCAGGAAGCCATTTTGTATAGAAATATCTTTTTGCCTGGCCGATGGAGGCTCCCCAGAGAAGTCCCAGCTTCGGCCTGACTGTAATTTTTGCGTATTCACCGGCAGGGAGGAGGAGATTTTGCAAGCTCTCATGCTCAAAGGTGCTGCCAATAAACAGCTCGAAATTTTTGGTTTTCTCATCGTAATTTTTTGATAAAACAAAATAGGGCAGGACGCTGCCCTGAGATAGAGCTACGGCGGAATGATATGCTTCGGAGAGCGTATCTATGTCCCGTGAAATCGTTTTGTCATTGGATTTTTTCCACAATCCATAAAGGATCTGTTCATCCATTTTTATAATATCAACGGCTAATTTTGTCATAGGGATCTCCTTTTATTTTCGCGCTGCAACGCAGATTGTTTCCGACTGTCCGCTAAAAGGCTTTCCTGCCACATCGTCAAAGAATTCAATTTTGCGAAAGCCGCCGGCTTCGATTTCAGTTGCAAGAGACTCCGGCGAGTATACCTGGTTCCAAAGATTATAGCAGTTACAGCCCGTCTCTGTGATTATCAGATATTGCTCCAGTGTATTTGCAGTATCGCCATAAAGCGAATTCCTTTGGATTACCGTGTAGGGCTCTGCAGCCCAAAATCCGTGTTCCAGATACTGAACAGTGTTTTCTTCTTCAAAGGTGTCAAGAAATAAGCGGGTAAAGCCATCGAGAATTAGAATTCCGTCCTGCTTCAGTGCTTTATGGACTTTTCTCAATAGGACAATCCTGTCTTCAGGAGGCAGAACTCCAAAATCACAGTAAATCAACGTAATCACATCAAACTCATTCGTGTAATCGATGTCTAAATAGTTCTGACAGTAGTAGCGGATGTTTTTTTGATTTTCTGCCGCACGCTGTTTGGCATAGTTTATAGAACGCTGGGAAAAATCAATTCCTGTTACATAAAAGCCTTCGCCTGCGAATAATTCCGTATAAAGACCGGGGCCGCAGCCCAGGTCCAAAAGCTTTTTTCCATCTCCCCCATTGCAATATTGGACGATCCAGTTTACGGATCTCCTGATGAAAGCATGCTTCCTTGAAGCTCCATCCATGTCCGGGTTTAAATGAGCTTCCAGCATTTGTTTGGAAATGTGTTCATCATCCCAAAAAGCAGAGGAGCTTTCTTCGTAAAGCTTGGGCTTTTTCTTCATGTAGTTTAATAGCTTGCTATTATTCATATTTGATTCCTTTAAATTATTTAGCGGACGGGAGCTGCATCGTTTTTTCCAGCCATGCGCTCAGAGTCTGCAGCTGGGTCGGCGTGTGAAAATAATGCTCTGCGCCTTCTACAATTTCCAACTGACAGGAAAATTGCCGGCTGAATTGGCAGATGATGTCCTTTTCGCACATATCGTCTTTGCTCCCATATAGAATGTTGGTCGGTACATTCCAATGCTTTATGGGATGTTCTTTTATATAGCAATAGTAATCCCAGTAAAGGGTCTGTCCGATGGGAGTGGGGATAGTCTGCTCACTTTTCAATTGCTCTTCCGTGATCTGAAACCAGCATAGCATGTTGTCGATTATGCGTTCCATGTCCACTACGGGCGAAAGAAACCAGGCGTGTTCCAAGGGTTCGCTGCCATAGGCCAGCAGGCTGAAATAAGCACCCATGCTGACTGCGAACAGGCTGATCCGCGGCCATCTCTGTTTGGCGTACTCCATGACAGCGGCCAGGTCTTTTACACAGTTTTGAACTTTGCAGGGTGTGGCTTCGTTTTTTCTGTCCCCATGCTCCGGCAAATCAAAGCTTAAAACCTGATACCCTTTGGAGTTTTTATGGAAGCGCTGCCGAATTTATGGGCAGTGATGATGGTGTAGCTGTGAGCATTGACTGTAATCTGGCAGTCCTCCGCATTGATATACCAGTTCTTACCTTTCCTGAATATGAGGCTTTCGGGGTCAGTGATTTTTTCTCTGCACCAGCTGACAACATTGTCGGTGTCCAAAGAAAGGTTTCGTTTGATTCGCGTAATTCCCATCTCTGTTGTGTGCAGCTTATCTAAGTTTGCAATCAATTCGTTCGTTCTCATGTCGTTCAATTTTATTACCCTATAACCTTTCCTGTGGTGATAAAAGGAGTATATCACAGAAGCTTCCGAATTGTCATGCCCATGCGCCGTAACATAAGGTGTGTTCTATGACCAAAACCATGATCGTCGTAACAATATTTGACAGAATAATTGTCCACAACAAGACTTTTTCCTTGCTGACATAACGCTTGAGAACGTTATATACAATTGGTGTTTCGGCGGCAAGGGTCAGTATCAGAAAAAGAAGATTGACGTTGTATATAGGGCCTGAATCTAAAATGGCGTCCCACGATCCGTACCAGGATTGGCTGAGGTATTCAATAAAGTAAGGGATCACAAAGGATATCAGGTTTGCTATTATCACGATACCAAGCGTTTTAAAAAACTGCTTTGTCTTTGGAATAAAGTTTATCGCAAGGGCTTCAATTGCAATAGTTGCCAGAGCAACCCAGGGCAGAAGATCGAAAGGGCGCTGCTTTGATATCCAATACCATGAAGAATCGGCATAGGCGATCTGTGGAATAAAAACCAGCGAGAATAATCCGGCCAACACAAAAAATGCGTTTCTGTTATTTTTCATAACGACTTTCCTCCTTAAAATTTCAATACACACTATTTTAATAAGTTGAGTATACCACATGTAAATCCGATGTCCCACAGGTTTTGTCTTTTTCCTGACGGCTGATTGTGCGAAGGCGAAAACAAATTGCGGAACTTTAGTCGGCGCGGCGTATGAGATGCAGGAATTAATGGCAAAATATCGGAAGGTGTCTAAAAGGAAAACTATAATAATTTGAAGATGCTTGAACGGTTTATTTTATCAAATTCGGGGGATGGAAATATGGATGAAGGATGCAGCAAGGATTACAAAGCCTGGGCGTTCCTGCCGCTGCTGATTTTTCTGGGACTATATGTTGGTTGCGGGGTGGTTTTTACAATTATGGGGAGGGAAAGCCCTTTTGAAGAGATGCCCCGATATGTGGCGGTTCTGGCGGCGATCGCAGCGGCTCTGATTTTTTATGAACGAAAGACGCCGGTTGGCCGAAAGCTTGATATCTATTGCAAAGGCGCAGGCAGTCCCGGAGTCATGCTCCTTGGCATTATCGTTTTGCTGGCCGGCGGTTTTTCCTCTGCGGCGGAAGCCATGGGCGGAAAGGAATCCATTGTAAACATGGGGCTTACGCTGATTCCCCATCATTTCCTGATACCAGGAATCTTTATCGTAACCTGCTTTATTTCAACCTGCATCGGGACTTCCATGGGTACCCAGGTTGCGTTTATCCCTGTCGCTGTCGCGGTGGCCCGGGGAGCGGGGTTAGATGTGGCAATGGCGGGGGCTGCGGTGATAGCCGGTTCCTATTTCGGCGACAACCTGTCGATGATTTCGGATACCACCATCTGTGCCACAAAGGGCGTGGGGGCGAAGATGAAGGATAAATTTCAGATGAATCTGTTGATTGCTTTGCCTGCGGCGGTGATTACGATCGTTCTTTATGGGATATTGGGAGGCGGCGCAAGCAGTGCGGCAGATCCTCAGGGACTTTCGTATCATATGGTGGAAGTGCTGCCCTATGTGACGGTTTTGGCAACTGCAATTGCGGGACTGGACGTTTTTTTTGTGCTGCTGATCGGAATTATGATGACCGGGATCATCGGAATTGCTATGGAAACCATTACGTTTTTTGAATGGACCAGGGCCATTGGAGCAGGTATGGAGGATATGTTTTTTCTTGCTGTGTTTTCCATGCTGATCGCAGGGCTGATTGAGCTGATTAAGTATTACGGCGGACTCAATTGGCTGTTTCAGGCAATGACCCGCAGAATAAAAACAAGGAAAAGCTGCGAATATCTGATCTCCCTGACTTGCATGGCATTGTCGGGAACCACACTGAACAATCCGGTGGCGATCATTATCACGGCGCCGGTTGCTAAGGAGCTGGGAGAAAAATATCGCATTCCTCCGAAGCGCCTGGCGAGCCTGCTGGATATTTTTTCGTGCATAATATTGATGCTGATGCCCCATGACAGCGGCGTGCTTTTGGCGCAGCAGTACGGGGGAGTCACTTACCTGGAAATCATGCGGTTTTCTTTTTATCCGATTTTGCTGCTTTTGTTCACCTGCGTGACAATTCAGTTTGGACTGCTGAGGGGCAGGGAAGAGAAACGGCGTGGTGATAATGGATAAATGCGGAGTTCGTATATGGCCATCGTCATTCTATAAAAGCGTGACTGTGAATATAAAATTCTTCCTGGCTTGGCTGGAATTTTTTCTCCAGTTTTTCAAAGGTTTCGTCAAAGCGCTTTGCTTCTTGCTCGTCAATCTCCATGACCGGGCTGCCATGATAAACCCATCTTTTCCCATGAAGCGCATCCGGCTTGAGTTCTTTTACCATCATTGCGGCAGGGTAGGTCCCGTTTTCAAGACAGACATTATGTTTTTTACAGCTTTTAAAACCACGGCTTACATAGTTGCCGGGATTGCCAAAGATTACAATTGTATCATAGCCGAGCCGGTCCGCTCGCTTAAAGGAATATTCCATAAGCATTTTCCCAAGGCCTGTTCGCTGGTATTCCGGCAAAATGCAGACAGGTCCGAAGGTGAGAATCTCTTTTTCCTCCCCGGATTCATCTATCAGCCTTGCTTTCGTATACATGATGTTTCCGACAACCTGACCGTCAACTTCAACCACAAAGTCCAATTCCGGCAGAAAGTCCTTGTGCTGACGCATAATATGAACTAAATAGTGTTCAACACATCCTGGAACATACAAATTATAAAAAGCCTTCCTTGTGATTTCTTCTACCTTTCTATAATCGGACTCGCTCTCATTGCGAATTCCTATCTTTTTGCTTACTTGCAATTCTGTGGTGTTTGCTTGATTCATGCGTATTTTTCTCCTAAATGTAAAATGTATCTTATCGCTCAAATATAACTTTATATTGCCCCAGCATCTGTTCACACTCAATATGGGCGGCTGCGGCGGCAGTCAACCTTTGCTTTTCGTAAACCTTGACAGGGGCTGTCGGTACGGCGGGTAACGTTTTCCCTCCAATGCTGACCCCGTGGGCATCGCCTTCGGCAAATTTCCAGGCAAAGGTGCAATCGCAGAATTCTTTGTTGCTGCTGATTTTCTCGGGAGGTACAAGTACCGTTTCCTCATCGATGAAGAAACACCCGTCGTTATTTTTTTCAGCAGGGCAGCGGCCTTCAATGCCGACGCCCGTATAGGTAATTTCAAGAAAGGGGGTGGTAAAGGTTACGGATTTTCCATCTCTTATATAGGATATGTTTGTCTCCGGGCTTTTCCAATGGTCGATATTCAGCCACCCGTTTTTTCCAAAAGCAGAAACAGGAGTGTTAAACTCTATGTATGTATCCTCTCCACGGATTTCTGCGTTTATTCGAAGCACAGGGCGCAAGGATTCATAACCATCGGGCAGTAAAGCGCGGATTCTGTCTTGTTCAACTTGGTAGGCCATAACGAATTGTTCTACTATCATTTTTTTGTACCTCCATAAATTAATGCTTTCTAAGCCTGATCGGTTTCTTTTCTACGGCTTTGAAATTTCCCGGTCAGTGCAGCTGTTCCCACTATCAGCTTTGCAGCTTGTTTTAACACATCGGTTTTTACAGATGAGGCAGGTAAATCTATGAAACTATTCAAGGCATAGACTGTAAAAGTATAGTTGTGTATTGTCCTAAATGGTGGCTTAGGGCCCTTATAACAATGCTTTCCATAAGCCATTCCCTGAAGTGCTCCGGACAATTCAGAAACAGTTGCTCCCTTTGGAATTGACTCTGGAATATCGCTACATACAGGGATATTCCAAATAACCCAATGGTTGTAGTTTGGAAATAACGGATGGGAAGCGTCATCCAAAGTAATCATTAACGACGTTGTATCCGCAGGAATATCTTCAATATGTAAAGCTGGCGATATGTTTTCTCCTCTCGCGGTATGTTTTTTAGGTATCCATTCGCCCTCTGCAAACGCATTGCTAGTCAGTATCATAAAAATTCCTTTCATTAAATCTTAGTGTTTCCTTGGCAATCCTGTATTCATGCAGAAAATAAAAGGTGTTGCCGCCAGTGATGTATATGATCTCATTACATTCTGAGAACAAATCAAAAAGCCCCGATCAAATGTTAATTTCAAATGGAATTGTCGGTACGCCATCGGAAGTTGGAACGTCATTTTCAAAAGCCCAGCCCTTTAATCTAGTTGGCTTGAGCAGTACAAATTCTGCATTTCTGCCGCCAAAAGCAATGCTTTCGTCGAATGCGCCGGGAAATTTGCCGCAATAAACCTCTCGCGGCTCTTTATTGGTGTCTAACATGGTTGCTCCTAAAAACTCCGCTTCAGCTTCTGCAAAAAAAGTTCCGGCAGCAATGCAGCAATTAGGATTTGCCTTTAGCTGCTGATATTTCAGCGAACCAGGGTCGGTGAAAATCAGAATATCGCCCTTATAATACACCGGGCTGACCAACCGCATTGTAACGCTTTGCTTGGATGCCGTAGCGAGGGTCACACTCATATCTTTTTTGATTATCTCATAAAATTGTGATATTTTATTCATCTTTGTTTCTTTTAATCCTCCTGTTTATTTGTTCTCACAGGCTTTTTTTACCCCATAGGTAATCGCTTTTTTAGGACAAATGTCAACGCAGGCACCACACAAACTACACTCGTATTCATCTACGCTGTTAGCTTGTACCATGGAATGAATATCTAGCCCCATGACACAGTATTGATTGCATAGTGGTGTGCAATCTATATTTTTGTCTTTTCATTTCTTACCCTCCGCAGTATCCAAGTTCAGCGCACTAATATATATCCTGCAACATGATTACATCCGGCTTCCGGTTTGTATGCTAAGTATACCACAGGGCACGTATTCATATTATAGGTTATAGGAATTTTAAGTGTCTGCTTTTATTGTGTAGGATTGTAATCCCTTTTGGCATCCGTTTTTTTCATAGAATGCTTCTACACCCGGCTGTGCGCCAAAGTAGAGCATAGTTGGAGTATTGTCTCTGGCAAGCTGGAGAAGATTGCTGCCAATTCCTTGTTTTTGATATTCCGGAAGAACGAGCAGCTCTGTAATGGTTCCAAAATAATAACCATCCGTAAGAACCCGCAGGCAGCCCACAAGCTTCCTATCATCGTAAGCGGTTATATTCAATGTTTTCGATAAGGCGGTCTGTGTTTTGTCCGGATCATAATCTCCCGGCCATATTCTGTTGACAAAGGGGATAAACTTTGAAGCGTTGAGCTCTTTGTCATTAATTTTGTATTCCATTATTTTTTGCACCTCCATAAATTCCAGGCTGTCCAATAAGTATATCATATGTTCTGCGTGGGAAATATGACCGCATGCTGGTTGCGGTTTATTTGTGCGTCAGCCGATTTGCGACCGGTTTGTGTGGGCATAGAAGCAAAAATTGTCCCAGTGGAACACAAATGTTAAAATAATACATTTTCTCCATGCATCTGACTTAATTCCTGGCCCGGCAGTGTTAGATTAGTAAAAACTTGGCGATAGGCTTGGTGAGAAATCAATCACAATTTCCGTTGCGCACGTCAACACCTAATAATTGTTCCAATCTAAAAAAGCTGTTAGAAGGGAAATCCCCCCCAGTGCTGCTCATAGATAATGGCACCGTTTCCGTTTTGATATAATGCGAACTCCCAAAATATAGCTTTGGCCGCTTCCATTAAATTATCTTCTGTACGGTAGACACATTCTTCTATTTCGCCGGCTAATCCGCTGCCCTTGAAATCCAATTCCTGCGAATCTTTTGGGGTCGTATATATTTCTACAATAAGCCGTTTACCTCGTCGTTCTAATTTTAGTATCTGCGCGCCAGGGTCATCCTGCCAGCAAAGCCATTGTATCTTAGCTTTTTTTTTCTAACAAGTTACATAATGCTTCGATAAGATTGCATGGTGCATCGCATTCCAAATAATCCGAATTAAGAAGAGACCAGCGTCTGTTAAAATCAACTTCAGACCAGCCATAGCTGATTTCAATTATTTTAAATAACATATTTGCTCCTTATAACCTTTTATCTTTGTCACCCATACATTTTATCCAAATGAAAATTACTATTGCAGCCGTTCGCGCCCTTTCGGGTTCGAATCCCCCGATTCCTGCGCACACCAAATAAAAAAGCAATCTTACGGCTGCTTTGCATAGATTTGTACAGAAAGTTGCTCTATAGGTATGAAAATTTTTTTTCAATTCCATTCTTTTTATAGAATCGGTCAAGGGATCTTTGCGTATTACGGCGGTCGAGTAGGGTACCTGTTGCTGTCGTAAAAACATATTCTGTTTCATTAATTCCATCTTATTGATGCTGCCGTAACCATTTAGGTTTTTCATCGTATCATTTCCTTTCCGGGTATAAAAATACCCAGCTTTATAATATTCCAGGCCCTCCATAATACAATGCGGGTGCGAATTTTGGCTGCGCCATGCAGATTTGCCCTTGTGAAATGAGGGGCTATTTTTGTTTAATTAAGTCATCCATAGCAGCGTCAAATGCATATGATCCTAATTCTTTATCCGCATATTCGTCAGCACCCAGACCAAAACAGTAAGGGCACTTCTTATATCCGTTTCCTTTTGCTGCTTCAATATTATGTATTTGGTAACTATACTCAGAACCAAGCTTAGGGCAATCCATTCTATGATAATGTTTGTCACCATCTTTGATTATAACAGCATTATCCAAATAGAATTCGGCGATACCTTTGTATTTGGTGACCTTTGAATATCTGGAGGAAAGATCATCATATGTTGCCTCCATATCATTGAGCGATGTTTTGAGATGTTGGTTTTGATTGTATAAATACCCTAAACCTGTAATCAAAACAATACAGATAATACTTAATATAATTGCTAATTTTGATTTGGGCTTTTTTGATGATTGCTTAGTTATAGTAAATGAACCGATTTTTACTTCTTTTTTTTGATTACTGTCGTTTTTCGTATCTAAACTTGGAGGTGTTTTTTCGACAGTATTATCATTTAACTCTTGCAGCAATGGAAGATTTTCCTTTTTGGTAGAGCGATCACGGCCAGAAATCATAAGTAAAAATATTAGCACGCCGCATAAAATAGCAAGTTTGAAGTCGAGTCTAAATAGGGGTATATTGTAAAGGATAAATAAAACGACAATGACCCATATTGCACATATGAACAATGCTTGAAGTGGTTCTTGGATTGGTTTTTTAATAACAAAGAAACGATACAATATAGGCACTATGCAAAATGCAGCAAATGGTATAATTGTATTGATCAGAAAACCTGTCCAGTTATAGTTAAATATACTTTCCAAGTAGGGTGGTTTAGACAAAGTAGTTAACAAAGGAAAGCCTATTATGCACAAAATCAATATAATAATGGCAGCGGATTTTTTGATCCTTTTTATATCATAAAGATAAGAAGCGCCAATAGTAATGATGGTGAATAAAACAAATCCCAATAGGGCAATACTGTTGAATGTGACTGGCTCAGAAGGCAGTTCGCGAGATGTCTTAATTATGGATTGCACTATACTTAGTCCTCCCCAAACGATAACGGCACAGGAACTCATTATAGTTACTTTATATTTTCTGTTTTGATTGCGTAATGCGTGACGAACCAATAGAAAAGTAATCACCCAACCAATCATAATTTTCCCTCCTTAAAAACATACTGAACAAGCATCATAAACGGCAGTCTCTGCCTCGGCGGCATTACCAAAACTTGAAAACTGTTTCCCGTAAATGTAAGAACATTCACCTCTTAATACGTATAAGCAATTCAATAAGCTGTTCCGACTTTTTTCCGACGGCTTATTAAAAGTCGGGGTAATGAAGAATCCTTAGAAAAAACAGTATGACATGACACCATACTGTTTTTGATTTTGTTAACATTAGTTATGAAATTTCTTTTAGTTTTTTACTGTGTTCAGCAATCACATTTTTAATGATTTCCATATCTGCTTTTAATGCGTCCAATTCCTCCGAACTCACAGCGTATCTCCGATATGTAGATGTGTAGCATGATTCAATATTTTGAAGTCTGGGTATAATATCCTGCTCAAGGAGCAGTTCAACCTGTTTTGTTCGATCATCGAGGGGTTTCAATTTTTTGTCCAACAGTTCAGAAATAGATAATAGTAATTCGTTGTCTGTCATAGGTTTATACTCCTTTCTCGATATGGTATGATTTTACCATATTTATTGCTAAAAGTCTATTCCCAAGAGTTTTACAATGAGGTGTATTTTTTCTTTCTGTAAAAAGTATAATTTGAGTTTTGATCCTTCTAACAATAGCTGTATTTCAATGCTTGTACCTTTTAACGGCGCGCCATTAGGGATTTACGCAGCCGCGGGGGCGACTGCCGTCCTGCGCCTCCTCTTACAGTCGGCTTGGACCGCTCATTACTCATCCGCCCGCGGGGCGGATTCGCTTAACATTCGCGCCTTTTCGGGTTCGAATCCCCCGATTCCTGCGCACACCAAATAAAAAAACAATCTTACGGCCCGTAAGATTGCTTTTTTATTTGGCGCGCCATTAGGGATTCGAACCCCAGACCTTCGCATTCGTAGTGCGCTACTCTATCCAGCTGAGCTAATGGCGCTTATTTTGTCGCCGGAGACTATTATACAATAAAACCGTATGATATGTAAAGCTTAATTTTATATTTTTTTGTGAAACCAGTGAAAATGAATCGAAACTCTACCAACTTGCCCGCAGATACATTATAA
>NZ_JANFXK010000196.1 GCF_024459955.1 Anaerovorax odorimutans
TGAGAGTTGAGAGTTGAGAGTTGAGAGTTTTCAGCCTTCATTCGCTATCGCTTTTACCTTTTTGATCAAACTTGACATCATTGACTTCACTTCTACCACCATTTCAAGTACCTCTGTGTAATGCACCTCAGGCAAAAAACCGAGATCTTTAGAGAGTAGTAATATGTATTCCGTTTCCTGAGCAGATGCGTAGGAGGTTTGGAAGAAGTTTGCCTTGTCTTTCTGGGTTGTTCTACCGCAC
>NZ_JANFXK010000197.1 GCF_024459955.1 Anaerovorax odorimutans
TGAAAACAAATGTGAATAATTGAAAGTAAATAAATACAGATAAAAAATAAATGAAAAGAGAGGATAAGACAATGGATTTAAAAGGAAGACATTTTTTGACACTGAAAGATTTTACACCGGAAGAGATCATTTATCTTTTGGACCTTGCCGCAGAATTAAAAGAAAAGAAGAAAAAAGGGATACTTGTCGATCATCACAGAGGGAAAAATGTGGCGCTGATCTTTGAAAAAGACAGTACGC
>NZ_JANFXK010000198.1 GCF_024459955.1 Anaerovorax odorimutans
TCGCCCTGTTTGCTGTATGTGAGTTTCATCATGGCTCTGGCTCCTTTCTTTTGTCGTGTCGCTTGGTATGGTTTGATTGTATTCCTCTTGCTTCGTTCTTGCAAAGGTACGAACAGTTTTTTCTTCTCTTTGCTGTTTTCTAGCCGTACTTGCAATTTCCCCCAGTACCATCTGCCCAATATCGCTGGTCGCCGTACCGAAAAGATTGACAAGCCCCGGCGTGTTAAACTGCGTCATAT
>NZ_JANFXK010000199.1 GCF_024459955.1 Anaerovorax odorimutans
TCGCCCTGTTTGCTGTATGTGAGTTTCATCATGGCTCTGGCTCCTTTCTTTTGTCCTGTCGTTTGGTATGGTTTGATTGTATTCCTCTGGCTTCGTTCTTGCAAAGGTACGAACAGTTTTTTCTTCTCTTTGCTGTTTTCTGGCCGTACTTGCAATTTCCCCCAGTACCATCTGCCCAATATCACTGGTCGCCGTACCGAAAAGATTGACAAGCCCCGGCGTGTTAAACTGCGTCATAT
>NZ_JANFXK010000200.1 GCF_024459955.1 Anaerovorax odorimutans
ATTTTGCCTCCATCCTTTGTGTAATATTCTTGATCTTCTGTTTCACTAAGATTTCCTGCATATATCTCTTCATATCGATATCGCTCACTCTCAGGCCTAGTTCCCATATGCGGTGAATTTTCCATAGAACCTGACGTGTCTACTACCAGTACGATATCCAACGGTCTGCTAACCGTCTTTACTGTATTCGATGTAGATGACAATGCCGATAATCCAACTAAGAAATCAGAATCGCCTTT
>NZ_JANFXK010000201.1 GCF_024459955.1 Anaerovorax odorimutans
TTCGGGAAAAAGTAGAGCAACGCGAGTTGCATTTTTTACACCATAATGCATGATTAACTTCGAGAAGGGATTAAGGCTAATTTCACTAGTATGTTTCAAAAACCTCAATCTGTCCATTGAATGCCTTATAAAACAGCTATAGATTGCATAGAAGAGTTAGCTACTCAATGCTTTTTGTCAAAGCTTACTGATGATGATGTGTCTACTTTCAGGCGGGTCTGTAGTAAGGAGAATGACA
>NZ_JANFXK010000202.1 GCF_024459955.1 Anaerovorax odorimutans
TTTGGATTTATATATAGAATAAATGACCTTAAATGATTGAATTACTTTTTCTGCAATTATTATTGTAAATAAAAAGACAACTGCTAACATTAATGATAGCAGTTGTCTTTTTACTTACAGTACTTTTTTCTCATAAGATGAAATATCCATATTGTTTAACAAAGGACTTTCATTATTGGAGGTAAAAAGGGTCAATTCATGCATCGCACGTGTACACATGGTGTAAAGGATCAATTTG
>NZ_JANFXK010000203.1 GCF_024459955.1 Anaerovorax odorimutans
CTCTCGAAAATCACACCATGTGTCACTGCTTCTGCAATAACACGAATCCCCAATTTATGAGCCTCGTTCACCAGTTCTTTTAGTTCTTCGACACTTCCCAGCTCTTCATCTGGATATTCTGGTGTAACCATAGCATAAACTGTCCAAAACCCAGAAAAGAACTCACTTCCTTGTGTCACTCCAGCCAACCATATAGTATTAACCCCAAGCTCTTTCAAATATTCCAATTTTTCTTTTG
>NZ_JANFXK010000204.1 GCF_024459955.1 Anaerovorax odorimutans
TTCTCTCCTGCCGTATCTTTCTCATTTCCTCATGAAATCCTCATAGAACAAAGCGGTATTCCGCTTAAAAAACATTTAATGTTATAAACAAAGCCGTCCGAAGACGGCTCTGTTTTCATTTTCCGAAGATATCTTCTTTCGGATTTATTTTTTAGAATTACTTTATACAATTACTGAACTACGTTACATCCCTCGATAATATACTGCCATGACGGTGCAGAAGCCTCTTCCTGTTCC
>NZ_JANFXK010000205.1 GCF_024459955.1 Anaerovorax odorimutans
CGTTCCTTTACAGCGTAAAGAAAGTCTTGATATAACTGATAGCCTACACGCAAAGCAGGGCTCCCTTTCAGTAAGCGATCCACAATATCGGTCTCTGTTAAATGAGCTTTGAAGCCAGGTCGCCAAAGGCGTCGAGTATAATCAAGCTTGCGTTCATCTTTTTGAAGAAGTTTCCAGTATCTTTTTAATTGCTTACCTAATTGATAGTGTTTTTGTTCTTTGCTTTTTAATAGTTGG
>NZ_JANFXK010000021.1 GCF_024459955.1 Anaerovorax odorimutans
GTTCCCATCTCGAACACAGAAGTTAAGCTCCTTAGCGCTGATGATACTTGGCGGGCGACTGCCTGGGAAAGTAGGACGTTGCCGGTTTGAAAAGAGAGACTGCGAAAACAGTTTCTCTTTTTTATTGCCCAGACAAAGGCGATGAGATTGTCTTGATGGAAGTGTCAGGGAAAAGAAAAAAGATTTGTCCTGCCTATTGACGTCTAAATAGCGGTATGGTATACTATCGAAGATTTAGGCTAAAACAAAAGAAAGGGAAAAGGTATGAAAACATTACTGAAAAACGGAAATATTTTCACAGGCAATGGATTCGAGAAAAGGGACGTTTTTGTTATTGACGGCCGCTTGTCTCTTTCCCATTTTGATAGATATGATGAAAGGATTGACTGTGATTCTTTCTTCATAATTCCAGGTTTAGTTGATGTTCATGTACATCTTCGGGAACCTGGTTTTTTTTATAAAGAGTCCATCAAAACAGGGACAATGGCGGCTGCCAGAGGCGGTTATACGGCTGTCTGTGCGATGCCAAATCTGAATCCGGTGCCATCGACAGCGTCAGCACTGCGGCAGCAGCTGGATATTATTGAAAGGGACGCAGTAATAAAAGTTTATCCTTATGGGACCATTACCAAGGAACAAAACGGCAGAGGCGCGCTTTCCGACATGGAGGCTATGAAGGACCAGGTAATCGCTTTTTCCGATGATGGAAAGGGCGTTCAGACCGGAGAACTTATGGAAGAAGCGATGATAAAGGCGAAAGCGCTCAATAAAATCATTGTTGCTCACTGTGAAGACGAGACTTTGCTGGATGGTGGCTATATTCACGATGGCAGCTATGCGAAAAAACACGGACATAAAGGTATATGCTCAGAAAGCGAGTGGGGGCAGGTAAAACGGGATATCGAGCTCTGCAAAAAAACGGGTGCCCGTTATCATGTGTGCCACATTTCAACTAAAGAGACAGTTGCTTTGATTCGCCAGGCGAAGGCGGAGGGCGTGAAAATTACTTGTGAGACAACACCACATTACTTGATATTCTGCGATGAAGATCTGCAGGAAGACGGGCGCTTTAAAATGAACCCGCCGATCCGTTCCGCTGAGGACAGAGAGGCACTGATCGAAGGTCTGCTGGACGGGACCATCGATGTGATTGCCACAGACCACGCTCCCCACAGGCAGGAAGAAAAGAGCCGCGGACTGACCGGAAGCGCCTTTGGGATTGTGGGACTGGAAACAGCCTTTCCGGTGCTCTATACGGCATTGGTCAAGACCGGTAAACTGTCCCTGGAAAAGCTGATTCATCTCATGGCAGTGGCGCCGCGTCAGATCTTTGGCATGGAAGGTGGCTTCCTGCAGGAGGGACAGGTTGCGGACCTGACAGTTCTGGACCTCGAGGACAGTTACCGGGTCAATCCTGAAGAGTTTCTGTCCAAAGGGCGCAGTACGCCTTTTGAGGGCATGGAAGTCACGGGAAAAACCGTTGCTACCTTTGTAAATGGAGAAAAAGTTTATGAAAACAAGCATATATAAGATACAATCCAATAGGGCGCTGAGAAGTGATATTTATGAAATGAAGCTGAAGGGGGATACTTCCTCCATTAAGGCTCCGGGACAGTTTGTCAATATAAAGATAGAAGGCCTTTATTTAAGGCGGCCGATCTCCATCTGTGACTGGGATCAGAACCAACTGACGATTATCTACAAAGTTGTTGGAGAGGGTACGGAAAGAATGGCGCGGATGGCGCCGGGGCAGGAGCTGGACATCCTGGGACCGCTGGGAAACGGCTACGATTTGGACAAGATTGAAGCAGGAGCCAAGGAAAAGCGCCCTCTGCTGATCGGCGGAGGCGTGGGAATTCCGCCCATGTACGGGCTGGCGAAAGCTCTGCTTGATCGGAAAGTGCCCCCGGAAGTGATATTGGGATTCAATAAGAGCGAAGAAATTTTTTACGAAAAGGAATTTAAGGATTTGGGCGTGGATGTAAAGGTAACTACGGCCAATGGAAGTTATGGAATAGAAGGCTTTGTGACAGATGCGACGAAGAATCCCGGCTACGTGTGCGCCTGCGGACCGGAGCCCATGCTGAAAGCCGTCTGGGATAAGGCGGAGAATGGACAATTCAGCTTTGAAGCGCGGATGGCCTGCGGGTTCGGAGGCTGTATGGGATGCAGCTGCCAGACAAAATACGGAGCGAAGAGAATCTGCAAGGAGGGCCCAGTGCTGGAAAAGGAGGAAATTCTATGGTAGATACAAGAGTGAGGCTCAGTGGTCTGACCCTGGAAAATCCGGTAATACCGGCCAGCGGTACCTTCGGCTACGGCAAGGAATACACAGAGTTTTATGATATCAACATACTGGGTTCCATTTCCTTCAAGGGGACTACAGCAGATCCAAGATTCGGCAACCCCCAGCCAAGGATCGCCGAATGCAGCCAGGGAATGATTAACTCCGTAGGTCTGCAGAACCCGGGACTGGAAGCAGTAATCAATAAAGAGCTTCCGGAGCTGGCAAAAATCTATAAAAAGCCGGTGATCGCCAATGTAAGCGGGTTCTCCATTGAGGAATATGCCAAATGCGCAGAGGCTATGGACCGGCAGCAGCAGGTGGGAATCATTGAAGTAAACGTCAGCTGCCCCAATGTCCATGACGGAGGGATGGCTTTCGGTGTGCTGCCGGAAAGCGCAGCTGAGGTAACGAAAGCAGTCAAGGCCGTGACGAAAAAGCCGGTCTACATCAAACTGAGCCCCAATGTAACGGATATTGTTTCCATCGCCAGAGCCTGTGAAGAAGCGGGTGCGGATGGGCTGAGCCTGATTAACACTTTGCTGGGAATGCGCATTGATATTAAGAGACGGCAGCCGGTGATCGCCAATAAGATGGGAGGCTTTTCCGGCCCGGCTATTTTCCCGATCGCCGTGAGAATGGTCTATCAGGTGGCTAAAGCGGTAAATATTCCGGTAATCGGTATGGGCGGCGTTTCTTCGGCACGGGATGTAGTTGAAATGATGATGGCCGGGGCCACAGCAGTTCAGGTGGGGGCAGCAAACCTGGTAAACCCTTACGCATGTAAAGAAATCATCGAAGAACTTCCGCTTCTTTTAGAAGAACTGGGAATCGATCGATTGGAAGATATTATAGGAATCGCAGAGTAGAGGAGGTAAATGATGGGAAAAGATGTAATCGTTGCCCTGGATTTTAAAAGCGGCAAAGAAGCCCTGAGCTTTTTGGATAAGTTTACAGGGAGAAAACTTTATGTAAAGGTGGGCATGGAGCTGTATTATGCCGAAGGACCCGAAATTATTAAAGAAATCAAGAAAAGAGGACATAAGCTGTTCCTGGATTTAAAGCTCCACGATATTCCCAATACAGTGGAGAAGGCGATGGCGGTCCTTTCCAGGCTGGATGTGGATATGGTCAATCTGCACGCCGCAGGGACCATCGACATGATGAAGGCTGCCCTGAGGGGACTGACCAGAGAAGACGGCACAAGACCTTTGCTTATTGCAGTGACTCAGCTGACATCGACCAGCCAGGAACGGATGACAGAGGAGCTTTTGATCGACGAGGATATTGATAAGGTCGTGATTCGCTATGCGGAAAACGCGGATATGGCCGGTTTGGACGGAGTGGTATGTTCTCCGCTGGAGGCAGGAAAGATCCATGACGCATGCGGAAGGGATTTCCTGACCGTGACGCCGGGAGTGCGGTTTGATGACGCATCCAGGGGCGATCAGGTGCGGGTGACCACCCCTGCCAAGGCAAAAGAACTGGGTTCCGATTACATCGTAGTAGGAAGACCCATTACCCAGGCCGACGATCCGGTGGCCGCATATGATCGTTGTATGAAAGATTTTGTGGAGGTGTAAAGATGAAACAGGAGATTGCAAAGGGACTGCTGTCAATCGGAGCAGTATTTTTAAGACCTGACGAGCCTTTTACGTGGGCCAGCGGCATTAAAAGTCCGATCTATTGTGACAACCGGCTGACTCTGACAGCGCCGGAAGTGCGCATTAAAGTAGAAGAAGGCCTGGCAGAGGTTGTGCGGGAACATTACCCGGAATGTGAAGTGCTGATGGGTACCAGCACCGCCGGTATCGCTCACGCAGCCATCACAGGGCATATTATGGGCCTGCCCATGGGTTATGTGAGAGGTTCGGCAAAGGACCACGGCAGAACCAATCAGATTGAAGGAAAACTGGAAAAGAGCCAGAAGGTGGTAGTCATAGAAGACCTGATTTCCACAGGCGGCTCAGTTTTGGAGACGGTAGAAGCGCTGCGCAGCGCCGGGGCTCAGGTATTGGGAATTGCCAGCATTTTTACATATGGAATGGCAAAAGGCATTGAAAGAATGGCAGCCTCTGACATCAAAAATGTGAGCCTCTGCGATCTGGACACTCTGGTAGAGGTCGCTGCGGAAGAGGGTTATATTAAGAAAGAAGATGTGGAAAGGCTGATAACATTTAGAAATAACCCTTCGGATGAAGGATGGATGAAAGGAGATAAATAAATGAGTGAAACAATTCGCAATCTGATTAGCATTTTGGATATGTCGGTGGAGGAGATCGATCATCTGATCGCCGTCGCCGATGACATTGTGGCAAACCACGATCAATACGAAGATATATGTAAAGGTAAAAAGCTGGCAACGCTGTTTTTCGAGCCCAGCACCAGGACCAGACTCAGCTTCGAAGCAGCTATGCTGGAACTGGGCGGATCGGTTCTGGGATTTTCAGAAGCTTCATCCAGTTCAGCAGCTAAGGGTGAAAGTGTCAGCGATACCGTGAGAACGGTGGGCTGCTATGCGGATATCATAGCTATGCGTCATCCAAAGGAAGGCGCGCCGCTGGTGGCATCCAGAAGAACGACGGTACCGATCATCAATGCCGGTGACGGCGGACATCACCATCCGACCCAGACCCTGACCGACCTTCTGACTATCAAACGTAAAAAAGGCGAGCTGGGCAATATCACTCTGGGCCTGTGCGGAGATCTGCAGTTCGGCCGTACCGTTCACTCACTGATTGAGGCCATGCTTCGCTACCCCAACGTAAAATTCGTGCTCATTTCGCCGGAGGAGCTGAAAGTGCCGGAGTACATCAGAGAAGAGCTGCGCAAGGCCGGCGTGGAATGGTGCGAGGTTGAGAGCATGGAGGAAGTCATGCCTCAGCTGGACGTACTGTATATGACAAGAGTACAGAGGGAGCGCTTCTTCAATGAAGAGGATTATGTGAGATTAAAGGATACCTATATCTTGGATATGGATAAACTGGAAAACGCCAAGAAGGACCTGACGATCATGCATCCGCTACCAAGGGTAAACGAGATTTCCGTCAAAGTTGACGATGATCCGAGAGCCTGCTATTTCGAACAGGCTCTGTGCGGAAAGCATATCAGGATGGCGCTGATCTTAAATCTGTTAGGTATTAAATAAGGAGGGATAGAACATGAATATCGACGGTGTAACGACTGGAATCGTTTTGGATCATATCAAAGCGGGCAAAAGTATGCAAATATACAACTATCTGGGGCTGGACAAGCTGGACTGCAGCGTTGCGGTGGTACAGAACGTGCGCAGCAGCAAATATGGAAAAAAGGATATCATTAAGATCGATGATGAGATCGAGCTGGATTTTGAAATGCTGGGATACATCGACAGCAATATTACCATCAACCGGGTCAAGGATGGCGTGCTGACTAAGAAAGAGCATCTGGAATTGCCGGAGACGCTGACCAACATAATCAAGTGCAAGAATCCGAGATGCATTACCTCGGTGGAGCAGGAGATCACTCACGTGTTCAAACTGGCGGATAGGGAAAAGAAAATCTACCGCTGCGCGTACTGCGATGTAGAGCATAAAGAGTATAAATAACGGATAGAAAACTGCCGCATGAAGAAAAAGACGTTGAATATTTTTTGACAGGAAGGAGAATCGTGCAGTGTTTGAACTTATACAGGCAGGTGAACGGACTTATTACATTGACAATCCCAATATCATGGGAATCTATAAATTGAACGATCAGGAGGTTTGTCTGATCGACAGCGGAAACGGGGACAAGGCGGCGGAGGAGATACAGAATATCCTGACCCAGCAGGGGTGGAAGCTGAAATTCATCATCAATACCCACACCCACATCGATCATCTGGGAGGAAACCGCTATTTGATGGAAAAGTGGGAGTGCCCGGCATACGCTACCAATATCGACAATGCCTTTGCCAACTATGAGACCTTGGAAGCGGCATATATGTACGGCGGCTATCCGTGCAATGACTTGAATCGCGTATTCAACCATCCGGGGCCCATCGGCTTTCTCGATATTGAGGATTTTGATCTGCCGGAAGGCCTGGAATACATACGTCTGCCAGGGCACAGCTTCGGTATGATCGGGATTAAAACCTCGGATGAAGTCTGGTTTTTGGCGGACAGCGTCCTCAACAGCAAGTGTCTGGAAAAATACCAGTTCGGTTATCTGGTGGATGTGGAAGGCTATATGAATACGCTGAAACTTCTGCAGACTCTGGAGGGCAAGCTGTTCCTTCCGGCTCATGGGGATGTGGTCTCCGATATACGGCCTCTGGCGCAGGGGAACCTGGAAAATATCCGTAAAAATATTGATGGTCTGCTGGAGGATTGCCGGGGCGGAAAGAATTTCGACCTGATTTTGAAAGGCGTCTATGACCGGTATAAGATGAAAGCCAATGTGGTTCAAAACGCACTGGTGGGATCGACGCTGAGGTGTTACCTGACGTATTTGCAGGACAGCGGCAGGCTGGAATGTTATTTTGAAGATAATATCATGAAGTGGAAAACCGTGTAACGGTTTGATGAAAAAAGGAGGCCGCAAGTGCTGGCTTCCTTTTTATGTACAATATTGTATCTCTATTTTATCGCTTCCATAATAACCACTGATGCGCTGGCGCCGATGCGGTCCGCTCCCAGGCGGAGCATTTCCTTTGTCACCAAAACGTCGCGGATTCCCCCGGAGGCTTTAATCATAATTTGGTCCCCAACGGTTTCCTTAATCAGAGCAACGGTATGCGGCGTGGCTCCGGATTTGCCAAAGCCTGTGGATGTCTTGACAAACGCGGCGCCGGCTTCCACCGCCAGCTGGCAGCCCTTAACAATTTCCTCATCCGTCAGCAGACAAACCTCCAGAATGACCTTCACGATAGCCTTATGCTGTCCGGAAGCTTCCGCCACTTTTTCGATTTCATCTCTTACATAATCGTAGCGCCCTTCTTTCAAAGCGCCGATATTGATCACCATATCAATTTCGTCAGCACCGTTTTTACAGGCCGCCACTGCTTCGTAGACCTTGGATTCCGTGGATTCCATACCCAAAGGAAATCCAACGACACTGGCAATTTTTATTCCTGTATCCGCCAGCTCCTTTGCAGCCAGAGGTACATAGCAGCCGTGGACACAGACAGCATAAAAATCGTACTTCTTGGCCTCGCCGCACAGCTTGATAATATCCGCCGAAGTGGCGTCCGCTTTCAGGTTGGTATGATCAAAGTATTTGTTCAATGGTTTCATCTATCAATCTCCTCACTCAACTATTTGTTTTAATTATATCATAAGTTCGGCGCAGATAAAAACAGGTTCTTGCCTGATTGCCCGCAGCCGCCGGGAATATCGGGTGAAAAATAGCGGTGAGCATTGCGGCAGCACGGATTTTGTCGTATAATAAAGCGAATTGTAATTGTGTGTTAAAAAATTAAGGAGGGTCATATGAGAAAGCTGCGGATTCTTTTTTCACTGTTTGTAATCATGCTCCTGGCTGCACCCTTTAGCTATGGAGCGAAGCAGTCTTTTGGGGACGGAAAGATTGAGGTCGATATGCCCGACGGCTGGCAGGTGGTCGATGAAGCCGACTATGAGAGCGTGGTACGGGCCGTGTGCGGCTGCACCCAGGAAACAGCCGCCGGGTACATGGAATACTTCCATAGTATCATGATGGCTGAGGATCCAAGTGCTGACCCCAAAGCCATGATGCAGCTGCTGTACACTACGGAATATGAGGAAGACAGACAGGCGGATTTCAACGAATATTCAAGAGAAGAGCTGGAAGACTTCTGCCGGGATGAGGACGGAAAAACGGTGCTGCAGGACGCTATTCTTTTTCTGACCTTCGGAGCGCCGGAAATAGGAGACGAATTTGAGGTCCTTTCAACTGATTGGGGCAATTTCATACATGCGCAGGTAAGAGAGCGGACAGACAGCCCCGGCGCTTACATTTATCATCAGGTATACTTTACCATGCGGGACAGCGCAGTCATAACCTTCTGCCTTACTACCAATGGCCCGCCGGCAAAGAAATCCCTACAGGATATGGAGTCTGCCGTCACCAGTTTTTCCGACAGCGGCTGGTATGACAGTTATACGGTCTATGGCGAAGATGACGGTGATTATGAAGACTACGACTATGGCACCGACGGCGATGTCTGGACCTCATTTATCGTTATAGCGATTATATTGGTCATAGGAGGGGGACTTGCCGCACAGAAAAAAAGAGGAATGTCGAGTTCCCGTATGCGGCGTGCTGCCTCAAATAAGGGGCAAGGAGGCGGACAGCAGCAAAGCGATCGCAGTATGGACCGCCATACGGCCTTTTCCTCATCAGAGACGGAGAAAAAAGGGCGGATTAAGATTCCAAAGATGAAGTCTGTGAAGGCGGACGGAAAGATGGTCCAGGTACGAAACGAAAGCACGGGCAGAGCCAAGACCCCGGATGAGAGCTATATGGAAAGCCTGCGTACTCTGCTGGATTCAGGGCTTCTTACAAAAGAAGAGTATCAGGACATGATCGAGGCACATAATCGAAATAAACGTATATGACAGAAGCAACGAAAACCCTGGCGTATGCTGGGGTTTTAACAAATAAACTACAGGAGGACAACATGAAGATACCAGAACTATTTGAACACAAAAAACCCGTTTTTTCCTTTGAGATATTTCCGCCCAAAAGGCAGTCAGGGCTGGATAAGATATATGACACTGTTGAAAAACTGGCGGTCTGCAAGCCGGATTTTATCAGTGTGACCTATGGAGCGGGAGGAAACATGGCGGATAACTCAACCTGTGAGATCGCCTCCAACATAAAGAAACGATTCGGTGTGGAGCCGCTGGCCCATCTGACCTGCGTTAACTCCAGCATGGAAGACGTGACGGAAATGATCGGTCGCTTTGCCGACGCCGAAATTGAAAATGTTCTGGCCCTGCGGGGTGATATCGTTCCCGGGGAAACCATCAAAAAAGAGTTTTCACATGCCAATGAGCTGGCTATCGAAGTTCAGAGAAACAGCGGCCTGCAGATTTTAGGGGCCTGCTACCCGGAAGGCCACTATGAGAGCAAGAACCTCAGAGAGGACATCCAAAATCTGAAATACAAGATCGGAGCGGGGGTTAAGGTACTGATTACCCAGCTTTTTTTCGACAATCAGCTGTTTTACGAATTTATGGTGCAGGTGAGAAATGCCGGAATCAACGTGCCTGTTTCCGCCGGAATCATGCCCATCGTAAACAAAAAACAGATTGAAAAGACGGTAGCCTTAAGCGGTGCCAGCCTGCCCCACGAATTTACCAAGATGATCGGCCTGTACGAAAACGACCCGGAGGAACTCTACAACCACGGAATCCAGTACGCGGCGGAGCAGATCCGCGATCTGCTGCAACACGGCGTGGATGGCATTCATCTGTATACCATGAACAATCCGGATGTTTCATTGGCTATTTACGATAAGATTAAGGATTTGCTGTAAGATGAAGCTGGAAAGACCGAATAAAATCGACCGGGGGCAGTGGCTCGTGAGGCTGGGGGTCGCAGGAGAGGCGGATGCGGCCTTGGAACAATCCCTGCTTTCGGCAGAAGAAAAGCTGCTGAAATGCGCGGCGCCCCAGGGAATCTACCGGGTTCTGGGACTGGATGAGATGGAACTCAGCGGAAAGGCCATTAAAAAACATTTGGCAGGATGCGGAGAAATGGCGGTCATGGGCGCAACACTCGGAACGGCTATTGACAATCTGATCCGTCAGAGTCAGATTCGTGATATGGCAGCGGCAGTTATTTTGGACTGCGGCGCATCGGTGCTGATCGAGCAGGTATGCGATGCCTTTGAAACGCAGATCCGGGAGGAAACAAGCGGGTATCTGACCGGCAGGTACAGCCCGGGTTATGGGGATCTTCCCATTGAAACCCAGGACCAACTGATACGGATTATTGATGGGCCGAGAAAGATCGGATTGACGGTAAACCAGAGTCATATCATGATTCCAAGAAAATCTGTGACTGCGGTTCTGGGAATCTCCGATCAGCCGGTTGCCGGCTATCTGGCTACTTGTGAAGAATGTACACTGAGGGACAAGTGCGTCCTGAGAAAGGAAGGAAAAAACTGTGCTGGACTTTAGCAAAAAATTATATCTGCTGGATGGAGGGATGGGCACGACTTTGCAGCAGAGCGGCCTTGAGCCGGGGGCGTCTCCCGATCTTCTGAGTTTGACGGACCCGGATCTGATTACGTCCATCCATAGAAATTATATAGAGGCAGGTTCGGATGTGGTCTATGCCAATACCTTCGGGGCCAACCGCTTTAAGCTGGAAGGCTGCGGCTATCGGCTGGAGGAGGTCATAGACAGCGCTGTAAAGGCGGCCAGGGCCGCATGTGACGGGCAGACGCTAGTGGCTCTGGATGTGGGCCCTCTGGGCGAGCTGCTGGAGCCGATGGGAACACTGGCTTTTGAAGAGGCTTATGACGCCTTCGCGCAGGTGATGAAGCAGGGGGAAGCTTCCGGAGCGGACTTGATTGTAATTGAAACCATGACGGATCTCTATGAGGTAAAGGCCGCGGTGCTGGCGGCTAAAGAGAATACCGATCTGCCAGTACTGGTTTCCATGACCTTCGAAGAAAGCGGCAGGACCTTTACCGGTACCAGTATCGAATGTATGGCCGCTGCGCTGGAAGGTTTGGGGGTGGATGCCGTGGGCATCAATTGTTCTCTGGGCCCAGTGGAGATTCTGCCTTTGGCGGAGAAGCTGTGCTCCCTCACCAGTTTGCCTGTTTTCATTAAGCCCAATGCAGGACTGCCTGATCCGAGGACAGGGGCTTATGATATCGGGCCGGAGGAATTCGCCCGGGCTATGGAACAGTATTTGAAGCTGGGAATCTCCATGGCCGGCGGTTGCTGCGGAACGACGCCGGAATATATTCGAAAGATGAAAGAACTTTTCGCTTCCGGGAAAAGCGCGCAGAACGGGGAAACGGAAAAGCCGATAGATCCGGCAGAACTGACAGCGGAGTCAGAACCAGCAAAGCTGGCAGGGTCGGCAGAGCAGAGCGTGATCTGCAGCGCCACCAGAGCGGTGACCATCGATCATGTTACGGTTATCGGTGAACGGATCAACCCGACGGGAAAGAAGCGGCTGAAACAGGCGCTTATTGATCAGGATTACGATTACGTGCTTTCCCAGGCCATCGAACAGGTTGACGCCGGGGCCCAGATTTTGGATGTCAATGTGGGAGTGCCGGATATCGACGATGTGAAGGTTCTGCCCATGGTGGTAAAACAGATTCAGGCTATTACGGATCTGCCGCTGCAAATTGACTCTTCCAATCCGGCGGCGATTGAAGCCGCGCTGCGGGTATACAACGGAAAAGCCATCGTGAATTCCGTCAACGGAGAGGAAAAGGTACTGGAAACGATCCTGCCGATCGTGAAAAAATACGGTGCGGCAGTGGTGGGTCTGACCCTGGATGAAAAGGGAATTCCGGCCAAGGCAGAGGAACGTTTTGCCATTGCCCGGCGAATTCTCGATAAGGCAGTCAGCATGGGAATCCCTGAAAAAGACGTATTCATCGACTGTCTGACCCTTACGGCATCGGCGCAGCAGGCGGAAGTGACGGAGACTTTAAAGGCCATGCGCATGGTTAAAGAGCAGCTGGGTCTGCACACTGTTCTGGGGGTATCCAACATCAGCTTTGGGCTTCCGTGCAGGCCGCTGATTAACCGGACCTTCCTGGCCCTGGCTATGGAAAACGGGCTGGACTTGCCGATCATCAACCCCAACGATGAGGATATGATGGGAACGATCTTTGCCTTTGAAATGCTCCATAACCGGGACAAAAATGCGGAAGCGTTTATCGAGCGGTACGGTGACGCTGCCATGGGTTCCATGAGCAGAAGCGGCGCTGTCAGCCAGCCGGCTGCGGAAACAGGAAAAGAAATCGACCTCTTTTACGCCCTGGAAAAGGGGATGAAGACAGAGACGATCCATGCAGTGGAGGCCCTTTTGGAAAAGGTCGATGAAATGACGGTGGTCAACGACTATTTGATTCCGGCGCTGGATCAGGTCGGCCAGGGATTTGAAAAGGGAACGATCTTCCTGCCGCAGATGATGCAGGCGGCAACGGCTGCGCAGGGGGGATTCGAATTGATTAAAGACCGCCTGGCCGCATCAGGGCGCAGCAATGTGTCCAAGGGGCGTGTAGCAATCGCTACGGTTAAAGGAGATATTCACGACATCGGCAAGAATATCGTAAAGGTCATTATGGAAAATTACGGGTTTGATATTATCGACCTGGGTAGAGACGTGCCTGTGGAAAAGGTTGTTGAGACGGTTATAGAGAATGAAATCAAGTTGGTGGGCCTCAGCGCACTGATGACCACGACCCTCAAAAGCATGGAAGAGACCATTGCGGCAGTCAGAAAGGCTGCGCCGGATTGCAGATTCATCGTCGGCGGAGCGGTGCTCACGCCGGACTACGCGGAAAAGATTGGCGCCGATTACTACTGTAAAGACGCCATGAAATCCGTGGAAGCTGCCAGGGAGGTTTTTGGAATTTAACCAGAGCGATCCTTCAGAGAATAAGTAAGAAGACAAAGGGCTCTGAATCATGCCGCCGTGATTCAGAGCCCTTTGTCCGGTATTGAGCAGAATCCGATATAGCGGCTTTCAAGCTTGAGCAGAATACAGCAAAAAATATGTAATAAAATCCCAAATGTTATTTTATGTTCCAAATGAGGTCCAAAAGCTAATTTGTGAACATACTTTTCCTAAATTGCGCAAAACTTTAAAACAATTCAAGGCACTTTAAAAAAGAAAAGAACAAAAAAATTTAAACAATTGCTTATACAGGAGCAAAATAGTATGGATGGTGATCAGAAGAATTTCATTTTATGTTCACATATATCCTAAAAGTCACCGTATGGAACATAAATCACGGTTTTTTTTAAATTCATAATTCTCACCGGCGCTGCAATCACCGCAAGCGCCACCCCTGCGCCCTGAAATTACAGCAACCCTGGTCATCAACGCTATCATTTTTTGTCCATAGGCTTTGAAATAACACCACAAAGTATTGACATAAAAAATGAGAGTGATACAATATGTAGTATATTTTGGTGATTTAAGGAGAAGACGAATGAAATTAAACGCAAATGCTGAAACTGTACTGAAACAGAGATATTTAATAAAGGATGAGGACGGTAACCCGGTGGAAACGGTGGACGGAATGTTCCGCAGGGTAGCAAAAGCCATCGCTTCTGCGGATGCTCTTCATGATAAGAATACTGATACGGAAAAGGTAGAGGCTCTTTTTTATGATATGATGACAAACCTGGAGTTCCTGCCCAATTCCCCGACGCTGATGAACGCGGGGCGTGATCTGGGCCAGCTCTCCGCATGTTTTGTGCTGCCTGTAGAGGACAGCATGGAATCCATTTTCGAGGCAATCAAGCAGGCGGCTCTTATTCACAAGAGCGGCGGCGGAACCGGATTTTCTTTTTCGCGGCTTCGTCAGGAAGGCAGCACGGTAAATTCCACCGGAGGTGTAGCCAGCGGACCTATCAGCTTTATGAAGGTATTCAATATGGCTACGGAAGCCATCAAACAGGGCGGTTCCAGGCGGGGAGCCAACATGGGCATCCTGCGAATCGACCATCCCGATATTCTGAAATTCATTGACTGCAAAGCCGACAACACGGAGATCACCAATTTCAATCTTTCCGTAGGCCTTACCGAGGAATTCATGAAGGCTGCTGAGGCAGGCAAGGATTATGATTTGGTCGATCCCCATACCGGAAAGATGATAAAACAGCTCAACGCGAGGACCGTTTTCAATAAAATTGTGGACGCGGCATGGAGAAACGGCGAGCCGGGCATTATTTTCCTGGACCGTCTCAACCGGGACAATATTGTACCGGAACAGGGAAAGATCGAAGCTACCAACCCGTGCGGCGAGCAGCCTCTGTTGCCCCATGAAAGCTGCAACCTGGGTTCCATAAACCTGACGCAGATGGTAAAAGAAGAAAACGGAAGCCGGGTATTTGACTGGGATAAGCTGGAGCGCACAGTGAAACACGCGGTGCATTTTCTGGATAATGTGATTGAAGTCAATAAATACCCATTGGAACAGATTGAATTTACTACGAAGCAGACCAGAAAGATCGGCCTCGGAGTGATGGGCTGGGCCGACAGTCTGCTGATGATGGGAATTCCCTACAATACGGAAGAGGCCGTGCAGCTGGCAGAAAAGGTAATGACCTTTATAACGGAAAAAGGCCGTCAGGCCAGCCAGGAGCTTGCCCAGTCGCGTGGCGCTTTCCCGCTCTTCAAACAGAGTATCCTGCCGCAGGACAAGCCGCAGCGAAACGGAACCATAACGACCATCGCGCCGACAGGAACGCTTTCCATAATCGGCGGCTGTTCATCCGGCGTGGAACCGGTATTTGCCTATGTGTTCATCCGCAATATTATGGACGGAACGGAGATGCTGGAAGTAAACCCGATTTTAAAAGCAGAGCTGGAAAAGAGAGGACTCTATTCGGAAGCCTTGATGCGGCGAATCGCTCAGGAAGGCGCTGTGAGCCACATTAAGGAGCTGCCCGAGGATATCCGCAGAGTCTTTGTTTCCACCCATGATATCAGTCCGGAATACCACGTGCGCATGCAGGCTGCTTTCCAGAGGCATACAGACAATGCGGTTTCCAAGACTGTAAACTTCAGCAACGAGGCGACCAGAGACGATGTGGCTAAAGTCTACTCCCTGGCTTTCTCACTCGGCTGTAAGGGCGTTACCATTTACCGGGACGGCAGCCGCGATGAGCAGGTGCTGAATATCGGTAAGGTGAAACGAGGCGATGAGCAGGAGCAGGAGGTTGTTCAGATTAAACCGCGCCAGCGTCCTGACGTGGTAACGGGGGTCACGGAACGTGTAAAGATCGGCTGCGGAAATCTGTATATAACGGTAAATTACGATGAACAGGGCATATGCGAAATCTTTACCAACACAGGAAAAGCGGGCGGATGCCCAAGCCAGAGCGAGGCTACAGCCAGACTTGCCTCCGTGGCGCTGCGAAGCGGCATTGACGTCAATACGATTATCGATCAGCTGCGGGGAATAAGGTGCCCTTCCACCATACGGCAGCACGGATTGAAATGCACATCCTGTCCGGACGCCATGGCCAGAGTCATAGAACAGGAATATGAAAAGCAGGTGGCCTTGGGCAACTGGCTGCCCCTGCCGGATGATATAAGGCCAACTCAGAAAATTGATCCGGACGAAGAAGCGATGTGCCCCGAATGCGGCGGTATGCTGGAGCACGAGAGCGGCTGCGTAATCTGCAGACAGTGCGGATACAGCAAATGCGGCTGATGAACAGGAAGAAACGCAGCGGAGGCCGGCCGGTTTCCCGATTTTTATAACGTTTTAATTTCGGCGGACTGAAGTTAAAAGAACAGAGAGCGAAAGGTGAAGGATTTGTAACCTTTCGCTTTCATTATATCCACAATTCTTGAATTTTTGGCTTATTCGGATTCTTTTCTGAAAAAACGGTTGCAAATGGAATGAAACAGGAGTATAATATAAAAGTTAGGTAGGAAACATCATCAGATAAATGCGAAGGAAAAGGCTATTCTGTGATTTTTATTCGCGCTGAGTGTTTCTTTTTATTTTGGAAAAAAAGGGGGTTAGTTATAATGAACAGAACAGAACGCATTTTGCTGCACGGGGGATATATTAAAGAAGACAGACTGTATGACAACAGCGGTGCTTTGAACGGATCTTTGGACGTGACTGAACTGAACGTTTTGCCCGGGTATTTGAAGACCCATGACGGCAGAACCTATTATATGGCGGTCTAATTTGAATCGAATAAAAAACTGCGGTGGAAAGGCACTTGTTTTTTCCCCGCAGTTTTTTATTTGGAGAATGGAGCTTTAAAGAATGCGCATAGGGATGAGACGGGCCGCAGCGGGCGCCATGCGGTCACTTGCTGAGACCATCCAGAATACTCCAATTTACAATTGCCCGGATCTTTTATATAATGTTAAGAAAACAGGCAATTTTAGCGGCATGGACAGCTTCCGGGCTTTAAAGTTCAAGCGATTGCTGAAAGGAGACCCTGCGAATGATTCATTTAAATGACGAGGCGAAACAGCTTTTGAATATTATCGAGGGCTTGGTGATTCTGGATATCAACAGCGATATCATCTTTATGACGGACGAGCTGGCGCGAAGTATTGGCTTTTCCTGCGGCGAAGAGGTGACGGGCAGATCTATCAAAGACCTGCTGCCCCACAATACGGCTTATAAGGTTTTGTCCACCGGGCAGAAACAGATTGGCGAAGTTTATATTTCCGAAGGACATACGGTAGTTTCCAATGCTTTCCCCATCCATCAGGGCGGAAAACTGGCCGGCGTTTTAGAGTATGACGCTTTCGGCGATGCCGCTGAGATCCATAAATTTCTCGATAAAGTGATTAACCTGAACCATGAAATCAATTATCACAAAAACGATCTCAGACCGCTGAAAAGCACAAAATACTCGATCGACAATATTATCGGGCAGAGCCAGGCCACCGCTCATCTGAAAGCGCAGATTAAGATGGTATCCTACAGTGTTTCCACCGTGCTGATCTATGGAGAAACCGGGTCGGGCAAGGAACTGGTCGCCCATTCCATTCATGATTTGAGTACCCGTTCGCTGCATAATTTCATCAAAGTCAATTGCGCGGCCATTCCTTCCGAGCTCTTTGAATCGGAACTTTTTGGCTATGAAGAAGGGAGTTTTACCGGGGCCAAGCGGGGCGGGAAAAAGGGATTGGTAGAGCTGGCGGACGGTGGAACTTTATTTTTAGATGAGATACATCAGCTGTCGCTTGCCATGCAGTCAAAGCTGCTGCGATTCCTGCAGGAACGGGAATTCATGAGAGTTGGAGGCAATACAACCATAACTGTGGATGTAAGGATTATCGCGGCGACCAATGAAAACCTGCAGGAACTGGTGGAGCAAAAGCTCTTCCGCGAGGACCTCTATTACCGTCTCAACATCTTCGAAATACAAGTACCGCCGCTGCGGGAGCGGAAGGAAGATATTCAGCCTATTGCCGAATCCATTGTCGGGCAATTGAACAATTTGCTGGGAAGGGCTGAAATACGCAGGGTCAAGACCATTTCCGGGGATGCCCTGCTGCTTTTGAAGCAGTACGACTGGCCGGGAAATATTCGAGAGCTGCACAATGTGCTGGAACGGGCTGTCAACCTTTGCTATGAGCAAGTATTAGATCTGAAGCATTTCAGAGATTTTCAGCAGAAGGTGATTGAATCCCAGCCTGCGTCATCGGTGAACCGGATAGGGGAACTATTCCCGCAGATGAGCCTGATTACCCTGAAAGAGGCGAAAATGAACGCGGAACTGGCAGCGGTAAAGACTGCCTTGAGCGTTTTTCATGGAAATAAGACAAGAGCCGCCCAGTCTTTGGGAATCAGCAGACAGGCTTTGGGAAAAATCGTAAAAAAGCATAATCTCTAGCTGTTTCTTTCAGGCAGGATTTTATGCAAAAAGAGCGGCCAACAGAAAAAAACGTAAACTTTAGTTTACGAAATCAGAACAAATTCATAGAACGGAAACAAAAGTTTACACATCCATAAAACCATTGAAATATGGTGGGTGTGTATTTTTTTTATCTGAAAAAAAGGAGAAAGCGTAAACAAAAGGTTACGGTTTTTGCACAAAAATCCGGCGGACTTTCCGGGAACGAGATTCAACTTCCAAAGTAAAAAACAAAAATATCTTGAAATTTCAATGGTTGCCGCTGCCGTATGGCGGGCCTGAGCGGGGATGGCATGCAGCTTGCTTAATAGTTAAGTGTATACAGACATGTCTGACACTTTTGAATCTATAGGAGAATGATTATGGGAAGGTTTTTAAATGTAGGCATCCTTCAGATGCCAATCACAGAAGATCCGTCAGCAAACTTAGCATATTTTGAAAAAGAATTGGAACGCATTATGACTGGTTTTCACAAACCGGAATTGGTGGTCGGCGTGGAATGCCTCCAGTGCTCAGTCCCTTGTGAAATCCCCGGACCGGTGACCGACTACTTTGCTTCCCTTGCAAAGAAGTATGAAATCTATCTCATTCCCGGAACGGTCTATGAAAAGCATGCGTCTCTGCCGGAGGGCAAGTTTTACAATACGGCGCCGATCTTTGGACCTCAGGGACAACTGATCGACATCTATCGGAAAATGGCCCCCTGGTATCCGGCGGAAGAACTGGTAGTGCCCGGCGACCGCTATGTGGTGTTCGATGTTCCGGAAAAGGAGACCAAAATAGGTGTGCAGATCTGCTACGATCTCAACTTTCCGGAGATTTCAAGAAACGAGACCCTGATGGGGGCCGAGGTGCTGGTAAAACTTACGCTGGACCCGCAGGAGCTGTTTGAACTGAACCGGCATATTCACTATGCCAGAGCTTTGGAAAATCAAGCCTATCTGGTGTCTACCAATTGTGTGGGGAATTTTGCATCGTCGACGATGTACGGACATTCTCAGGTCATCAGCCCGGAGGGATTCCTTGTATGGGAAGGCGGAGAAGCGCCTGCCATCTGCGTTGTTTCACTGGATCTGGATCTGGTAAAGCGTTCAAGAGTCTGCGGTACTAAGTTTATGGACCATTATATGCAGCATGTGCGCGAATTCAATTTTCCGGCGCCCTTTGCCGGAAACGCACCCAAGGCGCCTCTCTTTGAAACGATCCCCGGTACAGCCACAAACACCAGGTCTTACGATGAAAACGTACAGCCCTACGGCGCTAATATGTTGGGCAAACGACCGAAAATCGAAAAAGACTTAAAAGGATATGAACAAGATCTGAACCTCTTTTTAGAGAAACGAAAGTTATAGTTAACGTGAACAAATTACAGGAGGTTGACTTATGAGCAAAAATACGACAAAGACCAATCTGATGCGTATTGCGGTACTGTCTATCGCAGTGGTTGGTTCGATGAACTGCTTCATGATTCCTGCTCTGGCTGTCATTGCGGACGCTTTTCCCGGCGCCAGCCCGACAGCGATCCAGATGATTATGACCTTTGCCATGATCGGGCAGTTCCCGATGAGCGTTACTTCCGGTTTTGCCGGGGCAAAGATCAGTCAGAAAAAGCTGCTGATTTTTGGTGTCATCTGCATCATTGCCGGCGGAGCGATGCCGATGCTGCTGCACGGAAGCCTGATTTATCTATACGTTGGCTCCCTCTTCATGGGAATTGGACAAGGTATCGCCCTTACCCTAATGGGAAGCCTTATTAACACGCTGTTCACCGGCAAGATGCGCAGCCAGCTGCTGGGATGGCAGAACACCGTGACGATGATTACACTGATTCTGATTTCCATGCTGGGAGGTGCCCTGGCCAGCATTCAATGGACCTATATCTACCTGATCAGTTTCCTGGGCATACCGACGCTGATATTTGTAGCGCTCTGGCTGCCGAAGGAAAATCCCCACAGCGCGGAGGATGAGCTGGAGGGCAATGTTGATGCGTCAGGGCCAAAGGCCAAGCGAATCCTTTCTCTGCCGGTAATCCTGCTTTTGGCATTTATCTTTTTCTTTGAAATTGGCTTTGCGTCGATCAATGTTAATGCGGCCATGCTCATCGAAGATCGTAATATCGGGGGAGGCGCCGCCTGGGTCGCGGGACTGATGAGCTCCTTCTCCTATCTGGTCAGCATGGTATCGGGAGTTCTTTATGTCTATATCCTCAAACTTTCCAAAGAATTCATTTTAGTGACCAGCGCCGTATCCATGACCATAGGCCTCTTCCTGAGCTATGCGTCCTACAGTGTTTTCGTCTATGCGGCAGCCCAGGCGTTTATCTTTTTCGGCTACAGCATCGGCATTGTCGGAGGAATGGAAATGGTCGGACGCTTTGTCAAGCCGGAATGGGTTTCCAGCTGCATGGGAATCTTCTGGGGGTTTGACTGCATAGGAACGATGATCGAGCCATATTTAGTAAATTCAATCACGAAATTTTTCACTGGAGAGGTGACTCCGGGAGAAGCGTTGTTTGTAGGCGGTATATTCATGGCTGTGACAATTGTCATATCCATCATACTGGGAATGAAAGGCCGCAGTAATTTTACGGATTTAAGAAAAAATGCGGAAAAATCCGCATAATCAGAAAGCAGGAAAGGGACAGGTTGAAAAATGTTAAAATTTAATGAAACAACAGATAAATATGAACCGATCAGGGAAGCGTCCGTCATTGATCCGACGGTGTTCTCTCTGGAAGAATCCGCAGACGAGAACGGAGTCGGCCATCTGTTCATTACGGCCAGGGGCCCGGAAAAGAACCTGGAAATGAGCGATTACTGTGTCAATGAAGGCGATGTGGTTCCTTATCATTACCACGAATACGGCAGTGAGATCTTCTTTGTCACCAGAGGAAGCGTTGATGCGGTGATCGGGGGAAAACAAATTGTTGTCAATCCGGGCGACATGATTCTGATTCGCCCTTTCATGCCCCATGGGTTCGAGTATCGGGAAAACGGGACTGTCTGGCATGAGATTATTCAGGGGATGGATCTTTGGGAAGGCCTGACCGGTCTGGACCGGATCTACGAAAACTGTCCGGAAAAAATCGAGGATGCCGCCTTTATGCGTGACTATTTCAAAACAGAGGGACGGGTGGATTATTTGGGATATCCGTATTTGGAAGCGCCGGCCGCTTTGCCTGAAGATCTTCCGGGATTCTGCGGAAAGGATATGTATTATAAAAACTACCTGCTTCCGGGCATCGAATGCCGCATAAAATACCCGAGATGGAAAATCGACAATATCAAGGAAGTGTGGGAATTCATTCTGGATGCAGGAAAGTCCGTATCCTGGAACGATCCCTATTTCAGCCATGAACTCATGGTAGTGCGCAAGGGGAGCGCGGAAGTTGAAATCGAGGGACATGAAAAACAGATCGCAAAAGAAGAAGATATTATCCACATTCCCGACTATACCAGACACAGAATCACTTCTTTGGAACCGGGAACGGTTTTACAGGATTTTAATGTTCAGTATGATTTGTTTCTCATGCTGGAGGAGCTGGATATTGCCGAAAGGCAGGGCCGGATCTCCGATGATTTTGTTAAGGAGTGCCTGGGCCGTTACCATTGCCCGATCACAGAGGTAAGCGGACTGTTTTGTCTGTAGCGGAAAGAAAATGTTGTTGCGGAAAATGAGGAAAAGAGGTCAACATGAATACGGAAAGAATAATTATTGATACAAAGGATTCCAGGCATGCGCTGAGTGCGATCTCCGGCAGAGAAGAAAGCGCGCACAGCTTTGTACAGAATGTGCATATCAGCGGCAATAATGAAATGAATGACTATATCGCTTATCAGGGAACGAAAATCCCGCTGCACACTCATGATAAAGGGTATGAATTGTTCTATGTGCAGGAGGGTGAACTGACGGCGGTGCTGGGCGGCTATCGGGCTAAGGTCAGGCCCGGAGACATGCTGCTGATTCCGCCTGCCATGCCCCACGGATTTGAGTACGGCCAGCAGACCGTATGGTGGGAAGTGATGAACGGCATGTTCCTGTGGGACAGGGTCTGGTCTCTGGACCGAATCTTTGAAAACTGTCCTGAAAAATACGAAGATCAAACGTTTCGGGAGCAGTATGAAAAACGGAAGGGGCAGGTGTCCTATCCCGAATTTCCGATAGAAGGAGTTACGGAGGTAAACGCAGAAAAGCTTCCTGGATTCAGCGGCAGAGGAATGTGCTACAAGACCTACAGCTTTTCGGGGATTCAGTGCAGGCTGAAATATCCAAAGTGGGAGCTGGCCGGTAAAAAAGAGATCTGGGAGTTTGAACTGGATGAACAGATGTCAGTGGATTTTGGCCATTATGTGGGCCATGAGCTCTTTGCTGTGACGCAGGGAAGCGTCAGGGTGGAAGTTCAGGGACGCGAGCCGATGACCGCCCGCAAGGGGGAGCTCATCAATATCCCCAACTTCACCAGCCACAAACTGACGGCTCTGGAAGCAAAAACGACTCTTCTGGATTTTAATGTACAATATAATCTGATGCTCCTTTTAGACGAGATCGTATTTACGAAAAAGAAGAATCCGCAAAGAATAGATCCAGTATTCTTAGAAGAACTGCTTGATAAGCACCAGTGCCCGTACAGAGCGATTACCGGTATCTTCACCCGGTAGCGCAGGGGCGTTTTTAAAACAAAATTCTTGCGTGTTCAGGCGCTGCTCCCGCAAGTGCTGAACATAATATTATACGATTTCCTTCGGTTAAATGCAGCAGTGCTGTAAGGAAGGAAATCGTATAATTTTTTTTGCTATATTGAAGTACGGAATGCTCTTTGCGGCGAACCGATTTGCGGCAGCAAACCGTTCAACCTGCTCAGGGACCACTCGTCAGCAGATGCCAGTGCGGTTTGATCGGTGGTAGTCATAAGGTATGGAAATATGATATACTATATCGGAATGTGATTTGATAACCAGATGCCGATTTTAGCGAAAAGCCACGCACGTTTTCAACGATTCTGCGGTCCCTCGAAACAAGCGGCAGCACAAATTTTCTCATCTGTCATGCCCAAATATCAATAGGCACAAGAAAGCAATATAATTTTGATATTCATCCCTGTTTTGCAATGACGATCCGGAAAGATGGCCAGGAGTCAGCCCGGCGACCCGGCGCTTTTTGCTTTGAAACTGGACCTGAGCGGACAAAATCTGTGGGTTTGCGGGTTTTATGAGTTTATTTCTTGGAAATTTCCACTGGAAATTGACCAACAAGGGTAAGAAACGTTGAAAAAAGGTCCGCTTTTATCTCTTTTCTTTGATAAAAGATCCGGAAACGATTTAGCGCATTACAATGCGAAAGCGGATAGACGTTCCTTCTGGCTCGGGCTGACGGGATTGTGAGGCTGGCAGAACTGGCAGAACTGGCCCAATTGGCAGAACTGGCCCAATTGGCGAACCTGGAGAAACTGGCAGAAGGCGGCCCGGATGCGGCAGAAAGCAGAGAAGAAAATGGCTTTGAGTTTGCGACCAAACTCCAATTTTGCCGGCAAATTCCGCGACCATTGTCCCCAAAGACGCATTCTGGTCGCAGATCAGGCCAGGTCAAATTAGAACAGATCAAGCTGGATCAGGCCAAATAGATCAGAGCAGGTTGCAGGCCAAATCAGGTCAGGTCAAGTCAAATCAGATCAGATAAGGAAGAAGGCGGAGTTAAATTGAAAAGCGAGCTATCGAGTGAATACAGAAAAATGACGGAGACGCCTGTCCCCAAGCTGGTGATTATGCTGGGTATACCCACCACAGTGAGCATGCTGGTGACAAATTTGTATAATATGGCGGATACATATTTTGTAAGCAAACTGGGAACCAGTGCCAGCGGGGCGGTGGGTGTCGTTTTTGGACTGATGGCTATTATCCAGGCCATCGGCTTTATGTTCGGGCACGGAGCCGGCAGCATTATCTCAAGAAAGCTGGGGGAAAAGAATCAGGAGAGCGCGACGCGGATTGCTTCTACCAGCTTTTTCAGTGCTCTGGCAGCAGGCATTGCCCTGGCAGTCCTGGGGCTGATTTTTTTGACGCCGCTGATGAGACTGCTGGGGAGCACGGATACGATCCTTCCTTATGCCAGGATGTATGGGATTTTCATTTTAATCGCTTCACCGCTGATGGTCAGCAGCTTTGTAATGAACAACATTCTGCGCTATGAAGGGAAAGCGGCTCTGGCAATGATCGGACTGACAACGGGCGGGATTCTAAATATTTTCGGAGATTGGATTTTAATTATGAAGTGCGGACTGGGAGTGGAAGGCGCAGGCATTGCGACGGCTGTTTCCCAGCTGATCAGCTTTTCTATTCTCCTCAGTATGTTTCTTACCGGAAGGACGTCCAGCAGGCTGTCTCTGCGCTTCTTCTCCAGGGACCGTGGGGATGTGGCCGCTATTGTAAAAACCGGATTTCCAAGTCTGATCCGGCAGGGATTATCCAGCGTTGCCGCCATGCTTTTGAACGGACAGGCAGGCATTTATGGAGATGCCGCAGTGGCGGCGATGGCTATCGTCAATCGGATCTGTTTCCTGATTTTTTCCGTTGGCCTGGGAATCGGTCAGGGGTTCCAGCCAGTATCGGCATTTAATTACGGGGCGAAACAGTACTCCCGGGTGCGGAAAGCCTTTTTCTTTACCTGGGGAGCAGGTGAAATAAGTCTCGGATGCGCAGCAGTGATCGGAATTCTTCTGTCGCCTCAATTGGTGGGCTTTTTCCGGGATGACCCGGAAGTAATTGCCATAGGGACCTTTGCTCTGCTGGCACAGATGATTGCGCTGTTTTTCCAGCCCCTGTCCATATGCGCCAATATGCTATTCCAGAGCATCGGAAAGAGCGGCATCGCCAGCTTCCTGGCAGCCCTGCGCAGCGGCCTGCTCTTTTTCCCGGCGATTTTGATTCTGCCGGCTTTGATGGGCCTGACCGGAGTGGAAATCGCACAGACAGCAGCTGATATAGCCGCATTCTTTATAGCCCTGCCCTTTGTTGTGCGTTTTTTCCGCAGGCTGCCAAAAGATGAAGAGCAATAGGCAGATGGTGGGCAGCAGGTATCACAATTGAAAACCTGCTGCCATGGGGTCAGGGATGAAAGGATAAAATACTGTTTAAAGCGGAGGATTTAAGCGATACATGAAAAAATTGCTGAATATTGAATATGCCTGTATCCACGGGACATACTGGATGTTTTACGGAATTGCCAGCAGCTTTGCTTCGGTGTTTTTGCTGGCCAGGGGATACTCCAATTGGGAGATCGGGGCAACTCTGGCTGTCGCCAATGTACTGGCGGTTGTGCTGCAGCCCATTGCCGCGGATCTGGCAGACCGGGTAAAACGGATATCCCTCATAGGAATCACTCAGATTATGACCATTATGATGATGATTGTGACGGTAGGAATGTTTTCCTTTCAGGGAAAAACTCTGTCCCTCTGTATCGTGTTTGTATTGCTCATCGCCTGGCATACGGTGCTGCATCCGCTGCTCAATTCACTGACCTTTAAGCTGGAAGAATGCGGCGTCCATATCAATTTCGGGGTGGCCAGAAGCATGGGTTCGCTGGCCTATTCGGCCCTTGTGGCGGTGCTGGGTACTCTGGTGGAAAAACATGGCGTTACGGTGCTGCCGATTACCGGGGAAATCATTTTAGTGATGATGATGGTCAGCCTGCTGCTGACAAAACGCTCCTTTGATCAAGCAAAAAGGTTGAAAAAAGACAGCGCTGGGATCCCAAAAGCCGGGGCAGATCGAAATGATGAAGAGGAAATCAATCTGCTTCGCTTTATCAAAAGAAACAAGTTTTTCTTTTTCATGAACGTCGGTGTCATTGGCCTGTATTTCAGCAACTCCATTCTCAATAATTATATGATGCAGATTGTTTCCGCTGTGGGTGGAAACAGTGAAGATATGGGCAGGATTCTGTCCGTGATGGCGTTTCTGGAAATTCCCACTATGGTCTGTTTCGATCTGCTGAGGAGAAAATTTTCCTGCCAGGCCATGCTGAAAGCGGCTTCCATAGGGTTTACCGTCAAGATCGCCATCTGCTATATGGCAACATCCGTAACAATGATCTTCATCGCCCAGTTCTTTCAGCTGGTTGCCTTCGCGCTCTTTCTCCCTGCGATGGTCCACTTTATCAATGAAGCCATGCGGAGGGGCGAGGCGGTCAAAGGTCAGGCGCTGTTCACCACTATGGTGACGATCACAACGGTTTTTTCCAGTCTGGTCGGCGGAATCATCATTGATATCAGCGGCGCTAAAACGCTTACCTTCGTCAGCACCATTGCCACAGCGGCCGGCGCAGCCATCATTATCGCCACAGTGGACAGGGTGAAAACGAAAGGGAGAGCTAAATCGGATCATCAATAGAATGAACAAAGAGCTGTTTCGCAGAGGAGAAAAAAGACCGTTTGCGCACGGCTCTTTTTTCTGTTATCCGGCATCAGGTGCGGTTTCTGAAAAAGAAACCGCATTTAAGGATTTTTTAATAATTGTTCCGCTATACTGGCCTTACAAAACAGGAAAGGACGAATCATCATGATAGGGCGAATACTGAAAAAAGATATGAAACGGAGAAAGAGCGTCAATGCCATTCTCTTTTTGTTCATCACCATTGCGGCTGTTTTTCTTGCCAGCAGCGTCAATAACATTCTGGTGGTAGCATCGGCGGAAAATTATTATCTGGATTACGCGAATATTCCTGAGGTCAGTGTTATCACATCGGGAACGGAGGAGAAGGAGGAGATCGATCACTGGCTGGGGGATGAGGCCGAGGATGTGGATTCCTACGGCTATGATACAATCATTGCTTTGCCGGAAAAAGGGATCACCATTAAAAAAACCGGAAAAGATTCGGATTTTGATGGAAACGGGGCCACCATATATCTGGGAGCAAAGGACACGGAATACTGCAAAGTTTTCGATAAAGACGGCAAAGAATTTTCTCTGCAGCCGGGGGAGCTGGCTATGAATCAGGCGACCATGGACAGGAACCATATAAAACCGGGAGATCGGCTGAGCATCCGTTCGGGAAATACAAAAAAAGAATTTACCGTAAAACTGGCGGTCAAGGATGCGGCTTTTGGCAACGAAATGACGGGAATGAAGCGGCTGGTGGTAAGCCGTGCTGATTACTCTCTGTTCGCAGAGGACAGCAAATCAGACCTGATCGGAATGTACTACGTCAATACCAGGGATTCCGCCAAGTTCAGCCGGGCGCTGAACAATCAGGGATTTGCCTCAATGGGAACTTCCATAACAAGGGATACTTATAAAATGACTTATTCCTTTGACATGATCGTGGCAGCGCTTTTGATCCTTATTGGAATCTGCCTGATTCTGATCGCTTTGCTGGTTCTGCGGTTTACCCTGGTTTTTACCATTGAAGAGGATTACCGGGAAATCGGGATTATGAAAGCAGTGGGGCTGAAAAACTTCGCTATTAAAAAGATTTATCTGGCAAAATATCTGGCCCTGGTAACGGCCGGGTCCCTGCTGGGTCTGGCGATCAGCGTGCCGGTCAGTAAAACCATGATCGCGGGCGTCAGTGAGAATATGATTATGGAGGATAGCAGCGCTAACCTATGGGCCAATTTGATCTGCACGCTGGCCATTATCCTTGTGGTTATGCTTTTTTCCTATGGCTGCATGCGAAAGCTGAATAAGGTATCCGCCATTACAGCGATTCACGGCGGACAGACGGGCAGGCGCTATGGCAGAAGAAAAGGGATCAGCCTCTGCCGCAGGAGCAGAATGCCGGTGGCGGCATTCCTGGGAATGAATGATATTTTCAGCCACCCAAAGAGGTATTTAGTCCTGATGATTACCTTCTGTATCAGTTTTATTTTAATTACCCTGCCCCTAAATACAGTCAATACCATGCAGAGCAGGGAAATGGCCCAGCAGTTTTGCCTGGACCCGGACAGCTCCGTCTATGTGAGAAAGATAGAAAAAAACGGGTCGGAAACCTATAAGTCCGGCAAGGCATTTGAACGGGATATGGACAGAGTCAGCCGGGAGCTGAAGGAAAAAGGATATAACGCTGAGCTTACCGGTATCGTTCTCTACTTTTTCACATACAATCAGCCGGGAGAAAAGGATAAAAACAATATAATGACCATTCAGATTTTGGGCCCCAACAATCAATATCAGGAGTACAAAAAAGGCACGGCCCCTGTGCTGGAAAATGAAATCGC
This sequence comes from Anaerovorax odorimutans, assembly GCF_024459955.1. Classification (GTDB taxonomy): domain Bacteria; phylum Bacillota; class Clostridia; order Peptostreptococcales; family Anaerovoracaceae; genus Hominibacterium; species Hominibacterium odorimutans_A. Next base: position 28,040 of record NZ_JANFXK010000021.1, read on the forward strand.
CTTTTCCGAACAGATTCTGGAAGAGAAGGGATGGAAGATCGGTGATTCTGTGGTATCCACCATTGGAGGCGAAAAAAAGACATTTATCATTACCGGAACCTATTCCGACTATATGCAGCTGGGGAAGAGCGCACGCATGAATCCGAAGCTTGATTGCAGCAAGGCCCCTATGTTTGACTACTGGGAAGTGCTGGTGGATATTGATACCAAGACCTCGCAGGAGGTGTTGTTAAAAGATCTGGCAAAGGATTTTCCTGATTATGAGTGGTCAAACGCACAGGAAGTAGTCGACCGGAACGTGGGAGGAATCCAGCAGACCATACAGGGGATGCTGATACCGATGACCGGCCTGCTCTGCGCCGTCATCATGCTGATTACGTTCCTGATGGAACGGCTGTTCATTGTGAGGGAAAAAGGAGAAATCGCTATGATGAAGAGCATGGGGTACAAAAATCGAACCATTCGTTTGTGGCAGGTGCTGCGCATGGTTTTCGTAGCTCTGGTTTCCATGGCGGCGGCAATCCCGCTTTCACTGCTCAGTAACCAATATATGATTAAGCCGATCTTTGCCCTCATGGGCGCTGATGTGGAGGTTCAGGTAGTTCCGCGGCAGGTCTACGGGATCTATCCCGGGATTCTGCTGGCAGGGATTATTGCCGCAACGATTTTGGCAGCTTTCAGTATAAAGAAAATTAATATCCGTGAACTCAATAACCTGGAATAGGAGGGGAAAACATGGGAACTTTAAACGTATCCAATTTATGTAAGACCTATATTATTAATAAACGGCAGAACAATGTGCTGCGAAATGTGACACTGTCCATCGAAGAGGGCGAAATGGCGGCAATTATGGGGCCTTCCGGCTCGGGAAAAACGACGCTCCTCTATACGGTCAGCGGAATGGACGAGGCCACAGCCGGCAGAGTGGATTTTTTCGGCAGAGAGCTTACCTCTCTGAATGCCAACGAAATGAGCGATCTGCGCCTCAGAGAGATGGGATTTGTCTTTCAGCAGATGTATATGCTGAAAAATCTCACCGTGTATGATAATATAATTTTACCGGCTTATCAGTCCCCCGAGGGAAAGAGTAAAGCCGGAAGAAAGGCTGCCAACGACAGGGCAAAGATCCTGATGCAAAAGCTGGGAATCAGTGAGATCGCCGAAAATGATATTACGGAGGTGTCCGGCGGACAGCTGCAGCGGGCGTGCATCTGCCGCAGCCTGATTAACAAGCCAAAGATCATTTTTGCTGATGAACCTACCGGCGCTCTCAACAAACAGAATTCCATCGAGGTGATGGATGAGCTGAACCGCATCAATGAAGAGGGTACCAGTATTCTGCTGGTGACCCACGACATGAAGGTTGCCGCAAAATGTGAGCGGGTGTTGTATATTGAGGACGGTAATATCCGGGATGAGATCGCGCTGGGGAAATGGGCCGACACGCAGGATATCCGGGTAAGAGAAAGACGCCTGAACGATTGGCTGATTAAACTGGGATGGTAATTTATGAAAGATATTTTGCTGGTGGAGGACAATGAAGAGCTGGCCGCTTTGATACAGACTTTCTTACTGCGGGACGGGTATACCGTCCTGCATGTGACATCCGGCAGGGAGGCTGTGGAATATCTCCGCCGTCATTCTGTCAAACTGCTGCTTTTGGATATCATGCTGCCGGAGATGGACGGTTTTGCTGTCTGCCGCGCCGTGCGGGAACAGCGGGATATTCCCATATTGATTATGAGCGCCAGATCCGACCGTGCCGATAAGCTGAGCGGATATGAGTTGGGCGCGGATGACTATATGGAAAAACCGGTGGATGCGGAAATTCTTACAGCCAAGATAAAAGCACTGATGCAGAGGGCTTACGGAGCGCAGCGAAAAGAGGAAGTTCTGGTATCGGGAGACATTACCGTTGACCGGGAGGCTCGCTGCGTGCGGCTGAAAGACAGGATCATAGACTTAAACGTAAAAGAATATGAGCTGCTTCTGCTGTTTATTCAGAATGCAGGCAAAACGCTGCGCAAGGAATTTCTGTTCGCACGCATATGGGGCAGCGACAGCTTCAGTGAGAACCAAACCTTGACCGTGCATGTGAAAATGCTCCGCAGCAAAATCGAAGACAATCCCAGGGAGCCGAAGCGGATTCAAACGGTCTGGGGAGTAGGATACCGATATGAAGAAATATAACCTGCTGATCGCGGCCTCCATCCTGCTGTATGTTCTGGCAGCTTTGGCTGCCTGGTATGGAATCCAAAACACGGCTCAGGAGAAAGACCGGGTTTACAAAGTAGAAATAAACCGCATCTATGATCGTTTGTCCGACGGGCATTTGCCGGATGAGCGAGATTTGCGTTCTTATAAATACGTGCGCAATGTGCGGTGGCTGTCAGCCGATGACATGCAGCCGCAGGAAAAACATCTGGCTTTTTTTGAGGAAGACGGCAAGCTGCGGATAGAGATAAGGCCGGTATTTGAGGCCGGAAAACTCAAAGGATATCTCAGATTTGAATATCTGGAGCCTGAATTTGACTCGCATTTTGTGCTGGTGCTGACCCAGGTATGCCTGGGTCTTATGGAGCTTTTTCTGCTGATAGTCCTCCTGTACCTGAAATATCAGCTGATCCGGCCTTTCCGGCAAGTGAGTGAGCTGCCATATGAGATGGCGCAGGGACACCTCAGGGGGATTGTAAAAGAAGAGAAAAATCGCTTTTTCGGCCATTTCCTTTGGGGGCTTGGGCAGCTGAAGGATACGTTGGAGGTAAACAGAAAACGGAGACTGGATCTGGAAAAGGAAAAGAAAAAAATGCTTCTTTCCCTGTCCCACGACATCAAAACGCCGCTCAGCACCATCAAACTCTACGGCAAAGCTCTGGAAGAAAATCTTTATGAAGAGGAAAGTCAGAAGATCCGCGCGGCGCGCCAGATCGGGCAGAAGGCGGAGGAAATAGAGCGCTTTGTGGAAGAAATCATGAAAAACTCCCGGGAAGATATACTCGATATTCAGGTGGAACCGGGAGAGTTTTATCTTTCCCGGCTGATGGAACAGGTGCTTGCCACCTATGAGGAAAAATGCCGTATTCGCATGGTAGATCTTGAGGTGGGGAGTTTTGAGGATCGTCTGCTGAAGGGCGATTTGCAGCGGGCAGCCGAGGTGTTTGAAAATATATTTGAAAACGCCTTTAAGTACGGGGACGGAAGAAGGATCGAAATATCTTTCTCCGAGGAGGATTACTGTCAGCTGATCCGCATTTTCAACACGGGAACCCCGGTGACGGATAACGACTTCAACCATATCTTTGAAAGCTTTTTCCGCGGCGCGGGAAGCGAGGGAATCCAGGGCAGCGGACTGGGGCTTTACATATGCCGGGAAATCATGCGGAAAATGGACGGCGAGATTTTTGCCCGCAAGGAAGCGGAAGGCATGGCTTTTGTGCTGGTGTTTCGATGATTTCAGCCCTCCGGGCAGGCAACGCCGCCTGGAGGACCTGATTGATAAAAAATTTATTTATTGAATTTAGATCTTAATTTATGTTAAAATAAGCAGCAACATATTTTTTCAACATTAAACATCGGATGATTGGAGGTTTAGAAATGAAACCCGTAAAATATTCGTTTACAAAACAAATCGCAGATGAAATTGAAGAAAAGATCCGCTGTGGGGAATACAAAGTGGGGGACCGGATTCCGCCGGAGCCGGAGCTGATCCAGGCTTTCGGCGTCAGCCGGAACACGGTGCGGGAATCGGTGCAGGCTTTGATCCATGCGGGCATTCTCGAAGCGCGGCAGGGAGACGGAACCTATGTGGTGGCCAAAGACCGCCTGCAGGTGGACTTCTATGGGCTGATGGGCAAAACAGAGAGAGAGGAGGTTCGGGAGGTTCGGAACCTTTTGGAGGAATATATCGTGTCATCCGCTGCTTTAAACGCAGAAGAAAAGGACCTGACATACATGGAGAAATGTCTGCTTCAAAGGAATGCTGCTGTAAATACGGTGCGGGAGCATACGGAAGCGGACGTGGCTTTTCACCTGGCGATTGCCCTTGCTACGCACAATAGCCTGCTGATCCATTTATACAAATATGTTTCCCAGTATTTCAATGAATTCATCGCGGAAAACCTGGCTGCTCACAAGGACAATCAGGAGTACATTGATGAGCTGCACAGCCGGCTTTTTTATGCGATTCGGGATAAAGAAAGCCGGACGGCAAAAGAAATTGTATCAGAGATAATAAACTTATAAGGAGAACCTATGACTAGAAAAGAAAAAATACTGATTATTTTGGGCATTGTATTCCTCTCGTTCAACCTTCGGGCGCCAATCACCGCGGTCGGCTCCCTTGTGGACCGAATTCAGTCGGAATACGCTTTGACAAGCGGTATGGCGGGATTTATCACGACGCTGCCGCTGCTGGCCTTTGCCGCCGTTTCGCCCTTTGTCGCCGGAGTATCCCGCAGATTCGGATACGGGAAAACGATGTTCGCCGGCCTGATATTGGTTTTGGCGGGGGAGCTGATCCGTTCCTATACCAACGGGGTCGGCCTGTTTTTAGGAACCGCTTTTCTGGGAGTTGGAATCGCCATTGGAAACGTATTGATTCCCAGCATAATAAAGCTGAAATTTCCGCAGGCCGTAGGACGCATGACGAGTATCTACACCACCTGCATGTGTACCTTTGCCGCAATCGGTGCCGGTGCCAGCATACCGCTGGCGGATGGTCTGAAGCTGGGATGGAAGAATTCCCTGGCGTTTTGGTCCCTGCTGGCAGTGGTAACTTTGATCCTGTGGTTTCCCCAGATAAAAGCAGGCGCCCGCCCGGCGGTGAAGACAACGGATGGAGGGGTGAAAGAGAAATTCTCCGGATCCGTCTGGAAATCACCTGTTGCCTGGTGGGTAACCCTCTTTATGGGAACGCAGTCGCTGATTTTTTACTCCCTGGTAGCATGGCTGCCGACAATCATCGTTTTCAAAGGAATGTCAGGCGCTTTTGCGGGAACCATGGCGCTGGCCTTCCAGCTAACCGCCCTTCCGGCCACCTTAATTATACCGACGCTGTGCGATAAGCTTAAAAACCAGAGAGGACTGGTTTTCATCACCTGCTTTTTGTACATAAGCGGGATGCTTCTGTTTTTATTGGGCCGGTCGCAGGTCGTGATGGTGCCGGCAGTCCTGCTGATGGCACTGGGAATGGGAGGCAGCATAAGTCTGTCTATCGCGTTCATTTCGCTGAGAAGCCCCAACGGAGCCAAAGCCTCGGAGCTTTCCGGCATGTCCCAATCCGCCGGCTATCTGTTCGCGGCGGTTGGGCCGATTCTGCTGGGAATCATCTATGACGTTACGCAGAGCTGGTCCATTCCCATCATGATCTTTGCAGGGATGATTCTTTTTCTGGCTTTCTGCGGCTGGCATGCCGGAAACGACGTTACAATAGAGGAACAAAAAACGGAACTGACGGCAAAAGGAGCGTGAGGAGATTCCTGTTCCTCCTGGGAAACTGCCTGCCGCAGGCCGGCGGAGGTTACAGATGGCGTAAAAACTCCATGATCTCATCCTCGGTGGTTCCCCAGGAGGTGACCAGACGGATTACTGTCGCACGGTCCCCATAGGGCTGCCAATCCTCAAAGGAAACCAGCTCCCGGAGATGATCGGCGACCATATTGGGCAGAATCGGGAAGATCTGGTTTGTGGGAGAATCGACGAAAAATTCATATCCACCGCCGATAATGCCGTTTTTCAGAATTTGGGCCATCTCATTGGCATGGCGGGCAAGATCAAAATAGAGCCCGTCTTTAAACAATTCACGGAACTGAATTCCCAAAAGACGACCCTTGGCCATCATGCCGCCGCGCTGCTTGATATGATAACGAAAATCTTCTTTCAGTTCAGGATTGAGGATCGCCAGCGCTTCTCCGAACAAAACGCCGTTCTTCGTGCCCCCGATATAGAAGGCATCGGTAAGACGGGCCAGATCAGCCAGTGTGAGCTGAATGTCGGGAGCGGTGAGGGCGCAGCCCAGTCTGGCGCCGTCCAGGTACAGATACAGGCCGTATTTGTCGCACACGCTCCGCAGTGCCTGCAGTTCGTCCCTGTCATAGACCGTGCCCACTTCCGTGGTGTTGGAAATGTACACCAGTTTGGGTTTTACCATGTGCTCATCCTTATGAACCAGGACAGCATCCTCGATCTGCTGAGGCAGCAGCTTCCCATCGGGAGAAGGGCAGGCAATGACTTTATGGCCGGTTGCTTCGATGGCTCCGGTCTCGTGGACACAGATATGGGCGCTGTCAGCGGCAATGATGGCGTGGTGAGGCCGCAGAAAGGCCGCCATAGCTGTCAGATTGGTCTGAGTTCCGCCCATCAGAAAGTGGATGTCCGCCTCATCAGCCGCCAGTTGTTTTTTCAGCAGCCGGCGGGCTTCCTCACAGAAGGGATCTTCCCCATATCCTGTGGTATGGATCATATTGGTGTCGGAGAGCGCCTGCATGATCTGCGGGTGAGCTCCCAGGCTGTAATCGTTTTTTAAATAAATCATAATTCTCTTTGTACAGTGCCCGGCCGAAGGATGGCGGGACACAGATCCTTTCTAAAATTTTATCGTTTCCGCAGAGCCTGCCCTGCGGAATAAACTCGTTTTATTATACTATCTTTTTCCGCTGACTGCAAAAAAAGTACTGGAATTTTTACTCCCAATATAGTATAATTTTTCAGTAATATTATTGAAATAAGTGCACGAAAATAGGAAAAAATAAGGAAAGACGGCATAACGGGGTCTTGGTTACCCTTCTCACTCAAAATTGCCGCGGCACCTTATTTTTTTTGTTTTAGGGACGCTTTTTTGCTGGATTGAGAGATGAATGAAAGGAAGTGGACGGATGAAGAAGTACATTTTTGTAACAGGCGGAGTTGTATCGGGACTGGGAAAGGGAATCACGGCAGCTTCACTGGGAAGGCTGCTGAAAGCCAGGGGGCTAAAGGTGGCGGCGCAGAAGCTGGACCCGTACATCAACGTGGACCCGGGCACCATGAGCCCATATCAGCACGGCGAGGTATATGTGACGGAAGACGGAGCGGAGACAGATCTGGATCTGGGCCATTATGAACGTTTTATTGATGAGGACCTGAATAAATATTCCAACCTGACGACGGGAAAGGTTTACTGGAACGTCCTCAATAAAGAGCGGCAGGGGGAATATCTGGGGAGCACCGTGCAGGTGATTCCTCATATAACCAATGAAATCAAGGAATTTATTTATCAGGTGGGAAAGACCGGCAACGCGGAGGTCATTATCACAGAGATCGGAGGGACTGCGGGGGATATCGAGAGCCAGCCGTTTTTGGAAGCGATCCGCCAGGTTTCCCTGGAACAGGGGAAGGAAAACTGCCTCTTCATTCATGTGACATGGGTGCCGTATCTGAAAAGCTCCGGTGAGCACAAATCCAAGCCGACCCAGCACTCAGTAAAGGAGCTGCAGGGCATGGGCATTTCGCCGGACATGATCGTAATGCGGGCGGACGAACCCATCGATGAAAGCATTGCAGAAAAGATTTCCCTTTTCTGCAATGTAAAGCCCGACTGCGTGATCGAAAACATAACCCTTCCTGTTTTGTACGAAGCGCCGCTGATGTTGGAGGAGAAGGGGTTTTCCTGGATTGTGTGCAGAGAGCTGGGAATCAATGCCGGTCCGTGCGAGATGAGCCGGTGGGCCGAAATGGTGAGAAGGATTAAAAACCGGGACCGGAAGGTGGAAATTGCCATTGTAGGAAAATACGTAAAGCTTCATGACGCCTACCTGTCCGTTGCGGAGGCGCTGCACCACGGCGGTTACGAAAATCAGTGCTGTGTGGATATCAAGTGGGTGGAAGCGGAAGAGGTGACGGATAAAAGCGCTCCGGAGCTCCTGGGCGACGTACAGGGGATTCTGGTGCCCGGAGGCTTTGGAGACAGGGGAATCGAAGGCAAGATCGCCGCAGCCCGGTTCGCCAGAGAAAAGGATGTGCCCTACTTCGGAATCTGTCTGGGAATGCAGACTGCGGTCATTGAATTTGCCAGAAACGTGCTGGGCATCGAGGACGCCGATTCCGGAGAATTCAACAGCGAGACAAAGGATAAGGTAATCGATTTCATGCCTGACCAGTCGGGAGACATCCCAAAGGGCGGCACCATGCGTCTGGGCGCGTATCCATGCGTGATCCAGGCAGGCACCATACTGGAAAGGGCCTACGGCACCGGAGAGATCACAGAGCGGCACAGGCACAGATATGAGTTCAACAGTCGGTACAGACAGCGGTTTGAAGAGGCCGGTATGAAGATAACCGGGGCCTCCCCGGACGGCAGGCTGGCGGAAGCTGTGGAGATCCCGGAAAACAAATATTTCGTAGCCGTCCAGTACCATCCGGAATTTAAGAGCAGACCTAATAAAGCCCATCCGCTGTTTCGCGAATTCATCCGGGCTGCTTTGGAAAAATAGAAGTTTGTTTTACTGATCCAGTTTTTTTAAGATTTCAAGAGTCGTGTCCAGCGCCTCCTGGAATCTTTTTATATCTTCCTCAGAAAGCGCGGCTGCTTTTTCACACAGCTTTTCATCCACACTGTCCAGCGTTTGAAAAATGAAGTCCCGCCCTTTTTCCGTAAGACGGATCAGGACCAGCTTGCGGTTCTTTTCATCCTGAAAGCGTTCCACATAGTGGGCCTGCGCCAGCGGCGCCACTGCGCGGGTCGCCTGTTCCTTAGAAGAAGGAATATAATCGGCGAGCCTGCTCATACTTAAATAAGGGTGATGCATCAGCGCGAAAAGCACGCAAATCTGATTTTTAGTCAGATCCAGTTCTTTGATATCCACTGCGCTCATCACCAGTTTCTGACAAACTGAAAAAATTTCAGTCAGAATAAAACAAGGCGGTTTTTTTAATGGTTCCATATAAATACCTCCGTTCATACTTATTATAAAATTAAAATTGACCAAAGTCAATGGTTGACAAAAATCAATTGTTGAGATACTATAAATTAAAAAAAGGGGGATTTATCGTGAAAGAAGAAAAACCGAACAAAAAACCGATGATTTATTACTATTTGGGTGCGTTGGTTATTATCATTTTGCTGAATGCGTTTCTGGCTCCGCTGCTGGGAAGCAACAATATAAAGAGTACCAGCTATAACGATTTTATGACCAGCATTAACAAAAAACAGGTACAGGAAGTAACGATCGAACAGAATGAGATTTATTATACGCTGAAAGAAAGCGATGACAGCGACGACAAGGACGTCGTCTATAAAACAGGCAGGGTAGACGATGAGAACCTGGTGGACCGGCTTTATCAGTCGGGCGCGGCATTCTCTCAGAAAGTGGTCAAACAGACCTCTCCGCTGATGCAGATCCTGCTCTTATGTATCGTTCCGATTCTAATTTTCGGCGTCATGGGAAGGTTTCTCAGCAAAAAGATGGGCGGCATGATGGGCGGACCGGGAGCCATGTCCTTTGGCAAAAGCAACGCTAAGGTTTATGTAAAGTCATCCAGCGGCATTAAATTTTCCGATGTGGCAGGTGAAGACGAAGCAAAAGAACTGCTCAGTGAGATCGTAGACTATCTGCACAATCCTCAGAGGTATCAGCAGATCGGAGCCCAGATGCCCAAGGGCGCTCTGCTGGTGGGACCTCCGGGAACAGGAAAGACGCTGCTGGCAAAAGCTGTGGCAGGGGAAGCGGAGGTTCCGTTCTTCTCCATATCCGGATCGGAATTTGTGGAAATGTTTGTCGGTATGGGAGCGGCCAAGGTGAGGGATCTCTTTAAACAGGCAGCGGAAAAAGCGCCCTGCATCGTTTTTATCGATGAGATCGATACCATTGGAAAGAAGCGAGATGGGCAGCTGTCCACCAACGATGAGCGGGAACAGACCCTCAACCAGCTCCTTACGGAAATGGACGGCTTCGACGGTTCCAAAGGTGTGGTAATCCTGGCGGCGACCAACCGTCCGGATTCTCTGGACCCGGCTCTTCTCAGGCCGGGCAGATTCGACCGCCGAATTCCTGTGGAGCTGCCTGACCTGCAGGGAAGGGAAGATATTCTCAAGGTACATGCGAAAAAAATCAGCGTGGCGGACGATGTGGATTTCCACGAGATCGCCAAGGCGGCGGCAGGAGCTTCCGGCGCGGAGCTGGCCAACGTAGTCAATGAAGCGGCCCTGCGGGCAGTGCGCAATGGACGGGATACAGCCAGCCAGGAAGACCTGGAGGAGAGCATTGAAGTGGTCATCGCCGGCTATCAGAAAAAGAGCAGAGTGCTGTCCAACGAGGAAAAAAAGATTGTTGCTTATCATGAAGTGGGCCATGCCCTGGTGGCGGCCATGCAGAATCATTCGGCGCCGGTTCATAAGATAACCATTATTCCGCGAACCTCCGGAGCGCTGGGATATACCATGCAGGTGGACGAACAGGAGCGCTTTCTCATGTCTAAGGAAGAGCTGGCAAACAAGATCGCGACCTTTACCGGCGGCCGTGCGGCTGAGGAACTGATCTTTGGCTCCATTACCACTGGCGCTGCCAACGATATTGAGCAAGCCACCAAACTGGCGAGAGCTATGATTTCAAGATACGGAATGAGCGAAGATTTTGGCATGGTGGCGCTGGAAACGGTGAGCAATCAGTATCTGGGCGGAGATGCGACGCTGGCCTGCTCGGCCGATACTCAGACCCGGGTGGACCGGCAGGTGATCGCTTTGGTAAAGGAACAGTATGATAAAGCCCGTGCTATTTTGGAAGAAAACCGGGCTAAGCTGGACGAAATCGCAGAATACCTCTATGAGCATGAAACCATTACTGGGGAAGAGTTTATGGAGATACTGGAGCAGAAATAGCAGGATAAGAGAGGCCGGACCCCACGGAACGGCCGGACCGCAAAAAAGCATCGCCGCAGATAGCGGTGGTGCTTTTTGCTTTTTCATAAATTACTGCTCTTCGTGATGCTGGTACTTTTCCTTTGTTGCCATTCCACCACGAATGTGCCTTTCAGCCTTGTTGTTATCTAAAACCGCCTTGACCTGCGCGGCCAGTCCGGGATTTATCTCAAGGAGCCGTTCAGTGATGTCCTTGTGTACTGTAGATTTGGAGACGCGAAATTTTTTTGCTGTTGCTCTGACTGTTGCACCCGTTTCGATTATGTAATCGGCCAGCTCCAGTACCCTCTCTTCTATGTAATCCTTCATGTTAAGACAGTTCACCACCTCTTATATTATTTAAACAGCTAAAATTAACCATTTTGTTATCACAATATATGTGGAAAAGAGAGGGGTTATGCTTAATTTATTTCGCAAAGCAGCAAAACACCCTGCGATTGAAAAAACGCAGGGTGTTTTGTCACACAAATTACCATTATATCAGTGAATCGGAGATCGAGATTTTCTATGCCGTTTCATCCTCTGTACGGAACAGCAGGCTCTGTCTTTCCAGCTCAGAAACCTTGCTGTTTTTGGCCTTGGCGTAGATTGCCAGAATCAGTCCCAGCGCGAACCAGCCGCAGACCAGCGCCCATTCGATGGGAACCAGAGGGCTCGGTCCCATGGGCAGATAGAGATACGCGAAGAACAGCGCTACGCCCACTGCCATCGTTCCCACCAGCTTAGCGTATTTTACTTTATACGGGCGGTGCATTTCCGGCTGTTTTACCCGGAGAACGATAAAGGACAGAGATACCATCAGATAAATGATTACTACGCCAAAGGAGCTGGCGTTTACAAACCAGGTCAGAGCTCCCGCTCCCAGCAGGCAGGAAAAGGTGGACAGACCGCCGCAGAACAATACCGCATTGCTGGGCGTATGATATTTGGGATGTATCTTAGCCAGGAAGCCCGGCAGCATCTTGGCATTGGCCAGCGAATACAGTACGCGGGCTCCACCGTACAAAAAGCCGTTCCAGCTGGTCAGAATACCGCACATGGCGCCGATGATACATACCTTGCCCCAGATCGGGTTGCCGAAAGCAAAGGCCATAGCGTCCGCTACCGGGATCACGCCGCCGGTGCGCACGCTGCCCGGTGCGGAAATACAAGTGGCAAAGATCATCAGCATATACCATGCCGCCGCCATGCAGATGGAAATAATCAGGATCCTCGGAATCTTTTTCAGAGGAACATCCATCTCGCTGGCAGACTGAGGGATGACGTCAAAGCCTACGAACATGGCAGGAACCATGAGCAATACCACTGTAAATCCGTTAAAAGATGTGAAAAGGGGTTTTGTATACTCGATATCGCCGAAAGCCACGCCGCCGGAGAGGAAAAGAATTCCTACGGCAACAAGACCTACGGTCGCAATCGTCTGAAAAACAGCGGCCTGCTTTGCGCCCCGATAATTAACAATGGTAATTATCACAGAGGCAATAACCGATATGAGCGCAACGGATAGATAGACATCCGAACCCTGAATTGTCCACAAACGCCCAAGTTCTGGTATGGGCACTATGTAATTGAGCGCCGTGGTAAACGCAGGGCCTTCCCAGGCCGCAACACCTAAATAGGCAAAGGCTGTCGCAAGTCCGGCGAATACTGCCGGCCAATAGCCCATTGCTTTATATGAAAACACTACACTTCCCCCGGTAAAAGGGATCGCAGGAGTCAGCTCCGCATATACGAGTCCTACGAATATGCAGAGCACCGCTCCTACCATGTATGCGCTGATAGCACCAACCATTCCTGCCGAAGCCGCCCACTGACCGGAGAGCATAATCCAGCCCCATCCGATCATCGTGCCGAAAGCCATGGCGAGAACATCTCTTGATTTAAAAGACTTTTCCAAAGTCTGATTTCCTGAACTCATTACGAGATCCTCCTTATGTAACATATTATGATTGTTTGATTTGCCGACTTAATTGGATCCGCTTATATAAACAAACAAAAACCGTGCCAAATTTTCATAATAATACAGAAAAAAACAAACGCTAGATTTAAAACGCTGAAATTTTAACGTTTGTGTGCTTAAGAAAAAATTAATGGCTGCTTAGATGGTGAAATTGATGCCGGACAGGATGCGGCAAAAAAATACCTGTCGGTAATTAATTGCCGGTGAAAGGGGAAAAAATTTTCGAATAATCCGTATAACGGCAGAGGCTTTGAGTTTAATAAGAAAATTGAAGGATTATTTGCACTAAATCGCTAAAAACATTGACAAATGTATGCGGGGGGGGGGTATCATAAATGTGAATTGCTTATATCTTATTGTACTATTTATGAAAGGAAGATACTTATGAAAAGAACTTTTTTTAGAAAACTTCTCGCAGGTGTTCTTTCTGCGGTAATGCTGTTTTCTGTCGCGCCGGGTATGGCTTTTGCGGCAGATGAAAACAGTGACGCAGCAAAAGGACCGCACAAATGGGTTGTATCTGACTGGGATCAGACCAATACGGATACTTATGGAACGGCCGTACAGAGCGCAGATCCCAATGTCACTATTTTGACCCAGGGGGCCTATTCGGCAGATAACAACGGCTATAATGGACCATATGCCAAACCGGAGGATGAGCAGAAAGTTACTTTGGAAAAGGGCAGTATTGTAAGAGAGATCAACGTTCTTATTGGTCCGAAGGCGCTTGATGGAGGCTCCTTTGGGGTGACGGCATCCCTAAATAAACCCGGGGAAGATGAATATCTGACAGAGATGACTTCCGATTTTCGACCGGGTGGAGATGGAAATATCGTATATTCCGCCTATGATCAGAGCAATCTGTACACGATTAAAGAAGACGCGGTTTATACTATCCGTTGGGAATTCAGTATGGAAGAACAGGGTGAAGGCGGCGTTATATATGGGGAGCAGTCCCTGCTGGACAACGGCAAGGTGCTGGCCACTACAAAAAAAGTAGCGCTAAAAGATGGAGATCTGAGCAATGATAAAGATGCGGCGAAAGTAAGCAACCGTTCTATGTGGTTCTATAACATCAGTGTGGCGGATGGCGTAAAAGTGTTTACAGAGCTGCCGAAGGATAAGGAACTGCAAAAGCCTCATAAATATGTAGCTAAGGACTGGATTACAGCCGGTGGTTACGGCGCAGTCAGCAAAACAGCCGACGATGGTACAGCCTTTATATTAAAGGGTGGCGAATTAAATGGGGACGGTTATGCAATGGGCCCTTATTCGAAAAAAGGAAACCAGCAGCTTGCGGATGGTCCAATGGTACAGGAGATCAATGTTATGATCGATCCGGCGGATGAAGAAAGCTATGTCGATAATAATGTGAAATTTGCATTATCCTGCGCACTGAACGATAATGCGGGCGATTACAGAACGGAAATGACATACTGTCTGCAAAAAGACGGCGATGTCGTTAATATTCTGGGAACTGATATCAAGCTGGATAAGAAAGACGTTTACACGTTCCGTATTGTTTTTGACAGAGATCTCTTTGGTGCGGTATATGAACAGCTTCAGGTAGAGCATAGAGGAAAACTGGTTGGCGAGACGAAAAAAGCTAAAATGTCAGATCTGGATAAAGCTGGTTCCAACCATGATAACGCATCACAACACAGACAGCTGTGGTTCAGCAGCATCAATACAAAAAATGGAGTAGCTGTTTACAAGGATGTTCCTCCTTATGCGGCAGAAAAAATAACCTTGGACAAGGAAACCATGGAATTGGTAGAAGGAGCTTCTCAACAGCTGAATGCTGTGGTAGGACCTGAATACACTACAGATAAAACGGTGTCATGGACATCTTCCGACGATAAAATCGCGGCTGTAAAAGATGGTAAAGTAACAGGAGTGAAACCAGGCAAGGCAGTTATTACTGCAAAAACAACCAATGGAAAAGAAGCGGTGTGTACCGTAACGGTAAAAGCAAAGCCGATAGTTCTTCCAACAGGAATCACGCTGAGTAAAAGCTCCGTTTCTGTAGCAGCAGGTAAATCCGTAACTGTAACTGCGGCCGTTCTTCCGGCCAACGCTACAAACAAAGCGGTGTCATGGACCAGCAGCAACCGTTCGATAGCAACTGTTTCTAATGGTAAAATAACTGCAAAAAAACCAGGAAGAACAACGGTTACTGCGACTGCGGCAAACGGAAAATCCGCAAAAATCACCGTTACTGTTCAACCGAAAAAAGTTGCTTCCCTGAAAGTTAAAACCGGAAAGAGAAAAATGACGGTTTCCTGGAAGAAGGATACGAAGTCCAGCGGATATCAGCTGACTTATGCTCGAAACAAATCATTTAAGAAAGCAAAGAAGAATGTGACTATCAGCAAAAATAAGACCAATAAAAAGGTTATTAAAAGACTTAAGTCAAGGAAAACTTACTATGTAAAGGTAAGAGCATACAAAAAAATAGGCAGCAAAAAAGTTTACGGTGCGTACAGCAGCGTAAAGAAAGTGAAAATTAGATAAGATAAAAGCAGAAAAAGCTTGCCGCGTCAACAACTACGATGCGGCGGCTTTTTTGTTATACGGAAAAGCAATGTTTTACGATATTTATCAATATTTTCCTCATCTTCTGGCAAAACTAAGTTCAAACTGCTAGAATAAAGGAGGTAGTAAATTTTGGGATTTTCAGAGGAAGTAGGCATTGACCTGGGTACGGCCAATGTGTTAGTGTACATCAAGGGCCAGGGGATCGTTTTAAACGAACCGTCCGTGGTGGCCATCAGCAAAGATACCAACGAAATACTGGCTGTCGGTGAAGAGGCCAGGGAGATGCTGGGCAGAACTCCGGCCAGTATCGTGGCGGTTCGGCCGCTGAAGGACGGGGTTATCTCCGACTATGACGTGACGGAGCGGATGCTCAAATATTTCATACGCAAGGCCTGCGGCAGCAGCAAATTTTTCCGCCCCAGACTGATGGTATGCGTTCCCAGCGGAGTGACGGAAGTGGAAAAGCGAGCAGTTCGTGAGGCAGCAACCCAAGCGGGAGGCAAATCCGTATTCCTCATGGAAGAGCCGGTGGCCGCGGCTATCGGAGCGGGACTGGATATTTCCAAACCGGACGGGATCATGATTATCGACATTGGCGGAGGGACGACGGATATTGCCGTAATCTCCATGGGCGGAATTGTCACCAGCATTTCCGAAAAGGTGGCCGGCGACCGGTTTGATGACGCGATCATCAAATATCTGCGGAAAAATCATAACCTTTATATAGGGGAGAGAACTGCCGAAGAACTGAAAGTCAAAATCGGGACCGCTTATCCCAGAGAGGAGAGCGTTTCCATCGAATGTAAAGGGCGCGATCTGGTCACCGGCCTGCCCAAGACCATCCGCGTCACATCGGAAGAAATGCTGGAAGCTCTGGACGAGCCGCTTTCCGTTATCTGTGAATCCGTACACAACGTTCTGGAAAAGACCCCGCCGGAGCTGGCGGCCGATATCAGCAATTCAGGCATCGTTCTCACAGGAGGAGGCGCCTACCTGTGGGGCATTGATAAAAGGATTGAAGAGCGGACCGGCATCAGGGTGCGCATCGCGGAGGACGCCAAGTCCTGCGTAGCCATTGGCACGGGAGAGGCCTTGGATAATATGGATGTTATAAGAAGAAGCCAATTGAACAGAAGGGAGACCTATATTTGAAGCTGGAATTGATTGCGACAGCCACCTTTGGGCTGGAAGCCGTAGTAAAAAGAGAAATACAGGATCTGGGCTACAAAGTCCTAAAGACTGAGGACGGGAAAGTAACCTATATGGGAGACGAAAGGGCCATTGTCAAAAGCAATCTCTGGCTCCGCAGCGCGGACAGGGTCCTTTTAAAGCTGGGCGAATTTACAGCTCTGACCTTTGAAGAGCTGTTTCAGCAGATAAAAGGGATCAGCTGGGAGGAGCTGATCCCGCCGGACGGGAAGTTTACCGTTACAGGCAGTTCGGTAAAATCAAAGCTCCACAGCGTACCCAGCTGCCAGAGCATAACCAAAAAAGCCATTGTGGAAAGGCTGGCGGAGATCTACGGCATCACCCGCTTTGAAGAGACGGGAGCCGAATATACCATAAAAGTCACCCTGCTCAAAGACCGGGTTACCGTTACGGCGGACACCAGCGGGGCGGGACTACATAAGCGGGGATACCGGGTAGCGGACGTAGCCGCGCCCATCAAAGAGACGCTGGCCGCCGCTATGGTACAGCTGTCCTTTTGGAAGGCAGGACGGCTGCTTGCGGATCCCTGCTGCGGATCGGGCACGATTCCCATCGAAGCCGCTATGATCGGCAGGAACATCGCGCCCGGACTTGGCCGGGAATTCGCCAGCGAGGAATGGGAACTGATCCCAAAATCCCTCTGGAAAGAAGAGCGGCAGGCAGCTTTTAAAGAAATCGATTATGACGCGGAGATTCGGATACAGGGGTCGGATATCGACAAGGGGGCTGTAGAGGCTGCCAGGGAAAATGCCATTGAAGCCGGTGTGGACGACTGCATTGATTTTCACATCATGGACCTTTCCAAGCTGCGCCCGGGAGAGGTGAGGGACGGCATCATTATTACCAATCCTCCCTACGGCGAACGGATCGGAGACAAAAAAGCCATTGAGCGGATCTACAAAAGTCTCAGCTTTTATATGAAGAAAAATCCCGGCTGGTCGCTGTTTCTGATTACGACCGATAAGGAAGCTGAGGAAAAGATCATGGGCCGCCCGGCGGACCGCAGGCGAAAGCTGTACAATGGAAGGCTGGAGGTATGCTACTACCAGTTCCACGGAAAAAAGGAAAAGAAAGATGAAGCTGGCAGTCGATAAAAAGCTCAAGACCCCGGTCTATCTGCAGATCGTTTCGCAAATTAAAAAAAGAATCGTAAGCGGAGAGCTGGCGCCCGGATACGCGCTGCCTTCGGAACGGGCGCTGGCTAAGAGTCTGGGCGTTCATCGAAACACGGTGGTACGGGCATATACGGAACTGAAAGCCGACGGCCTGATTACATCCTATCAGGGTGTGGGCTACCGGGTGCAGTACCGGGCGGAAGAGGACAGGAAAACGAAAAAGGCGGTCAACTGGGCCAGCCAGATCAAGGCGGAATACATGGAGCTGGAAAGCGCTTTTGACGATCTGTTCATTAAAGCGCAGACCGGGAGCAAGATTTCCTTTGCCGCTGGAATGGCGGCGGGAGAGGTTTACGGTCAGGATGAAGTGGCTGACTGTCTGGCAAAGATCATGGCTGCCGGAAACCGCCCTTCCTATTTTTATACGCCCTACCAGGGAGATTTGGAGCTGCGCAGAGAGATTGCCGCGTTTATGCGGACCAAGGGGGTTCTCACCAGCCCGGGGCAGATCCAGATTTTTTCGGAGAATAATCAGGCTCTGGACTTTCTGGTAACGCTTCTTTTATCTCCGGGCGATAAGATTTTCACGGAGGAAAGCACGTCCCCCGATGTGTACAGGGCCATCGAGCTGGCCGGCGGCGAGATCATTCCCGTCCCTATGGACGAAGAAGGAATGGTCTGCGATCATCTGGGGCCGCTCATAGAGCAGCACCGGCCCAAATTTATCTACGTCAACTGCAGCTATCACAATCCTACGGGAATCGTGCTTTCCATGGAACGCCGCAAAAAGCTGCTGGATCTGTCCTATCAATACCGAATTCCCATTGTGGAAGAGGACGAAGCCTCGGAACTTTATTTTGAAGGAAATAAAATGCCTTCGCTCAAATCCATGGATCCCGGAGAAAATGTGATCTATATGTATTCCTTTTCCCTGACCCTGGTCCCCGGCGTAGGCGTATCCTTTATGATCGCGCCAAAGGAAGTCGTTAAAAGTCTCAGCAACCTGGTATCGGTCCGGCTGGTGACTCTGGACTGGACACCGCAGCATCTGGCCTGTCAATACTTAAAGGACGGAACCTTTTTAAAAAAGCTGGAAGATTTTCGGAAGAACTACAGGCGCAAACGGGACCTGATGTGCGACTGCCTCGACAAGATAAAGGAACAGATCCCGCTCACCTACCAAAAGCCCAGGGGCGGCGTCTATCTGTGGGTCAAGCTGCCTGCGGATATGGATGTGGCCCGGCTGACAGAGGAGACGGAGCGGCGGGGCGTTTCCTTTATTCCAGGCGCCATCTTTTTCCCGGGAAACGATCCGGATGCCAACTACATAAGGCTCAACTATTCCTACCCTACGGAAGAGCAGATAAAAAAAGGGATGAAAATTTTAACAGAGTCCATGCAGAAGATTCAGAAAAATAGCGGTTTCCAGCCTCCAGAGCCCTAAATCAAAGTGCTGGCACACTCACAAAAGAAAGTGCTGGTACTTTTTATTTAAGGATAAATATAGTATTATTTTGTTAAAGACAGGCAAAATAATTTCGTAAATGTAAATAATTAAATGAATGAAAAGGAGAATAGACAAATGGCAGTAAATTTAAAAGGAAGAAGTTTTTTAACACTGATGGATTTCACTCCGGAAGAGATCCGATACATGCTGGATCTGGCCCACGACCTGAAGGCCAAAAAAAGAGCCGGCATCAAAAACGAGGTGCTGAAAGGTAAGAACGTTGTTCTGCTGTTTGAAAAGACATCCACAAGAACAAGATGCGCATTCGAAGTAGCCTGTATGGATGAAGGCGCCGGCGTAACGTTCCTGGATTCCGGCAGCTCCCAGATGGGCAAGAAAGAATCCCTGGAAGATACGGCAAAGGTTCTGGGAAGATTTTACGATGGAATCGAATACAGAGGATATAAACAGGAAGTCGTGGAAGATCTGGCAAAGCATGCCGGCGTGCCGGTATGGAACGGCCTGACCGATGTTGACCATCCGACTCAGATTCTGGCCGACATGATGACCATTGAAGAACATGTGGCAAAACCATTAAACCGCGTAAAAGTTGTATTCAGCGGAGATATCCGAAACAACATGAGTTATGCATGGATGTATGGCTGCGCTAAAATGGGTATGCACTATGTGGCCTACGGACCGGAAGAACTGAAAAAAGAATTGAATCAGGACGTAATCGCAAAGGTTCAGGAAGTTGCCAAAGAGACCGGCGCGACCATCGAAATTTCCAGCGATCCGGCGTCCCTCAAAGGTGCGGACGTACTGTACGCCGACGTATGGGCATCCATGGGTGAAGAGGCTGAGATTCCGGAAAGAGTGAAACTGCTCACACCGTACAGAATCGACATGGATATGATTAAGGCTACCGAAAACCCTGATGTGGTATTCCTCCACTGCCTGCCATCCTTCCACGATTTTGAGACTACCATGGCCAAGACACAGAAGGAAGCGGGATACGACATCCGTGAAGTCACAGACGAAGTGTTCAGAAGCAAGCACTCCAAGGTATTTGATGAAGCAGAAAACAGAATGCATACAATTAAAGCTGTTATTGTAGCGACAATTGGTTAGACTAGTAAGAGGAAAATGAGAGGAGGGTGTTTATGAAACCCGGAATTAACAATTACTCTGAAATAGGTAAACTAAACAAAGTATTGCTTCACAGACTGGGCGGAGAGATCGAAGGCCTGGTACCTGACAATTTTGAGCGCCTGCTGTTTGACGATATTCCATATCTGAAAATCGCCCAGCAGGAGCACGACCGCTTTGCCGAGCTCCTTCGTGAAAACGACGTGGAAGTCATCTACTATGTGGATGAGACGGCAAAGGCATTAAAGACGGATGAGATCCGTGAAAACTTCGTTGACGATTTCATCGCCGACAGCGGGATCTATTCACAGGAGGCGCAGGAAACAGTAAGAGAATATCTGCTGGGGATGCCTTCCAAGAAGCTGGTGGAGACAGCTATCGCAGGAATTAAAAAGAGCGAAGTAGAAGTAAAGAACAAGGGGTCGCTGGCCAGCTACATCGCTTCCGGTTACCCGTATTACACAGATCCAATGCCAAACCTGTATTTTACACGGGACCCGGGCGCATGTGTGGGAGACGGACTCAACGTGCACCATATGAGCACAATGGCCAGGAGAAGGGAAGCCCTGCTGCTGCGCTATATGTATCTGTATAATGAAGAATTCGCGCCAAAAGGAACCCATCTGTGGTACGACTACAATCAGGAGTTTTCCATCGAAGGCGGCGACGTGCTGGTACTGTCCAAAGACATTGTAGCCATCGGACTCAGCCAGAGAACCACAGCCGGCGGAATCGAACGCTTCGCGGAAAACATTCTCAAGGAATCGTCCTTTAAGAAAATCCTGGTGTTTGACATTCCAAAGAGCAGAGCATTCATGCATCTGGACACGGTATTCACCATGGTGGATTACGACAAGTTCACCATTCATCCGGAGATCGAAGGCCCGCTGCAGATTTATGAGATTACCCTTACTTCTGACGGAAAGGCTCACTTTGAGAGCATCCAGGGAGAACTGGAGCATATCCTCAGCTCCGAGCTGAAACTTCCGTCGGTGGAACTGATTCGCTGCGGAGGCGACGATGCCATGGCAGCTCAGAGGGAACAGTGGAACGACGGCTCCAACACATTGGCCATCGCGCCTGCTAAGGTTATCACCTACGAAAGAAACTATGTTACCAACGATCTGCTGGAAAAGAAGGGCATTACTGTTATCACAATGCCAAGCTCGGAGCTTTCCAGAGGCAGAGGCGGCCCAAGATGCATGAGCTGTCCGGTAAACAGGGATGATCTGTAGCATATTTAAAAATGATTTTAGGGGAGAAAAGAGAATGAAGGAAAAAATTGTAATTGCTCTGGGCGGAAATGCTCTGCAATCCGGAAAGGGAGAGGCTACGGCCGAGGCGCAGCTGGCTGTCGTGCGCAGAACCTGCGAACACATCGCCCAGATCAGCGAACGGGGCTACGAAATCGCGGTTGTGCACGGAAACGGGCCGCAGGTAGGAAGAATCGTTATGGCTTCCGAAGCGGCAAAGGATGTTACGCCGGCCATGCCCTTCGACGTATGCGGCGCCATGTCCCAGGGTTATATCGGTTACCATATTCAGCAGTGCCTGAAATATGCCCTGAATAAAACCAACAGGAACATTCCTGTCGTTACAGTGGCAACCCAGATGATCGTGGAAGAAATCGATCCGGCCTTTAAAAATCCCACCAAGCCCATCGGGCCTTTCTATTCCGAAGCGGAAGCGAAAGCGCTGGAAGAGGAAAAGGGCTATATCATGAAGGAAGATGCCGGAAGAGGCTACAGAAGAGTAGTGGCTTCTCCGCTGCCGAGGAAAATCGTAGAGATTGACGCGGTAAAGCAGCTGTGGGATCATGCCATCGTAATCACTTGCGGAGGAGGAGGCATTCCTGTTATCGAAAGACCGGACGGAACGCTGGAAGGAACGGCGGCGGTAATCGACAAGGACTTTGCTGCCGAGCTGCTGGCGGAACAGGTCGATGCGGATGTGCTCATGATTCTGACAGAGGTAGAGAAAGTTGCCATCAACTTCAACAAACCCAATCAGCAGGATCTGGAAAACATTTCTCTGGCAGAAGCAGCGCAGTATATGGAAGAAGGCCATTTTGCCGCAGGAAGTATGCTGCCGAAGGTTGAGGCTGCTATGAAGTTCGTGAGAGCGTTTCCTCAGAAGAAAGCGATCATAACCTCTCTGGATAAAGCGGTTGAGGCATTGGAGGGCAAGACCGGAACTGTGCTGACTTTCAACTGATCGCTAAAAAATAAAAAGCATTGAACAAAAGGCGGGTATCTGAAGCAGATTGGATATCGGCCTTTTCTTTATATTAAATTTTTTGCGACTGTGGTATAATATACCCAAATCAGCACCAGAGGAGGGAATAAGATGTATCACTGCCAGCTCAACATTCATATTTTAAATGAATTAAACGAAAAAACGTTTTGGGAGTCGGCTTTGGAGAAGCTTATCGTTCCCGAAGGACTCTCCGTCAGGGTGAGGGTATTGGCGCAGACAGACGGGGATATTCTAAAAGACAGCGATATTCTGATTATCGACCTGGAGGAATTTGATTCCCGGCAGATACAAAGCTGGCTGAAAAAGGATGCGAGACTGATCCTTTGCGGGAACGCAGGCCAGATAGCGCAGCTGCAGGAAACGTTGGGACACAGGTATGATGAAGTTTGGGCCAGACCTTTTGAAAGGGAGTTTGCCACTGCGCGCACGCAGCGAATTCTGGAGCAGATAAAAACCGAAAAAGAGCTGTGGATCACCCGGAATTATCTGGACACGACAATAGACAGCATACCGGACCTGGTCTGGTTCAAGGATATCAGAGGCGCTCATCTGAAAGTCAACGACGCCTTCTGCGAGGCGGTGGGAAAGACGAAAGAAGATGTACAGGGCAGGGGCCACTATTACATCTGGGATCTGGAACCGGAAGATTATGCGAAAGGCGAATATGTGTGTCTGGAAACAGAAGAAGAGGTCCTGCGCAGAAAGGAAACCTGTCTGTTCGATGAGAGAGTGAAAAGCAAGAACGGACTCCGTCAGTTCAAAACCTATAAATCGCCTGTCTTCGGTCAGGACGGACAGGTTCTCGGCACAGTGGGAATCGCTCACGATGTGACGGACCTGGAGAACGTAGCCACTGAGCTGGAGATTGTGCTTCAAAGTATGCCCTTTGCTATTCTGGTCAAAAATAGCGAAGGAATCATCATCAATACAAACCATAAATTCACCGAATACTTCGGCATGCCGGCTGAGGAAATCGCAGGTATGGACTTTGAGCAATGGAAAGAACAGCTTTTAAAAGACATTACGGAGCAGGAGAAGGATGGCTATATGGAGACGGCCATACAGGTTGATGGGCAGGAGCGGATTCTGGAGATTCATAAGGAACCTATCTATGATATTTTCTCTGATCTGGTAGGTGAGCTCTGCATTTGCAGGGAAGTAACCGGAGAACGCATGATGGAACAGCAGATCCTGCACAACGCCCATACCGATTTTATGACAGGATTAAATAATCGGCGGTACTTTTACGAATACATGGCAGAAAACCGCGGGGATCAGGAGATCAGCATGATCTATGTGGATATGGACGGATTCAAACAGGTAAACGATACCTATGGGCATAAAGCCGGGGATGAAGCTCTTATTTTAACTGCCCGACTCATGGAAAAGTGTTTTCCTCAGGATTTTATTACACGTCTGGGCGGAGACGAATTCCTCATAACGATCCTCGGCCCCTGTCAGGCGAGCGTCCTCCGGAAAAAGGCTCTTGCCCTGCAGGAGGAAATGCTCAGAGCCTTCCGCGCCTCAGAGCAGCTGAAACAGCTGTCTGCCAGTATCGGTATTGCACAAAGCAGCGACCCTGAGGCGGAGATTGATACTGTGCTGCGTGAGAGCGATATGGCGCTGTATCGGGCAAAACAATTGGGCCGGGGACGGTGCTGTGTTTACGGCGATGACTTCTGAATCCACGCAAATTGGAAATATTTGTTTGTGAGAACAAATTTCACTGTCAATAACTTGAGAAAATGTCTCTTTTTGCGAAGGAAATTCACTTGAGAAAA
>NZ_JANFXK010000206.1 GCF_024459955.1 Anaerovorax odorimutans
TGACAGTTCTCGCCGTTGTGATGATCGGGGTGATGACGGCTGTTGCGAGAATGGTCGGAGGAAACAGCGGAAAATACTTTGTACGGCAGCAGCTTGATCTGGCAAGTATCACGGGATTTGTGGAAGAGCGTATGACGGGACAGCGGGTCGTGAAAGTATTTAACCATGAACGGATTTCGGAAGAAGAATTCGATCAGCTGAATGAAAGTCTGTTCGTCAGTTCATCAAAGGCACAT
>NZ_JANFXK010000207.1 GCF_024459955.1 Anaerovorax odorimutans
GGAAGAACGAGTAATTCCAAGGTATCTGCACATTTGTTTGACCGGATATCCTTTTGATTTGGACAGTTCCCTGATTGCCTGATATTCACATAATTTATGTATTAAAGAAAGCGATCCCTCCTTTCTAATTCCCTTACTTTTTTTAACAGGTCATTCTCCATCTGTAAGTCTTTATTTTTACGTTCCAGCTCTGCGATACGGTCCCGTAATTCTTCTTCTGGAGTGCGGCTTGGCTT
>NZ_JANFXK010000208.1 GCF_024459955.1 Anaerovorax odorimutans
TTTTCTGTAAATTATCAAAAATTATATACAATGCACCCGCTGTTTTTGCAATATATTTTGTCGCTTTCCACAATCTTTATGTCTATTTTTTAACAAACATTGTCAAAAATAGACTTGTTTCTGTGATAATGTTTATAAAACCACATCTATTGTACCGACTGCCGTCTCCCAAGCGCCGCTTATGACGCCTGTTTCATATACCTTTTCTTCTTTCTGTCATCTGTCTCCGTTTTTTG
>NZ_JANFXK010000209.1 GCF_024459955.1 Anaerovorax odorimutans
CGCCTGTGTAAACCCTCGGAATCCGTTTTCCGAGACAACAGACAAATTCATAGTTAAATCTTCCGCTTAATTTTGACAATTCCTCTACTGTTATTTCATCTTTTCCGTCTTTTCCGATCAAAACAACCCGATCCATAAATGCCGCCCCCGGTATATCGGTCACATCTACCATGAACTGGTCCATACATACTCTTCCTACGATTTTTGCCCGCTTTCCTCTGATAAGCACACTGCCT
>NZ_JANFXK010000210.1 GCF_024459955.1 Anaerovorax odorimutans
GTACTTTGCGTACAGGGCGGACAGCGATTTGGCTCTCAGCCCGTTTTCCTGGGCAAAATTAAAGATGACTTTGCTGCCCTCATCATGAATCCTGGTAATACTGAGCTTTTCAGCCATGGAGCGAATTCTGGATATGGTAATCAAATTCATAGTATCGCGCGGGATCTCTCCAAAACGGTCGATCAGCTGATCAATGATCTCTTCTTCATCGGCATCGCTCGCCACTGTGGCGATCT
>NZ_JANFXK010000211.1 GCF_024459955.1 Anaerovorax odorimutans
ATAAAAGGCCGATCATTTTTCAGGCAGGATTGAGTATGGAAAATAACTCTCTGGCAAAATATTGCCGTCCGATTGAATTTGAGGAGGTTTTAAGTAAATATCCCGAAGTGAACATCTGTCTTTCTCATGTCGGCGGGCCGTGGGTTCAGGAAACGGCGGCGTTGCTTTTGAAATATGAGAATTGCTATACAAATACGGCGCTGATGAATTTTGACGGACCGTATCAGATTTACAAG
>NZ_JANFXK010000212.1 GCF_024459955.1 Anaerovorax odorimutans
TCCAGGATCGCCTCGTCGTGGACCGTAAACACCACCTGGTGGCCGGCCGCCTCCAATCTGGCCAGCGCTTCCGCCAGACAGTCCCTCGCGATGGCCTGCACCACGTTCTCGGTCAGCTTTCCGCCGTAGGTGTCTACGACTTCCCATTTCCTCGTGGTCTGGTTCATGCCGTAGTAATGAAGGCTGTCGTTCCCCCACTGGTTCGGTGAGAGAAACGGATGCGCGTAAAAGAGTT
>NZ_JANFXK010000213.1 GCF_024459955.1 Anaerovorax odorimutans
CATCAAAGGTGCCCTCTGTCACATAGCGAAGAATGGAAACCTTGTCATTTTGATTTCCCTGCCGGATCGACCGCCCTCGCCTCTGCTCTAAGTCACGCGGACGCCAGGGACAATCAAGATCGTGGCTGGCGATGATCTTGTCCTGTACATTCATACCTGCCCCCATTTTAAAGGTACTTCCCATAAGAATTCGGACCGTACCGCTTCGTACCTTTGCAAACAATTCTTTTTTCT
>NZ_JANFXK010000214.1 GCF_024459955.1 Anaerovorax odorimutans
GTTCAGATAAACATTAGGATTTCAGAAGCCGAAGCTGAACAGTTAAGAAAAAAAGTAGAGCAGTCGGGAATGAGCCAACAAGAGTACATTCTTTCATGCGTTCTGAATAAACCCATAACCAATACAGACGGAATAAAAGAACTTATACCAGAGTTAAAGAGGGTGGGTAATAATTTGAACCAGATAGCACATGCACTAAATGGCGGAAGATACTATCAGTACAATCTTATTACC
>NZ_JANFXK010000215.1 GCF_024459955.1 Anaerovorax odorimutans
TAAGAAAATCGAACATTCCGAAGCACAATATCATGGTTTTGGGGGAAATCTGTTCCACCCTCATAAATCGGAATATCCAGTATCTCTTTGGTTTTGGTGATAGCGTTTAGTACATTTGCAAAGTTTGTTCCCAATTCCTGCAAAGGCCTGATTTCAGTTAAATACATAGAACCGACATACAAAAATAGCAAGAGCGTACTGGCAGCCAGTGAGCCTTTCAGGAAAAACATTCC
>NZ_JANFXK010000022.1 GCF_024459955.1 Anaerovorax odorimutans
ATTGGGACATTTTCTCAAGTGAATCCTATAGTGACATTATCACAAGTTAACAACAGGAGGAATGTCTGTAGAGTTGACAACACAGGGTAAAGAATCTACAATTAAAATATTCTAAAGCTGGCCGAATGATTGAAGCACGATGGATGAATGGAGATCTATGGACAGGAAAAAACTTGTAAATCAAAGCATTGACTATATCATGCAGCATTTAGACGAGGATTTATCCCTTGATGCCCTGGCTGCTCAATTTTATATATCAAAGTTTCATTTCAGCCGGATCTTCAAAGAGGAAACCGGCGAAAGCATTTATGCCTTTATCAAACGATGCAGGATCGACCAAAGCGCGATCGATATGAAGCTAAACCCGGATAAGACAATTACGGATATTGGGCTGGACTACGGATATAGCTCTTCCAACTATAGTTCAGTATTCAGAAAGCGCCATGATATTTCTCCCAATATGTTTAAGCAATCAATACCAACCAGCAGTATGCCGGTTCCCTTTACTCCAAAGAGAATCGCTCACTTTAAAACCGCGGAGGAATATGCCGCCCGAATAGAGATCCGGGAGTTCAATGACTTGTTTGTGCTATATGAGCGGTTTATAGGAGACTATGCGGATCTTGAAAAAAACTGGTATCAGTTTTTAGATAAATACAAAGCGTTTTTCAATGAAAAGACCATTCTGGTGGAGCGTTTTTTTAATGACCCGACCATTACGAATTCCGCTCAATGTATCTGCGATCTTTGTATGACCGTAAAACAGGATTGCGATCTGGCAAATGTCATGCAAATCAGAGGCGGAAAATGGATTGTGTATCCTTTCGATGGTGAAATCAAAGACATTTTTGAGACCGTGCAAGGGATTTTCAGTGTTTGGCTTCCCCAAAGCGGTTACAGCATGGCGAGACGGTATGGAGTGAATATTTACCACCGCATTGACCGGGACAACCATAGTGTTGCTATGGATTTATGCATTCCTATTGAATAAAAGCAAGAATTCAGAAGTCAGCAAGGCGACTTTCTTTCTATAATTGAGAGGTGTTAAAAAACGCTTCGGTAGAAAGGAGGTCGTTTTTATATAGCTAATTAGGATGCAGGTCTGTTTTATCAATAAGTCAAGAATACGGAGGAAACGATGTTCGATATAAGAAAAATGCAAGAGCATGTAATTTATGAATCGGTCAAAGCGGAGAGCAATGAAGATACAGCCAATAAAGTGGTATATGGCAAGGATCGGTCTGCCAATGCAGAAAGTAATTCTGATTGGGTAAAGTCGCTAGCGCGCCGATTGGAAAGGGAGTTTGATTCCGATGTCATAAAGAAAATTCGCATGAATTGTCAATGCGGCTACGGAATGGACGAAAAGCTTGCGCTTGTAAAAGAACTGATGGCAAATGCGGCAAACATAGAAGAATTTGCAAGTTCAGAAAAAGCGAAAGCCGCCGGGCTTTTCTGCAGGGATGGGGAACTTTTTCTGCAATTCGGTTTTTGTCCCTGTCCGATGCTGGCGGAAGTGGAAAAATTAGAGACCAATACATGGTGCCAGTGTACGACCGGCTACAGTAAAGTTCTCTTCGAAAAGGCATTCGCCTGCGATGTTGATGTGGAGTTACTGAAAAGTATAAAGATGGGCGATGATATATGTCTTATGAAGATTACACTTCATAACCCTGTCTGGGGATAAGGCAGCTGGCAGGTGCTGCGCCGCATACCAGGGTGCTGCGGCGCCCCAAAATATCACTAAAAGCGAAGAAGCGTCATGCTATTGATAGTTTCACGGGAATTGGGAAAGATGAAAGCGGCTGAATATCAATCGGGAAAATTAAATTGTATCATTTTGATAGTTTTCCGAGAATTCCGCCGCTATTTTTTTAAAAAGTATCATTGAACGCTCAGGCAAGTGAGTATTTTGATACTCGCCTTCATTTTCCGACGGAATTTCAGGCAGGACTATCATTTCTTCGCTTGTTTCATGCCATAATTGATATTTGGCCGAAGGATGCTCCCAAAAGGGCCGTCAGAGCAGGCGGCATAAAATTTCCGCCTGGCGAAACGGAAGTTGCTGATTGCTGCGGAAAGCGGTTGAATGAAACGGCTTTAGGCTGTAAAATAGTAAATAATATGTAGAGGAGAAATATATATGAAAAAATGCATTTTATTTGTAATATTAGAGCCGTATGCAGACTGGGAGGCGGCTTATCTATCCTCCGCCATCCACATGCTGGGGCAGGGAAAGTATGAGGTTAAGACAGTATCCCTGACTAAGGAGCCGGTCGCTTCCATCGGCGGTTTTCGTGTACTTCCTGATTATGATATCGCTTCGGTTCCTGCGGATTATGAGGCGCTGATCCTGATTGGGGGATTGGCGTGGAGAAATGAGGAGGCCCGCAAAATTAAACCGCTGGTAGAGAACTGCCGGCAGGCTGGGAACGTTTTGGGCGGTATATGCGATGCCTCGGCTTTCCTGGGAGCAGTAGGCGCTTTAAATGACGCGGCGCATACAAGCAATGATTTAAGCGATTTGAAGCAATGGGCGGGTGAAGCGTATACAGGCGAAAAGAAATATGTTATGAGGCAGGCTGTAAGGGATGGAAAAATCGTTACCGCAAATGGTACGGCTCCGCTGGAATTTGCCAAAGAAGTGCTGCTCGCTTTAGATGCGGCTCCAGATAATGTGATTTCAGAGTGGTATGATTTCCATAAGCTTGGAAGCTACACCGCAGCAATGCCGCAGGGCGCAACCAGTTGGAACGATTGAATAGAAAGCGAGGAGAAAAGAATATGTTTGAGTCAAGATGCGGGATCGATTGCAGCAAGTGTGAGGGAAAAACAGATGTAAACTGCAGGGGATGTGTTTATATGGAAATGCCTTTCTGGGGCGGAGCATGCGGGGTAAAATCCTGCTGTGAGGAAAAGGGTCTGAACCACTGCGGCCAGTGTGGGGATTTCCCCTGTGAAATGCTGGCTAATATGGGCGTGGACCAGGGATATGATCCCAAGCCAAAGCTGGACAACTGCCAAAGCTGGGCGGAATTCAAAATACGCGGAGCGTCGGCTGCCGACTGTGAAGCCATTGCGCAGGTGGAAGCCGTTTGTTTTCCGGAAGAGGAAGCAGCGGATGAAGCGGATTTCGCAGAGCGGCTGCGGATTTACGGGGAGCATTTCTGGCTGCTGGAAAAGGACGGAAGGCTGATCGGTTTCATCAACGGAATGGTGACCGATGAACCGGTGATCCGTGACGAGATGTACGAGGATGCGGGCATACATAATGAAAAGGGCGCATGGCAGACGGTCTTTGGCATAGACACCATTCCCCAGTACAGAAGACAGGGCTGCGCGGCTCTGCTGATGCAGCGTCTCATCACCGAAGCAAAGCGACAGGGGCGCAAGGGCTGCATTCTGACCTGCAAAGAAGAGCTGATCCATTACTATGAAAAGTTCGGTTATAAGAACTGCGGCATATCCGCGTCCGTCCACGGCGGCGCTGTGTGGTATGATATGAAGCTGGAATTTTAAGAAGGAGAGAAAACGATGGCAATCGCTAATATAAAAGTAACCCTGGGTCAGGATATTGAAACGGTGTGGAAAATCGTTACCTCGCTGGAGGATTGGAGCTGGAGGAGTGATTTAGGCAGAATTGAGGTTTTGGAGAATGGCCGCAGGTTTGTGGAATACACGGGAGACGGATATGCGACTAACTTTACGATTACAGCCTTTGAGCCCCTTTGTCGCTACGAATTCGATATGGAAAACGGCAATATGAAGGGGCACTGGACAGGTGTGTTTTCAGAAGAAGGCGGGCAAACCTCCATTGATTTCACAGAGGATATTACGGCTAAAAAATGGTTCATGAAGCCTTTTGTGGGTTCCTATTTAAAGAAACAGCAGCAGACGTATGTGCGCGATCTGAGGGCGGCCCTGGAGGACAATAAATGAAGGTCATTACTGTTAACGGGCAGAATCACAAAGGTTCGACTTATCATATCGGAAGGATGCTGGCCGAGCGCCTGGCGGATGCTCCGCAGGAGATTGAAGAAGTTTTCCTGCCCAGAGACATGCCGGAATTTTGCTGCGGCTGCACCAAATGTTTCATGGAGAATGAGACGAAATGCCCCCATTATAAGTATTTGCAGCCAATTACAGAAAAGCTGGACGCCGCAGATGTGATGATTTTTACATCGCCGGTATATGTATATCACGTAACCGGCTCCATGAAAGCATTCCTGGACCATTTCGGCTATCGCTGGATCGTCCATAGACCGGAGGGCGCTATGTTTTCCAAGCAGGCGGTTTGCATTTCCACAGCAGCAGGCGGCGGAATGCGCTCCACCTGTAAAGATTTAAAGCACAGCATGTTCTTTTGGGGCGTGGGAAACGTTTACTCTTACGGGGAGGCGGTACATGCGATTGCCTGGGAAGAAGTAACGGAAAAGATGCGCGGCAAGATTGAGAAAAACGTAGACCGACTGGCGGCAAAGATTACGGCCCGGGGTGACAGGGTGCACCCGTCCGTAAAGACAAAAGCGTTTTTTTATATCATGAGGCAGGTCCATAAGCGGGGACTCAACGAGGCGGATTCTGTTTATTGGAAGGAAAAGGGCTGGACCGGCAGCGTGCGGCCCTGGAAGGGGTGAGACGGTGATGGCAGGAAATTGGTACCGGGCCAGTTTGAACGGATCTACGGCGTGGATATCAATGGTGACTATTTGGATGAATGTCAGCGGCGCTATAATATGCTCGGCGCGGCTTTTCGGCCCATTGAAACGGATCTTACCGGCCAGGCGCTGACGCTTCCCCGGGCCGATCTTCTGGTGGCAAATCTTCTGATTGAGTATATCGGATACGACCATTTCAAAAGGGCCGTAAAACTGGCAGGACCGCGATACGTGTCCTGCGTCATTCAAGTCAACACAGAGAGCGAAGCCTTTGTTTCCGCTTCGCCCTACCTGCACGCCTTTGACCGGCTATGCGAGGTGCATCATCCGGTGGCGGAGGATTCGTTGACGGAGGCCATGGCAGAAATCGGGTATAAAATGGTCCTGAAAGAGGAAAGGGAGCTGCCCAACGGCAAAAAGCTGGTGCGGCTGGATTACAGGTTTGTCTGGGATGAAAGTGCGGGAGCTGGGAATCCTATTTAAAAACACTATATATGAAACAGGGGGTAGGGGATGAATCAGAAAGTTTATGAATTTGAAGCTGAGATCAAAAAAGTGCCGGATATAGACGGAGCCTATGTAGAGATTCCTTTTGACGTGAAGAAGGAATTCGGCAAGGGCCGGGTTAAAGTCCGCGCAACGTTTGACGGCTTGGATTATGACGGCAGCCTGGTGCGGATGAAAACGCCATGTCATATCCTGGGAGTCCGTAAAGATATCCGGGCGGCTATCGGAAAACAGCCGGGAGATATGGTTCGCGTCACGGTCAGAGAGAGATAGGCGCGGTCGGCTTACACGGAGGGTTTGGGATGAAAGTGTGAGAAACATAGATCGTGTCATGACTAGTGACAATCGTATTATGGAAATTGCAGGGATTAAACCCCGTTCGTTTTGTAGAAATTACAAAACGAACGGGGTTTTTTTAGACTCCTTGCCAATTGTGCAAATTATCTGACAAATATATCATTGATATAACAGCTAAAGCGTTTAACGAAATAAAGGAGAGTGAAGCAATGAAAGATTTTAAGTTTGACGTTGATCGGGTGAGAGAGCAGTTTCCCTGTTTGAGCAAAACGGTGAACGGCAATGCGGCTGCGTTCCTGGACGGACCCGGAGGGTCGCAGGTACCGGTTCGGGTTGTGGAGAAAATTAACGACTATCTGTTTTACCACAATGCCAACTCCCACGGATCTTTTTTAACTTCAAAAGAAAGCGACCGGCTCTACTGGCATGCCAGAGAGGTTTTCGCCGATTTCCTCAACTGCAGCCCGGAAGAAGTGACCTTTGGCGCCAATACTTCTTCCAATAATTTTATGCTGGCGCTGAGTCTGGTCAGAACCATGAAAGCCGGGGATGAAATCATTATTACGGAAATCGACCACGAAGGAAACCGTTCTCCCTGGAGGACTTTAGAGGATTTTGGAATGGTCGTAAAATGCGTAAAGGTTGATCCGGTGGATTGCGTGCTGGACTTTGAAGATTACCGGGAAAAACTGTCGGAACGAACAAAAATCGTAGCCATCAACTGGGCTGCCAATGCCTGCGGGACGATTACCGATGTAAAAAAATTTATCGACCTGGCCCATGAATACGGTGCCCTTACGGTTGTGGACGCAGTTCATTATGCTCCCCACAAATGGATCGATGTAAAGAGAATCGGCACGGATTTTTTGCTGTGCTCCCCGTATAAGTTTTTCGGTCCGCGTTTTGGTGTTCTCTATGTAAAAAAGGAGGTGGGAGATCAGGTAAAAACCATCCGGGTAATGGCTGACGATAATACGGAAATGCCTTTTAAGTTTGAAACCGGAACCGTGCCCATGGAGCTGGCCTGCGGCGCAGCGGAAGCCGTTGAATTCATTGCGGATATCGGCGCCAAATATGAAGGCTGTTTTGAGGAGGAGCTGAGGGGCTGTGATGATGGCAGAAGAAAACGTATTATTGCCGGAATGCTGGCAATTGAAGCCTATGAGGAGCCTCTGGCGAAAAAGCTGCGTGCAGAACTCGGCAAAATTGAGGGGATTAAGATATATGGGCCAAAGGAAGATTACCCCAGGACTCCGACGGTCTGCTTTACAGTAGAAGGCGCCAACGCTGCCGATATTGGAAAATACCTGGGAGAAAAGGGCATCTTTGTATGGGACGGGGATTTTTACGCAGTAGAAATTATCAATAACGTCTGGAATCTGACAGAAGCCGGAGGGCTCGTCCGTATAGGCCTTGCCCCATATAATACGGAAAATGAAATTGATCGTGCCGTTTCCGCTATTGGACAGTTTTGCAGAGAGCTGCGAGGCTGAGCCGTGGTGACCGTATAAATCCAACCAGTTATTTTTAAAAGAAAGGAAGTGATGAAATGGCTGAAACAGTAGATTTTGGAATTTTTTGTTTGATTCCCGCAGTTGTAATTCTGGCGTTCGCTTTGATAACAAAACGAACATTCGAAGCGCTGTTTCTGGGAGCGGCAGTAAGTTTGATCATGTATTACAAACAGGGATTTTTCCTGCCCCTTGTAAACATGGTACAGAGCGTCATATCCGATGAAGTATGGATTTTCGTGGCCTTTGCCCTGTTCGGTTTCTTTGTTGTGCTGCTGGAAAAGTCCAAAGGCACAATCGGGTTCGCGAATTTCCTGTCGCGATGGGCCGACTCGCAGAAAAAAACATTGGTAGCATCGTGGGTTCTGGGCATCGTCGTATTTTTAGATGACTTTTTAAACATTCTTACAGTGTCGGCTGCCATGAGGAAGCTCTCCGACAGACATAAAACGCCCAGAGAAATGTTTGCTTACTTGCTGGATTCCACAGGGGCGCCTGTCTGCGTTCTGATTCCTTTGTCCACCTGGGCGATCTTTTACGCGGACCTGGCGCAGACAGAATTCGATACCGCCGGAGTTACGGCTTACGGCGATGGTATGAGCGCTTACATAAGCTCCATTCCCTTTATGTTTTACTCATGGATCGCCGTACTCATGGTGCCGGCAGTGGCAATTGGAATCATGCCCAAGATCGGTCCCATGAAAAAAGCTTTTCAGAGAGTGCAGGAAACAGGAAAGCTGTGGTCGGACACATCGGATCAGTTTAATTTGCAGGAAAGTGAAGAAGTCGATAACAGCAAAGTTAAACCAAAGATGCGTAATTTCATCGTGCCTCTGATCGTTGTCATAATCGCGATGCTGATTACGGAAGATATGGTCGCGTCTCTGCTGGTTACCCTGGCAGTCATGTTTCTCATGTATATTCCTACAAAGGTAATGACCTTCGGAGAGTTCTGCGAATCACTGCCAAAGGGGATCTCCAACATGCTCCCGGTAATGATTATCCTGGTCGGGTGCTATATGGTCCGCGATTCCATGAATCTCATTCAGATGCCCCAGTATGTGGTGCAGGCGGCGGTACCGTTCTGCAGCGCGCAGTTGCTGCCGGCAATCACCTTTATCGTTGTAGCACTGCTGTCCTTCGTAACCGGGAGCAGCTGGGGCGTTCCTGCGATTGCGGTTCCGATTCTGATGCCGCTCGCCTTTGCCTCCGGCGCGAATCCATTGCTTGTGCTGGGCGCTCTGGTCGCGGGAGCATCCTTCGGATCCCATGCGTGTTTTTACGCCGATGCGACGGTATTGGCTTCACAGGCCAGCTCGATCAGCAATTTGGATCATGCTCTCACACAGATTCCATACGCAGTAATTTCCGCAGCGGCAGCGACTGTGTTATATCTGATCGCAGGATTTGTGCTTTAGCAGGTTCGATGTCGGATTCGGACTCGGACTGTACTGTACTCGTATTACATTCATATTATGTTTGGTTTTATGAAAGGAGCTTCTAATGAAAAGACGAAATTATAAAGAGATCCCATTGTGGGCGGATGTGACGGATGAACAATGGAATGATTGGAAATGGCAGGTTTCCAACAGGATATCCAGCGTTGAGCAATTGAAACAGGTTATTAATCTGACCGAGCAGGAGGAGAAAGACATTACAAAGGTAATTGAAACTTTCCGAATGGGAATTACGCCTTACTATGCGTCCCTGATGGACCCGGATAATCCCGGATGCCCGGTCAGAATGCAGGCGGTTCCAAGAATTCAGGAAACCTACAGGAGCGAGGCCGATATGCTGGACCCGTTGGGAGAGGATGCCAGTTCACCGACGCCGGGTCTTACGCACAAGTATCCGGACCGGGTGCTGTTTCTGATGACGGATCAGTGCTCCATGTATTGCAGACACTGCACGAGAAGGAGGGTCGTGGGAGAAACCGACGGCGCGAGAAGTAAAGAGGTTCTGGATCAGGGCATCGACTACATCCGCAGGACCCCGGTGATCCGCGATGTATTGCTTTCAGGCGGAGACGGACTGCTCATAAGCGACAGCACCCTGGAATACGTCATTAAAGAACTGAAAGCCATCCCTCATGTTGAGATTATACGCATTGGCACCAGAACGCCGGTTGTTATGCCGCAGAGAATCACGGATGATTTGGTTAACATGCTGAAAAAATACCATCCCATCTGGCTCAATACCCAATTCAACCACCCGGATGAGATCACTCCGGAATCCGAGGAAGCGTGCAGAAAGCTGGCCGATGCGGGAATCCCCCTGGGCAATCAGTCGGTATTGCTGAGAGGAATCAATGACTGTCCGCATATTATGAGGGATTTGGTACAGGGTCTGGTTAAAATCAGAGTACGGCCATACTATATTTATCAGTGTGATCTGTCTCAGGGCATTGAACATTTCAGAACCAAGGTGGCCGCTGGAATTCAGCTGATCGAGGCTTTGAGAGGCCATACTTCGGGGCTGTGTATTCCGACCTTTGTAGTGGACGCTACGGGAGGCGCAGGGAAGACTCCGGTAATGCCCAACTATATCATTTCCCAGACGCCGGAGAAGATCATCCTCAGAAATTACGAGGGAACCATTACTTCCTACACCGAACCCAAGGATTCGGATGACATGAAATGTACGTGTGATTACTGCACGGGAAAGAAGGAATATAAATATTCCGGCGTAGCCAGCTGCGGCCTGGCCAGCGGCGATTCCGTAGTGCTTGCGCCGCAGGGCGTTCTCCGGCTGGAAAGACAAAAGGAAATCGATGCGGCAAAGAAACTGAAACAGATGGATTGAGCCCATCGGTAAGTTCGTATACTTCGATAACTTTTTAAAACCAGGCAGCGGTTACCGGCGCTGCCTGGTTTTCGCAGACTGCAAATCCTTTTTCGGACGATTCACTTTTTTACCCATCTTTGATATAATGGCACTAAAGCCTGCGGATTTTGGCTTGGGTAAGACGGTAAACCGTATAAAGGAGGATCAGCATGGAACTATACATCGTTCGGCATGGAATAACCCAGTGGAACAAAGAACGGCGCATTCAGGGAAGCTCCGATATCCCGCTGGCCGAGGAGGGCAGGGAAATGGCCCGCAAGACCGCTGTGGGGCTTGCCGGCGTAGCTTTTGATTTTATCTATTCCAGCCCGTTGTCCCGGGCCTATGAAACAGCGAGCATTATAAAAGGAGAGCGAGACCTGAAAATACAAAAAGATGAGCGTCTGCAGGAGATGAGCTTTGGCGTCGGAGAGGGCGCCGCTTATATAGAACCGGGACACGGGGAAGCATCGATTTTAGACGGATTCTACGATCAGCCTGACAAATACTGCGTTCCTGAGGGCGGAGAGTCGTTTTACGATGTCTGCCACAGGGCTGACAGTTTTCTGGAAGATTTGCGGGCAAACCATGGGGACAAAGAGCGGATTTTAATTGTCGCCCACGCCGCAGTCAACCAGACCTTGTTTCGATTTTTGGAAGGGATGGACATAAAGGATTTGTGGAAGTACCC
This sequence comes from Anaerovorax odorimutans, assembly GCF_024459955.1. Lineage (GTDB taxonomy): Bacteria > Bacillota > Clostridia > Peptostreptococcales > Anaerovoracaceae > Hominibacterium > Hominibacterium odorimutans_A. Next base: position 10,488 of record NZ_JANFXK010000022.1, read on the forward strand.
GCGGCAGCCCAACTGTGCCGCAACCATCGCCGAACTGACAGCAGACTCCTCCCGGATCGTGGAGAGGGACAAGGTGTTTTATTAGAATGTTTTTCTAAACGGACTGATTTTCAAAAATGGACCGCCAGGGCCGTTGCGAAGTTATCCATATTTTCTTGTTTTAAGGAGAATATGGATAACTTTTTTTGTTGACTTTGCCCCTGGGACAAAGTGTAATATGAGGACATATTGAGAAAGAGGGAGGCCAGCCATGTTATCAATTGGAGAGTTTTCAAAGATCTGCAAGGTATCGACAAAGACCCTGCGCCATTATGCGGAGATCGGCCTGCTTTTGCCTGCGGAGGTGAATCCGGAGAGCGGCTATCGGTATTATTCTGTCGAACAGCTGGAAACCATGCTGCTGATCGGCCGCTTGAAGGAATATCATTTTTCTTTGGAGGAAATTAAAGAACTCCTTTGGGCAGAAGAGGACCGGGATGAAAAAATGTATCTGGCGCTGATAAGAAAGGAAAAAGAAATAAAAAAGCAAATGCAGGAATTCGCAGCTGCTTTGGATCAATTGAATGGGGACATCTCGAATTTAGAACAGGGAAAAACGATCATGTCCTATATGAAAACCATCGACGTGACGCTCACGGAAGTACCGGCGATGTCTCTTCTGTTCGTTCGGAAAATGGTCCGGCAAGATGAATTCAGCGAAGCTTACGGCGACTGCTTCGGCAAATTGTTCAGAAGGCTGGCGGAGGATGGGCTGACTATGGCCGCACCGCCGATGGTGCTGTTTCACAGTGCGGAATTCAGTCCATCGGGTCTGGATACGGAATTTGCCGTTCCGGTCAGAGAGCGAGCTGCCGGTACAAGAGAATTTTTCCCAGGGTTATGTTTAAAAACAGTTCTGCGCGGTTCTTATTCCGGGCTGCCTTCGGTGTATGCAAAGCAGCGCAGGTGGGCGGAAGAAGAAGGCTATGCAAGCAGCGGCGCACTTTATGAAGTATATGTAACGGACCCTTCCCAGGTGTCAGAAGAAAGTGAACTCATAACGGAGATTTATTATCCGATCAGAAAGGATGTTTAACCATGAATCAAGAAAAAATGGCGGTAATGGAGCAGAAAATAGACAGCGATTACCGCAATATCGCAGGGATTGCCGTGCAAAAAGACGGCAGGCTCCTATATGAAAATTATTTTAACGAATGTACGGCTGCCAGCCGGGTCCATGTCTATTCCGTGACAAAGAGCATTGTCTCCATATTGATTGGAATTGCTGTGGATAAAGGGTATATCAAAAGCGCAGAGCAGAAGGTATTGGACTTTTTTCCGGACTACAGGATCAAAAAAAGAGAAAAAACCATACAGAATATCACACTGAAAAACCTGCTGACCATGACGGCTCCGTATAAGTACAGATCTGCGCCCTACACAAAATATTTTACCAGCGATGACTGGATAACCTTTACCCTCGATCTGTTGGGAGGCAAAGGTGAGATCGGAAAATTCCGATACGCGCCCCTCATAGGACCGGATATCCTTTCCGGGGTCCTTGTAAAAGCGACCGGTCAATCGGTGCTTGATTTCGCAGCGGAAAATTTATTCCGGCCGCTTGGAATTATTCCTCCCGGCAGTGTGACGTTTGGCAGTAAAGAGGAACAGATGGCATACAATCAAACCAAAACCATCAGCGGCTGGGCCTGTGATGCCGCCGGAACCCATGCCGGAGGCTGGGGTTTGACCCTATCGCCTTTGGACATGGCAAAGATCGGACAGCTCTATCTGGACAGCGGGCTTTGGGATGGAAAACGGATTGTATCGGAGGAGTGGGTTCGCGAGAGCGTAAGGGAGCATAGCTGCTGGGAAGAAGAGAATTTGCGGTACGGCTACCTGTGGTGGATTATAGACGATCAGGAGCAGGCCTACGCAGCTATGGGAGACGGCGGAAATGTGATTTATGTCAATACAGCTAAACGCCTGGTTGTCTCAATTGCTTCTCTGTTCGTACCAAAGCCAAAGGACCGGATCGAATTTATCAAAACATATCTTGAACCGGCTTTTGAAAAATAGAAATATAATAACTTACTCGACGTGGCTCGTAAGTTATAATTTGTGAGCCGCGGTAACTTTTCGAAAAAACAGGTAAAGCTACGCAAAGTTGTGGCTTTGCGGGTACTCGAAACTGTGAAAAACGACAATTTGTGCTACCGACTGTTTTGAAGTATGTAGAATCATTGAGGAATGCGTAACTTCACGGTGGATGGCACCACTACATTCTATTAAATGGAATATGCTTATATGGCTTGCGACCAAGGAGCTTCTTTAGGGACAATGGTCGCAGGATTTGCCGGCAAAATTGGAATTTGGTCGCAAATCTCCAAAACCATTCTCTGTTCTATACTCTGTGCAGTTCCTGGGCTGCGTTCTAACAGGAAGAAACGTCTATTCAATTTCGTATAGTAACGCACTAAAGCATTTCCGGAGCTTTCATCCAAAAAAAGAGATAAAAGCGGATCTTTTTTCAACGTTTCTCGCCCTTGCTGATCAATCTCAAGGGAAATTTTCCCCAAGATAAATCCATAAAACCTGCAAACCCACATATTTTGTCCGCTCCGGCCCCATTTCAAAGCAAAAAGCGCCAGGCCAAGCTAGGCCAGGCGCCAGGCCACCTTTCTATCAGACAGTTCGTAAGCTATTATACTATTTTCTTGAATAAACAGCATATAACAGTTGACAAGTGTTATATGCTGTTATATACTGTTTGTGAACAAGGGAGGAAAGCATATGAAGCTTATAATTAACAATTCTTCTCAGCAGCCCATTTATGAGCAGATCGTGGATCAGATAAAAGCACTTATCATGAGCGGGCAGGCGGAAGAAGGCGAGATGCTCCCTTCTGTTCGATCTCTGTCAAAGGATCTGAAGATCAGCGCCCTGACTGTAAAGAAAGCCTATGATGCGTTGGAGCACGAAGGCTTTGTCAATACTGTGCACGGCAAAGGCAGCTTTATAGCAGGGACCAGTCCGGAGCTTTTGATGGAAGAACACCGAAAAGAAGTAGAATCTGATTTAGAAATGGCCATTCTAAAAGGAAGAAGATGCGGTATGACAGATCAGGAGATCTTAGATCTGTTCAATCTGATTATGGAGGAATAAACGATGCTTGTTAAACTGGAACATGTGACGAAAACTTACGGACAATTTAAGCTCGATTGCTCCCTGAATCTGGAGGAAGGCCACGTGACAGGTCTGGTCGGACAGAACGGAGCGGGAAAAAGCACTACTTTTAAAGCGATTCTGGGGCTGATAAAGCCGGACAGCGGAAGCGTGCAGGTATTGGGCAAGGACGGCGGACAAATCACTGACGCAGATAAAATGCGGATGGGGGTAGTCCTTTCCGACAGCGGCTTCGGAGGACATTTGAACATAAAAGCGGCTGCCTCCATTATGGCAGCGTCCTACAGCCGTTTTGACAGAGAACGTTTTCTGCGTCAATGTACGGAGCACAGGTTGCCGGTCGACAAGAAAATCAAAGAGTTTTCAACAGGTATGAAGGCAAAATTAAAGGTGCTGTGCGCCGTTTCCCACGAAGCTGATCTGCTGATTCTGGATGAACCGACGGCAGGGCTGGATGTGGTAGCACGAGAAGAAATTCTGGATATGCTCCGGGAATACATGGAAGCGGAAGGAAAGGGAATCCTCATCAGTTCCCATATTTCCAGCGACCTGGAAGGTTTGTGCGATGATATCTATATGATTCAGGATGGGAAGATCGTTCTGCATGAGGATACGGACGTGATCCTCAGCGACTATGGGCTCTTAAAGCTAGAAGCCGGCCAGTACGATTCGCTGGACAAAACATATATTTTACGCATCAAAGAAGAGTCCTACGGATACAGCGCTCTGACGGACGCAAGACAGTTCTACCAGGAAAATTATCCGTCGCTCATTGTGGAAAAATGCGGGATCGATCAGGTGGAGACTATGTTGATAGGGGGAAAAAGAAAATGAAAGCAATGCTGTTGAAAGATCTTTATACATTGAAAGAGTCTAAAATGTTTATTATGATCATATTGTTTGTGGCAGTGATTATGGCCTTTTGGGGCGGCGACTCCAGCTCGTCCTTCATCGTCAGCTATATTACGGTAATTGCCGCTGTTCTGGTGGTGAATACCATCGCTTACGACGAAACAGACAACGGATACGCTTTTCTTTTCACATTGCCGGCTTCCCGCAGGGCATATATAAGGGCAAAATATATCTTCGGTTTCATCACCGGCTTTGTCGGCTGGCTCGCAGCAGTAATTTTGGCAGTCCTCATTGGCAATAAAAGTGGGAACTTAACAGTAGAGATGCAGCAAATCATGTTCGGTACGGCTTTGGCATCATTCCTTTTACTGCAGGCTGTGATGATTCCGGTTCAGATAAAGTTTGGCGGGCAAAGGGGGAAAATTGCCATTCTGGTGCTGATCGCGGCAGGTATTGGCGGCGGAGTGCTGCTGGCAGATCACGTGGATATGACAAAAGTGATGGATTTCCTGGGTAATATGGGGATGACGGAGATCGGCATTCTGGCTGCGGCGATTGTCCTCATCGCACTTGGAATTTCGTACAAATGCAGTATTGGAATTATAACGAGAAAAGAGTTTTAAGAAATTAGATTGTGCCGGGGCGACATCCTGTGGTAACTTTTTTCGAAAATCGGCCTCGGGTTACGCAAAGCTGTGGGTTTGAGAGGCCTGCTGGCGAATAAAAATGACAACTTGTGCTTTCAGGAACTTTTGAGGCCTCCAGACCATTGAAAAACGCGTAACTTTTTCAAAAAAAGGACGAAAGTTACCGCAGCGGTCATCTTCTCGAAAGTGGACTTTGGCTGCCAAACCAGTGCGGTATCCCAGCTTTAACTGCGCAGAATGTTGTACAAAAACATTGCCACAGCTACGCCGGAGATGATGATGTAGCCGAGGATGCTCCAGATATCAGGGATCTGGCCGAAGAAAAAGAAGCCCAGCCCGGCAGCAAAGACGATTTGCGTGTAGTCAAAAACAGACACTTCTCTGGCAGGAGCATGGGTATAAGCGGCGGTGATGGTGAACTGTCCGCCGGCTGCTGAGAGTCCGGCCAGGAGCAGCGTGAGAACCTGGGCCGCTGTCATTGGGTGGAAATCAAAGATCAGAAACGGCAGTGTGACGATGCAGGAAAATGCGGAGAAGAAAAGGACGATAAAGGGTCCTCGTTCTCCCCGCTGACCCAGCACCCGCACATAGGTGTAGGCGATCCCCGCACAGAAACCGCCGGCAACTCCGATCAGCGATGGAACCAGCGCCCCGGCTACCGCAAACCCTGGTTTTACCACCAGCAGGGCGCCGCAAAAGGCAATGGCCACGGCAGTTGCCTGGATCGGTTTGATTTTTTCCTTAAGGATAAAATACGAGCAGACAATGGCAAAAAACGGGGAAAGCTTGTTCAAAATCGAGGCGTCGGACAAGAGCAAATGGTCGACCGCGTAAAAGTTGCACAATATTCCCAGAGTGCCGAAGCCCGCCCTGGCTATGAAAACGGGGAGATTCTTTTTATCAAAAGAAAACCCTTCCTTAGAACGAATCAGTATAATCAGGGCAAAGAAAAACGCCACAAAGTTGCGGAAAAAGCTTTTCTGCACAGAAGGCAGGTCCCCAGACATTCGTACGAACATATTCATCAGGGCAAAGAAAAATGCCGAGCAGATGATGAAAATAATTGCTTTCTTTTTATCGGATAGTGCTGCCATATTGCTATCGTCTCCTCTCTAATCGTCAAGTCTTTCGTCTTTAATCTGTCTTTTAATCCAGGTCATAATCACATCAACCACATAATCCTGCTGATCCTGGGTGAGCTGTGATCCGGCAGGAATCCGATGCCATTTGTACAGACAGCCGCGGCAGCAGGTTGCCGTAGCGTGCTGGGCGATAAATACCGGATGGCCGCGCATGGGCGTCTGTTTCCCGTCGTTGGGAATTACCGCAGGGGCCAGCCGTTTGCTTACAAAATCACAGGCATGGCTGCGAATTACCTCCAGCCCTTTTTCTTTTATATAGGTTCGATCCTTTTCTTTCAGCGAAAAACTGCTCCTGAATTTGGATCGGGATAACCGGTCAAAGAGAGCGGTCAGTTGGCTTTGATAGTCCATGATATCTATGCTCCTTCCTGTTTTCTCTTCCGCAATTAGTATACCACCAGCCGCAGGAAAAACAAGCCGGAACTTATGAGGCGAGAATTTCATTAGTTTGTTCTTTTGCCTGGCCGTGGGGACGACCTGCGGGCTGCTGGCTATCAATTTCTGCTCCATATAGCCAGTTTTTTGCATTTTTGTGTGGCATGGAACGTAAAACGGTGGTTCTCGAACACAAATCGCGAAATTCCTCTGAATTGCCGCAGCAGCTTTTATTGCTAACCAGATTTCCAGGTTTTATAAAAAGTATAAGCGCTAGAGATTTAAATAGATCTCCGTTTCTGGTATAATAAAGATGTATTGGTTTGTGTATCAGATAAAGAGGAAAATCATGACAGTTTTTTGGAAGCTAATTTTTAGCATACGAATTTATAAAGACAGTAGAGGCAAGGCATGAGGTCCGGGTCCTTTGCTGTCTGTTTTTGTTGGAAAAGGAGGTAGCACCTATGAAACAGAGTAAACTTCGGATTGCGGTTTTTCTGCTGCTGGCCGTATCGCTTATTTTCTCATCTTGTTCACAGATGAAAGGAGAGCCTGCGCAGGAAAGCATAGGGTCGATTAACGAGGACATTCTTGCGTCCGCCAATGCAGAAAACTTGCAGAGCATGGCGGAGATCGACGCAAAAAAGATAGCGCTGCGAAAAGAGTTGGGCGACTCCAGCCTATACCCGGATTTTTATGCGGCTGTCGAGGCGTACAGGGTTAAGGGGAAAAGCAAACGGGAAGCTATCAAAGCGGTTAAGGAGGACAAGACTAGATGGGCGGCTTTGCTCTGGTACGGGACGGAGCATGGAAAAGCGCTGACCAACGAGGAAATAAATAAGCGGTTGGAAAATCAGATCGCAGATATGAAATCGGCGGACAATTATAAAGAGATGGAGCAGGCGTACGAAAAGGCAGGAATAACCGTTGAAGATTCCATGTGGGCAGAACCAATTCTCTATGAACAGAGTTTTGCAATTGATGAACTGTACCGCGATTTGTACGATCCGTATATACAAGGCGAGCTGACCGATGAAGAGAGTTTGGACTGGGAAAAATACTGGAGAAAATTCCAGGAAGATGTAACTGCCGATTATAGGAAAACTGGCGAATACGAAAAGCTGGAAAAGGTTTTGCGGGCCTGCGGGAAACTGTATCCCGACGAAGCGGAGGATATGGATAAAGAAGCTGCTGCCGCTACAGAATGGCAGAAATAAGGGAAAATTGGGTGATCGAAAAAAGAACAATTGCTGCTGTAAGCGTGATGGCTGTCTGTATCGTTGCAATTGTAGCTGCAACGGTCATAACTATGCAAAAATATAGGCTGGATTTGCCAACGCTACAAAATCCGAAGATCAAAAATTTAAAAATTGAAATCCCCAATGAGCGATTAGAGTCTGAGGAAACTGATAAAGTAATGCTGTACCGTTACACTTCTGATGAAGAAACCGGCGTTACCATTGATGAGAAAGCCGCAGGTAGTGCCAGCCTGACACCGGAGAAGGCCGGGCAAACGATTGTGGAGAAAATTATCGCACCCATGGAAAAACATGGAGCTATAGCCTATAAAGCAGAGGTGTCCTCAAAAGAACAGGGACCCTTGGACCAGGAAACAGGGAAGCCAATTGTTACAAGGAATGTTTTGTTTTCTGATTTTGAAATAAATGGAACTCCATTGGAACATGCAGAGATTGACATGACCATCGGTGAAAACGGGGATATCTGGAATGTGAAAAACGGCTTGCGGCCTTTTGAACCGTACCGCGAAGTTGACATTATATCGGCTGCGGAAGCAATGAAGCGGATTACCAAGGATTATTCACATTTTAAGATGGAGCGCAATGCGGATAATCTTGTCATCGAGAATGTGGAGCTGGGCTATTGGAACTCGGATGCCGGAGATTATATGCAGCCGGTTTGGATTTTTAAAGGCAAGGCTGACGGAAAGATCGAAGCGAAGGCTTATGTGCCTGCGGCAAAGTAGTAGGCAGGAAAGAAGTACGAGAAGATGGACGAGCTGAAAATATGCGTATTTTTATTCGGAAAGCCGATACATACATAATATCGATGAATTTTCTTGGGAAGAGAGGGGATGCGTGTGCCTCGCGCTGGTCCGAAAGCTTCAGGAACTGGGGCTTGGCGAATTGGCCGAGGAGTTTGAGGGGGAACTGCCGGAATGGATGCGGAAAACGGTCTATGAAAAATACGAAGACGTCCTGGCAGAGCTCGACGAGTTGGAACTGGAAGGCATCATTGAAAGGTACCTCAAATATGAAGGAGAGCAGTGGGCCGTCTGTGAAGATGACGAACCGGACTTCCTACGCTGTGAGTTGTTGGGTATTTTAAAAGATCGGATTGCAGAGTTGGCGATAGACCGGTATAAGAGCGGGGCTTAAATGAATGTGGGATTTTGCGAAAAACCGTTGATTTAGTCGCAAAACCTGTTTGGTTGGTCCGGTCGATGAAGGTGTAGCGGATAGGTTGCTTGTCTTTGTATCAATTGGTAAGAATACGTTTTCAGGGAATCAGCAAATGAGCTGGTTCCTTTTTTCTGCAGTGGTTCGGCATATTCTTGGCGGAAAAAACACGAAAAGTTTGAGTGAAAGGACCAAGCGCTCTCGTATAATAAAGTGAAAGACGTCTTGAATGTGTGGAGGATAAAACGTTAATCGAGATGATAAGAAAGGATCCCGAAGCCGTTATGCCAGTGGGCGACTATGTGCATGCCCCTTACACTATTCATGTTCTGCAAAATTACCCATATTCTCTCGTTTCTAAGAGAATATGGGTAATTTTGCAACGGCCCCGGCGGTTCATTTCTTAAAATCAGTTCATTTAACTGGAAATGATCCAAAACAGACCTTTCCAGCCCACGACTTTTATCCATAAAGAGGGCTTTTCTGTTGAATATGGATAAGATCCCTCCCAAATACGGAGAACCAAATCTTCGTCCAAACTTCCGCCCGCATCTAAACAAATGCAACAGCCCTTTTCTGCCCAATCGAATCAAAAAAATATCCAAAAAGAGTATACAACTGGTAAAAAATGCGGTATAATCCCCTATGTTAGATTTAACTAACTGATGCGACAGCATTTGAAAATATGGAAAGGCAAGAGAGTGAGAGGGAATTATGACTTTAGACAAAGGAAGCATCGGCAGGGTGTATCTGGTAGAGGAAACCGATCTCCCCGCACAGTTGGAAAAACGAATGGAAGCCCTGGGTATGACGAAAGGGACGAGGATTCAGTTGATTCACAAAAAACCGCGAGGCACTATGGTCCTGATGCTGCGGGGGACCCGCTTTGCCGTAGGGCAGGGAGTCACCTCAAAGATTAAAGTCAGGGAGGCGTAAACAGATATGGAAAAAGAAATGACCGTGGGTTTCATCGGAAACCCCAATTGCGGAAAAACCACTTTATTCAACGCTTTCACAGGCGCCAATCTGAAAGTAGCCAACTGGCCCGGCGTAACCGTGGAAAAAGTGGAAGGCGCCATGCAGTTTCATGAACATCTGTACAAACTGGTAGACCTTCCGGGGACCTACAGCTTGACATCTTATACGATGGAAGAACAGGTATCGAGACAATACATACTCAGCGACGAAGTGGACGTAATCGTAGACGTAGCGGATGCTTCTGCGCTGGAACGAAACTTGTATTTGACTTTGCAGCTTTTGGAACTGGGAAAACCGGTTGTAATGGCGCTCAATATGATGGATATTGTTGCCAAAAGAGGCATGGAGATTGACCTGCACAGGCTGCCGGAGATGCTGGGCATACCGGTGATCCCTGTATCCGCGCAGAAGCGTAAAGGTCTCAATATTTTACTTCACGCCATCGCCCATCATAAAGAGGAAAAGCGTACGGACAGACTGATCCACCATCATGACTGCGGTATGAGCAAGGAAGAGAAGCACCAGAAATACGCAATGGTATACAGCGATTTTCTGGAAGAGAAAATTGATTTGCTCTGCGAACGCCTGCAGGAGCGGTATCCCCAACTGGAAAATTATCGCTGGTATGCGATCAAGCTGCTGGAAGGTGATCAGGAAATCTGCGGGAAATATTCGCTGGATCTGCCGGAGGTACTGGACCGGAGCTATGAAAGCGACATTATCAATGAAAAGTACGATTTCATAGAAGAGATCATTTCCGAAGTGCTGGTAAATAAAGACCGCAAAGCCGCCCTTACTGACCAGGCGGATAAACTCCTGCTCCATAACTGGCTGGAAATACCCGTATTTCTGGGGATCATGGCTCTGGTGTTTTTTCTGACCTTTACCATCGGCGACTGGATGAAAGGTTATCTGGAAATGTTTGTGGGCTGGGGTTCCGATACCATAGGAGCGGGCCTGGCCGCCGCGGGTGCGGGAAAGTGGCTGACTTCCCTGATTATAGACGGCATTATCGCAGGGGTAGGAGGGATTGTTTCCTTTCTGCCCAATATTGCCATTCTGTTTCTGGCTCTGGCCTTTCTGGAAGACAGCGGATACATGTCCAGGGTTGCTTATGTCATGAACGGTATGATGGGAAAACTGGGCCTTTCAGGCAGGGCCTTCATTCCCATGATCCTGGGATTTGGCTGTACGGTTCCGGCGCTCATGGCTTCCCGCGTTCTGGAAAGCCAAAAGGACCGCTATCGAATCATGCTGATTACACCCTTTATGTCCTGCAGCGCCAGACTGCCGATCTATATCCTTTTTTCCAGTATGTTTTTTGAAAATCATGCCATGCTGGTAGCCTATTCCATGTATTTAATCGGAATCGTGGTGGCGATTTTGGTGGCGCTGGTTCTTCATCGGTTCGACAGGGAAGAAAGAGAAGATATGCTGCTGATTGAACTGCCGGAATACAAGATGCCGAGCCTCCGCACGGTGTCCATCTATGTATGGGAAAAAGTCAAAAGCTATCTGACAAAGGCAGGCACGGTAATTTTCGTAGCCTCGATCATTATGTGGCTCCTTCTCAATCTGGGCCCCGCGGGATACGCTGCGGATATGACGGCCAGCTTCGGGGCGAAAATCGGAACAGTACTGGTTCCGGTTCTGGCACCTGTGGGCCTGGGTTTCTGGCAGGTGGGCGTGGCGCTGATCGCCGGAATCTCAGCAAAGGAAGTCGTGGTTTCCAGCTTCATTGTGCTCTTTGGGCTGGAAAATCTGGGAGGCGGCAGTATGACGCAGCTGGGGCAGGTACTTTCCGGCATGGGCTTTGGCCCTCTCAACGCATTCTGTATGATGCTGTTCTGCCTGCTCTATACGCCATGTGCGGCAACCCTGGCAACTGTCAGAAAAGAGACGGGCAGCACGAAAAAAATGCTGGAAACCGCAGTGTTCCAGATCGCTGTCGCCTGGGCAGTGACCTTCGCCGTTTACCAGATCGCATCCTTATTCCTTTCCTAGCGCGCAAATGTACAGGCAGTACCTGGCGGATGCCTGGCCTCAGGACGAGGTTTTTTCCACACCGGCCCCCGGGAGGATGCACCCTCTTTCTTCACGAGGAGGAAGTCAGGTCCCTGCTTTCCGAAACGTTGAGTGATATATAAACAGCTTGTCACAAAAGCTGTCTCTGCCCGTCTAATTATACAGGAGGTAGAAATCTATGGAAAAACAAGAGATATTGCAATTAATCGAAAAAGCGATGGATGGCGACCGGGTGGCGCTGGAGAAGGTGCTTATGGATGTGCAGGATCTGGTATTCAACCTGTCTCTGCGCATGCTGGGTATGGTTACTGACGCAGAAGACGCATCCCAGGAAATTCTCATCAAAGTCATGACCCACTTGTCCTCTTTCAGAAAGGAAAGCAGCTTCAGCACCTGGGTATTCCGCATCGCAGTGAACCACCTGCGGGATTACAGGAAGGGCATGTTCGCAAAACATCCTCTGAGCTTCGAATTCTATGGTGCCGATATTATGAGCGGGAAGGAAAAAGACGTACCGGATCTGACGCAGGGGGTCGATGTGTCGATTCTTGAGGAGGAGCTGAAAATGTCCTGCACCAATGTAATGCTCCAGTGTCTGGACCCTGAAAGCCGCTGTATCTTTATTCTGGGTACGATGTTTAAAGTGGACAGCAATGTAGCGGGAGATATCCTGGGAATGACTCCGGAGGCTTACCGCAAAAGACTGTCCCGCATCAGAGGAAAAATGGCTGAGTTTTTAGGTACCTACTGCGGCCTTTCCGGAAAGGGCGTGTGCAGCTGCAGCAGAAGGGTCAATTATGCGATTGCTTCCCATCGTATCAGCCCTGAACGCCTGGATTACCAGAATCGTCAGCAGGCCCAAGGCGGGATGCTGGAAAGATGCAAGAGCGCTATGGAAAAGATCGACGATATGTCAGCGATCTTCGCCGGGCTTCCCTCATATAAAGTCAGTCCAAAGGTAAAATCCTTCTTAGAGCAGTTCCTGAACTCAGAAGAATATCGGATTGTCCGGGAAGCGGGACAATAGAGAATGTGAAGAACCGGTTCGGCAGATGCTGAACCGGTTTTCATATGCTGACAGTTAAACGCCTTTTTTAGCGGTTAGATGTTCGATGGTGATTTCCACTGTACAGACCTCATCCCAGACGGCTTTCGTATATTTTCTGCCGCTTTCCATGAAATCTGCTGAATACTTTTCCAGGATTCGCTCCAATGCCTGCTGCTTTTCCTCGTCATTCTCGATGATACGGGCCTGACCGAAAGCAATGGCGCTGAGGTATAAAGTATTGAAATCCGCAGGAAGGATATCGTCTTTTTCTACCACGCAGAATGAAACTTTGCTGTTTCTTTTGATGGCATCCAGTTTGTGGCCGCCCTCGGACGTACCATGAAAATAGATCTTGCCGCTGTCATAGGCATAACTTACCGGAACTGCATAGGGATAACCATCATCGCCATCCAGAGCCAGGACACCGTGGGTATTGTTTTCCAGGATTTTTACAGCCTCCTCCCGGGGCAGCTGATTTTCTTCTTTTAGTCGCATTTGGCGGAACATAAGTTTACCTCCTTAGTCGTTTGCCTGATAAATAATTTCTGAATTTTATAATCAATTTTAACATTTCCCCGATGGATGGGCAAGAAATTTGTAGGAGCCTTTGGCGCGGGAAGGCGGATATGGTAGAATGAAAATATGGGAGCGGAGGACTGCAATTATTAAACGTATACGTTCAGGAGGAAAAATGCGAAGACAGAAACAGGAGATAAAAGAATTTGAGAAAATGCTGCAGGTTTTGGAGAAAGGCCAGGTATGCCGGATTGCTTTTTTCGACAGAGAATATCCTTATATCGTTCCGCTGAATTACGGCGTGCGGACGGAAGACGGACAGGTGTACCTATATTTTCATGGCGCCCATGTGGGGAAGAAGCGTGATCTGATGAAAGAAAATAATAAAGTGGGTTTTGAGACGGATGTCGAGTACGGCCTTGTGGTCGATGAAGAAGCCGGTCGCGGAGGGATGAATTATGAAAGCATTATTGGACAGGGCGTCCTGGAGGAAGTGACTGACCAGGGGGAACGGCTGCGGGCGCTGGACTGCATCGCCGCTCATTATCCGCTGCCTGAGAATTTTAAGTTTTGCGAGGCCGCCAAGAAAGCTGCGAAGGTTCTCAGGCTGACCGTAACGAAAATGACTGGAAAATCCAGGCTGACTGTTCGCTACTCAGATCAGGGTTGGGTTTATGAATAGCAGGCTTCTTTGAGCAAGAAAATTTAGATTTGCGACCAAGGTGTTTCTTTTGGGCCAATGGTTGCGGGATTTACCGGGAAAATCGGAATTTGGTCGCAGATCTGTAGAATTTTCTGCTGCAACCAGTCCGCGTTTTGTCAATTCAGCCCTGTATAGGGTGCAAGCCGCACCCAGCAGCGTACACCTTGCGCAACTTTAAATTCAGAAATATAAAACTTGTGGATAACCTGCGGCGCAGATCAGGAATAAATGTTGAAATCCAGGGGTTTGTAAAAAATTGTTTATCCACAGCATATGTTGGATAAAATTGTATACAATTTTAAAAATCCTGTGGAAAAGTGGCGGAAGGCCGATAAAACGGGCGGCCTGCGATGTTGAAAAGTGTCGAAACAAATCAGGCCTGCAGTTTGATGAGAATCACCACAGTAAAGGTATCTTCTGTGTAAGAAATGTCGATCGTTCCTCCCAGTCTCGCCACCACATCCTTTACATTTTCCAGACCAAACCCATGCTCTTTCCGATCCGCCTTTTGGGATATGAATTTGTTATCCAGCTGCCGGATCGGATTTTCTTTTGTATTGACGATTTCATAACTGAAATAAGGGCTGTCAAAACGGGCTTTCAGAGAGATCTGTCGGTCCCCGGCATCGGACAGGGCGCAGGCGGCGTCAATGGCATTGTCCAGAGTATTGGCGAAGATACAGCAAAGGCTGGTGGAATCCACCTCCGGCATGTGGTCCAGGTCAATATTGAAAAAACAGTCGATCTGATTCTGCCGGGCAAGCTCATACTTAGCATTGATTACTGCGTTGACAACACTGTTTTGGCAGAAGATGCGGTTTTTGGAGGGAAGCTTTTTAGCAAGATCGTTCACATATTCCGTTGCCTTCCCATAATCCTCTCTTTTTAACAGTGAACGTATAACGCTGAAATGGTTGTTCATGTCATGATGCAGTTTTCTCGTTTCCTGCTGATTTTGTTGCAACTCGTGGTAATAAGCTTCCTGATAGCGCAGATTGTCGATCTCCATCTTTGTGCGGATCGAGTCGGCAATGTAGGAAATTAAATAGATGCATCCCAGGTTGGTCAGCAGGCAGGCCAGGCAGGCCGGATAAGAAGGCCAGAGGCATTTATCGGGAATCAGGTTAAGCACTGTGATAATGCCGACAAGTGAACCCAGCGATACGATATCCACAACAAACCACATGCGGGGAGTAAGGAGCAGGCAGGCCTGGGCGAGACGTTTGCGGAAAAAAACGTAGATCGCCGCCCAGATGGGGATCCGTACGGTTAAAGCTATCGCGTAAGTGACAGAATAGCTGAGCTGGCTGTTGCCACTGTCCAGAGCAAAAAAGAGCATGCGTCCCATCTCATAAGTCATGTAATTGACAGCAATGATGACCGAAGAAAGGATGATGACCGCAGAAACCTTTTCAATCAGAGCCCCTTTGAAGGCGAGGAGCAGCGTAGCAAAAAATATTGCGAACAGAGCAAAGAGGTTGAAAGGATCATTGGGGAAAATAATGATAAGGCCTGTCTGCCAGCAGCCGATGAAAGCCAGCAGTTTCCAAACAAAGTGCGGCCTTACGGTTAAGAAGGAGCTCAGCAGCATATAAAAAAACGCACCGTATATCAAAGATATTGGTTTTGGAAGCAAGTCGAAAAATTGGATCAAAGATGACACCTACCTTAATATGTATTTTGCGAAAGCTATTTCTAAATCCTGCCTGCGCGCGCGGCTGACCGGAAGCTGTTCTTCTTTACAGAGGACTGCGTTCCCTTCAATGGCCGAGATATAATTGAGATTTACCAGATAGCGGTTGTGGATGCGGACAAAAAACTGGGGAAGCTCCAGCTCCAGATCGTCCAGCTTACCATAAAACAGGACGGGGCCCGTTCCGGTCACCGCTGTAATCATGCGGCGTTCGCTGAAAAAATACCGGGTGTCATTGAGCAGCAAGCGAATGGTTCCGGATTTCTGGCGAACTACATAATACAGGTCCGCGCTGACCCGCAGTTCCTCCAGCGCCTGATAGAGGACTGAGAGTACCTTTTCCTCTTTATACGGTTTCAGAATATAGTTGAGGGCGCGTACCTCGTAACCCTGAAAAACATAGTCCGGATAAGCCGTGATAAAAATGATAACCGCTCTGCTTCCGGCTTTTCGCAGCTCCTTGGCTGCGGTCATGCCGTCCATTTGGTCCATTTCAATGTCCAGAAAAAGAATGTCCGGACCCTGGCGCTTGGCCTGTGCCAAAAGCTGCTCGCCGCAGGAAAATTTCAAAATTTCATATTCGATTCCCCGCAGATCCAGGCTGCGGGACAGGATCTGAGACAGGTCCTGCCGTAACTCTTTTTCATCATCACAAATCGCAATTTTTATCATGGTGAAGGTTCCTTTCCCACTGCGCCTGTTTCATAGCAGAAACAGGCAGCTTCTTCCATACCTCTCGGCAACGCCAATACAAATCCGTATAACTTGTGAGCTGGCTGGCAAAAAGATGGTCTGGCGCTTTTTTCTTTGAAATTGGACCAGAGCGGATAAAATTTGTGGGTTTGCGAGGATTACTGATTTATTTTTTTGAAATTCCCACTTAAAATTGACTGCCAAGGATAAAAAACGTTGAAAAAAGATCCGCTTTTGCCGATTTCTTTGGATAAAAGATCCGGAAATACTTTAGTGCGTTACCATGAAAAATCAGATAGACGTTTCTTCTCCACCGAAAGATGCGGGCCGCATCCCAAAAGACAGTTCCGGTAACTTACCCTAGTTTTTGCGAAAAGTTACGCACTTTTCAACGATCCTGCGGCCTTCAGAACGGCTGCCAGCACAAATTTTCATTTTCAACGGTTTTGAACCCCCGCAGACCCACAACTTTGCGTAACTTTGCATTAATTTTTCCCAAAGTTACCGCACCTCGCACAGCTCGCCGGCCAGAATAGTATACCATCTTTTTGCCATTTTGTGAAAGCAAGATGCGCAGGCAAAACTTTACAAAATCTCAGCCAAAGTTGACAGCGGCGCAGGTAGCCGCGTGCCCGTGCGATGCTTTACAATAAAGCTATCACAAGAAATCAGGAGGAATGACGATGTTAAAGGTAGAGCATTTGTATAAGAACTACAAATCGGGAGACATGACCTACAAGGTATTGAAGGACGTGTCCTTTCAGATAGAAAAAGGGGAATTTGTGGCGGTAATGGGGCCATCGGGGAGCGGTAAGACGACGCTGCTCAATTGCATTTCCTGCTTTATTCCCTATGAAAAGGGAAAGGTTATGCTCAGCGGCATGGACCTGGCTTCCCTGGACGAGGAGAAGATCGCCAGGGTGCGAAACGAACAGCTGGGATTTGTTTTTCAGGATTTTATGCTGCTGGACGGACTGACGGTCTTTGAAAACGTATGCGTGCCCAAGGTTATAAAAGGAGAGGGCTATAAAGCCATGGAGAAAAAGGCCAAGAATCTGCTGGCCCTCTTTGAGATTCAGGACATTGCCAATAAATTTCCGGCGGAGATCTCCGGAGGGCAAAAACAGCGAACGGCCGTAGCCAGAGCGCTGATGAACAATCCGCTATTAATTTTGGCCGACGAACCCACAGGAAATCTGGACAGCCGGGCAAGCGAAGCTGTGATCGGCGCCTTTCTTGCGGCGCAGCAGCATCTCAACGCGACCACCTTCATGGTAACTCACGACAGCTTTTCCGCCAGCTACTGCAACCGGGTGATCGTTATGAAAGACGGAACTGTTTACAAAGAGCTGGTTCGCAGAGGCGATAGAAGGGAATTTCTGGAGGAGCTTTTGGGCGTATTAAAAATTCTGAATGGCGGTGAAGGCAATGACATTAAATAATCTGTTTTCCAAGCTGCGCAAAAGAAACAAGGGAAACTACAGACAGTTTATCTTCTGTATCACCTTTGCCGTAATTCTAATCGCTTCCTTTTCGGAAGTCATATTCAGCCCGCTGATCCAAAGCGTACTGCCGGTGGGCGGCGACTCTAAAAAGCAGGTCTATATGATCTTTGCCATGGCGGTAGTGGGATGCCTGCTGTTTTCCATCTATGCGGCGGGATTGTTTCTCCGCTACAAGAGCAGGGAAACCGGCGTGTTTCTAGCCTTGGGCGCAAAAAAAGGCAAACTGTCCCGGGCGCTTCTGACAGAAATAACCTTGCTCACAGGTATCTGCACCCTTGCGGGACTGGCTGCGGGAACGGTTCTTGCATTGCTGATCGGGCAAGGATTTAAGGCGCTGGCAGTATCTCCTGTGGAAAACGACAGCATGATGTCGCTGGCGGGCATAGGCACAGGTCTGCTCTTTGGCTGCATTGTCCTGATCTGCCTGATGGTTATGAGCGTTCGTTTTATGAAACGCAGCAACCTGATGGATATTATCAATGAACAGCGGCGAAGCGAACCGATCAAAAAAATGGTTACTGCCCGTTATGCGGTCATAGGAAGTATTCTTGTGGTTCTGGGAATCCTGGGAGGATTGCTGATCCCATCCATATTAGCCCGAGTATTTGAAAAGAATCTGGGAGCTATGCCCAATCTCTTTTACGTGCTGGCGCTGATCGGTCTTTACATGCTGCTGGTTTATTCCATAGCTGTGCATAAAAAGGGCAGGAATCCCCAGAAATATTACAAAAACATGATTTCCTATGGCATGATGAAGTTTCAGGGAGCATCTGTGGTTCGAAATATGCTGGTAATCACACTGCTGATTATCGCCAGTCTCTTTGCTTGTTTTTACGGACCCACCAACTACATCAACGGGAAGGTTGACAATGAAAGCAATCCGGTGGATTTTGCTCTGACCTACCCGGAAAATGCCGATGAGGTCAAACGGGCGGACATTGAAGAGCTGGCAGAGCAGCATAACGTGGATATCCGCGATTACCGGGAAGGCCAGTTCATCCGGCTGCTGGCCAGCGGCGTTGAGCGGGAAAACTATGACAGCAAAGGAAATCTGATTGAAATTTACAAAAAACAGTTGTGTTATCAGGAGTTCATCAGCCAGAAAGAGTACAACCGCATAACAGGTCAAAAGGAAAGGGTAGAGCGAGGTTCCTACAAGCTGATCAAAAAGCCTGAAACCGAGGAAAACCTGTGGTACCGTTTTGACGATCTGGATCATGTAAAAAATACGGCTACCGGCCAAAGTCTGGATCTGAAATACGGCGGCACGGTCAGCTATCAGGCGCTGGTTCAAAATGACGGATTCGTAGTCAACGGCAGATGTGTTCTCAACGACGCGGATTTTTCCACAATGAAAAAGGGACTTTCCAGGGACCAGAAAATAAAGCAAATCCTCTTCAATGCAGGAAATGCGGAAAAGTCCTATGATTTTGCCAAAGGGCTGTACCGGGAATACTGTCTGCGGGCTTCGGAGGAAATGAAAGTCGTGAGCGCTTACGATGATTTTCAGAAAAAAGAAGCGCTGGCCCAGGGAAAAGAATACGGTTATGATATCCAGGTAGAGCTTCTGCCGGATCATTCGGAAGTCGATCTGGGCTGGAAATACACGCCCAACTTCAAAATCCTCAACCAAAAGAACGCCTTTTTCAGTTTCATCCTCTACTATATGTTGTTTATCTATGTGGCTGTTATCTGCCTGGCGGCGGTGGGCATCATCAGTTATACCAGAAGCATCAATACCGGCCTTTCCGGCAAGCAGGTTTTCGATGATTTGAGAAAGCTGGGGGCAAACAACCGCTACATCCGCAGGCTGATCGTGTCTCAGCTGAAAAAGATCTTTGTTCTACCGACCTCTTTAGGCGCGGCGCTGATGCTTGGCTACTATATTCTGCTGCTGTGGCAGAACGATGGACGGCTGCTGTATAATGAGTACCTGACGCTGGGTGTGGATCTGATTCTCTGCGCGATCATAGCTCTATACCAGTATCTGATGTATCGTTTGTCCCTGAAACGGGTGATGAGCCTTGTAATACCAAAATGATGTGTGTTGAAATAAAAATGGGCCGGTATGGCCGGCCCGCTTCTGTAAAGGAGGAGTTATGAAACGGATTATTGTAATTTTTATGCTGCTGGCAGTGCTGACCGGTTGTTCTGCTGAGAAGGACAGCCCGGATGCCGCAGACTATAGCGAGAAGTACGCGGTTTCCCCATATGGAAACGAGGAAAAGCTGGATACACTGCCAGGCCTTACCCTTCATGCGGATAAAGAGCGTTACGATTCCGCCAGTTTGGAACAAATTGAGCTGACTGTGGAAAACAATTCGCAGAAAGAATACCGATATTCCGATTATTATGAACTGGAAGCGGAAAAAGACGGAGTCTGGTATCAGTTGACTCAGACCGGGGATGGGAAGGAGGATTCGCCGGAGATTCGCATTCCGCCGGGCCAGAAGAAGCGGATCATCCAGGATATTGGCGCCTGTTACGGAGAAGGCCTTGAGCCAGGACATTATCGTATCATTAAGAGCATTGCTTATTTTGCCGACGAAAAAGACTGGGATTACAAGCAGTACAACGTGTCCTCTGAGTTTGACATTGAATAAGGGCGCGCATTTGACCCATGAAAAAAAGCAGGATACCGTCAGGGTACTTGCTTTTTTTATTGGAAAGGATAAAATAACCGAGGAAAGCGGATGGGAGGTGTTTTCTTGAAGATAAAAGTAGAGCGGGTCGATGACCCCTGTGAGACGGAGATTACCGTTCGCTGCAGTAAGTCGTCCGATCAGGAGACCCGGGCGCTGCTACGGCAGCTCAGCCTGTATGCAGGCACCGTAATGGGATATCGGGACGGAGCATCCCATAAGCTGGCCCGGCAGGACATCTTTTATATCGAAACTGTGGATGAAAAAACGTTTTTCTACCTTAATTCAGAGGTTTACGAAACGCCGCTGCGACTGTACGAATGGGAAGAGAAGCTGCGGGATACGCCCTTTGTCCGTATCAGTAAATCCACTATTCTCAATACGGATAAGGTCAGCTCTGTACGACCGCTTCTGAGCGGTAAGCTGGAAGCGCAATTGTCCAATGGCGAGAAACAGGTGGTAAATCGCCACTATGTGCGCGGTTTTCGCGAAAAATTTGGAATATGAAGGGGGATTTCATTATGGATAAATTAAACCTGAAAGAGTGCGTACTCATCGACTGCGTATCCTTTACGGCGGTTTCGGTGATCCTTTCACTGCTGTCCTTTAACGAGGATTTGATGTCTGGTTTTGACCATACTATGGCGTTGGAAGTGTTCGCTTGCACGACTCTGATTAGTATACTGATGTACCCGATTTCCAGGATCAGCTTTCGGTCCGCTGTTATGGCGGAAGCTGCGAAGCTGCTTGATGTCGCTGTCTGCGTTCTTGGCTTCGGCGGTAGTTTCGGATGGTTTCCCTGGGAAGGAAAATATATTTTTGAGGCCTGCCTGATATTCGTGGCAGTTTTCATCATTACCTCTGCCGTGTTATTCTGGCAGGCAAGCTCTATCGCTAATAAAATCAATCGTAAGATCAGGGAGAAAGAACATGAAACACATCATTGAAGTGGAAAATCTGCAAAAGGCTTATGGCGCGGTTCGGGCGGTTCAGGGGATCAGCTTTTACGTGGAAGAAGGCGGGCTGTTTGCTTTTCTGGGGCCCAACGGAGCGGGAAAGAGTACGACGATTGACATGATCTGCACTTTCCTCAGGCCTGACAGCGGGACCGCCATGATAAACGGCTTTACCCTGGGCAGGGAAGATGAGCAAATACGCAGATCCATCGGCGTAGTGTTCCAGGACAGTCTGCTGGACCAGCGGCTGACTGTGGAAGAAAACATGTACTGCCGGGGTGCTTTGTACGGCCTCAGGGGCAGGGCCCTTGCTCAGGCGGTGGATAAGGCCATGGACTCCGTAGGTGTCCAGGAGTATGGAAAGCGTCCTTACGGCAAGCTGTCGGGAGGCCAGCGCCGCCGCTGTGATATTGCCCGGGCGCTTATCAATACGCCGGAAATTTTGTTCCTGGATGAGCCGACTACCGGCCTGGACCCGCAGACCAGGACGGTGGTCTGGGAAACCATACGCAGGCTGCAAAAGGAGAGGGGCATGACGGTTTTTCTGACTACCCACTATATGGAGGAGGCTGCTGCCGCCGATTATGTGCTGGTGATCGATGATGGCAAAATCGCGGCCAAGGGGATCCCTGTACAGCTGCGGGAAACCTATGCGGCTGATCGGCTCAAGATGGTTTTGAGCGATGAGGCGGCAGCCGCGGAAATGCTTTCCGCCCTAGATGCGGACTACGCAAAGGACTCAGGCAAAATTATCGTAAAGCTGGGGAAAACGACCGACGCGCTGCCGATCCTCGATCAGTGCCGGCCATATATCAAAAGTTTTGAGGTGACGGCCGGTTCCATGGACGATGCCTTTATGGGAATCACCGGAAAGGAGCTGAGGGAATGATCGCTTTTACTAAAAGGAATTTATACGTGTTTTTCCGGGATCGGTCGGCGGTTTTCTTCTCGCTGCTGGCTTCCCTGATTATTGTAGGT
The DNA here is from genome assembly GCF_024459955.1 of Anaerovorax odorimutans. GTDB lineage: Bacteria > Bacillota > Clostridia > Peptostreptococcales > Anaerovoracaceae > Hominibacterium > Hominibacterium odorimutans_A. Next base: position 32,823 of record NZ_JANFXK010000022.1, read on the forward strand.
TTATATGTCCTGTTTCTGGGCGATACCTGGGCCTCCAACTTTGAAGGCCTGGAAAATGTAAAGCAGCTGATGGACAACTGGGTGATGGCAGGGCTTTTGTCTGTCACTTCTGTGACAACTACCCTGGGCGCTTTCGGCATCATGGTCGGCGACCGGGCGCAGAAAATCAGCAAGGATTTTTACGTTTCCCCCATGAGGCGAAGGGATCTGGCGGGCGGATATGTGCTGAGCGCCGCCATTGTGGGCTTTATACTTTCCATCATTACCCTGATCGCAGCAGAAATCTATATCGCGGCGCGGGGCGGTGAGCTTCTGGGGCTGCCCGCGCTCTTCAAGCTGCTGCTTTTGATTTTGGCAGCTGATCTGGCTAACACGGCAATGATCTTTTTTATCACCTCGTTCTTTGAAAGCAACAATGCCTTTTCCACAGCCAGTACGATTATCGGCACGCTGATCGGTTTCATCACAGGGATTTATCTGCCGATCGGTATCCTTCCCGATGGGGTGCAGTGGCTCGTGCGACTGTTTCCAACCTCCCATGCGGCCGCTCTGATGCGGCAGACGATGATGGCGGCGCCTATGGCCGAAAGCCTTGCGGGAGCTTCGGACGCCCATGCGGCCGACTTTAAGGAGATGCTGGGAATTCACTTCTGGTTTGGAGATTATGAAATATCGGCACTTTTGAGCCTGCTTATTCTGCTCTGCTTTGGCGCTTTATTCTTTGTCCTTGCGGCTGTCAATCTTTCGCGGAGGAAGAGAGTCTGAGGGAGGGAAGACTTCGTAATTACCATTTATATGATTTTCATTAAGACCACCGGCGGCGGTGGTCTTTTCTGTGGTTTGCGCGCCATGGGGTATTGCGGTAACTTTTCAAAAAAATCATACAAAGTTACGCAAAGTTGTGGGTTCGCGGGGGCTCGAAACTGTGGAAAATGAAGATTTGTGCTGCCGGCCGTTCCGAAGGCCGCAGGATCGTTGAAAAGTGCGTAACTTTTTGAAAAAATCGGGATAAGTTACCGGACCTGCATTTTTGGTGAGCGGCGGGCATCTTTCGCTCGATAAGAAACGCCGACCCGCTTTCGCATTATAACGTGCTAAATCGTTTCCGGATCTTTTATCCAAAAAATTAGACCAAAGCGGATCTTTTTTCAACGTTTCTTCCCCTTGCCGGTCAATTCTAAGGGGAAGTTTCAAAAAAATAGATCCGTGAAACCCGCAAACCCACATATTTTGTCCGCTTTGGCCCAATTTCAAAGCAAAAAGCGCCAGGTCATCTTCTTGCCAGACAGCCCGCAAATTATGTTTAAAATACCAATTATAAGTTGGCAACAATATGCAGGTAATTTTATTGCATGCCGGTATAAAGAGTGGTACAATCAAATCAATACCCAACGTGAACAGGGTTTGGGATGGTTTCTGATCGGAGGGCGGGAATGGAAGAAAACAATGGGCTGAATGAACTGATTTACGAATACTATGAATCGCGTATCCTCTTTGGCATTTACCGGTATGGTGAACAATTGAAGTCGGTGCCGCAAATCTGCGCTTCTTTTGGATTAGCGCGCAATACAGTTCAGACCGCCTTAAGAAAATTAGAGAAAAACGGATATATAAAAACAGAAAAACGGAAAGTTGCCAGGGTTGTTTATCAGGGAACGGAGGATCTGTTCAGGGAAAACGCCGCAAAGTATTTTGCGCCGCGTAAAGAGGGATTCCTGGATTTTCGCCATGCCGGCAATCTGATGTTTTTACCGATATGGGAGAAGGGTCTGCGGAATATAAAAATGAACAGGCAAAATGCTGTCTGCGGAAAAGGGGATGCAGTCCCCTCAGAACCATCGAAGTTATATATGGATGTTCTGAACAGCTTTGACAATGATTTAATGCGGGGCCTTTATTGGCAGTGCCTGCGTTACCTCAGCTATTTTTACCCCAAAAGAAATGACAGAAAGGCCAATTATGTGACGGAGGATTTATTGTCGGAGGAGAAAGCCAACAGACTCAAGCAGGAAACGGATGTCTATTATGAGCGGGTTTTGTGGGAAGTGCTGGACTTTGCCGAGTCAATGTATGGGAAACAGGGCCTGGAAAAGGTCGATCAGATTCCCTTTACATGGATAATCTACCGCAGGCGGCCCCAGGTGCGGTATACCCTGGCCTCTGCGATTATCCGTCAGATTCTGTGGGAACGTTATCCGCCAGGCAGTTATCTGCCGTCCCTGCCTAAAATGGCAGAGCAATATCAGGTTTCCCTAAGCACGGTGCGCCGGACATTGGAAGTGCTGCAAGCTCTGGGAGTGACCCAAACCCACATGGGAGTCGGCACTGAGGTCTGCCTAAAGCCCATAGACCCAGATATAATCAACAAGTCTGAAATCCAGGAAAATCTGCGGCTGCACGGAGAAGCGATGCAGCTTCTGGCCCTGACGGTCCGCAATGTAACACTTTACACTTTGGAATCGGCTGCGAAAGATAAGAGGGAAAACCTTTTACAGGAAATCAGTAAACTCCATGGAAAAAACAACAATATCCTTTGCATAGATGTTCTTTTAAAGTTTATTTCCCGCCAATGCCCGTCTGCCTTCATACGGGAATGCTATGGCAAGCTGAGTGAGCTGGCGGCATGGGGCTACATTTTCTTTGCCGTCTTGAGGGGTACAGGAAGACAGCCGGATATGGATCTAACTGATTTTATCAGTCAGTTAGAAAGGGATTTACAGACCGATCATTTGACCGCATTTGCTGAAAAATGGCAGTCATTTATTGAGGACAGAACGAACTTTTTCTATTCGAATTTTTCGCTGTGAAGCGGCCAGTGGAAAAGGTGAAGACACCTTTCCCGGCACAGGACGGTATTAAAGAGAAGGAGGCTGCTGTGCAAAAAAAAGTATTTCCAATTATTTTAGTTATCGCCATGCTGGCATCGAGCCTGATTTCCTTCTTTTTCATTTACAGTCTTCAGGGAAATGCCAAAGTGATCAATTATACAGGCGTTGTAAGAGGAGCGACTCAGAGGCTGATAAAACAGGAGCTGAATCATCAGCCAAATGATGCTCTGATTGCAAAAATCGACGGTATTTTAAAGGAATTGTACACCGGAGAAGGCGATTATGGTCTTACGCGCCTGGATAGCGATGAGTTTCAGGATCTGCTTGTCCAAATGCAGGAGGAATGGAAACAATTGAAAAAAGAGATCTACCGGGTTCGCGGCGGAGAGGATGCCGGGGCTTTGTTTGCCGACAGTGAATCCTTTTTTGACCTGGCGGACAGGACGGTAGCTTCTGCGGAGCAGTTTTCCGAAAAACGAGTGCGCTCCGCAGCACAAAGCCTGCTGATTCTCAACTGTGCGTTTACCTTGCTTGTCATCCTGATCTGCATTTATAACGCGAGGCAGGCACGGCTTCGGAGGGAGATTGAGAAAGCCGGGGAGGAAAATCAAAGGAAGATGCAGCAGCTGTCCCAATTGGAGGAGAGCTTACAGGCGCCCATGAATGAGATCTCTGAAATGATGTATGTGACGGATACGGAAAATTATGATTTGCTGTTTTTAAATCAGGCCGGTATGGAATCCTTTCATGTGGATTCGCTGGAGGGGAAAAAATGTTACCGCGTTATCCAAGGGGAGGATGCACCCTGTGAATTCTGTCCCATTCAGATGCTGCGGGAAGGTGAAAACTATACATGGGAGCATACAAACCCCATAACCGGACGTCATTACATATTGAAGGACCGTTTGCTTGAATGGAACGGCCGGCCGGCAAAAATGGAGATTGCCTTTGATACTACCAAGGCTGAACGGGAAAAAACAATCTTAAAGTTCACTCTGGAAGCCGAAAAAATGGTTACAGAATGTGTAAGTATGCTGTATCGGCAGCATGACATCGTTAAGACAACTTCACAGGTTCTGAAAAAATTCGGATCTTTTCTTTCCGCGGACCGCACCTATATTGTTGATATTGAAGATGGAAAGCTGTACAACCGGCTTGAATGGTGCGCCGACGGTGTGCCTGCCCATAAAGATAAAATGCAGGGCATTAAATTTTCGCTGATTGAACGCTGGCTTCCATATTTTGAACAGCAGGAATGTATTGTAATCCAGGACCTGGAAGAGATTAAAGAGCTGAGTCCGGCTGAATACCAGCTCATGCGCGGACAGTCCATCACGAGCCTTGTGGCAGCGCCGCTGGCAAGCGCCGGAAAATTGCAGGGCTATCTGGCCGTCGACAACCCGCCGGCCGAACAAATCATGAATGTTGCTTCTCTGCTTCAAACCTTGTGCTATTTTCTGCTGCTTGCGCGCAACAATGCAGAGAACCAGCGCGAGCTTTTGCATTTAAGCTACTTTGATACCCTCACTTCCTTTTATAATAGAAACCGCTATATCGAAGACACCAATGCTCCGGCTCACCCAAACAGCCCGGTGGGAGTTGTTTATCTGGATGTCAATGGCTTAAAGGACATCAACGATCAGTACGGCCATGAGTTTGGCGATATGGTTTTGGTTGAGTGTGCGAAGCGAATGAAGCAGGTCTTTGAGGGAGCGGATTTCTATCGCATCGGTGGTGATGAGTTCGTGATTATTTGCCCGGATATCAAAAAGGATGTATTTCACAGCAGGCTGCGCGAACTGAGATCCCAGTTCCACAAGGACCCGCTTTATCGGGCGGCCATCGGTTCCCAGTGGGCCGAATCTGTCAGCAATTTAAAACAGACGATTGCCAACGCAGATGCAAAGATGTACGAGGATAAGAAAGAATTTTACCAGCTGCATCCTGTTTCACAGCGTTACCGCCATCACAGCGATGAAATTCTGCGCCTCGCCGATCCCAGTGTTCTGAAGGAGGAATTGCAAAAGAACCGCTTTGAAGTGTATCTCCAGCCCAAGGTGTCCTCATCCGATCAGGAGGCCGTCGGCGCCGAGGCGCTGATCCGGTACCGCTCGAAATCCGATACTCTGGTGCTCCCAGGCAACTTTCTTCCATTGCTGGAGGAAAACGAGTCGATCAGTCTGGTGGATTTTTATGTATTCCGGTTTGTCTGCGCGAAGCTGAAAGACTGGATGGATCAGGGAAAACAGGCTTACCCGGTATCGGTAAACTTTTCTATGTCCTCATTGATGCAGCCTTCTTTTGTGGAACATCTCACGACTATCTGTGAGACGTATGGCATTTCTCCGCATTATATGGAAATAGAGGTTACGGAGAAAATACATGATATGGAGGGCTTGGATATAAAGGCGTTGATTTCCAGTCTGCATGATGCAGGCTTCGCAGTCGCAATCGATGATTTCGGAACCGAGTATGCCAGCCTGGCGCTTCTCTCGGAGATTGATTTTGACGTACTCAAGCTGGATAAGAGCATGATCGATAATATTGCCTGCAATCCTAAAACCAAAACGATTGTAGAGCTTATCTCCGATGTCTGCCGCAGCCTGGGAGTCAACCTGGTTGCGGAGGGAATTGAAAATGAGGAACAGTTTGCGGCCCTCCGTTCCTGCGGCGTGGATTTGGCCCAGGGATTTCTATTCAGCAAACCTCTGCCCATGGAGGAATACGAAACGAGCTATTTAAAAGCAACGGATGACAAAGAGAAGTAATATACATAAAAGGAAAACTATTTGGCTACAGCTTGGAGGAATTATGTTAGAAAATATACGGAATATGAAATTGAAATCCAGAATGTTATTGTCATATGCAGTGATAGTCGTAATATGTCTGACTGCAAGCATCACTGCATTATTCATGCTTAATAAAATTGGCAATAACATGGCTTCCTTTTATGATAATAATTACACGGTCACGGTTAATGTATGGCTGGCCAGGAAGGAAATGCAGGCCGCACGGGCGGATATCCTGAGTGCCATAATGGCTCCGGATAAGAATGAAGCGGAGAATTCCATTAAAGAAGCGAGCAATAGTCTTGGGAATATGCGGAAAACATTCCCTGTGATTCGTAAATCGTTCAAAGGGGATCTGGCAATGGTGGATCAGGTTGATTCCCTTTTGCAGCAGGCGATCGTACACCGCGACCAAGTGTTTGATCTGATAGAGGCAGGAAAGCGCGAGGAAGCTTATCAAATTCTGGAATCCAGTTATGTTCCAATTTTGGACCAGATGGCAGATACTCTGAAAGCGATAGCAGATGTAGCGGGCGAGAACGCACTGCTTATGGTGAAAGAGGGAGAGCGCGCCCAGACAACGGTAATCATTATCGTTTCTGTGGTCCTGGTTTTGAGTATCATGTTAGCATTATTATTTGGCCTCTATATTATTAAAAGTATCAGAAGGCCTGTAAAGGAGATTGAGGATGCGGCCCAGAAACTGGCAAAGGGAGAATTGGACGGCGCGCTCATTACCTATACATCGAAGGATGAATTAGGCAGACTGTCGAACAGTATACAGGATTTAATCAACTACCAGAAGACGATTATTGAAGATATCGACTATATGCTTGGCTCCATGTCTGAAGGAGATTTTAGGGTTAAATCCAAAGTGAAAGATTATTATAGGGGTCAATACGATCGCATCTTAATATCAATGAGAGGTCTTTGCGGCAGCCTCAGCAGTATCCTGTTGCAGATTAACCAGTCGGCAAAACAGGTTGCTGACGGCAGCGAACAGATATCCTCGGGAGCGCAGGCACTTGCTTTAGGGGCGGCGGAACAGGCCGGTTCGGTCGAAGAACTTGCTGCCGCCGTAAATAATATATCACAGCATGTAAAAGAAACAGAGGAAAATGCAAATGATGCACGCGTGCAGACGGATCAGGCCGGCGCACAGGTTGCTACGAGTAATCAGCAGATGCAGAAGATGATCCTAGCAATGAAAGAAATCAGTGAAAAGTCCAATCAAATTGACAAGATCATAAAAACAATAGAGGACATTGCTTTTCAAACGAATATCCTGGCTTTAAATGCTTCTGTAGAGGCTGCACGAGTAGGTGAAGCCGGAGAGGGCTTTGCTGTAGTGGCAAAGGAGATTCGCAATTTAGCTGACAGAATATCTATTGCGTCTAAAAATACAACAACGTTGATAAAGGAAACAGTGGCAGCGGTTGATAAAGGGAAAACCGTTGCTCACACAACGGCAGAGGCGCTGGCCGATGTCGTGGAAAGCACAAAGCAGGTTGTAAGGACCGTGGATATGATAGCCAGCGCAACCCAATATCAAAGTGAGTCCATTTCACATATTACAGATGAAGTGGAACAGATATCCAATGTCGTGCAGAATAATTCTGCGACATCAGAAGAACTGGCGGCTGCCAGCGAAGATCTTTCCTCTCAGGCGCAGGTATTGGAAAAGCTGGTCAGCCAGTTTAAAATATGAGGGGGAGAATTTTGAAGCTGTGGATGGATGCAATATTTACTCTCTGAGATTATACATGATGAAAGGCTCTTGACTGGGTATGTGCGGCCCCAGTATAATAAACAGATAAAAGGAAAACTTTATGAAACTCACAATAGCAAAGGCTCCGTATAAATGGATAAGATGAGACATTATGCGGGGCAGCGAAGAGCAGAGAACCTGCTCATTTTCTCATCGGCAGACAACAGCGAAAGGGCGTAATAAAACGCCTTATTTGTGTGCCGCTGAGATAAAATAAAGAACTGTGATGAAGAGACCGCAGGTGTTTGCTTTGCGGTCTTTTGCGTTGTGCTAAACTTTTTATATTGGCAGAAGGTCCGCGGATGGCCTGCTGCCTTTTTCTTTTGGAGGAATCCTGCGTTCCGCATGAGCCGATAAATCGCGATTCTGGAACACAAATCGCCAAAATTGTTATGAAATGAAAGGATATATTCATATGAAAGATAAAAAATCGTTTACAGAAGGCAGCGTTGCCGGGCATCTGATCCGATTCAGCCTGCCGGTGTTTTTTGCAAATCTGCTGCAATCTCTCTACGGAATAGCGGACATGCTGGTAGTCGGAAGGATAGTGGGAAAGACAGGGCTTGCGGCCATCAGCAACGGATCGATGATCGGTTTTGTAATCAGTTCCCTGTGCATAGGTCTGACAATGGGAGGTACGGTTATTATTGCCCAATATAAGGGAGCGGCAAATCAGCAGGGACAGCAACAAGCTGCCCGAACTTTGTTCACTCTTTCGGCAATTACAGCTCTGCTGGTTATAGCGGCAGGCCTGTTCAGCTGCCGGTCAGTGCTATCGCTGCTTCGCGTCCCGGAGGCGGCCATGGCGGATGCCTATGACTACATGCGGATCTATTTGCTGGGGACTATCTGTGTCTTTGGCTATAATGCGGTTTGCTCCGTATTGAAAGGCCTCGGTGATTCGAAAAATCCCCTTATCTTCGCAGCGGTTGCCGCAGCGCTCAACGTTGGTTTGGGTGTTCTGCTGGTAGGACCCTTGGGCCTGGGAACAAAAGGCGCGGCCTGGGCTACGATCCTGGCACAGGGCGGCTCCTTTCTGGCAGCAGCCATGCTGTTGAAAAAACAAAGCTTCCTCTTTGACTTTCGACTCAGGAGTTTTCGCATCGACCGTCTTTCCCTAAAACAGATTCTGAGGACAGGCCTGCCCTCAGCTGCGCAAATGGTAATCGTAAATTTTTCCTATCTGATCATAACAGGGATGATAAATGTATATGGCGTAGATGCGGCGGCAGCCGCCGGAATCGGTCTGAAGGTGAATACCTTTGCTGCTATGCCCTGTTGGGCCATCGGTCAGGCTGTGACAGCTATTGTCGGTCAGAATATGGGAGCGGAAAATTTCTGGCGGGCGAAGAAAGCCGGAACTGCCGGGCTGTGGCTGAATCTGGCGGTCACGGCAGTAGTTGTGATACTGGTGCAGTTTTTTGCGGCCCCGATTATTTCTCTGTTTGATCCGTCCAGCCGGCTGGTCTTGGAAAACGGAGTGCTGTATCTGCGGGTGTGCTGTTCGCTCAATTCGCTGGTTTATTGTGTTATGTATACCTGCGACTCCTTTGCCATCGGAGCAGGAAACGCTATGCTGGCGATGACCAACTCGCTGCTTGATTCGGTAATTGTACGTCTGCTTTTCGGCTGGATACTCAGCAGTATTCTTGGCTATGGCTTTGTTGGAATTTGTGTCGGCCAGGCTCTTTCCCCGCTACTTCCCGCCTTGATCGGCCTAATCTATTTTGCCAAAGGAAAATGGAAAAACCGCCGTCTGATTTGAAAGAGGGTGGAAGATGTGGCCCTGGATTTTGCGGCAATAACCAGGTGCGGGGCCGGCTGATAGATGGTATAATGGTAAAATGAATGTAAACTGGAAAAAGGGGGAAATCGTGGAAAAGGAATTATCTGAACTGACTTTGGAAGAGTTGTGGCAGATGTTTCCCATCGCCCTGACGGAGCACAGGCCATGCTGGAAAAGTTGGTATGAGGAGGAAAAGGCCTGCCTTGAGGCTGCGTTGCCGGAAGAAAAAATCGTCAGGATCGAACACATCGGGAGCACGGCCATTGAAACGATATGGGCGAAACCGACTATCGACGTTCTGGTGGAAACAGATCCCTCCTGCGATTGGGAAGCCATGGAAAGGCGTCTGACAGCCAACGGCTACATCTGTATGGCAAAGGACAGGCGGCGGATTTCGTTCAATAAAGGCTATACGAAAGCCGGATTTGCGGAGAAGGTGTTCCACCTGCATTTGCGGCGGGCCGGAGATCATGATGAGCTGTATTTTCGCGATTATTTGAAAGAGCATACCGATATCGCCAAGATGTATGAAGCTCGAAAGCTGGAGCTTTGGGAGCAGTTTGAATACGATCGTGACGGATACACGGAGGGCAAGGCGGACCTGGTGGAAACTTACACGAATATGGCCAAGCGGCAGTATAAAAACAGATACGGGTTTGAAATAGAGCCCATCAGAGATTATGCGCAGGCCCTGGAGAAGGCTTCCTGCTGGTTCAGCCGCAAGTGGGACGTTCCGGAAGAAGCGTACCGGGAAAGTATGGAAGCCTGCATCAGCCAGCAGACAGGAATCCCTCAGTGGTATATCGTAGAAAATGAAGAGCAGGAAATCATCGCCGGTGCAGGTGTGATTGACAATGATTTTCACCAGCGAAAAGATCTGGCTCCCAATCTCTGTGCGCTCTATGTGGAAGAAGATTATCGAAACCAGGGGATTGCCAGCCGCATTTTGGATTTTGCCCGCAGGGATTTGAGCCGATTGGGATTCTCAAAGCTGTATTTGATAACCGATCACACAGAATTCTACGAAAAATGCGGCTGGGATTTTTTTACCATGGTTTGCTGTGACGGAGGCGAAGAAAGCAGAATGTATATGGCGGAAACGAGGTGACGGCCGCAGGGGGGCCGGGGGGAGAAGCTTTCACTATTTTCTACTTTGCGGCAAGAAAATGGCCTGGCGCTTTTTGCTTTGAAACTGAACTGAAGCGGACAAAATATGTGGATTTGCGGGGATTATGGATTTATTTTTTTGAAATTTCCACCTGAAATTGACCGATAGGAGCAAGAAACGTTGAAAAAAGATCCGCTCTGCCCTGTTTTTTCATATAAAAGATCCGGAAATGGTTTAGCGCATTACAATGTGAAAGCGGATAGACGTTTCCCCTTGGCCCAACTGGCGGGATTGACCGGATTGGCAGAGCCGGTCGGATTGGCGAAACTGGAAGAAGGCGGTTTCGGTAACTTATCCCGGGTTTTGCGAAAAGTTACGCATTTTTCAACGATCCCGCAGCCCCTAGAACGACCGATAGCACAAATTTTCACTTCTGTACGGCTCCGGGCGTCCGTAAACCCACAACTTTGCGTAACTTTACATCAATTTTATGAAAAGTTACCGCACACTTGTAGGAATACCCGGGCCCATCGAGGCTAGTAACCTACGAATACGGAGAATATCATATGAAATTAAGAAGATTCAGAGCAGATGATTTGCAGGAAATTGCCAGGCTTTTCTCAGGGACGATCAGCAGTGTCAATAAAAAAGATTATTCCCAGGAACAAATCAAGGCATGGTCGGGACGGTGTGACAGGCTGCTGCAAAACAGACAGCAATTTATGGACACATATACGATTGTGGCCGCAGAAGAAAATCGGATTGTCGGATACGGCAACATTGATGACACTGGATACCTGGATCAGTTGTTTGTTCATAAAGATTACCAGAGGAAAAAGATTGCTACGGCGATCTGTGATGAACTGGAACGCCATGTGTACACAAAAGGCATCGAAGCCATTACTGTCCACGCATCCATAACAGCCAGGACCTTTTTTGAGAAGCGGGGCTATGAAACGATAAGCAAACAGGAAGCAGAGCTGGACGAAATCAAGCTGACCAACTATTTGATGAAAAAGGACGAGAAAAAATATGAATGATTGGTTTACAATAGAACAAATTGATGGGGACACCCATATCATTCAAGTACGGCGATTTTGCCATATGGCTGTAGCGCAAGAAAGGCGGTGATACATCATGAATCGAAATGAAATTTTTCAATATGTAAAAGAAACCTACGCGGTCGAGCCGGACTATCCGTGGGGCAAGTGGCCTGAACATGCGGTGTTGCGGCATAAGGCAGCAGGCAAATGGTTCGGCCTGATTATGAACGTGCCTCAGGACAAGCTGGGTCTTGCCGGGAGCCGGATGGTCGATGTTTTGAATGTAAAATGCGATCCGTTCCTGATCGGCACCCTGAGAAATCAGGAGGGCTACCTGCCCGCCTATCACATGAACAAAGAGCATTGGATCACGATCCTTCTCAACGGCCCGGTTCCTGAGGGAGAAATCTGCGATTTGATCGATCTGAGCTATGATTTGACGAAATGAAAAGGAAGCTGTTTTTGCGACCAAGAGCCTTTTTTTCGGAAAATGGTTGCGGGATTTTAGGGAGAAAAGCGGGTTGGGTCGCAAAAGGCGCAGGAGAAATCGCCACATGAATAAAGGAAATAATGCGATGACAGCAAAGAAAAAAATAAATTACAAAATACGAAATATGAAACCCTGCGAATATCCCAGGCTTGCCGATTTTTTGTACGAAGCCATCTTCCAGCGGGATGGGGAAAATCCGGCGCCGAAGGATATTATCCAAAAACCCGAGCTTCAAATATATATTGAAAATTTCGGAAAAGGGCCGGATGACTACTGTCTGTGCGCCGAGGCCGAAGGCCGTCTAGTGGGCGCTGTGTGGGCGAGAACGATCAAGGGATATGGGAGCATCGACGATGCTGTCCCGGAACTGGCGATTTCCCTCTACAAGCCTTACCGCGGGCAGGGGATCGGCACCGCCATGATGAGGCGGATGCTCGCTGTTCTGCAAAACGCCGGCTATACGAAAGTTTCGCTGGCCGTGCAAAAGGATAATTACGCTTTCAATATGTACCGACTTCTGGGCTTTCAGATTGTCGGTGAAAATACAGAAGAATATATCATGAAATATGATTTAACAGCAGGAGGTAAAACAGATGCAAACACAGGAAATAATAGAGAAGCTGCAAGGAATGGCGTCGGAGAAGTATAAGGCCAATGTTGTGAAAATGGGAATTCCCGAAGAATGCAGCATCGGCGTTTCTACGGGCGATGTGCGCAAGCTGGCTAAAGACGTGCCAAAATCCAATGAGCTGGCCCATGAGCTATGGGAAACAGGATACCACGAAGCAAAACTTTTAGCCGTGCTCCTCTTTGATAAGAAGCAGACTTCTTTGGAGGAAGCTGCGGCGCTGATGGAGGATGTGATTTCCTGGGATCTCTGCGACCACCTCTGCAAGAATTTAATTATCAAGCTTAAGGGCTATGAATGCCTGATCCCTCAATGGGGTGAATCGGAAAAGACCTATGAAAAACGGGCTGCCTTTACGCTGATCGCTTCGGCAGCTATCCACGAAAAAAAGCTTGCAGGCGAGACGCTGGACCACTATTTGGAATTAATCTCGGAGCATTCGGCTGACGAGCGGGAGCACGTGAAGAAAGCTGTTTCCTGGGCCCTGCGGGAGATCGGAAAACGGGATTTTGATTACAACGAAAAGGCTATTCTACTGGCCCACGAATTAAAGGCCAGTGGCGATAAAACCCAGGTCTGGATCGCCAAAGACGCGCTGAAAGAACTGGAAAACCTGGTGAAGGTGGAAGGCCGCAGTCGTCTGATTTCAGCTAAATCCAAAATGGGTGCGGAAAAGTAGCGGAATAATGATATCCCTGGACGCAGATGAGAGGTAATGCCATGAGAGATAAATCTGTAAATCCCGCGGAGCAAAAAGGGACAGTAAAAACGCGCCTCAGAACCGGGCTGCTGATTTTCCTGTGTCTGCTGATGCTTTTAACCGCAGGAGCCATTTTTTACAGCTATAAGGCCAGTGTGACGGAGGCCGGAATTGAGAAGATCATTGAAGAAGGCGGCGGAGTTGTGGGCCGGAGCACTGTAAAACAAATAGGCGATTCCATTGTGGCGGTGTACCCGGCGGAAGACGGTGCGGTGCATTATGCTGCCTTTGAAAAGCTGCCCCTCATAAAACGATATGGAATTGAAATGCAAGAGCCCTTGGATCAAGAAGATCACATCGTACTGGCAGGCGGCTGGCATGCTTATATAGTGAAAATCACAGAAGAAAGCATTTCACAAGAGGGGTTTGAAAAATGGCAGGGCCGCAGGACAGAACAGCTGATGGGATTTCTCATCAGTGTGGGCTGTACGGTTTTGCTGATACTGGTTCTTTGGGCTGTAAGGAAAAGGAGTTGAGCGATATGAAGGAAGAAGAAAAAATCTTCGCAGGCTATATGTTTGATCCCCGAAAAAAAGAGCTGAAGGATATCAAGCATAAGGCGCACCAGGCCTGCCAGAGATATAATGCCATGGACGAATACGACCCGGACAGGCTGCCCATCATCCGGGAGTTTATCGGCAGCATCGGGAGCACCTACTATTTTCAGGGCCCCATCCAATTCAATTACGGCAGCCACACCTTTATCGGTGAAAATTTCTTCGCCAATTTCAATCTCACCGTTATGGACGACGCCCGCATTTATATCGGCGATAACGTCTGTTTTGGCCCCAACGTTTCCCTGATGGCGACAAATCATCCCCTCATAGCCGGTGAGCGCATGGGTATCGATGAGCAGGGAAACACGACAATGGCCGAATACGCAGAGGAAATCCACATCGGCGACAATGTCTGGATCGCCTGCAACACGGTGGTTATTGGCGGCGTTCATATTGGAAAGGACGCAGTGATCGGCGCCGGAAGCGTGGTGACAAAGGATATCCCGGACGGCTATCTGGCCTACGGAAATCCCTGTCGTCCCATCCGCCCCATCACAGAAAAAGACAGCAAAGCCCATCTGATTCTGCCGGAAGATCAAAAAAGCAGATAAAAAGTTGAACTTTGTGCGCTAAACTAAGTGAAGCCAAGAAAACGAGCGGCTGACAAAGGGGGCATAGCTGTCATGCAAAAGAAAATTCTCATTGCAGATGATGAATACGATCTTGTGGAAATGCTGAAAGACTTTTTCCTGGAAAGGGGCTACCGGGTTCTGACCGCCTACGACGGGGAGCAGGCAGTCAGGGAAACCGAAAAGAAGCCGGATCTGATCCTTCTGGATATGAACATGCCGGAGGCGGACGGATTTTCAGTCTGCGAAAAAATCAGACCTTTCCTTTCCTGCCCGATCCTTTTTCTTACGGCCAAGGACGATGATATGGATAAAGTGAGAGGCTTTGCCGCAGGCGGGGACGACTATATTTTAAAGCCTTTTTCCCTGGCGGAGCTGGAAGCCCGGGTGGCGGCCCATCTGCGCAGAGAAGAACGGGCAGGCGGCAGAACAGAGGTCAGCTTTGCCGGAGACCTGTCCATTGATTACGGAAAGCATAAAATTTTTTACAAGGGAAACTCCCTGCCCTTTGCCAAGAAGGATTTTGCCATCATTGAACTGCTTTCCCAAAACCCGCGGCTGGTTTTTGATAAGGAAACGATCTATGAGAGGATCTGGGGATATGACAGCGAAGGCAGCAGCTCCGTGGTGGCCGAGCATGTGCGCAAGATACGCAGGATTTGTGCGGACTATGGCTGCGGGCAGATGATCGAAACGGTGTGGGGAGTAGGATATAAATGGATGGAATAAAAGGGAAACTGCGTGATCTGCCGATCCGCAGGAGTTTTGTTTTTTATGTAGTGTTTTTTCTGGCAGCGGATATATTGCTCTGCCTGTTGACCTCGCGTTTTTTGGACTTGTGGACGATACCGGCCCGCAATACGGTGATGCTGGCCATGGTCCTGGTGTATTCGCTGATGTGCCTTGCCGCCGCCGCCGGGATTTTTTATGAAACAAAGATCAAAAAACCGCTGCGTCTGCTGGAACAGGCTTCGGGGCGCATTGGGAAACGCGATCTGGATTTTTCCATAAATTATGATTCCGCGGATGAGATGGGCAGGCTCTGTCATGCGTTTGAGCAGATGCGGCAGGCATTGCTGGACAATCAGCGCCTTGTCTGGCAAACCATGCAGGAACGCAAACGCCTCAATGCTGCTTTTTCCCACGACATGCGTACACCGCTGTCTATTGTGAGCGGCCATCTTGAAATGCTGCAATTGGAGTGCGACACTATAGAGCCGGAAGAAATTCGCGAAAAAGCGGCAGTCATGGAAAAGCATTTGAAACGAATCAGTCAGTATGTAGAAAAAATCAACAATCTGCATAAAATGGAGGAGCTTCCTTTCAAACCCAAAATCGTAGAGCGCCGGCTGCTGGAAGAAGAACTGATGCAGATTGGGGAGCTTCTTTGCGGCAGCAGAGGGCGAACGTTTACCCTTCATTCGCAGCTTACAGAAAAGACCTATGAGCTGGACCTGGAAATTCTCATGCGGGTTTTTGAAAATTTGCTGGACAACGCTGCGGAACACGCAAGATCACAAGTGACCGTTTTGCTGGAAGAGACAGCGGCGTCTCTGCTGATCCGGGTCCTGGATGATGGCAAAGGGTTTTCGCGGACTGCTCTCGAAAATGCCCAAAGACCATTTTATACGGAGCGCAGCCGGGAACAAGGCCGGCATATGGGATTGGGCCTTTATACCAGCCGCGTGCTGTGCGGGATACACAAGGGAACGCTGGAGATTGAAAACCGTCAGGTGGGATGCTGTGTAACCATGCGAATACAAAAATCGCAGAACCAGATAAAAAGTTGAACCTTTGTATGTACACTTTCTTTAAACAGAGAGTGTACATTTGTTTTTTGAAAGGAGTCATACGATGAACTATGCGATTGAAACGGAAAATCTCTCAAAGAAGTACGGCGAAAGTTTTGCCCTGGAAAATGTCAGTCTGCACATACCCTGCGGACGAATTTACGGGCTGCTGGGCAGAAACGGAGCCGGA
Source organism: Anaerovorax odorimutans (assembly GCF_024459955.1). GTDB lineage: Bacteria > Bacillota > Clostridia > Peptostreptococcales > Anaerovoracaceae > Hominibacterium > Hominibacterium odorimutans_A. Next base: position 49,129 of record NZ_JANFXK010000022.1, read on the forward strand.
AAGACTACGGCTATGAGGCTGATTCTGGGGCTGGCAGCCCCTACGTCAGGGCGAATCAAGCTTTTTGGAAGGGAACTGGCAAACAGCGATCAGAGTTCTTATCTGCGTATCGGCAGCAGTATCGAAACACCGGGCTTTTACCCGGAACTGACAGCTGCGGAAAACCTTTCTGTATTTGCCAGACTGCGGGGAAAGGTAAACAAAAAAGCCATATCGCAGGTGCTGGACCTGGTGGGACTGCCCCAAAATAAAAAGAAGTTCGCTGAATATTCTCTGGGAATGAAGCAAAGGCTGGCTCTGGCGCGGTCCATGATGCATGACCCGGAACTGCTGATTCTGGATGAGCCTACCAATGGTCTTGATCCCATTGGAATTGCTGAAATGCGGCAGCTAATCAAAACCTTGAGCTGCGAGTGCAAAAAGACCGTTCTGGTTTCCAGTCATCAGCTGTCTGAGATAGAACAGCTGGCGGACTGGATTGGGATTATCCACAGAGGCAAACTTTTAGAAGAATGCAGCTATGAAGAATTAAAGCAGAAAGAAAGATCGGGCGTCCGTATCTGCACGGCAAATAGGGATCGGGTCATTCGCTTTCTCACGGAAAAAATGGGACTGGAAAAGTGCGTCATCCTAGGAAACAATGAAATTGAAGTCCGGGATCAAACCTGCAGCAGCCTGGAAATTAACAAAAGACTTTTTCAGGCCGGGCTGGAAGTCTCGCAGATCTGGATTTTGCACAGCAGCCTGGAAAGACACTTTCAAGAACTGACAGGAGGTGAGGGCATTGCTTAATGCTGTTTGCTCGGAATTGATGAAGCTGAGGAAAAATAAAATGGTTCTGGTCGGGTCTGCTGTTCTCTGGCTGATTCCGGCGCTGCTCATCGTGAAAGCCTTTACGCTCGATAAAGGAATGACTCCGCCGGCAGAGTGGCTGAATACAGTGGTCATGTTAAACACGCTGATGCTTCCCTGTGTGAGCGGCTTTGTTGTTACCAGCCTGGTGCAGAAGGAATACCAGGACGGCACCCTGCGAAATGTCCTCACTGCGCCGGTTTCCAAAACTGATTTTCCCCTGGCAAAGCTGGCAGTCTGGTTTTTCTGGTATCTGATTACTCTGGTCGTATCGCTGTCCATAAGCCTTTGTGGATATCTGATGCTGCACGGCGGGGAAGTGAGCTATGCGGCCGGGTTGCTGGCCCGCAATGGGATTCTCAGTTTTCTGGCGGGAATTCCTGTTCTGGCCGTCGCCTTCCGGCAGCGAAAAATCTTTTATCCGGCCGTGCTGACAGCGCTTTTTATGGCTATGATCCAGATGGCGGGAAGTCAGGTTTCCGCTGAGTATATTTTACCAGGCAGTATCTGTCCTTGGACAGCCGTAGCGATTTCAGGGATGGTACCTGTTTTCAGCGGTTATTTTGGGATCTGTCTGGCCTCGATTATAGTCTGCGGCATACTGGGCACTTTCCTGGCCGTGCAATGTTTTCGCAGGCAGGAACAGTAGGCTTTTAACTCTGCCCGGAAGTGTGGTACAATAGACAAAAACAACGGAGGGAGTCATGAAATACTGTATTTTGATGGGAAGCCCGAGAAAGAACGGAAATACGGCCGCGCTGCTTAAGCCTTTCACAGAAGAGCTTGCGGCCTGCGGCCATGAATATGATCTGATCCATCTCTATGATAAAGAGATAAAGCCCTGCACAGCCTGCCGGACCTGTCAGGCCGACTGGTCGGCTTTTGCCTGCCGCTTTTCGGATGATGCGGCGGAGCTGGCGGAAAAACTGCTGGCCTGCGATGTGATCGTTTTGGCGACGCCGGTGTATTCCTGGTACTGTACGCCGCCCATGAAGGCTCTGCTGGACCGGATGGTGTACGGACTGAACAAGTATTACGGAGAAAAAAAGGGCCCTTCACTTTGGAAGGGAAAACCGGCGGCGCTTATCACCACCTGCGGCTACCCTCCGGAAAAGGGCGCCGACCTTCTTGAAGAAGGGATCAGGCGCTATTGCAAACATTCGCAGCTCCGATACTTGGGTATGCTGGCGGAACGGCATATGGGCTATCAGACGGTATTCATGGATGAGGAAAAAGAACGGCATGCCCGGGAGTTTGCCAGAAAGCTGTGCGGGAAAGAGGAAAGCAGGGCATGAAGATCAGCATTATCGGCTACAGCGGCAGCGGCAAATCCACACTGGCCGCCCTTATGGGGCAGATGCGTCAACTGCCCGTCCTCTTTCTGGATACGGTTCAGTTTACTTCCCACTGGCAGGAGCGGAACAGAGAAGAAGCTTTGGCAATGGTGAAAACGTTCATGGAGCAGGATGACTGGATCATTGAGGGAAATTACACGTTTTTCCTGCAGGAGGAGCGGCTCTGCCAGTCGGATCTGATCTTTTTCCTGAATTTTTCCAGAGCAGCCTGTTTTGCGCGTGTGTGCAGGCGGTTTTTCAAAAACCGGGGAGCTGTGAGGGAAAGTATGGCGCCGGGCTGCGAAGAAAAGCTGGACTGGGAGTTCGTCAAATGGGTATTGATCGAGCAGAGAAACAAAGACAACAAGGAACATTTCAGCAGAATCGCAGAGCAGTATAAAGAGAAGCTGATTGTCATCAAAAATCAGCGGCAGCTGGACAAGCTTAAGGATAGCCTGAGTACTATCCTGGACAACTGAATCGGCAATCCAGGAGGAACTATCCTTTCGCTTGTTTTACAAGTTATGTGATACTGGCCGTGGTGAGCGGCCCAGACGGGTCTGATGAAACTGTCTGTCAGATCCATAGCTTTTGTTTTTGCATCGTATAGATTAGTCTTTCAGATACCGATTCACAGTTTCCAGCGGCAGCTTGCTGGCCTGCGCGATCTGCTGCGGCGACATACCGCTGGCAGCAAGATTTTGCAGCAGTTCCTGCTTTTCTCGCTTCTCCTGGGCCAGGGCTTTTTCGGTTTTATGCAAATCTTTCTCGGTTTTCTGCAAATCTTTTTCCGTTTTCTGCAGATCTTTTTCCGTTTTCTCCAAATTTTCTTCGGTTTGTGCCAGAGTTTCTTCGGTTTGTGCCAAAG
>NZ_JANFXK010000216.1 GCF_024459955.1 Anaerovorax odorimutans
CAGACAAGCATCCGCTCCTTCTCCCCGTGCTTCAGCCGTTTTCCGCACCGTCCGCAATATTTCCGGTCTTTATACCAATTATAAAGCTGATATCCCGTAATTCCGGCAAATGCCCGGTCTTGCGGATCTGCCGTTCTGAAAATCTCTGTATTTTTCATTTGGAAGTCTAAAAGCATCGATCTGTCAATTTCATTTACGAGATAATAACGCTCATCATCTACTGAAAATAAAT
>NZ_JANFXK010000217.1 GCF_024459955.1 Anaerovorax odorimutans
CGCTGATGCCCTTGTTCCCCTTGCTCTTGTCGGTCATGGCCATCACCACGTACACCTCGGCGATGCCCCCTCCGGAGATGAAAACCTTGCTTCCGTTGAGCAGCCAGTGGTCCCCCATGTCCCTGGCCGTGGTCTGCTGCATGGCCGCGTCGGTCCCGGCGTTGGGCTCCGTCAGTCCGAAGGCCCCCAGCTTTTTGCCCGACAGCAGGTCCGGCAGGTACTTTCTCTTTT
>NZ_JANFXK010000218.1 GCF_024459955.1 Anaerovorax odorimutans
GTATGGATGTGATCCCCATTCCCACCGATGAGGCGGTGCGGGAAGTGGAAAACCGACTCCTGGGCGTGGAAACCAATATCACCAACTGGCAGCGTAGGCAGAACGCCAACAATAATTTCAGCGCTGTGATTCCCTATGATATGGAATTGCAGCGGAAGGAGACAAAAGAATTTTTGAATGATCTGACGGCGCGGGACCAACGTATGATGTTTACGGTACTTACCTTAGTTC
>NZ_JANFXK010000219.1 GCF_024459955.1 Anaerovorax odorimutans
CCGCATAGTCCTCTGTGTAGAACTCAAACACCTTGCTTGCTCCAAGGAAGATAAGAAAGCCCACACCGATAGCAATACCGCCCACAAAGACGATTAAGAGAAGATAATGCACTATGGTAGCCACTACTGGCTGTGGTATCTTATCTCCCAGTTGTGAAGCCCACTGACCGCCTTTAAGAAGCAACTGGAACGCATTCACAATGAACTGCCATATAACCATGAAAAAGGTCT
>NZ_JANFXK010000220.1 GCF_024459955.1 Anaerovorax odorimutans
ACCTTATTCTCCGGCATAGAAATATTCGGCGTTATGTTTCGTTCCTGCAAAACTGCATAAAAACCTAATATACTTTCTTCCAAAACACTGTTTACCGAAACAAATTCTACATCGTTATCGTATTCGGGGGATGTTACAACAGAATAACAGAAAAGTTCTTCTGTAAGCTGCCTTAATACTTCGGTACGATTTCTGATAACTTTAATATAACGCTCTGCTTCTTCACTTTTT
>NZ_JANFXK010000221.1 GCF_024459955.1 Anaerovorax odorimutans
GTCTACCCTCACCCCATCAATGGCAAATATCTTTTCTTCCCTGTGGAACCTTCTGAGCACTACCTGGACCCTGGCAACCAGCTCTTCCATGGCAAAGGGTTTTACAATATAATCCTCCGCGCCGCTGTTCAGCCCTCTTACTCGGTCTGTGACCTCATCTCGGGCTGTCACGTAGATGACCGGAACATCCCCTATCTGCTCCATCACCTGAAAGCCGTCCATATCCGGGAG
>NZ_JANFXK010000222.1 GCF_024459955.1 Anaerovorax odorimutans
GCAAGCTATTGGGGAAAATTCAAAACTGTATTTCAGATGGCGATGATCATCGTTCTTATTGCAGATTTAGGCGGTGTGTTCGACTTGATCGGAGAAATTCTTATTTGGGCAGCAGTGGCACTTACGATCATTTCTCTGATCGATTACGTGTGGAAAAATAAACAGGTACTTACACAAGGTGGGATGTAAACATGTATCTTGAATGGTATTTAAAAGAAAAAAAAGCATATG
>NZ_JANFXK010000223.1 GCF_024459955.1 Anaerovorax odorimutans
GAAACCTTAACCTTCGCTTCACTCCCACACTATTCGCAACATGGATCGTGCCATAAGAGAGTACCTGCAAAGGTCCAAATTGATCTTCTGCCATTTCTAAAAAGGAAAAGAACCCGAACACATTTTTTAGATATGTGTTACAGGTTCTGTTTCTTGGCGTTTTCTTCAGATTTTTTGTATGGTTTCCCGCTTTCAGCCATTGCAGGAAATCTGTGAAATGATTAAATTGTG
>NZ_JANFXK010000224.1 GCF_024459955.1 Anaerovorax odorimutans
TTCATATTCCCTTTTAACGCTCGATACCGTAGCTTCGGCTTCTTGCTCTGCGTTGAGCTTGTCTTGCTTCAGCTTCTCGTTTTGCTTCTTCAGCTCTGCGTTGAGCTTCAGCACGTTGTCTGCTTCGTTCAGCTTCTCTATTTGCTCTGTCTGCTCCGCTATTCTCTTCCCTTGTTCGGCTACTGTCGATACCAGCTCTTGCTTCTCGGATAAGAGTTTCTGTATCTGTA
>NZ_JANFXK010000225.1 GCF_024459955.1 Anaerovorax odorimutans
TTACAGATGAAAACGGAAATATTGTGCCGAATGCGGAAAATAAGGTGACATTTGAAGTGAGCGGCGATGGTGTGCTTGCAGGTATAGATAACGGAAGACCTATAGATCATCAGTCCTACAGAGATGACAATAGAAAAGCATTCAGCGGACAGCTTGTAGGTATCGTTCGTTCCACAAAATCGGCAGGAACAATCACTGTGAAAGTCAAAGCGGATGGAATGGAAGATCAG
>NZ_JANFXK010000023.1 GCF_024459955.1 Anaerovorax odorimutans
TGCGTAACTTTTCCTTATTTTTTCAAAAAGTTACCGCCGGGCGCAGCCCGGCTCAGCTCCATGTATATTCACTCTCCCGTCAAAGCAACAAATCGCAGGGCTTTTTCAAAAAATGGAATTCCGGTAACTTTTTCGTTTTTTTGCGCAAAGTTACGCACATTTCAACGTTCCCGCGGCCGCCGAAACGACCGACAGCACAAATCTGCATTTTTTACGGTTCCGAACCCCCACAAACCCACATCTTTGCGTAACTTTTCCTTATTTTTTCAAAAAGTTACCGCCGGGCGCAGCCCGGCTCAATCACATGGAACCATTATAATATGTGAGCTGTATCGAGCATATTTCAATGGTTCCTTCCTTACGGCAACGCCGTATCAATCAATGGGTTCATTATAATATGCGAGCCCAGTCGAGCATATTTCAATGGTTCCTTCCTTACGGCAACGCCGTATCAATCAATGGAACCATTATACCACAACTGCAAATCAGGTGAAACAGAAAAAAGCCCTTTACCAGGGCTTACGCACAAAATAATGACGGAACGAATTACGACCGCAAATTGCCGCAATTTTCAATGCTTCCCTGAATCCACGATGGCAGATTCGCAGCTGTGGCGATAGGGACGATGGATTAAAAAAGTGCGATTTATATTCCATACTGCGTCTTTTGTAGCAGTCCTGAACATAAAATATACTTACTCAAACTCTCAAAAGAATTATTTTGTTCCCATATTAGCAGTCACACAAACAAATTTGCGCCTCACCTCTAGTGAAGGTCCAGAATTGTTCAGGCATCCCACACAATTCGCAAAAAGCATGTTCACGAGACGGCCCTAAAGTGCTATTTGGAACATAAAATGGCAATTGGGATTTTTTTGAATACCCACGGAAGCACAAATTGCATCTTCCATCGCAGCTTTTACCCCAAAGCAACATCTAAAACCATCATAATGACAAACCCTGCTGCGAATCCAATGGTGCCAATATTGCTGTGATCCCCTTCGCTGGCCTCCGGAATCAGTTCTTCCACGACCACATAGATCATGGCTCCGGCAGCGAAGGACAGCAAGTAGGGAAGAATCGGCGTTACAAAGCTGGTCAGCAGGATCGTGATGACCGCTGCCACCGGTTCCACAACCCCGGACAAGGTGCCATAAAGAAAAGCTTTCCCCTTGCTCACCTTCCCATCGCTCCTGAGGGGCATGGAAATAATCGCACCCTCGGGAAAATTCTGAATGGCTATACCAATGGCCAGCGTAAAGGCTCCTGCCATCGTAATCTCACTGTTTCCTGCAACCGCACCGGCAAAAGTCACGCCTACGGCCATTCCTTCCGGTATATTGTGCAAAGTGACCGCCAAAACCAGCATGGTCACCTTTTTCAGCTTTTCTTTCTTCGGGCCCTCCGGCTCCTTTGCATCTAAATGAAGATGTGGTATGCTCCGGTCCAGAACCAGCAGGAAAAGCACGCCGCCCACAACTCCTACAGCCGCAGGAAGAAAGGCCAGCTTCCCCATATCCTCTGACATGTCAATAGAAGGCATCAAAAGAGACCATACAGAAGCCGCTATCATCACGCCGGACGCAAAGCCCAGCAGCGCTTTCTGCAGGGATGGACGAATCTTAGCCTTTAAGAAAAAAACGCAGGCCGAACCGGCTGTTGTGCCCAGCAGGGGGATCATCAATCCCCAAAATGTCATCATTTTACCACCTCAATCTATCCATTTTGCTTAATTATATCCGTCAAAAAATACGCCATATGTTCCGCGTATGATTATTTATTCCCCTATTTCTGGAAATCTAACATGAAAAGCAATTACCCATATTCGTTTATGTTAAACCAAGTATGGATAAGTTTCCAAGGATTTCAGCGGCTGGTTTTTAATCTGTCCATAACGAAAGAAGCACTGCGGCATCAAATAAAATTCAATGCTGCAGCGCTCCTTTTAATTACCTACATTTCTTTAAAATCCACCCACTCTTTTGCGTCTTCCACATCCTGCTTGGAAGGAATCGCAACATTCGATTTCTCTTCCAGTTCCTGCGCATTTGCCAGGGGAAACGTCCGGAAGGCCTCTCTTAACTTTTCTGTCATAGTTTGATCTCCTAAGTTGCTTTTCATACGGAAGTCCATCCGCACCATTAGCTTTCCCCATGCATCTAAAATCAAACCTTCTTCTTACAAAAATTCCGCCGCCAAGGCGTCCAGCCGTTCATAACACAGGTTTCGAAACAGCTGACAGTATTTCCGAAATCCGGTCTGCCCGACCAAATAGATGTTAGGCATATAACTCATCCGCTTTTGGGAATACGCAATACGTTCCAGGCCGTTATCCAGGGCCGTATGGTTGCTGAGGGCAACCGACACATTCTTTTCTTCTGCCTTTTTAAGAAAATGATCCAGAGACCGCAGATAGCAGGTCACTGACGCTAGATCCCCGGGAGGATTGGAGCCGCCCCACAGCGCTGCCTGATAAACCTTTCCTTCTTCTGTAACAGGGAAGATAAAGCTCAGACCGCCAGGCGTGTGCCCAGGCGTATCGTACACCCATATAGTTTTATCGCCCAGGACCATAACATCCCCTTCTTTAATATAGACATCAATCTGATAATCCTTCCACGTATCGGGCCGCTCTTTCTTCACCGGCTCCTCCTGCCAGAACCGGTCATCCCGCCGGGAAAGATACGTCTGCGGCCGATAGGCTTCTACGATCCATTTTCCGCAGCCTGTGTGATCCGCATGCCCATGGGTCAGCACTAGCTTCTTTATATCCTCCGGCTTCCAGCCCACATCCCGAATCGCAGAAACAATCGCATCAAAGGCCTCCCGACACGGCCAGATGGCATCAAGCACGATCAAGCCTTCTGTGGATTTCAGGACAAAACAATTGGTCTCTTTTTGAGCTATAATCAGCAGATCATCAAAGATCAAAGCATGAGTAAAAAAGGACATATCCTCCATGCCGCTGATGGTTTCCTCTGTGATAATCGGTGTTTCTAATCGTTTCATAGTTCCTCTCCTTTAAACATTCGCTGCATTAAAAAACTGCGGACAAAACATTGCCCACAGCAGCCTTCTTTAAGAGTACACCGAAAAAAGGCCTGCCTGTCCGCAAACCATAGTTTTCGATGAAAAGGAACTTACTCTGCACAATGTTTCATCCAATCAATTGCACAGAGTTTTTTCGATTTTTAGGAGGCAGCTCTCGATTTATGCCCATTGGATTTTCCTTTCTTGGCTTAACTTACCCCTTACATTTTATCAGACGCAAACCGCTTTGCAAGAGGGATTTTTGCAGGAATTATGTCGTTTCGTAACCCTCGCCTTTTCTGGTTGGTTTATCCACATTCTGTCGTATCTGTAAAGCGAAATCACCTCTGCCCGCGCCTCGCAAAAATAAAAATACCCATATTCTCCCGAAAACAAGAGAATATGGGTAACTTTGCAACGGTCTGAGCGACTCATTTTTTAAAAACTGAAAATCGCTTTTTAACGATTAATATTCTTTCAGGAAGTTCACCAGCAGCTGCACGGTGTTTTCCATATCGTCCATATTGATGGTTCCCACAGCTGTGTGCATGTATCTCTGCGGAATACATACGCCGCCCGCCAGAACTCCGCCGCCGGCCATTGCTGCGGACCAGGCATCCGTACCGCCTCCGGTCATGACTTCCCTCTGATAAGGGATGCCGTGCTTTTCTGCGGTCTGAATCAGCCTTCTGGTCAGCTTGCGGGGCACATTATTGCCGGTAGCTCCCAGAATCGGGTCCCAGTCATAATACTTGATTCCCGGTCCGTCGCCCATCTTTTCAGAGCATTTATTGATTTCAACGCCCGGTGTATCGCCGGTAAGGGTCACATCGATAGCCAGGAACAGTTCCGGATTCAGCCTGTTAACCAGCGGACCGCCGCTGCGGATGCCTACTTCTTCCTGAACCGATCCCACTACGCAGATGGTTGGCTCCAGCTCTGTATCCTGCAGGCGCTTCATCATTTCCACCAGCACCGCGCAGCCTGCTCTGTCATCCACCGATTTTCCGGTGTAAAATTTCCCGTCGTTGAGCATATAGCCTTCTCTGGCAAAGCCCATGTAGTCGCCCACCTGCACACCCAGAGCGTTAGTCTCTTCTCTGGACATGGTTCCGAAATCAACAAAAAGATCCTCGATTTTGATTACCTTTTCATGATCCTCTTCGGTCATGATATGGGCCGGTTTGGAGCCGGTCACGCCGTAAACCTTCTTGCCGCTGTCGGTCATAACTACCATATCCTGATTTACTGCGGTTCTGTCATCGTGGTAGCCCACCGGCAGGAATCTGGCGATTCCGTTGTCCTCTATGTAGTTGATGATAAATCCGATCTCATCCATGTGAGCGGAGAGAACGATTTTTCTGTCCCGGTCTTTTCCGTATTTGATAAAGATCTGGCTGCCCAGCGGGTCCTCGATATGTTCATCGTACAGGCCCTCCATCTCTTTTTGCAGGGCCGCGGCCGTCTCTTCTTCGTTTCCGGAAACACCGAAGGTATTGTCCAGGTTGTACAAAGTTTCTAACATTGAATTCTTTTTCATAATTACTCCTCTACATTACAAATCCGCATACCAGATACAGAATCAGCGTCAGCCCGCCTGCGATACAGGCGTAAGGCAGTGTGGCGAACATCAGGTCGATGGATTTGATTTCGCAGCCCTGCGCGCACATGATAACGCCGTCACCGTACAGACAGGTGTTGCTTCCGAAAGCAGCGCCTGAGAAAACAGCAGCCGAAGCCAGAATCGGGTCTACGTCCATAGCCGTAGCCAATGGAATTACCAGCGGCAGAATGATTGCGGCCAGATCCCAGAAACAGCCTGTGGCATAAGCATAGATACCGCAGACAATGAATACTACCGCAGGCAGGAAAGCGCCCTTCATAATCGGCAGTGTTATTTCGATAATATAATTTGCCAGGCCCAGGTCTGTGTTAACCGCCTGCACGGAAAACGCCAGTACCGACAGGATCAGCACGAAGCCCATGCTGAGAACGCCGTCATAGCAACAGGTTAGGATTTCCTTAAACTTCAGCTTGCCCTGAATCAGGTAAAGCAGGAAAGCTACGATTACGCCGGCAAAGGAACCGTAAAGAACTTCGCTGCCGCATAAAAGCGTCACTGCGATCATCACCACCAGAGGAATCAGGAAATTCCACGGACGGGCCTTATAGCCCTCCGGCAGCTCCTCTTCTTCAAAGCCCGGATCTACCGCTTCTACACTTCCACCGATGGGGAACACATCGCCTGTTTCCTCAGCACGAAGGGAGTCCTTCTTAATCATGCCCAGCTTGGGGAAAAGGCCCAGAGCATGAAGAAATACCAGAATAACCATGATCCATGCGTAGAAAGTCAGCGGCATAGCTTTCAGATACGCGCCCATGCCCTCTCCGCCTACTGTGATGCCTTCCTTTTCCAGAAGCGCCGCAAAGTACACGGCCCAGGATGAAAGCGGGATCAGGATGCAGACCGGCGCAGCTACGCAGTTTACTACGAAAGCCAGCTGAGATCTGGGAATACGCAATCTGTCCGTGATACCTTTCATGGTCGTACCAACAGCCAGGTTGTTGAGATAATCATCCAGGAAGATAATTACGCCCAGGATGGCCGTACCTGTCAGCGCTTGTCTCTTTGTGTGGATGAAGTTCGACGCCCAGTAGCCGAAGTCCTTTACCGCATGGGACTGCTCAAACAGCACAATGAGAATTCCAAACATGGAAATTACCAGCAACAGCCACTGCAGCGTCTCATTGGACATGGACGAGTAAATATACTTGAACCAATTGACAACGCAGCCTTTTGCTCCTCCCAAAATCACTGCGCCTACCGACAGTCCGCAGACCATAGCAAACAGGGTCCGCTTCGTTGTCACCGCGATCACCAGTATGGTAATTACCGGAAGAACGCTTAAAATACCATATGAATCCATATAGTCCTCCTTAAAATGATAATAGTATTTTTCAATCTCTCCCCGCCCCATTTTGCGATGATCCGTCGACGAAAATCCGCCCCGTTTCGACAAATCCATCAGCATTATATCACTGAATTCTCATTTCGTCACTATTTTTCTCTATTTTGAGATATTTTATTATTATTGCTATATTATTGTGAATTTTATATCATTTTTTTGCTCGATCAGAGACACAGAAAAAAGGCCCTTTCACTTATACAGTAAAAAAAGCCTTTAATTTAAAATAACAGCCACCCGATGGTATTTTATTCTGATTCAGATTGTTATTTTGTCGTATATTTTTTAACAATTTTGTCAATCCGCTTTTGGGCTTCTATACGGACAGTTTCGCAGCTTCAATAACCTGAAGCATCAGAACTGCTGTAGTCACGGCCCCTACGCCTCCCGGCACCGGCGTAATCGCACCGCACAAGGGCGATACCGAATCAAAATCCACATCGCCGCACAGTTTGCCCTCTTCATTGACATTGATTCCCACGTCGATTACCGTTTGTCCGGCTTTCACATAGCTTTTATCGATCATTGCCGCCCGGCCCATAGCCGCGATAAGCACATCGCTGTTCTGGCAGATTTCAATCATGGCCTCCTTGCCGGTCTTGCTGTGGCAGACTGTCACAGTGCCGTTTTTCTCCATAACCATCATAGCCACCGGCTTGCCGATAACCAGACTCCTTCCCAGGACAGCCACCCGCTTACCGATCAGATCGATACCGTAATGGTCCAGAATTTCCATACAGGCCCTGGCCGTACACGGCGCGAAGCCTCTGTGGGTTCCCGTAAAAATCCCTGCCAGAGAACCTTCCGTTATTCCATCCACGTCTTTTTCAGGCCGCAGCGCCTTCCTGACTGCCGCATCGTCTATTTGCTTTGGAAGCGGCTGAAAGATCAGTACGCCGTGAATACTGGCATCTTCATTGATTTCCTCAATCCCACCAAGCAGTTCTTCCTGCGAGATCGTCTCTTCAAAAATGTATTGTTTCACAGTCACGCCAACTTTTTCCGCCCGTTTCATCGCTCCCCGCTCATAGGACAAATCGCTGTCGTTTTCTCCCACGCGGACGATAGTCAGACATGGCTTCACCCCCCGCCGCTGCAATTCCGCCGTCTGATTTTGCAGTCTCTCTGTCAGCGCATCGGCTACTTCTTTTCCTTTTAAAAGTTGTGTCATTCTTTCTCTCCTATTTGATCGCGGCCAAGACCTGTTCCAGAATCCGGTCAGCCTTTTCCGTATAGTTTTTCAGCATCTCATCCGCTCTTTTATTGGCTGCATCCGCATATTCCCGGTTTTTCATCGCCTTTGTGTTGATATATACATTCAGACTGGCTCCCGCAAGAGCCGCCCGGCAAAAGGCTGCGCCCGCGCCCGCATCGCTTATTGCCATTGTACTTCCTTTATCCGCGAATCTGCCGCACAGCTCAATTCCCTGACAGCATTTTTCCATAATTGCCAGCGGCACCTCACAGGCTCCAACCAGCGCCTGCTCCATAACCCGGACTTTTTCTTCCTTCTGTTCCTCGGTTTCTTTAGGCATACCATATGCTTTAGCCAAGGGCGCAAACACCTCCGCGTCCTGCTGTACCAAATCCAGAAGTTCACGCTGCAGCAGCCTGGACCTGTCCATCAGCGCTTTGATCTCTTCTTCCACATCTTTATATTTCTTCTTTCCCACAGTGAGAGAACCCACCATGTTTCCCAGCGCCGTTCCTATGGCGCCGACCAAGGCGGACGCTCCGCCGCCTCCCGGCACAGGCTCACTGCCGGAAAGCACCTCCACAAAATCCTCGCAGCTTTCTTTTACAAACGTCATTCCCTTACCTCCTTTTCTCTTCTTTATCTTTCGTCAATATCTGCAAACTCATACGACCGCCAGATCGCCTAAATATCAATAAGTCTAATAGAAAAGCAAAATTTTGATATTCTCCCTCATTTTCCAATGGCCGCCCGGGCCAGACTATCGTTTTTGCGCTTTTTTCGGAAGCCATTTGATATTTATTGATTCCGAACACAAACGATCTCGCAAATCTGTGGCATAAAATGGTGAAAAATGCTCGACATAACTCAGTCCTGCAAGCTGCGGTAACTTTTCGCAAAAATCCGGATAAGTTACCGCAGCTGCCCTTTTGGCGGGCAGCCCGCATCTTACACTCTAAGAAGTTCCATAAAATCCTCTCTCGTCAGCTGGGACAGGGCCATTCCCTGGCCGCTCACCATTTCATCGGCCAGATGAGCTTTGCTCTCCTGCAGCCTGCGTATCCGTTCTTCGATGGTATCCTGCATAATCAGCTTGAATACGGTAACCTGTTTGTCCTGACCGATGCGGTGGGCCCGGTCAGATGCCTGGTTTTCCGCAGCCACGTTCCACCACGGATCATAATGGATGACTACCGTGGCGCCGGTCAGATTGAGCCCGGTTCCTCCCGCCTTCAGCGAGATGAGAAACAGCGGCACATCCCCTTCGTTGAACTGATGCACCATTTCCAGACGTTCTTTCTTACCGGTAGCGCCGGTCAGCATATAGTAAGGAATCCCTCTTTGTTCCAGCTCTTTTGCGATCAGGTCCAGCATGGAAGTAAACTGCGAAAAGAGCAGCACCTTCTGTTCCGATTCAATAGCAGTCTCCAAAAGCTCCATGCAGGTATCCAGTTTGGCAGCGGAGCCTTCATAGTTTTCATAAACGAGGTGCGGATCGCAGCACAGCTGGCGCAGGCGGGTCAGCGCAGAGAGAATTTCAATTTTTCCTGTACGGAACTGATCGCCGTTTTTCCCTGCGATTGTTTCCGACAGCTGTCTGGCATTGGCTCTGTAAATCGCCTCCTGCTCCTTTTCCATTCTGGCGTAGACAATGGTCTCGTTCTTATCGGGCAGTTCTTTGAGTACATCACGTTTCAGCCTCCGCAAAATAAAGGGGCTGATCATCCGCTGCAGCCTTTGCGCGATTCCCGCATCCCCATTCTGCACGATGGGCAGCTCATACTTCTTTCGAAAGGAGGCATAGGAGCCCAGGATTCCCGGCATCAGGTAATCAAAGATACTCCACAGCTCACTGAGACGGTTTTCAATGGGCGTGCCGGTGAGGGCGAACCTGACCTGCGCCTGAATCTTCTTTGCCGCCTTCGCCGCCTTTGTCTGGTGATTCTTTATATTCTGCGCTTCGTCCAGGATCTGGCAGTAAAACGTTTTTCCAATATAGTTGCCTTCGTCCCGTTTTAGCAAATCGTAGGAAGTAATGAGAATATCGTATTGCTCCCAGTCCTCCACCAGCATCTCCCGCTCTGCCGCTGTACCGGTTATGAGCAGCGTCTTCATATCGGGAGCAAACTTTATAACCTCCTCCATCCAATTGTAGACCAGAGAAGCAGGACAGATAAGCAGATTGGTTCTGTGGGCTCCGCTCTTTTTGGCTTCTTCCCGCGCCGCATAGAGGAAGGCCAGCATCTGCAGGCTTTTTCCCAGCCCCATATCATCGGCCAGTATGCCGCCAAAGCCCAGATCTCTCAATGTCATCAGCCATCGGTAGCCGTTCTTTTGATAACTTCTCATGACGGAAACCATCGGCGCCGGCACTTCGTAATCGCTGTCCTCTACGGCCTTGATATTTCGCAGCAGGGTTTTGAAGGATGAGGAACGGCTGACAATGGCGCCGTCGCAGGCTTTCAACACCTGGTCGATATAAAAGGATCTGTATTGAGGCACACGAATATGCCCGTCCCGAAGGTCTTCATCCGTCAGGCCCAAGCCGTCGGCCAGTTCCCATACCGCTTCCAGTCCGCTGTCCGCAAGGCGCATAAAATCGCCGTTTTTCAGACGGTAATACTTTTTCTTAAGCCGATACGCCTGCAGCAGGTCCTCCATCTCCTCCTGAGGCATGTCGCCCGCATCAATGGACAGATCCAAAAGCCCACTGTCCAGTCCGACATGGATTCCCACCTCGGGCGCCTGTCTGATGGATATCCGGTTGAGAGCGGCGGACAGAAAGACTTCACCCAACTGCTCCAGCTCGATTATTCCGTCTGTGAAAAGCTCGTACACACGGTCCTCGTCCATTTCATCGAGGAGGAATCGCCTGTCGTCTCTTTCCGGGAAATACCGGCCTGCCGTCCACACAGCTTTTCCCTCAGCCGCCGCGTCCCGGTACATCTCGCTGACATCCAGCTTTTCCAGCAGATTAAAGCGCTGGCCTTCTCCGTAAAGACTTTCCGGTCGGCAAACAAACATTCCATCCTCTTTATCAAGGTAAAAACGAATCTGGCATGGCTCCGGCATAAAACGCTCCGCCGCTTCCAGTCCGGCGATTTCGGAGAATTCCTGTATCTGGGGAAGCACCGATGTGCAGAAGGCCTGCATATCCCGTTCACCGATATGAAGCACTTCTCCGCCGTACCGACCGCCCGCTATGTCGCACAGCTCTTCCATGCGGTCACGGAATTCATCCGAACATTGATAAATTTTATCTTCGCTTACCAGATATGTCTCACGGTCGTTACTGACCATCTGCGCCTTGGGAACCGCCAGGTCATACCCGCCTCCCGCAGCCTCCACAAGCGCCAATTCCAGTCTTGGCTCCTCCTCGGTAAAATAGATGCGGGCAGCTCCACCATCGCCGATCTGACATGGCTGGGGCCGCATAATCGAAAAGAAATCCGCCAGGTTTTTGTCAGTCAGGTTCAGCTTTCGTATGGCCTCCGGGCTGCGGTAGCTGGCCAGATAACTGTACCTGCCGTCCTGCGCAGACCGCTCCTCCAGGCACTGCCTGAGGAATTCATAGAATCTTTGAGCCCGCTTTGTAAAGGCGCTGGCTTCGTGGATGAACTCCAGATTTTTCCCATAAGCAACCGTTTCCTTTTTCTCCACCGCCCGCACAAAATCCACAATATTTTTCAGCACATATTTCCTTTTTTCCGTACCGATCTTAAATTCCAGCTGCCAGGGCAGCCCTCTGCTCTTGTGCAGAATTGGTTCCAGGTCAACGCTTCCGTTAATCTCAGCCTGAAAGAACCTCGCCTTATCCCTCATGGAATACTGATAGATCAGATCCTTCACCTGCGCAGAAGAAGAAAGACTCCTGGAAAACCGTTCTTCCTGCATCCTTTCCTGACGCTGCAGCTCCTGCCTGAGGAACTGCGCTCCTGTATTTCCCGCAGCGTCCTCCTGCTGCTGCCGATAGCGCATTGCCAGAGCAATGCAGTGCTTGCACGGATAGGGAAACTGATTGACTGCCGGACAAGTGCAGCCGTAAGAAAACATTTTATCCTTGCGTATAAAGACACTGGTCTTGTAAAGCTGTCCGCTGCTGCCCAGCACTTCCCCTTTCACGTGGGTAGACGGCGCTCCGCCTCCTTCGCCAAAACTCTGGACAGTCAGGTTGCGTACGTGCCCCTGTTCGTACAGCTGTTTTCCTCTGGTATAAAACCGCGCCAGCGTGCTGCGCTTCAATTGGTCCAGTTCAATCATCTGTCATCTATCTCCTATCTAAGTTTCAATCCCTCACACACGATAGATTCTACCAGTTTCGGCTGCTAAAATCCAGCGGTACACAAAGAATCTGTCCCGTGAAGGAAAAAATTTGCGAAACACAGTGAAAACGGGCGGCCTGTGCAGGTTCGCCCGTTATTTTGTCAATGATTCTTTTATTGAACGTTAAAGGTCAGTTTTTCTCCGTCCGTGCTCATCTCTACGCTGTCGCCGTCCTTGATATTGCCCCGGATGATTTCACCCGCCAGTTCGGTTTCCACATATTTTTGCAGATACCGTTTGACCGGTCTTGCGCCGTAGGCCGGCGTATATGCTTCTTTGGCGATAAAGTTCTTCGCATCCTCGGTGAGGGTCAGGCGGATGTTCTTGTCGGCCAGCCGTCTTTCGATATCCACCATGGACAGCTGAATGATTCTGCCGATCTGATCCTCGGTCAGCGGCGAGAATACGACAATATCGTCGACACGGTTCAAGAATTCCGGTCTGAAATATTTCTTCGTCTCATCCTCAACCTGCTGTTTTACCTCATCGTCCACCGTACCGTCGGCCTTGATTCCGTCGATCAGGTATTGGCTTCCGATGTTGGAGGTCATGATGACGATTGTGTTTTTGAAGTCAACCGTGCGGCCCTGATTGTCAGTGAGGCGGCCGTCGTCCAAAAGCTGCAGCAGGATATTGAACACATCCGGGTGAGCCTTTTCAATCTCGTCAAAGAGGATAACGCTGTAAGGTTTTCTTCTCACAGCCTCTGTCAGCTGTCCGCCTTCATCGTAGCCCACATATCCCGGAGGCGCTCCCACCAGTCTGGATACGGAGTGCTTTTCCATATACTCGGACATATCGATACGAACCATGTTTCGTTCCGAATCGAACATTGCCTCTGACAGCGCTTTCGCCAGTTCGGTCTTGCCCACGCCGGTGGGCCCCAGGAAGATAAAGGAACCGATCGGTTTGCTCTCGTCCTTCAGCCCGGCTCTCGCACGCAGCACGGCTTCCGCTACCGCGTCCACCGCCGTATCCTGGCCGATTACCCGCTTGTGCAGGGTTTCCGGCAGCCGCAGCAGCTTTTCCCGCTCCGACTCCACCAGCCTGCTCACCGGAATTCCGGTCCAGCCTGCCACTACCTCGGCGATCTCTTCTTCGCCCACTTCTTCTTTCAGCAGACGATTTTCCTTTGCTTCGTCGGCCTGCTCCATCTCGCCTTCCAGTTTCTTTTCCAGCTCAGGAAGGGTTCCGTATTTCAACTGGGCCAGCTTTTCCAGATCATAATTTCTCTCAGCCTCTTCAATCTGCAGCTTAACCTCTTCGATCTGCTGTTTTGTGCTCTTGGACTCCGTGATAGCCTTCTTTTCGTTTTCCCACTGAGCTCTCATGGTAGCGCTTTCTTCCTTCAGCTGAGACAGTTCTTTTTCCAGGTGGTCCATTCTGGCCTTGGAAGCGTTGTCTGTTTCCTTGCTCAGCGCCTGCTTTTCAATTTCCAGCTGCATGATCTTTCTTGAAATCTCATCCAGCTCCGCCGGCATACTGTCGATTTCCGTACGAATCTTGGATGCCGCTTCGTCCATCAGGTCGATAGCCTTATCCGGCAGGAAACGGTCTGTAATATACCGGTCCGAAAGGGTTGCGCACGCAATCAGCGCATTGTCGGTAATCCGCACGCCGTGGTGGATCTCAAAGCGTTCTTTGAGGCCCCGCAGGATAGAAATGGTATCCTCTACCGTTGGCTGATCTACCAGCACCTTCTGGAAACGCCGCTCCAGCGCTGCGTCTTTTTCAATATACTTGCGATATTCGTCCAGCGTGGTTGCTCCAATACAGTGAAGCTCCCCTCTGGCCAGCTTCGGCTTGAGCAGGTTGCCCGCGTCCATAGCGCCTTCCGACTTGCCCGCGCCTACGATGTTATGGATCTCGTCGATAAAGAGGATAATCCGGCCCTCGGATTTCTCGATTTCACTCAGGACTGCTTTCAGACGTTCCTCAAATTCGCCCCGGAATTTGGCCCCTGCGATGAGCGCGCCCATGTCCAGTGCAAAGATGGTCTTATCCTTCAGCCCTTCCGGTACGTCGCCGTTGAGAATACGCTGAGCCAGCCCCTCTACAACCGCCGTCTTGCCGACGCCCGGTTCACCGATCAATACCGGATTGTTCTTTGTCCTTCGGGAAAGGATCTGGATGGTGTGACGGATCTCGGCGTCTCTGCCGATTACCGGGTCCAGCTTGCCCTCTTTTGCCATCTCAACCAGGTCACGCCCGTACTTGTTGAGCGCATCGTAGTTGTCCTCCGGATTCTGGCTGGTGACTCTCTGATTGCCCCTGACCTTTTCCAGAGCCTCCAGGAATTTGTTCTTTGTGATGCCGTACTTCTTGAAAATCTTTGAAGACGGCGTGCCTTTTTCTTCAAGCAGCGCCAGGTACATATGCTCTACGCTGACATATTCATCCTTGAAGTCTCCGGCAATTTTTTCCGCTTTCATCAGGATTTGTGAAAGTCGCCTGGACGAATACATGTTGTCGGCTCCGCCGGTTACTTTCGGAAGCTTTTCCATTTCTTCCTCTAAATCCCCAATAACAGCCCCAACATTTATTTCCATGAACTTGAGAAGTTTCGGGATGAGCCCGTCCTGCTGCATGACAAGTGCAAGGTGCAGATGCTCCCCGTCAAGTTGCTGGTGTCCTTCTTCTATGGCGATATTCTGGCAATCCATAATGGCCCCCTGGGCATTTTGTGTGTATTTTTCTAAGTTCATTTATGTTCACCTCCGCGCCTGTTAACCTTAGTATTAACCAGGAATTTTATCTTACACGTATATTGTAATACTGGGGAAACAAAAAGTAAAGAACTTTTTAGCACTCACTCGATAAGAGTGCTAACAATTTATATTTTTTATGCCGCTTCGTTTAAAAAGCTGCGATTTGTGCTTCGCGGCCCGGATGCCGCTGCGTATGGCTGAGGGTTTTTGCGACCAAATTGTGATTTACCTGGCAAATTCCGCGACCATTGAGCCGAAAAAAGCGCCTTGGTCGCAAACTCAAAACCAGTCTCTGCCCTCTGCCGCATCCGGGCTCCGTTCAGGCCGCATCTCTGCTGCATCCGGCCAGGAAGAAGCGTCTGTTTGATTTCACATTATAACGTGTTAAAGTATTTTCGGATCTTTCATCAGAAAAAAGAAGTGAAAGCGGATCTTTTTTCAACGTTTCTTATCCTTGCCGGCCGATTTCAAGCGAAAATTTCAAAAAGACAAATCCGAAAAACCCACAAACCCACATATTTCATCCGCTCCGGTCCCATTTCGAAGCAAAAAGCGCCAGGCAGGCCGGCCGCACGGCAGGCCAAACAGCTCGCAAGTTCCAGATATGAGAAACTAAAAAGGAAGGAATTTCAAAATTCCTTCCTGACTGCTCAAGCCTTTGATCGCCTATTGATTTTCTGCTATAAAGTTTTGAATGGCGCTGACCGCGTTGTCGATATGCCTGCCCAGAGGAATGTCTTCTACACTGACGACATGGATATGACAGCGATTGATCGGCAGAAGCACCTTGTAGGTATGGCTGCCGCCGATGGCAGAAGCCATTGTTGGAGTCAGCTCTCCCATCATGGAGTTGGCGTTAAGTATACCGATGACGCCCACTACGATATCTACGTGCTGCATATTGTGAACGATGGCGTTCTCGCCTGTGGCGCCGTCATCGGCGCCTGCCCGGAGCATCTGCCCTGTGGCCACTGAATTGGTGCCCAGACCGATCACATGCACCTCAGGCATCGCCGCCTTTATCTTTTCCACAATGGCTCTTCCGATACCGCCGCCCTGTCCGTCTACTACTGCAATTACCATATCTATTCCTCCCGCATTTGTTGATTCTGCTGTGATTTTATCACATATGCGTCTGGAAAAGCAATTGTCTTACTCAATCTCGTCGGTTTTATAGATAAATTTCACGGTTCCTTTAGTCTCCGCCTTCTTTCCTGCAAAGCTCTGATAATCTGCAGCCGCGTCCTGCAGAGCTTTCAGCCGGTCCACAACCTTTGAAACATCCCCGTCAAAAGCTTTCACCAGCTTATCGACTCCATCGCTTTTAAATTTCGCGATTCCACTTGCCAGGTCTCTGGCGCCTGTTGCCAGCGTACCCGCACCGTCGTTTACTTTCCTTGCTCCAGCATTCAAAGCGCTGGCTCCATCGTTTACCTTGCTGGCGCCCTTTTTCAGATCGCCTGCTCCGGATTCCAAAAGACCTGCGCCCTCACAGGCCTGCGTAATTCCTGTATTGAGGTCCTTCGCGCCGCCGGAAAGATCCGTGAGTCCGCTTTCCAGATCCTTAGTCCCCTTGACCAGTTTATCGGCCCCGGTCTGCAGCTTGGTCACACTGTCTTTCATCCCTGCGCTTTCTGACGCCAGTGAAGATGCAATCTGCTTCTGTCCGTCAATGCTCTTTTGAATGGCGCCTTTTGCCTGTGCCAAAGCAGCTTTTCCATCATCGGATAATTTACTTGCATCAATTGCGTTTAAAGCATTCAGCGCCGCCTGGTCAGCCTGCATTGTTCCTGCCTGGCTCTGGGATCCCTGGATTCCTGCCGTTACTTTGCCAACCGCTTCCTGCAATTTATCCGGAATCTGCCCGATTCCGCCTTGCAGCTGCACGGCCCCTGCTTCCAGGTCCCCGGCTCCGGCCTGCAGCTTAGCTGCTCCTTCTTTCAGACGCGCGCTTCCGTCTTTGGCTACCGTAAGCCCATCGCCCAGCTGAGCCACCTTCTCTTTCAGAGTCTTGGTTCCTTTGTACAAGTCCTTGGTCCCCTTGGAAAGCGTTCCGCTTCCTTTATAAAGATCGCCCGTTCCCTTTTCCAGGTCACCGGCCCCGCTCTGGAGCTTCTCCGAGCCATCCTGAAGCTGCGCTGCCGCTGACTGCAGCTCACCCAGCGCAGCCTTCAGGTCGTCCATCTGCTCGATGTCCCCCAAATCCAGATCAGAAAGTAAGCTGCTTGTCGCTACGGACATGGTTCCATCCAGTGAAAACTTCTCCGCCTGACAAGTCACCTCCACATAATCCGGTATGGAGACACCGGCATCCTCCAATTCCAGGCTTTGCGAAAGCCCCGGAAGGGCATATCCGACGACCATGGATTTCTGCCCGTCGTTAATGACTTTCCCATTGGTCACTTCCACATTGCTGAATTTATCGTTATCCAGGCTCATACCTGTCATAACCACAAAGGGAACATAGACACCGTGCAGTTTCTGGTTATTGGTATAATCAAAGCGCATCTTCACCTTGCCGCTTTTGCCTGCCAGTTCTTTTGGAGAAACCTCTTTACCGTTGAGATAGTAGCTGACCTTC
This sequence comes from Anaerovorax odorimutans, assembly GCF_024459955.1. Taxonomy (GTDB): domain Bacteria; phylum Bacillota; class Clostridia; order Peptostreptococcales; family Anaerovoracaceae; genus Hominibacterium; species Hominibacterium odorimutans_A. The sequence continues at coordinate 16,803 of NZ_JANFXK010000023.1, forward strand.
ATCTCTACCGGCAGTTCCTTTTTTATCTCACCCTGATAGTAAATATCCTTGCCCCCGGCTTTCCAGGTGCCCTTTCCATCTTTCTCATCAAAGGTTTCATCGCCTTTTACGTTTTCAATCTTTTTTAATTCCGTATAGTCCTTGACCAGGCTCAGCTCTCCCGTGTTTTTCAACCATTCGCTGACGATGATCTTGTCGGCCCCGCCGTTTTCATCGCTCATAACGTATACGGTTTCTTCCTTGGAAAGGTTTGAATCGGACGCATTCTTTTTCTCGGCTGCAAACGCCGGACTGGCGCTGCCTGCCGCAAGTGCCAGGCTTAAAATCACAGCCAGTATTCTACTTTGATGCCGCAAGTTTCTGCTCATTTTCTGCTTCCTCCTTTGAATACTTAAAGCCTTTGCTGGTGCCGCATATGATCCTGTGGAACAGTACCAGCATTGCAGGCAGAATAAAGATTACAATAACCATACTGATCAGCGCCCCTCTTGCCATAAGGCCGCACAGGGAACTGATGATATCAATATCCGAGTAGATCCCCACGCCGAAGGTGGCCGCAAAGAAGCACAGCGCGCTGACGATAATCGACGGAATCGAGGTGCTGAGAGCGATTTGAACCGCTTGATGCCTATCCTTCCCCAGCTGCAGCTCCCGCCGAAAACGGGTTGTCATCAGTATCGCGTAGTCTACGGTCGCCCCCAGCTGAATGGTGCCGATACAGATGGAAGCGATAAACGGCAGGCGTGTGCCGGTGTAAAACGGAATTCCCATATTGATGAAGATCGCCAGCTCAATAACAGCCACCAGTATGACCGGCAGGGATGCCGATTTGAAATTAATGGCGATAATCAGGAAAATCGCAATGATGGAAATAAAGCTTACAACCTTGAAATCGTGGTTGGTTATGGAAATCAGATCCTTTGTGCAGGGAGCTTCTCCAATAACCATTGCCTTGGGATCGTATTTATCGGCAATTTTGTTGATTTCTTTTATCTGCTTATAGACAGCTCCTGTAGCTACCTTATATTTAGAATTAATGATCATCAGCTGCCGCCCGTTTTCCTGCAGTTCATTCAGCACACTGTCCGGTATCATTTCTTTGGGAATGGCCGGTCCCATAACGGAATTGAACCCCAGTACGGTATTCACACCGTCCACCTTCTCAATATCCTGCGTCATCTGGTTTGCCGCTTTGGTTGACAGATCGGCGTCAGCCAGAATCATATAGGTAGATCCGATATCAAATTCTTTATCCAGCTTTTCATTTGCCACGATACTGTCCAGGTTCTTCGGCAGGCTGGCATCCAGATTGTAATAGACATCGGTCCTGGTATATCCGATCAGAGACGGTATCAACAGAATCAGGAACAAAAGTCCGAAAAGCCGTGAATGTCGTATAATGAAAGCCGCCGGCCGATCCATGACAGGTATGATTTCCCGGTGCATGGTTCTTTCGATCAGCCTGTCAAAGGCCAGAATCATGGAGGGCAGAATCGTTACGCTCCCCACAACACCGAAGATGACGCCTTTGGCCATTACGATTCCCAAGTCCAGCCCCAGTTTGTAAGTCATAAAGCATAAGGCGATAAATCCGGCAATGGTTGTGATCGAGCTGCCCGAAACCGACGTTATGGTATGGGCGATGGCACGGGACATGGCAGCAGGCTTATCGCCGGGAAGCTTTTCGCATTCCTCCTGATAGCTGTGCCAGAGGAAAATCGAATAGTCCATGGTTACGCCCAGCTGCAGCACTGCGCTGAGGGCCTTGGTCACATAGGAGATTTCGCCCATGAAGTAATTGCTTCCCAGATTGTACAGGATCTCCATGCCGATTCCGGCAAGGAATATAACCGGTATGATATAGGAATCCATACAGATCGCCAGAACAATGGCTGCCAGGGCGACTGCGATCATGACATAGATCGGCTCCTCGTGCTCCGCCAGATCCTTTGTATCTGTAACAACAGCAGACATGCCGCTGACAAAACATTTTTCGGCGGACAAGCGGCGGATATCCCGTATGGCATCCATGGTCTCATCCGCAGAGGTAGATGTGTCAAAAAAAATTGCCATCAGGGATGTATCGCCTTTTTGTATGGCATCCTTATATTTGTCCGGCAGGATCTCTTCCGGAATGGATGGGTCCAGCGCAGTTTCATAACTGATAACCGAATCCACATGATCGACCTTTTTGATTTTATCTTCCAGGTCCACTTTCGCACTGGTGGAAAGGCCTTCTGTCATAACCATGGAAAAGGCTCCCTTGCCAAAGTCATCCATCAGGATATCCTGGCCTTTTATGGTCTCAATGTCGCCGGGCAGATAGGTCAGCACATCATAATTGATTCTGGTTTTGATCATCCCAAGAACGGACGGAATCAAAAGCAGCAGGCAGACAACTAAGATGACTCTCCTGTGTTTTACTACTTTCTCTCCGAACTTTAACATATCCGGCCTCCTTCTTTCCTCTTAAATCCTGTTCATTTTATGCCTTTGAAACCGGTTACGCCATAGACAAAAAAAGAGCAGTGTTAAAAATTTTAACACTGCCCCCTGTCTGTCAAAAACTAATCGGTTTCCGAATCAAAAAGATCTGCTTCCATGTGGCGTTTAAGCAGCCTATTCAATTTGCTGCTTATCCGCTGCGGGTCCTCCTTCATGCCTCCTCCGATCCACTCCAGAATGATGCCCACCAGCGCGTATTTGTAAAAATCGCAGATGAAATCCCGATCCTCTTTGGCGATCTTTTCCGATCCCTCCATACCTCTGATGAACAGAGCGATCAGATCATAGACAATTCGGTAGAGATATCGTTCCAAATGCTCCCGGCCCACGGAATTGTAAGCGTTTATGGTAAAGTTCTTATTGTTTTCAATATAGCGGAACACTTCCAGGTACACGTCCTGCCAGTTCTCGCAGATGCGCTCCTTGTCGATAAACTGCTCCCCTTCCTGGAGAAAGGTCCATTCCAGCAGGTCATAAATGTCCTTGAAATGATAATAGAAGGTCTGTCTTTTCACGCCGCAGTCATCGGCGATTTCTTTGACTGTGATCTTATCCAGTGTTTTCTTCGCCAGCATCTTTTTCAGAGATGCCGCCATTGCCCGCTGTGTAAGCTGTGACATAAGTTCCTTTCCGGAATCAGTAGATCAGCTTTTCTCTGATTCCTTCGAATGCTTTCATTTCCAGATTGCGCACTTTTTGATGCGCTGCCGCCGCCGGAGCCAGAACGCCCAGCCTTATGGTGGTGATGTGCTTTCTCCGTTTTTTTCGCAGGGTTGCCCGCTCCTCAACGGACTCCACCTTTTCTGTTTTCAGATGTACCGTGCGCTTCGTATAACCTCCGCAGGTCAGGGAGATTGTCCTTGAATCTCCTGTAATCGCCGTATTGGTATATTCCAGGATCACGGACACGCAGGCTCCCACAAAAATCATCCCACATGCTGCGATCAGGATTGTTCGGAGCATGGGATGCATGGGCCACCAAAAGCTTCCTGCCGCAGCTGCCAAAAGCAGGGCGCAGCAGATAAAGCGCCCGCAGAGAAAAAAATAAGGAAAGGCCTTCGGTCCCGCAGCTGTATAGGCCTTCGGTTCTTCGATCTCCGGTAAAAAGCGGCCCAGAAAAGCGTAGAGCTTTTCCTTCCGCAGGACGGGATAAAGAACCGCCGCCTCCTGGTTATCCTCTCCGCCGCTGCCATACCCGACAGCAAAGACTTCCAGGGTCCCCCGTTTGAAAATCCGCATAAGGATCGACTGATTGTACGACACGCCGCTGATCTTTTCCTTAATCAGCGTATGGGTCTTTTTATTCAGCAGTCCGTATTCAATGAAAACAGAGGTTTCCCGATTGGTAATACGAAACCCGTAATACTTAATCATCGTCAGCATAACGCTGATGGCTACTCCCACCAAATAAAGTGCGAGGATTACCGCCGCGATCAGCAGGGGCGCGGAAATGCTCAAAAAATAGTCCAGCATCACTTCCTGTCCGTCAACACTCCTGGAAAGAAAAATCCTGGAAATCACACTGATGGCCGCGCCGCCGTAAGCCAGCAGCTGTATGACAACCAGAGCCTTTGAACGGAGCAGCCCCATCAAAAGGATCTCTCCCGTACCTGCCAGGATCGTATTGCCGCTGGTATCTTCGGAAATACGGTCATCGTGCAGCTCCTGTTCCGGCTGCTCCCGTTTGGACAGCAGCAGCTTCTTCACCTGTACAGCGTCATCTATTTTAAAGGCCATCCTGACCCTTCCTGAATCGCCGCTGATGCTGCTGGCGTTATCTACATTCACGCTGTAGACTTTGAACAGCTGAAAAAAGATATTCTGGGAAAAATCCACAGTCGTTATATTGGAAAGAGGGATTTCCCGCGTTTTCTTTTTGAGCCACCCGCTCTCCACCAGCAGCTTTTCATCGTCAATGCTGTAATAGGTGAAAAGATACTGAATCAGCCTGCTTATGGGTGCGAAAAGCACAACGATCAGCACCGGAATATTTTCCAGCAGCTTTTGATAATCCCGCAGAATCAGGGAAACGGCCACAGCTGCCAGCAGCAACCCGAAGTCCCGAAAGAAGCGTTCAAAAATGAACATGAAATGTCCCCGTCTCGGTCCGAATCTCATTGTCCTTCCTCCCTGGCCTCCAGCCTGGTGTAAAGCCTGTTTTTCAGGTTCTCCGCGATCTCGTCAGCCACCTCTTTCGCCAGACATTCAATTTTAAAGCTGTTGCTGGCCAGCGACATTTCCACTCCGTACAGCCCCATCCTGCGGTTGATCGGTCCCTGGCTTACGGTAATATGCTGAATCCGAATGATGGGAATAATGGTGTTGGTAACGAAGAAGATACCATGGCGGATATCCACCTTATCTTCTGTTATGTAATAGCCCCACTGCCGATATTCGATCAAAGGGTAAATCAGAATTCCCAAAAGCTTGTACAGCATCAGCAAACCCAATACCAGCTGCAAAATCCAGCGATACGGTTCTGTCTGCGGTATAAAGATACTGCCTGCCCACAGGGCGCAGCAGATCAAAAGCAGGATTACAAAAGAGATAGCCCTGCCGATACGCCAGCTGGTAATGGCCTTTTTGTCCAGCTTGATATAGTCCATCCGGCTACCACCCCCTGCTGTAATCATTAAAACATTCCAGGCAGACCTTCTTTCCATCCTGCAGCCGCATCTTTGTCTCAGGAGCGCCTTCTCCGCAGATTTCACAGATGACGGTATTCAGACTCCTGGCCTTCTCCGGAAGACGGTATCTCGTTTCTCCTACGTCAAAGATTTCTTCCAGAGGACCGGTGAGAACAAAGTCTATGTATTCCTTACCTTTTTTGCCGCCCGACTTTTTGGGCTTTGCGATCATACGAAAGCTTTCGCCTGTCTGCCGGTTATAGAAATTAAAGGCCATCTTTCCGGTCCCGTAATAGATCAGATTTCCCTTGCCCAGCGTACACCCAAGGATAGCCTGCACCGCATCTACGCCGCAGGCGTCGTTTTCTGTCACGCACACCAGATCTTCATCCCGGGAAAAGGTTATGCCAAGTCTGCGGATCGCTTCCATGCAGGCCCGCACGCCCAGCGCGATCCCGCCGCATTCATGACCGTGGAAGCTCACTGCTTTTTCCCAAAGTTCCTTGCTCATATTCTTTCCTCCTTTTTCGCAACACCCTTATACATGAAAAAATTATTTCTTTTCCCAGGGGCAGAGATTTTTGTCGATCAGTTTCATCAGCTTTTTCGGGTCCCCGTAAAAGGCTGCTATGTCGGCCTCCATCAGTTCAGACGCGTCGATGGCCCCGTAGTCGATGTGCCAGCCCGCCGATTGGGCCAATTTATATAGAAACAGCTTGATTGTCCTGCCGTTTCCTTCCCGAAAAGGGTGCAGGGCATTCAGCTCTCCCGCCAGATCAGCAAATTTTTCCAAAAACTCCTCTCGAGCAAGCCCCCGCAGATAACAAGCTTCTTTCAACTTTCCGAAGATCCGTCTCTGCTGCTGTTCAATATTTTCCGGGTAGCAGAAAACGCTGTTTCCTTTGGCGATACGTACAGTCCGCACCTGTCCGGCCATATAATAGATGTCTGAAAACAGGCAGTAATGAAAATGCTTTAAAAGCCTAAAATTAAACTCACCGTCGTAGGTTTCTCTGGTGAGTTCAATCATTCTTGCGTATACAATCTCTGTTTCAATTTTCTTCAGTCTGACCGGATCGTCGATTCCCAGCTTATTTTCCAGGACATCTGCCCCTTCCACGAAATAGCCGCCCATTACTCCGCGTCTCCGCCGTACCGGGACAGACAGCTGCTGACTATCGCATCGGCGCTGCACTCTCCGGAAAGAATCCTGCGGCCCATCTCCCGCAGTCTGCCGTCGATTTCAAATCCTTCAAACTCCATATTCGCCTCTGCGAATCTGAGATTTCTTTCTAAAATTTCATCCTTCATTTCCCGCCGTACTCCTTTGCACATATATATCTATTATAGCACAAAGGCCTTCAAAAATCCATCTCCTGTCATCGTTTTGCCCGTTCATACTGCTTTGGCCATGGGATATCAGCGCCCAATTCTCCGGCAGCCTTCAAAGGCCAGTAAGGGCTGCGCAGCAGCTCCCTTCCGATATAGACCAAATCGGCCTTTCCCGAGGCAATGATCTCTTCCGCTTCCTGCGCTTCCGTCACCAGGCCCCCGGCGATCACTGGAAGGCCGGTCATCGTTTTAACCACTTCCCCATGGGGAATCTGGTATCCTTTTACAGCCTTGGGCGCGGCGGAAACCACGCCTCCGGTGCTGACATTGACAATATCAATGCCTTTTCCTTTGATAAGGTTCAGCATCTCGCCCAAGTCTTCCGCTCGATTTCCCCCTTCCTCATAATCCTCCGCGGAAACTCTGACCTGCAGCGGTTTTTCCTCCGGCCAGACAGTCTTTACCGCATCGACTACACGCCCGAGGAATCTCACCCGGTTTTCGGCGCTGCCGCCGTATTGGTCGTCCCTTTTATTTGTCAGCGGCGAAAGGAACTCGCTGAGCAGGTAGCCGTGGGCTCCGTGAATTTCGATCAAGTCGAACCCCGCCTGCTCCGCCCTGGCCGCGGCCTGTCGGAACTGCTCTACAGTCTCGTCAATATCGGAGGCCGTCATCTCTCTGGGCGTAGCGCTTTCATCGTCAAAGGGGATCGGGCTGGGCGCCTCGATATCCATTCCCTCAGCTGTGCATTTTCTTCCCGCGTGATTCAATTGAATTCCGATCCTGGCTCCGTTGTCATGGACGGCTTCAACCAATCGTTTCATGCCTTCGATCTGATCGTCATTCCACAGCCCCAGGTCCTCCGATGAAATACGGCCCTCCGGACACACGCCCGTAGCTTCCACAAGCAGGAGTCCTGCTCCTCCCACTGCTCTTGTCCCGTAATGAATCACATGCCACTGCGTTACCATTCCATCTTCACCGGCACAGTACATACACATGGGCGGCATGACAATCCGGTTTTTCAAAGTCAGATTTTTAAGCTTAAATTCCTGAAATAATTTACTCATTTTATCCTACCTCTAAGTCCCAGCCTTTTCGGCTTGTTTTTTAACCATTTTATAGGATTACCCTTCCCCGATCAAGCTTTTTTAACCTAAAACCGCTTCGATACTTTCCCTGCATATCTCTATGGCCCGGTCGATCTCCTGTTTCTTGATGTTCAGCGGCGGGTTAAAATAGGGCACATCGCCCATGGGCCGCAGCAGCAGTCCCCTGCCCATGGCTTCCTTATAGATTTCATATCCCACCCGCTTTTCCGGATCAAAGGCTTTCTTTGTCCCCTTATCCTCAACCAGCTCAATGGCATTGATCAGCCCGATACTCCGTATTTCACCCACGTTTTTATGTCCTTCCAGAGCTGCTTTCAGTTCACTGGTCAGATATTCGGCCTCCGTATGTTGCAGCGGTTCCTCTTCCTCCAGAATATTCAGCACTTCGACGGCCGCCGCGCAGGCAAGGGGATTCCCGCTGTAGGTGGTACTGTGGACAAAGGCCTTTTTCTCATTGAAGTCGGCATAAAAGGCATCATAGATTTTTGCAGTCGTCACCGTCATTGCCATGGGCAGATAGCCCCCTGTCAGTCCCTTGGAAAGGCACATGAAGTCCGGGCTGATTCCTGCATGCTCACAGGCAAAGAGCTTTCCCGTCCTTCCGTAGCCGGCGGCGATCTCATCCGCGATCAGATTCACATTGTACCGATCGCAGAGTTTCCGCAGCTTTTGTAAGTACACCGGCGAGTAAATCCGCATTCCGGCCGCCCCCTGAAACATCGGTTCGATGAGAAAGGCGGTGGTTTCCTCACCGTATTCTTCGAAAACTTTTTCTGCGCCCTCGATGCATTCCGCCTGGCAGGAATCCCTGTGTTTCCCATAAGGACAGCGATAGCAGTCCGGCCCCGGGACATGGATGGCAGGCAGCAGTAAGGATTGAAACATCCTGGAATAGTAATCCATCCCGCCCATGGACAGCGCGCCTAACGTTTCCCCATGGTATCCGCCGGCCAGGGTCATAAAGCGCTGCTTTTCAGGATGTCCTGTCTGCCGGTGGTATTGAAAACTCATCTTCATGGCACATTCCACGGCTGTGGAACCATTGTCTACGAAAAAAAACTTTTCCAGCCCCCTGGGCAGGAGCCCGGCCAGTCTCCTGCAAAGCTCCTCCGCCGGTTCGTGGGTAAAGCCGGCAAATATGACGTGCTCTATTTTATCCAGCTGCTTTTTTACCGCACGATTGATCCGCGGATTATTGTGCCCAAACAGCGTACACCACCAGGAACTGATGATGTCCAGATAGGGTTTCCCTTCTTTATCGTAGATCCAGACGCCTTCGGCCCGGTCCGCCATAACCAGGGGAAAGTCTTCGTGATCCTTCATCTGCGTACACGGATGCCAGATATAATCGTTCTTTCTATTTTCCATATATATTCCTCCTTATCGGTAAAGCCCTGCCAGAACTTCCGGCTCTATGTCGATGTCACGGTCATTTTCCTTCACGCAGGCCAAAACCGGCACGCCGGTGAATTCTTCGATAAACCGTTTGTTATCCTCCTCCATCGGATCACCCGGATGGAAGAAATTCAGGATGACTCCCCTCACCGGAATTTCTTTTGCCCGGGCGTATTCTATGGTCAGCGCTGTGCTGTTGATGGTTCCCAGCTCTGCGGGAGCGATGATCAGAATCCCCAGGCCCATATCCCGGATCAGATCGGTCAGCATCAGCTGCGGCTGCTTTCGCCGAATGGGACAAATAATCCCGCCGCTGCCCTCTACAGTTATGTAGTCATAGCTTTGGCAGGCTTTTTCGTAGTCGGCAAGCACCTTGTCTTCCGATACCGGGCATCCTTCCAGTTCTGCCGCCAGATGGGGAGAAACAGCCGTTTCGTACACATAGGATACCATCGATTCGAGGGGGGCCTCCAGCTGCGCGGTCCGTTTCACATATTCCGCGTCTCCGGGAATCAGCGTTTCCCCCTGGCGGACGGCTCCGCTCAGGGCTGCTTTGTAATACCCTGTTTCAAATCCCGCCTGGCGCATTTTTTTTACGATCAGTCCGGTAATATAAGTCTTGCCAACATCCGTTCCTGTTGCTGTAATAAAAAGTCCTTTAGTCATTGCGTTTCACCACCTCATATCCAAGTTCTCTTATCATTTTTAAATCCGTTTCAATGCTGATTCCGGCAGTAGTCAGCATATCGCCTGTAATCGCTGCGTTGGCCCCGGAACAAAAGGCCTGCCTGCCCTTGTCCGGCAGGAGCCCTCTTCCCCCGGCCAGCCGGATCGAAGCTTTCGGCAGGGTAAAGCGGAAAAGGGCCACAGTCCGACAAACCTCTTCATTGTCCAACGGCTTTTGCCTCCCGAGAGGCGTCCCCGGAATCGGACTCAGAATATTGATCGGCACGGATCCCACCTCCAGTTTTCTCAGCTCCAGGGCCAGATCGATCCGGTCTTCCATGGTTTCGCCCATTCCTATGATTCCCCCGCTGCATATGGAGAGTCCGGCCTTTCTCGCACGGAGAATCGCTTCTTTTTTATCCCTCTGGGTATGGGTTGTGCAGATCCGAGAGAAAAAGCCTTCGCTTGCTTCCAGATTGTTGTGATAGCGCTCCACGCCTGAGGCCTTTAATTTCCGAAACTGTTCTTCCGTGAGCAGCCCGTGGGAAGCGCAGAGGGAAATCTTTTCCTGCCGTGAAATCTCTCTGTACGCGTCGCAGAGCCGTTCAACCTCCTGGTCGGACAATCGCCTTCCCGAAGTTACTACGGAAAAACGCACCACGCCCTTCTTCTGATTATGTACCGCTTCTTTATGGATCTCTTCTTTTCCCATCAGCGGGTATTCCGGGATATCCGTCCGGTAGCACGCGGACTGGGCACAGTATTTGCAGTCCTCACTGCAGCGGCCGCTCTTTCCGTTGACAATGGTGCAAAGGTCAAAGCCATTGCCGCACGCTTCCTTCCGCAGCTGATTCGCTTCTTCGCACAACCGATCCAGCGGGAGACGGGACAGTTTTAAAAGTTCGCTCTTATCAATCATTTCACATACCTCCTTATTTGCGGCAATAGCCTTCTGGCCAGAAAGGCACAGATAACACAGATCAGAATATCTCCCGGAACTGCCATCAAAAAGCAGTACAGGAACAGCGGCCAGAAAGCGATCGGCGTTCCCAGAACATAATTGCAGATCAGGTAATAATAGGCCATGCCGATCAGATACACGACCGCCAGTCCGGAAAAGTTAGCCGTCAGCAATTGCTTTAAACTGGGAGCAGCTATTTTCTCCGTCATTTTTCCGGTAATCCACGTACCTGCCGCAAAGCCGATCAGATAACCGAAGCTGGGAATAAGCACGTATCCCGGTCCGCCGCCCTGCGCAAAGATCGGGAGCCCCGCCAGCCCCAGTGCCAGATACAAAATCACACTGGCGGCTCCAACCCCGGGTCCCAAAAACAGTCCCGCTAAAGTGGTAAACAGAAACTGCAGCGTAAAAGGTACCACGGGAACGGGAATCTTGATAAAAGCCCCTATTGCGATCAGGGCCGTAAAAAGAGCGCACAAAACCATGTTCTGCGCAGAAAAAGCCTTCGACATAACGCACCTCCAACATGAAACAGTAAATCTATTTCTTAGTATACCTGCGCCGCTCACATTGTCAACTCTTTTTTATTTTTAGTTTACAATCTTTTGTCTGTAATTGTAATTTTTTTACAATTTTTCACTTGTAACTTTTCTTCCTCCCTGCTATAATAAGGACATCTAATTTATAGAAATATACATTGTCTCTAAGATAATGGGAAAGGAGTGCAAAATGACACAGGAACTTCATGAAATCAAAGAAATGCTTGTTCTGATCTACGAGGAAGTGAAAGAGGTAAAAGTTCGGGTCACTAACCTTGAAAGCAAATTCGAAGACCTTTCGAAACGAACAACTGCCCTGGAACAGAAAGTCGATGCCCTGGAACAAAGAGTTTCTGCCCTGGAACAGCGAATGTTCACCTCGGAGCATAGAGTTGACTCCCTGGAGCAGACCATGCATGAAAACTTCGCACGGCTGCACAGACAGGCTCAGCGGAATTTTGAAATCCTGGAAAACGATTTAGGCGCTGCTATAGAATGGTCCAAATTTCTTCAGGAAAAGAAAGTCGATAAGGATTCCTTGCGGCAAGCCGCTATGTAGCCGGGCACGACGAAGATCGGCAAAGCAATCCGATCGGAATTTGCTGCCGCCGGGTGGGACCGGCATGTTCCGCGCAGCAAAAAATCTGACACCTGAATGTCAGATCACAATTTAAAAGCACCCTCTTTTAAGCAAACATCGCAGGCTCTGCGAAGGGTTTGCTTTTTTCATTGAAAAAATGCGGTCCCGCCCGAAAAAGGACAGATACCGCATATTCCGCTACAAATACTTTTTAAACCGTTCTACGTTATTTTCTTCAAATTTTTTCAGATGCTCCATCAGATCCAGGATGTCCGGTTCCGCCAGATCTTTGTACTTCCTGATATTCTTGATGGCGTCGATAACCCCCATATTGCTCCCGACCATCAGCATTTCCGCTATATGGGAAGTGGAGTCATCGGACAGGGTCTGAAAGTTAATCATCAGATAGGTCCGAATCTTTTCAAAGGCAGACAGACCCTCCTCGTTGAAGCCATTGGCTTCCAACATCTGAGCCGCCTTATCATGGATCTGCCGGTATTCCTTCAGCTGGGCGTGGAGATGCTCTTTAAAAGCTTCTTCCTGAGCGATATCAAGAAGCTGCGTGATCGTATCAACGCCCATCTGCGAATTCTGATAGACAAAATTCAAAAGTTCCGCATTGAAATTATTCTCATTCATTCTGTTCACACTCCTCTTTCCCTAGTGTGCGCAGATTGCTCCCCTTCTATCCCATATCCCGGCCTATTTGTCAGAATCTCCGTACCACATGCAGCTTTCCAGTGCTACCCGCCCTTCTTCCGTAAAGGCCACGCCTTCTTCTTCAAGGAGCAGGCGCTGTTCATTGATTCCGTCATGAAAAAAAGAATCCGCCAGTTTACCGTTCCGATCCACGACCCGGTGACATGGAAGTCCATCCGGGCTTACATGAAGCGCATAGCCCACTGCTCTTGACAGTCTGGGATTTCCCAGCATCCGTGCGATCTGACCATAAGTAGTCACCCTCCCCGAAGGAATCCTCGCTACAATTGCATAGACTTGTTCAAACATATTTTTCATTTTATCCCGAACCTTCCTTTGATATGAATTCATATACATATAGCAGTGTCAAAAAAACGGAGGTCGCTTATGCATGTTATTTCAGCTGTTCTATTTGCTATTTCTGCCAATATGGACAATATTCCCCTTGGAATCGCCTATGGAATCCGCGGAATCAGTATCAGCTTTGCGCGCAACCTGCTCATTGCGTTGATTACCAGCAGCGGAACGTTTATTTCCATGTCCCTTGGTACAATCGTTGCCCTCTTTTTGAAAAAAGAAACTGCAGCACTGATCGGCTGCAGCATCCTCATTATCATGGGACTGTGGTTTATCGCCGGCTTTTTCCGAAAAAGGAAAAAATCCACCCGTCCGGGAAAGAGCGAAGCGTCAGATCAGGGCGGTTCCGACAGCGCTGAACCTCGTGAGGAAGCGTCCCGGCAGACAGCCGGAAAAGAACCTCAGGGAGGACACGGAAACCTCATATCCATAACTACCCGCCAGAGCCTGGCCCTTGCTTTCGTGCTGATGATCAACAACATGGGCTTCGGCATAGGGGCCAACATTGCCGGCCTTCCCGTGCTGCTCACATCCCTCTGCACATTTCTCTGCAGTATGCTCCTGCTGACGACTGGCGTAAAGATTGGCCAGAAATTCAAAAGTAACCGCCTGAGTTCTTATTCAGAGCTAATCTCCGGCATTCTCATTGTAATTCTGGGCATCTATGAATTCTTTGTATAAAGTCCGACGCAGACAAAGTATTAAAGAAAAACTTCCGGTTCCGCACGGCGCGTATAGCCTTCTTCCAGTTCATGCTTGTGATACAGATAGCCTTCGTCCTCATAATATTTTGCGCCCTGCGGGCATTTTTTTATGCAGGAACCGCATTTTATGCAAATTCCTGTAAACTCCCTTACATTATCGAAGGAAATCGAACCCATCGGGCAGACCTGAGCGCACAATTTACAGTCCGTACAGCTATCGGCCGTCAGCGGCTTCACTTTACGGATGTCAATAAATACGCCTTTTCTGTCCCTGGGCTGATAGTACCCGCGAATGGGGTCTTCCCCCTTAACTTGGATCATACCACGGTTCTCCAGAACAATCTTTGAAGCAAAATCCCGAGCCAGCTCCATATCCTTGTCATCCGGACGCCCTGCCGCCAGAATCTTGGAAAAGGAATGTTCCCCGATAAAAGCCCCTGCCGCGATGGTGTGAAAACCGTTCTTCTCCAAAATGTTCCGAAGCTCGATCAGCGCATCATCGTAATTACGGTTGCCGTATAACACAACCGGCACAGCCAGCGCGCCTCCGCCCTGCACAGTATCCAGATATTTCAGAAGTACGTTGGGCACTCGTCCTGCATACACCGGAACGCCAAAGACTACGGCGTCCTTCTCTGTAAAGGTTTTCCCTTCCGACCTGCTTTGCGGCAGGGTAAAATCAAAGACTTCCGCCTGATCGTTTCCCGCCAGAACATCAGCTACACACCGAACGATCTTCTCCGTCGTTCCCGTAGGACTGAAATACATTGCCCAAATTTTCTTCTCACTCATTGTCTTGACTTCCTTTCTCTTTACGAAACGCTGCAAAACCGCATTCTGTAGGATGATCCAGGATTTCCGCGTCCCGGTACCGTAAAAGCAGCAGTGCGATGGTAGTATCCCCGCCGGCGCATAAAATGTTCATCATGCTCAGCAGCAGAACCAGTGAACTATGTACATACAGACTGACCAAAAACAAGCCGATACCCAAAACCAGAAAGGGCATTAACCCGCCTGCTATATAGCTGCCGAAGCCCAACGGTTCCATGCAGTGACAGTAGGGCGTGCCGGACTCTTTCATAATGCCAAAGCGTATGCTCCGAAAATGATTCCGGCAGCAGATGCCCCATGTGAGCCCATGCAGGCCTTCGTGTACGGGGATCGACAGCAGAAACAGCAAAAGAAACAGGATCACTCCTCCGATACGGATCGAAATGAGGATTTCGCCCCATTTCGTCAGATACAGCACCGCTGCCGCGGCAACAAAGGGCCCGGCGGTCACCAGCGCCCATATATTGGCCTTTATAACGGATATGGTCTCCACATGCTCACTATATCCGGCATCCAGCATCGCCTGCCTCTGTCTTCTGTAATTTTCGATTCTCAGCTCTTTATCTGTCATAGCGTTTCTCCTTACAAAAGTTTAACATATTCACAGGCAGTCTGTCGAGACAGCAAAAAGAAAACAGGGAATTCCGATGCCAGTGGCGCGCCGGAGTTCCCCGTCCTCATTCGTTTAATTTTATATGGCCGCCGGCCGCTGTATGAACGGTGCGGCGATAATATCTGCTTTACAGCATGGTTGCCATGTGGCCCAGCGTCCTAAGCAGCTGGGAAACGTAACTCATCTCATTATCATACCAGGCTACAACGCGGACCTCATAAATCCTGGTTCCGCACCTTTCTGCCAGAGTCTGAGTGGCATCGAACAGAGAGCCGTAGCTCATTCCGATCACGTCACTGGATACCAGTTCTTCTTCTGAATATCCGAAGGATTCGTCGGCAGCTGCCTTCATAGCGGCATTGATTCCCTCTACGCTTACGCTTTCCGTTTCGTCCTTTAAGGTCGCATCGAGTATGGTAATGGAGCCGGATGGAACCGGCACTCTCTGAGCTGACCCGATCAGCTTTCCTGCCAGTTCCGGAATTACCAGACCGATAGCTTTTGCCGCGCCGGTGCTGTTGGGTACGATATTGATGGCGCCCGCTCTGGCACGTCTGAAATCGCCTTTTTTATGCGGTCCGTCGAGGATCATCTGATCGCCCGTATAGGCGTGGATGGTTGTCATGAACCCGGTTCTCAGCTCTCTGTACTCATTGAGGACTTTTGCCATCGGCGCCAGGCAGTTGGTCGTGCAGGATGCTCCGGAAACAATATGGTCATCTTTCGTCAGAGTCTGATGGTTTACTCCGTACACGATAGTAGGCAGGTCGTTTCCTGCCGGTGCGGAAATGAGCACCTTCTTAGCTCCCGCGTCCAGATGAGCCTGTGATTTTGCTTTGGAAGCGAAAAATCCGGTACATTCCAGGACAATATCAATTCCCAGCTCTCCCCACGGCAGATTTTTAGGATCGGATTCCTTATAGATTCTGATTTGCTTTCCGTCTACGGTGATGGATTCTTCATCGTGCTCCACCGTATGATCCCTGTATGCTCCCTGCACGCTGTCATATTTCAGCAGATATGCCAGCATTTCCGGTTTTGTCAGGTCATTGATCGCCACTACCTCAAAATCTTCATTATTGAAAACCTTTCTGAACGCCAGTCTTCCGATTCTCCCAAACCCATTAATTGCAATCTTTGTCATCGTGTTCATCCTCCTTCGAATTTCACTTGTTTAAATTTATTAAAAAGGCTTTTACGGCATCTGCGGTTTTAAGCTTCATAACCTGGTCAGCTGCCGCCTCTGCCTCCCTCTTCGTCCATTTGGAAATGTTGTATCTGGTCGCCAATACCGATGCGGGACTGACGCTGAATTCATCCAGGCCAAAGGCCAGCAGCAGCGGAGTCAAAAGCGGATCGGCCGCCGCCTCTCCGCACATGCCCACGGGGATTCCCGCCTCTTTGCCGCAGCGGATGATCCGGCGAATCGAGCGCAGCACTGCCGGTTCATATGGATTGTTCAGGTATGCCACCTGGGAATTGCCCCTGTCCGCAGCCATCGTATATTGGGTCAGATCATTGGTACCGATGCTGAAAAAATCGCTTTCCTCCGCCAGGAGGTCGGCAATCAGACTGGCGGCGGGAGTTTCAACCATGATCCCCACCTGCAAATTCCTATCATATTCTACCCCTGTTTGCTCGAATTCTCTAGTAATTATCTGCACTTTCTCCCTGACCGCCCTGATCTCATCCACTCCGGTCACCAGCGGAACCATGATCCGCACCTTACCGAAGGCGCTGGCCCTGATAATCGCTCTCAGCTGCGTATCATACAAATCGCCGTGTGCAAGGCAGTAGCGAATACCTCTGAACCCCAGGAACGGATTATCCTCCTGCCCCATGGAAAGATACGGAATTCCCTTATCGCCTCCCACATCCAGGGTCCGGATAATCACGGGTTTTCCTTTGAAAACCTCAGCTGCTTTTTTATATGCGGCAAACTGCTCTTCTTCCCCGGGAGCATCTTTCTTATCCATAAACAGGAATTCGCTTCTGAACAAACCGATTCCTTCTCCGTCCTTTTCAGCAGCCGCAGCCGCGTCCTTAAGATTTCCGATATTGCAGCAGACTTCTTTTCTTTCACCGTCAGCTGTCACAGTTTCCCTGCCTATATACTGGCAAAGGACTTCCTGCTCCGCCTCGTAAGCTGCTTTCTGCTTCCGATATTTGCTGAGAGTCCTCTGATCCGGCTGTGGAACCACAAGTCCCTCTCTGCCGTCCACGATCACAGTATCTCCAGCTTTCAGCTGGGCCGCCGCGCCGGAGACGGAAAGCACTGCCGGAATTTCCAGCGCTCTGGCCAGAATCGCGGAATGGGAAGTTTTCCCGCCCTTTTCCGTGACAATCCCCACTACATGCCTGCTCTCCATCTCAGCAGTCATGGAGGGCGTCAGATCCTCTGTCACCAGTACGCTTTCCGGTGGGATATCCCTCAGAGTCTGAGTCTCTGTTCCCAGGAGTATTCCCAGCATGCGGATTTTAATATCCTCCACATCGGTGGCACGCTGCCTGGTCAATTCGTCATCCACCTGTGAGAACATCTCGATAAACGTGTTGAGAACGTTTTCGCAGGCCGCTTCCGCACAGGTCCCCTCTTTAATCTGTTCTTCAATCTGAGCAAGCATGTAAGGATCTTTCAGCATTTGAATATGTCCCCGGATGATGGCCGCGTCCTTTTGACCGACAGTCTGTTCCATATTCTCAGCCATTTCCTCGGTTCTTTCGCAAAAGCACGTTACAGCCTGGTGAAAGCGCGCTGCCTCTGCCTCCGTATCAGCCACGGAAACGGGAGTGTACTCCGGTTTCCCCTGTCTTACAATATATGCTTTACCAATTCCAATCCCGTCCGAAACGGAAATACCTTTCAGCATCTGGATCACCCCATCTATTCTTCTCCGAAACCGGATTCTATCATGCCTGCCGCTTCCTGCAGCGCAGCCTCTTCATCTGCGCCGTCGCACACGATTTCAATGTCCGCGCCGAATTTGATGCAGGCCGCGATCAGGTTCATCACGCTCTTTGCGTTGACCTCCATATTGTTGAACTTGATTTTGATATCCGAACTGTATTTTGCCATGGCATTGGCAAAGTTTGTCGCCGGTCTCATATGAAAGCCTTCGGAATTCGTAACTTTAAGTTTTTTCGATACCATTGTTTTCCCCTCCTCTAAGCTGCTGTCTTTGTTTTTTTAAGAATCGCCAGTAAAATCATTCCCACCAGCGAGCCGATAACCAGCGCCAGCAGATAGCCGCCTACGCTGCCCACCACCGGGAATACGAAGATGCCCCCATGGGGCGCTCTCAGCGTACAGCCCATTGCCATTGAAATTCCGCCTGCCACTGCCGAGCCTGCCACACAGGAAGGTATCACCCGCAGCGGATCGGATGCGGCGAAAGGAATCGCGCCTTCTGTGATAAAGCAGAGCCCCATAATATAGTTGACCAGTCCCGCCTTTCTCTCCTCGGCTGTGAATTTGTGTTTGAAGAATGTGGTCGCCAGGGCAATGGCGATGGGCGGAACCATTCCTCCGATCATTACCGCCGCCATGACATTGAATCCGCCGGAGGCGATAGCCGCCGTGCCGAACACATAGGCCGCCTTGTTGAAAGGTCCTCCCATATCAATGGCCATCATGCCTGCCAGAATACATCCCAGAAGGATCTGGCTGGTGCTGCCCATTGAGTTAAGGCCGTTGGTAATCGCCGTATTGATCGCTCCCACCGCCGGATTGATGAAGCACATGAACGCGCCCATGAGGATAATGCCAAAAAGCGGCAGTATCAGCACCGGCAGCATACTCTCCAGACTGCTGGGCAGGAAGGAGAAAAGCTTCTTCAAAAGCAGCACGATGTATCCGCCCGCAAAGCCTGCGATTAAGGCCCCCAGGAACCCCGAAACAGCCGCCGGATCACCCGCCACATTGGCAAAGGTGCAGCCCAGCGTAGCGATGGAGCCTCCTACAAAACCGACGGCCAATCCCGGCCGGTCGGCAATGCTCCGTGCGATGTACCCGGCCAGCACCGGCATCATAAAACCAAACGCGATGCCACCTATGGTTTTAAAAAAAGCGGCTGCCGCCGTATAAGCTCCGAAATCACTGTCCCGGGGCGCGCCGGCAATCGTATCGATCAAAAAGGCCAGCGCGATCATAATGCCTCCGCCGATCACAAAGGGCAGCATATAGGATACGCCGTTCATCAAATGCCTATAGATCTGACGGCCGGCGCTTTCCCTGCCGACAGTCTCAGCCTCCGCCGGTTCATCCCCTTCCCGGTGGAAAATCGGCGCTTCTCCCTTTATGATTTTTTCAATGAGCTCTTCGGGATGATTAATCCCTGCCGATACATTGGTCTTATATACTCTCTTTCCGTCAAAACGAGCCATATCAACGTTTTTATCAGCGGCGACGATAATTCCGTCAGCTGCCTGGATTTCTTCCGGCGTCAGGACGTTTTTGGCGCCGCCGGACCCGTTGGTCTCCGCCTTGAGCGTGTATCCCATTTCTCCGGCCTTTTTCTCCAGGGCCTCCGCCGCCATGTAAGTATGGGCGATGCCGGTCGGGCAGGCAGTCACCGCCAGAATGCGGTATCCCCCTTCACGAGCCTCCGTGCTCTCTTTTTCCGAAACCGCCGTTTCTTCCCTTTGCGCCCCCTCCTCCGAGTAACGTTCTCTTTCTCTGGCGTCAAGGGCGGAAAGAAACTCTTCCGCAGTCTGTGCTTTCAAAAGCTCCGCTCTCAGCTCCATATCCATCAGTAAAGTCATGAGCCTCGACAGCACCTCCAGATGCAGATCTCCGTCCATCGGAGCCGCGATCATAAAGAGAATGCAGGAAGGTTTGCCGTCAGGCGCCTGATAATCGATCCCCTCAGGAACTGTTATCGCTGCCAATCCCGCTTTTTTCACTGCTTCACTCTTAGCATGGGGTATGGCGATTCCTTCTCCTACGGCGGTAGTCCCCTCTTCCTCTCTTGCCAGAATCCCTTCTTTATATGCTCTCTTGTCGGCCAGATTTCCGGCCTGTTCATGCAAATCGACGAGCAGATCAATTGCCTCCGCTTTTGAGTTTACCTGCGCTGTGGGTACAATGGACCCCTTCTGCAATAAATCGATGATACGCATGTCCCTTCTCCCTCTCTTTCATCTAATTGTTTTGGAACAATTCCATGATCGTTTCTTTTTCCGCCAGACCTTCACTGCAGGCCGTAGCGGCTCCTGCCGCGACTCCCAGGCGGAGCGCGCAGCGGTAATCGCCGTTCTTTAAATAACCCGCTAGGAACCCGGCTATCATGGAATCCCCTGCTCCCACGGTATTGACTGCCTTTACCTCAATGGCTTCCCTCCTATAGGATATCCCGTCTTCGCAGAGCAAATACGCTCCGTCCGCGCCCAGCGAGACCAGTACATTCCGCGCTCCCTGATCCTGCAGGGCCTTCGCTCTTACGGCAAGCTCCTGTTCTGTACGAATTTCGCCTCCGGTCAGCTCCTCCAGCTCCCTTTTATTGGGCTTTATCAGGAACGGCCGGTATTTCAGTATTTTTTTCAGAAGAGGGCCCGTTGCGTCGGCCACCAGCCGGATCCCCCTTCCGTCCAGTCTTGCCAGCATGGTTTCGTAGATATCCTTCGGCAGCGTATTGGGAACGTTGCCTGATACAATCAGCGTGTCCCCCTGAGAAAGCGCATCCAGCTTGCCCAGCAGCTCTTCCAGCTTTTCCTTTGGAATAGCCGCCCCCTGAGCGTTGATCTCCGTTTCCTGATCGGTCTTGATCTTAATGTTGATTCTGGTTATCCCCTCTTCCAGATGTACAAAATCCGTATCAAGGCCTGCCTCGCAAAGCCCCTCCTCCAGAGCCTGCCCGGTAAAACCGCTGACGAACCCCATAGCCGTATTTTTGACGTTCAGACGGCTGAGTACCGTAGATACATTGATGCCTTTACCTCCAAAATAATACGTCTCGCGTTTCGATCGATTTGTCTCCCCCTGTTTCAGGTCATCCATGTATACTACATAGTCGATAGCCGGGCTGAAGGTAACGGTATAGATCATACGCCTTCCACCTCCTTAATGACCGTGTGCTGGCAGTACTGCTGCTCCGGCGTCCGATCCGTAATGATACAGGCATCGTCCAGTCCCGCAAAGGTCACGGAAGAAATCAGCCCGAACTTTGCATGATCTGCCAGCACAAACGATATGTAGGACTGTTTCATCGCTTCTGTCTTTATTGCCGCTTCACCGATGTCCGGCGTTGTAAATCCCCTCTCGATATCGACTCCATTGGTTCCCATAAAACACTTTGTAAAATTATATTTCCGGATGGAGTCAATAGCCGCCGTACCGATGGCTGCTTCTGTGGAAGGCCGCAGCAGGCCTCCTATCATATATGCGTTAAATCCCCTTTGAATCAGTTTTTTCGCATGGACAATGCCATTGGTCACATATGTAACATTTTTCTTTTCCAGATATTCAATCATCCTTTCGGTCGTTGTCCCCGCGTCAATAAAAATAAAGTCATTGTCGTTAATCATGGTAGCGGCATATCTGGCGATCTGCTCTTTTTCCTGTATGTTGATCTGTGACCTGACCGCTACGTCCGTCTCACCCGAGGCCATATCGCCTGATATGGAAACAGCTCCGCCGAATACCCGTTTCAGCTTGCCCATTTGGTGCAGTTCGTTGATATCGCGCCTTATGGTGGATTCGCTGATTCCAAGTTCTTTCGCCAGGCTGGTTACCTTGACCGCATGCTGCGTTTTCAGCTGCTTTAATATTTTTTCATGCCGTTCATCCTGTAACATCTCTTCCCCTCCTGTCGGTTTTATTATAACACCACATCTTCCAAAGTCAATCATTTTCATTCAAATTCATTCAAATTACATGACCGATTTTGACTGATTTGGGTTATTGAAGCTGAAAAGCAAAATGTTCCGGATTTATGTGAAAACACTGAACAATCTCCAGCGATGGGCTGCGGGCAAGATCCGCCACCGTTACGATTCGACCGCCGTCCGCATCCAGATCATACCCGAAATGCGCAAAAGCGTACCAGATCAAATAGGCGCACTGAGCCGAGGAACAACAATCCGATTCAGGTTCCTCTTCCTTAAAAATACCGCTTAGCAGGCTGTAGGGAATGTTTTGCAGGTTTTGCCCGGCATAAGAGGCAATGGCCTTTCTCTTGCGTGCATCTGCTCCCTTGAGCCGCAAAACAGCAAAGTTGGAATAATTTCGCCAATGATCCAGGTCTTTCAGCTCCGATTCGCACCCTAAAGTCAGAGCTTCCAGACAGATTCCTTTTTGGGCGTCAGTTACGATCCCCGCGTGACCGTGCCGCCATCCCAGAGAATGAGACGAGAAAGAAACTAAAATGTCTCCGTCTTCCACCGGAGCCAACGGGACCTTTGTTCCATTCCCCGGGAGACATCGGTCCTGCCTGATAGATATTCCCGCGTTTGTGCAGACAATGTGCCGCTGCGAAAAATTTGCCGCCTGAAAAGCCTCGATTTTTTTCCTGCGATAGCCATGGGCGTTTTTCAGGGATTCCACAGCCGGCGCTCCCAAACCGGTTTGCTGAAAGATCAGCCGATAGTCCTCCTGATTCAGCGTCTTTTTCTCCAATATTTTGTTCAGTGAGACCATCTCCACCGCAGGGCCTTCTGCCGCTCCGCCTTCGTCCTGTAAATGCAGCATCATTTGCGGCAGGCTCAGCACGAGTACTGCCAGCACGCCAGCCGTAAATATCATATGCAGGAGAATGCGAAACCATCTGTATCCACCGTCTCTCATCCAGAGCCTCCTGCTTTCAGTATGCCCGAAAGCTTTGATCTCATACCCGCCTGATACGGACTTGAATTCTTCGGCCGCAGCGCCTATAATGGAAAGAAAACGACTGGGGTATTTTTATGAAACGGGTTAAATCACCAACTTTAAATATGATCGGAACGGCAGTGATGACGTTTATTCATGTCCTGCCGGCTCTCCTGATCTTTGAAATTATTTATAAACTGGTCTGCACGCTGGTTTTTCGACCCCTGCTGTCACTGATTATGCAGCAGGCGCTGCAGATCAGCGGCCATGACGTGGTTTTCAATGGAGATATTGCCGGATTTTTCACCAATGCGGCAGGTATCATCGCTACCATCCTGCTGTGCCTGCTGGGCGCGTTCCTGGCCTTCTATGAGTTTTCGGTCATCGTACTGATGATCTATTACCGCTATATTGGGACTCCCCTGACCCTTGTAAATGCCTCAAAGCTGGCTCTGACCACCTTCAAAAGTCTAAAGAGCTTTGGTATTATTGGCTTCATCCTGTATGTCCTCGGTCTGCTCCCGCTGGTGGGAATGGGGATCGCCCCCTCCATCCGGCCCGAAGGCGATATTCCCAATTTTATCAGCGGAGAGCTGTATAAGTCCACATTCGGCAGCATCCTGATGGTTTTCTTCTATGTCCTCATGTACCTGCTGTTTTTCTGTCTGATCTTCGTTATTCCTTCCATGGTCCTTCGCCGCCGCAAATTCGGCCGGGCCTGCCGGAGCAGTCTGGCGCTGCTTTTATCCATGAAACTGCGGAACGCCGTACCATTGATTATCATTTTCGTTCTCTGGTGTGTGCTTTTCCTCTTTCCGGGAGTGCTTCCCACCTACTATGCGGGGATTTCCGATGCCGGACCCGTGGAAATCTTAGGAAACTTCTTCTTTGCCTGGAAAAGCCTCCTTCAGCTTCTCCTTACGGAGTGCCTGCAAATCTGCCTGATGCTTCTTTTGTTTTCGTTCCTGGTGGCGCTGTATCTCCAGTGTCGGGGAAAAGTGAGTCTCAATGAAGAAGCAATGCCTACGATCGACCGCAGATTGAGAAGGACGCAGGGTATCGCCTCGAAGATCTATAACGCGCTAAAACGTGCGGTGTTGGCCATTTCCGGCTGGATTCGGCAGCGGCCCTTTTACCAGAACCATAAAAAGCCCATCTGGGCCATTGTCTGTGTGCTGCTCTTCCTGGGAATCTTCGGGCTCCTCTACAGCCAGCCAAATTCCTATGATCAGGTGGTTGTCGGACACCGGGGCAGTGAGCTTGGCGTAGAGAATACGCTGGGAGCCATTCAGGGCGCGATCGATGCGAAAGCGGATTATGCCGAGATTGACATCCTGCTTTCCAAGGACGGAGTGCCCATGGTTATCCATGACGATAATCTCAAGCGTCTGGCAGGAGAAAACGTCAATGTTTATGATATGACCGCCAGTCAATTATCCAGGCTGAAGCTGAAACAAAACGATAAGACAGGAAAGATTTCCACATTGGATGAGGTTATTGATTATTCCCGCGGAAAGATCAACCTGCTGATTGAGCTGAAGCTTCACGGTCATGAGAAAAGGGATATTGTAAAGGCTGTAACCCAGGTGGTGGAACAAAACCATTTCCAGAAGAATTGCGAGATCATGTCCCTTGAATACGGTTTGGTGGAAGATCTGAAAACCCATTATCCGGAATATACGGTGGGCTACTGCGTATATGGAAATCTCGGCCAGGCCAGGCTCAACTCTCTGCGCCAGCTCAATGTGGATTTCCTCATTATTGAGGAGAGCATGGCTACAAACAGCTTTATCGCTGAATGCAACAGAGCCTATCTGCCGGTCTATGTATGGACCGTTGACAAACAACAATCCATGGAATCCTATCTGAAAATGGGAGCGGTAGGAATCATAACCGATAAACCAAAGCTGGCCCGCAGCGTGGTGGACCAGCATATAAAAAGCTCCATCAAATAATTATCCTAAAAATAAATAAGGGGCCTGCCCGGACTTCGATTGTTTCCGGCAGGTCCCTTATTTCAATTGAATTCGCGGCTAAGGCGAGCTTTAGAGATCATAATAATCATCATAGCCAAAGTCATCCCACGGCTCCATGTGGCCATGTCCGGAAAAAATGGCGGCGATCATACTGCCAAAGAGTACAATATAAAGAATGACGCATACAGCCATAACGATAAAATAAACAAGTCCTGCTCTGCTCCACGATTCCTGGCTTTTTTTCAGCTCCTCCGGCGTGGCATACTGACCCGTTTTCCAGGCCCATTCGTTGCCCTTTGCTCCGCAGACAAAAACCCATACCAGGTTGAATAAAGGGATCAGGCACAGCAGCGGCAAATATACCTTATGGCCGATCCCCCACCAGATATTGAACATAAAGGAACCCCAGTTCCATTTCTTCACTTCCGGCGGAGCAACATAAGGGGAATAAGGGGGTTGCTGCTGATCCTGCGTGTTGGGATTATTTTGATTTTCCATAAGTCCTCCTTTTGAACAAAAATAGATAATTCCGTTAATCCCATTATCGCAGAAGCCCGCACCGTTGTCATCTGTTTTTTTGCGCCGTCTTAGTGTATAATCTTTTAGTAAGAAAGGAACTTTACAAAAGAGGGGGCAGGGAAAATCATATTACTTATTTCAGGAGGAAATTATGAAGAAAATTATTGGAATCATTTTAAGCATGGTCCTGGTGCTCGGGTTATGCGCATGCGGAAGTCCCAGTCCTACCGATGTCACAAAGGATTTTATGGAGGCCGTTAAGAGCCAAAACGCAGAAACGCTGAAAACGGTTTACCCCGACGGTGAAATCGATCTGCTGAAGGAAGCGCAGAAGAAGGAATCCACCGACGCGGAAAAAGCCGATGACGCACTGCAGAAGATCTATAACGAAGAAATGAAAGATAAGCTCTTTGACTTCGATTATGAAGTATCAAACGAAAAAATTGACGGGGACAAAGCTACTGTTGATGTAGCTATCACAACCTACGATCTCGGATCAGCTTTCACAGATTTTGCAACGGAATTCCTCAAGCAGGCCTTTTCCATGGCATTGAGCGGAAGCTCCGAAAAGGAGATCAATGATAAAGCCGCGGAGATCCTATCGGCAGAGTTGTCCAAGATGAAGAAGGACTATACCGGTACAGCTACACTGTCTTTATCGCAAAAAGACGGTCAATGGGTAATGGATAAAATTGATGAAAACAACAATTTTTATAATATCATCACCGGCGGAATGGGCGAGGCTGCCAAGAAAATCGAAAACTCCTTCGGCGGAAGCGAAGATCAGTAACCATATCCTAATCATCAAAGACCCGAGCGCACCAAACGCGCCCGGGTCTTTCATACTCAAAACCATGCCTGATGGTTTCCTTCTATTTTACTTTTGCCTTTGCGGCTCCTGACAGGCGTCCATAAACCTTTTTGCCCGAAACCGTTCTGTAAGCCCTTACTTTCACGTAACAATTCTTCTTACGCTTTAAATTTTTAATGGTCTTTGAGGTCTTTTTCTTTACTGTCCCCGCACTCTTATATCCTTTGTTCTTTTTATAGGATTTTTGAACCTGATAACCGCTTGCGCCGGCTACTTTCTTCCAGGTTACCGTTACCTGCTTCCGCTTTTTCGACTTAGCTTTAACCTTTGTTGTTTTGCCTAAAGTCGGGCGAGCTGAAACCATCAGATCGGAATTGCTGAACACGAATCCGTCATCATCGTATGCATCTAAGGAATAATCCCATGAGTCAATAATATAATAATAAGTCGTTCCCGTCTTAAGGCCTGTATCGATCCTGCAGAAATCGTAACCAAGCAGGAAATCGTAATCATCTCCCCAGACTTCACCTACAATCTCCCAGCTGTCGGGATTGTAGGGCGTTGTTGTCCTCCAAACCAGAAAGCCTTCCGGATATTCATCGTCATCCCACATGAGCAAAATCGAATTGTAGTCGTAAGGCTCAGCCGCTACAGTCATAGGGCCATACAAATATTCGTCATCATACTCTTTAGTGGTCGCAGATTTCGGCCGTACTTTCTTTCCCTTTTTCTCCATGGACTTTAAGCTCTTATCCGCTTTCTGCAAAGTCTTTGGTGTTTCCGGCTGCGTTCCCGCAAATGTTACCGCCGGCATTAATGTCACAACCATAATAAAGGCCAGACAACAGGCTATCATACGTTTCATTTTCATAGTCTTCCTCATTTCAAATAATAATACTATAATCAGATATCTTTATTATGCCTGACGCGGAGATATATGTCAATCATTTCCACACTTCCGATACGCCGCACCGGATACTTAGGCTGCTGAAAATTTGTCAGGCAAGCGCAGATAATGCTGGCACGAAAAAAGCATCCCAGTTTTTACAGCTGAGATGCTTTCGTATAGTTTGGTGCGCCTGGAGGGACTTGAACCCCCACGGTCGCCCACTAGAACCTAAATCTAGCGTGTCTGCCAATTCCACCACAGGCGCGTATAAGCATTCAAATTTCAACATCTAAATGCGAATCAACAGGTTAAATTATACTATAACAAGTTAAATTTTGCAAGTACTTTCAAAGCCTTTTCTTGCTCCGCTCATCCGGAAAAAACAAAGAAAAAAAGCCGACTTACTAAATGCAAATCGACTTTTCGTTATGGTGACCCTACCGGGAATCGAACCCGGGTTACCGCCGTGAAAGGGCGGTGTCTTGACCGCTTGACCATAGGGCCTAAAAAAACCGGCAACGTCCTACTTTCCCAGGCAGTCACCCGCCAAGTATCATCAGCGCTAAGGAGCTTAACTTCTGTGTTCGAGATGGGAACAGGTGTGACCTCCTCGCTATAGTCACCGGATTTTCTTTGTGAAAGTATTGTACCTTCAAAACTGAATAATGTCAAGCGTAAACTTTTCTTTCCTTTACTTCCTTACTTGAAACCATTGGTCAAGCGTTCGACCTATTAGTATCGGTCAGCTCCATACATTGCTGCACTTCCACCTCCGACCTATCAACGTGGTAGTCTTCCACGGGTCTTACCTTTAAAGGAGGAGATCTTTTCTTGTGGGGGGCTTCGCACTTAGATGCTTTCAGCGCTT
>NZ_JANFXK010000226.1 GCF_024459955.1 Anaerovorax odorimutans
GGAATTCCAGATACAGCAGGATTGAAAGATATTGGGTTCTCCAGTTATAGGGATGACAATAATGGAGCGATATCTCAAAGAGGTCAGTATATGCTTGCCGTACCTCTCATGTTCTTTGAATCGGGAAAATGGGATGGTCGCGGTCAAAGCGTTTTCGACCGAAAAATAGACGCGTTTGATAGCTTAGACGAAATATGGTCGCAGTGGATAGATGCGCTTAGAGCTGGTA
>NZ_JANFXK010000227.1 GCF_024459955.1 Anaerovorax odorimutans
GAAAGATTCCATCCGGCCAAATGGTCTGAATGGGAATCATCTGCTGTACACTTCTCGGGATTTTGAATTTTTCCCGGTCTTGTTTGAGTAAGTTACGCAGCGTTTTTATCATGATACTTGTTCTCCTCCTTTTTCTCGCTTTTCATCTTCCAGGCTTCGTAATACAGGTTTTCAGATCGAAACCCCAGCTGCCTTGGCATAAGCAGCTCGGCCTTCATCCACACCCAGA
>NZ_JANFXK010000228.1 GCF_024459955.1 Anaerovorax odorimutans
AAGCTGAACGGCCTTGTAGCTACGGAGGAAATCCGAAACAGCGGAGATGGAAATGGGGCAACGATTCCATTTATTGGATTGACTGCCAATGCGTTCAGCGAGGATGCGCATGCCGCTATGGAAATGGGAATGAACGGCTACCTTGCCAAACCGATCAAAAGCTATGAGCTGTATGGTGCCATTGCGGCTCAGCTGAGAAAAAATACCCCGTAGGTGGCTTAGTTTCTT
>NZ_JANFXK010000229.1 GCF_024459955.1 Anaerovorax odorimutans
CAGAAAAGAGGTGTTTATACATGGCAAGGAAGCCGACTGATAAGCAGTTGTTCAAGATGAAAAATGAATGGTTGGGGCAGTTCTATGAGGAAGTGAAGCCCAAGGATTTTTACAGGGCTGTGTTCCCAGAGGGTAGTTTTGAGAGAGAGGGACATCCAGAAGATGAGAAGTGCAACGGAGTTCTCACTGTGATAGAGGGGGAAAAGGCGAGGAACTATATTG
Source organism: Anaerovorax odorimutans (assembly GCF_024459955.1). Classification (GTDB taxonomy): domain Bacteria; phylum Bacillota; class Clostridia; order Peptostreptococcales; family Anaerovoracaceae; genus Hominibacterium; species Hominibacterium odorimutans_A. Next base: position 223 of record NZ_JANFXK010000229.1, read on the forward strand.
TCTTTG
>NZ_JANFXK010000230.1 GCF_024459955.1 Anaerovorax odorimutans
GGTGAAGTTATATTAACGATGAAAGGAATCGATAAGTCTTTCCCGGGTGTTCATGCATTAGACCATGTAGATCTGGAAGTCAGAAAAGGTGAAGTCCTTGCTCTGATGGGAGAGAACGGTGCCGGAAAGTCAACCTTGATGAAGGTTCTTACAGGTATTTATAAAAAAGATTCCGGAACTATTACATATGAAGGAAAAGAAGTAGAATTCGCAAATACAAGAGAAGCT
>NZ_JANFXK010000231.1 GCF_024459955.1 Anaerovorax odorimutans
CACAAAACCGTACTGATTGATCCTGGCGTAGGATGCCAGGGAGTTGATCAGACCGATGTTAGGACCCTCAGGAGTCTCGATAGGACACATTCTTCCGTAATGGGAGTAATGTACATCTCGAACCTCGAAACCTGCACGGTCTCGTGACAGACCGCCGGGGCCTAATGCGGAAAGACGTCTCTTATGGGTCAGCTCACCCAGAGGGTTGTTCTGATCCATAAACTGTGA
>NZ_JANFXK010000232.1 GCF_024459955.1 Anaerovorax odorimutans
GGTCACACAAAATGAACGATATCATTAAGAAAATCGAAGCAGAACAGTTGAAAGAAAACGCACCGGAATTTAATGTGGGCGATACAGTAAAAGTATACGCGAAGATTAAAGAGGGAAACCGCGAAAGAATCCAGGTTTTTGAAGGAACAGTTCTGAAAAGACAGGGCGGCGGAGCAAGAGAGACTTTCACAGTAAGAAAGACATCTAACGGAATCGGAGTTGAGAAG
>NZ_JANFXK010000233.1 GCF_024459955.1 Anaerovorax odorimutans
GGCTTGATCTTACTTCTGTTAAATGCGTTTGACATCACGCTTACACTTCCTGGTATCGCAGGTATTATCCTCGGTATCGGTATGGCAGTAGACGCGAACGTTATCATTTTTGCTCGTGTGAAAGAAGAATTGTCAGCAGGAGCGTCTGTTCATTCAGCGCTTCGGGCAGGATTTCATAAAGCGATGTCGGCAATCCTTGACGGAAATATTACAACATTGATCGCGGC
>NZ_JANFXK010000234.1 GCF_024459955.1 Anaerovorax odorimutans
GCCACAGGACCGATCACAAGGTCGTCTATCAATTCAATCGCTTTGATCTTATCATCCGTACTTCCCTGATGTCCCATCTCGTCCGGCGCTTCAATATGTACATAAACAAAATCATAGCCGTCCTCTGTAAGCGCTTTCACCGCAGCTTCAGCCTTTCCTCCATAATTTGTATGGAGTCCGCCATTTGCTCCTTCTACCGTAATATTATCCATTTCTGCGCCTACTGC
>NZ_JANFXK010000024.1 GCF_024459955.1 Anaerovorax odorimutans
AAACTCCGCAGGCAAAGCCGAGGACATTGGCGGAGCATTCCTTCTTCATCTCACTCTTTACATCCCCCTATTTTTCTCTGCAAAGCATGAGCACTTGCGCAGCCAAACTCCGCAGGCAAAGCCGAGGACATTGGCGGAGCATTCCTTCTTCATCTCACTTTTTTACAGCCCCCTATTTTTTTCTCTGCAGAGCATGAGTGATTGCGCAGCCAAACTCCGCAGGCAAAGCCGAGGACATTGGCGGAGCAAGTACTCATGCTCAACTATATCGTCCCCCTACCGTCAAAACCAAATCCGCAGTGAAAACCGCCCAAAAGGCGATAAAGAAAACCTGCCCTTTCCGAGTATCCATGTATTTAAATATCAGCTTCTTTGCTGCCGGTTCAATCAGATAGATCAGCAGAATTCCGGCAGCGGCAAAGAGAAGCGCACCCCGCAGGCACACTCTTCCCTGTATATTCAGGAATGCCTCACTGTAATCCCACCAGGTCCTGCCCCAGATACTTTCCATCGCCCATCCGGTTATGTACTCAAGCAGGCTGCAAAACAGTCCCGCCAGAACGAAGAGGGTCACCGGCCTGTCCCGGAATCTTCTGAATAGCATGCAGATCACCACAGCGCCGATTCCATATATGGGGAGATACGGCCCGTATAAAAACCCCCTGTTTTCCCAGTACCCGTCTATGGTCCGGCAGAAAAGCTCTTCGCATATCCATCCGATCACTGAGAAAGCTAAAAACATCGTACTATATACCTGAACCGAAAGCAGGATTCCCTGTTTCGCACTCGTCTGTCCTGTCCACACTCTCTGCATTTCTTCTCCCCCTTTCCTTCTTTCGACTATTATTTTACAGGGGAAAAGTAACTAAATCATTTCGGAAAAATAACGATTTTATTACAATGTAGATATGGAAATTCTTACAGTAAAGTGTTATGATTATTCTATTGAACAGTTGTTAAAAGAAAGGAAAAAGGATATGTACGAAACGATCAAATATGAAGTATCAGGGAACATCGGATACTTAACAATTAACAGACCGAAAGCAATGAACGCTCTTAACGGAGAGGTTCTGGACGAGATCTATGCCGCATGTACGGAAATTGCCAATGACGAAAATGTGAAGGCTGTCATCCTCACCGGGGAAGGTAAAGCCTTCGTAGCCGGTGCGGACATTGCTCAGATGAATCAGCTGGACGCCATTGAGGGCAGAGCTTTGATCGCCAAGGGCCATAAAGTAATGAACTATATTGAATCAATCGAAAAGCCTTTTATCGCAGCAGTGAACGGATTTGCTCTGGGCGGCGGCTGTGAGCTGGCTATGGCCTGCGATATCCGCATTGCTTCTGAAAAGGCTAAGTTCGGTCAGCCGGAAGTAAACCTGGGGATCATCCCTGGATTCGGCGGAACACAGAGACTGCCGCGGCTGGTTGGCAAGGGAATGGCCAAATACCTCATTATGACAGCCGAGATGATCGGTGCCGAAGAAGCCCACCGCATTGGTCTGGTTGAGAAAGTCGTAGCTCCGGAAGAGTTAATCCCGGCCTGCGAAAAACTGGCGCAGACGATCATGTCCAAGGCTCCTATCGCTATTGGGGTTGCGAAAACCACCATCAACAACGGCTATGACCTGGATATCCGCGCTGCCAGCGCTCTGGAAATCGAAGCCTTCGCTTCCACCTTCGCTTCTCAGGACAAAACAGCGGGCATGACTGCCTTCCTGGAAAAGAAAGAAGCGGAATTCAAAAACAAATAAATACGGCAATCCATCCGTGCAAAAGAGCTGATCCCCTGCGATCTGCTCTTTTTTGTTTGCCGGCTTTTTATCCAACGTCTCAAAGGATCCGACAGTGAGAATCGGTATATGCCCCTCTCCATATTTTTTAATTGTTATTTGTAAATTATTGACATATTTCCTGTTAATGTATATAATGGATAACAATGTAAATTTAGGAGGTATGAAAATGCCGGTCAATTATTTCTTGCACAATAACGAGTATGACAGTATAATAAAAGGAGAACTTTTAAGAGAAGAAAATATAACTTATAGTACAAATCGCAACATCAAGGATACGGTTTTCCGGCTCCTGATGGATGATGAAGAGCACTTGCTCTCGTTATTCAATGCCCTCGAGGGAACGCAATATAAGGAAAAAGATCTGATCCGCATCAATACACTGAAGGGTGCTCTTTTCAGCAAACTGCAAAACGATCTTTCCTTTTCCCTGGGCGAATGGTATCTCAGCATTGTGGAGCACCAATCCACCATAACGGAAAACGCTCCCATACGGCAGCTTTTGTACATCGCCAGGATCTGGGAGCAACTGCTGGAACTGAAAAAGTTATACCGCGGTAAATTGCTCAAAGTCCCGACGCCGCGAGCATATTTGCTGTATAACGGACGAGCTGATTTTCCCATGCAGAAGGTTTATCGGCTGTCAGATGCCTTTTGGGCGCAGGAAAGCGAGCCGCCAATGGAGCTGATCGTCACAGCGATCAATATCAATCTGGACAAGGAACACCCGCTCCTTGAAAAATGCCCGATCCTAAAAGAATACAGCATCTTCATCGCACGCATCCGCAATAAAATGGCGGGTGGAAAGAATCGGGATATTGCGGTAAAGGAAACAATTCGGGAATGCATTGAGGAAGGAATCCTGTGGGAGTTTTTAAATCGACACGGTAAGGAGGTATATAGTATGCTGTTTGAAGAAATTACTTATGAAGACATTATTCAAATAAGGGTTGAAGAAGCGGTGGAGGATGCAGTCGAAGAAAGCCTGCAGCAGGGCAGATTAGAAAAAACAAAATCATTTATTCAGAATTTGCTGCAAAGAAACCTATCGGACGAAGACATTTGCGCATTGGCCGAATGCGACCGGGCACTGATCGATGAGGTGCGAAATCAGAAAAAGGGATAATTCTCTTTCAAGAAAAGAACGATAGAATCCTGTCTGCGGATTCTCATGTGCACAGACAGGATTCTATTTGTCTTTGATCTTTTTCTTGCGGAAAATCTGTTCCAGGGCCATGGACATGACAGTCCCTACCACCAGTCCATTGGACAGAATAAAATGCAGTGTCTGCGGAAATGTCGCAAACACGTCTTGGGGCAAGAACATAACACCCATACCGCAGATCATAGAGAGCCCGATAATATAACATTCCCGATTGCCCAGCTCGACCTTTTTAAACTCTTTTAGCCCCTGCCCCAGAATCAATGCGAAAATCACCATACTGGTCGCATAGGCAACCGTACTGGGCATGGAGGCGAAGAAGGCTGCGATTGGAGAAAAAATTCCAAATACCACCATCAGCAGGCAAGCTATGTTAAAAGGCCTCCTCGCCGCCACACGGGTCATGAGAACCACTCCGGTAGAGGACACGAAGGGCATAAAAGGGATCACGGAAAAAAGCCCCGCCAAAAGAGTGGACAGGCCGTGGAAAAATACCGATCTGGATAAGGTTTTATTGCTCACTTCCTCCCCTACCGCTTCGGCCATACTGGAAATGCTGGCAAAACTCATAGAAAGCAGCACCAGCGCGCTGAGCACACAGGCAATGGTGATGCCCAAATCAAAAGCAGGCGTCCCCCAGGCCCACAGTCTGGGCAGACTCACAAGGTTATCTAAAGTCGGACGCTGGACTGACAGCCCTACCAGCACTGCCAAAACCCAGCCGACGATTACACCAATCAGCGTAGCAATGCTTTGGACAAATCCTCCCAGATAGACCGCGACAAATAGAATCGTTGCAACCGTTATCAGGAAAATGCCAATACTCTTCAGATCTGCGCCAGCATTCTCATCTGTAACGCCCAGAATCCCCTTTACAAACGTAGCGCTCATCTGCAAAACCATCAGCGTAATAATGACCCCGTTGACAATCGGAGTGAACAGCTTTGCGATTATCGTTACAAGACCGGTCACTGCCAGAATCATAACAATAGCCCCTGCGATCACAATACCCGTTTGCAGGCTTATGCGCAGCCCTGCAAGGCCGGACTGGGTTCCCGACGCAGAGACTGCCATAACAATAAACATACTGGCCCAGAGGCCCGCAGGCCCGTCTATAATCGGATAGGTATGCCCCAGCTTCACCTGAAGATAAGAGGTTATTCCGCAGAGAAAAAAAGTTCGCTGGAGCATTTCTGCGATCTCCTGCTGGGAAAGCTCCAGATAAATTCCTACGGCAATGGGCAAAACCACCGTTCCCGCGGCAAAATAGATCAAATGCTGAATACTGTAAATCCACAGCTGTTGAGCGGGAATTTTCTAATCGAGCCCATATTTTAGTTTCGTCTTTTCCATAGCTCATGCCTCTCAGATAATCGTGTTCAAAATTTCCTCAGAACTGATATTATAAAGTGTCTTATTCAGTTCTAATCTACCCAAAGCTTGTTCCAGCTCTTCCCTGGAATAGGAACAGTCGATCAAGGCTTGCCTTATTTCACTCTGCGAGAGCTGTCCGAAAAAGTCCCCATATATCGCCGCATCCAGAATCCGGTTATTCTTCACATCCAGACGGATCTCCATATTCCCACCGGGGAAATGGCCTTCACGGATGATATTACATTTGGGGTTTTTCCCATAAATACTGTCCCAGTTATTAAATTTTTCGGCCGCGATAACACGAATCCGTTCAATATCGTTTTTGTTCAGGCTGTATCGCTGGCCCGTCTCCCCGATTAGGCTGCTGACCATCAGCTCTTTAAATTCCTGAATACCGATGGGTTGCTGTAAGTGATCCGATATATTGGTCACCCGATCGCGCACAGATTTGATACCCTTGGAAATAATCTTATATTGGGATACCGTAGTGCTTTTGACCATTTCTTCCAGATCCGTACCAAAGAGCAGTGAACCATGGTGTACCACAAATCCGTTGTGCATGTACTGAGCTGTGCCGGAAAACTTTTTACCATCTATAACCAGATCGTTGCGTCCGTTGAACCGGGCATCAATGCCTAGACCGGAAAGGGCTTGGATCACAGGTTCAATATACTCCTGAAAACGGATCTGGTCGCCCTCGGCCTTTGTAATAAAGCTGTATTGCCAGCCGCCCAGATCCGTATAGATCGTACCGCCCCCGGACATACGCCGCACCAGTCGGATATTTTTTTCTTCCACATATTTCTGGTTGATCTCTTCCAGCGTATTCTGAAATTTTCCAACCATCAAAGTCGGGCTCGTTCTCCAGAAAAGAAGCACGGTACTGTCTTCAAAGGTCTTTTCAGTAGTCAGGTAATACTCCAGGGCAAAATTAAAATATACATCAATGGAATCATTTTCTATGTAGAGCAGATTCTTTTTCATTCACTAAAGCCTCCTGTGCTCTGTACGAGCTCCTCACCAGCGGACCGCTGGCAACGTAACGGAACCCCTTCTCATAACCGGCCTTTTCGTATGCATCAAAGGTTTCCTGAGAGATATATTCTTTCAGGCTGACATGCGCCTCTGAAGGCTGCAAATACTGTCCTACCGTAAAAATATCGCATCCGCAGTCCCTTGCATCATCCATAACCTGTAAAACCTGCTGGTATGTCTCTCCCAGCCCTACCATAATTCCTGTTTTGGTCAGGATATCCGGCGCTGTCCTTTTCACATAGGCCAGGACATCCAGAGATCTGCGGTAATCGGCTTCGGGACGGACCTGTTCATAGAGATCAGCTACAGTCTCAATATTATGGTTGATTACCTCGGGTTTGGCAGCTATCACCATGTCCAGGCTCGCAGGGTCACCCTTCATATCAGGAATCAGCACTTCCACAGTCACATCAGGGTTCCTTCTCTTTATAGCCTCTATGACCTTTGCAAAGTGAGCAGCACCCCCATCCGGCAGATCGTCCCTGGTGACGCTTGTAACCACCACATGGCTGAGATTGAGCTTCTCTACGGCCTGGGCCAGATTTTCCGGCTCATTGGGATCCAGATTTTGCGGTCTGCCATTTATCACATTGCAGAATCTACAGTTTCGGGTACACTGGCTGCCCATAATCATAAAGGTAGCTGTCTTTTTTTTATAACATTCTCCCATATTGGGACAATTGGCTTCTCTGCATACAGTGTTGAGGTTGAGCTGGGCCATTATGGCTGCCATTTGATCCACCGACTTTTGATTGTATGCTACTTTTATCTTTTCCATTTCTGATTTTACCGCTCCTGGATTACGGCAACCGTCTCTCCCACCTTAACCCGATCGCCTTCACTGTAACACATTTCCGCCAAAACACCGTCGCAGGGCGCTTCTATTTCACAGACAACTTTGTCTGTTTCCACTTCAAAGAGAACCTCGCCTTCCCGCACCGGCTCTTCAAGCTCCTTGTTCCAGGCCACCAGCACTCCGGCTTCCATGGATGGAGACATTTTCGGCATTTGTATCTTATTTTCCATTTGTACCTCCTAAAAAAAACAATCCGTCAAGGCCGCAGCCAAATCCCGCCGCATTGTCTGAGAAAAAAATTCGTAAACTGCCGTGTAGCTGTATGGGATTCCCACCAGCAAGCGCTGAGCGCATTGACTGTCGATTTTCTGTTCCAGGTCTTCATCACAGCAAATTCCGCACGCAGCGATCAAACCTTTTTTCACATGAAGTTCTACGGCAACCTTGCTGCCGCCGGCCCAGCCTGTCTTTTGGAAAGAAAATTCCGGCGACCGCCCGTAATTCCATTCCCAGGTGATGTATTTGGCCTCCCTCAGCAAAGATACTTCCTCAAGTTCCGCATCGGACAGGGCTAAAGGCTGTGGTTTTTCATCGCCGAAATAAGCTTTCAGCAAGCAGGTCTCCAGCTGATCTATCGTCGCTTCCCGCAGATAATCCTTGATATTTGTCACCTGGCTGCGGATGGACTCCACTGCTTTGGAAGAAAAAACTCCGCTCCCCGGCCGCAGCGCATCGCCAAGGCTTTCCAGATCCGCATCAAAGAGCAGTGTTCCATGGTGAAGAATCCTTCCGCCCTTGATAGTCTGCGCATTTCCGGAAATCTTTTTTCCCTGGATGGCAATATCGCTCTTATTGCGCTTTTCTGCCGAAACGCCCAGACTTCCCAGTGCTCGTATGACCGGCTCGACAAAAGGCTCATAATCGCTGAAGGTCTTCGGGTCGTGATCTGTAATAAAAGAGTAATTGAGATTGCCTTTATCGTGGAACACAGTCCCGCCCCCGGTATTTCTCCTGGCTACGGGAATACCCGACTCTTCGACCTGCTTGATATTGACTTCCTGATAAACGTTCTGGTATTTACCGACAACAATGGAATCATGATTTTTCCAAAGAAGAAGCAGGTCTTCATCCTTATAATGATCAAACAAATACTCCTCCAGCGCCAGATTGTAATAAACGTCGCTTTCCGGCATTTTCAGATATTTCATCCTTTTGCTCCTTAACGCTTTTTCTCAGCGGCCCCCTGCCAGAACGCGCTGACAGGGGGCCCTATATTGATGAAAAGGCTTTTTAAAAATGAATGGCTCTTCCGGAAACTGCGTGCATAGCCTCATGAATGGCTTCCGAAACAGTCGGATGAGGATGGATGGACATGGCGACTTCCTCTGCCGTGCTTTCCAGCCGCATCGCTACTACAGCTTCCGAAATCATATCGGTGGCATGGATGCAGTACATATGCACGCCCACGATCTCGCCGTATTTTGGCTCTGCGATCACCTTGATCAGGCCTCGCTCTTCACCCGCCACCTTCGCTTTACCGTTGGCGAGCATAGGGAATTTGCCCACATTGACCTTGCCGTATTTCTCGATCGCCTGCTTTTCCGTCAGACCTACGCTGGCGATTTCCGGCTGCAGGTAGATAGCGCTCGGGATTTTGTTATAGTCCATCGCTGCTTTTTCTCCGCAGATATTCTCCACAGCAACGATTCCTTCCATAGACGCAGTGTGCGCCAGCATGGCTTTGCCGTTCACATCACCGATGGCATAGATGTTGTCCACGGAGGTCTTTAACGTGTTGTCCGTAACAATGGCTCCCCGTTCTGTTTTGATCCCCAGAGCTTCCGTATCGATGCCGTCAAGCCGCGGCGCTCTGCCAACTGCCATCAGCACCTGCTGTGCCCCAACCTCCTGCTGCTTTCCGTCTTTTTCAAATTTAACAGCTTTATCTGTAATCTCCGTCACCTTGGCGCTGGTATAAATGTCTACGCCCATTTCTGTCAAATGTCCGGTCACCTGAATGGTGATTTCTTCATCTACCATAGGCAGGATGCGATCTAAAAATTCTACAACGCTCACCTTAACACCGATGGTGGAGAGGAAATAAGCGAACTCAATACCGATTACACCGCCGCCGATAACCACCATGGACTCCGGCGCTTCCTCAATATCCAGCATCTCTTTGCTGGTGAGAACCTTTGCCGCAGGATCGATCTCAATGGGCAGGTTTTTCACATCAGAGCCTGTAGCGATAATCACATTTTCCACCGTTATGGTCTTACCGCCCACTTCAATGGTGTGGCTGTCTTTCAGCACGCCTTCACCGTTTTCTATGGTTACGCCGTTGCCTTTCAGCAGTCCCTGCACGCCGCCGACCAGCTGGCTGACAACGTTTTTCTTTCTTTCCTGTACCTTTTTCAGATCCAGAGCAGCTTTGGACGTGTCCACATCAATAACACCAAAGGAAGCGCTTTCTTTCAATTCCTTGAGGGCTTCCACACTTCTCAGCAGAGCCTTGGTCGGAATGCAGCCAATGTTGAGACAGGTGCCGCCCATATGCTCTTTTTCTATGATTACTGTCTTCTTGCCCATCTGTGCCGCTTTGATAGCCGCTACATAGCCTCCCGGGCCGCCGCCGATCACTGCGATTTCATAGTCATAAGCAGAACCGGAAGGTTCCTTTGCTTTCGGAGCTGCCGCCTTGGGAGCCTCGGCTTCCGCCGCCGCATCCACAGCCGCCGGAGCATCCGCCCCCAGCTGAGCCAGTGCGTCAGCCTCCATAGAAGCGATATCTTCGTCCGCGCTGCCTACAATGGCGATGGGCAGAGTTACGGGAATTGTATCTCCCTCATTTATGAAGAGCTTTCTTACGACTCCGTCATCGGTCGCTTCGATGTCCATGTTTGTCTTATCTGTTTCCACAGAGAAGAGCGGCTCTCCTTTTTTGATCGAGTCGCCTTCTCCTTTATACCACTGAACCAGCTTGCCCTCGTTCATGTTGAATCCCAGCTTGGGCATGATGATTAATTCTGCCATAATTGTCCTCCCTGTTTATGCGCTTAAACCAATAATGAAATTGGATTTTCCAGTAATGTTTTGATCTCTGTTACAAATTGTGCTGCCAGAAGTCCGTCGATGATTCTGTGGTCAACGGAAACCTGAATATTCATCATCGGCTTAATGGCAATCTCTTTGGTCCCATCTTCCTTAGTTACTACTACCGGCTCGTCCTTGGTGGAGCTGATGGACAGGATTCCCACTTCCGGCGGATTAATGATGGCGGTAAAGTTTTCAATGCCGAACATTCCCAGGTTGGAAATGGTAAAGGTTCCGCCTGTATATTCATCGATAGCCAGCTTGCCTTCTCTGGCTTTTTCAAAGAGCGGAGATGAAGCCTTGGAGATTTCAACTACACTCAGATTCTGCGAATCTTTGATGTTGGGAACAATCAGCCCGGTCGGAGAAGCGACCGCGATTCCCAGGTTGACGCTCTTGTATTTTACGATGGTTTCGCCTACTAAAGATGCGTTCATATCCGGATATTTCTGTAAAGCGATGATCGTTGCTTTTGCAATATAGTCGGTGACAGAAGTCTTTTTCTCCTGAGCCCCGTTGACCTGCTTTCGGATCTCCAGCAGCTTTTCCAGATTGACCTTCTGCGTAAAGTACAGATGCGGCGCAGTAAATTTGCTTTCGGACAAGCGGTCTCCGATGACCTTGCGCACTCCTGCGTAAGGCACTTCTTCCAGAATCTCCTTGCCGTCCGGTGAGAATTTCTTCTCTCCTTCCTGACAAGTGCAGGCCGCCTCTGCTGCCGGCGCTTTCGCCTTAGCTGCCAGAGCCTTTTCCACATCTTCTTTCATGATTTTACCATTAATTCCTGTGCCTGTCACAGTTTCGAGTTCAATGCCTTCGGCTTTGGCCATAGCCTGTGCTACAGGCGTTGCTTTAATAGCGGTGGATTCCAGATAATCGAGAATATCCTGTTCACAGATACCCCCGTCCCATCCGGTTCCTTCGATCTGAATGCCTTCAAGGGACAGACCGTTTTCCGCCGCAACTCGTCTTGCCCGCGGCGTAATCTTCATGCGGCCGCCTTCTGTCTTGGGCGCTGCCGCAGGTTTTGCTTCCGCTTTCTTAGCCTCTGCCGGGGCTGCCGCAGGTTCTTCCTCTGCTGCCGGGGCGGCTCCGCCGCCGGAAAGCTGCCCGATTGCATCTTCAATGAGCGCGCTTACGTCTTCATCGGCGCCGCCAACGACCGCAATAGGAAGTGTAACCGGGATCTTGTCGCCTTCTCGTATGAGTAGCTTTTTCACTACTCCATTTTCGGTAGCTTCAATATCCATGTTGGTTTTATCGGTTTCTACTGAGAAAAGGGGTTCTCCTTTTGACACAGTATTGCCTTCGTTTTTATACCACTGAACCAGCTTGCCTTCATTCATATTGAATCCAAGCTTTGGCATAATGATGATTTCTGCCATAATACCCTCTCCTCTCTTACTTGAAATATGTCTTAACTTTTTCGTATACCTTGTCTGCCGATGGGATCAGAGGGAATTCCAGCGCCGGGCTGAATGGCAGCGGCACATTGGGATTGTTCACTCTTCCGCAAGGCGCGTCCAGATAGTAGAAGATATCGTCCGCAACGGCAGCTGCTATTTCCGCACCAATACCGCAGCGTTCATGAGCCTCATCGGCTACGATCAGTTTGCCAGTCTTCTTAACGGACTCGATGATTGTTTCCTTATCAAGCGGTACGATGGTTCTCAGGTCAATGACTTCACAGTCGATTCCTTCTTTTGCCAGCTTTTCCGCCGCTTCTTCGGATTTCATCACCATGGATGAAGTCGCTACGATCGTAATATCTTTGCCTTCTCTGGCAATTCTCGCTTTGCCCAGCGGAATCGGCTCTACGATATCGTCAAGCTGGTACTTCTTGTTGTATTCCATCTTGTGTTCAAAGAAAATAACCGGATCGTCGTCCCGGATCGCTGTCTTGAGCAGGCCCTTTGCTTCCTGAGCTGTGGAAGGCACAACAATTTTACATCCCGGGAACTGCGCTACCATAGCCTGCATGGACTGAGAGTGCTGCGCGGCTGAAGATCTTCCCGCACCGATCGGGCAGCGGATCGTCATAGGTACGTTGGCCTGGCCGCCGGACATATAACGGATCTTCGCCATCTGGTTGATTACCTGATCGGCCGCAACCAGAAGGAAGTCGGAGAACATCAGCTCAACGACCGGACGCAGCCCGGTCAGCGCCATGCCGACACCCATGCCCACGAATCCCTGCTCGGAGATTGGCGTATCCTTTACTCTCAGGTCTCCGTACTTTTCCATCAGTCCTACAGTGGTTTTAAAGTTGCCGCCGATAAAGCCGATATCTTCACCCAGCATTACAATATTTTCGTCCCGCTCCATCTCTTCATCTAAGGCTTCACAAATTGCCTGTGCATATGTAATTTCTTTCATTGATTTTCCCTTTCTATATCCATCCAAATAGTTATGATTTTTTATTTGATTGAGTAAGTTTTACAGAGTTCCCTGCTGGAATACATCCGTGAAAGCTTCTTCTGCTTCAGGATATGGGCTGTCAGCAGCAAATTTTACAGCTGCCTGGATTTCTTCTTCGACTCTGGCTTCCAGTGCAGTGATTTCTTCTTCTGTCACGATCTCCGCTTCCAGAAGCTCTTTTCTCAGATTAGTAACCGGACATCTTGCCATCCAGTCTTCCTTCTCCGTCTCGCTTCTTCTCTTTCTGTATGTGGCAGGGTCGCCTACGTGGTGTCCCTGCCATCTGTAAGTCTTACATTCGATGATGGTAGGCCCCTTACCCTCTCTGGCCCGCTTCACTGCTTTCTTTGCCGCCTCGAACACTTCCAGCACATTCATTCCGTCCACTACAACACCCGGGATGTCGTATGCCTTAGCTCTCACTGCCAGGTCCGGCGTATTGGTTACATCGCGGATATCTACCGAAATGCCGTAGAGATTGTTTTCAATCACATAGACACAAGGCAGATCCCAGGCTGCCGCCATATTGATGCTTTCGTGGAATGTACCTTCATTGGTAGCCGAATCACCCATGAAGGATACGGCAACCTGATCGGTACCTTTGTATTTAATGGTATACGCTGCTCCTGTAGCGATAGGAATCTCTCCTCCTACAATACCGTTGGCTCCCAGGATTCCCTTATCCATGGCCATAATATGCATGGAACCGCCTTTGCCGTTGGAATATCCGGTTTCTTTTCCCAGGATTTCCGCCATCATGCGGTCGATCTCAGCGCCTCTGGCAACCAGATGTCCGTGCCCTCTGTGGGTGCTTCCGATATAATCGTCTTCCTTAAGTGCCGCGCACACTCCGGTAGCTACGGCTTCCTCACCCAGATAAAGGTGAGCCAGTCCGGCCATCATTCCCTTTTTATAAAATTCAAAAGTTTCTTCTTCAAACCTTCTCATTTTAAACATTGTTTCGTAAAAACCGGTAAGCTGCTCTTTGCTGTAATTCTTTACTTTCATAGTAACCTCCCTAACTAATTTACCTTTCATTTGTCATTGTCACAGTACAGTTTCTGCGTTACTTGCTCTTGTGATGCCTTTATAAAGAGCAAACATCATGCCATTTTGCGGTATTATGCGACATATTCGTTTAAATCGTTGAAATTTAAACGGTTTAACGTTAATAGCTTTTTAGCTGTAACAAAAAACAGATTATGACATAATGACATAATCGTGACATTGTGTCATACTTAACCTGAATTTTTTATGAAAACATGACATAGCGACTTGTTTTTTGTCACAATGACATATATAGTATTTATTATAAATAAACTGATCGCACAGGAGGTTTCCCTTATGAAAGACCATTCCTTTAATGCGCCCGCCTACCAGAAGAGGCTTCATATTGCTTGGCAGCATTTCATAAAAAATGAAGATTACGATTACTCCTTTATGAACGCAGATATTCTCCATTCCTGGGAACGATCCAGAGCTGCTAAGGTTGATCCCTTTGGAATTGTCAATAAGATTCTGACGCCGGACGAATTGAACTTGAAAATTAATAACAATATGAAACTAATCGAAGTCGCCCATCCCTATATGGAACGGCTTTATTCCTTTATCAAAGAAACCAACTCCTATATCCTGCTTTCTGATAAAGCAGGATATATTCTAGATTACTTGGGGGACAATGAAATTGTCATAGGCGGCCAACTTATGACACGTCTGGTTCCCGGAGCCTGCCGTCAGGAAACAGTTGCGGGCACCAATGCAATCGGAACTGCCCTTTATCTGCGGAAACCTATACAACTGTGGGGAAATGAACATTACTGTGAAAAGCACCAATTATACACCTGTTCCTGCGCGCCGATTTTCGACAGCAGCAGCAACATCATCGGTGCTATCAACATTACGGTTTTAAAGGAGCATGCCCATCCGCACACACTGGGGATGGTGCTGTCCGCCTCGGATAGTATCGCAAAAGAAATTGAACTGACCAGCGCTATGCAAAGTATTGAGCGAATCAGCGCACAGAGGAATACGATCATTGAAAACATGCCCTCCGGCCTGTTCCTGCTGACAAAATCCTGCCGCATCTCGCAGGTCAACAAATATGCCTTGAAGCTGCTGGGACTTTCTTATGAGCAGGTTATTGGAAAAAATCTTTTTGACTATATCGGTATCGATGATAATATCAGCTATGACAGCAATTGCGCATTTCTTGAAAAAGAACGGTATAACGAGGAGGCTTCTGTCAGTCTGCTCCACGTAGCCATGCCCCCAAAGAAATTCCGACTGTCCGTTCATTTTATAAAGGCCAATACAGGCGATATAACCGGCACCCTCCTTCGCTTTAACGAAACTGAGCTGATTCATAAGCTGGTTAAAAACGTGGGAGGATACAGTGCTCACTATAGTTTTGACAGTATCATCGGAAATTCGGAACCAGTAAAACAAATGATTCAAGCCAGCAAAAAGGCTGCCGAGAACGATTCTAACGTATTGATTCTCGGCGAAAGCGGTACGGGAAAGGAGTTGATTGCCCAGTCAATACATAATGCCAGCGCATCTGTAAACGGTCCTTTCATTGCGATCAATTGCGCATCTATCCCCAACAGTCTGGTGGAAAGCGAACTTTTCGGTTATGAAAAGGGAGCCTTTACCGGTGCCGATAAAAACGGCCGGCCCGGTAAGTTTGAAATGGCGCACGGAGGTACAATCTTTTTGGACGAAATTGGTGATATGCCTTTGGATATACAGGCAGCACTGCTCCGCGTAATCCAAACGAAAGAAGTCGTTCGTATCGGTGGTAAATACCCCAAATCAGTAGATATCCGCATTATCGCAGCTACAAATCAGGATTTACTTCAATCAATAGAAAACAAAACATTCCGCAGCGACCTGTACTACCGTCTTAACGTCTTTACGATTAATACACCCTCTCTGGCAGACCGCGGCGCAGGCGACATCCGTATCCTTGCCGACCATTTCGTCAGGGTTCATAATCGCGATAAAGGTCCGAATATCCGAATTTCACCGGATGTTTACCCGCTCCTCCAATCCTACGCCTGGCCGGGGAATGTCCGCCAGCTGGAAAATGTTATAGAAAGAGCTATAAATCTGGTCGAAAAAGATGGCCTTATTACTGTGAATCAGCTCCCGGAGGATATCCGTAGAGCTTCTGCGAAAATCCCCCTTCACAAAGGGCAGCGTCACAGTTCCTTGTTGGAACCCATACCCGCATCCGTTCCTGATGTACTGAATGTAAAAGAAAATGAAAAAAAGCTGATCGTATCCGCCTTGGAGAAAACAGGCGGTAATATGACAAAAACAGCGAAAATAATCGATATGAATCTGCGGACACTGTATCGCAAATTGGACAAATATCAGATCCGACCTTCCGATTATCGAAAATAATCGCTGTTTTTTAACCATCTACTAAATTTGCAGCGCTGTCAGATAGCCGTCTTCAATGGCATCCAAGGCGTTGCCCGGTTTTTTTGCATCTCCCACGTAAAAGACGGCAATATCCTGCCCTTCCAGAGACTCTTTCAGCTTCCTGACCGGGCGCATTCCCACAGCGGTGACAACGAAATCAAAAGCGCCCAAGAGGATCTCCAAGCCATCTTTCTCGATTTTAATTGTACCGTCTTCTTCAATGGATTTCACTTCTGTCTTCGTATGAATCTCGACGTTGTTCTCCTTAAAGGACTGCAATAAAAACCGCTTCATATTTCCCGGTTCTTCCTGCAGAATCTCATCCAGCATTTCGATAATCGTCACCTGATTTCCATGAGAAGCCAGATAATTGGCAGTCTCGCCTCCGACCAAACCACCTCCAATCACCGCAATTTTCCCATCTGCTTTTATCTTTCCTTCCAGAAGATCCACCGCACTGATAACAAATTCGTTTTCTGTTCCCAAAATAGGCGGGACCCATGGCCGACTCCCCGTGGCAATTACTACACCATCCGGTTTGTCTCGCTCAATTTGCTCAGAAGTCAGCTCCGTATCATAAATAATTTCTACTCCTAATTTTTCAAGCTGTGTTCGCTGCCAGACAATAAAAGCTGAAATCTCGCCTTTCCACGGAGGGATAGCCGCACAGCCGTACATACCACCCAGACGATCCCGTTTTTCAAAAATCTTTACACGATGGCCTCTCTGCGCCAAAACGATAGCTGCTTCTGCGCCGGCAGGACCGCCTCCTGCGATATAAATGGTCTTCTTGATATCAGCAGGAATAATTTTTGTTTCCCTTTCCCTGACCGTTCTCGGATTCAACGTGCACTGTCCGGAAAATCCCGAATCGATTTTTGAAGTGCATCCCTGAAGACAGCCCATACAGGTTATGATATCTTCAACGTGACCGGAAAGAGCCTTCTCTGGCATATGAGGGTCCGCCAAAGACGCTCTCCCCATATAACAGGCGTCCGCTTTACCGCTCCTGAGAATCCCCTCTGCGACATACGGATCATTAATACGACCTACCGTTGTAACTGGTATATTTATAACACTTTTGATCTCCTGCGCATAATCAGCCAGCCAGCCGTGTCCCATCACTGACGGAGGAACCTGCATATACCATGTTTCATATACAGCAATGGATACATTCAGCGAATCGATGCCGGCTTCCTCCAGCATAATAGCCATTGCTTTAGTATCCTCAATATTGGTACCGCCCTGAGTCCTCTCTTCCGCCGAGATCTTATAATCAATGCTAAAATCCGGACCGCATTTCTTCCGTATATTTTTTACGATTTCTACAGGAAAGCGCATCCGATTCATCAGGTTTCCGCCGTATTTATCCACCCTCTTGTTGGAATAAGGGGACGCAAATTCTCCTACCAAGTAGCCGTGGGCTCCATGGATCTGCACCCCGTCGAAACCGGCTTTCTTTGCCCTGAGGGCCGCATCACCAAATTTTTCAATCATCGCGTCCACTTCTTCTGTAGTCATTTCGTGGGGGAGCGCTTTCTTGACCGGACAAGGAATCGGCGATGGGGCCCATACCTGCTGTCCAATAATCCACTCTTCGGTTTGGCGACCTCCATGAAAGATCTGTGCAAAGATCTTTGCACCGGCCGCATGAACTCTGTCAGTCAGAGTCCTGTGGGATGGAATCTGTTCATCACACCAAAGTCCCGGAAGATACTGATAGGTCCTTCCCGAAGGGTCTACGGCATAGTCTTCCGTAACGATCAGTCCCCACCCTCCTTTTGCTTTTTCTTCGTGGTAAGCGATGAATCGTTCGGTAGCTGTCCCGTCCTCATTACAGCAGTTCATCACCATTGGCGATACGATAAAGCGATTTTTTATTTTTACTGAACCGAAATGGATCGGCTGAGATAACATTTTAAATCCTGTCATATAGTAATCCTCTTTCTTAAAGATACAGCAGCAAGGAAAAAATCTCTTTCCTTACTGCTGTAAATCCCATGCGTTATTTTAAATACTTTATCACTTTCTTATAGCATCATCATATTAAAGGTACTGTTTGACCGATGCGTAGGCTCTGGCTGCAGCGCGTTTCAGCGGCAGTTCCCGGTGATCGATCGCAATGATCTCGCACCCTATGGTACCTTTATAGCCCAAATCAAGAACCCGTCCAATAAAATCCTTACAATTGAAATCGCCCTCACCCGCCGGAAGTCGGTAATCACAAGTGTCTCTCCATAAGCTTCCGCTTACCAGCTCTGCATAGCCGTCTACAAGCTCAACTGTAACAATTTCTTCTGGCTTAATCAATGCGATATCGTCATAGGTACTCGGCCCCATAAAGGTATGCCAGGTATCGAGACAAAACCCGGCGTTTTTCATGCCGGCAGCTCTGAATACCTCCAGACCTTTTTTTATGCAATCCATGTCCGCTTTAAAGGGCATGAACTCCATTGCGATTTTAGTTCCAATGGCTTCCGCGTCTTTACAGAGTTTAACAAATTCTTCTATGAATTTATCCTTTTCAACATCTCCCTCCGATCCAAAGACTTTAATATGCCGCGCGCCCAATTGTTCCGCCGCTTCAAAGACATTTTTACGGCTTTCCTGCGCTTCCTTGTTGTCATAGTCCCACCATTTGTCCAAAACCTCTACTTCGATCTCTGTGATACCATTTGCCTCAGCTATTTTTCTGGCCTCTTTATAACCATATTTTTCTTTTGTATTTAAAAGATCCGCCTCTACAAATCCTGCGCCTTTAAAGCCAATTCTGCCGATGACCTCCATACGTTCTTTAAAATCCGTATCCGCGATCTCAACATGATCCCCGCAGTAGTGATTTCCCGCTATGGCCCAATGGCTGGCGATTATTTTATTTTCGTACATAATTTCTCCTTCCGTGTTTCACATCATTATGCTCTTGCCAGACCTCCGTCTACATACATGGTCTGTGCTGTCATAAATCCTGCTTCTTCAGATACCAGGAATTTAATAGCCCCTACAAAATCCGCTGGATACGGGTACTTCGGAATAGCCTGCAGATTGTACATCAGATCCCACTTGTCAGCCCCTTCGTCTCCTGGCTCTCCTCCGATTTCCTTGATCGTTGATTCGCATACGAACAGTCCTGGAGCTACCGCATTTACGGTAATGCCGTATTGACCGTATTCGCTGGCCAGCGCTCTTGTCAAACCGATAACGGCTCCCTTTGTTGAGATATAGCCTGAGAGCTTAGGATCTGCGCCGTTTAAGAAGGAGTTGGATGCGATGCTGACCACTCTTCCCCAGCCCTGCTCCTTCATATGCGGCAGGAACGCTTTGCAACAGTTGAACGGACCGTCTACATTTGTCGCAAAATACTTTTTCCATGCATCGTAGGATACATCTTCAAACATCATGAACGGATAAATACCCGCATTGTTAATCAGGATATCCACATTTCCCAGATCTTTGGCAACTTGTGCGGCCATCTTTTCAACCTGGTTTGGATCGCTGATGTCACACTGATAGGATATAGCTTTTACTCCCGGCGCCTCTTTTTTGATTCTCTCTTCCGTTTCCACACAGGCATTTCTGGCTACCAGAGCTACATCGTGCCCCAATTTCGCCAATTCTACAGCAGTCTCCTGACCTAATCCTTTTCTTGCTCCTGTTACTAATGCAATTCTCTTTGTCATGATTTTCCTCCTAAGTTTTCTTTATTTCGCTTTATTTTGAGTCGGACCGCATTTCGGCCCGAGCACTACCTATTGATACCTACATTCTCTTCCAGACGTTTAACCAGCACCGCATAGTCTTCATCTCCTCTTCCGCTGGCGACCGTTTCTTCATAAAACTGACGGGTCAGCGCTGTTACAGGCAATGAGGTTTCATATTGTTTTGCAGCGTCCAGCGCCAGATCAAAATCCTTAAGCATCATTTTTACACTGAAAGCAGGTTCATACTTACCTTCGTTGATTGCATCGATTTTGGACTGAACGATCAGATTTCCTACCGCACTGCCGGAAATGACCTCCATACACGTTTCCACGTTAATTCCTGCTTTCTCCGCCAGCGTCACGGCTTCTGCCAGCAGTTGCGTTGTGTTCCCCACCATTGTATTGAGAGCGATTTTCATAACCCGCGCTTCTTCTTTCGCCCCGATCCAGTATTTATTCTTTCCCAGTACATCCAGAACCGGCTCCACTTCCTCAAAAGCAGTTCTGTCCCCGGACAGCAGCAGGCCTAACAGTCCTTTTTCTGCCGGCACCACGCTGCCCGTCACTGGAGAACGTAGAAACCTGCACTTTTTCATTTTAACAGCTTCATTTACAGGAAGGGATTCCTCGGGAGACACTGTGCTCATGTCGATTACAATTTTACCTTCCGTAAGGCCGTCACAGATGCCGTTTTCTCCCAGCACAACTTTTTTCAGGATCGCTCCGTTGGATACCATGATAAAAATGTAGTCTGCTTTCTGCGCAACGGCCTTTGGAGATGTCTCCCATGCTGCTCCCATTGCCAAAACGTCTTTTGCTTTCGATTTTGTTCTATTCCATACGGTCACCTCATGCCCCGCCTTAACAAGATTTTTGCACATGGGATTCCCCATATTGCCTAAACCGATCCACCCGATGTTGCTCATTTTTTCCTCCAATTCGCTTGTTTACAGGAACTGGCAACCCGGAAGGCCGCAGCTGGTTATCTCATCCACGGGGAATTTGGTAATTATCTCATGGCCTTCTTTCGTTACAACGATTTCCTGCTCAATTCTCGCACTGCCTGTTCCATCTTCTGCCGGACACCATGTCTCTATGGCAAACACCATACCTTCCCTCAGCTCAAATGGATTGTCAAGCGAGAAAAGCCTTGAAATAATCGGTTTTTCCCAAAGACCGATTCCAATTCCATGCGCAAACTGCAAGAGGAATGCTTCTTCTTCATTTTTAAAGCCCAACTCCGTTGCGGACGGCCAGCAGGCCGCTACATCTGCGGAAGTAGCCCCCGGTTTTATCACAGAGATTGAATCGTTGATCCATTTCAATGCTTTGTCGTACGCTCTCACCTGGGCCGGCGTTGGTTTTCCACAGGTGAAGGTACGATAATAGCAAGTTTTATATCCGTTATAAGTGTTTCCAATATCAAAATACACGATTTCTCCTGGGCGAATCATTCTGTTGGAGGTCGTATGGGAGTGAGGATTACCTCTTTGCCCGGAAATTACATTAACAAACTCCACCACTTCCGACCCCCATCCGATCAGCTTTTTATGGGCAATCGCAGACAGTTCATTTTCCATAATCCCCGGGCGCAGAGCTTTCGCCAGATCATAATAGACACCGTCCACCATTGATGCGGATTTTTTCAGCAATTCGATTTCGTCCTCTGTCTTTATAATCCGCACATCGACCATTACAGCTTGTCCGTCAACCACTTCGACATTATGAGATTCAAGCGCCCTGACCATCGGTACATCTGTAATATCCAGCCCCAGAGGTTTATTTTCCACGCCGTATTTTTTCAAAAGCGCTACGACTTCTTCAGCCTCTTTTTCAATCATACCCACTTCTTTGGGAATAGCGCCTCTCATAGAACCTACTGCCGGTAGAATATTCTCCGGCTTTATCCAGTCAATTCTCTGCCTTTTGGACGGGCATGCCGGATCAAATAGAATTGGCTCCTCCACCCCATCAATGAGAAGGCAGTGCCTGTTCATTTTATTTCTATTCCATTCTCCTATGTAGGTCCCTGTTATATATCTGATGTTATCGAAGTCATAACACAGCAGTGCTCCCAGATCTGATTTTTTCAATCCCTCTTTGGCTTTTGCCAGCCTTTCTTTTCTCAATCTGTCATAGTTTACGTTCGATTCAAAATCAACGCCATTAAATCCTGATTTTGGCATATTGTTGCCCTCCTTTTTCATTCAATTATTCTACGAATATTTAATACCGCAATTCTTATGCCAATCAGTTTGATTTTATCAATTTACTTTATCTGTCCTGAATTTGGCTTAAAATCGACACAGTTCCACCTTATTTGTCTAAATATTGACTTGGCTGGCTGACACATCTGTTGTCACAGCCCGTCATCTGTGCCATTTTATTGCCATCCGTCACATCAATGTCTTATTTTTGACACTAAATCGGCACGCTATTATGCTGTCTTTTTTAGATTTCACCTCTCGCTTCCCGTTCTGCTAATTCTTTGTTTATCATCGGCAGCATTTTATCCAGTTTATAGAACAGGCAGAATACAATCTGCACTACGGCCAGTACGATAGGAAGAAATACATATACCCAATAAATAGCGCTAAGCGATTGTTCGGTTTGTACGGATGCCATGCCGTCATATCCGCAGACTGAAAGCACTACGCCCACCATACCTGCGGCAATGCCTCCTCCCAGCTTCGACCCGATAGAACCTGCACTGAAAAGGAATGCGTCGTTGCGCACATGGAATTTCCATTGACCATATTCACAGGCATCTGCAAGCATTGCGAATACGCTTCCCCACAGCGGCCCATATCCAAAGCCTTTTACGACCGCCAGAACTGTCACCAAGGTTACGTTGGTGGGATTTAGCAGCAATACCAGTTGTGCCGCAATTACCAGGAACATCCCATACATCGTAATGTTTCGTTTTCCCGTGAACTTTACCAGTGCTGGAGTGACAAATAGGATGCAAACGATCATCGCGACCTGCTCCGCCGTATAGATCTGTGACACATAGATCTTATCTCCCAAGATGTATTTTGCGTAATAGCCAAGGATCGTGCTGTTCGCCGTTGAGGTCAGAACCATCACGCCCCATAAGCCCAAGCATAAGGCCCAATATTTATTTTTTATCATCACAAGGAAGCTCTCTTTATTGGTCTTTTTCTTTTCCTGTTTTTCTTCCAAATCGCGGAAGTCCACACGTTCTTTTGTCCCAAAGAAGCAGAAAAGCAATAGGACTATTGCGACTGTGGCGAAAATAAATGAAGTCTTGATCCATGCGCCCTGACCGTCGCCAAAAGCTTCTACAATAGGCAGTGAAACCGCTGTCACCAGAATTCTACCGATCGGAGACAGCCCCATGCGAAATGCCTGTAAAAATTCTCTCTGCCTCGTATCTCTGGTAATCAGTGAACTCAGTGCTCCGTAAGGAAGATTGAGTGCCGTATAGACCACCGTTGTACAGAGATTGTAGGTTACAAATACATAGATGCCCTTCATCGCCTGCGTACAATCGGACGGCACCGTGAACAGCAGGATATAGGTTATACCAAAAGGAACAGCCATCCAGAGGACCCACGGTCTCGCTTTACCATGCTTGGATTTAACTTTGTCTACAATACATGCGAATAGCAGATCGGACCCTCCGTCCAAAAATCTCGATACCAGCATTACCAGACCGACAGTTGCAGCGGAAACTCCCGCATAATCCGTATAAAATAAGGTCAGAAGACTGCCGGTAAAGCCAAATACAAAATTACAGGCGACATCTCCCGAGGCAAAAGCGAACTTCTCATAAAGAGGTACGCGCTGGCTGTCGTGGGATTTATCAGGCAGCCTGTTTTCCGATTTTTTTGTTAAATTTTCCATCAGTCCCTCCTATTTTTTAATCAATCTTTTTTCCATGTATGATTTATGAAGCACAATGGCCATCTCCAGACTTTTTGTTCCGTCGTAAACCGTTACTTCCGGCTTTCGCCCGGTTAGCACACAGTCGATAAAATTAGCCATCTCCAGATAGAAGGCATCTTCCCAACGCTCCAGAAAATCTACGATTCCCTCCTCGGCTATATAGCCGTCCTTATAAATCTGCATTCTGTTCCTTCTTGGAATCGCATTGATTCGCAAGGTTCCTTTTGTACCGATGATTTCCGCCTCCACGTGACTGCAGGCCGCCGCTTTTCCCACATGGATCGTCGCACAGGTACCATTTTCCATTGTGGCCAACGCAATACCATTGTCGTAATCATCATAATCGGCGAATTCTTCTCTCACGTAAGCTCCGCCCGTTGCATAAGCGCAGGATATCTCGCTTCCCAGGAACCACCTGGACAAGTCACAATCATGAATTCCCATTTCAAAAAACCACGGGTGAAAAGCGCCCTTTTTACATTTATCCAACAACTCATCAATTACTGAAACGCCATCCAGGCTGGTACTTTTGAACAGCACAGGTTTACCGATTTCTCCGCGACGAATTCGCTCCATAGCCTCGGCATGAGACGGGTCAAATCTCCGCATAAATCCTAGCGTAAAGATTTTTGTGTTGTTTTCTTCCACCTTTTTTTCAATTGCTTTGCACTCTTCCGGATCCAGAGAAAGCGGTTTTTCGCAAAAAATATTTAGCTTGGCGTCACACGCTTTAATTATCAAATCCTTATGAGTCTGAACATTCGTTACAATCGCTACCGCATCCAAGTCCTCTTTTTTTAACATCTCATCATAATCGGTATACCCTGTGGGAACCTCATATTTTTCTTGAATCGCTTTTACTCGCTCATCAAATACATCACATATGGCGACTACTTCCGATGCGGCGATTTTATCCTGCAGATGCCGCACGTGCAGCTCACCCAGATTTCCCAACCCCACAACACCAACTCTTACTTTCTTCATTTTCTTCTCCTTTCACGATTTCCTCAGCAATTGCTTTGCAAATGGTTTAACGCGTACTATTGTCGTGCTCGTTTTTATTTTAACGCAATCATCATGCCAAAATTTTTATAACATTCTTATAAATGTTGATTTTCTCGAATAAATGTCCGAAATTCAATCAATTATTTTATTTTTTTGTCTTTTTCCTTTTAATCTTGTGCTATAGTGATGCTATAAGCATGTCATTTTTATGTCATTTTTTTGACATTGTGGCACTTTTAAGTCGCAGTTGCTACATAATAGCAGGATCCTTTAAAATGGCACCGATCTTGCATTTATATTATAGTATAGAGTTTTTTCTACCGCACCGGAGGAGCTACAAATGGAAAAAATTACACAGGATTATTTTGACGTTATTGGAACATACTGGAACAAATATGTAAAAGAAAAGGAACCTCTCCCTAGAAGCCTCGATACGATCAGGCCGGAAATCCTTGACTCATGGAGGCGGTCTTTAGAATATCAAGTATCGCCCTTTGAAATGAAGCATTTTATTCTCAGCAGACAAGAATTGGACTATGTGCTGAAAGAAAACAAACACCTCATATCCATTGCTCATGACCACATGCAAAAACTTTACTTTTATGTTAAAGGTACAAATTTCGCACTAGCACTGGTGAATAAAGATGGATGTGTCATCGACTTACTGGCCGATGATGAATTGATTCAAAAAAAAGCCCATAACACTGGTTTGGAGTTGGGCTGTCTTCGTTCCGAGAAAATAGTCGGCACCTCCGGGATTGCGATCTGCCTTGCTCTGGGTGCGCCATATGCCGTCTATGGCAAAGAACATTTCATCCAAACCCATCACGATTACATTTGCTGCGCCGCGCCAATCTATGGGCAAAACAAAGAATTGATAGGCTGTCTGGCCCTAATTGGACCATACAAACTTGTTCCCGCCCATTCTCTGGGAATGATTACTGCCGCCGCCGATGGCGTAGAGAAAGAACTCAGATTGAAAATGGCTTATGAAGAGATGTCGGAAATCAACAGTAAACTTCAATTTACATTGAATTCTCTTTCCAGCGGTATCCTTTTGATCAATCGAATTGGGCGTATTACCCAGTATAATGAGAAGGCCTCTGAAATTCTGAACATTTCTTATGATCTATTAAACGTTCATATCAATGAAATTTTTTCAGATATGAATACTGTTGAAGAAATTCTTTACACAAAAAACAGTATATATAATAAAGAAGCCACCGTTAATAATTCTTCCGGAAATACAATTACAGTAATGCTCAATGTGGTATGCAATTCCCATGACGCCACGAATATCATTTTAAAATTCGACCGAATTGAAACGGTGCATAAGTTAGTTAATAAAATCGGTGGATTTACAGCCAAGTACACCTTTGATTCTATTATCGGCCAATCCTCCTGTATTGAAGGTGTTAAAAATATGGGCCGCCTTGCAGCTAAAAATGATTCCAATTTGCTCATTCTTGGCGAAAGCGGAACCGGGAAAGATGTGTTGGCGCAGGCCGTACACAACGCAAGCCGCCGGTACGAAGGCCCTTTTATCGCAATTAATTGTGCTTCTCTCCCTAAAGGCTTAATTGAAAGCGAACTTTTCGGTTATGAAACTGGTGCTTTTACGGGGGCTAATAAGAGTGGGAATCCAGGAAAATTTGAATTAGCCGACGGCGGCACCCTTTTCCTGGATGAAATTGGTGATATGCCGCTTGAGCTGCAGGCCACGTTACTGAGAGTACTCCAAAATAAAGAAATCATACGTATTGGCGGTAAAAAGCCAAAGGCTGTTGATGTAAGGATTATCGCAGCAACTAATACGGATTTAGCTGCTGCGGTGAAAGAAAAACTATTTCGCAGCGATCTTTACTATCGCCTCAATGTACTGTCTATTGAAATGCCTCCGCTTCGAGAACGAAAAGAAGACATTCCGCTCCTCATCGATTATTTTGTGGGACTCCACGGTTCCGGGGAAATTCATATAAATCCCTTAACATCTGAAATAAGGCAGAAATGCAATGATTATTCGTGGCCGGGGAATGTGCGGGAATTGGAGAATGTAGTGGAAAGACTGCTCATCACAGCAGGCAATGACACCATACCGGTCGAGCAGCTTTTCAATTCCCTTCTGAGGACGGATTTTACGAAAAATATTTCTCCTCTGGTGGGATCTTTTGACGGGAAGCCGGAAGAAAATTTATCCTGCCCCCAATCTGACACAAGTTTTGATTCCCCGGCAAAAGAATATTCCCGAATCGTTGCAGTCCTCAGGGAGGAGCATGGCCATGTCGCCAGTGCCGCACAACGTCTGGGCATACCGAAACGAACATTATACCGCAAGATCAAAAAGTATAATCTGGACTTGGAATCCTATAGGAAATGGTAATCGTGAGGTGACAACTTTGTTAAACGGAATTATCAGTGTACTAGTCGTATTCATTATCCTGGGAGTCGGCTTTTACTTTACAAAAAGAAAAAAGTGGCCTGAAAATACCAATAAAGTATTTTCGACCACTGTGGTACAAATCGCAGCTCCGTCTCTGGCCATCGTCAGCATAGAAAACCGGTTCACGCCGGACATGCTCCGGGCGGCCTTTTGGAACCTGCTCATCATCGCAGCCAGCCTCTTTTTCATGTATTTTTTAGGAAAGCTACTGTCAAGGCTTTTAAAATTACCGCCGAAAAAGAGGGCTGTCTTTGAAACAACCTTTACCTTCAATAACACGATGTTTATCGGGCTTCCGATCAATCAGATCGTCTTTGGCCACGAAGGGCTGCCCTATCTGTTCACCTTTTACCTGGTGACAATTGTGATGTTCTGGAGCCTGGGAGCATATACCCTTTGCAAGGCATCCGAATCAGGAGGCAAATCTTTTTCCGTTAAAAAGATCTTCAGCCCGGGCCTGGTCGGTGTGCTCATCGGCTGCGCTCTGGTGGAGCTGGAATGGCATCTTCCCGTTATACTGGAAACCTCGCTCACGTATCTGGGCGATATTTGTGTGCCGCTTTCTCTGCTGGTTATCGGTTCCAATCTGGCAAAATCCGTATCCCGCGGCGTCTCGAAGATCACTGTGGACCAGGTTATCATCATGCTGGGCAAGTTCGTGCTCCATCCGCTCATCATCTGGGGAGCATTTTCTCTGTTTGGCATCGGCGGGCTACCCTTGAAAGTCTTTACTCTTACGGCCTCGCTGCCTTGTCACGCTCAGACAGCAATCATGTCCGAATACTATGATCTGGAAGGGGAGTACGCTTCCAATCTGGTCAGTCTTTCCACACTCATCAGCCTGGTCACCATCCCCATATATGCCAGCATCCTCCTGTAGCCGTTTCTAAAGCCCACAGGGCATTTCGGCTGCGCAGTACCGAAAATCTTTTTCTCTGTCATATTCCGCTTTCGCCAATGCTCCCGGTGGGCACCGACCGGCACACAGATCGCATTTTTTGTATTTTTATGCACGCGCCATTCTCTGCCTATCGGCAAACCAGCCTCCATATCCAGGCCGGAGGTAATACTTCTGATCCCCCCGCCGCCGCAGCTTTTTATCCAAATTTCGCCTTACTAAAACGACAGCTCCGTGCGGTTGATCAGATCCATCTGCAGCGGTTTTCCCAGCTCCACGAAATACGCGCTGTATCCCGCCACACGCACCAGCATATCCTTATAATCTTCCGGCTTTTTCATGGCCGCTTTCATCATTTCCGTACTCATAATATTGAACTGGCAGTGCATGGCCTTCTTTGCAAAATAAGCGTCGATAAAGCCGATCAGGTTTTCCCGGCCCGCTTTTCCCGCCACACATTCAGGCGGGAATTTCCAGTTGAGCAGCGTCCCGTTGGTAGCCCTGCTGTGGTCCACCTTTGTCACGGAATTGGAAATAGCCGTAGGCCCGCAGATATCGTGGGAAGCCGCACTGGTATGAACCGGTCCCATATTGTCGGAAAGAGGCTCACTGCTCTTCCTGCCGTCTAAAGACGCTCCCAAATCCAGGCCCAGTCCCACGTTAGCGTTTACCGTATATACGCCGGGACAGAAAGTGCCTCCCCGCGGATTTTCTCTTCCTTCGATATTTCTGCAATAGCAGTTGAACACTTCCTTAAAGAATTCATCCGCATAATCGTCGTCATTGCCATAATGATGGACCTTGCTGCTGTTGACCAGCGCGTACAGAGCTTCATGACCTTCCCAGTTGTCCCGGATGGCCTGCAGCAGCTCTTCTCCGGTATATCTGCCCTCATCGAATACCAGCTGGCTGATTACCGACAGAGTATCGGCGCAGGTGGCGATTCCGCTGGCCTGCGGCCCGGTAAAGTTGTATCTGGCTCCGCCCTCGCCCAGATCCCTGCCGGTTTCAATACAATCGTTGAAAAAAGCGGAAGCGAAAGGCAGCGGTTTCAGCTCTCTGTGCGCCCGGTCAATCACGTTGATTCCCTGACACATCTGATCGGTCCAGAATTTCATCTGTCGATCAAAACTCTGTAAAACTTCATCCATATTCTTAAAGTCGGCAAGGCTTCCGGTATCCGGCCCCAGATGGCTTCCGATTCCGGCGCACTGGGCAAATCTCGGGCAGTCCTTACTGCAATCGATGCATTTGCCGCCGTTAAGCGCCAGCTCCATGACTTTGGCGATGTTCATATAGGCAGAATCATGAAATCCGTATTCGTAGCCCGGCAGATCCGGTTCCACGCAGCCCACAACCTCATAGTTTCTGGCTTCTTCCAGTGTCATTCCCTTTCTTTGCATTACCTCGATCGTCGGTGCGTCGTTGAAGAGCTTGGGGTGACCGTACCCTGCGCGGATGCACTCCACTGCCTTGACTTTCAGCTCGTAAGGCGTTTTTTCATGCATACGGACACATACCCACGGATTCATCATTCTGGTGTGCGCGGAGGCTTCCAGCAGCATAAAGGTCAGATCATTGGCAGCGTCGTTTCCATCTTCGTCCACGCCCCCGATTGTCAGACTCTCGCCGCCCCAACCCCGGCCGCTTCTGACTTCGACTGTCATTTTATCCTTCAGCTTGGAGGGATTTCCGGTTTTAACATAGGCGACTTCCAAAAGCTCCTGGGCGAATTCCTTCGTGATCACGCCCTCTTCAATATCCTTTTTATAATATGGGTACAACCACTGGTCCATTCTTCCGTAGGATATGGAGTGCCCATTGGATTCGATCTGTGTAATAGTAGTGGCAAAGTGCCAAAGCTGAAGGGCCTGCCACATGGTCAGGGCCGGTCCGCCTGCGATTTGCCGGCAGTTTTCTGCAATCTGCAGCAGCTCTTTTTTCCTCTGCTCATTGGTTTCACCCTTTGCGCGGGACTCCGCCAGCTCCGCATATCGTTTGATATATCCGCAGGCCGCTTTCAGTTCAATCCTCATGGCCTCGTAAAAATCGCGCTTTTCCCGGTACTCCCCATCGGAAGGGTTCAGAGCCTCTAATTTCTGTTCCACCTCTGCCAGGTAACCGTTATATCCTTTTCTCAAAAGCTCCGGATAGTCCATGACAAAATGACCAACGCCCGCAAAGTGATAGAGATTGGTCATATAAACCTTTTTGCCCAGCTCGCAGCCCTTCTTCTCATCCTCCGTCAGACGGGAGTCCACAAGGTCAGCTACAGTCTTCCCCTCCCAGAACTCCAGGATTTCCAAAAGCTCATCCCTGTCTTCATCGGTAATGAAAAACTTATCGTGCGCCCGCTGGTCAAAGGGGTGATGCTTTAACTCGTCTATGATCCAGCTGACGGAAAACTCCGGATAGACCGGCGCGGCTTTGGCGGGCGCGGCCACTTCCCCCACGACCAGTTCCTCATCGTAAAGATCAATGTCAACATTCTCAAGGATGTTTTGCAGAGAATAGGCCGTTTTCAGCTTGGCTGACAGATCAGGATTGTTTTTGTACACCTCCGTAATCAGTCTGGCTCTCTGTATATCAATATTGAATTCTCTGTCGAGAAAGGTTTTTCTCAATCGGTTTACCCGCTCGTAGGGCGAAAAATCATCGTGTCCTACCCGATATCCTACTCCGTAGCTTTGATCATAGCTTTCCGTTCCGCACGGCTTTGTTCCGCTCATTCTTTCATTCCCCCATCTTCTCCGGCAGTCGTTCCCGCTGTACAGCTGACGCCTCTGCCGTTAAAATAATTTGCTAACGTTTGTATGTGTTTATTAAATTGCTTCCGGTCCAAATTCACATCACCCATGGGATACGGCCTGCCCAGGGAGGCGTATTTTTCCTCTCCCAGCCGCATAAAGCTCAGCAGCTGCAGCTGTGAAACGCGATTTCCCAGATCCCGGATTATAAAATCACAGGTGGCCCGCATGTTTTCCATATCATCGTTCACTCCCGGGATCACCGGAATACGCACGATCATTTCTTTGCCCAGCTTTGACAGCCTTTTCAGGTTCTCAAGGATTCTTTCATTGGAAACGCCGGTATGTTTCCGATGCGCTTCCGGGTCCATGTGTTTGATATCCGTAATCAGCAGGTCCGCATATGGGACGACCCGTTCAATCAGGCTCCAGTCCGTGCAAAAGGTGGATTCCAGACATGTATGTATACCTTCCTTTTGACAGCGCTCAAAAAGATCCGCCGTAAATTCGCTCTGCGTCAGAGGCTCTCCGCCTGAGACCGTTACACCTCCCTGCGAGCTCTGGTAATAGGCCTTATCCCGCCGGATCACTTCCATGGCTTCTTCTGCCGTCATTTTGCGGCCCCATTGCTTGATCGCGTCCGCCGGGCACTGGTCGGCGCATTTCATACAATTTATACACCGTTTTCGGTCAATGGAAACCAGCTTATTTTCCTCGAATACGAGACTACCGGCTTCGGCACACGCGGTTTCACAGAATCCGCATTTATCTTTTCCTATGCATTTGGCGGTATAGACGCCCGGCACGATTCCCTGGGACTGGCTCTCCGGATTGCCGCACCACCTGCATGTGAGCGGACAGCCTTTTAGAAATAACTCCGTGCGGATTCCCGGTCCGTCGTGGATCGTATAACGCTGAATATTGAATATGATGCCTTCCCTGGCCATGTTTCGCAAACCTTTCTCCTCAACAAACAGACTCCTGCCTGT
This sequence comes from Anaerovorax odorimutans, assembly GCF_024459955.1. Classification (GTDB taxonomy): domain Bacteria; phylum Bacillota; class Clostridia; order Peptostreptococcales; family Anaerovoracaceae; genus Hominibacterium; species Hominibacterium odorimutans_A. The sequence goes on from NZ_JANFXK010000024.1 coordinate 30,784, forward strand.
ATCAATATAGCAAAAATCACCTCAGGAAACAAGTGCTTCCATTACAGGAAGGCGCAGGGCATGCCTGCTACGCACTTGCCGCAGACTTCGCTCCCGGTATCTTCCGCGGGCTGTCCCGGTTCCGAAGCATAGGAATTTCCAAAGCTATTGTAAATCGCGGCATTTTCCCGGCAAACCTGAAAACATTTTTCCCTGTCGTATCCATTTCGCGTCAGCGCCCCGGAAGGGCATCGGTCGGCACAGAGGCCGCATTTTCCTGACCGCTTATAAATACACAGTTCTTCTTTCATGGGACTGTCCGGGGTCACGGGAAGATCCGTGACAACTGTACTGATTCGTCCGCAGCAGCCCCTTTTCGTAATCAGCATATTATTGAGCCCAAAGGTGCCAAGGCCTGCCGCATAGGCGATGTGGCGCTGCGACCAGTTGCTGATGAGAAGTTCCCTGTCAAAAGCTCCCGCTTCCGGTGAAACAGCCGCCCGATATCCTTCCCCCTTCAAAAGGTTGATAATATGCTGATTCAGCTCACCGAACATAGCGTTGGTCTCCTCATAGCCCAGGGCCCACTGAGGGGATGCCGTACCCGCTTCAATATTGGTCTGCGCCATATCCTTTAAGAAAGGCACGAAATAGGCCAGGATCACCGTCGGACGCTCAATGACATCCTGTCCGGTGGCATGTGCTGGTGAAATTACAGATTTCAGACTGGTCAGGTCCGCGTCGGCAAACCCAACCAGCGGCTTTCCCCATTTTGTCTGCGACTTGGATTCGTACTTTCGAATAAAGTTTTCTATCTGCTTTTCGAGATATTTCTTCATTTGTTCTGCCTCCAGAGTGGATTTTTTCCTGCCGACAATCGAAAAAACAAGACCTTTATCACAAGGCCTTGTTTAAACGTCGTCTCTTTTCTTACAGATCGTAGTACATGTCAAATTCCATCGGTGTCGGCATCAGACTGTGCTTCTTCGTTTCCGCACGCTTATTAATCAGCCAGATCTCGATCAGCTTTTCCGGGAACACGCCGCCCTCTGTCAGGAAGGCATGATCCTCTTCCAGCGCGTCCAGAGCTTCGTCCAGCGTTCTCGGCAGGCTCTTGATCTTTTTCTTTTCCTCTTCGGATAAGTTGTAAAGATTAAAGTCATACGGCCCATAGCCTTCCGCTACCGGATCGATTTTGTTCTTGATTCCATCGCAGCCCGCCATCAGGATAGCGGAAAACGCATAGTACGGATTGCAGGTGCCGTCCGGATTACGGATTTCGAAACGTTTTTTATCCGGATCTTTGGCATATGCCGGCACACGGATAACGGAGCTCCTGTTGGCTGTCGCAAAACCGATTGTAACTGGAGCTTCGTAGCCAGGCACCAGACGTTTGAAGGAGTTGGTGCTCGGATTTGTAAAGGCGCACAGCGCACGGATATGTCTTAAAATACCGCCCATGAAATACAGCGCGTCCTGTGAAAGCTGTGAATACCCATCCTTGTCATAGAAGAGAGGTTCTCCGCCTTTGAACAGCTGCATATGAACGTGCATGCCGTTTCCTGCCTCGTCGAAGATCGGCTTTGGCATAAAGGTAGCAGTCTTTCCTTCGGCAATGGCTTCGTTCTTAATCAGATATTTTGTCATCATCGTCTTATCGGCCATCTCTGTTACGGAACCGAATTCCACTTCGATCTCCAGCTGTCCCGGTCCGCCTACTTCGTGATGGTGATATTTAACACGGATGCCCTGCTTTTCCATCAGCATGCAGACTCTGCTTCTGAAATCATACAGTACGTCCTGCGGCGGCGCCATGTGATATCCGCCTTTATGGGGCATCTTGTATCCCAAGTTAAAGTCCCGGTCCTCTTTATTCCATTCAGCCTGCTCAGTATCAATATAATAGCTGGATTCATTGGGCGCTGTGGAATAGCTTACGTGATCGAATACATGGAATTCGTATTCCGGTCCGATCTTCATCTCATCAGCGATGCCCGCTTTTACGAGATATTCTTCCGCGTGTTTTGCCACGTTTCTCGGGTCCTGGTCAAAAGGCCGGTTGTTCGGCACATCGATTACATATACGTCGCCGATCATAGCCAGGGTCGGGATTTCCATGAAAGGGTCCACATAAGAGGTAGAGAGGTCCGGAATGAATACCATATCGCTCTTCTCTACCGGCGCGAACCCATAGTTGCTGCCATCAAAGCCGATGCCGTTTTTAAAAGTGTCTTCCGTAAAACGATCTACAGGAATGGTCAGATGTCTCCATCTGCCGTTGAGGTCAATCATCATAAAGTCGACCATCTGTATCCGCTTTTCTTCTATAAATCGTTTTGCTTCTACCAGTGAATTAAACATGCACAGTTCTCCTTTTTATTTAATATAGCATAAATTTTCCCACTCTTTAGTATATATTCCCCGGACCCGGGTTGTCAATTCTTTTGCTGCGGTTACTTTTAAAAGGAACGTTCATTTTTTATGATTAACCCACTTTTGGCGATTCCTGCTGTACCGGATCTTTGGATAGATCCATTTCCGTTGCCGATATGATTTTGGTCTTTTTGACAATTTTGCGAATGATATACAGGGCCACGAAAATCGGCAGGCCGATATAGGTAACCAGAACTCCGTACCAGTCTACGCCGGAAGAAGTGAAGGCATAATAGCCCTGGCCCAAGATTACGATTGTGCAGACAATCAAAGAATACCACGTACCAAAGGGATATAACTTTGTCTTGTATTTCAGCTCGGCCAGATCCTTTCCCTGAACCTTGAAACCCCTTCTGAATCTCAGATGGCAGATACAAATACCGAACCATGTCAGAAATCCGGTCAGGCCGGTAGCGCTGTACAGCCAGGTATAAACGGCGCTGTCGCTGTTCAGGGAAGTGAGGAAGCAGAGGCTGGCTGTTAAAGCTGTAAAAAGCACGGCAACGACTGGTACGCCTTTTTTGCTGACCTTGCCGAATAATTTAGGCGATTTTCCAGAGTTGGCCATGGAAAACAGCAGGCGGCTGGCGGAATAAAGCGTGGAATTACCGCAGGACAGTATTGAGGTCAGAATGACCGCGTTCATTACCGAGGCTGCCATAGCAATGCCGCTCTTTTCAAAAATAATGGTAAAAGGACTAACCGCCACGTTATCGATATCCGCATTAAGCAAGTCAGGATTCGTATAAGGAATCAAAGTAGCCACTACAAAAATCGCTCCTATGTAAAACAGCAGGATACGCCAGAACACACTGTTAATGGCTTTAGGTACTGTTTTTTCAGGGTTGACACATTCTCCTGCGGCAATGGCGGTGGCTTCAACGCCTACAAAGGAAAAACCGGCCACCATAAAAATACTGAATATGGCGAAACCGCCTCCGACAAACGGCGCGTCGTCCAGAGTCCAGTTGCTGAATCCTGGACTTTCGGACTTGAATACGCCAATGATCATCAGGACGCCCACTACCAGGAAAATAATGATGGTCACTACCTTGATTCCCGCGAACCAGAATTCCGCTTCGCCGAAAATACCGGCTGAAAACATGTTCAGGACCAGCAGCAAAACGATAAAAATAGCGCTCCACATGATCGACGAACTATCCGGAAACCAGAATTTCATGACAATGGCCGATGCCACCAGCTCCGTAGCAACGGTCATGGCGCTGCAATACCAGTAGTTCCAGCCCATGGCAAAGCCGAAGGCCGGATCGATGTAATCGGTGGAATAGGTCTCAAAGGCGCCAGGTACAGGCCGGTAGGTCGCCATTTCACCCAGGGCGGTCATAACAAAGTATACGGCGATTCCAATAATTCCGTAGGCAACCATACTGCCTCCCGGCCCTGCTGTACTGATGGAGGAACCGGTGGCTACAAAGAGCCCGGTCCCAATAGCCCCGCCGATGGCGATCATATTCATCTGCCTCGGTTTCAGCTTTCTTTGAAGTTTATTGTTTTCTTTGGCTTCACTCATGTGATTTCTCCTTTCTGTGAAAACCGGCCGGCTTACGCCAGCGACGGATCATCCAAAAGCAGCGATACGGCTTTATTGATGATCCTTGGAGTCCGTTCAAACAGGTCCTCCCTGCATACCCGCTCTGTCAGTTTGTGAAAATCCTTGCCCCAGGGGCCGATGTTCATGCACGGCATGGTTATGGTTTCGATAGCCGCCACCGGAATGCTGTAAAAGTCTCCGAACAGTGGCATCGATCTCTCCAATGCTTCCAGAGTGCGGTTTCCCTCCCTTATGCTTGTGTAGCTCAGATCGGATATTCCAGTGTAAAAATATTCTTTCGTATAATGCTGCCGGTACGTTTCCCAGGTATAGGCGTCCAGATCCTGCGCCAGCGTCTTCACCTGAGGATCCAGTTTTTCGAAATACAGGTTGGAAACATTGGGATAATATGGCGGGATCAAACCGCAGACTACCCTCGGCGATAAGTCTTCAATATAATCGAACACGAATTCCACCAGAGCGAAGTTGCTTTCTATAATATTGATGGTACCTTCCCGCATGCTCTGGGAAAGGTGGGCCACCTTTTTCTCATAGTTCTCCCGGAAGGCCGCTCCGTGCGCTCCGGCAGCTTCTTCACAGAGACTGGCAAAATCCGTCACCTTCACCTTCCAGGGCAGTTCCTTTGCCACCGGCTCGGCCACCTGGCAAAACCGGGCATAGCTCTCGTTCATTTCCTCAAGGATCTTGCCGAAGGCTTTTGTACAGACAGTCTCCACCTTTTCCATTACTTCCGCGGGAGTCTGATCCAGCGTAAGGATGCTGAAACATCCGGACGCGGAAAGAGGCATGGAAACATCATACTGTTTTTTGCTGTCTTTCAGATACAGCCACGTAGGAGGAGGCGCGCTCTCCGCCCCCATCGCATCGCAGAAGTCCATATTCAATTCCGTGCTCCTGACAATCTCACTCATCAGATTCAGCGGGTTGAATCCCTCGAACACCTTTCCGATGTGGGAAAGATATCCTCTGACATAGACAAAGGGCATAAGCTTGCCTACGGACCCTTCGGAAAAGATCCCCTGCGTAAAGTCCTTTCTCTGATGAGGCTCGGAATTAATCATGATTTTGTAGTTCAGACCATACGTATTCTTTAATTCCTCCAGGAGTTTCACAGCGGCCCGCATTCCTGCCGAAAGGTTTTCTTCATCCGGCACTGCGATAACGATCACATTTCCTTTGAAATCCTTCAGCTCACTGTAACGCCGCAGAAGCGCCAGCTGAATGGCTCCGCCGCCTTTCATGTCGGCTGTTCCCCTTCCAAAGAGAAAGGTATCGTCCTCCAGATCCTTTCTGGCGTCCGACGGCAGAGAGTCCTTTATTTTATACAGCTCCTGGGCCAGTTCGTCCGGGGAAAACGCATAGGATTTCAAAAGCTTGAAATCCTCGATCTCCACCACGTCGTTATGGTGTACGAAAACAACGGTATCGTCGCCCCTGCCCTTGACCATCGCGTAGCATACCGCCCGGCCGAAGGAGTCCCCTGGGATGGGATAAGTTCCGTAATACTGAGGATTTTCCTTAAAGTAGGGAATTTCCGACAGATGGCCCATGAGAAACTGCTCCGCTTCCTTTTCCCTCTCCGTATAGGTAAAGCTCTGGGTCTTGATATAGCGATACAGAATATCGCGGATTTCTTTATCGATTTCTCTTAAAATGTCCTTTTTTTCTCCCATTACGCAGATAAGCCTTTCTTCTTTTTATTTACAGTCTTGTGATCGGGCAGGTCAGACAGGTAGGGCCTCCGGTGCCTCTGTAGGAAAGCTCTTTGCCTTCGTAAGTCATGACGGTCAGTCCCAGATCCTTCAGTTTTTTCTCCACCTTCGGGCAGCCCTTGATCAGAATCACCTTTCCCGGCTCCAAAGCCAGCAGATTAGTACCCAGATAATCATATTCGTCATCATCGGCTTCGATGAGCGTAAATCCTTTTTCCAGCAGGTATTCCCGGAAGAATACAGGCATGAATTTGGAATAGACAACCGCTTTATCCGTATCCACAAAGCTGATGATGCTCATCAGGTGCAGGCAGGCATCTTCTCCTTCTCCGTGGGGCATAGGTACGATGATGTATTCATCAATGATGTCCTTTGTCAGTTCCTTGAACTGACGGATGCCTTCATCATTGGTGCGATAGCCTCTGCCGATGGCAACGGTCTTTTCATCAATCCAGAGAACGTCTCCGCCTTCCATCTTCCCCGGAGCTTTGATCTCACCCAGAGTCGGTACTCCGATGCTCTCCAGATATGCTTTTGTCGCCAGATATTCCTTGCTGCGAAGGGCTTTGCCCATTGGAAAGTAGATCGCTCCTTTTTGGGTGATCTTCAGTGGATCGTGGGTATAGATCGAATCCAGACCGGTGCGGTCATCCTGAGGAAGATAATAAACATTTTCTACATTTTCCTTGATATATTTCTCAAATACTGCATATTCTTCCAGCACCTTCTCATAATCCGGGCAGCCGAAATATTTGAATTCCTCCCAGGTGTTATTGAGATTTTCCTGACTGATAAAGGCCTGTTCCGGCTTTTTAATTAAAATAGATTCTATTTTTCCGACCATAGATTGACAACCGTATTTCATTTTTATACCTCCAAATGTTTTTTTATATAATTAAAGCAAATATCATGCCAACATCTGAAAACTGCAGGAAAGCCTGTCGTTTTGCTGTATTCGGCTGTTTGGACAAATCAGCAGCCAGGGAAATACAGCAAAAACGAAAAAAATCTTGCGCATCTTCGCAAAATTTCTTTCGTTTTCTCTGACTTTGTTCTATTTCTCCAGTCGGTATTTTTCCATCTTATACCGCAGCGCCTGCCTGCTGATATGGAGCTGCCGCGCCGCCTCGGTAATATTGTCCGTCTCACTGAGAACCTGGCGGAGGATATTCTTCTCAAAATCCCCCACGATCTCATTAATCGTTTTGTTCTCGTTCAGTTCCTTTTTCCATTTGCAGCTTTCCGGCCCTGCAGCTTCCGGCTTTTTGTCGTATAGCAGGTGCGCCGGAATATCCCTCACCGTAATCTCATCGGCTTCCGCCATGTTGAATCCATACTCGATCACATTCCGCAGCTCCCTGACGTTGCCGGGCCAGCTATAACTCATGAGCATCTGCATGGCCAGTTTGCTGCAGCCCTTTAACTTTTTACCGCTCCGGCGGTTGTAGTATTCTATGTAATGATCTATCAGCAACGGAATATCCCTTTTTCGGTCCCGCAAAAGGGGCAGCCGGATCTGAACCACGCTCAGCCGATAGTAGAGATCGCGCCGCATTTCCTGCTCCTCTATGATATCCCTGGGTTCCCGGTTGACTGCCGATACGATGCGCACATCGATCCTGCGCTCCTCCTCTTCGCCCACCCGCCGGATTTTCTGCTCTTCCACTGCTTTTAAGATCTTGCCCTGAAGGCTGATATCCATGGAGTTGAGTTCATCCAGGAACAAGGTTCCGTTATGGGCCATTTCGAACAAGCCCTTTCTGTTTTCCGCTCCCGTGTAGCTGCCTTTGACCGTTCCGAACAGCGTGCTTTCCAGAAGGCCCGCGGGAATTGCCGAGCAGTTCTGGGAAACAAAAGGCCCTTTTGCGCGCCTGCTGTGGCTGTGGATAGCCTGGGCGGCGACTTCCTTGCCGGTCCCCGTATCTCCAATGACCATGACCGTAGATTCTCCGGCAGCGCTGCGCAGAATCTGCTCCTTTACTTCTTCCATGTGCGGGTCCTGGGTCACCATGTCGTCCAGGCAATAATAGCGATCTTCCCTGCCCTGTGTTTTTTCTCTCCTGCCGATTCGTTTACTGCATGGCTCCCCGTTTTCGGACAGCATAATCGTTCCTTCTACCGCCCCAATGATCTCTCCGTTGAGCTCAATGGGATAAGTGCTGCAGGAAAAGGTCAGGGTTTTTCCATTGCAGTCCGTAAGGGTCTGCACCTCATCAATGATCGGTTCGCCAGTTTTCATGACACGGAAAATCGTACTCTCCTCTTCCGTAAGATCCGGATAGACCTCCAAGAGATATTTTCCCGTATAACCTTCGTTTTTTACGGTATGGTCTTCCAAATCAATGAGAGCACAGTATTCTATAATCCCGTCCCGGTCTGTAATCAGGATCGAGTCCATATTATCATAGATGCCGCTCATCTGTTCCAAACAACTGGCAAACATGGCCGCCTCCTTCTGCCTGTATTCTTTCTGCTGTATGAACTCTATTCTATCCTGATTTTTCGCACTTGTAAAGGCTGCGTGTTCAGGCAGTTTTCATCTTTGAGCGGAATACGGCCATAGAAAGCGTCACCAGCCCGATTCCATAGGCTGCCACCCACCATATATGGGGAAACATGTCGCCGTAGGCTCCGGTGACCGCGGCCTGGCCCATGTCTACCGCATGGACAAAGGGAAGGCAGTAAGCGGCTGTTTTAAAGGCTCCTCCCACCAAGTCCAGGCTGAACCATGTGCCGGAAAGCCATGCGGTCAAATTGGTCAGCAGCGCTCCGCAGACGCCGGTAGCGGTCTTTTCGTTGAACAGGCTGCCGCATAGGAGTCCCATGCCAATAAACGTCAGCGATACCGGAAGCATCAGCAGTAGTGAAACAAAAGCGGAAACGGTAATCTCCATCCCCAGAGCAAAGGCGACCAGGTAGCAGATGAGGCTCTGAGCCAATGCCATGGGAATCAGCGGAAGCGTATAGCCGAGAATGAAGTCCGCTGCCGACATGGGGGTTGTCATCAGTCTTGCCAGCATGGATGTTTCACGGTCGTGCGCTACCAGCTGGGCGGAAAAGAGCGCCATAAAAGAAAGGCCGAACACTGCGATTCCCGGGGTCAATCGGTCCAGTTGAAAAATTGGTTCTGGCACATTGCGGTTGATCGCTGTCAGCAGCAGGATCAGAATCACCGGGAAGCCAATGCCAAAGATCATGGATATCGGGTCACGTAAAATTTCTTTTGTGGTACGACCCGCAAAAACTTGCATTTTCACTGCAAATCGCCTCCTCCCGCCAGATACACGAAGGCATCTTCAAAGCTGGCTGCTCCGGTTTGTTCCCGCAGCTCTTTTTCCGTACCAATGGCGCAAAGCTTCCCGTCTTTCATGATACAGATCCTGTCGGAAAGGGATTCGGCCTCTTCCAGGTAATGGGTGGTGAGAATCACGGTAATACGGCCTTTCAATTGCCGTATTACGGACCACAGCTCCCTCCTCGCTAAAACATCCAGTCCCAGGGTTGGTTCATCTAAAAATAAAATCCGCGGGTCGCTGATTAAGGCCATAGCAATGCTGAGCCTCCGCTGCCAGCCGCCCGAAAGCGTCTTTGCTTTCTGCTTTTCGATCTCCTCCAGAGCAAAAAGCCGAATCAGCTCATCCGCCTTTCTCTTTGCTTCCGCCTTCTTGATTCCGTGGACGCCTGCCATCAGTTCCAGATTTTCCCTAACCGACAGATTCCTGGCAATGGCCGTCTCCTGAGGTGATACGCCAATACACTTTTTTACTTCTTTCTCATCGGATCTGATGCTGCTGCCCAAAAGAAAGGCATCCCCATCGTCCGGCCTGGTCAGGCACGACAGCATTCTGATTGTCGTCGTCTTTCCGGCTCCGTTTACTCCCAGCAGAGCAAAGAGCTCCCCTCTTCTTACCGATAGGGACAAGTTGTCCACTGCGGCCCTGCCTGCGTATTTTTTCGTCAATCCGCAGGTTTTAATTGCAAAATCCATGTTTTCCTCCTTTATTTTTTCGGAAAATCATGGACAAGCGCAAGGGCGTCGAAGAATTTTTCCAGATCGGACTGTGCCACAATAGCCAGCCCGCGCTCTTCATCACCCAAAACCAGCAGCTTATCGCCGGCCTTTATATGAAAAATTTCACGCGCTTTTTTCGGTATTACAATCTGCCCTCTTTCTCCTACCGTAACGCTCCCGAAGAGATGCTTTCCTTTGGGAGGAATCATCACACCCGACTCGTCTTCCCGGTAATTCACCAGATCATCGAGACTGACACCAAACAGACGGGCGATTTCGCTGCAGGTAGCCAGATCCGGCATGGATTCGCCGCTCTCCCACTTTGCCACCGCCTGACGGGACACGTTTAACTTTTCCGCCAGCTCTTCCTGCGTATATTGATGCACTTTCCTGAGTCTCTGTAAATTCACGCTTATCATGTTTTTCCTACCTTTCATATAACTCATTATACTCGTACTCGGCACATTCTCCACCAACAGGAGCTGACATGGATTCTACTTTTCGTTGCGTCTTGAAGGTTGAAGGATGGGCGCCGCTGGGGTCAGCGTGCGGGCCTGGGCTGCGGGGATTTGCGACCAAATCGGTCGCTTGCTGCGGAATCCCGCGACCATGGGGCTTGAATTGGCGTCTTGGTCGCAAGGTCTTTCTGACTCACGGGGCTTTGCGACCAAATCGGCTGCTTGCTGCCAAATCCCGCGACCATGGGGCTTGAATTGGCTCCTTGGTCGCAGACCTTCTTCAGCACTACGGGGATTTGCGACCAGACCGGCCTCTTGCTACGGAATCCCGCGACCATGGGGCTCGAAACGGCGCCTTGGTCGCAAACCTTCTTCCGCACTACGAGGATTTGCGACCAAATCGGTCGCTTGCTGCAAAATCCTGCGACCATGGGGCTCGAAACAGCACCTTGGTCGCAGAGCCCTTTCTGGCTCACGGGGATTTGCGACCAAACCGGCCTCTTGCTGCGGAATCCCGCGACCATGGGGCTCGAAACGGCACCTTGGTCGCAAGGTCTTTCTGGCCTTGCGGGTGTTTGCAACCAGATTGACTGCTTGCGGCGAAATCCCGCGACCATGAGACTCGAATTGGCATCTTGGTCGCAGATGCCTTTCTGTGCTACGGGAATTTGCAGCTGAATGCGGGTCAATAGGTCCGGAAAAATCGATCCGCCATCTTTACCATCTGTGCTGCTTCTCCCAGCCATGAAAGGCTCCGTGACTTTTGCCATCCTGTCTCACACCTGTAAAGTATGGCAGGATATAGCTCTCTATAATATGGAAGATAAATTGGCTGCTGCAGTTTCCTTTATTATCATCCTGAGTCAGAATCAGATTCTTTCCGATTACTAGATTATTGCGCTGGTAAGTATGCAGTTTTTGCGCATTTTCGATACAATAGCCCAACTCCTGGAGCAGTCCCAAATGCTCCCAGATCAGTCGTCTGCCATCCAACAGACGTATCGTAAAGTCCGGATAATAAAAAACGCCATCCTCACTGGGATAAGGAAACCGCTCCTCATATCGAAAAGGAATGCCATAGCCAAAAAGCGCATTGGCTATAATTACCTCGGATTTTGAGCGCACCAACTCCCCACATGCGGTTTCGTGAATATGACTTTTAGAATCGAACGGGCATTTCATATAATCTGCGGCCAGCCACTCTTGAAGCTGTTTTTCCCGGCGAAGCTCCAAGGCTTTTCTATATTTGGGCGGCAGCTCCTGAATCAGCGTTTCTCTGTCACAGGTTTGGTATTGCCGCAGTAAATTATGCATAAGAGGCAGATTTTTATTGCATATTTTTCTGGTTTTGACTGCGAGCATTTTTTCGATCAGACCACAAAGCTTGTCTGGATCATGCTTTATATTAACGCTCTTATTCCCCCAGCCTTTTTCTGTTATGCCCTTACAGGTTTGATAATAGTCTGTCTTTTCAGGCCGCTGCCGTGCGGTCAAATAGCCTTCCGGCGCCTGCTTAATTACAGCTTTACTCTCTTTTAGCAACCGCTCCTGAACGGCAATTTCTAAATTCAGCGTTTTCTCAAAATTATCCATCGTTTCCCCCTTTTCTTGCGACCAAATCGGTCGCTTGCTGTAAAATCCTGCGACCATGGACCCTGAATTGACTCCTTGGTCGCAGATGCCTCTCTGAACTGCGGCCATTTGCGACCAAATCGGTTGCTTGCTGCAGAATCCCGCGACCATGGACCCTGAATTCGCTCCTTGGTCGCAGAT
>NZ_JANFXK010000235.1 GCF_024459955.1 Anaerovorax odorimutans
AAAATGCTGTTGAAAAACGACGAGATCCCCACGGAGGAATTCGTGGGAGGGGTCAATTCCATATGCTATACGCAGGCTGCGGCCAATGATGTGGGATATGAATGTTTCATCGACCCTGTGCTGAGCGACTGCTATATTGGCGATGCGATGAAGCTGCAGCAGGTACTTATAAACATTTTGAGCAATGCGATCAAGTTTACTGGAGAGGGTGGAACGGTTTCGCTTTC
>NZ_JANFXK010000236.1 GCF_024459955.1 Anaerovorax odorimutans
CAGCATGATCGGGAAATCACCAAACGGCTGACAGCGAATCAGCTCCACGGGAATTACACCCCTCCGGGGATCTCCCGGAGCTGCCCTCACTTGTTGCGACATCGCCTGCGCTGTAGCGCTTTTCAGATGTTCGACTTTATGACCGGACAGGAGTATCATTATGCCCATTGAGTTTCATGGCCCTACCAGGAGCAGCCTGGCAGTTATAGCAGCTATTTCTCGCTCC
>NZ_JANFXK010000237.1 GCF_024459955.1 Anaerovorax odorimutans
TCCTTTCATGTGCATGAACGAATCCTGTAGTACAGACGGGAAAATGCTTTTAAGCTTGCTTTCGCCAAAAGTTTTTCCTCTGAAAAAGAAAACTTTTTCTCTTTTTTAAGACCTTCTCTTAAAAATCAGTATACGAAAAAAAGAACTATTCTACAAGACTATCCACGCAAAAACTGTTGTTGTATTGTATCGGGTAATTTTGAGGGAATTCCTCAGACCGGTGAAG
>NZ_JANFXK010000238.1 GCF_024459955.1 Anaerovorax odorimutans
GCTTCAAACCTATAACCGTAGGGATTATAACCAGTTTCCCATGAGACCTCTGGGGTGGAAATCACCACAAACTGTTCTGAGGGAATTTATTGATCGGGGTGTAACATATGTTTGACAAACCTACAACTTTTTTCTTCAAATTATTGCAATCACCTATTATTTTAGTATCAAAAACCTTAATTCCCTACCTATACGCTATATTATAAATAGAAAAGGAAAATCGCAG
>NZ_JANFXK010000239.1 GCF_024459955.1 Anaerovorax odorimutans
ACGCTTGTGAGAATTGATGGAAGATATTGGATGGAGATGAAGTGTCAAACTCCCGGATAGGGAAGGGTACGGATATTTGAAGAAATTGTTTTAAATTCGATGGTCTGAAACAGATTTTCCAGCATACAAAACTCCCTGGCTTATAAGCCGGGATTTTTGTATGCAATAAAAGTTTGTAATCTGTTCTGCAAACAACTGTTCGTATCCCGCTTTTTATGATAAAAT
>NZ_JANFXK010000240.1 GCF_024459955.1 Anaerovorax odorimutans
GGTATAGGAGAAAAAAGATGGAAAACAACACAGTAAAGATCACAGGAAAAATTATGGAAACACCAGAGTATTTATTGACTTCACCAGATAGAAGAAAGATTTATAAATCAACTATAGAAGTCATGCGGACAAGTGGAAACATGGATGTCATACCGATTCAGGTGCCGGAACAGATAGTGCAGGAGATTCGGGATAATGTAGGAGGGAGAATTACAATCTTTGGAG
>NZ_JANFXK010000241.1 GCF_024459955.1 Anaerovorax odorimutans
GAAAAAAACTACAAAAAATAATATCATCACATATGCTCTTGTTATCGCGGCATTTGTGATCATGCAGTCACTGATCAACGCCGGAAGTATTTCCAGCCTTCTTGAAGGATTGATGGTTCCGCTTTGTATTTATATTATTATGGCTGTGTCGCTGAACCTCGTAGTCGGCGTACTTGGAGAATTGAGCCTCGGACATGCGGGCTTTATGTGTGTCGGCGCGTTTG
>NZ_JANFXK010000242.1 GCF_024459955.1 Anaerovorax odorimutans
CTCCGAATACACCGTTTCTGTTTACGGACATGCCGCCCACATATCGGTTTTCCGGCTGATTCTCTTCCAGTTTGACACTGATATCCCCATTGAAATTCCCCTCGGGAAATGTTCTGGCATAAGCCCATATCAAATGCTCTTTGTCCAAAATAAAGTCACTGATGCCGGTCCTGTCCATGATCTCCTCATAGTTTTCTGTTGTCTCCGGCTCACTCAACAGCTT
>NZ_JANFXK010000243.1 GCF_024459955.1 Anaerovorax odorimutans
CCTGTTGTTTGAAGGTGTTGAAAATAGCCGAAGCCGTTATCCGAAATTTTTTTCCATGCATGCATTGGGGTTTACGGCAGGAGAAAGACAAGAAGGAAAAAAGGCGATGGAAGTATATTTTCTGAGGTTAAAAAATCAAATGGCACATTTTTTGGAAAATGATGAAAAAATACGTCAAGGGATATTTACAGAAAATCTGACTGCCGAAATTTTTACGGACTAT
>NZ_JANFXK010000244.1 GCF_024459955.1 Anaerovorax odorimutans
GTCCATAGGTCACAGTTTCCCCTGCTTCAAAAGCGATCAAGGAACCGAGCTTACGGTAGAACATATCACCTTTGTACGGAGCGTAGCCGTCGAAGGCTGTGTTCATGATCCCCGTGCCTTTTGTGGAGGTGAGGAAATCACCGCGGAAACCGATAAGCCCTCTGGAAGGAATATGGTATTCTAAGCGGACGGTTCCGTCGCTTGCGGGACTCATGCCCTGCAG
>NZ_JANFXK010000025.1 GCF_024459955.1 Anaerovorax odorimutans
CTGGGTGTATACCGAACAGAGAGACGGAAAACTGATGAACGTGGCCCTGGAGCTTCTGGGCGAGGGGCGCAGGCTGTCCCGGGAGATCAGCGGGGAAACGAAGGTGTGCGCGGTGCTGGTGGGCCATGAGACGGACCACCTGATCCAGGAGCTGTACGCCTACGGGGCCGACCGGATCTATCAGATCGACCATCCGCTGCTGGCCCATTACACCACCGACGGATACGCCAGGGCGATCACCGACGCCATCCGGCGGAAAAAACCGGAGATCGTGCTCTTCGGGGCCACCCACGTCGGAAGGGACCTGGCCCCCCGGATCGCCGCCAGGCTGGACACCGGCCTCACCGCCGACTGCACCAGACTGGACATCGACACCGCCGATTACATGGAGTACCTGGAAAAGAACACCACCGCCAGCCTGGCGGGGCTGGACGCGGATGACGGCGACAAGGGCCTCAAGCAGACCCGGCCGGCCTTCGGGGGCAACCTGATGGCCACCATCGTCACGCCCAGCACCCGGCCGCAGATGGCCACGGTGCGCCCGGGCGTCATGGAAAAGCTGGAGAAGGACGCGGGGAGGACCGGGGAACTGGTGAAGCTGGCTCCGGAGCTGGCCCCGGAGGACCTGCGGGTGGAAGTGCTGGAAGTGGTGAAGGAAGCCAAAGAACTGGTTTCCCTGACCGACGCCAGGATCATCTGCAGCGGCGGAAGGGGACTGGGGGACGCCTCGGGGTTCGCCCTCATGGAAGAATTCGCGAAAAAAGTGGGCGGCGTGGTGGGAGCCTCGCGCGCGGCCGTGGATTCCGGATGGATCGATCAGTCGCATCAGGTCGGGCAGACGGGCACCACCGTGAAGCCGAACATTTATTTTGCCTGCGGGATATCGGGGGCCATCCAGCACCTGGCCGGAATGCAGACCTCCGATATCATCGTGGCCATCAACAAGGACCCGGAAGCGCCGATGATGCAGCTGGCCGACTACGCCATCTGCGGCGACCTGAAAAAGGTCATCCCCGAGATCATCGCTCAGTGGGACGCCGAATAATGGAGGTGAGAGCATGACAAGAGAAGTTGTAATTGTAGACGGAGTCCGTACGGCTTTTGGCAGAATGGGCGGCGCCCTGAGGCCGTATACACCGGCACAGCTGGCAGGTATGACCATCAAAGGCCTTTGCGAAAAGACGGGGATACTGGAAAAAGGCGCCATAGATGCCGTATTCGCGGGGAGCGCGTCGGGAGACGTAAATACCCATAACCTTGCCAGATACGCCACATTGCTGGCAGGGCTTCCCTATGAGACATCATCCACATTTATAGAGATGCAGTGCGGTTCGTCCATCGCCTGTATCAACAATGCGGCCCTGCAGATTCAGGCCGGTCTTATTGATACGGCTGTCTGCGGCGGAGCGGAATCTCACAGCCAGACATATTACAAATATTCCACAGCCGTGGAACCATATAAAGCGATTGCTCCCGCAGCGGCGCCGCTGCGCCTCGCGCCGGACGATGCCGACGATATCTCTATGATTGCCATCTCCGACTTAATGGCTGAGAAGTGGGGCGTTGACAGACAGTCCTGCGACGAATTTGCGCTGAGGAGCCAGGAAAGAGCAGCGGCTGCTGTTGAAAAAGGATATTTCAAAGAAGAAATACTCCCTATTCCCGTAAAATACGGCAGGAAGGGGCCGGAAGTAACCGTAGATAAAGACGAACATCTGCGGCCGCAGACAACGATGCAGGGGCTGGAACAGCTGAAACCGGTATTCGCGGATGGCGTGACGACAGCCGGCAACTCCTCGGGAAGAAATGACGGCGCGGCATTTGTCCTCATGATGAGCAGAGAAAAAGCCGAAGAGCTGGGATATAAGCCGATGGCAAAATGGGTAGTGGGCCTGGATGTTGGCGTTGATCCTAAGATTATGGGAATCGGGCCGGCATACTCCAATTGCAAAATTTTAAATAAAATGGGTCTGAAAATGAACGACATTGATATCTATGAGTGTAATGAGGCCTTTGCTGCCCAGAATCTCAGTGTAATCAAGGAAATGGAAAATATGACCGGAGAGACGATGAACATGGAAAATTGGAACCCCAACGGGGGAGCTATCGCCTTCGGACATCCCAACGGAGCATCCGGCGCCAGAGTCTGCATCTTTGCCATGAAAGAACTGGTGCGGCGCGGCGGCAGATACGGAATGTTCTCTTCCTGCTGCGGCGGCGGGCTTGGTGTATCAACACTGATTGAAAACTTGCAGGGACGTTAGGAGGAAAGAGACAATGGATATTAAAAAAGCGGGCGTGGTAGGCGCCGGCATGATGGGTGCGGAAATTGCCTTATGCTTCGCACAGGCCGGAATCGAGACAGTCCTCAGCGACACTTCCCGGGAAATAGCGGAAAAAGGTAAAGAAAAGCAGACGGCGATCCTGGATAAAAGCATAAAAAAAGGAAAAATGGATGAGGCAGCAAAGGAAGCTTCTTTGGCAAAAGTAACGCCTACGGGAGATCTTTCCGATATGGCGGACTGCGACTTTATCGTAGAGGCCGTACTGGAAAATCTGGAAATTAAGCAGGGAATCTATAGACAGTTGGATGAAATCTGCAAAGAAAGTACAATCCTTGCCAGCAATACCTCCAGTATCTCCATTACAAAACTGGCATCAGCCGTGGGGGAAAAGAGAAAAGGTAAATTTATCGGCACCCACTTCAACTCACCTGCCAGCGTCATGAAGCTGGTGGAAGTCATCCCGGCCCTTTTGACCGATAATGAAACAGTTGACATTACCACCCAATTATTGCAGGACATCGACAAAGAGCCGGTAAAAGTAAAAGATGTGGTGGGCTTTGGCCTCAACCGTCTGTTCCACTGCTTTTATCTGGAGGCCTGCAGGCTGGTGGAAGAAGGCGTGTGTACGCCGGAGGATGTGGACAAAATCTGTAAATACGGACTGGGGCACCCGATGGGGATCTTCGCCCTTCTGGACATTACAGGACACGACCTCAATCAAAGCGTTGACCAGATCCTGTTTGAAGGTTACGGAGAACGCTTTCGGCCAAGTCCGGTAATCCAAAGACTGGTGGATTCGGGGAGACTGGGCAGAAAAACGGGCGCAGGCTTCTACGATTACAGTAAATAGGAGGCGGACCACATGGCACAGGTATTATTGAAAAAACAAGGAACCATCGCGATCATCAGCGTTGACAGACCGGAGGCTTTAAACGCCCTCAGCAGAAGTATCATTGATGAAATGGATGATCTGGTGGAAGAAGTTATGAAGGATCGGGACATTCGCTGTCTCATCCTTCATAGCAAGAAAAATTTTGCCGCAGGGGCGGATATTAAGAAGATGATCGAGTGCAATGAGCAGGAGGCGAGAGCCTTTCTCTTTTCCCCCACCTATAACAAGATCGCGGATCTGAGCATACCGGTCATAGCAGCCATTGAGGGTTACGCGCTGGGCGGCGGCATGGAGCTGGCTATGACGGCGGATATCCGCATTGCCGGTGAGGGCGCAAAGATGGGATTCCCGGAGGTGACACTGGGAATCATGCCCGGAGCAGGAGGAACGGTTCGCGTTCCAAGGATCATCGGCGAAGCCAGAGCGAAGGAACTGATTTTTACAGGCGACGTTATCACGGCAGAGAGGGCGGAGGCAATGGGCCTTGTCAATCGCGTGACTGCGGACGATCAGGTCTTTGATGAAGCTATGAAGCTGGCTAAAAAGCTGGCTAAAAGAGCGCCAATTGCTTTGGCCGCCGCTAAAGCTACAATCAGGTCGGGCCAGGAAGAGCCGGACCAAAACAAAAGTATTGACATTGAGGCAGCAAACTGGGCAAAACTTTTCACCACCGAAGACCAAAAAGAAGGTATGCGTGCGTTTCTCGAAAAGAGAAAGCCGGCCTTTCAGAACAAATAGCCAAGAGGAGGCGACACAATTATGACATCAAAAGAAATGCTCAATCATCTGGTGGCAAAGCACTATGAAGGTGCTCTGCAAGCTAAGAAAGAGGGACGACCCGTCGTCTGGGCCACTTCGATCTGCCCGCAGGAACTGCTGGAAACAATGGGTCTGGTGACCGTTTACCCAGAGAATCACGCGGCTGCCATCGGAGCAAGAAAAGAGGCGCTGACCTTTATTGAACATTCCGAGGCCGAAGGCTATTCCGCGGATATTTGTTCCTATGCCAGAGTAAACATGGGATACGCGGATATCCGACACGCCGAGGCGCAGGACATTCCGCTTCCGGATTTGATTTTCTGCTGCAGCAACATCTGCAATACGGTCATTAAATGGTATGAAAATCTGGCAAAAAAGCTGAATATACCGCTGATTATGTTTGACATGCCATTTAACCATACATACGAGGTGCCGGCCCACAGTGTAAAGTACATGAGGGGGCAGATCGAATATGCCATTAAGCAGCTGGAGGATTTTACGAAGAAGAAATTTGATTATGATAAGTTCGGTGAGGTTATGAAGCTTTCCAATGCTACCTGTGAGTGGTGGAAAAAAGCGACCGATTGGGCCAAAGTAAAACCATCGCCGTTAAACGGCTTTGATATGTTTAACTATATGGCGATGATTGTCTGCATGAGAGGTAACGAGGACGGACACAAGCTGTTCAAGCTATGGCACGATGAGATGGAGGCCAAAGCCAAGAAAGGAAAGGGACCCTGGAACTCCGCTGAGGAAAAGTATCGGATCATCTGGGACGGGATCGCCTGCTGGCCGCATCTGGCCGTAACCTTCAAAACTCTGAAAAAATACGGCATCAATATGGTAACGTCCACTTATCCCGAATCCTGGAATGTGCGCTACGAGACCAATGATCTTTCCGGTATGGCAAAGGCCTATGCATCCAACTATGCCAACCGCAATTTGGATTACGACACCGACAATATGAAAAAACTGGTCGATGATTTCAGCGTAGAGGGAATCGTTTATCACTCCAACAGAAGCTGCAAGCTGATGGACTTCCGCCAGTATGAGGTTCAGAGAAGAATCGCCGAAGCAACAGGAATTCCTTCAGTTGTGTTTGACGGAGACCAGACGGACCCCAGGAATTTCTCAGAGGCGCAGTACGAGACAAGAATCCAGGCGTTGGTCGAGATGATGGAAAAAAACAAGGAAGCGAAGAGGAGGGGTTAAGATGAGCTACCAGGATATTATTAAGAAATTAGAAACCGCGGCTCTCCACCCGGCAAAGACCGTTACCGAGCAGATTCGTAAGACCGGAAAGGACGCTTTCGGCTGTTTCCCGATCTACACGCCGGAAGAAATCATCTATGCGGCAGGTCTTCTGCCCGTAGGCATGTGGGGCGGAAAAACAGAGCTGAAGCTGGCGGATAAATACCTGCAGAGCTTTTGCTGCTCCATCATGCGCTCCAACATCGAATACGGCTTGAAGGGGACTTATAACATGCTGAAGGGAATTATCCTTCCTACCTTCTGCGATACGCTGAAATGTATCTGCGAAAACTGGAAGGCCGCGGTTCCCCATATACCCATCGTACCGATTGTTTATCCCCAAAACCGCAGCATTGACGCAGGTTTTGTATATATGACTGAGGAATTACAGCGGGTAAAGGGAGAAATGGAAAAAATAACAGGTCGTACACTCAGCGATGACGATTTGGAAGAAGCCTGGGAGCTTTACGAAGAATACCGACGGACCATGAGGGAATTTACCGATACGGCGGCCGAGTATCCTCAGATCATTGGAGCCAAGAGGAGGCATCTGCTTATTAAAGCCGGATACTTCATGGATAAAAGGGAATATACGCAGGATATACGTGAGATTATCGCTGGCTTGAAAGACGAAGAAAAGAAACCGTTTGCCGGAAACCGAGTGGTCGTCACCGGGCTTCTGGCGGAGCCCGCGGAGCTGCTGGATATATTTGAAGAAAATCAGCTGGCGTTTGCTGCCGATGACCTGGCTCAGGAATCGAGACAATTCCGCACTCCGGGAGGAACAGAGGGCAGCGTATGGCAAAGGATGGCCGGAAGAATCTGCGATCAGCGGGGAGATACCTTTCTCTATGAAGAGGAGAAATCCAGGGGACAGATGCTCATTGACATGGTGAAAGAGAAGGAAGCCGACGCAGTTGTAATCTTCATGATGAAGTTCTGTGATCCTGAGGAATTCGACTACCCAATCTATAAAAAAGAGCTGGAAGCAGCAGGCATACCGATGCTGTATCTGGAGATTGATCAGCAGATGGATTCCTTTGAGCAGATCAGAACCAGAGTTCAGAGCTTTGCGGAGATGCTTGCTTAAGAGGCAGGGACAACGCAGAAAGGGAAAGGACGATGTATTTAGGAATTGACATTGGCTCATCTTCATCGAAGGTTGCCATTTTAGACGAACAAAAAAGAATAGCGGCAGTCTCTGTTCTCAATCTGGGCACCGGAACAGACGCCTATGAAGAGGTGATGAAAGACGCAATGGAGCAGGCAGGGGCGCGCAAAGAAGATATCAAGTTCGTCGTTGCCACCGGTTATGGAAGAATCAATTTTAAGGGCGCCGATAAACAGATTACGGAGATTACCTGCCACGCAAAAGGCGCAAGCTTTCTAATGGAGGATATCCACACTATCATCGACATCGGCGGGCAGGACGCAAAAGCGATCAAGCTGGGCGAAAACGGGCAGGTGGCCAACTTTGTCATGAATGAAAAATGTGCTGCCGGAACCGGCCGCTTTCTGGAGGTCATGGCGAGAGTCCTCGGCTGCAGGATTGACGAACTATCATCCTTTGCCGAAAAATCCACAAAAGAAATATCGATCAGCAGCGTCTGCACAGTCTTTGCTGAGAGTGAAGTTATTTCAAGGCTTTCTGCGGGTGAAAAGGTATCAGATGTCGCGAGAGGCGCCCATATGGCTATTGCCAAACGTGTTATGGGCATGGCCGGAAGAGTCGGATACGAACCCAAAGTGGTCATGACCGGCGGTGTCGCTTTGAACCAGGATATGGTAAGATGTATGTCAAAGGAAATGGGCTGCGAGGTTGCGGTAGCCCCCTACTGCCAGGCAGTGGGTGCCATCGGAGCCGCGGTCTCGGCATACGATATCAGCCATAAAAAGGAGAAATAAAATGGAAACGATTAAAATGAATAAAAACCAGATTAAAGAAATCATCCCACACAGAGAGCCAATGCTTTTAATAGACGAGGTGCTGGAAATGGTACCCGGCGAGACAATCCGAACAGCCTTTTATCTGGATCCGGAGCTGGATTTTTTCCGGGGACATTTCCCGGGCGAGCCGGTGATGCCGGGCGTGCTGACCGTGGAATCCATGGCGCAGACCGCGGATGTGCTGCTTTTGTCCATGGACAAATACGCGGGCAAAGTGCCTCTTTTCATTGGCATTGATCAGGTGAAGTTCAAAAGAAAGATTGAGCCCGGCGATAAAATTGAGATTGAAGCAAAAATTGTGAAAGTAAACGAACCGAAAGCAGTCGTTACCTGTGAAGCTGTCGTCCATAATAAGGGCGAAGTCTCTACGACAGGACTGGTGACGCTGGCAATGCGCTGAAAAGCGCCGGACAGAAAGGACACTGATATAAGATGGACTGGAAAAAAACATATAGAGAAAGAACTGTCAGCGCTGAGGAGGCGCTGAGCCATATAAAATCAGGCGACAGTATCGTACCTGCTCACGCAGCGGCAGAGCCTCAGTACCTGATTAACAAACTGCTGGAAAGAAAGGACGAACTGCAGGGCGTAAGAATCAACCAGGGCCTTAACATAGGCGATGCGCCCTATGCGGCTCCCGAATACAAGGAGGCCTTTGTCAATGTGAGCTTTTTCTGCGGAAAAAACAACAGAAAATGCATCCAGGAGGGCAGAGGAGAGTTCCTGCCGATTCATTTTTATGCGCAGCCGCGGGCTATCCGTGAAGGAATCATGCCCTGCGATATCGCATTGGTGCAGGTGACGCCTCCCGATGAAAACGGCTATGTCAATATGGGAACCTCGTGCGATCAGACACGTGTAGCCATTGAGAAAGCAAGGGTATCTATCGCACAGGTCAATCACAAAATGCCTCACCTGTGCGGCGATACTCTGGTACACGTATCGGATATTGACTATTTCGTAGAGCATGACGAGGATATCTATGAGATCCCGCTCATCAGCAGCGACGATCCGGTAGCCGAAAAAATCGGCTATAATATTTCGACCCTGATTGAGGACGGAGCTACTCTGCAGATGGGGCAGGGAACCATTCCCAACGCGATTCTTAAGTTTCTGGAAAATAAAAAAGACCTGGGAATCCACACGGAGGTATTTTCCGATAATCTGATTCCCCTTGTAAAAGCGGGTATCGTTAACGGCAGAAAAAAATCCATTAACCGGGGAAAGATTACTTCCACCTTCGTGCAGGGAACAAAGGAATTGTATGAATATGTGGATAACAACAACATGATCCAGCTGATGCCGGTGGACTACACCAATGATGTCGCTGTCATTGCCCAAAACGATAATATGGTCGCTATCAATTCAGCATTGGAGGTGGACCTCATGGGGCAGGTGGTAGCCGATGCCATTGGCTCGAAAACCTTCAGCGGAGTGGGTGGACAGCTGGATTTTCTTCGAGGCGCTGAGCAGGCGAAAAATGGGAAACCGATTATTGCTCTGCCGTCAACGGCCAAAGGCGGCGAAATTTCCCGAATCTCCGCTGTACTCAAACCAGGAACTCCGGTCACTACCACAAGGCAGGACGTACACTATGTAGTTACGGAATACGGCATTGCCCATTTGTTTGGCAAATCTATCAAACAGAGAGCGGAAGCGCTAATCGGAATTGCCCATCCGAAATTCAGAGACCAGCTGAGAGAAGAATTTAACGACTATTGTAAATCAGCGGGCCAGATCTATTTTTAAGAAATACGACCTTCTTTTAACATTAACAATATATAAACAGAGAGAATGTCTCCAATCTTTGATCGGCAGACATTCTCTCTGTTTTCAATAATATAACGAAAAAAATTTGTTTTAGTGGTCCATTCGTACTTTTTGTTTTATAATAAAGAGTACGCATAAAAAGGCGCAAACGAAAAAATTTATTTAAAGGAGGATTTTACATATATGGAAGCACGTTTTCAGGAAATTTTAAACCATATAAAACAGCCCAAGGAGATACGGCTCAACAATATGCTGGACCCTTTCTTCCTGGGAGCCGATGAAGAGGAAATGACGGCGGACATTCTGTTCTGTACCCAGGAGTGGGAGTGGAATCAGAGGAACGAAATTCACGGAGGCGCGATCGCGTCCATGTTCGATACGGCAATGGGAGTCTGCGCGGCGGCCTTTCAGGGGCAGGGCAGCGTTTCCACCGCCGATCTGCAGGTCAGCTTTATCCGGCCTTTTCTCAGCGGAGCATTCATCTTTTCAACCCAGATTACCAGCATGGGCAAGACCCTGATCCGCGCTACCTGCGTAGCCAGGGAAAAACAGAGCGGTAAGATCGTAGCGACAGCTTCCGGAACATTCGTGCCATTCAAGAAATAAGCCGCAAGCCGTTTTTGACAATTCAGGGAGATAGACCACTATGTACGCAAAATATTTTGTTCTGTTTGCGATTCTGTTTACGGGATATTTTTTAAGAAGGATCAATTTTTTAGACGATAACATGAACCACGGGCTCAATAAGTTTATCGTCTATTTTGCTTATCCCTGCATGATCGTACATAACCTGGGCACGCTGGAGATGAACAGCCGGCTGGTTTTCAATTTCCTGCTCATGCTGCTCCTGACGCTGGCCTGTTTCTTTATCTACGCAGGCTACGAATACTGGTACTGCCGGCTGCGCAAGACGCCCCGGGAGCTTTCCCATATCGTGGAATTTTCCTCGTTTTGCCCCAACAATGGCTTTATGGGATTCCCCATTACGCTGCTTTTTTTCGGGGAAGAGGGCCTTTTCCTGATGCTGGCCCACAACGCGGCCATGAACTTTTTCTTCTTCGCCTATGGGGTCCGGCTGATGCGGCGCAACAAGGACGAGGTGAGAAAACGCACGCCCCGGGCTGTAATCCGGGCGATTCTCAAGGTATTGTTCAATCCCAATATCATTGCTTTGGTAATCGGATTTCTGGTCAGTGTGACCCACGTGGGACTGCCCGGGCCGGTGGATGAATATCTGCTGTATATCGGAAACGTTTCCACCCCTATGGCAATGATCTTCATCGGTTCCACGCTGGCAGGCTGCAATCTGCTGGAGATTGTAAAGGACCATATCGTCATCGAAGCGGCTGTCAACAAGCTGTTTTTGCTACCGCTTTTGACTTATGCTCTGACCGTATTCCTGCCCATTGATCCCCTGATTAAGGCGATGGTGGTGCTGGGATGCTGTTTCCCTGCCGCTGCGATGGTCTCCATGCTGGCCGAGCAGGAGGGCGAGGATCAGACCATGGCCAGCAAGATTTTATTTTTGAGCACCCTGATCTCTGTGGTGACGATTCCGCTGTCCATTAACATTATCAATCAGGTGATCCTGTAAGCAAATTAAAAGGGGAGCTATCGCATGAAGACGATAGCTCCCTTGTCTTATCTATTACAGAAGATGTTCAATTGCGGAAAAGAAATCCTTTTTGGTTTTTTCCAGCTTTTCTTCCGCGTCCTGCTTGCAGGTCCCGGCAATGCAGAAATAAAAACGAATCTTGGGTTCCGTACCGGAAGGTCTGGCTTTGATAAAGCCGCCGTTTTCAAAGGTAAGGCCCACAATGTTGACCTTGGGGAAATCCATATCCTGAAGCCGCCCGTCTTTCAGCTGCCTGCCTTGGCCGTAGTATTCCCGGCTGACGATTTTCTGCCCGCCCAGGCTGCTGCGATCATCCGCGCTGAGGAGTTCCATGATCTTTCCGATCCGCTCCTTTCCGTCCTTGCCCATCAGGGTACAGGCTACCTGCTCATCGAGGAAATAGCCGTACGTTTCAAAGAGATCTTCCAGGACATCCGGCAGGGTTTTTCCTTCCGTCGTCTTGTAATAGAGCGCCGCCTCCGCAACCAGCGCAGCTCCCAGGATCGCATCCTTATCTCTTGCGTAAGTTCCCTTCAGATATCCCAGGCTCTCTTCAAAGCCGAAGAGAAAGCTTCCTTTCCCGGCTTCTTCCATTTTTTTAATCTGCTCTCCGATGAATTTAAAGCCCACCGGAACCTTTTTCAGCGGCACGCCGAATCCCTCCGCCATCTTTTCCGTCAGAGCCGTGGAAACAATGCTCTGGAGCATGATGCCGTCCTCAGGCAGCAGGTTTTCCGCTTTCTGTGAGCCGATAATATAGTTGGCCAAAACCGCTCCCACCTGATTGCCTGTCAAATGCTGATATTTGCCGTCTCTGTCCCTGCACTGGACGCCGAGACGGTCCGAATCCGGGTCCGTGGCAAGGAGCAGATCCGCCTGCTGTTCTTCGGCGTACCTGAGGGCCAGCTCCCAGGCGCCGCTGTCCTCGGGATTGGGCACTTTCACCGTGGAAAATTCGGAATCCGGCTGCGCCTGCTCAGGCACTGTGAAGACCTGGGAAAATCCGTTGTCTGCAAGAATCCGCTCCACAAATACGCGGCCCGCCCCATGGAGCGGTGTATAGACGATTTTCAGGCTGCCGCCTTTTTCCTGATCCATTTTCGGATGAAGCAGCTGCTCCTGAACACAGGACATATAAGGGTCGTCCACATCCTTTCCCACCATCTGTAAAAGTCCTGATTTCAGGGCCTCGTCTTTAGAAAGGACAGGAACGTCCCAGCCGCACTGCGCCATTTTTTCCATGATTTTATCGGCCTGTGCGGGCGGAAGCTGCGCGCCGTCCTCCCAGTAGACTTTGTATCCGTTGTATTCTTTGGGGTTATGACTGGCTGTTACCATGACTCCGGCGATCGCACCCATGTACCGTATGGTAAAGGACAGCTCCGGCGTGGAACGAAGGGAGGAAAACAGATAGGATTTGATACCGTGGGCCGCCAGAACCAGCGCTGTTTCCAGAGCAAATTCTTCGGAAAAACGACGGGAATCATAGGCAATGGCTACGCCCCGCTGTTTGGCGTCTTCTCCGTGATCCGCGATGACCCGGGCAAAGCTTGCGGTCAGCCTGCGAATCAGGTAAATATTCATACGGTTGGTGCCGGCGCCCAGCATCCCCCGCATACCGCCGGTCCCGAATTCCAGATCGCAGTAAAACCGGTCCTCGATTTCCTTTTCATCGGTCAGGGCCGCCAGCTCAGCCCGGGTATCTTCGTCGAAATATGGGCTGGAAAGCCACTGCTGATAACGGTCATTGATTTCTTTATTTAACATATCTCTCTTCCCTCACTTCCTGAGTTGATGTGTGATATACTGAATATATTTAAGACACGGAGGTCCCATATGATTATAACATTGGATATCGGCGGAACAAAGACCCAATCCACATTTTGGGAAAACGGCGTGCCGGTGGAAACAAACAGGATCGACACCGGGTCGGTCACCGACATTAAGCAGCTGCTTTCCGCCGTCATCGGAGGAAGATCCGCAGAATGCCTGTGCATTGCCGCCGCAGGTCCTGTCCGGGGGTCTGTCCTGGAGTTGACCAATACCGGCCAGTGCATTGACCCTCTGCTGCTGAAAAAAGAGTTTCCCCAAATCCCCAATATCCTGCTGCTCAACGATCTGGAGGCTGTCGGATACTCCCTTGCCGCCCTTGGGGCGGATAACCTGCATCCTTTGAAGCCGGGGCGTCCGCAAAGGGGCACAAAGGCAGTGATTTCTTTAGGCACCGGTCTGGGCGTCTGTCTGGTGACTGCCGAAGGAGAAGTTCTCCCTTCGGAAGGCGGCCACATGGACTTTGCCCCCGGAAACCCGCAGCAGCAAAAGATTTTCTCCGTGCTGCGGAAAAAATACGGCCATGTCAGCTGTGAAAGGCTCCTTTCCGGGCAAGGTCTTGTCAACATCTACGCCGCCCTCACCGGAGCGTGGAATCTGTGCCCTCAGCAGGTTACAGAAAAAGCTTCCCGCAGAGAAGCGGCCGCCCTTGAAACTATGGCCTTATTCTCCCAGATCTTGGGAGCTGTCTGCGGCAGCTATGGGCTGATCTTTTTAGCATCGGGAGGGATCTATCTTGGAGGCGGCATTGCTCCCAAGATTTTGCCTCTGCTGGATCGAACAGCTTTTGAAAGGGCTTTTCTGGATAAGGGGCGGCTCAGGGATCTCCTGGAAGAGATACCGGTCCATGTCATACTGGATGAAATGGCTCCGTCCCGGGGAGCTGCCGTCTATGGCGCCAAACTATCGTCCGCTGTCTGATGCCCATTTGCGTACCTTTGATGCCAGCTCCCGGGTCAGCTGCTCAGGCTCCGCACGCCAGGTCCAGTTCCCTTCCGCCCAGCCGGGAACGTTCATCCGGCTTTCATCACCGAGGCCCAGCAAGTCCTGCAGGGGCGTGATAACCCAGGCACCGCTGCTTTTGTACAGTGATTCTATTATAGCATCACTCCCCCGGGGCTGGGTAGCATTTTCTTTGCGCCAGCCTTCAAGGGTCTGATTGTCGTGGGTTCCGGTGTAAAATACCTTGGCAGCAGCCTCCTGCTCCGTCAGCCGCGCCATTTCGTCCCGGGAAAACTGATAGACCAGCATGCCCGGATATCCGCACAGGGCTGCCAGATTTCGCGCCTGGCTGTCCAAAAGACCCAAATCCTCCGCCAAAATGGGAAGCGGGCCCAGCTTTTCTGTTAAGACATCAAAAAATTCTTTGCCAGGTCCGGGAAGCCATAGGCCTTCTTTTGCCGTTTTCCCCCGGGGTATCGCATAAAAGGATGAAAAGCCCCGGAAGTGATCCAGCCGCAGATAGTCAAAGCGCTTCATTGCCTGGGAAATACGCTGCTGCCACCAGGCGTACCCGTCCTTTTTCATCGTGTCCCAATCGTATAAAGGGTTTCCCCAATTTTGCCCGTTTTCGCTGAAATAATCCGCAGGTACTCCGGCTCCGGCCAGAGGCAGGCCGTCGTCCCCCAGAAGAAAAAGCTCAGGATGAGCCCAGGTGTCCGCGCTGTCAAGTCCCGTGTACAGCGGAAGATCGCCAATGATAGAGATCCCCTTGTCGTTGGCATATCTTTTAATGGCGTTCCAGCGGGTCCAAAATCGGAACTGCTGCTGCCGGACCGCCTCTAAAGACTGGGCATGATCCTGCCTGCATTGATCTAAATCCAGCCGGTCCCTCTGGGGCTGAGGCCAGCTTTGCCACGGCAGGCCGGCGAATTTTTTCTTAAGCACGGTATAAAGGGCGAAATCATCCAGCCAAAAGGCCTCGCGGCGGCAAAAATCCTCATAAGCCGCCGTATTGACAGTCTCAAAATCCCGGCAGGGTTCCATCAGGTCCGGGTTTCCCGCAAAGACGGCCGTACTGGAATAGGGGGAGCCTCCCTGGTCTCCTGTGGGATTGAGGGGGAGAATCTGCCAGAGCTTTTGCCCGCAGTCAGCCAGAAAATCGATAAAGGTTTCCCCATGGAGATCCATCCGGCCCGACGGCAGGGAGGAAATATGGCAGAGGACTCCCGCCCGGCGGCCCGGCAGGCGGGGCTGCGGCGAATGTTCCCGGCAATCCAGCACCATGGCCGATAAGGGCGGAAGCTCAACAGGCATAACCCCGTCCCGGGGTCTCAGCTCCTGGGAACGCAGCAGGTCCAGCACATATCCGATTCCCTTTTCCAATTTCAGCTCAAAGGAGACTTCGCCGAAGAGGTGGCGGTTGATAAGAACCAAAAGGCGCTGGCTGCCGCCGGAAAAATACCGCTCGCAGATAAATACATGCTCCCCTTCCCAGGAAAGGCGGTAATCGCCGTCCGTAAGGACCGGATACTGTTTTCTGAGGGCGGCCAGCATCCGGTAATGAGCCAAAAGTTCCTGATCCTCTTTTCCCCAGGGATAGGTTCCACGGTTATAGGGGTCCTCATATCCCTGGCAGCCGGCTTCATCCCCGTAGTATACGGCAGGGACTCCCGGAAGGGTAAACTGAAGGAGGGAGAGCAGCTTTAGCCGCTGCCTGGCCAGCTGGTATTTATCTTCCGGCAGCCGATAGGCTTCCTTCTGCCAGTCTTCAAGAGCCTGCGGGGGATCGCCCAGCAGGGTGAGGATACGGGGCTGATCGTGGCTTCCGATGAGATTGAAGGCGGCATAAAAGTTTTCCCGGGGATAATTTTCCGCCAGGCTCAATAGACCGCGCACCGTGTTTTCCGCCGGCTCGGCACCGCGCATATAATCCAGCAGAAGGCTGCGGAAAGGATAATTCATCGCAGCGTCCAGCTCTTCACCGAGAAGATAGCGCCGCCGTTTGCCGTAGCTGATTTTATTGCTGGCATCCTCCCATACTTCTCCGATGAGGACTCCGTCCGGGTTCTGACAGCGTCCAGCTTTTTTGATTTCCGCGATAAAGGTGTCGGGCAGCTCATCGGCCACATCCAGCCGCCATCCGCTGGCTCCGGCCTTCAGCCAATGGCGGATCACGCTGTCCTTTGCTGCGAACAGGAAATCCTGATAGGAGGGATCGTCCTTATTGACAGCCGGCAGATCCGTTACACCCCACCAGCAGCAATACTGGTCGGGAAAACGGGTAAACCGGTACCAGCTGTGGTAAGGTGAATCGGCCCCCTGACAGGCTCCCGGCTGCCGGTAATTTCCAAAGCGGTTAAAGTATTTGCTGTCAGCCCCCGTATGATTAAAGACTCCGTCGAGAATCAGGCGGATTCCCAGGCGGCGGGCATCCCGGGCCAGCCGGTGAAAGTCCTCCTCCGTGCCAAAGGATGGGTCGATCTGAAAATAGTCGGCAGTGTCGTACTTATGGTTGCTCCGGGCGGCAAAGATAGGATTAAGATAAATGGCGCCTATGCCCAGGCTCTTTAAATAAAGGAGCCGGCTGCGGATTCCTTCCAGGCTGCCCCCAAAAAAAGACCAGCGAGTGACTTCTCCCTGGGAATTCCGGGTGTAGAAAGGCGTGTCCTGCCAGCTCTGCTGAATGACGCGGGGTGGACCAAGCCAGTCCGGTCCGCGGTCAGCTCTTGCCTGTCTGTCCAGCCAGTCCGGATCGCGGGCAAAGCGATCGGGGAAGATCTGATAGACAACGGCGTTTTTGTACCACGCAGGAACCGGGCAGGGTGTATAGACCGTGATCTGAAAGGGGTGGGGGAGGCGGTCACAGAGGCATCCTTCTCCGCCCAGCCGCCGGCTGTTGTTGCCGTAATAAAGCTCCCGGCCGTATCCGTCGCTAATGATAAAGGAATACCAGCACAGAGACGGGACTGAAGAAATGACGGCTGAGACTGAAAAAAGCCGCCTTCCCTGAGAGCGTTCAGCAAGATCCATGGGAAGCCGGAGCTCATCTCCGTCCTCCTGCCGCAGATGCAGCACGCAGCTCAGGTCCGGGCCGCCGCCCTCAATCAAAAGGGACAGCGTGACCTGCGTCCCGGAGGGCACAGCGCCCTGCGGATCCCGGTAAGCCGTATCCTGTGAATTGTGGTAAGCGTTCATAAAACCTCCCTTCGCTGTGAAACAAGTTCCTGATAAAGTCCTGCGTATTTTTCCGCGGAGGCTTTCCAGGAAAAATCCTTTTCCATTGCCCGCCTGACAAGGGCCTCCCACGAAGCCTTATGATTGGAGAATATATCCAAAGCGCGCTTAATTGTAAAGAGCAGCTCGTGGGCGTTATAGTTGGCGAAGCTGAATCCATCGCCGGTCTCTTCATATTGGTTATAGGCGATCACGCTGTCGGCCAGACCGCCGGTTTCCCGGACAATGGGCACCGTTCCGTAGCGCATAGCCGCCATTTGCGAAAGGCCGCAGGGCTCGAATTTGGACGGCATCAGCAGCATGTCGGCCGCTGCGTAAAACCGGGAGGACATAGCGGGATCAAAGGTGATGCAGGCCCGCATTTTATGGGGCTGCCTCTCCTGACAGCTGCGGAAGGCGTTTTCATATTTGGCGTCGCCTACGCCCAGTACCGCCAGCTGGATGTTTTCGCAAAGCAGCTCATCCAAAATCCCCAGAATCAAATCCAGTCCCTTTTGTTCCGTCAGGCGGCTGACGATGACCAGCAGGGGAATGTCCGGATTTCCCTCCAGCCCCAGATCTCTCTGCAGTGATCGCTTATTGGCAGACTTGCCCCGCCGAAAATCCGCAGGACCGTAGGTTTCGCTGAGGTATTCATCACTGATGGGAGAAACTTTGTCCGTGTCGATACCATTGAGGATTCCGGAGAGAATTCCGCTGCGCCGCCGAAAGATTTCATCCAGCCCCTCGCCGTAATAGGCAGTGCGAATTTCTTCCGCATAGGTTGGGCTCACCGTGGTAAGCCGGTCGCTGTAACAGAGCGCGCCCCGCAGAAAACCAATCACATCGCCAAATAACAATTGATCTGCGGCGGACTTAACATTTGCCAGACCAAGGACGTCGGCAAGCATGGCCTTTGGAAAAATTCCCTGAAACTTCAGGTTGTGGACAGTAAAAACCACAGCAATGCGGCCATACGCCGGGAGGCCCATATACTGTTCCCGGAGAAAGACCGGAATGAGCCCGGTGTGCCAGTCGTTGCAGTGGAGTATGTCGGGAAAAAAGCCGGGCAGATGCTGCAGGGACTCTAAAACAGCCTTGCAGAAAAAGGCGACCCGCTCGCCCTCGTCATTATAGCCGTAAGCACCCGGTCGTTTGAAATAATATTCATTGTCTATGAAATAATAGACAACGCCTTTTTCTTCCAGCTTCTGTACCCCGCAATACTGCCGCCTCCATCCCAGGGGGACTTCAAATTCCGCAAGGGTTTCCATCCGGCTCTTATATTTATCAGGTATGGAGCTTAGCTTTGGCAGAATGGCCCGTGTCTGTGTTCCGGCCCGGCAGAGCGCCCCGGGAAGAGATCCGCCCACATCGCCGAGACCGCCCGTTTTGATAAAAGGATCGGCTTCAAATATGGCGTAGAGAACCTTGATGGGTTCAGCTTCTTTTGTTTTTTTCGTCATAAAAAATTCCTCTTCTTCATACTTGTTCGTTTTTTCCCATTACCAGCGGCGTGTAGTGGTTTCCACTGAGGCGGGTATCCCGGCCTACCCGTACAAATTTATCGCAGATCACGTTATCCAGGTAAGCTCCCTCGGCAATGTCGCCCTGCTGCATGATAACGCAGTTCTTGACCACCGCTCCTTTTCCGACGCGGACACTCCTGGAGAGAATGCTGTTTTCCACCGTTCCCTCGATCACGCATCCGCTGGAAATGAAGGAGTTGGATACATGACAGCCGGGCAGGTATTTAGAAGGGGGAGCGTCCTGTACTTTGGTAAAAATCTTTCTTCTGTTATCGAAAAGTTCGCTGCGGATCTCCGGCCTGAGCAGATCCATGGAACACTGCATATAGTTATATGTGCTGTCTATGGCCCCTACATAGCCATCAAATCGGTAAGAGGCGATCTTCATATCCACGATATTTTCATTGATAATCTCCAGCAGATCGACGTAACTCATAGTTTCATACCAGTCCATGAGAGCCAGCAGATCTTCCTGATTAATTATGAGTAAGTCCATAAACCAGGCGGCGTGGCCGGAGGCCTCCCGGCCAATTCCCAGCAGCCTGCCATCCTGGCCAAGATTAAGGAAGGGCCCCTGCTTCATATGGGCGTCGGAAATCTCCTTATAGGCCATCGTAACCTGGGCCCCGGACTCGCGGTGCTGTTTTACCAGGGGACGAAGGTCCATGCTGAAAATTTTATTGCTGGCGCTCACAACCACCAAATGGTCCCTGGCGCGGGCCAGATAAGGCCGGTTTTCAATGAAATCCCGCAGCAGGAATTTTCCTTCAAACCGTTTCATGCCGTAAATCGAACCGGGCAGAAAAAACAATCCTCCGCTTTTGCGGTCCAGGGACCAGTATTTGCCGTCTCCCAAGTGGTCGATGATGGAGCGGTAGCAATGGGAGGTGGTAATGCCCACAGAACGGATTTCAGAATGGACCATGTTGGACAGTGGAAAATCCACCACACGGTATCGACCTCCGAAAGGGATCGTGGCGACGGGCCGTCCTTCGGCCAGAGGGCCGAACCGGTTGTTGCTGTAATTGGTGGTAATCAATCCGATGACCTTATTCATGGGCTCCTCCTTTCTGACGGTTTCCTGCCAGCTCATTATCTCCGATGACCGTAATCTCCCGGCCTTTTCTGTTTCCCAGGACGGAATTGGCGGCTACTGTGGAATTTTCACCGACAATGCTGCGAAAGACCTGTGCGCCCTTTTTTACCGACGCGCCGGGGAGAAGAATAGAATCAGCCACACTGGCGCCTTCTTCAATGGAAACGTCAAAGCTGAGGATGGAGCTCTTCACATCCCCCAGGACACGGCTGCCATTGCAGATAAGACTGTTTTCAACGGCTGCGCCGTGTCCGATATAGTGAGGCGGATAGATGTTGGAGTTGCTGAAAATGCGCATATCCTCCTCAAAGATGTTGAACTGTGAATCGGGGTCCAGAAGCTCCATATTGGTATTGTAATAGCTGTCGATGGTCCCCACGTCCTGCCAATAGCCGGTGAAGGTGTAGGCGTAAAGCTTTTTCCCTTCGCCCAGGAGCATGGGAATGACGTTTTTTCCAAAATCGTGGTCTGACTGGGTGTCGAAACTGTCTTTTATCAGAGCCTCCTTTAGAACGTTCCAGTTGAAGACGTAGATCCCCATGGACGCCAGATTGCTGTCCGGGCAGCTGGGCTTTTCCGCGAATTTGCTGATTCTCCCGTCCCGGTCAGCGGTGAGGATTCCAAAACGGCCGGCATCCTCCCAGGCCACTTCCATAACCGATATGGTCAGATCGGCCCCGGTCTGTTTGTGGAAGTCCAGCATCAGGCTGTAATCCATCTTGTAAAGATGATCGCCGGAAATTACCAGCACATATTGGGGATCGTAGCTGTCAATAAAATCCACATTCTGAAAGATCGCGTCCGCCGTTCCCTGATACCACTGGCCGCCGGCTTCCGTGGCATAGGGCGGCAGGACAAAGACTCCGCCGTAGGCATCGTCCAGATCCCAGGCCGCTCCCGTGCCGATATAGGAATTGAGAAGCAAAGGCTTATACTGGGTCAGCACCCCTACGGTATGAATGTTGGAATTGGTGCAGTTGGACAGGCTGAAATCAATGATCCTGTACTTTCCGCCGAAGGCCACCGCGGGCTTGGCAATGTTTCTGGTCAGCGCTCCCAGACGGCTGCCCTGGCCGCCGGCCAGCAGCATCGCTACGCACTCTTGCTTTCTCATAATAAACCCTCCTTGGTAAAACGTTCCTGATGATTCATAAATCGTTATTTTACGTTCCAGATCTCTTCGGCATACTGTAAAACCGTCCGGTCGCTGGTGAAATAGCCGGCCTTCGCTATATTGGCCAGAGACATGCGGTTCCATTTCCTCCTGTCTTCAAAGGCTTCGCCCGCCCGGAAAAAGGTTTTCAGATAGTCCTCAAAATCGGCAAGTACGAAGTATTCATCGTTATAGCGGATAAGCGCATCGTGTATACTCCAAAAGGCATCTGTCTGCCCGCCGAAGAATCCGTTGACCAGCTGATCGGTAATCTGCGCCAGATCCGGCAGCCGGCGGCAGATATCCTGTGAATGGTAATCGCCCCGAAACCCATATTCGGCGACTTCCCGGGCAGAGAGACCGAAAATGAAGATGTTGTCATCGCCTGCCAGCTCATGAATCTCCACGTTGGCTCCGTCCATGGTACCCAGGGTGACGGCGCCGTTGAACATAAATTTCATGTTGCCGGTACCGCTGGCCTCCTTGCCGGCGGTGGAGATCTGTTCGCTGATGTCCGCCGCGGGATAGATCAATTGCCCCAGACTTACTCCAAAGTTTTCAAGAAAGACGACCTTGATCTTTTCACTGACCTGGGGGTCGCTGTTGACCTTATCTGCCAGCGCATGGATCAGCCGGACAGTTTCCTTGGCAAACTCATAGCTTTGGGCCGCTTTTCCGGAAAAAATAAAGGTATGAGGGTGCAGGTCCATATCCGGGTCCCGTTTCAGCCGGTTATAAAGATGCATTATCTTAAAGATATTGAGAAGCTGGCGTTTATATGCGTGAATTCGCTTTACCTGCACGTCAAATAGGGATGCGGGATCTATGATAATTCCGCTGCTTTCCTTGATATACGAGGCCAGGCGGCATTTGTTGCCATATTTGATTTTTTCCAGCTCATCAAGGAAGGCGCTGTCATTTCCGTAAGGAAGCAGGTTTTCCAGCTGTCCGGCGTCAGAGATCCAGCCGCTGCCTATGGCGGAAGTAATCAGCTCGCTGAGATCGGGGTTGGATTCCAATAAAAAGCGGCGGTGGCTGACGCCGTTGGTCTTGTTGTTGAATTTCTGAGAATCTCTGTGGCAGAAAGCTTTAAAAACGTCATTTTTAAGAATATCGGTGTGGATGGCGGCTACGCCGTTTACGGAATGACTGCCAATTATGGACAGATTGGCCATGCGGACCTGTCCGTCCCAGAGAACGGCGGAGGAGGAAAGGCGTTCCTGCCAGCCGGGGAGGCTGCGGTCAAAGCTTTCGCGGTAACGGCGGTCGATTTCTTCGATAATCATGTAGACCCGCGGCAGCAGCTGCTGCATCAGGCCGATGGGCCATTTTTCCAGGGCTTCCGGCATGATGGTGTGGTTGGTGAAGGATATGGTTTTGGTGACAATGTCCCATGCGTCGTCCCATTCCAGATTTTCCTGATCCAGGAGAAGGCGCATCAGCTCCGGGACACAGAGGGCCGGGTGGGTGTCGTTGGTGTGGATGGCGACCCGGTCAGGGAAAGCGCGCCATGCGGAAGCTCCGTATTGGTGCTTGTAATGGTCGATAATGGAAGCGATACCGGCGGCTGTCAGAAAGTATTCCTGCTTTAGCCGCAGCTCTTTTCCGGCGGGAGTCGTGTCATCGGGATAAAGGATGGCGGTGATGGCTTCAATTTCGTTGCGTTCCCGTACCGCTTCGCTGTATTCACCGCGGCTGAAGGCCGCAAGGTCGATCTTTTCTTCCGGCGGTTCGGCCTGCCAGAGGCGCAGCATGTTGACGGTTTTTCCTCCATAGCCGACGATGGGGACATCGTAGGGAACTGCCAGCACGGTTTGGTAGGCGGTATGCTCGAAAGAGATTTTTCCGTTTTCAAAAGTGCGTTCAACTCTGCCGCCAAAGCGTATCTGCCTTGCGCTGTCCCAGTTGCGAATTTCCCAGGGATAACCGTTGACCAGCCAGGGGTCCGGTTCTTCGGTCTGTTTCCCATTTTCGATCTTCTGCTTGAAGAGGCCGAAGCGGTAGCGTGCGCCCATTCCTGTCGCGGCGATATCTTCAAATGCCATGGAATCAAGAAAGCAGGCTGCCAGCCGCCCCAGGCCGCCGTTGCCCAGTCCGGGATCCGGCTCCATGCGGCTCAGCTCATCCAGATCCTCGCCCAGATCTTTCAGCCCGGCCCGCACCGTGGCCTCTGCGCCAAAGTTAATCAGGTAGTTGGTAAGAAGCCTCCCTAAAAGAAACTCCATAGAAAAGTAGTAGACTTCCTTGCGCCGAAGGGTGCTGTGGCGTAAGCGGGTTTCCGCATGAAGCTTTGCCGCCCGGCTGCAGATCATCTTTGCCAGGACCTCGTATTTTTCCCTCCGGGTACATTCCCCAAAAGGCTTTGCCATTGTTTCGCTTACTTCCGCCAGATACTGCTCCTTAAAATCCTCTTTTCCCGAAAACATAATTGTTGGTGTCCTCCTTTGATTTTGCCGGTCCCTTTCTTTGCGGGCAGAAGGAAAGGATCATTCCGCCGACCGGGGGAACGGAGACCTCAATGTGCTGCTTCTGTCCGTGGTATTCCCCCTTTGCCGATTGGAGGGGCCCGGGGTTGATATGACCGCTTCCGCCGAATTCTGCCGCATCTGAATTGAATATCTCCCGGTAGGTACCCGGCTCAGGCACGCCTATTCTGAAAGCTTCATAGGTATGGGGCCGGAAGTTGAGCAGGATTACTGAAAAGTTTTCCGGGTCCTTTCCCTGACGCCTGAACACCAGAATGCTTTGTCTCCGGTTATCCGCGTCAATCCATTCATAACCACTCCAGGTGTAGTTCTGCTCCCAGAGAGGGGTTTGCTCAAGGTAACAATGGTTGAGAGCTTTTACAAACCGCAGATGCTTCGCGTGGGCCTCATAGTCCAGCAGAAACCATTCAAGCCCTTCATAAAAGCGCCATTCGATGAACTGGCCGAACTCGTTTCCCATGAAGTTAAGCTTTGCCCCGCTGTGGCACATCTGATACAGCAGCAGAAGCCTCAGCCCTGCAAACTGACGCCAGTAGTCGCCTGGCATACGGCCGATCAGCGAGCGTTTGCCGTGGACCACTTCATCGTGGGACAGCGGCAGAATAAAATTTTCGTTAAAGGCGTACATCATGGAAAAGGTCAGCAGATCGTGGCCGCCCTCCCGGAAGGGGAAATCCAGCGCGCAGTATTTGAGCGTATCGTTCATCCAGCCCATATCCCATTTGTAGTGAAAGCCCAGGCCGCCTTCCCCGGGAGGATAAGTCACAAGAGGCCAGGCGGTGCTTTCTTCTGCGATGGTGAATACATCGGGAAAGAGGCGGCCTATAGTCTCATTGAGCTTTTGCAGAAAGGCTTTGGCATGGAGATTTTCTTCCCCGCCCTGCGCATTGTATTTTTTCTGACTGGGGTCATCGATCCCGTAGTTGAGATAGAGCAGGCTGCTGACGCCATCTACCCGCAGGCCGTCAACATGATACTCCTCCAGCCAGAACACGGCGCTGCTGACGAGGAAACTCACCACCTGGGGGCGGCTGTAATCAAAGTTGAAGGTCCCCCATTCCGCATGTTCTTCGGATTCGTAAAGCTTGGAGCCGTTGAAACGGCACAGGCCATGGGCATCGCGGCAGAAGTGGCCGGGCACCCAATCCAGGATTACCCCGATGCCCGCCCGGTGCAGGCAGTCGATCAGGTATTTGAAGTCCCGGGGCGATCCGTAGCGGCTGGTGGGGGCGTAATAGCCGGTAATCTGATATCCCCAGGAACCATCAAAGGGATGCTCCATCACCGGCATCAGCTCCACGTGGGTATATCCCATATCCCTGACGTAGGAAGTCAGTTCCTTTGCCAGCTGGCGATAAGCGTAGAATTCAGGCTCCTGGGAATCCTTTGCACGCGGCTTTTGTTTCCAGGAACCCAGATGGACTTCGTAGATATTCATGGGTTTTTGAAAATGAGACTGATTTTTTCGCGCTTTCATCCAGCCATCGTCGGACCAGGCGTAGGAGAGGTCTGTCAGACGGGAAGCAGTGCCCGGACGTTTTTCAGCAAAAAACGCAAAGGGATCGGCCTTGTAAAGATACTGCCCCGCAGAGGTTTCAATCAGGTATTTGTAGAGCATACCTTCCCGGGCGCATGGGACAAAAGCTTCCCAGACTCCTTTCGCAGACGTTTCTTCCATAAAAAAGGTCCGGCCCTGCCAGTCGTCAAAATCTCCAGTGACCCTTACGCTTTTCGCATGGGGCGCCCAGAGCGCGAATCGGTAGCCGTTTTTTCCGCAGCGCCGTTCCTTGTGGGCGCCGAAATTTTCATAACAGCGAAAGCTGCCGCCCTTCTCAAAACGGGCAAGATCTTTTTCGTCCAATGTGCTGCGCTGCGTCATATGTCGCCTTCTTTCTTTATAAAATCCATGCAGAGGAAATCCGAAAACCTAAATTAGATATTATGAAAGCCGGCCTCAAAATATGAGTACCGGCTTTTAATTTTTGGTGTTAATAGTCCACCTGCAGGGTTTCTTTTCGTCTCAGGATATCCAGCCGGGCCAGTTCTTCGGCCCGCTCCAGGAGCTGCCCCTTGGACACTTCCGAAAGCCGCGAATAAAGCTTCAGCAGCTGACGTTCATTCTTGGAAAGATTCTGGTGGAGGAAGTAATCGCTTAAAACCGATTGAACATCGCACTTTACCAGAACGTCCATTGCGACGTGGTAAAACT
Source organism: Anaerovorax odorimutans (assembly GCF_024459955.1). Taxonomy (GTDB): domain Bacteria; phylum Bacillota; class Clostridia; order Peptostreptococcales; family Anaerovoracaceae; genus Hominibacterium; species Hominibacterium odorimutans_A. The sequence goes on from NZ_JANFXK010000025.1 coordinate 24,978, forward strand.
GTGAGAGCAAATAAAGTGTATGGAGGTCCGGCAGACGCTCGCCCTGTTCGAGCTGACTGTAGGATGATCTGCAGAGCCCGATTTTCGTGGCCAGCTCCGTCTGACTGAGCCGTACGGTCCTTCTCAGTATCTGCAGGTTCCTGGAAAGTCTTAAATGGTCATCAATTCGCATAAACACCTTCTTCCTTCAATACATGAACCATAATTTAAAAAAATTATGCCTGTATAGATGACAAATTTCGACAAAAAGCCTTGAGTTTCGACAAAAAATATAAAATTTTCCAGAAATTCTCTTTAAAGATATAGAAATTTACGCCTAAAGTTTATTTCAGTGGAGAATGAGGATACTAGACTGTAAGTAGAGAAAACTGTAACTAAGGGTGGAAACTGTTTCCGGGAGGAAGAACAATGAAGAAAAAGACTAATTTAAAAGAGATCGATCTAAAGAAAATGGGAAGAAGAATCCGGACTCAGCGCGAGGCTATCCATATGACGAGAAGCCGGCTGGCAGCCAAGCTGGGTGTTTCCAGTAAGTTTGTGGCGGATATTGAATATGGTGATAAAGGCGTTTCGATTCAAACGCTGTACAGGCTGAGTCAGATTTTGAATCTGAGCGCTGATTATATTTTGGCCGGAGATAAAGCGGTGAGCGGCAATGAGGACCCTGAGACCGAGAGGATCAAGGAGAATATCATGGGACCTCTTTCCGCCTGCTCCGTAGAGCAGCTGAAGTGCATGGAGCAGATTGCCAGGTATTATGTGGAAGGCATCGTAGGCAAGGAAGAGTAAGAGTTTTAGAATACTAAAAAAATTGCATGTACTGTGGTATTGAATTATAATACGGGTAACTGATGCACCGCAAAATAAAAAGGATAAGGGAAAACCTTACGGAAAGGAAAGTAATATGGCTGAAAATAGGAAGGGTGGACAAGCTACAGCAAGGAACAAAGTTGAGAAAGCGCTGATACAGGCCTTGGAAGAGGATATGGGGGAGATTCCGGAGGCCTCTATTACCGTGGATGAATTGAAGGCTTTGGAATCTGCCGACAAGAAAAAGCGGAAGAAGCGGACGGTACGATATGTCAGTGTGGCGGCAATTGCGGTAATTGTGTGTGCGGCGGTGGTTTATGTGGCGTGGCCGGAGACAGCAGTCCCGGTCGACGCCGATAAGAATACGGAGCAGAGGGTTGAGACCGGGGATGGGGAGATCGTGATTAATGAAGGGGACGGTGTTGGGGAAATTGGGATAACTGAATATAATGAAACTAATTGGGATGCAGTTAGAAGTTACCAAGAAAAGTTTCCGGGACTGGGAATTCCCCAGTATATTCCAGAAGAATACAATTTTAATAATTTAAATATAGAAAAGTACAGTAAAGAAGAGTTCTATGCGTGCTTTACATATGAGAAAGGTAAAGAGCCTTTGTTAATTGAACAAAGAACATATCGAGAGGATGCAGCAAAAACGTCCTTTATAACAGAAGGAGCACAAACTATAAAGACAAAACTAGGGACAGCTTATGCAATGCCACAAGAAGGAGGCTCAACATTTATAATAATTAATTTAAAGACTGGAGACCTTTCTGTAAAGGGAACGTTGGATACTAAGGAGTTAATAAAAATTTTAGATAATGTAGAAATGCCTTAAATATATGTTTAAGGCATTTCTAAAAAGTATTAAAAGACACTACTGTAGCAAGTACGGGAAAGGCTGGAGCTTCCTTTTTTACTAGTGAAGACAGCTTTTATACGATAGACTTTACCTTTGACAAGCGTGAATGTGTAAGGGAAGTTAAGGGTTGAAACTTTAGTCTTTGTGCGTGAAACGGTTTTTACAGAAACGCCAGTTGCTGTTCGCCAAGAACCGTTATATTTTTCTTGCAAAGTCATTTTATTGGTACAAGAATCTACAGTGGTGGTATAGCGAATGTCTGCAGAAACTCGTGCAGATGTATTACTAGTGCGAGCAGCTGACACTGTTGCAGCACTTGTATACGCACTGACCACACTCACCGATCCGAAGACCAGCACCAACGCAATAACGAGAAAAAGACATTTTCTTTTCATTTTTTCCTACCTTTCTTCAATAAACATAAGTAATAAATATGCTGGTTTAATTTACCGTGATGAAGGCCTAAAAGACAATAATTGTCCGGGAACGGAAGTCGTATTGTCTTTTTTTCTGTCAAAAGTTCAAAAAAGTGGCCGATAAAATGGAGAAAAACGCATAAAAAGACTATTTTTTTTGTACTGCGCCGGGATATCAGAAAAATATCTTCTTGAATAACTGCAAAAGGCAGATTACAATGAGAAAGACAGGAAAGAGGAGGTTTTTGATGGATATAAAAGCAGACGTTTCCAGAAGCCAGCTGGCAAAAGAGGAGATCGACAGCAAAAGGGCTGAGGCCGATGCGGCGCTGGAAAAGCTTTGGTCTGGAAAAGAGGATTTTACAGGGTGGGTAAAACTGCCCATGCAATACGATAAGGCTGAGGTGGAGAGCATTTTGGCCGCAGCTGATCTTATTCGCCAGCAGTGTGAGCTTTTGATTGTCATAGGAATCGGAGGCTCTTATCTCGGCGCCAAGGCGGCTATAGAGGCTCTGCCCAGGGAGCCGGGATCACCGGAGATAAGATTTGCGGGAACTAATCTGAGCGCAGCTTGTCATGCCCAGCTGCTGGCGGAAATGCGTGGCAGGGAAGTGAGTCTATGCGTGATTTCCAAGTCAGGGACGACAGTGGAAACCGCGGCCTCTTTCCATATATTTAAAAAAGAGCTGATCGATACATATGGACCGGAGGAAGCCAAAAGGCGCATCTATGTCATAACCGATCCGGAAAAGGGCGCGCTGAGGGAAGAGGCCGAAAGGGAAGGCTATGTCAGCTTTTCCGTTCCTTCCGATATAGGCGGCCGGTATTCGGTTCTGACCCCGGTAGGACTGCTGCCCATCGCGGCGGCAGGGGCTGATATAAAGGCGATGCTGGCCGGAGCCGAGGCCATGGCGGTCTGCCCGGACTGGGATTTTTCAGCAAAGGACTATGCCATTGCAAGATACCTGCTCCTGCAGAAGGGCAAGTCGATCGAAGCGTTTCCATATTTCGAGCCGCGGCTCAGATCCTTTGTGGAATGGATTCGGCAGCTTTACGGAGAAAGCGAAGGGAAAAAGGGAACGGGACTGTTTCCCGCAGGTCTGGAACTGACCACAGACCTTCATTCCATAGGGCAATTTTTGCAGCAGGGAAGTCAGGTGTTTTTCGAGACCATACTGAATGTCCTGGAATCAGAAACAGACTTAACCATTCCTTCCGGGCCTCTTGAGGGAAAAACGCTGAATCAGCTCAACCGGGCTGCGGTCAAAGGTGTCATTGAGGCTCACGGCGGAGCGGAAATCCCCATCATCCGCATTGACATTCCAAAGCTGGATGCTTTTTATTTCGGGCAGCTGATCTACTTTTTTGAAACCACCTGCGCCATCACGGCCACACTGATGGGAGTCAATCCCTTCGATCAGCCGGGAGTCGAAGCGTACAAAAAAGAAATGAAAAAAGAAATTTCCTAATGCAAAGAGGGCAAAAATAGTTTACAATAGATAAGTGTATGGTATATAATATCCCATAAGGATAAAGTTAATTTTTTAACAATCGGCTCCGAGAAGGCGGGTTGTTACACTACAAGGAGGACATACAATGAAAAAAGTAGGAGTATTAGGAACAGGCACAATGGGTGCTGGAATTATTCAGGTTCTTGCTCAGAACGGATACGAAGTAGTACTGAGAGCCAGAAGACAGACTTCCGTTGACAACGGTATCGCTACCGTTACAAAGAATCTGGACAAAATGGTAAAAAAAGAAAAGATTACAGCTGCTGACAAAGATGAAATCCTGAGCAGAGTTCACGGTTCAACCGATATCAGCATCGTAAAAGACGCTGACCTGATTATCGAAGCCGCTACTGAAAATATGGAAGCAAAGAAAGCACTGTTCCAGGAGCTGGACGAACTGTGCAAGCCGGACACAATCATCGCTACTAATACTTCCGCTCTGTCCATCACAGAGATCGCAGCTGCAACTAACAGACCGGACAAGATCATCGGCATGCATTTCTTCAACCCGGTTCCTGCTATGAAGCTGGTTGAGATCGTAAAAGGTCTGACAACTTCCGATGAAACAAGAGAAACAATTCTCGAACTGACCAGAAGCCTGAAGAAGACTCCTGTAGACGTTGCCGAAGCTCCTGGATTCGTAGTAAACAGAATCCTGATCCCGATGATAAACGAAGGTATCGGCATCCTGGCTGACGGCGTTGCTGACGTTGAAGGCATTGACACAGCTATGCAGCTGGGCGCAAACCACCCGATGGGACCTCTCGCACTGGGCGACCTGATCGGACTGGACGTTTGCCTGGCAATCATGGAAACTCTGTACACAGAATTTGGCGACACAAAATACAGACCGCATACACTGCTGAGAAAAATGGTTAGAGCCAACAAGCTGGGAAGAAAGACTGGCGTTGGTTTCTACGACTACAGCAAATAAACGGATACATACTGCAACCTGCGTATAGAACGTAAATTCAGAGCTATTGTGCCGGATTGATCCGGCGCGATAGCTCTCTTTTTGTGCGGAGAAGCGAAAACCATCGGCTACTGCCGATGGAAAGCTGCCGATTTCTATACGGCTTCCTCTGCTGCGCCCGGCAGCCTGCATCCGAAAAGGATAAATGTCACACAGACTCCGAAAAAAGTGGAAAACTGATAGTTCTGTCGGAGTTGCCCCGGGAAAATAAGGAGGAATATCGTAATATGCGATCGTTTGAAGGACAAATGATATTTTTAGGAAAGAATGAGGTGAGATTTTTAAAAAACTGTCAAAATCGCGCAATCAAATACTCCTGATTGATATTTAGCCGCGCGTCCCTTCCCGAATCGCTATGAAACTATCAAAGCAGTGCGATAAAATACGCCCCATTGATATTCATACGCTGTGACCCAGTGCAGCTGCGATAGCAGGCCGGATTCCGTAAGAAGCTGCGGTAACTTTTTCTGAAATTTGCAGACCGGTTACCAAAGCCACCGCTTCAAACCGCCGGGCATAACATAAGGATTAGTTTTCCCCTTCCCATACCGAAAAAAGCATCTGATTCCGCTGTATATTGGTACCTCATTGCCGCCATCCGCTATAGGAATGGCGGCGGCTGTCAGCTATAATTTTATTATGGCATCACGAAAAAGCAGGATAATAGGAGGGACCATGAAAAAGAGTGTTTTGCTGCCGCTTTTGGCGATTAACTTTTACCACGTTATGGGTGGCTTTGATTTTATCGTTATCGACAAACTGACAGAGACGGCTTCGCCGGTAACCGTTATTTTTCTGAGGCTTTTACTGGCTGCGGTTATTTTGATGGCTTACGCCGCAGTGCGGAAAATCAGCCTGAGAATTAAAAAAGAAGATCTTCTGAGAGTGATCTTGTGCGGCGGCATTGGGTTCGCTCTTTATTATACCCTTGAGGCAACCGGTATAGAGAAAACCTCCGGTTCCCTGGCATCGCTGATCCTGGCTTTGATTCCGTTTTTCGGCATGGCCGGGGACAGACTCGTTTTCAAGAATCCGATATCCTGGAAGAAGGGAATCTGCGCATGCTGCTCTTTGGCAGGCGTTTTTCTGATCGTAACAGGATCGGAAGGATCCAATCTAACAGGCACGGTGTATGGGATTCTGATTATGTTTGCCGCCGCTTTGTCCTGGACCTCTTATATCATTTTAGTAAAGCCGCTGCAGGAAAAATACGATTTAATTGCTGTTACGGCGGTTCTTTTCCTTGTGGGAACGATTTTCGAGCTTCCGTTTTTCCTTGCGTCCGGTCCGGCAGAGGTTCTGAGCCTGAGCGGATTTGACTGGACGATTCTGATCGCCACGGGGGTGGTATGCATTGCCCTGGGGCAGGCGATGTACATATATGGTGTTGGCAGGCTGTCTGTCACAACCGTCTCCCTCTACGCCAACCTGCTGCCCCTTGTGACCGTGGTTTTTTCCTTTCTGTTTTTTGGGCAGGTTCTGAGTCTGCGGCAGCTGCTGGGAGGCGCGGTTATTCTGATTGTAGTCACCCTGTCATCGGTGCTGCCGGACAAGGGGACGGATAGCCCTGCGGATACGGAGTAAGCGGGAAAGCATAAAGAAAGCTGCCTGAGCATATTTTTTCTTCCGGTGCAAGAAAAACGTTGTACCCTTCCTCGAATTGGTATATATTATTTATATTAGAGATCTGAAAATCTTATCTGTTTTATCTATTTACACGACCTCCAGTGAAATCACCAAAACAGGACGACAAAAGCAAGAAAGGAACGCATGGCGTTGCTGTGCGTGGAATGTGACTTATGGAAGAAAAAATACTTAAGGGGAAGAAAGTAGCCGAATTGAGAGCAATGGCAAAGGAATTGGGGCTCAAGGGCTGTGACGCTATGCGTAAAGCGGAGCTTATCGAAGCGCTCTTGCAGGTGCCTGCGCAGCAGGCAGAGGACGCCGAAACGGAACAGACGGAAGCGAAGCCCAGGAGTAGGGAGAAAAACGGAAGAACTGCCAAAATGCCGAGGGGAAGGGCAAAAGCAAAGGACGCAGATCCGGTCAAAGAAGCCAGGCCCGGCGGAGAAGAAAAACCTGCCAAAGAGACAAAGGCAAAGGATAAAGAGCCCGAAGCCGCCGCGCCTCCAGCAGAAGACGAGGCTGCGGAGAACAAGGGGAAAAGGGGCGAACGGAAAGTAGTGCCGGACAAAGAGGATCGGCCTGAAGTGGAAGGCATCCTGGAACTTGCCGACGGCGGCTTTGGCTTCCTGCGTTTTTCCAATTTCCTCACCAGCGACAAGGATATCTATGTTTCCCCTGCCCAGATAAGAAGGTTCAATCTGAAGACCGGTGATAAGATCCGGGGAATTTCAAGAAAACCCAACGAAGGGGAGCGGTTCGGAGCGCTGCTCTATGTGGTGACGGTTAATGGGGATGAGCCCGGCGTAGCGATAAAGCGGCCGCATTTTGAGGATCTGACGCCGATCTTTCCCGATCAGAGGCTGACTCTGGAGGACGGAAGCAGAGATCTTTCCATGCGCTTGATCGACTTGATCGCGCCCATAGGAAAGGGACAGCGCGGACTGATCGTAGCACCGCCGAAAGCAGGAAAAACCGTTCTTTTGAAAAAGATTGCCAACAGCATTGAAAAGAAATATCCGGACGTTGAAATGATCGTTCTTCTGGTGGACGAAAGACCGGAGGAGGTTACGGACATGAAACGTTCTCTCCAGGGGGGAGAGGTTATCTACTCCACCTTTGACGAGCTGCCGCAGCACCATGTAAAGGTCGCGGAAATGGTATTGGCGCGGGCCCAGCGTCTGGTGGAACACGGAAAAGACGTAGTCATTCTTTTGGACAGCATTACCAGACTGGCCAGAGCGTATAACCTGGTAGTTCCCGCATCGGGCAGAACCCTTTCCGGCGGACTGGATCCGGGAGCGCTCCACAAACCGAAAAAGTTCTTCGGCGCGGCCAGAAACATGGAGGAGGGCGGCAGCATTACGATCCTTGCCACTGCGCTGGTGGAAACAGGCAGTCGTATGGACGACGTCATCTTCGAAGAATTTAAGGGAACGGGAAATATGGAGCTGCATCTGGACAGAAGGCTTTCCGAAAAGCGTATCTTCCCGGCCATTGATCTGAATAAGTCGGGAACCAGAAGAGAAGATCTGTTGATGAATCAGGAAGAGCTGGGCGCGGTATGGGCTATGCGCAGAGCGCTTTCAAACGGAAGTACGCAGGATGTGACAGAGACGATCATCGACAATCTGACCCACACCAAAAACAACCGCGACTTCATTCAGGTAATCAGAAAAGTAAGACTTGAGGGGTAAGCATGGATCTGAAACGAATATTTGTAAAAGACGCCTGTCCTACGAAGGTAGGAGGACAGGCCGTCTTAGACGGGATTATGATGAAAGGGGAGGATCGGACCGCAGTGGCTGTCCGTTTTCCCAATAAAGATATACACATAAAGACGGAGAAATTAAAGAAACCGGCCAAGTGGATGAAAATTCCCATCATCCGCGGCGTCGGTGTTTTCGTGTCCTCGCTGGTTACAGGAACCAGGACCCTGATGTATTCGGCTGAGGTGCTGGAAAGCTATGATGGACCGGATGCGGTCGAATACGAAGACGACAAGCTGAGCCTCTGGCTGGAAAAAAGGTTTGGCGAAAAGGGCGCCTGGAATGTGATGCTCTACGCTTCCGTGGTGATCGCTCTGCTTTTGACGGTGGGCATCTTCATCATTATGCCTACGGCCGCCGTCAACTGGCTGGGCCATTTCACCTCCAGCGGCGTAGTGCTCAACCTGGTAGAGGGCGTACTGCGTATTATGCTGTTTATCATCTATGTTCTGGCTATCTCTAAAATGCCGGATATTCAGAACGTATTCCGATACCACGGAGCTGAGCACAAGTGCATCCACTGCTTTGAAAATGGGCTGGAACTGACCCCGGATAACTGCCAGGGTTTTTATACCCTGCATCCCAGATGCGGAACCAGCTTTCTTATGTTCGTAATGGTAATCAGCCTGGTGCTGTTTTCTCTTTTAGGATGGCCCAATCTGTTCTGGCGGATTGCCTCAAGACTGCTACTGATACCGGTCATCGCGGGACTTTCCTATGAACTGCTCAGATGGGCGGGCCGCAGCGACAACTGGCTGGTTAAGGTTCTCAGCCTGCCGGGGCTCTATCTGCAGAAGCTGACGACCGCTGAGCCGGATAAGGAACAGCTGGAAGTGGCGATCGCGGCTATGAAGGCGGTAATGGTAGATCCGGACACGCCTTGTTATGAGGGACTGTGCGATAAGGACGGGAAGCCTCTGGCAAAAGAGGAACCGGAGACACAAGAAAATTCAGAGAAAGAGAAGAAGGACGACGACACATGCTTGTAAGAGAAATGATAAAGGCGGGGGAGATCAGGCTCATTGAGGCCCACTGTATGGACCCCTGGCTGGACGCGGAGCTCTTATATTATTATTTGACCGGAAAGGACCGGGTGGACCTTTTTCTGGCAGCCAACCAGCCTGTGGATAAGGAGCTGCAGCGTAGATATTTCGATCTCATCAGCCAGCGGGAAAAACGGATTCCCCTGCAGCATATCACGGGTTCGCAGGAATTCATGGGACTGACCTTTCAGGTAAACCCCGACGTGCTGATTCCTCGTCAGGATACGGAGATTCTGGTGGAAGAAGCAGCGAAGATCATCCGGGGAGACAATCCCCGCATACGGCAGAAAAGAGGCTGGAAGGTACTGGATCTGTGCTGCGGCAGCGGAGCCATCGGAATATCTCTGGCAAGGGTCTGTGAGAATATAAAGGTGACGGCCAGCGATTACAGTGAGGCAGCGCTGGAGACCGCGAAGCTGAACGCGGAGAAAAACCGCGTCAAGATCAAATTTTTTCAGGGAGATCTCTACCAGGCGGTGAGAAAGAAACGCTTTGACATGATCGTTTCCAATCCGCCCTACATCCGTACCCATATGATTCCCATTCTGCAGGATGAGGTGAAATCCTTTGAACCGCTTATGGCCCTCGACGGCGGGGAGGACGGCCTGGATTTTTACAGAAAGATTATCGCGGACGCGCCGGCGTATCTGCGCAAGAATGGCGTTCTGGTCCTGGAGATCGGCCACGATCAGGCGCAGGATGTGACCGCGCTGATTAAAGAGACGAAAAAATTTACCAAGGTCAATGTGGTTAAGGATCTGGCCGGACATGATCGGGTTATATATACAGCAACATTGTACTGAAAATTCAGTGGTTGGATTTCCATTTTTGTGGTAAAATTATACTACACCTGAGAAAAAGGGGGATGCCCGATTTCAAAGGAAACAGAAAAGTAAATCGTACTGAACCAGAAAGAAGGGATTCTTATGGAAAGGCGGTGGCATACGAAATATGTGAACGATCTCTGTATGGCATGGCCGATGCAGAGATTTTTTGATTTGAATGGAGTAAATTATGGAAAAGAAAGAGCTGGCTCAGCTGCTGGCCCTGGATGATTTCAGCCCGGTCTATGAAAAGGCCGATGCTGTGAGACGGGAAAACGTGGGCGATGAGGTACACATCAGAGCGATCATAGAGTTTTCCAATATCTGTGGCAGAAAATGCAGATACTGCGGCCTCAACAGCACCAACAAAAGCGTTATTCGCTATCGAATGTCCCCGGAGGAGATTCTGGATACGGCCAGGCAGGCTATAGATGCGGGATACAGAACCATCGTTCTCCAGTCCGGCGAGGACCCGTGCTTTCACAAGGAGAGCCTGGGGCAGGTAGTGAAGGAAATTAAAAAAGCGGGCGCTGCCGTGACTCTCAGCTGCGGCGAGCTTACCTTTGAGGAACTGGAATATCTTCGGGACTGCGGCGCGGATCGTTACCTGCTCAAGCACGAGACGGCGGATCCTGAGCTGTATAAGCAGCTGCATCCCTGCGGCACTCTCGAGGAGCGGGTGACCTGCCTGGAAAATATCTATCGCCTGGGCTATGAAACAGGCAGCGGATTTATGATCGGTCTTCCCGGCCAGACCCTGGAAACCATTGCCGACGATCTGCTGCTGCTGCAAAAGCTGCACTGCGCCATGGCGGGAATCGGTCCTTTTATTCCCCATCCGGATACCCCGCTGGGAAAGGAAAAGGAAGGCAGCCCGGAGCTGACCAAACGGGCCGTTGCTCTGGCAAGGCTGCTGCTGCCCAAGGCCAATCTTCCGGTGACAACCTCTCTGGGAGTCATCAATCAGAAGGAAAAAGAAAACGCTTTCGCCTGCGGCGCCAATGTTATTATGAAAAAGGTAACGCCGGACCCATACAAAGAGGCATATGAAATCTATCCGGCAAAGCTGGAAAAGACGGATATTAAAAAAGACAGAAAACTACTAGAGGAACAGATCAGAGGGCTGGGAAGAATCCCCCTCTAAACAAAAGGAAGGAAGAATCATGTACAACAGTAAATCCAAAATCGCGACTGAATTTATCGACGACGCTGAGATCAAACGCACCTTAAAATATGCGGAAGAACACAAAAATGACCTGGAGGCCATGCGTCAGCTTCTCAAACGGGCGGAGGACTGCAAGGGCCTGACCTATCAGGAGGCGGCGATGCTGCTGGAGTGCGAAGACCCGCAGATTCATCAGGAAATTTTCAGCCTGGCCGAAAGAATCAAAGAGAAATTTTATGGCAACCGTATCGTTATGTTTGCGCCGCTGTACCTTTCCAACTACTGTATCAACGGATGCAAATACTGTCCGTATCATGGCCAGAATAAGCACATTCGCCGCAAAAAACTGACCCAGGAGGAAATCGTGCAGGAAGTGACGGCTCTGCAGGACATGGGGCACAAGAGATTGGCCCTGGAAACCGGCGAAGATCCCAAAATGAATCCCATTGAATACGTTTTGGAATCCATCAAAACCATCTATGGCATCAAGCACAAGAACGGGGCTATCCGCAGAGTCAACGTCAACATTGCGGCGACCACTGTGGAAAACTACAAGAAATTGAAGGATGCGGGAATCGGTACATATATTCTTTTCCAGGAGACTTATAATAAAGAAGCTTACGAAGATCTTCATCCGTCGGGACCAAAGAGCGACTACGCTTACCATACCGAGGCTATGGACCGGGCAATGGAGGCCGGCATCGACGATGTGGGCTGCGGCGTTCTCTTTGGACTCAATCTGTACAAATATGATTTCGTAGGAATTCTCATGCACGCCAAGCATCTGGAAGATACCTTCGGCTGCGGGCCGCATACGATCAGTGTGCCGCGGGTACGGACCGCCGATGACATTGACCCGGATGAATTCGATAATGGTGTACCGGATGAAATTTTCAAGCGTATCATCGCCCTGCTGAGAATCGCAGTTCCATATACGGGAATTATCATGTCCACAAGAGAGAGCAAGGAAATGCGTGCGGCAGCTCTGCACCTGGGAGTTTCCCAGCTCAGCGGCGGCAGCAGAACCAGCGTAGGCGGCTATGTGGAGGAGGAAGATGAAGAGGACAATTCCGCACAGTTTGAGGTCAGCGATACGAGAACCCTCAATCAGGTAGTGGATTGGCTGATCGATGAGGGACACGTACCCAGCTTCTGTACCGCCTGCTACAGAGAAGGAAGGACGGGAGACCGCTTCATGAGTCTGGTAAAGAACGGGCAGATCGCAAATATCTGTCAGCCTAACGCACTGATGACCTTAAAGGAATATCTGGAGGACTACGCGTCACCGGAAACCAAAGCCAAGGGTGAGGCGATCATCGCCAAGAGACTGGAAATGATTCCCAACGAAAAAGTAAAAGAGGTTGTCAGGGAGCATCTGGGAGACATTCAGGAAGGCCGTCGGGATTTCAGACTGTAACTTTTGAGGAGGACACTATGAGTTTAAATGAAACACCGAGAGCGGACCGGCTCCATGTCGGTATTTTCGGAAAGAGAAATACGGGAAAATCTTCGCTGATTAACGCCCTTACCAATCAGAACATCTCTCTGGTATCCGATCGTCCGGGAACTACCACAGACCCGGTGTTTAAATCGATGGAGCTGCATCCCATAGGACCCGTTGTTTTCATCGATACGGCGGGATTTGACGATGACGACGGAGAGCTTGGAGCTCTGCGGGTGGAAAAAACCGCCGAGGTGATGGATAAGACCGATGTAGCCATTGTAATTTTTGAGGATGAAGACTTCACAAAGGAAAAAAGATGGATTCAGAAACTGGAGGCGGCGGGCATTCCGGTGATTCCGGTCATTGGTAAGTCCGATGAAATCTATGGGGAGAGCCTGCTGGCAAAAGCGATAGAAGAGGAGTTGGGGATTGAGCCTATTCTGGTCAGCGCGCTGCGAAGAGAGGGCATGGAAGATATCAAGCAGGCCATTGAAAAGGCCGTACCGGAGGACTTCAAGCGGAAACGCATTCTGGGCAATATGGTAAAGCACGGCGAACTGGTCATGCTGGTTATGCCTCAGGATATTCAGGCGCCAAAGGGCAGGTTGATTCTGCCGCAGGTACAGACCATCCGCGAACTTCTGGATAATAAATGCACGACCGTATGCACCACTGCCGACGGGTTCGTTCGAAGCCTCAAAGCTTTGGCGAAGGCTCCGGGACTGATCATCACAGACTCTCAATGCTTTAAAGAGGTTTATGAGCACAAGCCGAAAGAAAGCCGGCTGACCTCCTTTTCCGTTCTCTTTGCCGCATATAAAGGGGATATCGGCGTTTTTACCAAAGGAGCGGATGCCATCGACCAACTGACTGCCGATTCAAAGGTTTTGATTGCGGAAGCCTGTACCCACGCGCCGCTGGAAGAAGACATCGGGCGGGAGAAAATTCCCCGGATGCTGAGAAAGCGTTTTGGGGAAGATCTGCAGGTTAATGTTGTAGCGGGATCGGAATTCCCTGATGACTTGAGCGACTACGATCTGATTATACATTGCGGTGCATGCATGTTCAACAGAAGGCACGTCCTTTCCAGAATCGCGGAAGCCCAGGCGGCAGGGGTGGCCATTACCAATTACGGAATTACGATGGCCAAACTCAACGGTATTTTGGATAAAATCCGGATCCCGGAATAGACCGCTGCGTTATCGTACATAATATCTATAAATTACATGGGCAAATATGTTTTATTTGCCCATGTTGTGTTATAATGATCCCGGCTGTTACGAGAACCAGACATTAAGGAGATTTACCGGAAATGAAATCGAAAAGACTAAAACCCAGGAGGATGGTTGTTCTTGGGTTTTTAAGCATTATATTATTGGGAACCGTCCTTCTCATGCTGCCCATATCCGCCGCCGCAGGGAAAAGCGTTTCCTTTGTGGACAGTTTGTTTACTTCCACAAGCGCAGTATGCGTTACAGGGCTTGTGAGCGTGGACGCGGGGACCACTTTCTCTTTCTTCGGACAAGTTGTGCTGGCGGCGCTGATACAGATTGGCGGTCTGGGCATTACTTCCATAGGTGTGATCGTCATACTGACGGCGGGCGGCCGATTCGGTATCGGAAAACAACGGCTGATTAAGGAGTCGCTGAACCTGTCCTCAGGAAAGGGTCTTACAGCTGTCGTAAGAGCGGTTTTGTACGTGACTGTGGCTTTTGAGCTTGTAGGCGCTGCCGCCAGCTATCTGTCTTTTTCGCAGGATTTTGCCCGTACAGACGCAATAGGGATTAGCCTTTTCCATTCCATTGCAGCCTTTAACAATGCGGGGTTTGATATATTGGGTGATTTTCAGAGTCTGATCAATTACAGTTCAGACGTGTGGCTCTGCCTGGTAACAAGCGGTTTGATCATTTTCGGCGGCCTGGGATTCTTTGTTATCAGTGAGATGGCTTCCGGGAAGTCACCGAGGCGGTGGTCGCTTCATACGAAAGTCGTTATCGCCACTACTTTTTTCCTATTACTGGGCGGAACGCTTCTGCTCAAATGTACGGAAGGCAGTTCCTTTACCTGGCTGGATGCCTTTTTTCAGAGTGTTTCTGCCAGAACCGCCGGATTTGCCAGTGTGGATATTGGCGCCGTGAGCAAATCGGGGCTGCTGGTCCTGATGGTGCTCATGTTTATCGGGGCATCGCCGGGCTCCACGGGAGGGGGCGTCAAAACCACGACGTTTTTTGTCCTCTGCCGGAAAGCCAACAGCGTTATCTTTAACAGGCATTGCACGGCGTTCAGAAGAAAGCTGCCGGAAACGGTTGTGACCAAGGCTTTTACGGTTTTCACCATGGCGGTCAGCGTGATTATACTCAGTACGTTTCTGGTGTCCATGCTCGAGCCGGAATTTACCTTTCAGCAGATATTTTTCGAGATAATCAGCGGGTATGCGACAACGGGACTGTCCACGGGAATTACGCCTTCTCTGTGCGCGGCGAGCAAGATTATTATTTCCGTTACCATGTTTGTAGGAAGATTGGGGCCTTTGACGATCGCTACGATCTGGCTCAATCGGGATGTTCCGGCGGTCACATATTCGGAAGAAGATGTGACTATAGGATAGGGAGGTTTGTATGAAAGAAGGAAGAAGATCGGGATTTGGGATCATAGGGCTGGGCCGTTTCGGTCTGGCGCTGGCAAAAACTCTGGCGGAGTCGGGAGCAGAGGTGATCGCCATTGACGGGGATGAGAACAAGCTGAGGCTGGTCCGCAATCATGTGCAGGATGCTTTCCGGATGGGCAAGCTGACGAAGGACGCGCTGGAGGAAACGGGGATCGGCGAATGTGAAACGGTTGTCGTATGTATTGGTGAGAAAGTGGACGTGAGCCTTCTAACCACTCTCAATGTGCTTAATCTGGGGGTGCCCAGAGTTATCGCCAAGGCGGACAGCATTGAACACGGCATCATTCTGGAAAGAATCGGAGCCGAGGTCGTTCATCCCGAAATGGAGACTGCCACCCGCCTGGCTGCCGTTCTGCTGGGATCAAAGGCGCTGGACATGATGAGGCTCAACGACGATTATGTGGTATCGGAGATCAAAGTCGATAAACGTCTCCACGGCAAAACAATCCACGATCTGCATTTGGATAAATACGACCTGAAACTGATCGCTCTGGAAAAGGAGCCCAACATAACGCTGCCGGACGCCAGCCTGGATGAGGTGCTGACAGAGGACGACGCTATTTTAGTCATAGGGAAATTTGCCGATGCCGACCGCTTTGAGCGAAAGGTAATGAACCGGGGTTAAGTCTTTTGTGCCGGGGCCCGCAGGCCCGCGGGCCCCGGGCGGGCGGGCGGCGTAGGCGGCGCGGCCGGTTTGATGGGCAAGCAGCTGGCTTGGCGGATAAGCGGCTGGTTTGGTGAGCAAGTCAGCCCGTTTGGCGGGGAGATCGGCCGGCTTGATGAGCAGGCGCCCGGCTTGGCGCGCAGTCAGCGAAGGCGAATTTAAAAAAATCGGTGGTTTCGGCGGTTTATGTTCCAAATGGACGATTTTACGGCATAAGTGAACATAAAATAAGCGCAGTTAAATTGTCGCTGCCACAAATTTGCTGCTATTGTAGCTAGCATATGAATAAGTTTGCCTTTTTAGATTGCTTCACCCCTGGAATTGTGCGAAATTTTAACACAATTCCAGAAAAATATGTTCACAAAGCAACTTTGGAAGGGCATTTGGAATATAAAATGGAAAAAAGCTTATTCGACGATTTTACGCCAGGGAAATATTTCCCGCACAGGCTGCCAGAACAGACCGCCAGATTGCAAAAAACACTTGTTTTTCGGGCCAGGCTGTGATATATTATATAGGCTGCACGGCAGTAATTTATGCAAAGGGTGGTAAGACCCGAGCAGGAAAGAGGTGAGAAGCATGAAGGAAGGAATCCATCCTGACTATAAGGAATGTAAAGTAACTTGCGCATGCGGTAACACATTTGTTACAAAGTCCACAATGGAAGAAATTCGTTTGGACGTTTGCTCAGAGTGTCATCCATTCTTTACAGGTCAGCAGAAGTTCATCAACCGTGGTGGACGTGTTGAAAAGTTCAAGAACAAGTATCATCTGGACTAAGAAGATTATTATCGATAGCCATCTTTCGAGTGGCACGTATCCCGGAAAAATTCGGGGCGGACGTGTCAGCAGGAAGGTGGTTATTTTTTATACGGAGCGAACACGATTCCGTCATAATACGGCAGGCGGCATAGTTTGCGACCAAGGTGTTTCTTTTGGCCCAATGGTCGCGGGATCCGCCGGCAAAATCGAGATTTGGTCGCAAACGTCGCAAACAAACTTACGGCCAATTTTCTGTACTGATTGCTATATTTGGAGCCGATACAACAGTGATAGGAACTCCAATATGTCAATAACTTGAGAAAATGTCTCTTTTTGCGAAGGAAATTCACTTGAGAAAAT
>NZ_JANFXK010000245.1 GCF_024459955.1 Anaerovorax odorimutans
CCTCAGCGTTGTCAAGGACATCACACATCATGTTGAAGATGTGATCGCACACTTCCCTGCGGGAGAAGTCCAGTACAAGCTGGTAACGGCTCCTCACAGGATTTTTCTCAGGCACTTTGAATGCCCAGTCGGGATGTGCCCGGTATAGATCACTGTCCTCAGAGATACATTCAGGCTCGAACCAAATGCCGAATTTGAGTCCAAGGGCATGGATGCGGCGGG
>NZ_JANFXK010000246.1 GCF_024459955.1 Anaerovorax odorimutans
GGGGAAAACGATCGCCGACTCCATCTATGAGCGGCACAATACGCTGATTAAGATCCTCACCCTTCTGGGGGTCAGTGAGAGCACCGCCCGTACGGACGCCTGCAAGATCGAACACGACATCAGCGATGAAACCTTCGATGTATTGAAATAGCACTGTAAAGAAATCTTATAAATTTGTCGGGATTGCTGCTAGGATGACGTTTATAAAAGCATACTATCTTC
>NZ_JANFXK010000247.1 GCF_024459955.1 Anaerovorax odorimutans
CGGAATTGATTATGAAATGACGATCATTTCCGCACATCGTATGCCGGATGTATTTTTTGAGTGGGCAAAAGCTGCGGAAGGAAAAGGGATTAAAGTAATCATCGCAGGAGCCGGAATGGCTGCACATCTTCCGGGAATGTGTGCGGCGCTGTTCCCGATGCCGGTGATCGGAGTGCCGATGTCAGGAAAGAATCTGGATGGTATGGACGCTCTTTACTCGAT
>NZ_JANFXK010000248.1 GCF_024459955.1 Anaerovorax odorimutans
CTTCTTCGGAGCACTTTCTTTTTTTTCTTTTTTCCCTCTTCATCTTCATCTTCATACAGCTCATCGTCATCAATATCATCATCGTCAAAGCTGTCGTCCGCGCTGAAGTTGTCACTCTCCGAAAAATCTTCCTCATCTTCAAATTCTTCAAACACTTCTTCATCTAAAAGCCGTACGTCTTCTTGCCGGCGTAAGGATTTATTTTTCTTTTCACTCATCCG
>NZ_JANFXK010000249.1 GCF_024459955.1 Anaerovorax odorimutans
CTCGTACAAAACATATCCTCAGTCAAAGGTAGCATGGACGCACAGCTCCACCTCTAATTTCGGAGTAAACCACCGCAGATCATAGGCATTACCATTTTTCAGAACAAATGCAGTTTCCGACAAATTTATCTCAGCCTCTATTTTCTGCTGCAGATCTGTAGGAATAGATTCGTCTAAAAGGCAGACAGCCGCATGGTTTCCTCCAAACCTCTCTTTTGTAA
>NZ_JANFXK010000250.1 GCF_024459955.1 Anaerovorax odorimutans
GATTTTCCTGTAACACATCTTCTTGAAAAAGCAAAACCGGTTCTTAAAACACTTCCGGGTTGGAAAGAAGATATCAGAGGAATCAGAAAATACGAAGATCTTCCGGAAAATTGCCGTAATTATATAGAGTTTATCGAAAAAGAGGTCGGATATCCGTTTACAATGATCAGTAACGGCCCGGGAAGAGATGATATTATTTATCGTAACCGTTAATTCATAG
>NZ_JANFXK010000251.1 GCF_024459955.1 Anaerovorax odorimutans
CGGATTAGGCGAAAGTCAAATGGCTGCCATCTCGGTTGTGTATCCACTCGGTCAAGTAGTCGTTGGCTTAGGATTACTTTTTGGTAATGGGGCAGCATCCTACATTTCTCGACTGTTAGGACAAAGAAATAAGGATCAGGCAAACAAAGTGGCAAGCACTGCACTATATAGCAGTCTTGTTGTTGGTGCAATTATGATTGTTTTATCAATCCTCTTTTTG
>NZ_JANFXK010000252.1 GCF_024459955.1 Anaerovorax odorimutans
CGCTTATGCGTATATTGGCTACATTGTCAGAGCCGACAACGGGAATGGTAGAAATCAATGGGATTGATATAAAAAGGAAAAAAGAAATCAGAAAAATAATCGGTTATCTTCCACAGGAATTTTCGATATATCCAAATATGACGGTTTATTCTGCTTTAGATTATCTTGGGATTTTGACTGAACTTCCAAACAATATTCGTAAGAGGCGTATCAACGAACT
>NZ_JANFXK010000253.1 GCF_024459955.1 Anaerovorax odorimutans
CCGGGATATTTCATCTGCTCATAAGGCTTCGGAATATATTTGGGATTCGGAAGTTTTTGAGCCAAGATTCCCTGTTTCTTCAGAAAACGATACAATCCTGGGATGGAACGTTTATAACCGCGCTGCATAAGTTTGACCCAAAAGACAACCAGACCAGAATGGGGATTGCGCCTACGCATATCTTGGATCAGCTTGATTTCTTCAGGTGTATGCTGATTG
>NZ_JANFXK010000254.1 GCF_024459955.1 Anaerovorax odorimutans
CGGTAACTTTGATCCACTTTTTTCGAGAAGTTACGCATTTTTCAACGATCCTTCGGCCTTCGAAACGGTCGCCAGCACAAATTTTCATGTTTTGCGGTTTCGAGCACACGCAAACCCACAACTTTGCGTACTTTGTATCTATTTTTTCAATAGTTACCGCAGCTCATATGTCACAATTAAGGATACCATAAAAAGAACAAAATGTAAACAGATGTTCCT
>NZ_JANFXK010000026.1 GCF_024459955.1 Anaerovorax odorimutans
AGCATCTCTGCTTTTCTTTGACTAAATTTCTACACTATGAAGTTTTCAAGGTTCTCGCCGCTCGTTTCCGGCGGCCGCTCCGTTTTACGGAGCTTTTCTAGTTTATCTCATTTTTACCAGTTTGTCAAGAACTTTTTTCATTTCTTTTTCGACGTCCCCGGTCCTTTTCGAAGCGTTTCGGCTTCGTGAGACAACTTTTATATACTACCATGTTTGAGCGATTTTGTCAACGTCTTTTTTTCCGTCTTTTTCTCGATTCGTCTTCGTTGCCGCCCCGCTCTCACCTGACAGCTTGTCTATATTACCAAACTTCTCCTCCTCTGTCAACCGCTTTCTTTTATCTTTTTTGGACTTTTTTTCAACCGCAGGTGTTATGGGGAAAATACTACTTTCGAATAATCTTTTCCAGTCCCTCGGTGTTATACGGGAGGCCGCGCCTTTTTTGGTACAGGGCGTCTTCCAGCAGCTCGAATCTTCCTTTATTAAGAGGATATATAAATTGGAAGATGGCAGCGATCAGCAGCGCGGCTGCCGGGATCAGCATAAAGGCATTCTCAATTGTAGTCACTGCACGGGCGGACTGAACAGCCAGCGCACCGTCGTAGCCGCCCCATTCAAGCATGCTCCCCAGTACTTTGCTCGAAATGGACATACTCAGGGAAAAAGCAATCCCATAAACGGAGATAACACTGCCTTCCACCCTTTTTCCCATTACGAATTCACCGACCTCACTGATATCGTAAAGCACTGCGTTGAAAAGCTGCCAGAAGGCGGCGTATGCAATGGAAAACACGCAGGCGTAAGCAATCAATCCCAAATAGCTGCTAACGTCCAGACAGCGGAAGACGATTGCTCCGATGCCCGATACCAGCAGAGCCAAGGCCAAAGCGTTCTTCTTCTCAATCTTAATAGAGGCCCATCCCAGCAGCGGCGTGCACACTGCGTTCACAATCATGGAAATCAGAAAAATAGTAGAAGTGACCTGATCCCCCAGCCCCAGCTTATAACGGGCAAAGAATACAATATTTGAACTGTAAAACGTATTGGCCACTACGAAGGCGAAGATTACCAAAATCAAATAGATAAAGGGCTTGAGCCGCAGAATACGGATGTAATCCCGAAGAAGCTGCAAAAGCCCTGCCTTTTCCCTGGCATCGCTCTCATCCGCGGGCCGTTCCAAACCTCGAGTGCTGTTCCATGTAATAAGAATGGAGCCGCAGGCTATGACGGCAATGAGAAGCGCAACGGAAAACCAGGCGCTTTTGTCACTCATACCGAAACCTTCCAGCAGCTTCACCATTGCCAGGGGCAGCACCATACCCAGCACATTGCCCATGATGCCGAATACCCTGGCGCAGGTTCTCAGAACGCTTCGCTCATTATATCCCGGCGCGATCTCAGCGCCCAACGCGGAATATGGCGTATAATAGGCCCCGAAGCCAATCCAGAACAGAAAACCGGCAGCGATATAAACCGCCACCTTTAAGGTACCGCTCCATGCCAAATCCGTAAAAAGCACGATCAGGCCAAGCCCCAGAGGAAGTACGGCAAAGATCAAAAAAGGACGGCGCCTGCCGTACTTAGAATTCCAGTTATCGGAGACGTACCCCAGCGACATCTCCGCGATACCGTTGAGAATAATCGTAACAGCCGATATCATGCCCGCCGTTTCCGCCGAAAGCCCTGCCACTGTAGTGAAAAAGACAATCGAATATACCGTCACAAAGCTGTAGGGCGCCGCATCCGCAATGGTAGCCACGCCATAGCCCCAATATTTTTTTCTTTTCATACTTTTTCAGATAACTCCTTTTCTCTTGCTGCACCTATTATACGCAGAAAGGCCGGAGCTTGTAAATATGAAAAATAAGATACCACCAAGCGGCGGCATTTCCGGGCAAAAAAAGAGACAGACCTTTTTCGTCTGCCTCTGCTCATCATTAAGTTTTAGAAAAGCTGGATCGTACCATTGGTCATCAGAATGATTGCCGCCACAAAGGCTGCGATGACAACGACTACTGCCACTGCATCGGTTGCTTTCGGAAGTACCTTGGTGCCCTTCTGCTTCTGTGTGTACAGATAGAGCAGAATTCCCGGTCCAAACAGTACCGCGGACGCCAATACGGACTGCCATCCGCTGGCATACAGCATCCAGGCACCGTAAACAGCACCGATCACCGCAAAGATCCAAACCGCGACTTTCGTCCTGCCTTCGGTAATACCAGTCAGCGTTTCTCCCTTTACCGTTATTTTGAGACAATACAGTCCCGACAGGAAATAAGGGAACATAATCATACTGGTTGACAGTGCGTAGCATACCTGATAAGTAGAATCATTGAAGTAAATGATAATCAGGAATATCTGGATAACAACCGTTGACAACAGCAGTGATGTTATCGGTGCCCCGCGTCTGTTAACTTTAGCGAAAAATTTCGGGAAACATCCTTTTGATGCCGGGGCGTAAGCGCTGTCTACGCAGAGAATCGTATAGGTAAACAAAGCTCCTGCGATGGAAACGATTACCGCAACGTTAACCAGGGTAGCTCCCCAGCCGCCCACAACAGCCTCCAGTACGCCTGCAACGGACGGAGTCTTGAGCTGTGCCAGCTCTTCAGTCGGCATAACGCCCATACTTAAAATGGAAATCATCATGTACAGCGCCAGCATGCACAGGAAACAAATGATTGTAGCCCGACCCGCGACTTTCGTATTTTTGGCTCTTTCAGAAATAACGACCGACCCCTCAATACCGATAAAGATCCATACGGTAATGAACGTAGTTCCTTTTACCTGTTCCAGCAGGTTCATGCCCGAGCCTTCTCCGGTAAAGTTGCTGAGGAAGATGCTCAGATCAAAGGATCTGGCAAAGACAATCGCTACCAGCAGCACCAGAATCGGAAGCAGCTTTGCGATTACAACGATTACATTGATGGTTACCGCCTGATTGATGCCTCTCGATACGAGAAGCGCCAGCAGCCAGACGACGATCGAAGCAGTGACAATCGAAGCCACATTGTTGCCTTCTCCAAACACCGGGAAAAAGCTTCCCAGTGAGCTGAAGAGCATGGTGATAAAGGATATCTGAGCCAAAATGGCACTGATCCAATATCCCCAGGCTGAACAGAATCCGATAAACTCCCCGAATCCCTCTTTTGCGTAGGTGTACAGTCCACTGGTCAATTCCGGCTTTGCGATGCCCAGTCTGAAGAAACACATACATAAGGAAAGCATTCCTATTCCCGCGATTCCCCAGCCGATCAATGAAGCCAGCGGATACGCGCCCGCGGCCGCAAAGTCGCCCGGAATGGCAAATGCACCGCTGGCCAGAATAAGGCCGATGCCGAACATCGTCAGCCGTAGGGTGCCGAGCCCTTTTTCATTTGAATTTCCCATAAATTCACGTCCTTTTCAAAATTAACAAGGTATATAATTGCTTGTTATCCTAGAATCGGAGTGACAGACAGCTGAGACCTCCATCGAGCTTTCTGTATTCAGAAGTATCCACCAGTAAAACATCATAGCCAGCATCTTTTACAGCCTTTTCCACTGCCGGATAACCTTCCGGAACGATGACGGTTCCGTTTACCCAGATGCAGTTCGCAGCGTAAGCTTCCTCTTCCGGAATAACAATTTTATTATATTTTGCGAATTCAGGCTTGTCAATAAATTCTCCGGAAACTAACATGTTATTATTCTCAATATAGTTTACGCCAGTCTTCAGATGGAGTACTTTTTCAAGAGGCACTTCTGAACCGCTCAGTCCATGCTTCTCCAGGATAGCAATGAACTGCTTGATGCCTTCCTCGTTGGTTCTCGCAGAACGTCCGACATAGAAGTGGTCTCCTACCATCATTACGTCTCCGCCTTCCAGCGTTCCCGGATCTTTGATGTATTCGATCTTGTCTTCCGGGAAAAACTTCTTTACCGCTCCGATGATCTCGTTCTTTTCACCGTTTCTGGAAGCCGCGCCAGGATTTGTGATGATCGCGCAGTTTCTTGTGATTACGGCAGGGTCTTCTACGAAGCAGGAGTCCGGATATCTTTCATCCGCTTCCAGTACAGTCACTTCTACACCACACTTTTTCAGTGCTTCAATATAATTATCATGCTGTTTTAAAGCCAGTTCATAGTCCGGTTTTCCCAGCTCCGGCGCGGAAGTGATACCTTCTACCATGGCTTTGCACGGTCTTCTTACAATTACGTTTTTAAACATTCTTCATTACCTCCATCTGTTTTCAGAATTTTACGTTGAATATATAATATATTATATTTTATATTCTGTCAATATTGCAATCCCTTTTTTCAAATGATATTATAGTAGTAATTATTTGCATGAAGGAGAAAATCTATGTACAAATTCCTCTCTTTAAAAGACCACGTGTATCAGTACATTGCTGAACAGATCTCCAGGGGATCGCTGGTTCCCGGAAAAAAAATTAACGAAAACGAGATATGCCAGCAGCTGAGCATCAGTCGTACTCCGGTCCGCGAGGCACTGATCCAGCTTTCCAGCGAGGGCGTTTTGGAAAACGTTCCGCGCAAAGGCTTTATCATTAAAGAGATGAAAGCCGGTGAGGCACGTCAGCTCTACGAAGTAATCGGTGTCCTCGACGGCCTGGCCGCACAGCTGGCCTGCTGCCACATGACGGAAAAACATCTGAAAGACATGGCCTTTTACATAGACAGTATGGAACTGGCCATTGATTCGGAAAACTATGAAATGTATTACAAGCAGCAGGAGATTTTCCATGATATCTATCTGGAGGAATGCGGGAATGAAGTTCTCATAGGCGTTCTCTCTCAGCTGAAAAACAAATTCGTATCCAAAACCTATGATTTGTCCACAGACAAGAAGGGGAAAGAAATCCTTCATACGACCAATGCTGAACACCGGGTCATTCTTCGCCTGTTTGAAGAACAGGACACCGCAGGGCTTTGTGAATATCTGCAGAAAACCCACTGGAACCCTGAGCTGGCCTGTACGGAGGTCACCAGCTAGTTTGAGGAAGCGAGTCACGTTTCTGCCACAGGAAAGCGGCTCCGGTAACTTTTTCCGATTTTTTCAAAAAGTTACGCACTTTTCAACGATTTGGCGGCCTCTAAAACAACTGCCAGCACAAATTTTCAATTTCTACGATTTCGAACACCCGCAAACCCACAACTTTGCGTAACTTTGCACTGATTTTTGTGAAAAGTTACCACGTCCCGCCAATTCGGCCAAGAGGAAACGTTTATCCGCTCCGACCCCATTTCAAGGCAAAAAACGCCAGACCATTTTCCGATCGGAAAGCTCGAAAGGTACAAGTTATATAGTCTTCCCCTTAGCGGCCAATACGCCATAGGCAAGCAGCGGTACCGCGGCCATTGCCAGGAACATATAATCGCTGCCAAGATGAGTATAGAGGAATCCGGCCAGAATCGGTCCACCGGCAAGGCCCATATCAAGCCCTATGTAATAGGTACTGTTGGCAATTCCCTGATGGGCGATACTGACCTTGCGTATGCCGTTGGCCTGAGAGACAGAAACCAGGACCCCATATCCCAAAGCCATCAGCAATGCGGCAGCGGCCATCATAAGAAAACCGTTCATAAAATTCACCACAGCCAGAGATGCAGCGGCAGCCGGCGTACACAGCAGCACAAAACGGCAATAGCTCCACCTGTCAAAAAACCGGCTGAACACAATTCGAAATACGATCAGGAACACCGCATATAAAGGGAAATAAAGTCCCACATTCAAATCAAGTCCCCTGTCCCCCGCAAAAGTGGCGATAAAAGCCGACAGCGCGCTATAGGGAAGCGTAACCAGCATTACCACCAGCGCGGTGGGCAGCACTTCTTTGGCAAAGAACCGATTTTCGGACCGTTCGCGGATGGGAGAATCTTTTTGTTCGTCATTGCCACCTTTCAGCAGGATAATCAAAAATGCGACCAGAGCGAAGAGGCCGGAAACGGCAAAAGCGGCCCGGTACCCCCATTCATCCGACAGCCATAAAGCGACCGTAGGCGCAAAGGCCATACTGAGGGCCTGAACCATTCCGTATATCCCCATTCCCGAGCCGATGCGTTCCGGCGGCAGACTGGCGCCCACCGAGGTGGAAAGCGTAATCGAGCTTACTGCGAATCCAACACCGTTGAGAAGCCGGAAAAGAATCAGACAGATCGGAGCCGGGGAAAAGCAATAGCCCGCATTGCTTAATATCATCATTCCCAGACCCAGCATGGCGAGCCGACGGCGGTCATACCGATCAACCGCGCTTCCCGCCAGCGGGCGGCAGCACAGCGAACAAACATTGAGAATTCCTCCCGCCACTCCCATTATGACACCACTGCCTCCCAGTTCACCGGTAAATCCTGCAATAATCGGGTTTCCCATGGACAGGCTCAGCATATAAAAAAATGTTGCCATCAGCAACAGCACAAAAGACTTATTAAAAAGTTTCATATTTCCTCCTTGGCTTTGGACAGCTGTTGTGCCCGAAACGTTTCTATTATATAATAAGCACAGGAAAGGAGGTGTTGCAATTGCGACACACCGAAAAAGAATCCTCTGTATTCGCAGGGATTTCTTCCGAAGAAAAACTCAGAATTATGGAATGCCTGGACGGAAAGGAAAAAGAGTATCCCTGCGGCTCCGTTATCCGCCGCCAGGTGACGAAGGACCGCATCGCTTTCGTTTCCCGGGGTTCCATTGAGATCAGCGAACTGCGTTTGGATGGAATTCGAAATCTTTTGGGAATTATTGAAAAAGATATGCTGATTCTTCCCGACTTTTCATGGGTCAAGGCGAATACTGCCCAGGAAATATCCGTTCGCAGTACGGACGAGGGATGCTCGCTGATATTTTTCGACCTCAATAAAGCGACAGGCTGGTGCGAGAAATGCTGCCGGGCCCACAAGCGGTTTGCCCGCAATCTGCTGACCTGCCTTGCCAATCGCAACAACTACCTTACGGAGCGTATCGAGCTGCTGAGCCAGAGAAAGACACGGGACAAGCTGATCGCTTATTTAGGCATGGAGTCCAGAAAGCAGCACACGAAGGATCTGGTCCTGCCCCTGACCATGAAGGCCCTGGCTGATTATCTGTGCGTAGACAGGACCGCTATGCTCAGAGAGATGAAAAAACTGCGAGAGGAAGGATTGATCGAAGGCATGAGCGGGCACATACGGCTCAAAGGCAAGCCATTCTCCAATCTCTGCGCTCCCAAAAAATAAAAGTGGCTGCGTCCTGATCCGCAGGCTGCAGCCACTGTTCAATATGTTTTTTCTAACAGATCCGCGGCAGACCTTCGCCGTACAGCACGTCCAGCACCCTGCTTCCGCCCAGCCTGGTAGTGATAAAGGTTCCGTTTCCTTCTTTGACCTGGCCGATGACAGCGGCATCTTTTCCATGCTCCGTATCCCGCATCAGCCGCAGCGCTTCCTCCGCCTGATCCGAGGGTACAATTGCGATCATCTTGCCTTCATTTCCCATATACAGGGGGTCCAGCCCCAGAATATCGGCAAATCCCCGGACCTCTTCATCTACAGGTATGGCCTCTTCCTCCAGCTCAATCCTGCATCCGCTGGTGTCGGCGATCTCATTGAGAATGGTTCCCAATCCGCCCCGGGTCACATCCCGCATTGTCTTAACATCGATGTTTCCATCGAAAAGGGCATCCGTAATATCCTTCAGGCACCCGCAGTCGCTTTTAATATCGTTTTCGATCTCCATCCTGGCGCTGAGGATACAGGCGTGGTGATCGCCCAGATTTCCTGACAGCAGAATTTTATCGCCCGGTTTACAGCCCCCGGCGCTGACATCTCTGCCCTCGGGGATTATACCGATACCGGATGTATTGATATACAGACCTCCGCTGCCTTCTACGACCTTCGTATCACCTGCCACGATAGTTACCCCTGCAGCCTTTGCCTGGGCTGCCATGGAGGCTACGATCTGGTCCAGCGTATCGACTTCCAAGCCTTCTTCCAAAATAAAGCCGCAGGTCAGATATTTGGGCTCCGCCCCCATCATCAGAAGATCGTTGACCGTGCCGCAGACGCACAGCTTGCCGATGTCGCCGCCTTTGAAAATAACCGGCGTCACCACAAAGGAATCGGTACTGTAAGCAACTTTTCCGTTTATGTCCAAAACCGCCGCGTCTTCCATCTTATCCAAAACGCTGTTTTTAAAATGCTTTCCGAAAACGCTCTCCATCAGCTCTGCCGATGTCTTTCCGCCGCTTCCGTGAGCCATTGTAATTTTCATCTTATCCTCCAAAATAATTTCTATTTATTTCGATACCAGATTCCGCAGGCGCCTTCTGCCGAAACCATGCATGGACCGAAGGGTTTCATCGGACTGCACTGAGTCTTGAACATCGGGCACTGGTCAGGGTTGATCTTACCAACGATCACATCACCGCACCGGCAGCCTTCCGGCAGTTCCATGTCCTTTACCAAGCCTCTGCTTCCTCCGTCATAAAAATCATCTTTCAGATAGAGACCTGAATCAGGAATAATGCCCAGCCCCCGCCACATAGCGGGCCCCGGCTTAAAATAAGTTTCCAGCACCGCAAGGGCTTTTGCGTTTCCTTCATCGCGGACCGCATTGGTATAGAGATTTTTGACTTTTGCTTCTTTCTTTTCCAGTTGTCTTACGATATCGTAGATTACAGCCAGAATATGCTCAGCCTCAAAGCCTGCCACCACAAAAGGTTTTCCGTATTTTTCAGCCAGCTGCTCATAGGGCTTGCTGCCGATAATTACACTGACGTGCCCCGGACAGATGAATCCGTCGATATCCTTCTGGTTTTCACAGATCCAGGTGAGGGCCGGAATCACTGTTTTCAGCGCCGTGACCAAACGAATGTTTTTAACGCCCTTTTCCAGAGCCTGCTGCATCATCAGCGCATAGGCGGGCGCCGTAGTCTCAAAGCCAACGGCGGCTATCACATAAGTGGTGCCCGGGTCAGCCTGAGCTTTCTCCACTGCTTCAAAGGGCGAATACATCAGTTCCACCTTTGCGCCTTTCCCTTTCATGTCGGAAAGACTTCCCTCCGTGCCCGGCACCTTCATCATATCGCCGAAGGTAAGCAGCACGTGATTCTCTTTCTGCGCGTACTCGATGCACTTGTCTATATAGGCGGTGGGAGTCACGCATACCGGACATCCCGGGCCTGAAATCAACTTGATCCTGGGAGAAATCAGGCTGCGTATGCCATTTTTAAAAATACTGGCCGTGTGGGTTCCGCAGACCTCCATCAGTTTGATCTCCGGACCGTCATAGGCCTTTAGATAATCGATTACCTCTTTAATTTCCACTACGATAATTCCTCCAGATCCGCAAAGAGATCAATCAGTTCCTCTGCTTTGTCCTGCTCCATCACTTCAATGGCGCAGCCCGCGTGGACCAGCACATACTGGCCCGGCCGGGGATCAACCAGTCCCACGTTAACATTGACCGTATTTCCCCGGAAATCCACCTGGGCGGTGGTTCCGTCTGTGGCAACTACTTTGCCTGGTATTGCAATGCACATTTTTATTCTTCCTCCGGTATTTTGCAGACGTCGATCCACTCCAGGGCTTTGGAATAGGCGAACAGCTCGTCACAGGTCAATTCAATGGCGCTGTTGGCGCTGCCGCAGGCCGGAAAGACCGACTCAAAGCGCTGCATGGAAACATCCGCATAAATTTTAACATCTTTATTGTCGATCGCAAAGGCGCAGACTCCGCCTATGGCATGACCGGTGAAATCGACCACCTGGTCCGCGGAAAGCATCTTTGCTTTGAAACCAAATTGTTTTTTGAATTTGCTGTTATTGACTTTCGTATCGCCTGCTGTCTGAATCAGAATGCATCCGCCTTCCGGGTCCAGAAAGGAAAGAGTCTTGCAGATCCTTGCCGGGATAACGCCCGCCGCTTTTGCCGCCAGCTCCACGGTGGCGCTGGAAACCTCGAACTCTTTGATCCGGTCTTCGATACCGATTTCTTTAAAGTACGCTCTCACTTTATCAATTGCCATGGTCCGCCTCCTTTTTTCTGAGGGCAATGTACGCCTGCCCTAATGCGATACCCCCGTCATTGGGACTGACGGAAACATTATAATAAGGAATGAAATCGTTCCGGCGCAAAAGGGCCAGACTTTCTTCCATTAAAATCTTGTTCTGAAATACGCCGCCGGTCAGCGCCACCTGCCGCGCTCCGCTTTCTTCCCGAATCCTGATGCAGGTGTCCAGTATCACGCGGGCGATTCTTTTATGAAATTCCAGAGCCAGCGCATTGGCTGCGGAAGCCTCTGGATTGGCCGCAGCGTCCTCAAGAAGAATGGCACACTGGCCTTCGTAATCATTTCGATCCTTAATACCCAGCAGCGCCGATACACCGTCGAAGAGACGGCCCATGCTGGAGCTTTCGATGGTATTGATTCCGGCTGCGATGGCTTTTCTGGCCAGCTCTTCTCCAGGCCAGCTGCGCTCCTTCGCAAATTCGATAATATCGGAGAGGTCTATGGCTATGCCCTCGCCCTGCTCCCGGTATCCGTTTTCCCATGCGTACAGATAGCTGACCGCAGACTTCCATCCCTCTTTCATGGAGGAATCGCCTCCCAGCATCTTCACATAGCGCAAATGATCCGCCCTCCGGAATTCTCCGCCCTCGCAGAGAAGAAATTCGCCGCCCCAGATGGCTCCGTCGGTACCGTATCCGGTTCCGTCAAAGCTGACGCCGATGACTTTACCCGCAAGGTCGTGCTCCGCCATGACCGACGCCACGTGAGCGTGATGATGCTGAACCTGCAGCACCGGCAGTCCCAGCTTCTGCGCATAGGCGCTGGTATAGTAAAGGGGATGCAGATCGCATACCACCAGTTCCGGTTTGATGCGGAAAAGGTCGGCCATCCGCTCCACATTTTCTTCATAGATTTTTTGATTTTCCACACTGTCCATATCGCCGAAATACTGACTCATATAGACAAAGGGGCCCTTGCTCAGAGCAAAGGAATTTTTCAGCTGTCCTCCGGTGGCCAGAATCTGACCGCCGTATTCCGTTTTTACATAAAGCGGCACCGGCGCATAGCCTTTGGATCTGCGGATCATCTGCGGCTGACCGTCAATGGCCCGCACCACAGAGTCGTCCACCCGAACCTGTATCCGCCGCTTGTTGGATATTACGCCCTTAATAAGCGGCTCCCGCTCCATCATGGCCCGCATTTCTTCGTCATCCTTGATGATGGGCATTTCCGAAAGGTTGGCGCTGGTGACGATCAAGGGACTGATCTCATCCAGCAGCAGATGCTGGGCACCCATGCTGGGCAGAAACGAACCGATGAAACGGCTCCTCTGTATCTCTTTGGAATCCGAGGGTTTGTGCTCCAGAAGCAGAATCGGTTTGGCGGAAGAAGCCAGCAGCTTCTCCTCCATCGGGGAAACATAGCAGAACTCCCGGATCTGCTCCATATCCCGAAACATCACGGCAAAGGGTTTTTGTTCCCTTTTTTTGATTTCCCGCAGTTTGCGCACCGCCTGATCGTTCAGAGGATCGCAGATCAGGTTATAGCCTCCCATGCTTTTGAAGGCGATCACCTCGCCCGCGGCCAGAAGCTGCGCCCCCTCTTCAACGGACATACTGAGAACCGGTCCGCAGCTGTGGCAGGAGATCGTCTGGGCATGATATCTGCGGTCATGCAGGTCCGTGTACTCTTCCTCGCAGAAATCACACATGGGAAAATCGATCATTGTGGTGTTGTCCCGGTCATAGGGAATCCGGTCAATGATTGTATATCTGGGCCCGCAGACCATACAGCTGATAAACGGATGTCTGTATCTGGGATTGTCCGGGTCCCGCATCTCCGAAAGACAGTGGGGACAGATGGACAGATCCGCCGGTATCATGGCCGCTTCATCGTCGCCGCTGTCGCTGTCTAATATGGTAAAACGGTCGAATTCCCGGAAGGGTTCAGGCGTCCGTTTTATATGGACGATCTCCGCCGGTACCGGCTTGTCCCTTTCAATGGCTTTTACAAAAGCATCGATCCGTTCCCTGGTATCCGTCACCTCGATTTCCACCAGGCCGCCGATGTTCAGCACCTCACCTTTCATACCCATACGATGAGCCACTTTGGCTACAAAAGGGCGAAAACCCACCCCCTGGACAATGCCCCACAGCTTGATCCGTTCGGTCAGTCTATTTGTGTTCATGGGTGTGCCCGTGGTCGTGTGAATGTCCATGGTCATGTGCGTGTTCATGGCTGTGATGCTCATGATGATGTTCGTGGGAATGCTCTTTCACTTCCAGCCGGCCGGCGCGCTCCATGAGCCACTGTGCCACTTCTTCAAATCCTTCTCCCGTTTTTCCCGAAACCTTGAATACCGGCACGTCTTTATTGAGGGCTCTGACCCCTTTCATAAAAAACTCCTCATCAAAGTCCAGATATGGAATCAGGTCCACCTTGTTGAGAATAATGATGTCCGCTTTTTCAAAAGCCAGCGGGTATTTATACGGCTTGTCGCTTCCTTCCGTCACTGTGGAGATCAGCATCATCACATGCTCACCGATGGTAAACTCGGCAGGACAGACCAGATTGCCGATATTTTCAATGAAGAGGATTCCCTTTTCGTCGAATTCCATGTGGTCCACCATATGATCGATCATGGGAGCGTCCAGATGGCAGGCTCCGTATGTATTGATCTGATGGGTATCGATCCCCATACCCTTCAGGTCCTGCGTGTCCAGGTCCGATTCGATGTCCCCTTCGATCACATAGGGCTTGTACCCGTTCAGGTGTTTGAAGATATTTTTCAGCGTAGTTGTCTTGCCGACTCCCGGCGCGCCCATTTCGTTGACGATGAGCACCCCGTGAGCGCTCAGATGCTCTTTGACATGCTGGGCGATATGGTCATTCTCATCCAGAATGCCTTCCATTACATCTATCTTTCTAACGTCATGCATAAACTTCCTCCTGTTTTCTCCTTTATTATTCTACTTCGATGCTTTCTATATAAAACTCTTTGCCGATGTCCGTCGGTCCGCCGTCTGCTCCGCATTTGGGGCACGCGAAAGACATCAGCTTTTTTTCAAACAATTCTCCGCACTGGGAGCATTTGAGCTTTGGCTTGACATGGCGGATTTCCACATCCGCCCCCTCGCACAGGGTACCTTCGCCGATCAGGTCAAAATACATGTGGACTGAGTCGCCCACGTAACCGGAATAGTCTCCTATGACCAGCTTTACTTTCGTGACTTTCTTCGCTCCTGCTTCCCGGCAGTGTTTTTCCGCGATCTTTATGATCTGCTCTGTAATTGGATATTCGTGCATTCCCGTATCCTTTCCCGTTAAAATCCTTACTTATCTATTATAGTAGTTTTATGTCCGATATACAAATCTTATTTTTGGGAAGGTGTGATTGACAAACAGCCCTCCATTTCTCTGACCGGACGCGCCGTTTTGTTTTGTTATTATTTTACATTATGTGCATATACAACAATTCTCCCTCTTCTTTTTTCCCCTTTTTTGTGATGTAAAACAATTATGTTTTTTCACAATTTTTTCCGCATTTTTTTGTTGTATACTCATAGTGAAATCGTTGACTTTGCAACATCCCTTTGATATAGTTAGGATGTTGATTTTATTTATTTACTTAAGGAGGAATTGAGCTTTGAAAGATCGAGACCAATGGAATTCGAAAGTGGGCTTTTTGCTGGCCGCTATCGGTTCGGCCGTAGGCCTGGGCAACATTTGGAGGTTTCCGTATGTTGCCGCAACCAACGGAGGCGGGGCCTTCCTGCTGCCGTATTTTTTCGCAATCATTACCGCAGGTATACCAATCCTTATTTTGGAATATACGATGGGTAAAACGTATCGGGGCGGCGCTCCCGTCACCTGGGCAAGGATGAACCGGCGTTTTGAATGGCTTGGATGGTTCCAGGTTATGATCGCCTTTGTCATCGCCGTTTACTATTTCGGTATCGTTGTCTGGGTAGTAAGCTACATAGGCTTTTCCTTTACGCAGGCCTGGGGCGCGGATCCAGCCGCGTTCTTCGTGGAATACCTGGGGCTGACCGACAGCGCACTGCATCTGGGGGGAATCCAGACTCATTTGATCATTCCGTTCATTATTATCTGGGCGCTGGCCGCCTTCATTATGTACAAGGGCATCAGCAAAGGAATCGAACGGGCATGCAAAATCTGTCTGCCGATCCTTTTTGTCCTGATCCTCGTCCTGGTTATCCGCGGCGTTACGCTGCCGGGTGCTGTGGAAGGATTGGAATACATGTTTAAACCCAACTGGGAGGCATTGAAGGACCCCGGCGTATGGGTAGCGGCTTACGGACAGATCTTCTACAGCCTGTCCATCGCTTTTGCGATCATGCTGGCCTATTCCAGCTATCTGCCAAAACAAACCGACGTTGTCAACAGCGCCTTCATCACAGCTACTGCTAACCACGGCTTTGAGATCTTCGCCGGAATCGGCGTTTTCAGCATCATGGGCTACATGGCTATGCAGCAGGGCGTTTCCGTGGATGAGGTGGCAAGCTCCGGTATCGGGCTGGCCTTCATGACCTTCCCGACCGCTATCAGCGCGCTGCCTGCGCTCAACGCGCTCTTTGGAATCTGCTTCTTCGGCGCTTTATTTACAGCAGGCGTCACCTCGCTGATCTCCATTTTCCAGGCAGTTGTATCCGGCTTCCATGACAAGTTCAATATGAGCCATACGAAAGCCGTTACGGTTGTAATGGTTCCGGCGTTCATCCTCAGCTTCCTGTTCATCACAGGCGCAGGAATGAACATCCTGGATATCGTGGATGCCTTTATCAACAATATCGGCATCGCCAGCGCCGGCGTCATCGAGGTTGTTCTGGTTACCAGATTCTTTAACACCGAAAAGCTGCGTCAGGAAGCCAACGAGTTTTCCAATTTCAGCATCGGTAGATGGTGGGTGTACTCGCTGAGAATTGTCACAACTGTTGTTCTGGGCATTATGCTGTTCCTTAACACAAAGGATTACCTTTATAACGGCTACGGCGAATACTCCGGTTCGGATGTGGGTGTTTTCGGTTGGGGAACGATTCTCTTTGTAATCGTCTTCGCTGATGCGCTGACCACTATGAAGGGCAAGGACGGCTACCGCGATCTGGACAAAATTTCCTACAAGGAGGTAAACTAATATGAGTACTGGTGCGATTATTATGATGCTCATTGGTTGTATTGGCCTTTGGGGAGGATGTGCTTTTTCGATTGCGTATGCCTTTCGGCACAGTAAGAAAAAGCAGAAGAACGAACAGAATGAAGCTGGCAAATAAATAGGTTTCTTATTTATCAGAGGGAGCACCTGGTTTACGGTGCTCCTTTTTTCATGGTGCTGCAGGGAATGCTCTCCGGGGAATGTGGCGCAGCCTATTGGGGAGTTTCATGGAACGTGCCTTTTGAGGTTTCGCCCCGGAGATGATTAGAATCCATCTTTGTTACATACGGCTCCCGCTTCGGGCCGCTGTACCGCTGCAAGAGAGCCGTTCAAGATGATTCCGCTCTGCAGTCTTCCGCTTTAAAACAAAGGATCTTAAGAGGC
The DNA here is from genome assembly GCF_024459955.1 of Anaerovorax odorimutans. Taxonomy (GTDB): domain Bacteria; phylum Bacillota; class Clostridia; order Peptostreptococcales; family Anaerovoracaceae; genus Hominibacterium; species Hominibacterium odorimutans_A. The sequence goes on from NZ_JANFXK010000026.1 coordinate 15,543, forward strand.
TCCACCATTCCGCACAAAAACGACAAAAGAGCACATTTTCGTGCTCCTCTGCCGTTTTGTACTATTTATGGTGTATGTATGTAGCTTGCTATTTTACTCTGACATTCTTTGTCTTGCTGTATGCTCCATAATAGGTCTTGCCGTCGATCGCTTTATAAGCCCGTACTTTTACTGTATAGGTCTTGCCCTTCTTCAGTTTTTTGATTGTCTTGGAAGTGCTGCTGACTTTTACGGTCTTGTACTTCTTTGCGCCTTTTACTTTATAAGCGATCTGGTATTTTGCTCCAGACTGGGCCTTTATTTTAACCGTCATCTTTTTCTTGCCGGCTTTCAGGCTCTTGATCGCGCCTTTTGCCGGGGTGATTCTGAAGGTCTTGTCGATGGATCCGGTGTAATTGCCCTTTGCTGTGATCTTCACAGTTGCTTTGCCTACGGCTTTGTTGTTGCTGTAGGATACGGTGTAGTCGGTTCCGTTTGCCAGGGTTCTGCCAGCAACGGCAACGCTTACAGACTGTGTGATTGGTTTTCCGGTGTATGTTTTGTTTGCGATGCCGGATACGGCTGCGCCGGAAATGGATCTGGCTGCGATTTTGAAGGTCGCCGCTTTGCTTCCTGTATAGGCGCTGTTGTTCTTAGCTACGACTGTCACTGTCGCCTCACCGACATTCAGATTGTTTGTAAAGAACAGGTCATACTGGTCGGCTGCGATTGTCTTTCCGGACTTATCCGTAACCGTTACCTGCGGCTGAATTGCTGATCCTGTGTAGAACTGATCCGCGACTTTCACGGAAGCATTCATCATCTTCTGCGTGTCAGCCAATTCTTTTTCTGCCGCTGCTTTTGCATCAGCGTATGTTTTTACAAGCATTCCCAGTTCGTCAAATCTCTCTGTAAAGTCCTTTGCTTTCTCCGGGTCAGCTATATTCAATTGATTATATGCTTCAATGGCTGTTTCAACATCATTCACATTGTCGTCTGTAACTTCCGTTACATCCTTTACTGCTTCAAAGGCTATTTCAGCTTCGTTGTATGCAGCCTGGCCGATTGCCTCACGGTATGCGGAGATTGCTTTCTCTGCCGCTGTTAAATCGGCCGCCTTTTGTACCTTATCCGCCGCGTCTTTATCGACCTCGTTCAGTTCATCATAAGCAGCTCTGGCCGCCTCAGTATTGGCGATTACATCATTGGTGATTACGCCGGTATCTCCGATGGCATCGATCAGAGCGTCAACATAGGCTGCTTCTGCCGTCTGCAAAGCCCCAAAATTATCAACCGCAGTTTGCGCGTCTGCGTCGTTTAACTCCGCATATGCCGTTCTGGCTGAAGTTAAGGCATCTTTTGTTTCAGGTGTCCCCTCGATTGGGTCAGGAAGATCGTCAATCTGTTTTTTTACAGCTGCGATGTCCTCATCGAACGCCTTTATAGTATCAGCCGCGTTCTTGTAAACAGTCTGAATGTCTGCTTTGATCTGTGATTTCTGCATCTCTGACAGGTTGTTGTACTCTGTTGTAACGCCCTCTACGACAGTCTTATTTGTATATGCCACCGGGTCCAGATCTCCCAGGTCGGTTGTGACTTTTTCCTCAAAGGTCGTTACGGCAGTTACAAGCTCCTCATATTTAGTTCTTGCGGTCGTTAAAGCATCAGAGTTACTTACTTTACCTGCATTTGTGGCACTGATCTTTGCGAACTCGGCTTCTGCTGCCTCTAATGCGTCTTTTTTATCCACATAGTTATCTTTGTCAATTGTGCCTAATGCGTCAATTTGATCTACGACTTCATAAGCTTTAAATGTGTCATAGTTTGTTCTGGCTGTAACTAAATCACCTTTATTGGTGATATTTTCATCCTTCACTCCAGCGTCACTGAGTGTCTTATATAAATCTTCCGCAGCTTTAATCGCATCGTATTTGTCGTTATAATTTTGGATCGTAACTGTCCCAATCGCTTCGATTTTTGCTATTAGGTCGGTTGTCTGTTCCTTTAAGGTCGCTGATGTCGGAATAGCATCAATTGCTTTTTTTGCCGCCTCAAGAGCATCTGCTACTTCGTCCGTTGTCGTAGCGGCCTCGATCGCTGACGCACCCTCTGATTTTGCATTTGTAATCGCAGTCTTCTGATCCGGTGCGTAAGCATCTTCACCCGTTACGCCTTTCGGGAAATAAGTATCAAGCTCAGCCTTTGCATCGGTTTGTGCCTTTTCCAACGCCTTTTGCGCAGTAGTTTTTACTGCATCAACAGTTGACTTGAGATTGTTAAACTCTGCATCCATGTCTGCGTTTGCAGTATCCTCATCTATCGCCTCTTTGGCCTTAGTCTTGGCCGTATTAATTGCCTCTTTTTCCTCGTTGTCATAATCATCCGCAGACAGTCCTTCCGGATAATACTCATCGATAGCAGCTTTCACATTGTCTTTATGCTCTGCAATTGTATCCTTAGCATCGATGGCCTTGAAGGCCCGATCTTTTATGTCATTTACAGCTTCTGCTGTTGTAGCGGCATTAATATCACTTGTGGCAGTTGATTTGATTGCGCTAATCTCATCTTTTACCGTACTATCATAATCATCGTCTGCAGCTATTTCCTGCCCATTCTGCCCCCAGTAGTTATTTATTGCTTCTGTCGCTTCTGTTTTAGCTGCATCATATTTTTCTTTTATGGTCTCGACGGCATCGATCTTGGCTTTTGCGGCATCAAGCGCTTTGGTAACAGCTTCTTCATTTTCAGCTTTATCGATATCCGCTCCACCTTCTGTCCTGATTTGTGATATTTCAGTGCGCCCGGCGGCATCGTAAGCATCCTTTGTCGCATCTGCATCGCCCCAATAGTAAGCTAAATCATCCTTTGCTTTCGTTTTCGCCTGTTCCAGCTTCTTCTGCGTATCATCCTGCTCAGTGCTGGCCGTTGTTGTCTCCACCGTAGGGTCGCTACTGGCTGCCGCAAAAGCAAAAGACGGAACCATAGTTACTGCCATAGTAAGTGATACTGCAGCAGCAATAAGCTTCTTCTTCATAAAATCCATCCTCCTCTAAGAAATCCTTGTGAGTTATTTAGTTTTTCTAAACTACAGGGGTAAAAAAATATTCCGGGATGCGTTCGGGCGGTATCCGCAGGATATCGATCGCCAGAGTGTCAATCTCTTTCTGCGTGAACTCCGCTTTATTACTCATTTTCATCGAGTACGCAAGCTCGGAAATACCCAGGGACCTGGCTACATCGCTATAGGTCAGCCCCTTTGCGTAAACATCGCTTATAATTTTAGAATAATCAAAAACACAAGTCATAACCGTACACTTCTTTATCTGTAGTTTAGTTTTGCTAAACTCATTATACTATACCCCGACGAAAAGTCAATCGTTTCTTGTCGCATCGCCGGTTTATTTTTTGTAAAGCTCCCCTCCCTGCCGCCTGCCAGGCAGAAGGAAACCTTGCGTTATCTGACGGCTAAAAGTTGATGTTTTGGGCAAAGAATATTATAATAAAGAAGAATTTGAAAGTGGGTGTATATATGGTAGAAAAAGTTGATTTTTCAAAAAGGCTGAAGGCCGTTATTGAAGAGCGGGCTATCCGGCAGTCTGAGCTCTGCGAAAAGACCGGGATTGGAAAAAGTGCCATGAGTCAGTACCTCAGCGGCGCTTTCAAACCGAAACAGCAAAACCTGTATAAACTGGCCAGGGCTTTGGAAGTTTCCGAAGCATGGCTGATGGGATACGACGTTCCGATGGAACGCTATGAGATATCTTCCAACGAAAAAGAAACGTTTTATTTTCAGATGAATGATGACAGCATGATTGGCGCTCATATCCCTCCCGGAGCCCGGGTATTGATTCAAAGAGGCGGCCACATTAAAAACCAGCAGATTATCGCATGTATGGTCGATTCCGCCATTCAGCTGCGCCGTTTTAATAAGATGGACGGCCACGTTGTCCTGACTCCGGAGAACAGCAATTATACGCCTGCGATTTTCTCCGAAGATGAATTTGAAAACAAGGATATAACGATTTTAGGTATCGCAAAACAAGTAATCATTGATCTATAGTCTGCAAGCCAGTGCCGAGTATTCTACAACTTGTAAGCCACGGCAAACGGACAGATCGAACTTTATATAAAAGTGGGAGTTTTCGCCTGATTTTATATGAAACTTATGGGTTTCAAGGGTCTTGAGCAGGCGATATCCGGATTTAAACTGATTTTGCTTCTGCCGATGGCTGTAAGCGGCATAAAAGCATATAAAATCAACACAAAAGAGCAAGTTTTATATATTGCTCTTTGCGTTGGGCAGATCTGCAACCATATTATGATGGCGTTTGGCAGCCAGGCGTTCATTTACTTGCCAGGCTCCAGAAGCAGGCCGCGGAAGGGAGCCCGGTTGCAGCAGAGAACGGCTGCAGGTTTGCGACCAAACTCTGATTTTACTGATAAATCTCGCGACCATTGGCCCCCGAAAGCCACCTTGGTCGCAACGCCGAGATTTGCGGCGAGGTCATAACTTGCGGCAGCTCCGCTTCCAATCAACGGAAACAAGAAAAGGCATCTTATTTCCGTCTCGTCAAAAAAGCAAAGGAACCGCAACACATGTGCGGTCCCCTTGCTGGTATTATTGTGTAGAAAGGAATTTACTCCCTTGTACTACGCATTTATTTCCTCTCCGCCAGCTGTTTGTAGCCTTCATATCTTTCTACGGCGTCTTCCTCTGTCATAGCAAACAATTTATCTGCGACTTCAGGGAATTCCTTCGCAAGCGAGGAGTAACGAACCTGACCCATAATAAAGTCTCTAAAGCTTGTAGTCGGTTCTTTTGAATCCAGAGTGAACGGATTCTTACCTTTTGCCTTCAATTCAGGATTATATCTGTACAGGTGCCAGTATCCGGCTTCAACTGCGTCCTTGATATTTTCCTGAGATTTGCCCATGCCCTTTTTCAGGCCGTGGTTGATACATGGAGCATAAGCGATAATCAGGGACGGGCCGTCGTAAGCTTCCGCTTCCAGCATAGCCTTCATCAGCTGATTCTTGTCTGCTCCCATACCTACCTGAGCAACGTATACATAACCATAGGACATAGCCATCATGCCCAGGTCCTTCTTCTTAATTCTCTTACCGGAAGCCGCGAATTTGGCGATAGCAGCAGCCGGTGTGGCCTTTGACGCCTGGCCGCCTGTGTTGGAGTAAACTTCCGTATCGAATACCAGAATATTGATATTTTCACCGGAAGCCAGTACGTGGTCCAGACCGCCGTAGCCGATATCGTAAGCCCAGCCGTCGCCGCCCAGAGCCCAGATGGATTTCTTAACCAGATAATCCTTCAGATCCATGATCCGGTCGCTGAGAGCTCTGACAACGGTATCTGTCGTTTTCAGATTCTCGATGGCTTCAACCACTTTATCGCTCTTTTCTCTGGATGCTCTTCCGTCATCCTTGAACTCCAGCCATTCTTCCATAGCTTCCTTCAGCGTTTCGTCAACATCCAGCTCCAGCAGGGCCTTCATGTTGTGCTCAATCTTCTCTCTGTGCTGTTTGGAGGCCAGAGCCATACCATAGCCGTATTCCGCGTTGTCTTCGAACAGTGAATTCGCCCATGCCGGACCTCTGCCGTTCTCATCCTTACAGTAAGGAGTGGACGGAGCGGAAGCACCCCAGATGGAGGAGCATCCCGTTGCATTGGCAATCAGCATTCTGTCGCCGAAGAGCTGTGTAGCCAGCTTGATGTACGGAGTTTCTCCGCATCCCGCGCAAGCGCCGGAGAATTCGATGTATGGTTTTGCGAACTGACTGCCCTTAACGGAGTCAGGTGAAATTCTATTATCTTTTCTAGGGATTTCGATTCCGTAGTTCCAGTTTTCGGTTTCTTTAATTTCCTCTGCAAACGGCTTCATAACCAGAGCCTTTTCCTTGGACGGACAGATGTCCGCGCAGTTGCCGCAGCCCAGACAATCCAGTGGAGAAATCTGCATTCTATACTGCAGTCCTTCCAGTCCCTTGCCTTTCGCTTCGGCAGTCACGAAACCGAATGGAGCGGCAGCCTTTTCCTCTTCGTCCAGCAGCATCGGTCTGATAGCCGCATGCGGGCAAACGAAGGAACACTGGTTACACTGGATACATTTTTCAGCATCCCACTCAGGCAGCATGATCGCTACGCCGCGCTTTTCATAAGCAGCCGTTCCGGATGGGAACGTACCGTCTTCAATGCCGTCAAAGGCGCTTACAGGCAGGTCATCGCCTTCCTGCTTGTTCATCGGGATCAGAATTTCTTCAATGAATTCAGGCAGTTCTTCATATTTTTCCTTTGGATCTTCCGCATGTGCCCATCCTTCCGGAACGTTGATCTTCTTGATCGCGGAAACACCCATGTCTACCGCTCTGCAGTTCATGTCAACGATATTCTGGCCCTTCTTTTTATAGGTCTTGTCAATACCTTCTTTCAGGTATTTGATCGCCTCGTCAACCGGCATTACCTCAGCCAGCTTGAAGAAGGCCGCCTGCATTACCATGTTGATTCTGCTTCCCAGACCAACTTCATCTGCAATTTTCCATGCGTCGATGATGTAGAATTTAATGTTCTTCTTGGCCAGGTCTCTCTTTACCTTTGCAGGAAGCTTTTCAGCGATTTCCTTTTCAGAATACATGCAGTTGAGGAGGAAGGTACCGCCCTTTTTCAGATCCTTAAGCATGTCGTACTGTCTCAGGTAAGCCTGGTTGTGGCAGGCTACGAAGTCTGCCTGGTTGATCAGATATGTAGACTGAATCGGATGTTCACCAAATCTCAGGTGGGAAATCGTAACACCGCCGGACTTCTTGGAGTCATAGGCAAAGTATCCCTGTGCGTACAGGTCGGTTTTGTCACCGATGATCTTGATCGCTGTCTTGTTGGCGCCTACTGTACCGTCGGAACCCAGTCCCCAGAACTTACACTTGATCGTGCCTTCCGGTTCTCTGGCAATACCCTCTGTGTATGGCAGGGAAGCTCCGGTCACATCGTCTTCAATACCGATGGTGAAGCAGTTCTTCGGCTTCTTGTGGTACAGATTATCATAGATCGCATGAACCATACCCGGAGTCGTGTCCTTGGAACCAAGTCCGTATCTGCCTCCGTATACTTCAGGCGCGTTTCTCTCGCCATAAAGCATTGTCTTTACATCCTGATAGAGCGGTTCGCCCAGAGCGCCCGGCTCTTTTGTTCTGTCGAGAACAGCGATTCTCTCTACGGATTTTGGAAGTACATCCATGAAATATTTCTTAACAAAAGGTCTGTAGAGTCTTACTTTAATCAGGCCGACTCTGTGTCCTTCTGAAATCAGCTTGTTCATTGTTTCTTCAATGGTTTCGCATACGGAACCCATCGCTACGATTACGTTTTCCGCATCAGGAGCACCTACATAGTCAAACGGCTTGTAGCTGCGTCCGGTCAGTTCGCTGACCTTCTCCATATATTCAACAACGATTTCCGGAATTCTTTCGTAGAACTTGTTAGCGGCCTCTCTGCCCTGGAAGAAAATATCCGGGTTCTGCGCCGTACCTCTGATAACCGGGTGCTCCGGATTCAGCGCTCTTTCTCTGAATTCCTGAACGGCTTCCCAGTCAACTAATTTTTTGAAATCATCGTATGCAAACACTTCGATCTTCTGGATTTCGTGAGAAGTTCTGAATCCGTCAAAGAAGTGCAGGAAAGGTACTCTCCCTTTTATAGATGAAAGATGTGCGATACCGCCCAGGTCCATAACTTCCTGTACGGATCCCGATGCCAGCATGGCAAACCCTGTCTGACGGCAGGCCATAACGTCGGAATGGTCTCCGAAGATACAGAGAGCGTGTGTGGATACACTTCTGGCCGCAACGTGGAACACGCCCGGAAGCAGTTCGCCTGCGATCTTATACATATTCGGAATCATCAGCAGGAGTCCCTGAGATGCCGTAAAGGTTGTGGACAGAGCGCCGGCTGCCAGAGATCCGTGCACCGCGCCGGCTGCGCCGGCCTCGGACTGCATCTCCGCAACTTTTACGGTCTGTCCGAAAATATTCTTTCTTCCATAAGCCGCCCATTCATCTACGACCTCAGCCATAGTAGATGACGGGGTAATCGGATAGATGGAGGCAACATCCGTGAACGCGTACGAAACATGTGCCGCAGCTGTGTTACCATCCATTGTCTTCATTCTTCTGTGTGTCATTTTTCCCTCCAAACAATAGTACCACTATTATATTTTTTCACAATATACGTTATACTTTACCGCAATGAAATACAAATGTCAAGGATGTACAGAAAATTATACAAAATACACAAAAAAACTTGTACCCTAGTGATTGCAATGATTTTGCAATTTTTTTAACAATCTTTTTTCAGTTAGAATCGGTCAAAACCCTTGAATTTCTTTGTATTATGCAAGATTCAAGCCAATGCGGCGCAACAAATTTTTATTCATTCCCGGATAACGGATGCATTGGGTAGCTTATATCTGGTAGCTTGCATCCGATAGTTTGTACCGGGCGGTTTATATCCGGGAGCTTGCAGTGGGGAAGCGTATATCTAGGGGGGCTTACGGCGGATGGCTTGCGACAGGCGGCAACTGTCAGATAGGTTCCGAAAAAAGTCAAAAAACGATAGTTTTGCCCAGATTGACATTGGGAAAGGAGGAGGAATATCAAAGCACATAATTATTTAATAGCTAAATGATATTTTCGGGCAAGAACGCGGCGAAATTTTCGTAGAACTATCAAAATAGCACAACGGAATATTCTCCATTGATATTCACCCGCTTTTCGATTCTCGAATTACTGTGAAAGTATCAAAATTATGTGGTCGCTCTACATCCCATTGATATTCGGATCTTCCGGCCCGCTGCGGCTTCGATCACAACCAGCAGGTGGTGTACCCCGGTAACCAAAGTGGTTTTTTTGTCAAAAGTCACGCATTTTCCAACGTTCTCACGGCGTCAATCGCAACAGATAGCACAAATTATTCTTTTCAGCCGGCACGAGCAGCCTCAAACCCACAACTTTGCGTAACTTTTTTCTTTTTTCGCAAAAAGTTACCGCCCGCCGCCCAGCTAGAGGCTGGACCGACGGGCCGCAGGCGGGAACATCCAAATTGAGGCGCCCGGGGCTGCTGATGGGCGGTCGGAGAGTAAAGATTTGTGCTGTTGGCTCTTTCGAAATTTGCAGGATCGTTGAAAATTACGCAATTATTGGAAAAAGTCAGGCTGTGTAGAAAAAGCTGACAAAAAGGCAAATCGCTATTTTTATCAACACCCAGCAAAAAAACCGGTTACTGTTGACTCTTTTTCAAGGGTACGGAGCACGCAAGCACAAAAATTCAGCCGATATGCGAATTCGAGCCAGGAAAGAGGCCGCAAGCCTTGAAAATGGTTCAACAATTAGACTGAAATGTGCCCGTTGTTGGACAAATAATGCGGATTGCTTGAAAAAGCCCCACCTGGCTCCCGATTCTCCAATGAAACTGCCCCGGCAAGTCAAGATCGGCAACCAGCAGTGCGGCGGCAGCTCCAAGCTATATGCAAATCAGATACGACAAAACCACCGGATCTCCGGTGGTTTTGTCTACTATATGTCAAGTTGTTTTTGACTACTCGATGATGCCGGATACGACTCCGGATCCTACTGTTCTTCCGCCTTCTCTGATGGCGAATCTCAGTCCTTCTTCAATCGCGATCGGTGTGATCAGTTCGATTGTCATCGTGATGTTGTCTCCAGGCATGCACATCTCAGTTCCTTCCGGTAACTGCAGATCGCCTGTTACGTCTGTCGTTCTGAAATAGAACTGCGGTCTGTATCCGTTGAAGAATGGTGTGTGTCTTCCGCCTTCTTCCTTTTTCAGCACGTATACTTCGCCCTTGAACTTTGTATGCGGATTGATGGTTCCCGGTGCTGCCAGTACCTGGCCTCTTTCGATTTCATCTCTCTGCACGCCTCTCAGCAGCGCTCCGATGTTGTCTCCGGTTTCCGCTACGTCCAGCAGCTTTCTGAACATTTCGATTCCGGTTACGACTACCTTTCTTCTCTCTTCTGTCAGTCCTACGATTTCTACTTCTTCGCCGACTTTCAGGCAGCCTCTTTCTACTCTTCCGGTCGCTACCGTACCACGACCTGTGATGGAGAATACGTCCTCTACCGGCATGATGAACGGCTTGTCGTTATCTCTTTCCGGTTCCGGAATGTAGCTGTCTACTGCTTCGAACAGTTCCACGATCTTGTCGCCCCATGGGCCAGCAGGATCTTCCAGCGCCATCAGCGCGGATCCTCTGATGATCGGTGTGTCGTCTCCTGGGAATTCGTATTCATCCAGCAGTTCTCTTACTTCCATTTCTACCAGATCCAGCAGTTCCTCGTCGTCTACCATGTCGCACTTGTTCAGGAATACGATGATATATGGTACGCCTACCTGTCTGGACAGGAGGATGTGTTCTCTTGTCTGCGGCATTGGGCCGTCTGTCGCTGCTACTACCAGGATCGCTCCGTCCATCTGAGCAGCTCCTGTGATCATGTTCTTTACGTAGTCAGCATGTCCCGGGCAGTCTACGTGAGCGTAGTGTCTGTTAGGAGTTTCGTACTCTACGTGAGCCGTAGCGATGGTGATTCCTCTTTCTTTTTCTTCCGGGGCTTTATCGATCTGGTCGAAAGCTACCTTTTCACCCAGCTGATATCTCTGCTGCAGAGTTGTTGTGATCGCTGCTGTCAGAGTTGTCTTACCGTGGTCTACGTGACCGATGGTTCCGATATTGATATGCGGTTTGTTTCTTTCAAACTTTTGCTTTGCCATTTCAATTTCCTCCTAAAATGTATTTACTCGTTAAAAAATTGGAGCTGTTGAGCAGACTCGAACTGCCGAACCTCTTCCTTACCAAGGAAGTGCTCTACCAACTGAGCTACAACAGCACGCCGATTAATTCATATGGTACTATATTTTGCGACTCGTGTCAATAAGATAAACGCTTGAAAAGGTTTAATTTATTGACATAAATACATCAAAATTTTTTTCTTGGTTCTCTGGATGGCATTATCCACCGCTTTCGGGCTTTTTTCCAGGCTTTCGGCGATCTGCCTGTAGTTTTTTCCCTGCAGATATTCATTCCAGACCTGCATTTCAAATTTGCTGAAAATGTTTCCTTCATTACTGATAATGGACGCAAACACATCCTTGAGTACCAGCTGGGCCTCCGGATCGGAATTGCTGCCGGCGGAGAGGGTTTCTTCCAAAGTGCCGTCCGGTTCTTCATCGGAAACCGGCTTGTTGAGCGAAATGGAGGTATTGAGCGGCGAATGTTTGAGCCTGCTGGCCGTCTTAATCGCCGTTATAATCTGTCGGTTGACGCACAGCTCGGCAAACGTATGAAAGGATGCGTCTTTGCTGCTGTCGTAGCTTTTAATGGCTTTAAACAGGCCGATCATGCCTTCCTGAACCACATCCTCACCATCGGCTCCCATGATGAAATACAGCTTTGACCGGCTACTGACCACCTCTTTATATTTCCGTATGAGAAATTCTTCCGCTTCCAGGTTTCCTCCCTGGGCTATTTCCACCAGCTGTTCGTCCGTCAGCTCGTCATAACGTTTTTCCTTCACGCTGCCTTACCACCTCATACATTAAAATTGCCGCCGCGCTGGACGCATTAAGGGAGGATATTCTCCCCTTCATGGGAATGGATACCACAAAATCACATTTTTCCCGTACCAGTCTGCTGATGCCGTCGCCTTCGCTGCCGATAACGACCGCCAGCTTTCCCGTCAGATCCTGTCTGCTGTACGGCTCACCGCCCATATCGCAGGCAGCCACCCAGATTCCCCGCTCCTTCAGCCTGTCAATTGTTTGTCCGATGTTGGGTACCTTGGCACAGAGCATATATTCAATCGCTCCCGCCGAAGCCTTGGCCACCGTCTCCGTCAGCCCTACGGAACGTCTTTTGGGAATGATGATCCCGTGAGCGCCGCAGCATTCCGCGGTTCTCATAACCGCGCCCAGATTATGGGGGTCTTCAAGACCGTCCAGTATAATAATGAAAGGATCTTCTCCCCTCTGGGACGCAAGCTCTAAAATATCTTCCACTTCACAATAGGTGTACTGAGAAACCTGAGCCGCAATACCCTGATGGTTCTTCCCCGCGGCAATGCGGTCCAGGGTTTGCTTGTCACTGTAGTGAATGGGAATCTTTTTATCCTTAGCCATACCGGTAATTTTGCGGATAGACCCCTCCGCTCCTTTGGCGACGATCAGCTTTTCAATTTCACGGCCGCTTTTCAGCGCCTCCATAACGGCATTTCTGCCAATGATAGTATCTGTCATTCTATTTCCTCGTATACTCAAAAAATTGGTAGCGGATGCCCTTTTCTTCCTGTACATCGCTTTTCCAGGTGACCGTAAGGCCGTCCATTTCATCCAAATTAGGGAAAGAACGGTCGGCCGGGAAGGAGTCGTAGATCTTGGTGACATAAAATCTCTGACATTCGTCCATAAACTGGCGGTAAATCTGCTCGCCTCCGGATATAAAAACCTCTTCATCCTTCAGCGTTTTCAGCAGTTCTTCTTTGGAATGGCAGATAAGGCAGTCCTTGGGGCTGTAATCCATATTTCTGGTCAGAACCACATTCTTTCTGCCCGGAAGGGGTTTGGCTCCCGGAAAGGATTCCAGCGTCTTTCTTCCCACGACGACTGTTTTGCCGTAGGTGCGTTCTTTAAAGTATTTCAGATCACCGGGAAGATGGACCAAGAGCCCTCCATCCCTGCCAATGTTCCAGTTCTCATCTACAACTACAATTGCGTTCATCTATATCTCCTAAATCGCGATGGGTATGTTTTTAATCTGCGGATTTTTCTGGTAGTCCTCTATTTTAATGTCATCCACAGTGAATTGATAAAAATCTTTGATATCGGGATTGAGCGTAAACTTAGGCGCCGGATACTGCGGTCTTTCGATCAGCTCTTCTATGATCGGCACATGGCGGTCATAGATATGGGCGTCGGCGATAACATGGACCAGCTCTCCCGGAACAAGACCCGATGCCTGGGCAAACATATGCACCAGTACGGAATACTGCACGACATTCCAATTGTTGGCCGCCAGTATATCCTGAGACCTTTGATTCAGAACCGCGTTAAGCTTGTTACCTGTCACATTAAAGGTCATGCTGTAGGCGCAGGGTTCCAGCCCCATTTCCGTCAGGTCTGCAAAATTATAAATATTGGTCATGATTCTTCTGGAATAGGGAGTGTGCTTCAGCTGCCACAGAACGTTGTCCACCTGATCCATTTCTCCGTGGGGGAACTTATATTTCACGCCCATCTGGTAGCCGTAGGCTTTGCCTATGGAGCCGTTTTCATCGGCCCATTCGTCCCAGATGTGGCTTTTAAGGTCGTTTATGTTATTGGACTTTTTCTGCCAGATCCAAAGGATTTCGTCAACGGCTGATTTAATTGCCGTAGGCCGGAGAGTCAAGGCAGGAAATTCTTCCTGCAGATCATACCGGTTTACCACACCGAAGGTTTTGATGGTGTGAGCCGGAGTCCCGTCCTCCCATTTGGCGCGCACGGCCTGTCCTTCCGACGAAAATCCGTGATCCAGTATATTCCGGCACATAGTCACAAATAGTTTGTCCGCTTTGCTCATTTTTTCTCCTGTCTAAAAAATCACATATTTAACAAAGATGCCGATCAGGCCCAGCACGATTATTGTCAGGTAGGTCTTTTCCGTATAAGAAAGGTTCTTCCATTTCCAGCCTTCCCTGCCGGTCGGCTTTCCTTCCTGCTGCTGCCTCTCGCGGTTTTCCTTTGCGTATTGTTTGTTGGTTGTATAATAATCCGTAAAAACATCTCTGGCCTTGTTACGGACCTGCTTCTTTTTTTTCGCCATATTATGCTCCGTTTTTATTTATTACTTCGATTGCCCGGTCAATAAACCATTTCAGCCGTTCCTGCTGTCCCGCCAGATACAGATATCCCACAAAGGCTTCGAAAGCCGTCGCCAGCTTGTAGGTCACCGGATCGGCATGCTTTGGCTTGGAGGTAATCTTCCTGTTCCTGGCCCTGCGGACCAGCGCCTGCTCTTCCTCAGTCAGCTCGTCCATCAGCTTTTTAACAGCCAGGGCCTGTCCCTCCGCCCGCACAAATTTTACGGCGATTTGATGAAGCCGGTCGGCATTGTGCTGACCGGTCTCCATAATGAACCTACGCACGGCCACTTCGTATACTGCGTCTCCCAGATACGCCAGCGCCGTTGTATTGATCGCTTTTACTTCCTTTATATCCATCGCTTACTCTTTGATGATCTGCACTCCCTGCGGGGTGTCTTTCAGTGTGATGCCGCGCTCTTTGAGCATATCGCGAATTTCATCCGCTCTGGCAAAGTTCTTATTCTTTCTGGCTTCCTGACGTTCGTCCACCAAAGCCTGTATATCATCATCAATGCCGCCTTCCTCTTCGTCGTGCTGCAGAAGTCCCAGTACAGCGGTCAGTTCCATGAGGATTTCCAGCGCTTTTTCGGCAAATTCCTTGCTGGCGCCGTCTTTTACGGCAGTATTGATCGCCGTTATCAGCTCAAATACCGCAGAAATGGCATCGGCCGTATTGAGGTCGTCATCCATGGCCGTGATAAACTCCTGTCTGTATTTATCAAAGCCTTCGATCGTTTTCTTTTCTTCTTCCGTCATTGCTCCTTCGCAGGTGCTGATGAGGTGTTTTAAATTGCTCTTAGCGTTCTGCATTCTGGCAAGTCCGTTTTTCGCCTGTTCCATGAGCGTATCGCTGAAATTGATCGGGTTGCGGTAATGGCCCGACAGCAGGAAAAAGCGGATGACTTCTCCGTCATAGTCTTTGAGGATATCCCTTACGGTAAAGAAATTCCCCTTGGATTTGGACATTTTTTCATTGTCAATGGTGATGTATCCGTTGTGCATCCAGTAGTTGGCAAACTGCTTGCCGCTGTGGGCTTCCGACTGGGCAACCTCGTTTTCGTGATGGGGGAAAGTGAGGTCCTGTCCGCCGGCATGGATGTCGATGGTGTCGCCAAGATACCGCTTGGACATGGTGGAGCATTCGATGTGCCAGCCGGGGCGTCCCATTCCCCACGGGGATTCCCAGGCGATTTCATCGTCAGTCTTCCTGGCCTTCCAGAGGGCAAAATCCAGCGGGTCCTTTTTCTTGTCGCCCACTTCGATCCTGGCACCTGACTCCAGATCTTCGATGTTCTGACCGGAAAGCTTTCCGTAGTCCTTGAACTTTCTGGTGCTGTAGTAAACGTCGCCGTCCACTTCGTAAGCATAGCCCAGATCCACCAGATCTTTTACAAAGGCGATGATCTGATCCATGTTCTCCGTTACTTTCGGATGAACGGAAGCCTTCTTTACGTTGAGCGCCGCGGCGTCCTTATAATATTCTTCAATATATTTTTCACTGACCTCTCCGGCAGCGACGCCTTCCTCTCTGGCCTTGTTGATAATCTTATCGTCCACGTCCGTAAAGTTCTGAACAAACTTTACATTTTCACCCCGGTATTCCAGGTATTTTCTCAGAGTATCGAAAACCACAAAGGGTCTGGCGTTGCCGATATGAAAATAGTTGTATACGGTAGGGCCGCAGACATAAATCTTTATTTCATTCTTATCAATCGGTACGAATTCTTCTTTCTTCCTTGTAAGTGTATTATAAATCTTCATCTTTTTTTCCTTTCTCCTGTTCCCTCAATTTATTCTCAAGCATTACGATACGTCTACGCAGACATTCCAGTTCTACGGCAATTGGGTCCGGCAGGTCTACCTGGTTGAGATCTTCGTTGGTCGGTTTGCTCCTCTTAACAATGGTCCCCGGTATCCCCACCACCGTACAGCCGTCAGGAATTTCCTTGAGCACCACGGAACCAGCTCCAATCTTAACATCGTTTCCCACTTTAAAGGGGCCCAGAACTTTTGCTCCCGAGCTGACGATTACCCGGTCGCCGATGGTAGGATGGCGCTTGCCCGTATCCTTGCCCGTACCGCCCAGGGTCACACCCTGATAGATAGTGACATCATCGCCGATCTCAGTGGTTTCTCCTATGACCACGGCCATACCGTGGTCGATGAAACATCGTCTGCCAACGACTGCTCCCGGATGGATCTCGATACCTGTGAACCATCTCGTCAGCTGCGATATGATTCTGGCCAGCAATTTCATATGATGGCGGTAGCACCAGTGAGCCGGCTTGTGCCAGATCAAAGCCCATACTCCCGGATAACATAAAAGGACCTCAAAGCCGTTTCGCGCGGCCGGGTCTTTTTTCAGTACGGTCTGTATGTCTTCGCTTATTGCCTTAAAAAATGCCATGTATCTCCTCTTTCATCCTTACAATATATTTAAAAATAAGACAGGTACGCATACCTGCCTTATATTATACAATGTGCGGATAAATTTGTCACCCCTTTGATTTTGTGAAAGGATCTGCCCTCTCCCATCGGCCGCTGTGGTCTTTGGGGGATTTTACAAATAGTTCAGAGGATTTTCGTTCCGACCGTTTACCCGGACCTCAAAGTGGAGGTGGGGGCCGGTGGAATTGCCGGTGGACCCAACTTTGGCGATAACCGCGCCTTTTTCCACGGTTTGCCCCTGTTTAGCGAGAATCTCACTGCAGTGGGCGTAATAGGTAACGATCCCATTGCCGTGGTCGACCTTTACCAGATTTCCGTAGCTTCCCGAATAGCCGGCAAAGATAACGGTTCCTGCGTCAGCCGCGGAAATGGGTGATCCCGTCGGCATTCCCAGATCCACGCCCAGATGTGTTCTTCCCCATCTGGGGCCGAAGCTGGATGTTACGCGGATGGATGATACCGGGGCGGCCAGCTGCCCGCTGCCCCGCTTTTCCGTTCCTCTGGACGCAGTATAGAGAGCTTCTTCTTTTTCCTTGGTTCCGGTAAGCACGATTTGGTTTTCAGGCTCCTGGATGGTTTCCTCTTTTAAAACATCGGTCCTGACGGCTTCTCCGTTTTCCTTTGTGACTTCCTTCGTCACTTTTTTTAGACCGCTGCGGCCTTCTTTTTTAACCTTGGTCTGGCCCACATAGAGCTTGTCCGTTTTTTCTTTGACCTCTTTATAGTCGATGGGTTCATCTTCTGTGATGACTTCCGTGGTCTTGACGGTCAGCTCTTGTTTAGACGCTATTTCGGCAGCAGCTTCCTCTACGGACAGAATTTCCGGTTTCTGATCTCCGTTTTCCAGATTCATTTCTTTGGCAGAGGTCTGCTCCTCTATTTCGATTTTTACGGTTTCACTGTTTTTGTATTGCTGTGCTACTTTTTTTACGACTTCTCTGGCATCTTCTTTGCTGTCCACAAGGGCAACCTGCTGCCCGTTGGCGGTAACATACCAGGGTGGTGTGATTACTTCTCCGTTTGCTAAAAGTACGGGTACTTCAAAGTCTGACGGTACTATGGCGGTTCCGACCGCAATGGAGGCGGCAGCTAAAAGCACGGCTGCGCTTCCCATGACGATCTTCTTTTTTGCTTTCAGGAACCTGCGGCTCCTACTGGGTAATTCTTTCATAATATCGCTTCCTTTTTTCTCTGCTCCCTTGCGGGAGCTTCGTATTTGCGTGCGATTTTAAGGGCGCGTTTTCAGGTTTAACGCTGCCTGAATTTGGTCGCACACGTTATATAGTATTCCCAGCTTGTCCCAGTTATACCTGTGTTTTTTAATATTTTTGAAGAATTCCAGTAAAATTCGTTTGCAGGCAATATAAAAGGAGCCATCCCCCGGACAGCTCCAAAATGCGGCAGTATCATATTTTATTCAAACTGTGTCCCATGAAAATCCGATCCCCGTGTGATCCGCAGGCCGTGTTTTTCTGCGATTTCCGAAAACCGCAGGGCCTGCTCCCGGCTGTGGTCGCAGTGGTAGCATTCCATTCCGCCGAGGCCCTCTTTTTTCAGCCGGCCTGCCAGCTCGTCTACCTTTTGGTAAAATTCTTCACTTCCGGGAATTCCGAAATCGCGGATCTGAATAGGATGGGCCAGCACGGCAATTCCGCCCGCTTCCTTAATCAGTCGGATGGCATCGGCAGTTTTCATCTTTTCCTTTTTAATCTTTTTAGCGCGGGGAGATTCCAAAAATTTTCCTTCTGCGAAAGCGTCTTTCGGGTTTTCCACATAGCCCCTGGCAGCCATTGCCCGGGCAATGATCGGCTTGCCGACAAAATTTTGTCCCGGCCGCAGCATCAAATCCTCTTCCGTCAGCGGATATCCCATATCCTCCAGCTCCTTCAAGAGCTTTCTGTTGCGGGCGTCCCGTTTCTGCCGAAGATCTTCCAACACTTCCAGGAGCTTCTGGTTTCCGATATCAATGTGGTACCCCAGAATATGAAGTCCCGTGCCTTCTTCAGTCTCTGTCGCCAATTCGATGCCGGGCACGACTTCCAATCCCAAGTTTTCGCCTGCTTCCAGGGCCTCCTCAATGCCGTCGATTCCATCGTGGTCGGTTATGGCAATTTTGTCGTATCCCTTTGCCTTTGCCTGACTGACAATCTCCGCCGGCGCAATGGAGCCGTCGGAAAACCAAGTATGAATATGGAAATCTATTTTCTGTCCCATAGGAGACCTGCCGCCACCTCATCGGACGCGGCCTTGCCTTTCAGAATTTCGATCAGCTTGAGGGCAAAAGGCATGGCGGTAGCCGGCCCCATCGAAGTAATGATCTTTCCGTCAACGACTACTGTTTCATTCTGATATTCAGCTCCCATCAGCCGATCTTCCATTCCCGGATAGATGGTGGCCTTTTTCCCTTTCAGAACACCCTGTGCGCCAAAGACCATCGGCGCCGCGCAGATAGCCGCGATATATTTATCGTTTTTCGCAAAACAACGGATATGACTTGTCAGCCCCTGGTGATTCCCCAGGGTTTCGGCCCCCGGCATTCCACCCGGCAGCACGATCATTTCGCAGGTTTCATAGTTGGTTTCTTCGAAGAGAATATCCGCCTCCACCGTTACCTGATGCGCTCCTGTTACCTGCTTTTTCCCGGTAACAGAAACGGTCTGCACCTCCAGCTGCGCTCTCCTGAAAAGGTCCACAATTGTCATTGCCTCGACCTCTTCAAATCCGTCCGCTAAATGCAAATAAATCATAATACTTACCTCCTTTTTCCTCCTTAGTATACGCCAAAACGCGGCCGCATACAAGCTGCGGCCGCATTCTTCGTTTCCATTATTTTACTCGGTTGGAGTCAGATTTTTAAGAGAAATGTCCATGATCTGCGCTCCATAGGTCAGAGAACCGGCCGAAACGTAATCGACACCGATGGCAGCGATCTCTCGCAGCCGCTCCTTTGTCACGTTTCCGGAACATTCCAGCTCCGCCCTGCCGGCGGTCCGCTTTACCGCTTCCCGCATCGTATCATTATCCATATTATCCAGCATAATGATGTCCGCGCCTGCGGCCAGAGCCTCCTCAAGCTGCTCCAGCGTCTCAACCTCCACTTCGATCTTGCGCACAAAAGGCGCGTATTCCTTTGCCATTTCAACGGCTTTTGCCACGCCGCCCGCTGCGCCGATGTGATTGTCTTTCAGCATCAGCCCATCGGAAAGGTTGTAGCGGTGGTTGCTTCCTCCGCCTATTTTTACTGCGTACTTTTCAAAGATTCGCATATTAGGTGTCGTTTTTCTGGTGTCTAAAAGCTTCGTCCCGCTTCCCGCCAGCTCGGCCGCCATGTCGCGGGTATGGGTAGCGATCCCGCTCATACGCTGCAGATAGTTGAGCGCCGTCCGCTCTCCCGAGAGAATAGCCCGGATATCCCCGGCCAGAATACCGATCAGATCACCCTTTTTTACCTCATCGCCATCCTGAAAATTAGCTTTGAAAAGAATCTTTTCGTCCAGCAGTTCAAATACTCTGCGAAAGATTTCCAGTCCGCAGATGACTCCGTCCTGCTTGCAGATCAAATCGGCGATTCCCTTTTTCTCTTCACGCATGACCGCGTTTGTCGATACATCCTCACCGGTGATATCTTCCTGCAATGCGCTGAGCAAATATTTGTCCACGTTAATTTTTATGGTCACACCATTGATCATAGAACTTCTCATCCCTTCTCTTTATCTCATTCATAATCAGCTTTCGGTTGGCAGCCTGCCATGCCTCTTCGTCCGCATACTGCGCCAGATCGACTTTCTTGGTGCCGTAAGCGATCAAGGAAATGGATTTTTCGATCAAGGCCGCAGCCCGTTTTGCGAACACCAGTCCTTCCAAAAGCGAATTGCTGGCCAGACGGTTGGCTCCGTGAACACCGTTGCAGCCGGTCTCACCAACCGCATAGAGGTTTTTCGCGGAAGTCTCGCCGTTGGTATTGGTTTCGATTCCGCCCATCAGATAGTGCTGGGCCGGTGTAATGGGAATCGGCTCTTTACACAGATCGTAGCCTTCTTCCAGACATTTTTGATAGATATTGGGGAAACGGTTTCGAATCCATTCCTCCGGTTTACCCACCAGAGAAAGATATACGCAGTCGCTTCGCGTCTTTCGCATTTCTTCCTGTATGGCCGCCGATACCACGTCCCGCGGAAGGAGTTCGTCTACGAAACGTTCCCCTTTATTATTGATCAGGATCGCGCCCTCTCCGCGAACAGACTCGGAAATGAGGAACCCTCTTCCGGGCTTGTTGGAATAAAGCACTGTGGGATGGATCTGTATGTAATTGAGATTTTTCAATTTGATGTGGTGCTTGGAGGCCATCGCAAAGCTGTCGCCGGTGATATGGCGGAAGTTGGTGGAATGTTCGAAAAGACCGCCCATACCACCTGTTGCCAGGATAACTGCCTTTGCCTGAATCTGACGGAGCTGCCCTCCGGCGTCCTTGACTACGATTCCGCAGCAGCGGTTTCCCTCCATGACCAGGTCCATCATCAGAGTATATTCCTCAATATGAATATTTTTTCTTTTTCTGGCCGCATCGATCAGCTTGCCGGTGATTTCCTTGCCGGTCACATCCTTATGATGCAGGATGCGGTACGAGCTGTGAGCGCCCTCTCTGGTATAGTCAAAATCTCCGTCTTCTCCCCGATCGAATTCCACTCCGTAGGAAACCAACTGACGGTTGACTTCTGCCGCTCCTTCAATCATGCATTTGACGGATTCATGGTTGTTTTCATATCTTCCTGCCCGCAGAGTGTCCTCAAAGAAATCTTCAAAATCCGATTCTTCCCTCAGCGTACAGATGCCGCCCTGAGCAAGGTAGGAGTTGCTGTTTTCTGTTTTGTCCTTTGTGATCATCAGCACGTTCAGGTTTTCCGGAAGGCTGAGAGCCGCAAACAGTCCGGCCGCGCCGGTACCCGCGACGATCACATCATATTTGCTTTCCATGATCTTCTCCAATCACATTTGGGCCAGTTCCAGCATCTTTGTCAGCGGTCTTTGCGCCTGTGTGCGCGCCGTTTCGTCCATTTCTACCGACTGGTCCATTGATTCCAGTGTCTGCAATACTTTTTCCAGCGTAATCTGTTTCATGCCGGAACAGATCTGCTGTTCTTTTGCCGGATGAAATACTTTATCCGGATTGTTCTTTGTAAGCTCATAGAACACCCCCGTTTCGGTGCAGATGATAAACTCTTTCCCATCGCTTTCTCCTGCCTGCTTGATGATCCCGGACGTGCTGCCGATATAATCGGCCTCTTCCAGTACGGCCATCGTGCATTCCGGATGTGCCAGGACTTCTGCCTGCGGCCATTTTTCTTTGGCCCGGAGCACATCTTCTTTTTTGATATCTTTATGTACGTAACAGTAGCCGTCATTAAAAATGAAGTTCTTTTCCGGAAGCTTTGAGGCGATGTATCTCCCCAGATTTTCGTCCGGAACAAAGAGTATATTTTTATTGGGCAGGGACTTGACGATCTTCATGGCATTGGAGGATGTCACGCATACGTCCGAATACCTCTTGATCTCAGCTGTCGAATTAATATAGCAAACGACTGCCAGATCGTCATACTGTTCCCTGACTGCTTTTATTTTTTCCGCCGTAGCCATATGCGCCATCGGACAATCGGCAGTAGGATCCGGCATCAGCACCAGCTTCTCCGGGTTGAGAATCTTGGCGCTTTCCCCCATGAAGGAGACCCCGCAGAAAAGAATGACCTTTTCCGTGGCTTCCACGGCCTTTTCACTGAGATAATAGGAATCGCCCACACAGTCGGCGATCTTCTGTACCTCTTCATCTACATAATAATGCGCCAGAATAAGCACATCTTTTTCCTCTTTTAATTTTTTAATTTGGTTTACAATATCAGCCATTGTCTTTCTCCTACGATTAAACTATAAACATACTGATTCTACTATTGCACATTTCTTTACAGGTGTCAAGACATTTGTAAAGATGGGGAGGATTAATTCATATTTAATGCAATATCCCGCAAAATATAAATTTGTTTCTATGGGTATGCTATAATGTCTTTAAAAGTGCTGTATACCGTTTATAAGAGTATTTTCCATAACATCAACGGAGGGGAAAGACCATGTACGAGCTGATACAAGTATCTGAACGCAGTTACTATATTCAAAGTCCGGCAAAAATGGGACTTGTAAAGTTGAATGACACCGAAGTCTGTTTGATTGACAGCGGCAACGATAAGGACGCGGGGCGCAAAGTCCGCAAACTCCTGGACGCAAATGGCTGGCATTTGACGGCGATTTACAACACTCATTCCAACGCGGACCATATCGGAGGGAATAAATATCTGCAGGGGCAGACCGGGTGTAAAATCTACGCTCCGGGAATTGAATGTGACTTTACTCAGCACCCTGTTTTGGAGCCGGCTTTTCTGTATGGCGGCTGCCCGCCAAAAGACCTGCGGCACAAGTTTCTAATGGCACAGGAAAGCGATGTCCAGTGTCTTTCCAAAGACCATCTTCCTGATGGATTTGAAACGATTCCTCTGCCGGGACATTTCTTTGATATGGTGGGCTTTCGCACCCCGGACGATGTGGTGTTTCTCGCTGACTGCCTTTCCAGCAGGGAAACACTGGACAAGTACCAGATTGGCTTTATTTACGATATTAAAGAGTATCTGTCCACTCTGGAAATGGTGAAAACCCTAAAGGCAAAAATTTTTGTACCGGCCCATGCAGAGGCGACGGAGCATGTTGCAGAGCTGGCGCAATACAACATTGACAAAGTAAATGAGGTTGCCGGACATATCCTGGAATCATGCAGCAAACCGCTGTGCTTCGAAGCCCTTCTGCAAAAGCTTTTTACCGATTATCGCTTAACCATGAATTTTGAACAATACGTGTTGGTAGGCAGCACGGTACGCTCCTACCTGTCATGGCTAAAGGACGCCGGCGAGCTGAATGCGAATTTCGAAAATAATTTGCTCCTTTGGCAGCGAGCCTAGGAAAAATGCAACTAAAGGGAAGCCTGGCATGCGCTTTTTTTCATTCTTTAGTTCCTTAATAAAGGCAGTTTTGGGAATTTTTGTTCCAAAACAAAAAAATACAGGCGATTGGCCACATAAATTGCCCCTCTTGTTGCATATACATCCTTGCAAAACATACAAATATGCGGAGCATTTCTGCTATACCTGTATTAATTTGCTTTTCAGAGCAAGGAAACGTTGACGCCACATCCTCAATGCCCGATTTTTATGTGGCCAACCGCAACGAAAAATGGAATCTGGAACAAAAATCGCCAGATTTGGATTGTTTTACATTCTCTGCCGCCCCGATAGACCTCACCACAGCGAAACCTCCTTTCTCTCCACATCAATCCGCGTGCCCGCACTGGGCACGCCACCTCTTTCCTTCCTCCCGCAAGCAAAAAAACGTTTCGCGCAGGCAAACTCCGCAGGATGCGTATCGCGCAAGCGATA
>NZ_JANFXK010000255.1 GCF_024459955.1 Anaerovorax odorimutans
CGGAAAAAGACGGAAGCATCCGCCAAACTCTCAACGGGACCGTAAAAAACGGCGAATACAAATGGGAAACGATCACGCTGGAAAACAAATATAATCCATCCATTGTCTATGATGAACACTACCGGCCAGGGTCCTGCCTGTTTGTCTACATCTACAACGGCGGCAGTTCTCAGCTGTCCTGCCGAATCACCGGGGTAAAACGTGACCACTATGCGGTA
>NZ_JANFXK010000256.1 GCF_024459955.1 Anaerovorax odorimutans
GCTTAACTTCTGTGTTCGAGATGGGAACAGGTGTGACCTCCTCGCTATAGTCACCAAATTAGATGCCCTACCCAAGCGTCTTACTTGTTAAGTAGGTATCTGTCTATATGAAGGTTTTTTGTACCTTCAAAACTGAATAATGTCAAGCGTAAACTTTTCTTCCCTTTACTTCCTTACTTGAAACCATTGGTCAAGCGTTCGACCTATTAGTATCGGT
>NZ_JANFXK010000257.1 GCF_024459955.1 Anaerovorax odorimutans
GTTTACTTCGAGCATCTCCGATCCGTCCATAATATTGCGGTTGAACACATAGGCTATTACCGGTTCCACGCCGGAT
The DNA here is from genome assembly GCF_024459955.1 of Anaerovorax odorimutans. Classification (GTDB taxonomy): domain Bacteria; phylum Bacillota; class Clostridia; order Peptostreptococcales; family Anaerovoracaceae; genus Hominibacterium; species Hominibacterium odorimutans_A. Next base: position 77 of record NZ_JANFXK010000257.1, read on the forward strand.
GAACAGCCGCCGATTATGGAAAGCGTTCCTGTGGGCGCGATGGTCGTTATGGTTCGGTTTCGCTGCGGCTTGTCCTGCGGCAGTATAGTCTGTTTGAAGAGCGGGAAAGCGCCACGCGACTGGGCAAGCTCCTGGCTGGCC
>NZ_JANFXK010000258.1 GCF_024459955.1 Anaerovorax odorimutans
CAGCAATCTCTGCCTCTCGGAAACGGGAATCTGGGAAATTTGATTTTCGGCGGAATCTCAAAAGAAAGAATCCATTTCAACGAAAAAACACTTTGGACAGGCGGTCCTTCATCGAGCCGTCCCAACTACCAGTTCGGAAATAAAGCAACGGCATATACTGCCACAGAGATTGAAAATTATCGAAAACTGCTTGATGACAAATCTTCTAATGTAT
>NZ_JANFXK010000259.1 GCF_024459955.1 Anaerovorax odorimutans
GTTCCAGCTTGCCATGTCATCCATGATGCATTCCGCCTTTTTGTTAAACCTCTTAATAAATCGGTCGCATCTTTGTGTTCCGAAGCCGAACTCGTCATGTAAGGTTGCCACGGAAAGGATTGTTACTGTGTCTACTGTCTGTTCTTTGATCTTGATTGTCGCCCTGTTAATGTCTTTTTTTGCTAAGGCGGTACGGATTCCGGTGACATTCCTG
>NZ_JANFXK010000260.1 GCF_024459955.1 Anaerovorax odorimutans
TGGACAGCCATATGATTAAGCTGAAAAAGATCCTTTAAAAGAGCAATCAACCGGCCGTCAAAAAGATGGATTTCCTGTTGCAGGAAATGATTCGGGAGGCCAATACCATCGGCTCTAAAGCCAATGATATCGAAATCACGAATCTGATGCTGGAGCTCAAAAGCGAGATCGAGAAGATCCGCGAGCAGGTTGTGAATATCGATTAGCGCAGACT
>NZ_JANFXK010000261.1 GCF_024459955.1 Anaerovorax odorimutans
GCCGATTTCGCCCAGTCGATATTGCCAAGATCTTTCGTGAGCATTTTCGCATAAGCAGTCGGGCTTTCCGGCTGCTTTTCAAACACTGCTGTTTTATTTTCTATTGCATGCAATGTTTTTACGCAGAGAGCGGCGCCTGCTTCTGCCAGTTTGTCATGAAGCGACTCTCCTGTCTCGTCTTCTGCGATCGGGATCTCGGTCTTTAAAATCATAT
>NZ_JANFXK010000262.1 GCF_024459955.1 Anaerovorax odorimutans
GTAAAAGATCTGACCGCAAAACAGCCGTTCAACAGCGAGCGAATCGGAGTGCCCGATCCAAATGCTTTCCTTGATTCGATTCTCCCGTATATGCTGAAACAAAAAATGATAAAAGAAATAAGAGAAGACAAAAAAGTTGTCTATCAGTTAAACAAATAACTGATAGACAACTTTTTCTTATCGCATGCTCCACACAGCGATCATTTTCCATTC
>NZ_JANFXK010000263.1 GCF_024459955.1 Anaerovorax odorimutans
TAGGAAATGAGCTTTTCTCAATTCTCTAAACTTATAAAAGCACTCATGTTTGCCGCTCTGATGGTGCGGAAAAAACTGCTCCATGAAGCAAACTGTCCGGGCAAATCCTTTCACGCTCGGGAAGCTTCGTGAAAGCCCTTCTCTTTTAACCCATCTTTGCAACGAAAAAAAAAAAAAAGAAAATAAAAAATAAAAAGACCAAATAGTAAATGG
>NZ_JANFXK010000027.1 GCF_024459955.1 Anaerovorax odorimutans
ACTTTCCTCAACAGATAGCACAAATTGCAGCCGATGTTGTAGAAAAAAATCAAATACCTTTATTTTACATTTTTCCCGCCAGCTTTTCACTCTTGTCAGCCGCACAATTACCTTATTCCCCAACAAAAAGTGGCTATCTATATTTTTATCAACATAGCTGCGGGTTTTGGAGAAATGTTGAACCTTTTCCAACGTTTACAGTCTCCGCACCCGGCTTCCGGGCTGTCTCGGCGCCCCGCAGCCTGCCGGACACCCTGCAACCCCACAACTTTCCTCAACAGATAGCACAAATTGCACCCCTTGTTGTAGAAAAAAATCAAATCCCTTTATTTTACATTTTTGTACTTGCATTTCGCTCTAGCAGGTCGCGCAGTTACACTATTTCCCAACAAAGAGTGGCTATCTATATTTTTATCAACATAGACGCGGGTTTTGGCGGAATGTTGAACCTTTTCCAACGTTTACAGTCTCCGCACCCGGCTTCCAGGCTGTCTCGGCACCTCACAGCCTGCCAGGCACCCTGCAATCCCACAACTTTCCTCAACAGATAGCACAAATTGCAGCCGATGTTGTAGAAAAAAGCAAACTCCCTTTATTTTACATTTCTCCCAACAGCTTTTCGTTCCTGTAAGCCGCATATGAAGCCGCACCAATCTGCGCAAAATCCCTCAATCCTGGCCTTTAATCGCCGGTCCTGGCCGGAGACTCCGATTCCATGGGCAACACAAAATCCCTCAATCCTGGCTTTTAATCCCGCTGCCGCTGATGGGGATCGTGTCGCCCAGATAGGTGGGCTCCGGTTTGAACAGCCATTTGACAAAATCCTTGTCGCGGGCGGCAATCTCCCGCAGATCGCGCATTTTCTGTCCGCGGTAGGTAGTCTGGTCGGCGGCTGCTCCCCAGGCGTCAATGCCCATCTTTTCGCAGCCGTACAGGGCTCTGTACTGATGATAGCCCTGGGTCACTACAATGACCCGTTCAACCTCAAAGATCGCTTTTGCCCGGTACACGGAATCATAAGTTGAAAAGCCGGCGTGGTCGAGAAAAATATCTTTTTTCGGCACCCCTGCTTCCAGGGCATATTCCTTCATCACATTGACTTCATCATAGCGAACCTGTCCGTGGTCCCCGGACAAGAGCAGCTTCGGCGCCGCTCCTGCCTTATACAGTTTGATTGCCACATCCAGCCGGTCCTGGAGCATATAGCTGGGAGTTCCGTCCCTGCGCACAAGAGCGCCCAGCACCAAAATGCAGTCCGCATCCTTTCCTTTCAGCGCGTCCATGTCGGCCTTCGCGATTTCATTGCTGTTATCCGATACAGTGCAGAGAATTCTATCATCCGTGGACTTTACCACGTACCCGTTGATCCCCAGTATTCCCGCGGCCATAAGCACCACCAGAACCAGGATCGTCAGCAAAACCTTTTTCCACACTTTCATCTTCTTTTTTTCCATTTTACACACACTTTCTGGTACAATAGACATGTTAACGGTTGTAAATATTATAACAGGTATGTAAAACGGATGAAAGTCTGTCTAAGTTTTTCAATTTTTGTTTATTTTTCTAAAAATTATAAGCATAAATTGTTGACAGTACACAAACAATGACCTATTATAGAGTTGTTAACAAAGAGATACATATAATATAGAAGGAGAACGGTAAAATGAAATATGATTTTCCAGTAACAAAGACTACAAACCCAAAGGCGAAACCGAACCCGGATACCCTCAGGTTCGGAGTGGATTTTACAGACCACATGTTCATCATGGACTATGAAGAAGGCAAGGGCTGGCACGATGGCAGAATCGTCCCTTACGCCCCCCTTTCTCTGGACCCGGCAGCCGTTGTTTTCCACTATGCGCAGGAAATGTTCGAGGGACTCAAAGCCTATAAGACAAAAGCAGGCAGAGTACAGCTGTTCCGTCCGGACATGAACGCCAAGAGAACCAACCGCACCAATGACCGGCTCTGCATCCCGCAGATCGATGAAGAACTGTATGTGGAAGCCATCAAAGCCCTGGTACATGTGGATGCTGACTGGATACCGGAAAAAGAGGGCACATCCCTCTACATCCGTCCGTTCATTATCGCTGATGAACCGTTCCTCGGCGTAAGACGCTCCAATCATTATAAATTCATCATCATCCTCAGCCCGGTAGGACCTTACTATGTAGGCGGACTGACACCGACCAAGATCTATGTGGAAGACAAATACGTGCGCGCTACCGACGGCGGCACCGGCGAAGCAAAATGCGGAGGCAACTACGCAGCCAGCCTGAAGGCTCAGGAAGAGGCTCATGCCAAAGGCTACGAACAGATTCTGTGGCTGGACGGCGTGGAAAGAAAATATGTGGAAGAAATCGGCACTTCCAACGCTTTCTTTGTCATTGACAACGAAGTAATCACCGCACCTCTCGACGGCACGATTCTTCCGGGAATCACCAGGGATTCCGTTATCGCTCTGCTGAAAAAACAGGGGATCAAGATCACGGAAAGAAGACTGACCATCGACGAAGTCGTTCAGGCTTATAAAGACGGAAAGTTCCAGGAAATGTTTGCTTCCGGAACCGCCGCGGTTATTTCACCGGTGGGCGAGCTTTGCTACAAAGGCGACAAAATGGTAATCAACAATGGCGAGATTGGCTCTATTGCTCAGAATCTGTACGACACGCTCTACGGAATTCAGACCGGAGCTGTTGAAGATACCATGGGCTGGACCGTAGAGGTTAAATAGTTAAATAGATTTTTCTAAAAAAGATTTATAAACGGCCAGGGACTCAGGACGACAGATATATGTTGCCGTTCTGAATTTCTGGCCGTTTTTTTGTTCTGCGGCATCCGTCATTTGTAATTATATCCGTAAAATCATTAAATCATTTATATTCTTACGAATATAACCGTATATCTATTGTATTTTTTACAGGAATTTGGCATAATAATCATGGAGGTGATGAAATGATACCCAGACCGCATTATATAAAAAAAATCATGCCCTACATGGACGCGCCCTTTGTAAAAATATTGACCGGCATACGCCGCTGTGGAAAGTCCACCATTATGAAAATGCTGATGGAAGAGATCAAACAGCTAGGCAAAGCAGAAGACCAGCTTGTATATTATAGCTTTGATTCTTTGGAGCACGAGGACCTCAGATCTGCCAAAACTCTGTTTTCCCATCTGAAAAAACAGCTTTGCAAAAATAAAAAGACCTACCTGTTCCTCGACGAAATCCAGGAGGTAGAGTCTTGGGAAAAAGTTGTAAATTCGCTGATGAGCGACTGCGATGTGGATATTTATGTAACCGGCTCAAACTCCCGCATGATGTCATCGGAAATATCCACCTATCTCACCGGAAGATACGTAGCCTTCCGTATTTTTCCGCTCTCCTTTTCCGAATATCTGTCGTTCCGCAAAGGTTACGCGCAGATATCCGATCCCCATGAGGAACTAGCTTCTTATCTGCGGCTGGGCGGGTTTCCTGCTGTTCATCTGCAGGCGTATACAACGGAAGAAGCGTATACCATCGTAAAGGATATTTACAATTCCACAATTTTTACCGACATCGTAAAGCGCAGCCAGATTCGCAAGATTGATCAACTGGAACGTATCGTAAAATTCGCCTTTGACAACGTAGGCAACACCTTCTCCGCCGCGTCTGTCTCCAAATATCTGAAAAGCGAACGGCGGTCCATTGATAACGAAACAGTCTACAACTATCTCAAAAAACTGGAAAGCGCCTACATCCTCCACCGCTGCGACCGCTACGACATTCAAGGAAAAGAACGATTAAAAACACAGGAAAAGTTTTACTTGGCTGACTCTTCACTGCGATACAGCGTACTTGGATATTCGCCGGACAGCACTGCCGCCATGCTCGAAAATCTGGTCTATCTGGAATTGCTTCGCCGCGATTATCAGGTCCACATCGGCAAACTGGGCAATGCGGAGATTGACTTTATCGCAGCAAAGCAAGGCAATAAGATCTATGTTCAGGTAACGCAGGAAATCGGCTCAGCCAAGACCGAGGAACGCGAATACGGCCGGTTGCTCGATATCCGGGACAACTACCCAAAATATGTGCTGCGGGCCGACTCCTTCGCAGGCGGCAATTACGAAGGGATTCAAACCATGCATATCGCGGATTTCCTTTTGAGTGACAGTTTTTAAGAAGAAACCCGCGCCTTCCTGTTACACACGCTCATTAACCAGCTCAAAGCCCTCCTCGGTCAACTGCTGTTTAATCATCTCCGCCTGGGCGCTGTCCCTGGTTTCCATGACTACCTTCAGGAAGCAGCTGTTAATCGCCATGTTGGGATCGCTGTTATCGTGATGTACGGCAACCACATTGCCCCCGCAGCGGCTGATTATTGTGCTGACGCCCACCAGCTGCCCCGGCTTATCCATCAGGGCGATGGTCAGGGTATTTCTTCTGCCGCTCATAATCAAACCTCGGGTAATGACCCGGTTGAGGATGTTCACATCAATGTTTCCACCGCTGACCACGCAGACCACTTTCTTGCCCTTCAAGGGAATCTTATCGAACATAACGGCCGCCACCGATACGGCTCCAGCGCCCTCAGCCACCAGCTTCTGCTTTTCCATGAGCGTAAGAATGGCTGTTGCGATTTCATCCTCTGTCACCGTAATCATCTCATCCACATATTTGCTGACCAGCTCGTAGGTCTCATCGCCCGGAAGCTTCACTGCGATTCCGTCGGCAAAGGTATCCACGGCTTCCAGCTCCTTTTTCTCATGAGCCCGGATGGATTCATACATACTGGGAGCCCCAGCCGCCTGAACGCCGTAAATCTTACATTCCGGTTTCAGCTGCTTGATGGCATAGGCCACGCCGCTGATTAGGCCTCCTCCGCCCACCGGCACCACGACCGCGTCCACATCGTCCAGCTGATCCAGGATTTCCAGGCCGATGGTTCCCTGGCCGGCAATCACGTCCACATCGTCAAAGGGATGAATGAAAGTGTAGCCCTTTTCTTTTTGCAGCTCAATGGCCTTGTTGTAAGCATCGTCATATGTATCGCTCACCAGGCAGACTTCCGCGCCAAAGCTCTTTGTCGCCTCCACCTTGCTGATGGGCGCGCCGTCCGGCATACAGATCAGAGATGGTATATTGTTCTTTTTGGCCGCCATGGCCACTCCCTGCGCATGATTTCCCGCGCTGCAGGCAATGATGCCCTTGGCCTTTTCTTCATCGCTGAGGCGGCTTATCTTATAGTAAGCGCCCCGCACCTTAAAGCTTCCCGTGGTCTGCAGGTTCTCGGTTTTCAAATATATCTGATTGTCCGCGCTGAGCGCGGGAGCTAAAATCAAATCGGTCTTTCTCACTGCGTCCTTCAATGTGAAGGCGGCATGATAAATTCTGTCAAGCGTAAGCATGATCTGCCCTCCTTTTTTCAATAGCAGGCCCTGTTTTCGGCCTTTGTGCCGGCGGTTTTCCCAAGCCCCCGGAAACGTTATGTATCTATTGTAAAGCTTTTCTGCCGATTTGCAAGAGCTTTCAATTTGCAATCGGCGGATTTTTTCATTATAATAAGGTGAAATCTTTTAAGAACCGAGGAAAGTCACATGAAGAAAAAACTTGCGGAGCTGAATATTAAATTAAACTCGCTGGTCATATTCCGGAATCTCCTTGAAGATCCGGTGATCGCCAATTTTCAGATAATGGCCGATGCCATTGAGGAGAAGGATCTGACGCATCAGATAAGTGCCTATTGCCAGTTCACATCCTCCCTTTATCAGAGCACGTCCAATTTCAGCGTCTACATCAATACGCTTTTACTCAACGATGAAAACTTCTACGTAAAGGACAAGGCCCGCGGCAGCCTGATTGCTCAGCCGGTGGAAGACTGCCTGTTTTCTGAGCTGGATATCCTGCAGGAGCTTTCGGGAATTACCTCCGAGTCTATCAGAGGGCTGATCAATTATAAGGGCTTCCTTCCCGATTGGGAGAACACAGTCTTTGATTTCCGCTACGATTACCAGGAGCGAATTTACAAACTGCCATATACGGGCTACGGCGTGTATTCCAAGTATGCCGTTTTTCACCTGCAAAACGGCGGCATCGTTCCGGTAAAGCACCCGGACGGGCAAAAACTGGAGGAACTGTTCGGCTACGAACGGGAGCAGGGGCTGATTATAAAAAACACAGAAGCGCTCATTTCCGGAGAGGGAGCCAGCAATATGCTCCTGTACGGCGACGCTGGCACGGGCAAGAGTTCTACCATCAAAGCGGTCTGCAACCACTATGCTTCCAAAGGGCTCCGTCTTCTGGAGGTAAAGAAAAATGAGATCTACCGGATTCCATATATTGTAGAGGAGCTTTCCGCCAATCCGTTGAAGTTCGTTATTTTTATCGACGATCTGAGCTTCACCAGCAATGATGACAATTTCTCCGCTTTGAAAGCAATTCTGGAGGGAAGCGTTTCTGCCTGCGGAAAAAACATTGCCATCTATGCCACCAGCAACCGCCGCCATCTGGTCAAGGAAACCATGGGCGACCGGGCCGGCGACGAGCTCCACATCAACGATACCCTCCAGGAAACCATGAGTCTGGCCGCACGATTCGGCCTCACCATCACTTACCAGCGTCCGGATAAGGAAGAATACCTCTCCATTGTAAAGAATCTTGCGAGGGATTACGGCGTGGATCTGCCGGAAGAAGAGCTGTTCAAGAAAGCCGAAATCCACGCTCTGCGCTGCAATGGCAGGAGCCCCCGGGTAGCCAAGCAGTTCATCGAGCTGCAGAAAATTGGAATCTGATATGCTGGATTACTCCGCACCTCAAAACCGCTGTGCAGACCGATTGGCTGCCCAGCGGTTTTTAATTTTCTTTTTAGAATAACACGTTCATTTCTCACAGTTTCCACCAGAACTACACATTATTCCGTTACAATGATCCCATCACCTTAGAAAAGAGGAGGTCATGATGGGTACATTCAAAAAAACCATTGCAGTTTTTTCTGCCTTTCTTCTGCTGACGCTTTTGGCGGCCTGCAGCAGCAAAGATGACGAGGCCTATGGAAAAATAACAGAAATCAGCGATACGGAAATAACGATAGAAACGGGGGCTTATGAGCCTCCTGCCAAACCTGAAGGGGAGAGCGGCAGCGCACCTGCCGGTGAATCGCCTTCCCAGGAGAAGGAACAGGGTGGTGCTCCGCCCCAGGGGATGGGCGGCTTCACCTCTGACGGCGGTTCAAAGACCTATATCCTTTCCGACAATATTGACATTACCAATTTGAAGGAAGGCGTCCTTGTCAAGCTGACTCTCAATGAGGATACTGTAACCGCTATCGAAACGATCCAGCAGCCAGACGGCGGTCCTGCCGGCGGCGCCGACTCAGAAACAGGCACCGCTAAGGCCAGCGCCGCTTATACTGTGAGCGGGGGAAAGCAGAATTCCGAAAACAAGGATTATGAATCGGAAGACGCCAACGTCAGCGCTGTGCTGGTACAGAATAAAGGAAGTCTCACCCTTACCGGAGGGACGCTCACCAAATCCGGCGACACCACCGATGATGATGAAAGTAATTTTTACGGACTCAATGCGATTCTCGCTGCTTCAGGCGGCAGTAACGTCTCGCTGGACGGAACGACGCTTACTTCCAGCGCCGATGGTTCAAATGCCATCTTTGCCACTGGCAAAGGTTCAAAAGTAACTGCTAAAGACTTTACCATATACACCACCGGGGACTCATCCAGAGGGCTGGATGCCACTTACAAGGGTACCATCGTTGCCTCCGGCGGCAATATCACTACAAAAGGTTCCCACTGTGCGCCCATAGCCACTGATCGGGGAGAAGGAACTATCCAGGTGAGCGATACTTCCGTCAGCGCGGAAGGGGACGGAAGCCCCTGTATTTATTCCACTGGCGATATAACGGCCACCAATGTTACCGGAAACGCTACCGGCAGCCAAATTGTCGTAGTAGAGGGAAAAAACAGCATTACTCTCAAAGACTGTATTCTGCAGGGTGCGGGAAAAAACGGCATTATGCTTTATCAGAGCACTTCCGGAGACGCCGCTCCGGGGCAGGCGATCCTCAATGCCACCGATTCTACATTGACGACCACCTCCGAAGGCCCCATGTTCTATGTAACCAATACGGACGCGGCTGCAACCCTTGAAAACACGAAGCTTTATTACAGCAGCGACATCCTGGTGAACGCTGCCGGCAATAACACCAACAACTGGGGCAAAGAGGGCGAAAACGGAGGAAACTTTACCCTCACCGGAGTCTCTCAGAAATTTGAAGGTAATATAAAATGCGATAAGATCAGTACCGTTGCTCTGAATCTTACGGAAAAAACTTCTTTTAAGGGCGCGATCAATTCTGCGGATACAGCTAAGTCCGCTTCCATTTCTTTGGATAAATCCAGCACCTGGACCGTAACCGGCGACAGCTATGTGACAGCGATCACCAATAAAGACGCGGCCTGCAACAACATCAAATCAAAGGGATTTACGGTCTACTACGATAAAGATAACAACGCCAATAAGTGGCTGAATGGAAAAACGCTCTCTCTTTCAGGCGGCGGAAAATTAACGCCGGCTGCATAATACCAGAAAAAAGACCCGCCGCATGGGCTGCAGAATTCTGCGTTCCCCGCGGTGGGTCTTTACTTTACATTGGTTTATACAACAAACGGAATCACATAAATCAGAATCGCAATTACCACAGCAATGGCAACCACCGTTCTCCAGATTTTAAACTCCTTATCCATCTTAGCCTTTTCCGCTGCCGGCGGCTCTTCATGGGCCACGATCTGCGCTTTCAGATCCTCATCGCCCGCCTTTCCGTATTTTGCCTGGCAGATGAAGAAGATCACCAGACCCACCGCGCACCAGATAACTCCGGTCCAGAAGGCTTCTCTGTCCAGCTGGGTCATCATAATGATGTAGATGATCGCGCTGACAGGAACACCCACCTGCCAGAGAGGCGCTTTATAGGGCCGTTCCAGATCCGGCTGACGCTTTCTCAGCATGCCGCAGGCAATGATGCCGATTATGTAATAGAACAGGTCCGCAAACAAGCTCAGGGATGCGATGTAGATCATGGAATTGGTCGCGATCAGCAGCACGGTCAGGATTCCCAGAACCAGAATCGCCACATAAGGCGTCTTGTATTTGGGGTGTACCTTGGCGAAAAACTTCGGCATCGCACCATCGCGGGCCATTGTGAAAAGATATCTGGGCGGCACGGAAATACTGGAGTTCAAAGTTGAAAAATCTCCGCCAAAGGCGATGCCCGCAGCCAGCATAATCAGAGGAAATCCCAGGATTCCCGCGATGGTCATGGCCTCAGCGTACGGCGCGGAAGCCTCTGCGATGGCCGGAAGCTCTCCGGTCGGCACGATTCCCACCAGGAACCATTGGAACAGCGCGTTAACAGCAAAGACGATAAATGGCGCCAAAAACAGCGCTCTCGGGATATTGATGTGGGGATATTTGATCTCTTCTCCCATGGCGCAGCAGGTTTCAAATCCGGCAAAGCACCACCAGATCAGAGCTACCGATCCGATGAAACCGCCTGTGGAGAAGTCCACATAGTCCGGGAGCTGAACAAAATTGGACAGGCCCACGTTGGGGATCATAATCAGGAACCAGATGATAGCCACTCCCCAGAAGAAAAACATAAATCCATTTTGCAGTCTGCCTGTGATTTCAACACCGCCGACACTGCATACCATGAAAACGATAACCGCGATACATGCGATAATCACGTCACTGGTGCTGCCTCCCGGAATCTCCAGTCCCAGTGCTCCCAGAAACGTTTTAAAATAAAAGCTGAAGGCCAGCGCTTCGCCGCTGGTAACCGCCACCAGGGAAATGATAAAATTCCAGCCGGCAAGCATGCCAAAAGGCCTGCCGATCCCCAGGGACGCGTATTTATAGGTACCTCCGGCATAGGGCAGCGCCGCGCCCATCTCCGCGTACAGCAGCGCCGGGTATATGCTGATGAGCATTGCCACAAAGGTCGCGATGATTACGGCCGAGCCCATCATCCCCACCACGTTGGCTCCTGTGGTAAACAATCCTACTCCCACTACCGTACCCACAGTAATGGTAACGGCCTCCTTCATTCCAAAGGTCCGTTTGAGCATACGGTTCTCTTGTTCCATTTTTTCTCTCCTCTCGTTGTAAAACTATTATATCGCCCGGCGGCCCAACCACTGTTTTCCCCATTCCCTGCATCGCTAAATATCAACAGCTGCAAGAAAGCGACACGATTTTGATAATTTGACAGTGATTTGGAAAAATAAGAACGGCTAAATATCAATGGCGAATATCCAATCACGCTATTTTGATAGTTTTCCCAAAATATTTTCATATTTTTCGCTAAAAATATCATCTAGCCTCTAAACAATTGGATATTATGACATTCTTCCTTATTTTCCAATGACAGCCCGGGCAGAATTATCACTTTTTCGTTTTTTTCCGAATTTGTTTGATATTTCTTCCGGATATAAGCCGCCTAACGCGGCATTTACTCCTTCTCCATTCGAATTTCCGCAGCGCGGGCGTGGCCGGTGAGCCCTTCTCCCCTTGCCAGATTGGAAACCAGCGGAGCAATATTCATCATGGCATCCCTGGACATACTCTGATACGTACAGATTTTCAGGAAAGTTCCTACCCAGACGCCGCCCGTATATCTGGCTGCTCCCAGAGTCGGCAGCGTATGGTTGGTCCCGGACGCGTAGTCTCCGAACACTTCCGCCGTATTACCGCCCAGGAACAGGGACCCGTAATTGCAGAGAGACTCCGCAACCTGATCGATCTTTTCCGGGGCCACATTGACTTCCAGATGCTCCGGTGCGTAATTGTTGGCATATTCCACCGCTTCATCCAAGTCCTCCGCAATGAGAATTTCCCCGAAATCCTTCCAGGAGCTTCTGGCAATCTCTTCCGTATCCAGCGTGGGAAGCTGCTGCTCCACGGCTTCCAGAACTGCTCTGCCCAGCGCTTCATCAGTGGTGACCACCAGTCCCTTGGCTTCCTTATCGTGCTCCGACTGAGCCAGCAGGTCAGTGGCAATGATATCCGGATCAGCCTGCCCGTCAGCAATGACCAGAACCTCGCTGGGGCCAGCCACAAAATCAATGCCCACTCTCCCGTAGCACTGACGCTTTGCCTCCGTTACAAAGCTGTTTCCCGGTCCTACGATCATGTTGACCGGCTGAATCTGATCGGTCCCGTAGGAAAAGGCTGCGATTGCCTGCGCGCCGCCCAGCGCGTAAATTTCATCGATCCCCGCCACATCCATAGCAACCAGGGTCTTGGGATGGATCTCCGTAGTACCCTTGATAACCGGCGAACATGCGGTGATCCTGGAAACCCCCGCCACCCTCGCCGGAATTCCCAGCATCAGCGCCGTGGAATAGAGGGGATATCCGCCCCCCGGAACGTAGCAGCAGCAGGACTGGACGGGAATGACCCGGTGCCCCAGTTTGATCCCCGGAGCCGGCGAAAAGTCTTTCAGGCTGCCCACAGTCTCCTTCTGCGCTCTGGCAAAAGCTTCAATATTGGCAGCTGCCTTTTTGATGTCCGCCAGATCCTCCGGCGATACCTTCTCATAGGCCTCCTGAATCTCCTGCTGAGAAATCCGCAGAGACTGCCTCCTGCATTGGTCAAACTTCTCATTATATTCAATCAGAGCCTGATCTCCGTTTTTCACAACATTATCTATGATTTCGCCCACTGCCTGCCTGAGAGCAGTACGGTCAGCTTCTGTTCTCTTTTTACAGCTCTTTAATTCTTTCATGCTTTTCCTCCCCTTTTATTTATTACTTTACCATGATACAGTATCGAGTGGACTATTTGTCAAGCGGTATATTGCCTCAGATTTTTGCAAACCTTGAGTATACTCCAGATTTATGATAACATATACGGATCAGAAGCGAGAAAAAACATTGGAGGTACGCAGTTTGAGAATAGGTCAGGTTTCGAAAAAATATCACATTTCCGTAGACAACTTATATTACTATATCAACTACGGCCTTTTGGTCCCCCAGCGGCCGGCAGGCCAGTATGTATTTGACGAGCAGACCCTGAGGGATCTGGAGCTTGTCCTGGAGCTGAAAGAAATGAATTTTTCCCTCAAGGATATCCACCGGATTCTTTCCCTTTACCGGATCTCCGGGCTGGCGGTCAGCCAGGATGTGGAGGATCTTCGGAAAATTTATACGGAAAAGCTGCACAGTCTGCGGCAGGAAAAGCTGCGGACTGAAAAAAACATTGAAACGCTGGAAAAAAAGATCGCGGATCTCAGCGCCCTGCTTCCCGATGACCGGCCCGATATCGGCCTGCCGGTCCGTATGCTGGACCACCTCTGCTGCCCCCTATGCGGCGGCAGCTTTTCTCTGGATAACGTCCGCATGGATCTGAAATACATTTTCAGCGGAGATCTCAGGTGCAGCTGCGGGTACACCGCCTCCATCCAGGAGGGAATTCTGCTGACGCCCAATAAAAACAAGGACCTCTACGATACCCCCGACCTGGACCGCAAGCTGTACCGGGATCTGCCGCCCTCCCTCATCAGCCTCTTTCAGCGTTCCTTCAACTGGATGGTGGAAAAGCTAAAACATATGGACCTGTCCGGCAAGGTCGTCCTGGAAACCTATATCAACGCCTGGTTTTTCCTCCACAATCACCAGCAGTATCTGGATCCCAAAGGGCAGTACATCGTAGTAGACAAATACCCGGAAATGCTGCGGATGTACAAAGCTCTGATGGAACAGCAGGGCTACGGCCTGGACATCCTCTTCATCGCAGACAGCAGCACCCGGCTGCCTCTGAAATCCGGCTGCGTAGACCTGAATATCGACTATTTCGCAGTAAACGAGCACAACTTTTACCACGACACGTTCCTCTACGATGAGCTGGCCCCTTACTTCCATCAAGGCACCCAGCTGCTGGGCACCTACTTTTATTTTGACCGCGGAAAAAAATCCATGGAAAACCTGCTGGCCGAATACCCCACATCCTCCCGGGACAATTTCAGCCTCGACTATTTTCTCCGCCACATGGGAGAAACCATGCTCCAGCAGGAGGACTGCGGCTATACCACTAGCTCCGGGGCAAATATCGGATTCAGCTTTCACCATGAAGGAGAAAAAATGTTTCTCCGTTCCTATTTGGCCCGGCGGTGAAAAAGTTTCCTTTAGCTGCCAGGGAAAATATGGACTATAATGAAAAGAAAAAGGAGTTTGGAATATGTTAGAAATCGAATTAAAGGCTTCTCTTGGGGGCATCAGCCCGCAGGCCCTGGAAAGCGCCCTGAAAAAAGCGGGATTCGCACCCGGACAGATAAAAGAAGAGACGGATATTTATTACAACGGCAACGACCGGGACTTCCGCAAAACCGATGAAGCCCTGCGTCTGAGAAGCAGCCGGGTTCTGACCGGAGAGGTTCAGAGCAAAACCTTTATCACCTATAAAGGAAGCAAGGTGGACAGCCGTTCCCAGACCCGCCCGGAGCTGGAAACCTCCGTAGGCGATCTGGATGTTATGAAAAAGCTTTTAGGTAAGCTGGGCTACCGTGAGGTCATGACAGTGCGCAAGCAGAGGGCCTATTACCACAGAGAGAACATCACCGTCTGTCTGGATGAAGTGGAAGGCCTGGGCCGCTTCATCGAGCTGGAGCAGGTTGAAGAAGACGGCACCGCAAAAAAAGAAGCGGTCATCGACCGGCTTCTTGATTTACTGTCTTCCTTTGGCATCCCACAGAGCAACCTTCTGAGGGAGTCCTATTTGGAGCTTTTGATGGCTTCCGCCACATCGTAAAAGTCCTTCCATGGCGTATAGGAGATTCCCTTTTGATCCAGGATCTGGGCCAGCTTGTCTCTGGCGAAGACCACATCAGACTTGGCGGCCATATTGATATCCGTATAGCTGTCGCCGATGCAGAGAGCCGTTTTGTAATCATACTGCTCCATGACCCTGGTCTTGGCCAGGATCTCCGCACCTTCCTCATAATCGGAGCGAAGCTGCATATTGGGGCCGGACAGGTCCAGTTCCACATAGTGCATGCCCAGCAGCCGGTCCCTCAGATGGCCGATTTTTCGTTCGATCATCTGGCGCAGTCCGCCTGAGATTACCACCACTGGAATATTTAATTGATCCGCTGTGTCCAAAAGCTGGGTAAAGCCTTCCCGCATGGGTACCGTATCCAGATATTCAAAAATCTTCGGGAACTGATCCGAAGGGATGGACTCAAACCCTTCCCGGACCACCTGGGCCAGGGTCAGCTCCCCCGACATCATGGCCGCAGCCTTCTCCTCATAAAGCTCCCTTGGCACCAGCCTTTGGAGTACCCCGTCCAGCGTGTCCTCCGAGGTTATGGTACCGTCAAAGTCTATAAATAAAATTTTATCGTACATCGAAGCTCCTTTCCTGTTTTCTCCATTAGTAAAACGGAAACAGGGATTGCCCTGTCTCCGTTATTCTCTTACTATGCGCCGTTTTCTGCCGTTTTATTCCTGTTATTTCATCAGATCGAAGTTCTTCATTACGTCCGGATTGAGCATAGCTGCCATCCGCGCCAGTTCCTCGTGGGTCTTGGCGTATTCGATCAGATCCACGCCTTCCAGTGCCGCGTCGATAGCCTGACGCATGGATTTCGCACCGGCAAAGCTGCCGTCCGGGTGACCGTGGACACCGCCGCCGGCTGCCAGGATTACATCCGTACCTACCGCATCGATAATGTCCTTTACTACCAGCTGAGTCGTGCCGCCGGAGCAGGCGTACATCATCGGTTTAATGTTCCACCACGGCTGGGTAAAGAACTTGAAGGTCCGATAGAACCACTTGTACGGTACCGGGAATTTTCCCCATGGATGTCCATTGATCTGGAAGTCGCCGCCGGCCAGACGAACGATCTTGCCGACCAGAAGCGGTACGGACATTCCGGTCATGGTGGAGCCGCAGTAAGCGCCCGCAAAGTCTACGTGAGCCAGAATCGGAACGTTGATGTTGGGATCCTCCGACAGCATCTGCAATGCTCCGAAGCCTGCCGTGTAAACGTTGAGCATCAGACAGTTGGTTCCGTACTCGATGGCGCGGTAAGCATTATCTTTAATCTTGTCTACCCGGTCTGTGATGTTGACTGCATAGAGGCTGCGTTCGCCGGTTTCTTCATAAACCTGTTTTTCCTTGGCCATGAATTTGGTAACACGTTCTTTCAGCGGGCAGAAGGCTTCATCAGCCGGTACCAGCTCGTCATCCTTGATGATATCCACGCCGCCCTTTGTCGCCTGATAGAAGAGCTCTGCGCCTTCATCCGGCGTCCAGCCGATATTTGGTTTGATCATAGCGTTCAAAAGCGGTCTTTCCGGTACGCCCAGCACGTCTCTCAAGCCCTGTACGCCGAATTTCGGGCCTGCGAACTGTTCGATATATTTTTTCGGGAAAGCACAGTCGATGAATTTTACCATACCGGAGGCGGAAATATTTCCGAACAGCGCGGTCAGAAGCATGGGAATGCTGGTGCCGATATTGGCTGTCGGGAAGGCTACCTGAATAATATAAATTGGAGGTTCGTCGGAATCGTAATCAGCCGCGGCATCCGGTACTTCGTAAATGGAAACCACCTTAGCTCCGAAGTTCCTTTTTTTGTCCACGGAATCAGCGCTTACCTTGATCCAGGTGCCTGTGGTCTGCTCATCGGCAATGGCCGCGGCCAGCTTCTCAATGTTGCTGGTCTTTACCTTTGCCTGATAAGTCGCGATGATGTAGTCTTCGGAAAATGCCACCTCCGGAAAAGCGTTGAGCATGTTTACGTCTTCTAATTTTCTAATCATATTCTCTTTCTTGCGGGGCCCCGGCCCCGCATCTCCTTTCTTAGTTCTCCATAATCCCCTGGTTCACAATAGTCCCGGTTATTTCTCCATGTTCTGGAATACACGATCGAAAGCGTCCAGCGTTTCCTTGATCGTCTCATCATTGTCAGCCATGCTGGTGTAGATACGGCTTCCGGCCAAGGTGATAACGCCGTTGGCTGTCAGGGCTGCGCCGAATTCCTCCAGCGCGTGCTGTCTCTGGCCGATCTTTTTCAGAATATCCGGATCCGCCGCATCCAGGTACATAGCTCCTGTCACCTCGAAGTGGACGATGGAACCGGTATTCCAGGCTACGAAAGGCAGGTCGTACTTGTCGATGAGGGTCTGCAGTCCCTTACAGAGCTTATCGCCGTTTTCTCCTGCGATCTTAGCGGCATCCAGCTTGACAATCTCGTCGATGGCATAGTAGCCGGCCGCACAGGACATCGGATTAGCCGACAGCGTTCCGCCTACATAAGCCTTTGGCTTGCCCGGATTGACGCCGGCTGCCACGCAGCTCATCACTTCTTCGCTGCCGCCTACGCCGCCGGCCATAGGATAGCCGCCGGACACGATCTTGCCAAATACCGTCAGATCCGGTTTAATGTCGAAATATCCCTGCGCGCCGCCAGGGCCTACGCGGAAAGCAGTTACAACTTCGTCGAAGATCAGCAGGGCGCCGAACTCGTCGCACAGCTCCCGTACCTTAGCGTTAAAATCTCTTGCCACCGGTCTGGTCCCGCTTTCCGGTCCCAGCGGCTCCACGATCACAGCCGCCGTGCCGCCGTCTTTCTGGTTGCCTTCCAGCAGCTTTCTCAGGCCGTCGATGTCATTGGGCCACATTTCCTGGGTATTGGCCGAAACTTCCTTCGGTATGCCGTGGGCTTCAAAGCGCTGCGTTCCTGGTATGTGCAGGCTGTAGACCAGCTGGTCGCTCCAGCCGTGGTAAGCGCCGCCCACCTTGATGATCTTGCTCTTGCCGGTAAAGGTTCTGGCGATTCGGATGGCCGTCATATCGGCTTCCGTACCGCTGGCCAGACTGCGGTATTTTTCCACATGGGGCATATTGTCGTGAATGATCTTCGCCAGCTTCATTTCGTATTCATTGAACAATCCCGGACAAGGGCTGCATTCTTTGATTACCTCAATGACCTTTTCCTGTACGGGAAGATAGTTGCTCCCAAGAAGTGTGGGACCTCCCGCCTGCAGGTAGTCCACATAACGGTTGCCGTCCACATCGTACAGATACGGGCCTTCCGCCTTTGCCATGGCCAGAGGGAACGGGTAGTTGAACGCCAGATTGTGCTGAACGCCGCCCGGAATGTACTGCTTTGCTTCGCCGATCATTTTTTTGGAACCGGCGCACTTGGTTTCAAAGTACCCCAGATAGCCTTCCATGGCTTCCGGCTTCACGTGATAGACGCTATCCGCCATCAGGCGTTCCATCTTTTTGTAGATCTCCTTCTCATCCGGCCAGGACGAGATCGCATAACCCTGTTTCTCCATAAATAATCTCCTCTTTTCTCTTTATTCTAACTAGGTCAGTTTGTTTTATCACATTTATTTGCCTCAGTGTTCCTGCCGCTTTTCCAGCTTAACCTCTTTGGCAAAGAACATCAGTACAATATAGAAAATCGTAACCGCTATCATAGTGATCATCAGCATTCTGTGGTTTCCGCCGAAGAGAGCCGCCCCTCCCAGGAAGATGACGCCCGCCACGTTTCCGGCAAACATCAGCAGCCCCTCCGAGGTTCCTTCGGAGGTGGGATAGCAGGACTCTGCCGCGAAAGTCAGTGTCAGCGGCGCGCCTCCTACGATGAAGAATCCGTAAAGTGCCGCAGCTACGGCCAGACCGCCGAAGCCGTTCATGGCCAGGAACAGCGCAAAGCCAATGCATCCGAAAATGTTGACAATAATCATATAAGGCAGCCGTCTGTGCTGTTTGTCTTTATCGGAGATGACCGATATAATCAGACTGCCGATGATTCCTACGCCTAAAATAATTACGCCGATAATTCCCACCTGCGTGGCGTCCACTCCTTCATTGGTCAGATTCCGCAGAATCGGTTCGATCATGGTGAAGAAGGTGTTGAAAACGCCGAACACACAGAAGAACATCAAAAGCGCCAGGATAAAATTCTTTTTCTTCAGCGCAAAGCGTATGCCTTCTTTAAAATCGGAACGACCGGCCTCATCCTCCGGACACGGGGGAGTCGGCGGTTTTTCTTTTACAAAGATGACAAAGAGCGCTGCCGCGATGATGCCCACCACACCGTAGGTCAGAAGCATCTGCCGGATGGTCATGCCGGCTTCCAGCAGGATCGGTGTCAGCAGAAGGCCGACGCACATTCCGAAGTAGCTGCACAGAAGTCCCACGCTGTTGGCCGTGGCCCGTTCCCGTTCAGGGAACCATTTGCCTGCCACCAGTCCCGGCGAGTTGAGCAGGAACGGCTGTGAAATCGCAAAGCCTATGGTCACTGCCAAAACGAGAGTGTAGCTTTCTCCGAAGATCCCCCGGAGCAGGGCGCAGATTCCGGTCAGAACTACGCCGAAGCCCACCGCTTTCTTGAAGCCAAACCGTTCGAACGCTGCCAGTGAGGGGATGGAAACAATAATCATGCCCGCCATAAAGATAATGGACAGAAGGCTGATGGCGCTCTCACCCTTGGCCGCGTCGGTAAACCCGTAATACTTCCACGCATCGGTGGTGATGGAAAAGAACGTGGTCCACATCAGCTGAATAACGCCCGTACACAATCCGTAGATAGCCAGAACGACCCATCGGTATCCGTACACACGGAAATCTTGTTCTTTCATTGGTTATTCACTTCCCTTCGCAGGCCCTTTTTATTCCTGCTTTCCGTTCCAGTCGTGATATAAGTCTTTTACTGCTTCATAAGAAACTTTGAATCTTGCGAATGCTTCTTCATATACCGCATGGTTTTCTTCATTAGGCGTGTAAACCTGCTCTACCTGCGCCCACTGTTTGGCATCGTCGTAGGAATCATACATGCCCAGGCCAATGGCTGCCGCAAAACCGCCGCCAATGGCGCCTGCAATCTGTGTATCCTTTACCACCTCGACCTTTTTATTGAAAATGTCGGCGAACATCTGCATCCATACCCGGCTCTTGGTTCCGCCGCCGAGAATTCTTACGGCCGGCGTCTCCTGTCCCAGGTCGTGCTCCATGCTCTCATAGCACCATCTCAGATTATATGCCACTGCTTCCATAACGGCCCGCAGCATGTGAGCTCTGGTGGTGCTCATGCCGATATTCAGGAATCCGCCTCTGATGAATACGTCCTGAATCGGGCTTCTCTCTCCGCTGAGCCACGGCTGGAAGATAACGCCGTCGCTGCCTGCCGGGATTCCTTCCGCCAGATGATCGGTAAAGGCGAAAATGTTCGGAATCAGCGGGCTGTCTTTTTCAGCGGCAAAGAAATTGTCGATAAACCAGTTAAAGGTAGCGCAGCAGGTTTCCGTGGAGTATACCCACAGCTGCATATCCGGATCCGCCGACATGATGCAGCCGCCTCCGTTGGTCAGCTCCGCCACGTGGTTGGTTCCCACTGCGGCCCAGCCGGAAGTTCCCAGATATACGTGGGCCTCTTCATGACCTGCGTTGCCTGATCCAATGGTACTGGCCTGCATATCGTCCATTCCTCCAAATACGGCTGTATCTGTGGTAAGCCCCAGTTCCTTGGCTGCTGTTTCCGTCAGGTTTCCTACTTTTTCATAGGACTTGACAAGCGGCGGGAACTGCTCCGGATCAAAACCGGAAATAGCGATCAGGTCGCCGATGATGTTTCCCGATTCCCTGTCGTAGCCCAAAAACGACGCGGTTGCAATGTCGAAAACCATTCTGCCGGTAGCCCGATATGTAAGGTATCCGTTGCAGTCGAGGAAACATTTCATTTTCGCGAACAGCTCCGGCTCGTTCTTGGCGATCCACCGCACCTTGGGCAGGGTATCCACGCCGCTGAACAGGGTTCCCATCAGAGACATGCAAACTTCCGGTCCTCCAATGGCCTCTACAATCTCAGCCGCTTCCTCGTCGGCTCTGCTGTCCATCCAGCTGATGCCGGGCCGCAGTATGGTTCCGTCCTCTCCCATGGCAATTACGTTGCAGGCCTGGGTAGCGAATACCAGCCCCTTCACATCCTCAGGCGGCACATCGCAGCCGGACATAATCTCCCGGGTAACCTGGGTCACCGCCTGCCACCAGTCCGCCGGATCGAATTCGACCATCCCTCCCGGCATAAAGCTCATTTCATACGAGGCCTGCGCACTTTCACGCACCTGACCTTCCTTGTTTACTAAGATCGCCTTTAACGAACTTGTTCCTACATCGAATGATAAGATATAATCCATAAGATCTCCTCCTTCGGCTGGATGCAGCCATCAACAACAGTGTGTTCGGTCAGCGCCTTTGGATGTCTTTTCGCGCGTGAAGTGCGCAAACGTTATTTAAATTTTCAGTCTAATTGTACTACGGTACAACTTTTACGTCAAGTGTAAAATTATACGTTGTCTCGTTTTTTGTTTTGGTGTAGAATAAGGGCAGGAACATTTAATGCATGAAGCGTTCAGGGTCCCTTGTGAGAAAGGAGTGAATCCCATGGAACGACAATTGTCCCGCAGAGAATTGAACAAAAAAAAATGCCGTGCGCGCATCCTCCGGGCTTCCCGAAGGCTGTTCAGCAGCAAAGGGTACGAAAGCACCACCATTGAGGATGTGGCCGACAGAGCGGAAGTGTCAAAAGCCACGCTTTACAATTATTTTCCCAATAAGGAAAGTCTTTTGATCGGAATTGCCGAGGAAGAGCTGGAGCAGGTTGGCGATTTAATTTCAAAGGATTTGAAGGACGAAAAAAATGCGGTGGAAAAGATACGCCAGGCCCTGGAGCTTTTGATCGTGGACTCCATCCGCTATATCAGTCTCGCCAGAAAAATCACCTATCTCAACTCCTGCGAGGAAAGTCCCCTGTACGCGACCCGCATGGATATGATCCGCCTCTTTGAGGAGCTGGTCATGGAGGGGCAGGCGCAGGGAACGCTGCGAAAGGATATCAAAACTTCGGATATCGTGGATATTATTATGGGCATCTACCTGATGTCTCAGTTTGAGTGGTCCCATATCGATCAGTACACGCCCGAATTCTGCCGCGAAAAGCTCAATCGGATTCTGAGCGAGGTCTTGGAATCGCGCATCGCCGGCGATGCGGAAATTGCTGAGGAAAGGGAGTAAGAGGTCAGCCGCCGTCTTTTTTGTGAAGATACGCGGCTGATTTTTTTGACAGATTTTTCAGAGGTTGGGCCGCTTTCCGCGGCCCGGGCGCAAGAAGGACGGATCATAGCTTGGCCGAGCAAGTTCGAGCGCGGCCCGGGTGCAAGAAACGTGGAGCATGGCCCGGGCGCAGCAGAAAACCAGAAAGCGGCTGCGGGTTTGCGACCAAATTCCGGTTTTCCTGATAAATTCCGCGACCATTGGCCTAAAAAAAGCGCCTTGGTCGCAAGGTCGTAGCTTGCGGCCAAGGCGGTCCTCATTGATGGATGGGGAATCGACGCTTTTTCGAGCAATGGATGCGGAAGTCGAGGCTTTTTCAGCCGATATGCGAATTTTCTCAACAACGGATCCATTTTAGCCTTGTTGTTGAGGTATTTTCAAGGATTGCGGCCTCTGTTCCTGTGAAAAACGGCATTTTGATCGGGATTCCGCACCCGCATGCTCTGTTACCCTTGAAAAAGTTCAACACGAATCTGATTTTTCGCTGCGTGTTGATGAAAATCGCAATTTGCCTTTTGGGGCGGTTTTCAGCAGGTTCATAGCCTGCCGCAAAGCCACAACTTTACGTAGTCCTCCATCCCCTTCATCATCGCTGCAACACCAAACTATCAAAACAACGCAAAGAACTCCATCCCCTGCTCAACAATGAACACCGTCACGCAGGCTCCCACAGCTACCGGCAGCAGCCCCTTTTCCCGGAAAGCCATGAATACCGCTACGGCCAGACCCGCTATGGCTGCGGCCATCTGGGTCGTGGAAAACAGGATGGCCGGAAACGTCATGGAAGCCAGCGCTGCATAGGGCACATAATACAGAAACGATTTTATAAAGGTATTTTTAATTTCACGGTCTACAAGCACCAGCGGAATCATCCGAATCAGATAAGTCACCACTGCCATCACCAGCACATATATGTAAAAATTCATGAATACAGTTCCTCCTCTTTTACAGGATGAACCACGGCCCCCACGGCTGAAGCGATGACGGTGCAGATGATAATCGCGAATCCCGGCGATACCTGATTCAGAACCGGAACCCAGTGAAGCAGAGAGCTTAATATAACTGCGATCAAAATAACCGCGGTAATGGACTTTTCTCTTTTGGCCGGCGGAATTATAATTGCCAGAAACATGCCGTAGATCGCAATGCCCAGTGCGCTGCTGACTGCTTCCGGCAGGGCCGAACTGGCAACGGCCCCGAAAAAAGTTCCCGATGTCCAGGATGCGATGCATACCGACATGATCCCATATATGTAATATTTTCCGACTTTTCCTTCCTGGGTGCTGACTAAAGCAAAAGCCTCATCGGTTATACTGAAGGCGATGATACACCTCTCCACTCTCGTTATGGAAGCATCCAGTTTTTGTGATAAGGACAGCGACATGAGCGCGTATCTGAGATTGATAACCAGCTGCGTCAGGGCCATTTCAAAATATGGGGCCGCTGCTGCGATCACAGTAAGGCCGGCGAACTGGCCTGCCGATGTCAAGTTCGTAAACGAAATCAGGGTAGCGCCTCCCGCTGTGGCACCGCTGGAAATGGCCGCCATCCCAAAAGTAAACCCTACTGCCAGATAGCCTGCGCAAATAGGGATCGCATCTTTCATTCCTTTTGCAATTTCACTTCTCATACTTACTCCTAAAATTTTACTCATACGATGCTATTTTATCACAAAAATGAACGCTTCCCAAGGTTGAATTTCGGACAAAACTATGATATCGTTTCTTCACAGACATTGGGAGGTAGAAAATGAATATTACGCAAGCAATTGAGATCAGAAAATCCCGCCGCTCTTATACGGGCACGCCTATCGAGGCATCAAAGATATCACTGTTAAAAAGCCGCATTGACGAATACAACCAGAAATCCGGTCTTACCGTCCGCTTTATGGAAAACGGCGGCGCGGCCTTTGCCGGCATCCGCAAAAGCTATGGACTGTTCAAAGGCGTCCGTTCCCTTTTCATCATGAAGGGACCTGCCGATGATCCTGACCTGAAGGAAAAGATCGGCTATTATGGAGAACTGCTGGTGCTGGAAGCCACCGCTCTGGGACTGGGAACCTGCTGGGTCGGAGGAACGTTTGACTCTTCCGGAATCCGCAAAGCGCCCGGCGAAGAGCTGGTCTGCGTTATCACGGTGGGAAACGTACCCCAGGATGAAACCCTTCGGGAACGGATGCTCTATAAAGCAATCCATCGAAAGACAAAATCAATCGGCGAAATGTCCGAAGTGATCGGCGAGCCGCCGCTCTGGCTGAAGAAGGGAATGAAGGCCGTGCAAAAAGCACCCTCTACCCGCAATACGCAAAAGGTGCTTTTCCTCTATAAAGCCGGTATTCTCAGAGCTTCCGTGCCGGATACCTATCGGTTCGATTACGTAGATCTGGGGATTGCCAAGCTTCACTTCGAGCTGGCCGCCGGAGGAAAGTTTGACTTGGGAAACAGCGCCAGATATTACCCTGCGGAAGGAGAGTGATCCCATGAAAAAACACAGCGAGCACAGACCCTTCTTTTACGGAGGGCTTATTTTGCTGCAGTGCTTCATCTGGGGAGTCGGCAATCCGATTACGAAAATCAGCGTGGAAACCATTCCGCCCTTCTATTGCATGGGAATTCGCTTTACGCTGGCCTTTGCTCTGTTCATGCTGGTCTTCGGCCACAAAATCATCCCGCAGTTTAAAAAGGCCTATATCCCCGATTGCGTCGTGATCGGACTGTTCACCGCCGCATCCTTTATTTTTTCCACGTTCGCCCTGCATCTGACCGATGCTACCATCGTCGGATTCCTGCTGGCCTTTTCCGTGGTCTTCACGCCGATACTTTCGTTTTTTATACTGAAGCAAAAAATCAGCGGAAAATTTGCGCTGATTATACTTCTCGTTGTGGTCGGCCTCTACTTTCTCTGTGCCAACGGAGGCAGCTTCACCTTCGGCATCGGCGAACTCATGGCGCTGCTCAGTGCTTTGGCAGGAGCCGGCATGCTGATCTATAGCTCCAAGCATGTAAGCGATATCGGTCCCCTGGCCCTGTCAGCATCCCAGTGCGCAGTCACTGCGGCCGTCTCTTTCTTCTTTGCGGTTATCTTTGAGGATGTCCGCGATCTGAGCCAGGCTGCGCCTGAAGGCTGGGCCGCTGTCATTTATCTCGCCGTGGGCTGCACCTGCGTCGCCTATATTCTGCAGAACATCGCCCTGAGGAAGGTCTCAGCCACTTTTGTTTCTCTGGCATTCTGTACGGAACCGGTCTTTACGGCAATCGCTGCCTTTTTTATTCTGGGCGAACGCCTGTCTCCTTTCGGCCTCGCAGGTGCACTCCTCATCGCTGTTGGCATTGCTATGGCGTCTCTTCTCCCATCATCGGAAAACGATATAGCAAAGAAAAAAGACGAGCAATAAAGCCCGTCCCTGTCCTTTCCTGCTTAGTCGTCACCCTTCAACCGTTTCGCTGCCCAAAGGCTCAGCGCCGCGATTCCGGCAAGCAAGCCGGTCGTGACTGCCAGGCCGCCTAACAGCCCCTTTGTCTTTGGATCCCGATCCCTTGTGATATCTTCCTTTGGCGTTCCGTTCTTCTTCGCTGCAAATCCACATTTCATAGCAGGTTCCTCCTTTTGATCCATTGGTTCCTTGTATTATAACGTTCTCAGCTTTAAAGCTTTTCAGCCCATTCCGCTTCTTTGAATCCCGTCAGAACAACTCCGTCCTTAATGACCAGAGGCCGTTTCACCAACATTCCGTCCGTAGCCAGAAGCTCCAGCTGCTCGTCCTCAGACATCTCCGGCAGCCTGTCTTTCAGTTTCAATTCCTTGTATTTGAGGCCGCTGGTGTTAAAAAACCTTTTTAAAGGAAGCCCGCTCTTTTCATAGGCCTCTTTCAGCACCTCCCTGGACGGGTTGTCTTCTTTTATATCGATCAACTCATACTCCTTGCCCTGCTCATCCAGCCATTTAAGCGCCTTCTTGCAGGTGGTGCACTTTGGATAGCAATACACTTTCATCTCTTTTGTTCCTCCCTTTTCTTTTCATCATAAACCAGTTACCCGGTTATTGCAACTCTAATCCTTCCCGGAGGTCTACTCTCCCGGTCTTACGTCCGAATATATTATATGCCGGAAAACGAATTTCTTTACAAAAAAACTGGTATCTCTACGACACCAGTTTCTCATTATGCTGATTATTCTTTCGTATCTTCTTCCTCAGGCATATGCTTGGCCTTTTGGATCACTTCTTCAAGCGCCGCAGCCAGTTCATCTCCTGATCGCTCAATAAGTACAGCCATCTCTTGCTCTGACTGTTCTTCCATTTCCCGTATGTTTATCTGCATCTGCGCTTTCATTTCTTCCAGCTCTGATTCCAATCCTTTGGCCAGAGAGACCGCATCCGCGTCATCCCCTGCTTCGGGGACCGGCTCTTCCGTACCGTCTATATCAGCCATCTCGGCCTGAAGCTCTTTTTTCAGTTCCTCGGTCTGCGCCTTAAGCGCCTTTCTGAATTCGCAAAGCTCGGCTTTCATGACCGCCCGCAGGCTGTCCTTTTCCGTCTCCAGCTCCAGCTCCATATCGGAGAGCTGTGTACGAATCTCCCCTTTCAGACCATCGGCTTCATTTTTTATGTCTGTATTGACTGCGCGTATTTTGTCATACGCCTCCGCCAATCTCAAGCCCATTTCATCGATGTCCATGTTACCTTCCTTCTCCCCATGTCGCTTCTATATGGTACCATATCCCCGTCTATTTCTCAAGTAACTTTCAAATATTTTCCATAGTAAAAGTAGACAGCGCAAAACCTGCGCTGTCTAAAAATCATTTATCTAAATGCTCCGTGTATTCTGGTCTGAAAAAAACTTCTTGCAGGCTCTACTCCATTACCGCTCCCCGGTCAGCCGATGTGACATTTCGCTGATATCTGGCCAGCCACCCTGATTTGGCTCCAAAATCAGGCGCCGTATAGGCGGCTTTTCTTTTCTCAAATTCTTCATCGCTGATCTTAGCGTTGATCTTTGATGCCGGAATGTCGATCTCGATGATGTCGCCTTCCTGCAGGTAAGCGATATTCCCGCCGGCAGCTGCCTCAGGGGCGACGTGGCCGATGGATGCGCCTCTGCTGGCCCCGCTGAATCTTCCGTCAGTAATCAGGGCCACGGTCTTATCCAGCTTCATGCCGGCCAGAGCGCTGGTTGGGTTGAGCATTTCCCGCATTCCCGGTCCGCCCTTCGGTCCTTCATAACGAATTACAACCACATCTCCGTCTACAATTTTGCCGCCGTAGATCGCGTCGATGGCTTCTTCTTCACTGTTGAACACTCTGGCAGGTCCGGAGTGGGTCAGCATTTCCGGAGCAACGGCACTTCTCTTAACTACGCATCCGTTCTGCGCAATGTTTCCCCAAAGTATGGCAATACCGCCTGTTTCACTGTAAGGCTCGCTTACCGGA
This sequence comes from Anaerovorax odorimutans, assembly GCF_024459955.1. Classification (GTDB taxonomy): domain Bacteria; phylum Bacillota; class Clostridia; order Peptostreptococcales; family Anaerovoracaceae; genus Hominibacterium; species Hominibacterium odorimutans_A. The sequence goes on from NZ_JANFXK010000027.1 coordinate 26,549, forward strand.
CGGATAATATCATAATCCTTTACCGCCGCACCTTCCATGTTTTCGCCCACCGTTTTCCCGGAAGCTGTAATCAGGCTCTTATCGATCAGCCCTTTCTTATCCAGTTCGCTGAACACAGCCATCAGTCCGCCGGCTCTGTTCAGATCGTGCATATGGGTGCCTCCCGCCGGGGCCAGATGGCACAGGTTGGGCACCTTGCCGCTGAATTCGTTGAAAATATTCAGATTAAGTTCTATGCCCGCTTCATTGGCAATCGCCAGCAGATGAAGCACGCTGTTGGATGAACAGCCCAAAGCCATATCGCAGGCCAGGGCGTTTTTGATGGATTTTTCATTGATGATATCCCTGGCAGTAATATCCTTTTCCACCAGTCCCATGATCGCCATGCCCGCACGTTTTGCCAGGCGTATACGTCCGCTTTCCACTGCCGGTATCGTCCCATTGCCCGGAAGCGCAATACCAATCGCTTCACACAGGCAGTTCATGCTGTTGGCGGTATACATACCGGAACAGGAACCGCATCCCGGACAGGTGTTCTGTTCAAACTCCAAAAGCTGTTCATCGTCGATCAGGTCCGCTTTTCTGGCGCCTACGGCCTCAAACATCTTGGAGAGGCTGGTTTCTTCGCCGTTTACCAGGCCGGACATCATCGGGCCGCCGGAACATACCACAGCCGGAATATCCATTCTCACGGCAGCCATGACCATTCCCGGCACGATCTTATCGCAGTTGGGAACCAGCACCACACCGTCCAGCGCATGGCCCATAACCATGGTCTCCACGCTGTCCGCGATCAGTTCACGGCTGGCCAGACTGTATTTCATACCGATATGGCCCATGGCGATCCCGTCGCAGACACCGATGGACGGGATCTCGATTGGGGTTCCGCCCGCCATCCGCACACCGGCCTTTACCGCATCCGCCACCTTGTCCAGATGCATGTGCCCCGGCACAATCTCACTCTTGGCTGATATCACACCGATCAGCGGCCGATCCAGCTCCTCTTTTGTATATCCCATCGCATAGAACAGACTCCTCATAGGAGCTTTTTCCACGCCCTGAGTAACTTTCGCACTTCTCAGCGTCATAAATTTCTTCCTTTCTACACCAATGGGACAGATACCTTCCCGCATCCGCCCCATTTGACAATCAATACTTTATTTCATTACCTTTGCGGCCTACAGCTTGCTGCTTCCCGGCCCCTCCAGAAGGCAGGGCACTTCCGCAGTCCCTGCGTATCGCGCAAGCAATACAGCGCAGGCCGAGGACATTGCCGGAGCAAAACAACTTTATCTTTCAAACCGCCACTGCCCTTCCCCAACTAAGTTATTATTTTCTCGCCAAGGAAAAAGTTCTTGCGCAAGCAAACTCCGCAGGCCCTATGTATCGCGCAAGCAATATAGCGCAGACCGAGGACATTGCCGGAGCAAAACTTTTTCCTATTTCTTAAGCCAGCTCATCATCTTTCTCAGCTCAGCGCCAACCTTGCACAGCAGATGCTCGGATTCCTTCTTTCTGGTTGCCAGGAATCTTGCTTTTCCGCCAGCGTTGAATTCCTGAATGAATTCGCTTGCGAAGGTTCCGTCCTGAATTTCGGAAAGAACTTTTTTCATTTCTTTTCGAGTATCTTCTGTGATCAGTCTGGTTCCAGTTCTGTAGTCACCGTATTCAGCTGTATTGGAGATGGAATATCTCATCTTGTCGAATCCGCCTTCGTTAATCAGGTCAACGATCAGCTTCATTTCGTGGATACATTCAAAATACGCCATTTCCGGTTCATATCCGGCTTCTACCAGTGTGTCAAATCCGGCCTTCATCAGCTCGGTTACGCCGCCGCAGAGAACAGCCTGTTCACCAAAGAGGTCGGTTTCTGTCTCTTCTTTGAATGAAGTTTCCAGGATTCCTGCACGTCCTGCGCCAATACCGGAAGCATATGCCAGAGCATAGTCCTTGGCTTTGCCGGACGCATCCTGATAAACTGCGATCAGGCTGGGAACGCCTTTACCTTCCACATACTGAGATCTTACTGTATGACCAGGTCCCTTCGGAGCGATCATGATTACGTCCAGGTCTGCCGCAGGAGCGATCTGATTGAAGTGGATGTTAAAGCCGTGGGCAAATGCCAGAATGTTGCCTTCCTTCATGTGCTGCTGCACCTGATTCTTATAGATATCCGCAGCCAGTTCGTCCGGTACCAGCATCATAACCAGATCTCCGGCCTCAGCCGCTTCTTCGATTCCCACTACCTTTAATCCGGCAGCTTCTGCTTTTGCAACGTGAGCGGAGCCCGGTCTCAGACCAACTACTACATTAACGCCGCTTTCATTCAGATTCATGGCATGGGCATGGCCCTGGCTTCCGAACCCGATGATCGCTACGGTTTTTCCGTCTAATAATCCTAAATTGCAATCCTGGTCATAGTACTTTTTAATCATTTTAAAATCTCCTTTACATGATTTATTGAAATTAATTTTTGTTGTCAGACTTTATTTTTTCTCGATGTTATATTCCTGAATGCCTCTTTCGATACCTGTGATACCGGTCCTGCAGACCTCGGCGATATCGTAGCAGTTCATCATATCCATAAATCCATCCAGTTTATCCGGTGCTCCGGTGAGTTCCACGATCATGCTGTCCTTGGACAGGTCGATAATCTTACCTCTGTAGATTTCAATAATCTCCCGAATCGCGGTACGGTCGTTCTTGTCGCATTTAATCTTTACCAGCAGCAGCTCCCTGTAAAGACTGTTTGCCGCATCCAGTGTGAAAATATCCCGCACTACTTCCAGCTTCTCCGTCTGCGTCAGGATCTGATGCAGAGCCTGCTCGGTTCCCGTGAACACGATCGTGATTCTGGAAATTTCCGGATTATTGGTCGCGGAAACGGTCAGGGAATCGATGTTAAAGCCCCTTCTTCCGAAAAGGCTGACCACTCTGCTCAGAACGTTGGACTGGTTATCGACCAATATGCTGATTACTTCTCTTTTCTGTGTCTTATCCATTGCCTTCTCCTTCCTATCCGATGATCATATCTTCAACTGTACCGCCGCCCGGAATCATTGGCAGTACCCGTTCTTCTCTCGCAATGGCGCAGTCGATCCAAACCGGTCCCTTTTCCTTGAGCGCCTTCTTGAATACGTCCTCAAACTCTGTAGGCGTTGACGCGGAAAATCCCTTTGCTCCGAAAGCTTCGGCAAGTTTCGGGAAGTCGGTCTTTCTTTCCGGCGTTGTCGCGGAATAACGGCGTCCGTAGAAGCTGGTCTGCCACTGGTAAACCATGCCCAGAACCCGGTTGTTCATAATGATCGTTATAATAGGAAGCTCTTCGCTGACAGCTGTGCAGGCTTCGTTGAGATTCATGTGGAAGGAACCGTCTCCGGTAAAGTGGATGACCCTCTTTTCCGGGCAGCCCACCTGCGCCCCAATGGCCGCTCCGTAGCCAAATCCCATGGTGCCCAGCCCGCCGCTGGTAATGAAGTCTTTTGTTTTATCGTGTTTCAAATATTGGGCGGCCCACATCTGATGCTGGCCTACGTCGGTAACGTAGATCGTCTCTTTATCAGTGAGATCACATACGGCCGTTACCACCTCGCTGGGGTGAAGCTCCGCGTCCTGGCACTTCACATCGCCGGTCTTTTTCTTCCACTCTGTGGACTGCGCCACCCATTCTGCGTGATCCCTCTTTTCGATCATCGGCAGCAGCTTTTCAAGGAAGTCCTTTACATCGCTGATAACGCTTTTATCTACGATAACATTTTTATTGATTTCGCTCTTATCAATATCCACCTGGACTTTTTTCGCGCGCTTTGCGAATTTCTGCGGGTTAAGCGCTACACGGTCGCTGAACCGGCATCCCAAAGCGATCAGAAGGTCGGCTCTGTCCACCGCCCGGTTGGCAGCAATGCTGCCGTGCATTCCGATCAGGCCCAGATTCCGCTTGTTTTCGTATCCCAGAATTCCTGCGGCCATCAGAGTATATGTAGCCGGGATATCCGCTTTTTCCAGCAGCTCGTTGAGTTCGTCGCCGGCATCGGAAGCCGCTACGCCTCCGCCGAAGTAAATGACAGGGCGCTCCGCCTGGTTAATCATCTCAGCGATCTCCGCCACTTCATCGTCGTCCGCCAGCGGGTGGGACTGGAGAGGCAGCGGTTTGCCCTTTTTATAGTCGATCGTGTCGGCAGTAACGTCTTTTGTAATATCAATCAGTACCGGTCCTTTTCTTCCGCTATTGGCAATTCGGAAGGATTCCCGTATGGCATGCTCCAGGTCTTCGATTCTATTTACAAAGAAGCTGTGCTTTGTGATCGGCAAGGTCACACCTGTGATGCAGATTTCCTGGAAAGCGTCACGTCCGATCAGGCTGTCGGGCACATTGGCCGTAATGGCAATCATCGGAATGCTGTCCATGAAAGCAGTTGCGATGCCTGTGACCAGATTGGTTGCTCCCGGTCCGCTGGTGGCAAAGACAACGCCTGTTTTCCCAGTAGCTCTGTAATAGCCGTCCGCCGCATGGGCAGCACCCTGCTCATGGGCCGTAAGGACGTGCTTGATTTTGTCTCTGTACTCATACAGCACATCGTATAGATTGAGGGCCGTTCCGCCCGGGTATCCGAATACCGTATCCACACCATGCTCTAACAAAATTTCCGCTACTAACTGTGATCCTGTTAATTTCATTTCGCATTCTTCCTTTTCTTTCAAAATTTTCTTGTTTGTCCTTATATATACACTATTTTTCAGCCTAGCACAACCTATTATAAAGGATTTTTTAAGAAAGTCAATGCGTTTTTGTGTTAAAAAACAACGTTTTTATATTTTTATAGTTAAAATTCACAATTTCTTGTTTTTAAAGCTGTACATCGCCCTTTCAAGCTCCTCCCATTTTATCTGCACGATCCACCCCGGATTCTTTTTTCAGGCTCTATTCAATGGCCATAACTACAGAAATTCCTGCCATGACCAGCGCCGCCAGCAACAGCGGCATCATGCCATCCCAATAGGCCATACGGCTGTCCAGTCGGTAGTAGAGTACATAGCAGACCAGGCAAAGCAGCAGCGCCGCCGTAACAACCACAGCAAAGGCCAGCGCCGTCCCCCGGGAAAAGCCATGCATACCGTAAAGGGCATTGATTTCCGACAGAGCCAGCACGGCCCAGCCTATGATTAACAGCAGCTCCGATGTCACTGGCCGGTTGAAAAACAGACGGGTAATCACCAGCAGTATAATGTAGGCTGCGATACCGCCCCATATAAGCCATTTGCCGGGGAAAAGCTCCCGCATCGCAGGTGCCGCGGTCACACCCTGCACGATCAGCGCGACAGCAATGAACCCTGCCAAAGCAGCCGGAATCAAAAGCCATCCGCTTTTCATCCCCTTGATCGCGTCTTCCGGCCTGAAAGCCAGCAGCCACCACGCCAGGTAAAACCCGCAGCAGACAATCAGAAGAATATTGCCCCAGAATAAGTCCTTCATTGAAAGGTCAAAATTGATAATCCTCAAGCGATCACCTTCTTTCATGAGGTTATACTACATTTTTACAGCTATTTGCCTGCACCGTCAACCTTTTTAAGCAATTTGCATATTTTGTTCAACAACCGCTCCGTTTCAGCTTTATTGTTGAGGCTTTTTCAAGGTTTGCGGCCGCTGCTCCTGTTCAAAGTCGCATATAGATCGAGTTTCCATGCTCCCATGCCCTGCTATCCTTGAAAAAAGATCAACAAGAACTCGTTTTTTCG
>NZ_JANFXK010000264.1 GCF_024459955.1 Anaerovorax odorimutans
CGTTAGGATAAGCAATACATGCCGCTCCATAATTTCTGAATTTATTTGATAAAACATACATCTGATCATAGTCTTTTTTCTTTTCTAAAAGAAGATCTCCCTCTTCATATTCCACATCCCCTAAAAGAGATTTTAATGCATGGTTCATCGTAACAAATTCTGCCGGAAGCAGATTTTTTACATTTTTCACCGCGTCTTCCCACAATGTTTCTG
>NZ_JANFXK010000265.1 GCF_024459955.1 Anaerovorax odorimutans
CATAAACGGCTTGCTTTGGAAGCAGGCGAAGATCCTGTCCGCAATACGATGGACTATTACTTAGAATCGATCAAAACGATTTACAGCATCAAACATAAAAACGGCGCGATCCGCCGTGTCAATATTAATATTGCGGCTACGACAGTCGATAATTACCGCCTGCTCAAAGAAGCCGGCATCGGAACGTACATCTTGTTTCAGGAAACATACCAT
>NZ_JANFXK010000266.1 GCF_024459955.1 Anaerovorax odorimutans
GCTACTTTGTATTCTTCATTTTCGAATGCAGTAACGTTTTCCTGCAAAAGCCACTCCATCATTTCTCTGGCAAAGGCTCCTTCGACCAGCTGGCGATAGGCGGGGTGAAAGGTATGTCCTTCAATTTCCCCGTGCGCTTTGATTAAGTCCGAGCTTTTCAGGCCCACGCGAATGATGTTGATGCCCGCGCCTGTCAGTATTTTGTACATTTCC
>NZ_JANFXK010000267.1 GCF_024459955.1 Anaerovorax odorimutans
GGCTTGTTTGAGACATATGTAATCGTCTTATCTTCGGCGTCTGTTATCAAGTTTGTTGTAATCTGATACGTTTCTCCGATATTTACCGTTGGATTCGTATCCGCAATGTTTAATCCTTTTACTTTCATTGCGGAAAGTATTTCACTTTCATTCAATACACGGTTATAAACTTTCACTTCATCGATCAGACCTGTAAATCCAGTACCGCCGAT
>NZ_JANFXK010000268.1 GCF_024459955.1 Anaerovorax odorimutans
GTCTGTTTCATCTAAAGTGACCTTCAAAAAGTTCGGTGCAATTTCTTCGTCTTGCCACGCGCCTTCGCTCAACGCTTCAATATAGCTACGCATACTTGTTAACGGTGTGCGTAGTTCATGGGAAACATTGGAAACAAACTCACGACGTTCACGTTCTGTCTTTTCTTGCTCGGTTACATCATGTAAGACAGCAACCAAACCACTAATAAAGC
>NZ_JANFXK010000269.1 GCF_024459955.1 Anaerovorax odorimutans
CTTAGTTGCTAGCAACCATCTGCATGACTTCATGGTCACAGCCTAAAACACAGTTTGCATAAATTTAAACTTTAATTGCGACATTTGACTCTTTTTCAACGTACTCTTTAAATTATTCAAAGGATGTCTGATGCACATTTGAATCTGAATCAGGATGACTGATCTTGATCGTCAGCGGATTTTCGTCGGTGTATTCAGTGACAGCATCCTTG
>NZ_JANFXK010000270.1 GCF_024459955.1 Anaerovorax odorimutans
TTAAGAAAATAAAACACTTAAAGAGTAAATCTGCTTACGAAGTTTATTATACCAAATTCCCGCCTGATTAGTTTGCACTTTTTATTTATCCATTTGCATTTTTGCATTAGATAATTTTAATGAAAAAGTTATGCTTTTTTTATTTTTTTATCACAAAAGTTACAATCAACCTCTTTTGTTTTACATTTTTTCACATTTAATATAGAAGAAAC
>NZ_JANFXK010000271.1 GCF_024459955.1 Anaerovorax odorimutans
GGCAGAAAAAACTGTACCAGTAAACGCATGCAGTTTCCCTGCGTCATATCATTTGTCGTGTTCTTACCCATTATGTTACCTCCTGATGTCTAAACGGTACTCTCCAAATACTGTCTGCTTTTAGCCAGTATTTTACTACTGAAATGATACTTTTTCTATGACATTACTATGCTGAAATATTAGCAGAAAGTTTCTTGTTTAAATTTTTTAT
>NZ_JANFXK010000272.1 GCF_024459955.1 Anaerovorax odorimutans
CCTGATGGAAGATTTCTTGTATCTTTTCCTGTTTATAATACAGATCCACCCCCTCATAGGTAACCCGACCGAGATATTCATCGTGTTCTGAAACAAACACCTGTCCATGTTCTTGCACGAATCCGGTATTATTCACTTCGATGTAGCATGCTTTATATCCTTTTACCTGTAAATATTTTACAAGCTGTACCGCTTCCGTCGTTGTTCCGAT
>NZ_JANFXK010000273.1 GCF_024459955.1 Anaerovorax odorimutans
ATCAACAAGTGGAGCCGCCGGGGCGATATGTATTTCAAGCAGGCCCTGTGCGCCATCGGTCAGGTGGAGTTTATGATGGCCTATAAAGAATATTTTGGGGATTACGGTATCCTCGTGGGGCAGATTCTGCTGACCCGAGAAGATTTTCTGGATCCCCACTGGACGCTTAATATCCGCAACGCGCTGTTTACTTTGGTGGATGAGGGCGTG
>NZ_JANFXK010000028.1 GCF_024459955.1 Anaerovorax odorimutans
CGCGACCTTTGGCCCCAGAAAGCTGCCTTGGTCGCAGATCCGTCACTTATCGCCGTGGGGTTGCGACCAATTCCTGATTCCTCGGGGAAATCCTGCGACCTTTGGCTCCACAAAGCTGCCTTGGTCGCAAATTCGTCACTTATTGCCTCGGGGCTGCGACCAATTCCCGATTTCTCGGGGAAATTCCGCGACCTTTGGCCCCAGAAAGCTGCCTTGGTCGCAGATCCGTCACTTATCGCCGCAGGGTTGCGACCAATTCACAGTTTTCCTGAAGAATCCCGCGACCATTGGCTCTGGAAAGCCTCCTTGGTCGCAGATCCGTCACTTACCGCTACAGAGTTGCGACCAATTCACAGTTTTCCTGAGGAATCCCGCGACCATCGCACCCTGAAAGCCACCTTGGTCGCAGGTCCGTAACTCACCGCCGCGGGGTTGCGACCAATTCACAATTTTCCTGAGAAATCCCGCGACCATCGCACCCTGAGAGCCACCTTGGTCGCAAGTCGCCACTTACGGCCGTGGGGTTGCGACCAATTCCTGATTCCTCGGGGAAATCCTGCGACCTTTGGCTCCACAAAGCTGCTTTGGTCGCAAATTCGTCACTTATTGCCTCGGGGCTGCAACCAATTCCCGATTTCTCGAGGAAATTTCGCGACCTTTGGCCCCAGAAAGCTGCCTTGGTCGCAAATCCAGCACTTTCCGCTGCAGGGTTGCGACCAATTCCCGATTTCTCGAGGAAATCCCGCGACCATCGCACCCAGAAAGCCCCCTTGATCGCAAATCCGCCACTCGCAGCCACAACAAGCACTCGCAGCCGCAACAGACAAACGCAACAAGCAGACGCAAACAAAAACTGCCCTTTTGAGAAAAAAGGCAGTTTTCTGCAATCCATTGGAGTTATTTCATTCGTTCTTGTTTTACTTTGTGGTCTACCACGTGGCGTTTTGCCAACTCTGCGGTCACGTCCTTCATTTCGATGCCCTGCTGCACCATCATAACCATTACGTGATAAGCCAGGTCAGCAATCTCATAGATCGTTTCTTCCTTATCGTCCTTCGCTCCGGCGATGATGACTTCTGTACATTCTTCGCCTACTTTTTTCAGAATTTTATCCATGCCCTTGTCGAAGAGATAAGTGGTGTAGCTGCCCTCTTTGGGCTGCGTCTTGCGGCCCTTGATCATCTGGTACAGGCCTTCATAGGAAAAGGGCGTTTCATCCTCCGCCTGGTAAACTTCATTGAAAAAACAGCTTTCTTCCCTGGTATGGCAGGCCGGGCCATCCTTAATCACTTCTACCACCAGCGCGTCCTGGTCGCAGTCGGCCGTAATGCTGACTACTTTCTGGCGGTTTCCGCTGGTCTCGCCCTTTCTCCACAGCTCGGATCTGCTGCGGCTCCAGAAGCAGGTGTAGCCCTCCTTCATGGTAATATCCAGGGATTCCTGATTCATGTATGCAACCGTCAGGACCTGTTTTGTGTAGTAGTCCTGCACGATCGCAGGAATCAGGCCCTTTTCGTCAAATTTCAATTCCATAAGTCCTTCCTTAAAGGCGTACCTCTACGCCTGCCTTTCTCAGATATTGTTTGAGGTCGCGAATGTCGATCTCTTTAAAATGGAAGATGCTGGCGGCAAGGCCCGCATCGATTCCCGGGTGCTGGAACAGCTCGGAGAAGTCCTCCATCTTACCAGCTCCGCCCGAAGCGATGATCGGCACCGATACCCTGGCCGCGATCTCATCCAAAAGTTCCAGATCAAAACCGTCCTTCACGCCGTCGGTGTCGATACTGTTTACAACCAGCTCGCCCGCGCCCCGATTGACGCCGTCCACCGCCCATTGAAGAGCGTCGATTCCGGTATTTTCCCGGCCGCCTTTGGAAAACAGCTTGAAAACGCCGTCCACCCGCTTGATGTCCATACTGAGCACCACGCACTGATCCCCGTATTTTTTGGCGCCCTGCTCGATCAGATCCGGATTCCGGATCGCACCGCTGTTGACGCTTACCTTATCAGCCCCGCATTTCAGCACCCGGTCAAAATCGTCCAGGGTGTTGATTCCGCCTCCGACGGTCAGGGGAATAAAAATCTGGGAAGCGACGTCCACCAAGATATCGGAGAACAGCGCCCGCTCCTCCACGCTGGCCGTTATGTCGTAGAAAACCAGTTCATCGGCTCCGCTCTCATTATAAAAACGGGCCATTTCCACCGGGTCTGCCACATCCTGTATTCCTTCAAAGTTAATTCCCTTTACGACCCTTCCGTTTCTAACGTCAAGGCAGGGAATAATGCGTTTTGTAATCATGTTTCCTCCTGCTTATTCCGCCAGCTTTACAGCTGTTTCCAGGTCCAGAAGGCCATCGTAAAGGGCCTTCCCGAGGATCGCGCCGTAAACCGTCTCTTTCAGAGCCGTTATTTCCTCCGCAAAGCTGATGCCTCCCGAGGCTACGACATTCAGGCCTTTGATCCGCGCCAGCTTTTTATAGGCTTCCAGGTTGGTGCCTTTCAGGCCTCCGTCCCGGGAGATGTCCGTGTAAATCACGGTTTTCACGCCGATATCCCTCAGATATTGGCAGAACTCCATGCCGTCCTTATCTGTAACTTCCTTCCAGCCATTGATGGCGACCAGTCCGTCCTTCACGTCTACGCCAACGGCAATCTTCTCCCCGTATTTGCGCACCATTTCTTCGAGAAAAGCCGGGTCCTTTACCGCAATGGTTCCTAAGATAACCCTTCCCACGCCCAGGTCCAGATACTGCCTGATCCGCTCCTCATCACGAATCCCGCCTCCAACCTCGACAAAAAGGTCCACATCCGCGATAATTTCCCGGATGGATTCAAAATTGACGAGCCTGCCGTCCTTAGCTCCGTCCAGATCCACAAGATGAAGGTTCCTGGCGCCCTTGGCTTTAAACTGCCGCGCCACATCCGCCGGATTCTTGCTGTAAACGGTCATCTGATCATAGTCGCCCTGAAACAGACGCACTGCCTGCCCGTCTCTCAAATCAATCGCTGGGAATATCTCCATTTATCTAATATCCTTTCTGTACTGCTTATCCAGCAAAGCCTGAACAGACTTCGCCGATTCTCCGTATTTTTTCACATCGTAGTTCAGCACTTTTTTCGCATCGCTTGTATCATGATAGACGGTCCGATCTTCCTTTTTCTTGTCTTCCCCTTCTACCGTGTACACCCACTGTACCTTTTCAGCGTCCTTGGTCAAAGCGAGAATCTGCTGCGCGTATTTCTGCATGTTTTCATCCAGCGCCTTCTTCCCTTCCTCGGATACTGTTTTATCAAAGGTAATGGTCATGCTCTTCGGGCTTTCTTTTACCAAAAGCGTAACCCGGTAGTTGGCGACCTTTTTCTTCAGATCAATGGTCTCCAAAAGCTTTGCTACTGCGGCGGGATCGTTCATATCATCCACTCTCGAGTCGTAAAGGACCTGCGCCTGCTGCGAGACGCCTTCCTCTGTCGCCACGGTGGTCTCGTTAACATCCGTCGGTGCCTCCGATTCCTTTTTTTCTGTAGCTCTGCTGGGGTCGGTCGGAATCTGATTCCGTTCTTCGTTACCCGCGATAAGTACCAGTAAAACCGCCATCGCAATGACTGTGGCCGCTGCGATGATAAGAAGCATCTTAATGTTCTTATTGATGGTCTTGTGCACTTTCTTCATGGTCTTGTCTCCTATATTCAGTTATAGTTCGATAAAGGCCCTGAGAATATTGAGCCCCACGTTACCGCTCTTCTCCGGATGGAACTGAGTTCCATACACGGATCCGCTGCGAACGGCTCCTGTAATTTCGATATCGTAATTGGACGATGCGATAGTATTCTCAAGACAATTCTTACCATAGAAGCTGTGCACGTAGTACACGTAATCGCCCTCTTTGATGTATTTAAAGAGGGGGTCGCTGCCTTTCAGATTCAGACTGTTCCAGCCAATGTGCGGAACCTTTAGTTTTTCACCATCCGGGCGTTTCGGAAGATCTTCTTCAATGGAAGCGATCTCACCTTTAATCAGCCCCAGGCCCTGGTGCTTACCGTATTCGTAACTCGTTTCAAAGAGAAGCTGCATACCCAGGCAAATACCAAGAAGAGGCTTGCCCCTGCGGGTTTCCTCTATAATAGTCTCCACCAGACCGGTGGCTCTCAGCTTGGCGATGGCGTCTTCAAACGCGCCCACGCCCGGCAGGATAATCCTGTCTGCTGCGAGAATGTCTTCCTTTTTATTCGTTACGATGGTCTCCGCACCTAAAAACTTCAGCGAAGCGGTGAGAGAAAACAGGTTTCCAACTCCATAATCAATTACTGCAATCATGTCTTACCTTTCTTAAAGAACGCCCTTTGTCGAAGGGATCTCATCTGCGTACTCAGGATCAACGGCGGCGGCCTGGGCCAAAGCCCTTGCCAGCGCTTTGAAAACGGCCTCAATGATGTGGTGGCTGTTCTCGCCGGCCATCATCTTCAAATGAAGCGTCAGGCCTATTTCTCTGGAAAACGCAGTCAAAAATTCCTTCACCAGCTCCGTGTCAAAGGTCCCTACTTTCTGCGTGGGGATCTGAACGTCAAAATTCAGGCACGCTCTCCCACTGATGTCCAGCGCGCACAGGATGAGAGTCTCATCCATGGGAAGCATCATATTACCATATCTTCTTATTCCCTTCTTGTCTGCCAGGGCCTCTTTAAAAGCCTGTCCAAGGGAAATCCCGATATCTTCCGTGGTGTGATGGTCATCTACGTGGCTATCGCCTTTGCACTTTATGGAAAGATCAAAGCGTCCATGGCGGGCGAACAATTCCATCATATGATTGAGAAATCCGCAGCCCGTATCTATGTCAAAGGTCCCTCTGCCGTCGATGTCCAGAGCGATTTGTATATCCGTCTCTCCGGTCTTTCTGCTGATCTGACTGGTTCTCATATCAAATTCCTTTCCCCAGCAGCTCCCTTGTCGCACAAATGAGCTGTTCCATGTCCTCTTCTCTGCCTATGGTGATTCTTACAAAATCAGAAATAGGCTCTTTCCCAAAGTATCGTACCAATATGTTCCTTTCTCTCAATCCGGTAAAATAATCCTTCCCGGAAAGCCGGCCGCTCCTTGCAAAGACAAAATTGGCCGCTGAGGGAAGTACCGTGAAGCCCAAGGCTTTCAATTCTTCCGTAAATTTCTCCCGGGTACGGATAATCTTCTGTCTGGTCTGCTGAAAATACGCCTCATCGCGGATTGCCTCCGCCGCGGCTAAAATAGACAGCCTGTTCAGGTTGTAAGGGTTAAAGCTGAACTTGATTCGGTTCAGGTCGGAAATGACTTCTTTGCCGCCCATGGCAAAGCCCACCCTCGCGCCTGCCAGACTCCTGGATTTTGAGAAAGTCTGTATCACTAATAGATTATCATATTTCGTCAAAAAAGGCACGCAACTTTTTGCCCCAAAGTCAATGTAGGCCTCGTCAATTATAACTAAGTTGCTCCTGTTGCTGGAGAGAATGGCCTCTATATCGTTTAAATTCAGGGCAATTCCCGTGGGAGCGTTGGGATTTGCGATAATAATGGTTCCGTCTAAATTTTTATAATGATCCGGGTTGATCCGCAGATCTTCTGTCAGGGGGACCGGGTTTGCCCGGGAGTGGTAGATATCCGCATAAACCTTGTAAAATCCATAGCTGGGATCAGGAAAATATACTTTGGCCCCTTCGCTGGCAAAAGCCATAAAGGAAAAGGCCAGAATTTCGTCCGATCCGTTTCCCACCATGACCTGTTCTTTCTCCAATTCATAATATTGAGAAATTGCCTCCACCAGCTCCGATGCCTCCGGGTCAGGATAAAGCATTAGTTTGCTCACCTGCTCGCCGCTGATGGCCGCTTTCGTCCGCGGGCCCGGGCCGTAGGGGTTTTCGTTGGTATTGAGTTTGATCAGATTGTCCGTTTTCGGCTGCTCGCCCGGAGTGTAAGGCTCCAGGTTTTGGTATTGTTCTCTCAGGAATTTACTCATTTTACTGCTTCTCCAAGTTTCTGCATCATATCGCTGATGATTTCATTCTGAAATTTAAAGCTGGATTTGTTGGCGATGAATCTGGCGCTGATGGTTTTAAACTCTTCAATAACTTCCAGATTGTTGGCCTTCAAAGTACCGCCGGTTTCCACGATGTCCACGATCACGTCGGAAAGCCCCAGGATCGGCGCCAGCTCAATGCTTCCGTTGAGCTTGATGATTTCGATGTCCCGGTTTTTTTCCGAATAGAATTGCTTGGCGATATTCACGTATTTGGTGGCAATGCGCAGAGTCCGGTCCGTGTCCTCCACATAGCCCTTGGGCGCGGCCACCGCCATGCGGCATTTTCCGATATTCAGATCCAGCAGCTCGTAGACATCGGGACAGGATTCCAAAAGGATATCTTTTCCCACGATTCCCACGTCTGCCGCGTGATGTTCCACATAGATGGCCACATCGCTGGGCTTTACCAGCAGATAGCGCACGCCCTTTTCCGGGCTTTCCAACACCAGCAGTCTGTTTTTATCTTCATAGGCGGGGCAGTCATATCCCGCATCTCTGAGCATTCCGTATACCTGGTCGCCCAGCCTTCCCTTCGGCAGCGCTATGTTTAGCATGATGTCTCCTCCTTTTTCAAAAGCCCGTTCTCCAGCCTGTAAAGTTCTCTGTAGCGCACATTGGGGGGCACTGCTTTTTCCGCCCGCACGCTCAGCCCCTCCTTCTGCAGCTCCTGAACGGCGCGGGCAACGGCCACCACATCCTCGCCGCAGGAATAGATAATCACTGCGTCCACATCGTACAGGACCTTTTCCTCTGCGATGCGATTGATTTCATTTAAGTAAAGGGCAAACCCGATGGCATCCACCTTCTTGCCCAGGAGGGCCATGGCCTGATCGTACTGCCCGCCGGCCAGCACGCATCTTCCCAGCTCTTTGATATATCCTTTAAAAATGATTCCGTTATAATAGTCGATATCATTGACAATGGAGAGGTCCACCTGAATGTTTTTTGCCAGTCCCAGGGCCTTGAGCGCTTCGTAGACCTGAGCCAGCTCATCCAGACTTCTGTCCATGGCTTTATTCAGGGAAATCTTCTTCGCTTCCCGGATGGTCTTTGTCACGTCCCCATAGAGGAACGGCAGCCTGCACAGGCTTTCCACCTGCAGCTCGGAAAGGTCCGCCCGCTCGGCAGTCCTTCTCAGCCCATCGACGTTTTTGCTTCTGATCAGAGTAAGCAGTTTCAGCTTTGTATGCTCCGCCACCTGGAGGCTCTGCAAAAGCTCTACCACAAAGCTCATGTGCGCCACTTCCAGGATGTAGTCCTTGCTGATAGCCCGCAGGCTCTTGGCAGCCAGGGCAATTACCTCCGTGATACAGTAAGCGTCTACTTTGCCGATGTATTCCAGACCCATCTGGCTGATTTCCTTAAAGGTGTGGCTCTCTCTGCTTTCCCGGTAAACATTTTCAATGTAATAGAGCTTTTCGTTACACTCGAAGGTCGCCTGGGTGTTCTTAATGATGCTCAGCGTTACGTCCGGCTTGAGGGCCAGCAGCCTGCCGTCCAGGTCGGTAAAGGTGATGACCTTATCGCTGGCGAGGAAGTCTTTGTTTTCCACATAGAGGCTGTACTCCTCAAATTTGCTCATCTTATATTTTTTATAACCGTACTGTTCGTAGAGCCCTCTCAGCTCCAGACATGCCTTTTCATCCGGTTTTAATTCTGCCTTTTTATATTTCATAGCGTCCCCTTCTTCAATCGACTTTATTTTATTTCTTTATCACTATACTGTTCTAAAGCGTTAACTTGCACAAGAGATATTATAGCATATGAACACCAATTGTCCAGTTCTTTTTATGATTTTTTTGTGAAAAATTACAAAAAGGTACAATGGTTGCCTTGACAACTATTATGGGCTGTAGTAGTATAGTTGCCAGTTCAACTATATTTGCTGTATGGGAGGCAGTAAAATGGAAAATCACAGCTATCTGACCAGTTTTTCGATTATACACAGGTTCAGTATCCTGTATCATATCAAGGAACTGAAAAAATTCAAAATATCCGGCCATCAAATGGGGTACATTATGTGTGTCTGCAAGCAGCCCGGCATATCGCAGGAGGATCTTTCTTCCTATCTGCGTCTTAATAAGGGAGCCGTGGCTAAGGGCATCCGTCCTCTGATCGAGGAGGGCTATATCCAGCGGATTCAGAGCAAAAGGGATCGGCGCGCATATGAGCTTTATCCCACGGAAAAAGCGAGGGAACTGCGCATTGCGGCTGAAAGGACGATGAAGTCCTTTGACCGCATACTGACCCAGAACATGTCCGGCGAAGAGCAGAAGCTGTTCAAGGATCTGGTGACCGTTGCCTGCAACAACGTACTGGAAGCTGCCGGCGAGGATCGGCATGAACTGACACAGCCGGGACCGCCTCCGGGATGCAGACCGCCCCGCGATCATTCGCGCAGGCCGCCTGCCGGGCCGGACAAACGGTCTCGATAATCAAAAGAAAGGGGATTTTACAATATGAAAGAAATGCTGAAATACTACAAACCCTATATCCCATTTATTTTTCTGATCATTGCCGCGCTTTTCGGCCAAGCTCTGTGCGAGCTGGCTCTGCCGGGATACATGTCCGACATTATCAACAATGGGATCATCAAGGGAAGTATGCCTTACATTTATAAGACGGGGGGTTTGATGCTCCTTGTAGCTCTGGCGGTGGTACTCTGTACCGGACTGGCGGGCCTGTTTTCCGCACGGGTTGCGGCCAAGTCCTCCAGAGATATCCGCGGAGCGCTTTTTAAAAGAGTCACCGCCTTCTCAGCCGCTGAGCTGGAACAGTTCTCCACTGCGTCATTGATTACCCGTTCCACCAATGACGTACAGATGGTACAGCAGTCCACGGTTATGATTCTGAGGATGGCCTTCTTCGCGCCGATCATGGGAATCGGTGCCGTAATCAAGGCGCTGCGCACCAGTGTACCGCTTTCCTGGACCATCGCCCTGGCCGTGCTGGTGATCCTTTTGATCATGGGTCTTGCTTTTATTTTGGTAATGCCGAAATTCAAGGTCCTGCAGTCAAAGCTGGACCGGATCAATCTGATTATGCAGGAACGTCTGTCCGGGCTGCTGGTGGTGCGGGCCTTTACTTCCGAGCCCTATGAGGAAGACCGCTTTGATAAAGCCAATGTGGATCTCAAGAAGATCAACATGTTCGTCAACCGCGCCATGTCCTTTATGATGCCGGCCCTTATGCTGGTTATGAACCTTTCCAGCATCCTCATCGTCTGGGTGGGCGCCAAGCTGATCGACGCGCAGAACCTGCTGATCGGCGATATGCTGGCTTTCATGCAGTACGCCATGCAGATCATCATGTCCTTCCTCTTTATCACGATGATGTTCATTATGATTCCGAGAGCCGCTGTTTCCGGTCAGAGAATCGGAGCTGTTCTGTCGGTAAAACCGACCATTGAAGATGCTCCCGACTGCAAAGAGATTTCCCACCCTGCCGGCGTTGTGGAATTCAGAGACGTTTCCTTCGCCTATCCGGATGCGGAAGAGCGGACGCTTTCCAATATCAGCTTTGTGGCAAATCCCGGAGAAACGACGGCGATCATCGGTGGAACCGGCAGCGGAAAATCCAGCTTAATCAGTTTGATTCCACGCTTTTACGATGTCACCGAGGGTAAGATTCTTTTAGATGGAACGGACATCCGCGACATCTCGCAGAAGAGTCTGCGGGATGCAATCGGCTATGTTCCGCAGAAAGGCGTGCTCTTCTCGGGGACCATCGCTTCCAACCTTCAATACGGAAAAGAGGATGCTTCGCCTGAAGATTTGAGCGAAGCCGCCCGCACAGCCCAGGCCATGACCTTTATTGAAGAAAAAACAGAAGGCTTTGACGAGCCTGTGGCTCAGGGGGGAACCACAGTTTCCGGCGGGCAGAAGCAGAGGCTGTCCATTGCCCGTGCGCTGGTGAAAAAGCCGCAGATCTATATATTCGACGACAGCTTTTCCGCTCTGGACTTTAAGACGGACGCCGCTCTTCGGGAAGCGCTGAAGGAAAAGGTCGGCGGAAGCACGATGATTATTGTCGCTCAGAGAATTAACACTATTATGGACGCCGATAAGATCGTTGTCCTCGATGAAGGGAAGGTTGCCGGAATCGGTACGCACCAGGAACTCCTGGAAAGCTGCCGGGTTTACCAGGAAATCGCTTCCTCACAGCTGAGCGAAGAAGAATTGGGAAAGGGGGCGCATATCAATGGCTAACACAAACATGCGACCAAAACGCAGAAAAGGGCCCGGAGGCGGCGGCCCCCACGGAATGATGCCGGGGGAAAAGGCCAAAGACTTCAAGGGCACTATGAAAACACTGCTGTCTTATCTGCGGCCCCACAGCCTCGCAGTGGCAGTCGTCTTTATCTTTGCTATCGCAAGCACCATTTTCAGTATCGTCTCTCCGACGATTCTGGGAAACGCTACGGACGAAGTGGTTAAGGGGCTAATGTCCAAGGCAGGCATTGATTTTACCGCTTTGCTGAAGATTTTGATCTTTCTGATCGTCCTCTACGGTCTGAGTTTCATCTTTTCAACCGTACAGGGCTACATCATGGCCGGCGTTTCGCAAAAGGTTATCTATAACCTGCGGCGGGCCATGTCGGAAAAGATGGACCGGCTGCCGTTAAAATATTTTGACAGCAAGACCCACGGCGAAATTCAGAGCCGCGTGGTAAACGATATCGAGACGGTCAACCAGACGCTGTCTCAGAGTTTGACGCAGATGATCACCAGCGTCACTACCATCATCGGTATTTTAGTAATGATGATCCGCATTAATCTGCTGATGACCATTACCGCTCTGGTGGTTCTGCCGCTTTCCATGCTGATTATTCGGCTGATCATCGGCAAAACACAGGGGCATTTTAAGAACCAGCAGAAGTATCTGGGCGAAGTCAACAGCCACGTGGAAGAAATGTACACCGGCCATACGATCGTTAAGGCGTTCAACCAGGAGGCCAATTCCGAGGAAATTTTCGACCACTATAACGAGAAGCTCTACGAATCGGCATGGAAGTCTCAGTTCCTCTCGGGTCTGATGATGCCTCTGACAAATTTCGTAGGAAACCTGGCCTATGTGGCAGTATGTATCCTGGGAGGCCACCTGGCGCTGAAGGGTACCGTTACCATCGGAAACATACAGGCTTTCATTCAGTACGTTCGTTCCTTCAACCAGCCGGTGGCACAGGTGGCTAATGTGGCAAACCTGCTGCAGTCCACGGCCGCGGCGGCTGAACGGGTATTCGAATTCATCGCTGAGGACGAGGAGGATATCTCCGCCGATGTGGCTGCCGATGGTTCTTCGAAAAACACGCTGCCGCTCAACAGGGACATTCTCCGCGGCGAAGTGACCTTTGAACACGTCGGATTTGGCTACAATGACGACGAGCTGATTATCAAGGACTTTAACTTTAATGTCAAACCAGGCCAGAGAATCGCCATCGTCGGTCCTACGGGCGCTGGAAAAACCACCATTGTCAAACTGCTGCTGCGTTTTTACGAGCTGAATCAGGGCCGCATCATGGTGGACGGACACGATATTAAGGACTATTCCAGAAAGGATCTGCGAAGCATCTTTGGCATGGTCCTGCAGGATACGTGGCTTTTCAGCGGAACCGTCCGCGAAAACATCCGTTACGGAAAAATGACTGCCACCGATCAGGAAGTGGAGGAAGCAGCCAAGGCTGCCCATATCCATCACTTTATCAAGACGCAGCCAAAGGGCTATGATATGGAGATCAATGAGGAAGCTACGAATATTTCTCAGGGTCAGAAACAGCTTCTGACGATCGCCCGGGCGATTCTGGCCGATACTCCCATCATGATCCTCGACGAAGCTACCAGCTCTGTGGACACCAGAACGGAAACACAGATACAGCAGGCTATGGCCAATCTGATGGAAAACAGGACCAGCTTTATCATTGCCCATCGTTTATCCACGATCCGCGACGCGGATATGATTCTTGTCATGAATCACGGGGATATCATCGAGCAGGGCACCCATGAAGATCTGCTGGCAAAAGACGGGTTTTACGCCAATCTTTATAACAGCCAGTTCCATGAGGAATAGATTTCTATTTGAACAAAAATTAGAGGGGGCTGCAGCTTGCAGCCCCCTTTGTTTTGATGCGGGTCAAAAGTTTGTATTTAGAAAGGCTCTCTATCTGAACGGGCCTGACCGTTAGAAAAGATACAGGTGGAAGTTTTCCAGTTCTCCGCTGTGGGGTAACAGATCCGAATCCCCCTCATTTCCCCGTCCTGCCGCCACGGCAGCTCTATAGGGGATTCCCTTTTCGTCCAATTTATATGTATAACTCATTTCTATACCTCCTTCTATAAGGATTATGGACCGTATCCCTCCATCCTATTCCCCTAAATTTTCAGTGAAGCGATTTTTTGAAAGTCGCTCATCCGGTAGCTTGTAATCTCATCGGTCCGCACCAGATAAAACACGTCTCCGATGTACAAACCCCGAACGTTGTGGGAACTGTTTCCTGTCGGAGCGGCCAGCATCTGCCGGAAGCCGTTGTCATAGCGGTAGATATAGTAGGAAGCGCCCTTTTCTCCGCTGGCTGCGAAACCGAAGATGTTTTTCTGCGGATCAATCATGACAGCCCAGTGGTTGCTGAGGACCTCCGCATCGTAGGTATTCTTTATGACAAGGGTGCTTTCTTCCTTAACATCGGCGGGATCGCTGATATCGAACATCGACAGCTTTACGCCCGCTGTGACGCCATTCTCGCCGGAAGCCTGCCCAATTCCCAAGAGATGGTCCTTTCCATAAAAGTGCAGGTACTGGGAAAAGCCCGGAATCTTCAGGGCCCCTATTATCTTCGGAGCTTTGGGATCGGACAGATCCACGGAAAAGAGCGGGTCCGTCTGCCGGTAGGTTACGAAATACCCCATGTCCTTTAAGAATCTGGCCGAGTAGATTCGCTCGTCTTTCGCCAGTTTCAGGATGCTTCCCGTTTCCTTCATATTTTTGTCCAGAACGTATACGTTATTGCAGGTGCTTCCCGAGGACCCGTCAAGGGTGGTAACCATCCGCAGGCTGCCCCTGTATTCGTCCATGGAAAAGGAATCGTTGAAATAGCCCTTTACTTTGCCGGCGGCCTGATATTGGATCTTGCCGTCCTTGTAGGAAAACTTGCGGATTTCCGTCGTCTTTGTGTCCGGCCCCCGGTCTGAGGCAGCGTATATGTTTTCCCTGCTCACATAAAAGGTGTCCCCCGATGAAAGAACGGCCTCCCTGTCGCAGGCCCGATCGGGATTTTCAAGGTCAATGGCAGTCATGACCAGATATTGCGCAGTCCGAGGCTTCTCAGGCAGAACGATCTCCGGCATTTTAAGAGCTTTCCCGTTTACCAGTGGCACATATTGCTCGATCTTTTTTTCGCTTTCGGGAACTTGCGGGTAGAAGTTACTGAAAATATACAGATAGCTGCCTTCCCGCCTGCTGGTATTCAGCTGGCCGCTTTGAGTCACGCTTCCTGCTTTCTCAGGCGCTCGGCGGTCCTTAATATTGTAGGTCACTGCCGTCGTCTCTCCATCCACCCCATCCGTGTGACGAGTACCGATGACCGACAGACGGTCTTCTGCCACATAGAGATCCTGGGCAGTAAGGTCATCTTCCAGGGAAATCACAGCGCGGATATCCGCATTGCCGTCCTCGGCCTTAACGATTGATACGGAAGCGTAGTCCCGGTCCAAAATATAAATATAGGCCCCGTCGGTTTTGACTATATCTCCCTCATCCACACCTTCCACCTGAATGTTGGTATCGGAAAAGGATTCCGTAGCCGCGTCCTCGCCGGAATAGGTCTTGGCTGAGTTTTCTAAGCCCGCGCTTCCCGCCCGGTCTATCAGCATAACACCGGCTTGATTGTCCCTCTCAGCTGAGAGATCACGAACCGCACTGTAAAGCTCTCCGTAATCTTGTCCTTCTTCCCCCTTCATATGACTCAGCAGCAATCCGCTGCCAGCTACCAAAACCAGCGCTGCGGCTGCGGCGATTGCCCGTATCCATGGACGGCGCTTTGTGCGGGCGGCGTTCTCCAGCTTTTTTTGTATCTGCTGCGGCCCCAGGCTCTCCGGTATCTCCAGCTTTTCTCCGTCCTGGCGCAGTTTTTCTTCCAGCTCCCTCTCCTTCATTTAGACTCCTCCTCTCCCAGAAACTTCCGCAGCTTCCCATAGGCCCTGCTCATTTTGGAGCGCACGGTGGCTGCGGGAAGCTGCATCTGTTCCCCGATCTCATTGCTCCGGTAGCCCCCGAATACGGAAAGCGCAATCATCATCCGTTCCTGCCCGCTGAGCTGCCCGAAGGCCTCCCTCAGACTCAGCGGCAGACTGGGGTCCGTTTCGCTGTAAGGCTCCTTTTCCAGCTTTAATTCCTGATCCCTGCTTTTTCGGTTCAGTTTTTTTCTGCATTGATTGACCAGGATCTGAAACATCCAGCTTTTGAAGGCCTCTGCTTTTTTCAGCGTCCGGATCTTTTCAAAAGCTGTCGTAACCGTCTCACTGACCGCGTCTTCCGCGTCCTGTGGCTGTTTCAGCGTATAAAAAGCGAACCTGTACAGATCCATGTAGATATCTTCGTACAGCGCGGCAAACGCCTCCGCCTTCCCTCGTTTGGCCTGCCGAACCAGTTCTTCGCGATCGATATTCATGGCCGGTCTCCTTCCTTCTTTTCATTTATTAGATCCCCTGCATGCCCCAACTGTTGCAGCAAAATAAAATAATTGTGCAGGCAATGCGGCTCCTTGCGCGGGATTTCTTTTCAGCATATACTTATGATAGCAAATAAAAAGGAGAAGTTAAATGATCGTTTACAAGAATACGATTTCTACGGAAGATTACAATAAGCTGAGACTGGCGGTGGGCTGGAAACAGCTGAATTCTGTTCAGGCGGAAAGAGGGCTGAAAAACTCCGCGTATCTGACGTCCGCCTGGGATGGAGACAAGCCGGTGGGTATGGCCAGGGTCATCAGCGACGGCGGCTATATGACTTTGATCGTGGATGTGATGGTGCTTCCCCAATATCAGGGGCAGGGCATTGGCAGGGCGCTCATGGTAAATGTAAACAGCTGGATCGATGCTCTGGGAGAGGACGGCAGCTGCGTCATGGTCAACCTGATGGCGACCCCCGGAAACGAGGGTTTTTATGAAAAGCTGGGATTTGAAACGCGCCCCAATGACCGTATGGGGGCCGGGATGGTGCGGTGGATTAATGGGTAGGGGGCTTTACAGCTTCTTCGCACTGTCAAGCCCGCGGGTTTGCGAATTTGAGGATTTGTGGATTTGCGACCAAATCCCTGTTTTCTTCGTTTTTTCCGCGACCATTTGCCCAAAAGAAACGCCTTGGTCGCAAAATATGAATTTTTCAGCGGGTACAGTGGGGGCGGTGCCTCATAGGTTGACAACTCGCTTTCCTTGCTTTTTTATTTCTTCATCATGGGTGACTAAAATGATGGTCTTTCCCATTTGATTCAATGCTTTAATAATATTCATGACTATAGCTGCGTTTGCTTTGTCCAAAGAGCCCGTTGGCTCGTCGGCAAGGACCAAATCGCACTTTTTGAGCAGCAGGCGCGCTAGAGCGACACGCTGCTGTTCTCCCCCTGATAAGGTATAAACGCTGCTGTCCAGCTTTTCTGCCAGGCCAACGCCTTTTAAGGCCTGTTTGATCGTGATTTTGGAGCGGTTTTTTTCTTTTATGATTTCCAGGTTTTCTTTTACCGTTTTTTCCTCCATCAGCGCGAAGTTCTGAAACAGGAATCCAACCTTTTCACTAAAATAGTAAAGCTGGTTTTTTCGTTTGCTGATGTCCAGGTCATCTACAAGAATCGCGCCCGCATCGAAAGGCTCCAATGCGCCGATCATATTCAGGAGAGTCGTTTTTCCACAGCCACTGGGGCCGGAAAACACTACGAAGTCACCGTCTTCAATCTCCATATTAAAATCTTCAAATAACACATGCTCACCAAAGGCTTTATGCACTTGTTCAATTCTTATCATATTGACCCTCCCTTCAATATCTTTTGGATGCCTACACGCTCCAGGCGGACAATGTGCCTGATAACCAACAGCAGCTCCACAAAGAGCATGGTACCCCCGGCCAGAACCATATAGGAAATGGGGGCCGTTTCCGTGAACCAGGCCGCCGCCGCGGCTATAATCAAGCTTATCCCGCCGCAAATTCCCGTTAATTTGAATATCTTCTTATTCCTCTCAAACAAACCGTAACCCATTATTTTTTTCAGGCTGAGCTCTTCGGCATGGACATAATACTCATAGTATAAAACCGTATTGATCAGCAGGCCCTCCAGAAGCAGCAGTATCCCTACAAGAACGATCCCGATCAGCAGGCCGCGTTTCATAAGCTCCCACTGATGCAGGTAATTGTCATATACGTCCGTCCGATAGACAATCTCACCCTCAAGGCCGTTCTCCTTCACCAGCCGGTCCCACTCCCTGGAAGTGAGGTCGAACATCGTGGATTGTGTAATATATACGTCTGTTTCGCCAGCCCCCGGGAAATCATTATTTAAGAGAATGACCGGGTCTTTTTTCAGGGTGCTCCGTATCTCGCCGTCGTTTCTTAAGCCGACCACCCTGGCATGCCCAGAGTATGAAACATGTTCAGCTTCACACTCTTTGTCATAATACGCCTCCAGGGTGTTTTCCGCTGATTTTAACTTTGCCTCTGAAGTGCCTTCGGGGCTGACAATATAGACGTTTCCCTGTTTGAAATCCGCATCCTTTAACGAAGGCACTGCTTGTCTCAGATAGGGAATGGCCCCACTGTCAGCATAAATAAATTTGCTATCGCCGCTTTCAAAATCCTCTAGCTCGACCAGTGTCAAAGCCTTGCCTTCCTTGCACTGTTGCCGGTACAATCCTGCCCATGCGGCCTCTGCTGTTTGAAATTTTTTATCGTCCAGGGAGGACAGCATAATGTAGGAGCGGCCGGACTGCTCCTTAAAAAAGTCTCTTTGCTGAAAACACATGGCTCCCTGATAGATTAGGCCTGCCGTACCGGAAAGCATCATCAGCACAACCGCAACAGACAGGGTCTTGTATAAATAGCTCACTTTTAATATTTTGCGGGCGCTGTCCTTGCCCGACATGTCTTTCTTGTAGTTTGTGAAAAGGAGCAGTCCATAAGCAGCCGCATTTATCACCAAAAAGATAATGATGCAGAAAATTGAGATATGCAATTTGTAATCTGCCTTTGTGAAAAAGCACATTGCGGGAATTGCAATAATAAAGATAAGTATATATGCGGCTGTGTCGGTCAGCGCTTTGGAAAACATAAAGTCCGTCAGCCGCTCCCCTGAAACGATTCGAATGATTACTTCTTTTTTCAGAAGGGCCGTGCGGTACAGGGTGGATAAAAGAAACAGCGTCAAGATGACCGCCCATATCATGCCAACATTCAGCGCTTCGTTTGACGAAGCATATCCCGGTTCTGGAAATGCGCCTGCATATTGATCCACCAATTCCTGTTTAAAGGCTATAAGATTATTTTCTTTTCCAATTGCTTTATAGGTTTCTATTTTTGATATGTCCGGGATCTCCTCCAACGGGTGGAACTTCACATCTGTTTTGCCTAAAAAAACACTTTCGAATTGTCCGTCTTCGATATCCGCGTCTTTTTTCAAATAGTTTTTTACACCTCGCGTCCCATAAATATCCACCTTTTCGGAAAAACTACTGTTTACAGTACGTATCACAGTGAATACTTCCACCTCTGTTTTATCGGAAGCCGCATAAAAATCGGCAACCATTTTTTCCTGTGAAGTCCCCTTCTGCAGATAAAATGTCATTCCACTGTACTTTGTTTCAAAGTCCGATATATGCCATATATACAGTTCCCCGATAAAGGTCAGCGCAATCACAATGAGCAGCGCACGCAGGATATATTTTGTTATTTTTATGTTTGACCTAATATAATTTTTGTTCATTTTGAGTTGATAGCCTGAATTCTCCTATAACCGTCTTTCCATTGTTTTTATAAAGAGGAATTGAAATATATTCTTTTTTCTCCAGCTCTTTTTGCCTTTTTAGTGCTTCCTCCGGTGTTTTGACATCACCATCGTTATCCAAATCAGACTTTTTTACATACCCTTTAACATCATTTTCACCAACCGCTGCAATCAAATCAGGTTCCTCTTTTTCCCCTGCGGCATCAGGCGCCACACCGTAAGACGCTCCATTTTCATTTGTTGGATAATTCGATTTTTCTGGTGTTTCAACACGGTTATTACCATAGGCGAAAATGCCCGAAACGCAAAGGATTCCAATAATAACCCCTGTCACTATTGTTTTTTTCATTTAGCTTCATACCCCCCTTCCTAATCCAACAGAACACTGGCCCACAAACGCCCGGGTCTTTTTAACGATTCCATTGTTTTTTCACAACTTAAAATAATCGGCAACCCCTTCTAAATCCTCCGGCGAATAAGCCTTAATCGTTTTCTCGTTTTTCACTACAATAAGGGCCGGAACGGATGTCACTTGGTACTTTTTTAAAACAGCGTTCATAGTCTCGCTTTTTTCGCCGTCCCGGTCTAAATTTGTATAATAAGCAGGGATGCTTGTATGATTTTTTTCTAAGATCTCAATCAAATTTTTTTCAAATTCCGCACAGGCCTGACAATCATCGCTGCCAATATAGATCGGGCATTCCTCATCTGATTCCGCGCAAGTTTCCAGGTCCTCCAGGTTGATTCCCATCAGCTGCTCACTTGCTATATAGTCAGCTTTTTCCTCCGCGCCCAGAGGATAGTCCTTCACCAATGTATAGCCATAAATTACAAATGCGCAAAAGACAATCACTGCGATTAGCCAAAAAACGTTAACAATCCCTGCAACGATTGCCGGTGGTTTTTGTTTGTATCCGTAACAGCTAAGCAGGATCAGAACCGGCGATCCAAGCAGGAGTATCCAGCTCATATCCGTCATAAAGTCAGGGATATATACCGCCGGAACATACTCATCGCGAAAATACCCGCTATATATCATGATTCCTATCATGCTGAAACAAATAAAAACACTGATTGCTATTTTAATTTTTGCCGTTGTCCTTATCATAAGAATTTCCTTTTCCTGTTCGTATTTTCCCCTTAATCATCAAGGCCAGCCATATGCCAAATGGTATCTGAAAATACATTGAATTTCCGGTACAGGCAATCAGAATGAAGTAAGGTGTCACTGCTATCAGTCTGGTATAGAAAAGAAGGTCTACCAGGGAGAAAAGCCCCAACAGAATTAATGGTATGAGGTTATACTTTGTTTGTTTCATTTCAACATTATCAAAGATGAATATAACCAGAATACAGCCATATAAAGTGTTTTTAATTAATCTGGCCAGCTCCATACTCCACGGATATCCGTCTAAATCCTTCATACCCCAGCCAATACCTCCTAAAAAATGCTGCCCCATAAGGATAATAACTGCTGCTATCAGTACTTTTATGATTTTAATAAGCACATTCTTTGCGTTCATTTTGCCTGCTCCCTTAAATACTATCCGGCAATTTCCCATATTCCGA
This sequence comes from Anaerovorax odorimutans, assembly GCF_024459955.1. Classification (GTDB taxonomy): domain Bacteria; phylum Bacillota; class Clostridia; order Peptostreptococcales; family Anaerovoracaceae; genus Hominibacterium; species Hominibacterium odorimutans_A. The sequence continues at coordinate 19,597 of NZ_JANFXK010000028.1, forward strand.
TGGGATGCGGAATTCTCTGCTGACATAATGAAATGCCGCAGAGATCATCTCCATGCGGCATTCATATTAATAGCAATTTGAAGTTATGTCAATTGTTATTTTGGAATTTTGCAGAAGTATTCGATGCTATAATTTTTGCCTACAAGATTTTTTCCTGTACCGGTTCCTGAATCTTTTATATAAAATGAAAATCCAGGGTCGCCTTTTACCTTTGTATTCTTAGTATTAGTTAATGCGCTTACGTAAGATGTTTTAGAGACTTTATAAGATCCATTATAAAAAGCCTGCCCCCGTACCGTAAATTTAAGTTTGCCTGACATCGTTTTTAACGCTTTACGTCCACTAGCAATATATAACTTACTATGCACAACGACACCATTAGTTTTGCTATATGTGGCATAACTATTGATTCGTACATTTTCGGCAGCAGCAGCCTTTGTAGCTTTTCCTGTTTCCGTAGTCTCTACCTTCATTGGAAGGATTGCATATGCTTCACCGATAATCGGATCGGACGTTTCCGGTTTTAAAGACGCATCGGAAAAGCTAACCGCATCCTTGGCGGTTTCCGCTTTATATTCCTGTTCGCTGATCTGAACCCCATCTTTGTAATACTGTACGCTGTGGTCCTTTGTATTTTCCGTCATGGCTGCGGTATTCTCAGTTGCATACGAAAAAGTTGCTGTTGCTGTTGCAGCAAACAAAATTACTGACAACAGTACGAAAACGATATGTTTTTGGCTTATTTGCAGATTTTTCATTACTTCCTCCTTTTGGTATCAAATTAATTAAACTTTAGGTCAGCAAAATGTTTAATCATCTCATACGCATCATTCCTTTCTGTCTTTGTCGGGCATACACTTAATAGCCTATTCCAATTTCTATTATCTTTTACACCACTTCCTATCGTATAAGGTTCCTCTATGTAATACCTTGTCAACTGTAAAGCTTATTCAGCGGTTTTACATGTCTTATTATATAAGCTAAATAAATATATGTCAACAATATATATATATTTATATATTATAGCATTTGACATGATTTATTCTATATGATAATATAGGATAAACAAAATATTGCGCAGGAAAGGAATCTCATATGTGAAAAAAGATAAAAAGGATGAAAGCCCTCAGCAAAGTAATTTAAATAACTTTGAAGCACAATTTAAACGCTCTACTACACCATTGCTGGTACTTGAGCTTTTATCCGAGCGTGAAATGTACGCTTACGAAATTATCCAGGAAACGCTTATACGAAGCAACCAGCAATACAGAATGCCGCTATTATATACCATTTTAAATAAAATGCAGGATCAAGGATACGTAGTCGAAAGCAGAAAAGAAATATCTGAAGATAACCGCGTACGGAATTATTATGCGATTACACCGGAAGGACGAATATATCTCTCAGAGTTAAAAAAATTATATGGCGCTTTAACAGAATCTGTCATAAAAATTCTTAAAGAAACTTAAGAAAGGAAAAGGTATTACAATTGGATCAGGTACAAATTATTGATGAATACATTGAGGCTGTCCGACAGGCGCTTTACAAACTGACTCCATCAGAAGAGTTTTTAAACGCTTTGCGAGAAGACTTAACAGAATTCCTGTTACATTATCCGGATTGTACCTTTGATGACCTAGTGCGGCAATTCGGCTCGCCGGAAATAGTTGCAAGTGATTTTTTAGAGAATACAATGGATATATCGCCCCAAAAACTGGCTCATAAGAAAAGAATCCGCATTATTATTATCGTAAGCCTTCTTGTCCTATTAGCAGGTGTGATTATTTATTGTATCCAAATTTCCATGCAGACCCAAAGCATAGCGACTGATGTTATTATAGTAGAAAACGAATCTACCCCCGAAGAAACGAATGAATAATTATGTGGTGTAAAATGAAAAAGTTAATTTTAGTTCTATTAATGATTAGTGTACTGGCCTTTTCCTCAAGTGTTACATGTTTTGCCGCCGAATCAGCAGATAATGCAAATGTTGAATATGAATACTATGACGATGGTTCCTATGCAACCATAGAGACCGCCATTGAACAGTCAATAACCCCTTATTCAACAACCAAAAAGAAATCTGCTACTAGAACTTATACTTACTATAATGCCAGTAAAAAAAGGGCCTGGAGTTTTTCTCTAAAGGGCACCTTTCAGTATAACGGAAAAACAGCTAAAGCTATCTCCTCTTCACCAAGCTCTCAGATTTTTATAAGCGGTTGGAAATGTACCAGTAAACGATCTATAGAATCCGGATCATCAGTAAAAGGTTATGGTACATTTACATATAAGTCCCTTACAAAACATGTTCCTTCACCGTTTGGTTTAAAATGTTCCGCCAATGGAACGATCAGTTCCATTTAATGCGATTGAAACGACCATAATTTATCATATTTAAAAAAGACAACTAACATTCCTGTCCGTTGTCTTTTTTAATTTCCCTGCTCTTCTACTCCTCCATCAACTTCTTATAATAACTTTCCGCCGTATACAGCGCTGCTGCCGGATTATGGCCCAGAACACGGTCCTTAGTCACCACCGTCGTGGCCAGTGCCTGCGAATACTTGTAAAATAAACTGTCATGCCCCACGCAGAGACCCATGACCAGATTCAGGTCCGTTTCCGCTTCATTGAGAAGCTTTGCCTGCATAATGGGGTTGCACATGGAAACGCCCAACTCTTCGCACTTTTTATCAATTCCCACGGCAGTTTTGGGAATCGCTCCCACCTTGCAGGCAACCCCGTAAACCTCAAAACCGTGGCTTCTCAGTATCTTGGTGAGCGTCCTCGATTCCCGCAGGAGGCCAACGCAGGTAGCGATTCCCAGCTTTTTGGCGCCGATCTTTTTGGCAAATTTTATTACCTCTTCCACCCGGCAGTCCTTGCAATAGCCCTCCGATTCCACCTCAGCGGCTGCAATCATCGCCTTTTTGTTATCCTCCTGTCCATAGCAGGCTAAAACTTCCTCAACCTGTTCTTCGGTCAGCTTTTCGGTCAAACAGAAATCCGGATACATCCGGTCCAGAAATTCGCAGTTTCGTACGGCGCAGTCCACGCAGGACATAGTTTTCTCGCTCATAACTATCCTCTTTTCTTTCTAAGCTTTACTGGTTTCTATTATACATGCCTTCTGCGGTTGACCGCAATCCAAACCGTCCATTTAATACCATCAATAAATTCATTGGCAACGGGGGCCGGGTATGTTAATCTATAAATAACAAGATATTGCTCCCTTTTATTTTAGGAGGAATTGTTATGAAAAGAAGAAAGTTTATCTCTATCGCGGTCTGTCTCTGTCTGCTGATCGCCATGATCCCGCAGATGGCTATGGCAGCGGAAGCAGACCAACCGGCGGAACCCGCCGAAAAACCTACCGCCGCGCAGCCGGCTGAAACGCCTTCGGACTCTGCGGACACCAGTACTGTCACGCAGCCTCCATCGACACCCTCTGCCAGTGAAAATTCCGCTTTGTCGGAATCCAAGCCTGTTGTAAAGGAAACGCAAAACACAGACAGCGGGAAGCAGGAACCGGCCGCAGAAAGCACTCCGGACCTTGTTCCTACAGACCAGCAGCAGGCGCCCACAGAGCCGACAGCGCCACCTGCTTCGGAGCAGAATGCTGTCCAAACTGAAGCAGAAAACACGCCTGCCGATGAGTCAGCACCGGTCAAAGCGAAAGCTTCACTGATGGCCAAACCGGCGGCTGCAACGGAAAGCGCTGAGCCGGAAGAACAGCCCAGGGCCGCAAAAGGGCAGGCGCAGGCCGAAGAGCCTCAGACCATTGCCACAGTCAAGAGCACAGCAGCAGGAATCCAGGTATCCGGGGGACTTGAGGGGAAGGACTGGACCTATGACGCAAAAGAACAGACTTTGACAATTATGAAAGACGGCATGACCGTCAGCGGTACGGCTACCGATGATCTGGCAATTCTCTGCACGCTGGCAGTTACCGCCATCACCATTGACAATCTGGATCATGGAAGCAATTTCATCGCCCTGATGTCCGGGGATATGGAAGGAGAAGCTCTTTCCGATTTAACGATCCGGATTAAAGGAAAAAACCGCATTGATGCCATCATCGGCGTAGGAGATGTGACCCTCACCGGTACGAAAAACAGCCGTTTGGATCTGACTTTGGGCGCTATGGCTTTTAACGATCTGAATATTAAGGACGCCACCATCAACGGAGGTTCCTTTATGGCTGTACGCGACCTGAATATCAAAGGAAAATCCGTAGTTACCGCCAAGAGCAACAAATATCTGCCGCCCGGCATTACGATGGCTATGATTATGGCCGGCAGAGATATCAATATTGATCTTGCCAAAGGCGGAAAGGTCACAGCCTATGGATATGCCGGCAGCAGCAAGTACGATTATGAAGATCGCGCCTTTCCATTCATGGCCGGACGCAGCATTAATATCAGCAAGGGAAGCCATGTAGCCACTCCTAGCGGAGGAAAAGTCGGTACATATAACTTGTTGGGCATGCTGCCTATGCAGGTGATCCTCGATGCCAGCGGAAACCCGGCGGTAGACGCCTCGATCCAGTATGGGGCCAATAAATTCCTGACCGCCAGCGCATCGGTATCGGATGTTTCCGGATCTCCTCAAACCGGCGACAGCAGCGCAGCAGAACTTACCGTTCTTTATCTGATCCTCCTGGCCGCATTGGCTGCGGGAGCCAGCGCCTTGACGATCAGAAGAAAAGGCACCGACGAGCTGTAAAAATAGTATGACTTGAAAACCCAGAGGGGCGGCAGACGCCGCCCCTCTGGGTTTTTTCTGCAACTTACCAGGCACAAAAAACTGGCCCGGTAACTTTCCCCATTTTTTTCAAAAAGTTACGCACTTTTCAACGTTCCTGCGGCCTCCGGAAGCGCCTGTAGCACAAATTTTCTCTCCTCACGGTTTCGAGGGCCCGCAAACCCA
>NZ_JANFXK010000274.1 GCF_024459955.1 Anaerovorax odorimutans
CGCCGTCATCCGCGTCCAGCCCCGCCAGGCTGGCGGTGGTGTTCTTTTCCAGGTATTCCATGTAATCGGCGGTGTCGATGTCCAGCCTGGTGCAGTCGGCGGTGAGGCCGGTGTCCAGCCTGGCGGCGATCCTTGGAGCCAGGTCCCTTCCGATGTGGGTGGCCCCGAAGAGCACGATCTCCGGTTTTTTCCGCCGGATGGCGTCGGTG
>NZ_JANFXK010000275.1 GCF_024459955.1 Anaerovorax odorimutans
TTGTCTTCTTGCCCAGTAAAAGCTCTCATGCTCTTGCCAAAACAAAAAAAAAAATCCATTTTCAAAATTATTAAATTTCTTTAATGATCCTTCCGCAGGTTCACCTACGGAAACCTTGTTACGACTTTTAGTTCCTCTAAATGACCAAGTTTGTCCAAATTCTCCGCTCTGAGATGGAGTTGCCCCCTTCTCTAAGCAGATCCTGAGGC
>NZ_JANFXK010000276.1 GCF_024459955.1 Anaerovorax odorimutans
AAGCTTTTACAATTGTCGGATAATTCACGTTATTGCTTTTTCCGGTGTATGTTTCTACATAGGTATGGCTTTAAAGCTGTATTTTTCATGATTGATAGAGGGCAGGATTTTATACGAAATATGGTCGTTTTTTACACGTTTTGTGAAATTAAACGTTCCGGCAACTGTCGCTGCGGAAGTTGTTAGCATGATAACCATTTTGGGCTGAT
>NZ_JANFXK010000277.1 GCF_024459955.1 Anaerovorax odorimutans
TGCAGATTGTGACCGACTGGCGAGAAAGTGTGGGGAGCATGGTCTGACAATCGGAGAGCTGATAGAGAATTTTGTCGGAGATTTGGTGGGCGGTACTTACTCAAACGGAAGTGATGAAAGAGATTATGCTGACCAGTGGTTCGAGCGTTGTTGGTTCGGAATGTTCCCAGAGCCTACACTGCTGAATCACTTATTGAATTTTGGGTAT
>NZ_JANFXK010000278.1 GCF_024459955.1 Anaerovorax odorimutans
CTGAGGAGTAGGCTGCTTTGATTACTACAGTGCCTTCTGATAAATCGTCTAAAGTAATGGTTTCTAGTTGACCAATAACAGATGTATCTTGTTCTCTTAACGTAAATGCTTGAAATGAATTCATATAAAAACTCTCCTTCCAATTATGTAAAAAAGCAACTCGTCTTATTTTATCATATTCTGATTTTTTCGTATCATTTTTCTTCTT
>NZ_JANFXK010000279.1 GCF_024459955.1 Anaerovorax odorimutans
AATTTACCTAATAAAGACATGTTCAAACCAAATACGAAGAAATACATAGGTGCATATTTGTTTGGGATGTGTGCTTATATTGTAGTTATTATTGTTTCAATAGTAGAGATGATCATCATTTCGGCCGTACTAAGAGGAGTTGGCCTGGGTTATAGTCTCCTGCATTTTGAAGACGTGGGAGCGTTTGGGTATCATAGCATGTTCCTAT
>NZ_JANFXK010000280.1 GCF_024459955.1 Anaerovorax odorimutans
TCACTGCGTCATATGGGGGATGAATGGGATCGCCGGTATCTACGACCAGGGAATCCTCTTCCTCCTTCAAAATCACCGGATTGGTTTCATTGGCTTCGGCGGTTCTTGAAGAAATAACCGCTATGCCATCCATTGCCGAAGCGTTGATAAGGGGTGAGCAATATTTTGCGTAAGTAGGTTTCCTTGTTACCCGTTCCAGCGATTCAAC
>NZ_JANFXK010000281.1 GCF_024459955.1 Anaerovorax odorimutans
CAAAATATTTCCGCTGTCGAAATATACTTCTTCTACATCCTGCGGAAATCCTACGATCGTAATCACTGCCTCGCAGTCTTTTACGCACTCGGAAATCGTTTCATGAAAGATCGCTCCTTCCCCGATCACGTCCTCGACTTTTGCTTTTGTCCGGGCATAAATATGAAGTTCATACCCTGCTTTCATAAGATTACGCACCATGGATTT
>NZ_JANFXK010000282.1 GCF_024459955.1 Anaerovorax odorimutans
CGTAGGTGAAAACGGAGCAGGAAAAAGTACAACATTTAAAGCGCTTCTCGGCCTTATAAAGCCGGATGGAGGAGAAATCACTATCTTCGGGAAAAAACCTTTGGAGCTAACAGCGAAAGACAGAGCGAAGATGGGAATTGTTTTGACAGATTCGGGATTCAGCGGATATTTAAAAGTAAAAGATATCATACCGGTGATGGAGTCGCT
>NZ_JANFXK010000283.1 GCF_024459955.1 Anaerovorax odorimutans
GTAACAGTTCAGCCATACAGTGTTTTCTACAGCATCTTCTTTATATACTTCCCTGTATAGGAATTTTCATTCTCTGCCACATCTTCCGGTGTTCCGTGTGCAACGACCGTACCACCGCGTTCTCCGCCTTCCGGACCGATATCAATAATGTAATCTGCTGTTTTTATAACATCCAGATTGTGTTCGATTACAATAACCGTATTTCCG
>NZ_JANFXK010000029.1 GCF_024459955.1 Anaerovorax odorimutans
ACCAGCGTCATTTCCATTCCGGACAATTCGATACTGGACGGTATGAGATCAACGCTTTCCTCATGATGTAAGATTCCTTCTCGGCAATGGAATGGTTCATCGCGGATCAGCCGTTCCATTTGGGTGGATAGGGTAATTGGCAGCTCGTCTTGATTGTGCCAGCCCAGGCAGGTGGTCAAATCTCCTTGTGGGTCCGCATCGACCAGCAATACTTTTTTACCTGAATTGGCAAGGCCGATGCCTAGATTGACAGTGGTCGTTGTTTTCCCTGTGCCGCCTTTTTGGTTAGCGATTGCGATGGTTTTGCAATTTGACATTACGGTGGCTCCTCCTTTCCAAAAAATATATGATAGCTGCTTCCTTGGTTGGAAACAGCTATGTAAAAATTTCTATAAAATATTTAGCCTTACGGCAACGCCCAACCAATGGAAAATATGTTACAAGCATTTTCTCCTACTCTACGGTAAAACAAAAAAACTCTCTTTCACTCAGATCACATCTGAAGAAAAGACAGCCTTTTTATATGCATGGCACTTATTCTGTTTTGTAAAAAAAGTAGTAAATACGAATCATCGAACCAGTTTGGTGCACCCATGACTACGCAGATCACCTCTTTTCCGTCCCGCTGGGCGGAGGCCACCAGTGTTCTTCCCGAAGCCTTGGTAAAACCGATTTTTATACCGTTTCCGCCTTTGAACTGATGAACGGTCTTGTTCTTGTTATAAAAATGGTTGAACTCGCTTTCTTCCCGGCCCGCATCCCAGGATTTGGCGGCCACAATAGCGCGGAAAGCTTTGTGGGACATGGCTTCCCGGGCAATGATGGACATATCCCGCACTGTGGTATAATGGTTTTCGTCAAAGAGACCGTTGGGATTGATGAAATGGGTGTTTTTGCAGTGCAGCTCCGCCGCCTTCTCGTTCATCCGCTGCACAAAGAGATCCTTATCCCCCGACGCAATGATGGACAGCGCTACAGCCGCATCGTTGCCTGAACGGAGCATCAGACCGTAGAGAAGATCCTGAATACTGATTTTCTCCCCTTCTTTTAAATACAGCGAAGATCCTTCAACTCCCACCGCCTCCTTTGGCACGGCTATCTTCTGGTCGATAGGGCTGTCGTACTCCTCCAGCGTCTCCAACACCAGCAGAGCAGTCATAATCTTAGTCGTGCTGGCAGGATACGCTTTTTCGTCAGCGTTTTTTTCATACAGGACCTTTCCTGTCTGTCCGTCCACCAAAATAGCCTGCGCCGCCGAAACGCCCGGAGCCGGAGCTGCCGCCGTCTGCCGCGCCGCGTAATTTTTACCCAGGGCCACAGCGATAGCCAACAGCATCAGTGTGCCCAAAATAATACCAAGCTTTACTTTCTTCATAATCAAAAATCTCCTACATAACATATTACTGTTTTGCAGGAGATTTTATACTTTTTCAATACAAATTCCCAATAAATTTCTCGCCGACGGGACGGCTTTCAGACTGCACACAGGTTCTGCAGTTTCTTTTGCAGGTTTCGCAGTCTTGTCCTGGTATCCTTGGAAAAAAGGAAAGAATATCAAAATAAACAATTACATCAAGGCTCAATGGCATTTTCAGAAAAAAATGCGGCAAAATCCAGATAACATTATCAAAACAGCATAATAAAATACGCCTTATTGATATTTAGCCACTTCTATTTTCCCAAAACACTGTGAAACTATCAAAATTGTGCTGCCACCGATCGTCTATTGATATTCAAGGGGGGGGACGGGATGAAAAGGGCTGGAACCAGGGGAGAAAGCGGAGAGGATAAAGATTCGGCACCCCGCCGCCAACGTAAACTGCGCTGTCTTCCCCTCTCTATCCCTTCTGCCATTTGGCGCCGTGGTAGCGGATCGCAAAGCATATGGCTCGGAAAAACCAGTCGATAGTCATGGCGACCCAGACGCCGAACAGCTGCATATCCAGGTAAATCGCCAAAAGGTAGCTGAATCCCACCCGGAAGACCCACATGGAAATGATGGCGATCAGCATGGTCAGAGCCACATCATTGGAGGCCCGCAGCGTATTGGGCAGGGTAAAAGAAAGCGGCCAGATCGTCACTGCGCAGATGGAGTGATAGATGAGGATTTCTTTCGCAAATTGGCTCGCTTCATCGGACAAACCGTAAACATGCAGAATCAACGGCAGGGACAGCACCACCAGCCCATTGAAGCCAAGCAGCAGCAGATAGCACAGCTTTACCAGTTTTTTCGTATAGTAGCGGACCTGGTCGTAATCGCCGGCTCCCACGCACTGGGAAACGACCGTGACCGTCGTAAGCCCCAGAGCCATACCGGGCAGAATCGCGAACAAAGCTACATAGTTGCCGATGGCATTGGCAGCGATAGCGGCGGTTCCAAATCCGGATACCAGACTGAGGACCAGGATTTTTCCCAGCTGAAACATACTGTTTTCCAGTCCGTTGGGGATTCCGATATATAAGATTTTTTTTAATAGTTTTTTATCAACTTTCCAGAGAAACGGTCTTGGAATATGAAGCAATCTGTCCTGTCTGCACAGCAGTTTCAGGATAATGACCGCAGCTATGACGCGGGAGGCCAGTGTCGGTATAGCGGCACCCTCCACACCCATGTGAAGGCCAAAGATCAGCACTGCGTTACCCACCAGATTGATGCTGTTCATTAAAAGGGACATTTCCATGGCAATCTTGGAGTTGCCCATGGCGCGAAAGATTGCGGCGCCGCCGTTATACAGGGCGATAAAAGGAATCGAAGCGCAGACGATCAAAAGATAGGTACGGCTGTTATGATAGACATCGGCATCAATGCTGCCGAAAACCTGATGTAAGATAAAGTCGCGGCAGAGATAACAGGCCACCATCACCACTACCGAGGAAACCGCAATAAAAATCAGCATCTGCCACGCCGCTCTGCACCCGGACTCCGGGTCCTTGCGACCTATGAACTGACCTGAAACCACAGCGCCGCCTGTCGCGAGAGCAGCGAATATATTGATGAAAAGTATAAAAACAGAGTCCACCAGCGAAACTCCGGAAACCGCGGCCTCGCCCACACTGGCCACCATAATCGAATCCGCCAGCCCCACAAAAATTTGAAGAAACTGCTCAATAATCAGCGGTATAATCAGTTTTCTCAAATCCTTATTTGTAAATCGATACTCCATTTTTTCTTTATCCCTCCATACTTTTACCAGTATACTCCTGACCAAAGCTGGATACAATGGAAAAACGATTGTTTTTTAATTCCGTATTTTCACTATTTTATTTTTCCGGCAAAGTGAGGGCAATCTGCTGCAGATCCACGCTGTCGGAAGGCTCGTCCGAATTGATCGTCCCCTCGATATCCTCAATGTCGGGAAGCTCTTTCAGGTTTTTAAAGCCGAAGTTTTTCAGGAACACATCCGTAGTTCCGTAGAGAATCGGGCGTCCGATGCCTGTGGAGCGGCCCACTTCCGAAACCAGCTCCTTCCTCTGCAGCCCCTCGATGACCCTTTCGCATTTGATGCCGCGGATAGCCTCGATCTCTCCCCTGGTCACCGGCTGCTTGTAGGCGATAATCGCCAGAACCTCCAGTGCCGACTGGGAAAGCCGCTTATGTTTTACCGGCGTACACAGCCGTTCGATATATTCGATGTTTTCTTCCGGGGTCACGAACTGAAAGCTCTTGTTGATCTCGCGGATGCGGATTCCCCGGTTTTCCTGCTCGTACTCATCCTCCAGTTCTTTAAAACAGTCATAGGCATCCCGCCAGTTAATATTGAATATCTCTGCCGCCAGCTTCACATCCAGCGGTTCGCCCCATACGAACATCATGGATTCAAAGGCTGATTTCATGGATTTTTTACTCGTCATCGCTTTCTCCTTTTATCAAGAACTCTGTAGCTTTCACCTTAATATCGCCGTAGATATATTTCTGCTCCGCCTCCAGCTTTTTTTCCTTCATCATTTCCAAAAGGGAGGAAAAGGTCAGCGCGATATCGTACTTGTCATCTTTCCGCTCAATCAGGTCTTTGAAGTCGGCTTCCCGGAAAGGGTCCTCCCGGAAAAAGTCCCGGATATCCGCCATTCTGGCCTCGGCCGTGATCCGCTGCTTTTCGCTGCGAATGTGGTGCTTGCGGATTTCTTCCACTTTTTTCTTTTTACGGAGAAAAAGGTTGAATGCAGAAACAAACTGACGCAGATCCAGATCCAGATATTCATCGGGCTGTCCCGTATAGACGGATAAATCTTCCTGGGGCTTTTCCATGATCCGCAGTCCCTGCTCCTCCTGCTGCTGGAGCATCTCTGCCAAAAGCTTGAAACGCTTGTATTCCAACAGCTTTTCCACCAGATCCGTCCGCGGATCTTCCGCCGCCGGACCCTCTTCACTGGGAGCTGTCCTCGGCAGCAGCATCTTGGACTTGATCTCGATCAAAGCCGCCGCCAGCACCATGAACTCCGCCGCCATAGGCACATCCAGCTTTCTCATGGCTTCCATATAGCTCAGGTATTGCCTGGTGATCTCCGATATTTGGATGTCATAAATATTCATCTGGGCGTTTTCGATCAGATAGACCAGCAGGTCGAAAGGCCCCTCGAAAATCCCCAGTTTCACTTTATATCCCATACTACCATTATCCTTTCTCTTCTCCTCTGCCCGAAAGCTGGCAGATACATACGCCCGCGATGATAATACCCGCGGTAGCCAGCTTGACCGGTTCCAGCGTTTCCCCTAAGATCAATACGGCCAGTGCCATGGAAAAAACCGGCACCAGGTTGATGAAAATCGAAGTCCTTGAGGGCCCGATTCGCTTGATGGCAATTTGCTGAATCAAATAGCCTCCCACGGACGCAAAGATGCTCATATACAGCACTGCAATCCACCCCGCGGCCGGGATTTCCCCCAAAATCCTCCACGGCTTTTCCCAGACTGCAAAGGGAATCAAAATCAGTGTGCAGACCAAAAAACTATAGTAGGTCAGCCAGAAAGGCGGGATCTTGGAGCCTTTGCTCTTGCTGAATACCCCATACGCCGCCCAACACACCACGGCAGCCAGCATCCACAGGTCTCCCCTATTGAAACTCATGCTGCTCAGCGTCTGCCAGCTGGCTCCCGAAATCGTAAGAACAACGCCGATAAAAGAAAGCGCAATTCCCACAGCCTGCCTGCCGGGAATTTTCGCACGCAGAAACAGAGCTGCGATTATCGTGGTGACGATGGGATTCATCGCACCTATGATGGATGAGTTGATGGCGGTGGTGTATTTTAAGGCGATGAAAAAGAACACATGATAACCGAACATCCCCACGATCCCGGTAAAAAGAAAGACCGGTACGTGTTCTCTTTTCAGGCGAAACGCTTTTCCGCCTTCCTTTCTCCGGGCTGCCGCGGTGAGAAAAAACAACACCAGCGAAGCAAAGAAAAATCGGAGGAAGGTTAAGGTAAAGGTTGGAATGTAGGGCACGGCGAATTTTCCCGCTATGAAGGCTCCCGCCCAGAAAAGAGCGGCCAGTACCATCAGCCAGTAAATATTCTTACCTTTGTCCATTATCCCTTTACGATCTTTCTCAGGTTTTCTTCGTAAGGCGGATAAACGATCCCCTTCTCTGTTACCACGGCTGTAATATAGCGGTGGTCCGTTACATCAAAGGAGGGGTTGTAGGTCTTGATTCCGGCTGGTGCCATGGGCTTTTCATACCACATTTGGTAAATTTCTTCGCCTTTTCGTTCTTCGATGGCAATATCGCCGCCCGTAGGTGTCGCCAGGTCAATGGTGGAAGTGGGCACAAACATGTAAAAGGGAATTCCGTATTCCTTTGCCAGAATCGCCACCTGGGAAGTGCCGATCTTATTGGCTCCGTCTCCGTTCGCCGCCATCCTGTCACAGCCGACCACCACTGCGTCAATCCATCCCTGTTTCATGACCGAAGCCGCCATATTGTCGCAGATGAGGGTCACGTCCACACCTGCCTGCGAAAGCTCCCAGGAAGTCAGGCGCGCTCCCTGCAGCAGCGGCCGCGTCTCGTCGGAGAAGACTTTGAAATCATAGCCTCGTTCCTGCCCTAAGTAAACAGGCGCCAGGCAGGTTCCGTATTTGGCCGTCGCCAGAGTCCCCGCATTGCAGTGGGTCAGAATGCCCATGCCCTTTTTCAGCAGAGACAGTCCGTGTTCCCCCATTGCCAGGCACGCCTCTTCATCCTCTTTTCGAATCGCCTCCGCCTCTTTGAATAACTCTTCCTTGATATATTTCAACTCCTGCTCCCAGGAAGGCTCAAAGCACAAACCGTCACCCATGGCCAAAAGCTTTCTTTCCATCCGGTCAAGCGCCCAAAACAAATTCACCGCCGTCGGCCTGGCCGTGGCTATGTACTCCTTCGCCCCATGAAAGTCCCTGGCAAAATCATTGAAGTTCTCCGATTCCAGATCCCTCACCGCCACATAGACGCCGTAAGCCGCCGCCACCCCGATAGCCGGAGCGCCCCGTACCTGCAACCTGTTGATCGCTTTCCAGACATCTTCCTTTGTCCGCAGCTCAATATACCGCTCCTCACCCGGAAGCAGCGTCTGATCCAAAATCATCAATTTATCATCCTCATACCGAACCGGTGTAATCATCGCAATCCATTCCTTTCCGCCCCGCACACCCTTGCGGCAACGTTCGCCTGCGGCTCGCTCCTCCGCTCCGCTTCGCTGTCCGTTTTTCCAGCAGCGCTAAAGCGCTGGAAAAAAAGGCAACGCCGTTCCAATCGCATGCGGAGATTATAATATGCGAGCCCTGTCGAGCATATTTCAATAAACGCATCCTTGCGGCAACGCCGTTCTAATCGCATGCGGAGATTATAATATGCGAGCCCCGTCGAGCATATTTCAATAAACGCATCCCTGCGGCAACGCCGTTCTAATCGCATGCGTTTATTATACCAAATCTCTGTCCATAATTACAGCAGAAAATCCTCCCCCGTCAAGGCCTACGCAGAAAAGGCCGGATGAAATTTCACAAAACCTGCGATTTATATTCCATACGGCATTTTTTCAGCATAAGTGAACATAAAATCAAGCTGTTCACACCGTCTGAATCACTAGTTTGCTTTTATTTATACATAAGCCCAAACCATTTTGCTCTTTGCGTTTCAAGACCAGCTTGAATTGTTTGCATTTCTTGAACAATTTGAGAAAAATATATTCACCCAGCAGCTCCAAAGGGCAGTTTGGAACATAAATCGGCACTTGGAGCTTTCCGGCAGCGACCTGGGCGCTTTCCCAAGACCTTCCAACAAAGGATGCGTTGGCGGCGCCGCAAAATTTTCAGAGGGCTTTGACAAAAGACGGCTCTTGTAATATAACTATTAGGAGAAAGGATTTAGAATTTATGAAAAATCAGTCACGGGAACAGATTACAATGCGGGTTTCCTTTGTCAGTATCGGCGGAAATCTCTTTTTATGCTTTCTGAAGCTTATCGCCGGAATATTGGGCAGGTCGGGTGCGTTAATCTCCGATGCGGTTCATTCCGCAGCTGATGCTGTGGATACACTTATTGTAATCATTGGAATAAAAATGGCTTCACGGGCGCCGGATACGCGGCATCCTTACGGCCATGAGCGAATGGAATGTGTGGCGGCCATCATACTCTCGATCATCTTGGGAGTTGTGGGCGTGGGAATCGGCTATGTGGGGCTGGACAAAATACTTTCACGCAGCTTTGAGGCGGCAGAAGCACCCAGCTTGCTGGCGGCGTTGGCGGCGGTTGTTGCCATTGCGGTCAAAGAAGGGCTTTACTGGTATATGCGCTTATCGGCGAAAAAAATCAATTCCGATTCACTGATGGCCATCGCCTGGCACAACCGGGCGGATGCGCTTTCTTCCATCGGAAGTTTTATCGGTATTCTGGGCGCCCGGGCGGGACTTGCTATTCTTGACCCGCTGGTCAGCGTTATCATCTGCCTCTTCGTCATCAAGGCAGCGCTTTCCATTTTCATGGGCGCCATCAACAAGATGGTGGACCAGGCCTGCGACCCGGATACGGCAGATCGGATACGCGAAGCTGCCGCTGCCTACTCAAAGCCTTATCGTTTGGGCACGATACGAACTCGCATTTTTGGGGACAAAATATATGTAGAAATGAAAATTTTCCTTCCCGGAGAAACAACCCTGGAAGAGTCCACAAATCTCTGCTTCCAGCTTCGCCAGTTTATTGAATCCAAGTTCGACGAGGTGAAAGAATGCCGGGTCCTTCCGGCACCGGAGCCAAAATAAAAATAAAGCAGAATCAAAGAAATGGAGCCTATGCGCGTTTTTTGCACAAGGCTCCGTTTTACAGTTATTTTCCGAATACTGATTTTACTTCCAAATATTCTTCAAAGCCAAAGGTTCCGCCTTCGCGCCCCAGTCCTGATTCCTTATATCCCCCGAAAGGACAGGTAATGTGCGCGTCAGCTCCATTGATGTGCACGCCTCCTGCACGAATGCGGCATCCCACCTCATAGGCCTCTTCCGCCGGGCCGTACACGGCGCTGTCCAGCCCATAGGGCGTATCGTTGGCAATCTCAACCGCTTCTTCCACCGTATCATAGCTGATTACCGATAATACCGGGCCGAAGATTTCTTCTCTGGCAATGGTCATATCATTGGTTACATCGGTGAAAATGACCGGCTTCACATAGTAGCCTTTTTTTATTTCACCGGGTACTTCCCCTACAAGCATACGGGCGCCTTCTTCAATGCCCTTTTCAATATAGCCTTTTACTCGTTCAAAGGCCCGTTTGGAAATCAGCGGCCCGATATCGGAATCCGGATCCGACGGCGCTCCCACCTTGTACCTGCCCGCTTCTTCTGCCAGAAACGATTCGATCTCTTCTTTATTTTTTCTTGGGACAAGCATTCTGGTATAAGCACAGCAGGTTTGTCCCGTATTCATGAATACCGAATAAACCGCTTCTTCCGCAGCCGCCCTGAAGTCAGCATCCGGCAAAACGATCAGCGGCGACTTGCCGCCCAGCTCCAAAGTAATCTTCTTCACTGTGGAAAGGGCCAGCGCGCCCACTTCCTTTCCTGCGGAAGTGGATCCGGTAAAGGTAAGCATATCCACATCCCGATGGAGAGCCAGGCAATTGCCCACTTCACCGCCCGCGCCTGTTACGATGTTAAACACTCCCGGCGGAAGCCCTGCGTCCTCAAAAATATTTGCCAGCATGCAGGCGCACAGAGGGGTAGCCTGACTTGGCTTTAAAACGACACAGTTTCCCGCTGCAATGGCCGGAAACAGCTTCATGGTAATCTGCTCCATTGGATAGTTCCAAGGCGTTAAACCGGCGATTACGCCGAAAGGCTCCCTGCGCACCCATCCGCCTTCCGCCTCGTATTCATATTCAAAGTTCTCTGCCATATGGGCAAAATAGACCGCTTCTCTGATGGAGCTTTTCAAGTGCCATTTTTCCACATGCCTGATGGGCATCCCCAGCTCCAAAGAAATCACCCTCGCGAAGTCGGTTTTGCGCTGTTCCATAAGATCGCCGACCTTCCTCAATATCCGGCCGCGTTCCTTTGCCGAAGTCCGGGACCATTCCGGGAAAGCCTTCTTTGCCGCAGCTACCGCCTTATCCACGTCCTCCTTTGTTCCCCGCGGCACAGAACCGATCACCTGCCGCGTTGCCGGATCTTCCACTTCTATACGGCTGCTTCCGGTACTCGCCATCCACTTGCCGTCAATGTACAAATCATAATTGATCATAGTTTCCTCCTTGGATACTTTTTCTTTTAGCTTTCCCAATAGGCGAAGAAAAACTCCAATTGACAGGCAAAAATTCCTTTTGGTGACCAAGTTTGCGTCAAAAAACAAAAAATCCCCCGGCTGTGCGGACATCAGTTTCGGGGGAAAATGCCTTTTGGTCCTGAAAAAGGACAAAAAGGGACCCGCAACTCGCATTTTTGGATTTTCGTAAAATGAAATCCAGCGTTTTCAAGCAATGCGGTAGTTTTGTTGAAATTTCAACGCTTAACCACTTTCAATACAAGTAATAACTTTTAGTAACTTTTGACGTTTTTCGATAAAAAACAGTACTTATCCACAACTTTAGTGATAAAAAAGTGATAATTTTTGAAGGCTTTCAGGGCTGCTATGGTACGTTGGATTTTACGTCACTTGCATCTGTTAGTTTCAATTAAATAGGCTCTGTCCTTGTTGTCACTCTTCCATTTTTTACTTCTACAATTATATTATATGAACATTTTTCGCCCCTGATATTTGTCAGCGTCGTTTGTATTTCTAAGATGTTATAGTTCAAAAAATTTTTACCGACCGCCATATACAGAATATCTTCTAGTGGTGCATATTGGCTTTTTTCCCCTGTTATTTTGCCCATATCGCAAATAGTGCCCTGGTCATTATTTGTGATTTCCGTTAGCCAAAGATTAAACGTTCCTCCTTTTTCTATATAGCATTGATATGCCTGTTTATCTCCATCCAAAGTTTTTATTTGCCCACTTGAATAATGTATTACTACTTTATCCAACTGATAGGACTGTAAATCAGCACCCCCATTTTGAAGAACAATCTCTGTAGTGCATATATTAGCCTTTACATCATCTTCATTAGTTAGTAGATTCAATATCAACGCTCTCTTATTTTTTTCTATTTGTCCTGTGCCTTCATCTTCAACAAGTCTTGTTGACTTATCATCATCATCCAAATACTCTATGTATGCCTTCTGTTTTTTCTTAAAAATATCCTGTATTTTCCAGTTGTCTTTTATCATTTTTTGATTTATGTAGGCAGGATACCCATTCAAATGTGCTATGAATAGTAAAGGTTTATTCGCCTTGCTAATTTCATTAAGCTGAGTAGTATTGAGTTTATTGACACTTCGATACGCCATTTCAGCTACAATAAACGACGCAAGCGAAACCAAGCACCCAAGAAACGTTAATATAACCATTGGATCATTCTCCTTCATCACAGCTCTCCTCTTTGTGAACGTACTATTTTTTCCCATTAAAAAAGCATACCAATTAAAGCTTTTCCTGCTAAAAAACACTTTGAATTAGGTATGCGCATATCCTTTTTTCACCTTTATCATAACACTTCTATGGATAATTTCAATCTTGTTCCCGAAGGTATATTGAATACTTCTTATCAAAAAAGCCCCGGCAGGATATTGCTCCCCCGGGACTTGCTGTGTCTATTATGTAATTATCCTTCCATGCCAGTTTCTTCGTCTTCTTCTGCCGCAGCCTTATCCGCTGCCGCATTGTCGATATCCGCATTAATCAGTGCATCGGCTTCCTGTTCGCTCAGAGTCGTCTCTTCTGTCGATTCGTCCGCCGTCAGTTCCGGCAACCCGGCCACTGACGTGAGAAGCGACAGCACTCCGGCCAGCAGTGCAGCACTTACGACCATGCGCCAGTCCACGTCACTTATTACTGCGGCGGTGCCGATCATGGCGACCGCTGCCTGAGCAACGGTTTTGATTGCTCTTATTCCAGCTTTTCTTATCCAGTCTTTCATCATGTTATTCTTCCTTTCTCATTCTCCTAAAATATCCGTGATCTGCTCACGGGTCTCTTTCATCTTCTCAACTCCATTGCCATCTATCATGTGATTGATGATGCACATCATCGCCCGGCATTGCGCCCGGTTCATCCGATTGAGGTGTTGGAGCGCTTCATAGTCTTTCTGATCGTGCTCTTTCAGCAGCTTTACGTCATTCGTAACTGACAGGGCCGGGCGTATCCAGCGATACACAGCCGCTCCCGCGTTGCTGACCAGCACGATTGCCCCGCAGACAGCGAGAATCGTTTGAATGTCCATTCTGCCACCTACTTCTTTTTTGTGTATTTGAGACAAACCCATCTATTTTTCGTTTTATGGATTTTGCCCCATCCGCCTTTAGTCTCATAGACCGTGACGCTTATCTTATATTTGAGCGCTTTGACCCTTTTATACTTTGTTCCCGGGCCGGTGCGGACGTTTAAGCCGGCTTTTGCGATCACAGTAGCCTTGTACGCCTTTTTCTTTGTCGCCTTCTTGGTGACTTTTTTTGTGGCCGCAGTCTCCTTTTTTGTCTCTTTCTGCGTGGCGCCCTTTGGCGCATCAATGATCCAGTAATATTTCGCCTCATGCTGGAACTTGTCCCAGGTATTCTTTGCCCTTGCCGCTGCGGAGCTGGCCGGGTCGTTTATGTAGACCTTGCCATTTTCATATTTGTAGGCAAGTACAAAGTGGCCGCCTTTCGTCCACAGACCCGGCCCCATGCAGGCAATGACATAATTCCCGGCTTTGAGGGCCGCAAGAGCCTCTTTGTCTGAGCTGGTATTGCGCTTATGATAGCTGTTTGCACCCGACACCTGCTGGCACTTCATGCCGTGCGCCCGGAAATAGGCCTCAAAGAAAGTGTAATAGGTTCCCTGCCCTACTGCCTTATATCCGTGCTTCATGGCCCAGCTGCAAGCCGTGACTGGCGTCTCTTTGCTGTCAACGAAGGTTGCGACCAGCATGGCCGCAGCCGTTGGCCCGCAGCCGGAGCCGCCTATTGTACTGTTTTCTTTTCCTTTTACCCGGTAAGGCTTTTTCGCCCATCGCTTATCGGTCTGCCGATAAATTTTTGGTTGTTTTGCCATAATAATTCCTTTCCGGCCAATTCCTGGCCAATAAAAATAGACCCGGAGGTCTTTTAATCAATCATATAAGTTGCATGTCCGTAGACGCCATAACTCGGCGTATATACCGCACTTGGACTCAATTCCAATATCCCGCTTGGTCGTAATACAAACAGCCCTCCAAACTGTAGACCTGCGCTCGGCATGGCGGCCACAGGTATCGCAAAGTCTGATTTCGGCGTAAACTGCCCTAAATCATTCACAACTCGTACAACATTACTCACTGTTTGCGTTGTGCGTATATTGTAGACCGTAAGGGTCACGATGTTGCCGATCCGTCTCGCTCTTACGGTGCCAACGCTCCAGATCACGTTGTAGCCGGAGAGTGGTATTTCTACCCAACCGGTATCATCCGTTCTGGCGATTAGCTCCTGCATAAGTTTGTTATGCATTGCCTGCATCTGTTCCGCTGTGTAACTCACGCTGCACACCCCCTCTCAGGGATGGTTACTTCCAGCGGCCAATAATTAGCATATCGCAGGTTATTGATACCCCTGCCGTATTGGATGTTGTGCTTGCCCCATAACAGGCCATTCCGTCTGTACCCGGCAGGAAACTTGAGTAAAATCCCAATCCCGACCCGATTGACATCGACACAAAAGCTTTTGGCCGATCGGAAAACGTAAACGGGAACATAATCTTTGATGTTTGGTACCCGTATAGAGGTGAAACCTGTATATAATGCGTCTTTTTCTCTGTGTAGGTACCCCAGCATACCGCAATCCCGTTGGGTAGTTTTATGTAGGACCATATGTCGGAGGTCTCGACTTTTAGTCCTCCAAGCATACATTGTAAGAGAGTGTTTAATGCGTTGATATCGCTCATGCCAAACACCCCCTAACCGGTCCTGTAAGAGGCGCAAATACTCTCTTAAGTAGTGCCCCCCCCCCCGACAAAATTTTAGCCGGTATTGGTTCCACGCCTATGATTTTAACGATGTAAGCGCCGGTTGACACTTCGAAGTTATTTTTCTCTCCGTGGCTCGTACTGTAGCCATGTGTCATAAACGACGAATAGTCATTGCTGAGCGTATATTTTTGCTCACTCTTTATCAGGCATATTTGTCCAGTTATCTGTGCGCCGGAAGACCAGGGAGCCAGAATTCCTCCACCTACAAAGTTACCACTTTCAGATCTTTCGAGCGTGACGTGTATCCCGCCATTTAAGACGGCGTGTACCACGCTGTAGTTGTCCATCTCCGGTACGGTTATAACCCCCGCATTGGTGAGCCTCCCCGTCCACAGTTCTTTATTTCGGGCCGCAAGCAGTTTAAAAACGCCTTGCAAGCCTTTGTTCAATTGTTCAATTCCATTCATATTCTTTCCTTTCCCACCTCTCCGGATGGGAGAGGTGTCTTTATTTCCATTTGCCAACCACGTAATAATTAAGTGCGGCAGTACCATTACACGGAGCGCTATTGTAAATTCTGTATGTGATTTCCGTCAATCTTGGAATCACAAAGGTGACTATAATCTGATTTGTCGTATCTCCAGAAATATACGCAACTGGGGGTTCCGTAGGCACAAATGGATATGTAACAGTCAATACAGGGGACATATATCCTCCATACGGACCAGCGTCTTTAAAGGCAACATTTAAAGTATTATGTCCCCAACATTCCGCTTTACCATTCGCATATTTGATAACATGCCAGATACCGCTGTCATATTCCTCAACAACCGCATTAACCAGCAGGGCCTGCACCAATCTATTAAGATTTAGTACCCCCCCCCCGACGTTAGATCAATGCTGGCTGCTTCTGCGGCCGCAATGGTTTCAGCAGTTAGGATGTTTTCCAAACTATTTTCCAATGCCGTAATACCAAATGCGGATTTCACCGCAGCAGTATTTGCTTGGCCGGTTCCGCCGCGGGCAACCGGGAGCGTTCCGGACGTTATGTTCGTTGTGCTATGATTGTGACTTGCTGCTGCCTTGCCAGCCAGCCCGGTCCGGAGCGTCTGCACGCTCTTGAGCAATTTCCCGAAGATCGTGGCAAGTGTCTCGGCGGTCTCAATGTCCACGTCACTATCTGCGACCGTAAAGGTTACTTTTTGATCGGAGAGGTTTTCCACGGTTCCTGTTTCTCCCTTGGCTCCCTTGGCTCCCTGCGGAATCGTGAAGTCTAAAATCACGTCCGTTGACGTGCCTCTCGCCGTGATCTGCGCCTTGCTCCCAGGTGCGCCGGTTGTCACGTTGCCTACCGACACACTCGCCGGTTTCCCGTTAAAGTCCCCTGCGTTCAATTTCTGCTGCACTAAAGCCGCTATATCATTTGCGGCACTGGCTGCACTATTTGCCTCTGTAGTCGCCGTTTGCATCGTCGCAAGGGCAGTGTTGGCATTCGCAAAAGCCGTCTGCATATCCGCCGTGAACCGGTCGAAGATATGGTCAAGAGACAACTCCACGTTTTCTTCCATATCTTCAAAGGTTGCCATCCGCTTAACCACGCCGGGTTCATAGCATTTATATGTGGCCCGGCCATCCGCAGCGTTCGGGTCCCCACTAAGGACCGTGGCCCATTCGCCGGATTTTAATTTTTCCGGCTTGAAATCCGTATAGGCTCCACGCCTGTCTTGTATTGCCATACTTTCTTCCTTTCTTAATTTCTGCTGTAACCAATTACATCTAAAACCGCTATTCCGGTACCCACGTAAGCCATCGCCGTGTCTGCTGCCGCTGACGATTCCTGTGCGGTCAGTCTTAATACATTAAGGCCAGCTGATAGCACCGGTGCCAGATTTCCGGATACGATCGTTTTTGTCGCCTGTGTCATGCTTCCGGTAATTCCTGCCGTCGCAAACCCACCGCTGGTAATCTGCTGCCAGTCTCCTACGGAAGATATATCCGCATTACCCGGCAAATCGCCACCCATCGCAAGCCCCGCGTTTGCCGTTCCTTTATAGAGTTTAATGTTACGGGAATAGCCTGTGACCGCTCCTTCACCTTCCCATTTATTCCAGATGCCCGCATTGCTTTTCAGTGTCAGAGTGGCCTTTTCTACAACGTAATTGTCCGGGATATTCACATAGATATAGATGCTCCCTGCCATCCCCTCCAGATATAGCTCCGTTCCGCTTCCCAGAAAAGCCGGGGCGCCGCCGTTACTGATAAATTGCAGGTTCCCGCAGACGCCATTCGCTGACATTAACGACGCACCGCCGGCCAGCTTAATGCCGTCATAGTCCATGCGGATCATTTCGGTATCGTCGTTGGCCAAAAGTGAAAACCGCCCGTTTGCGTTGCTCCTGCCGCCCAGCGTCAACGTGCCGCCTCTGGCCCAGTCAAAATTAATTCCGATGGCCGACAGCATATTCACAACTGCATTCCCATCTGCGTCAATTCCGGCGTTCCAGGTGCGCCCGCCGTCCGTAGACACGCTAAACACGCCCGCAGACATTCGCCAGAGCGTGCCGGATTCCTCCAACTTGGGTTTATCGTGCATATAATAGATGTAGCTACCATCTTCCTGCCGAACTTCGGTTTTAAAGACTCCTAGAGACTTCGTAACCAACCCGGTCAGCCGCTGCATTTCTGTCCTATGGTTCTGGATCTTCGCGTCTGTATGTCTCTTCGTCTGCTCGATCTTCTGATCCGCCGCGCTCGGCCTCTGGCTGGCCTGCTCCGATGTGCTCACGGCCCCGCAGCTGTATTTACTGTTGCCGCCTAATTGATAGGTTACATTGGTCAATACCGTGCTGTAAGTCAGGCCCCGGTAGTCCGTCACCGTCGCCAGATCCCCGGCATCAATGCAAGGATCGGACTGCATCGTCACTTCCAGCGGCCTAAAGCGCACGCCCACGATCCGGCTGCCGACCAGCTCTGCCACTTCCTGTACCTTTGCGACCGGGATCATGGGGTTGTTTTCAATCGTTAGGACATAACCTTCTTCGCCGTACAGATATGTTGCAGATCGTTCTTCCTCGGTCGTCTCCACGTTGCCTTCATCGTCTACAGTCTCAGCCGTAAACATTTCTTTTGTGCTAACTCGCACGCCGGTAATCAGCACGTCCCATAATTCCACGTTGAGAGAAGCCGCATCGTAAAGACTATGCTCTTCGGCCCATGCCTCAAAGGTGCCATCGTCAAAGGTGTCACCGCTTGTGTAGTCAAAGAAGGTTCCGCCGTCGCAGGTGTCCCCGGTCGTGTAGACGTTTACGTCATAATCATCAAAGCGGCCGCCGTCATAACCATAATGCCGCAGCGTGTCCACGTCGTACCAGTCAAAGGACAGCCGCCCCTGCGTGTCGCAGTAGCCATAATTCCCGGTTATTTGCGCCGCATAAGATAAGACGGCCCGGAAGGTCATGTTCTCACCCTCGGGCCGTTTCTCAAAGACGTAATTCTCGCCGGCCCAGCTATCCGGCGTCAGCACCAGCCCGCAGACATTGCAGGCGTCGTTCGCAATCTGGCGGAAGGTTGCCGGGTAGGTCAGGTTACTCTTGCTGTAGTCCTGATCCAGCCTTGCCATGTTGTCATAGGCCGTGATGGTCCAGACGCTCCCGGAAGTTGCCGCACGCTCGGATATGTAAACCCCTTTGTCCAGCCATTCCGTCGTGCCGTCTTCCAGGTCAAGACCGATCTTTACCGTTATCTTTGCCCCGGTAAAGTCATATGGCGTAAACTCTTCTTCTGCATTGGATATGCGCAGCGTCAGTTTCGCGATCACCATGCTGCCGACCTCAAAACTGTTTGACTGGCTGGTTGCTGTCTCAATCGACAATCCGCCGGACATGATGTTATCGTCGTCGATGGTCAATTGTGTCGTGTCGGCCAGCTGAACCTTGACCAGCGCCCGATACTTTCGGTTGTATTTATCTGTGTTTTTGTATGCTTCGCTTACTGGTATCATCTTTTTACCTTTCGATCAAATCAACGGACGCGCTTTTATATCGAACGATTCCATCGCCCGGGTCCCCCAGCAGATCGCTTCCAATCGTTCCACGATAAACGGTCAGAGTTAAGTCCATTAGCTTTATTTTAAAAAAACCGTGTGGTAGATTTTTCTTTATTTTCGTGAGTTGAGCTTCTGTCAAAATGCCCCATTTCACGCTTATGTTTTTCTTTTCTGCGACAACTGATCCCGCCATTTTGCCGGACTGGGTCCTGCCCGTGTCGGATGACCAGATCAGCTCGTTATTTATCGTTATGGATACGGGGGATGGTAAATCCACCCCGCCCGCCTGAAACAAAAAACTCATGCTTATTCTCCTACCGGCGAATATCTTCTGTTCATGCTCCGCCGCCCTTTATCTACCAATTTCGCCACTTCTTCCGAGTCCACATTAATTCCAATGCTCTCAAGTGTGGCAACTAAAATCATCGTCATGTTGTCAAGCAATTCTTTCAAGTCTGCTTTCGTTATACCACCGCCGACTCCCGCGGCCTTTACCGCGTCCATCGCCATTTGTCTCAGTTTATCCTCGGGTGCCACGACTTCGCCTTGATGCCGGTTATCGCCGATCATGGCAAGCTGCGGCGTGTTGGCCTTTACATAGCCACCCTGCGCCAATCGCGGCAAAGAGATTGTAGGCATATACGGAATTTCCACGCCTGGTAGATCATTTATAAGTCCAAGCGCTTTATTAATCGTCCTCGGAACCCAATTAATGCCTTTTTCTACCGTCCGCAGTACCGCATTGATTGCAGATTTGAAAGCCCCTCCAATTGCGTCTCCAATTTTAGTTCCAATGCTTTTGAATTTACTTTTTATCGTGTCCCAGATGCCGCCAAAGAAGCTTCCAACTTTTTCAAACGGCTTTTTAACCGCTTCCCAAGCTGATTTAAACTTATCGCCAAACCACGTTTTTATGTTTGAAAAAACATTCTTAATAGCGGTCCATTTATCCGAGAACCATGACCCAATTGATGAAAACGCATTCTTTACAGCCGTATATGCGCCCTTGAATTTTTCGGAAAACCAAGAACCTACGCTGTCAAACACGTTTTTAATCGCTGTATATTTTTCAGAAAACCACGATCCAATAGCACTGAACGGAACTTTAATGGCTTCCCAAGCAGCACTAAACTTTTCTCCGAACCATGCGCCAATATTTTCAAAATGGGCCTTTATGGCAGCCACCTTTTCTTTAAACCAGTCGGCTATTGGTTCAAAGATGCCTTTAATCGCCTGTACTACGCCGCCAAAGATATCTTTAATACCGTTCCAAGCCTTGCTCCAGTCGCCGGTCAAAACACCAGTTACGAAATCAATAATGCCGCCCAGCGTCGTGAGTAACCCATTCAATACGCCCGCAATCATGCTAACAGCAGTCTTTACAACAGTCCAAATACTGCTAACTTTCGATGCAACGACAGCAAAAAAATGTTCAACGAGCCATGCAACAAATGGACTGATTTTTTCCCATACCGTAGCCACAAGCTCAGCCAGCTTACCAAAAACGTCAATCAATTTATCGACAAAAGGCTGGATGTACTTATCTTTGACTTCTCCAAATTCTTTTGCGATTTTCGATAACACCGGTGCCAGATATTTGTTATACCCGTCCAACATCCCTCCAAATATCGTCGTGAATCCATTTGCGATTTTATCAAATGCCGGACGGATATATTTGTCGTAAGCGGCAAATATGGACTCAAACGTATCTTTAACGAACTCCGATATGGTCGAAGTAACCTGACTGATTGGTTTTAATGTATTGTGCAGCGCCGTTTTAATTTTCCCTGTATTACGGACAAATGGCGCTGTTACGACGTTGACCACATCACCGCCCACTTTGAGAGCCAAGTCAATCACACCAATGAATCCATCAGAAAACACCGATATGATATCCGCTGTAATTTGTTTCGCCTCCTTGGAGCGAAACATGGTAAAAACATCGGCCAGCGCCGTGTAATAGTTTCCGGTCAGCTGCGTAATCCGCGTTGACGCGTCAAAAATCCCTACGATTCTGTCTTGTATGTACTTTTTGCTTTGTTCCAGATATCTGGCAAATCCGCCCGTTAAGTTATCTGCAATTGTCAGTCCGATCGACACGAAGGAGCCGGCGACACGCCCAAGGTTATAGGCAAAACTGTTGAAAAAAGTATTTGCCGCACCCGTCACTCTCTTATTTGTGAAAATGTCAACTAAGCGACTCTTTATATCCTGCAGGTTCTTTTTTATCGTATCAATTACCGATAGATCGCCTGCCCCAATCTTAAACCCAATCGCAAAAAGCGCAGCCAGCTCTTTGAAGCGCTCCATAAGCGCCGACATCTTTTTGTCAGTTTGATCGAGAACATTATCGCCTGTAGCAAGAGAGCCGTAATCGACCCCAGCTCCTCCTGATCCACCACCAGAACTTGATCCTGTATCTTCTTTGCTCAGCTTATTGATCGAGTCGAAACCCATCAGCGCCTTGGTGGCTTCTTTCGTCTTTTTGGCGGTCGATTTTGCCGCGTCCCCAACGCTCCCCACCCCGGAAGACGCTTCGTCGGCTGCCGCGGCTACATCGCCCATACCGGATGCCGCCGTCGCAGTTGACTTCTTGCCCGTAATCAGCTCCGTGAAGGACTTGAAGGCGTTGGCCAGCGTCGCAAGCTTGCCCAAAAGCGTGTTAATCGCTTTCAGGATCGGCGTGAACAGGTTGATAAACCCTTGTCCAAGCGTCGCCTTGATCGAATCAAATTGCAATTTCAGGATTCGGGTCTGGTTCGCCCAGCTGTCCGATGTCCGGGCAAAGTCTCCCTGTGCCAAGGACAACTGATCCATGACGAACTGGTACCGCAGCGCTACCTTTTCGGCCTCGCTCATGGCCTGTGTGGTTCGCCCGAACCCGTTTGCCATTGCATACGCGTCCAAAGCATTCTGCGTCATGACGATACCAAGATCCTTAAGGGTCTCCGTTTCGCCCGTAAACACCGATTTCAGCTTTGTATAGGCTTCGTCCTGACTAATGTTATAAAAGGACGCCACATCCCCAGCCAGTCCGGTCAGGGCCGTGGACATACTGTAAGCTTCCTCTTCGGAAAATCCAAACGCCTTTGACATCGCGCCGAAGGTCCCGGTAAACCGCTTCGCCATCGTCTCAGACAGTCCGAAGCTGCCGGCAGCGCTCTGCGCAAAAGCGTTTACTTGCTCTGTCATTTTCGGGAAAGTAACGTCAACAACGTTTTGCACTTCCGCCAGATCGGAACCCAGGTCAATGCAGGATGCCCCAAACTCGACCAGCTTTTTTACCGCAAACGCTCCTGCCAGAGCAGCACCGGCCTTTTTTGCCAGATTGTTAATTCCGGCCATCTGTTTATTAAATTGATTACTGTTTACGACCAGATCAAGACCAATCTGGCCTACGCTCGTAGCGGCCATGACATACACCTGCCTTCTGTGGTCATCGGCACATCATGGCACTACTTGACTCAACTTATTCTTATCTCAAATTTCTTCTTGCAATTTCTGCCCTTGCATCTGACAAAAAGACCCCTTACTTTGGCCTTCTCATCATATTCAATCGGCATCAGGTAGCCGCAGTAAGGGCATTTAACTTTCTTTTTTATCGCTACCACCTGCCAATTCTATAAATCCTTGTTTCAGGCCATCGAGGAGTTGCTTCATTTGATCCTGGGTGAGCTCTCCCGCCTGCCGTTTTCGCCATTCATTCCTAATTCTATGCTGATGACGGTTGAAAGACTTTAAGACGTCTTTGTCGCTCTCAGACCGAATGGCTACAATGTTCCCAAGTGGCGTTTTATCGTTCAGCCCCGAGACAAGATCTTTAAATTCGTCCCACTTCATGCCATCAAGATCGCGTGACAAACGAATCCCGTACTGCGTCTGAAAGGATGACACGATCAGGTCGAAGTCATCAATCAGATCGTAGTACGGGTCACTGCTCTCCCGGTTTTTCCACTTCCCCTGCAATCATGCCGATCGCCTCATTAACCAGCGTCTGAAAATCTTCCATATTGAGCTTCAATTTTTCAATTTTTTTACGCTCTTTTTCCACAAAAATTGTTTCATACGTCTGTACAATAATTTTGGGGGTTACCTCTGATTCATTCCCAACGGCCCCCATAACTTTCAGCACCGTTGTCGCGTCCGCATTGACTTCAATCTCCGTTCCGTTCACCACAAGTGACGGATTTCCGTTGAAATTCAGCTTTTCCGTAATGTCTTTTTTCATGTTCTACCTCCTAAAATAGGCGGGGGTCGATGCCCCGCGCTCTTATGCTGCCGGCGTTACTTCCGGCTTGCCGTTGCTCATTACTTCAAATTCGAGTGGAGCTACAGCCGTAGAGTCGCCTGCGCCCACATTGGTGACACTGATAACCGCACCTGTAAATTTCACCGTAGTTCCGTCCGGGAACGTCCACTGAAAATCAGCTTCCGCATTTCTTCCGTTTTTAAAAGTCAGCCCTGCGATAAAATCGTTTCCTGCATCTCCAACGTTCCTTTTTGCTGTTACGGAAATTGTTACCGCTTTTGATGTCAGGAGCCTTCTTGTCCATCCTTCCGTATCAAACGGGTTCCATTCTTCCACGCCATTATCAAAAGACACGTCAAACGTCTCGCAGTCCGCGATATCAACCATTGACGCCGTTGCGCCAGAAGTGGCCGAATTCACTTGAAACTGATTTTCATAGCATGGATATACACCTGTTTTTCCTGCCATATCTTACCTACCTTTCATAGTACAGATCGAACCAGATCACCCGTTCATACACGCCCTTATCGTCCGTCCCCACGTCCTGCGGTTCCGGAACCATCAGGCGCACATAGTTGATATGCGTCTGGCCGATCATCAGATCAGAAATATTTAATATTTTTTCAAACAATGAAAAAGAAGCCTGCTCCGTATCGTTGGCGTTGTTGTTCCAATGCACCAATACGGAGATCGGCTTCACATCATATTTTTTGTTCTGTAGTCCGCCGACCGGTATCGTTGGCGGGCCACTTGTCTTGCGCTGATAAATACCAATCGATTTATCCTTTTTGTTGTCCAGTTTTCCGATATAAAAATGTTCGCCTATACCGAATGTTTTCAGCCAGTCTCTCACTTCTGCAAGCCCCAGCATTAAACACCACTCTCCTTTTTGTAGAACTTTTTGAACGCCTCTGGCGCAAAGCTTTCTTTTTTACCGCCTGGCAGCCAATCCTCGTACCATTCACCTCTCGCATTCGGGTTTTCATCTGTCTTAA
>NZ_JANFXK010000284.1 GCF_024459955.1 Anaerovorax odorimutans
GCCTACTATGCCGCCAAATCGGTGATTAATGTAATCGATGATTCCATGAACGGCGGAAAAATGGGCCAGTATGTGCGCGACAAGGCATACGGGCAGCTGGCTTCGGCAGACGGAGAATCGGTTGCGATCAAGGATCAGGCGCTCAGTGGGAAGGCCGTAAAGCTGGATGGAAACAAAGAGCTGGAAGGTATGAGCGTAAAAGATCTG
>NZ_JANFXK010000285.1 GCF_024459955.1 Anaerovorax odorimutans
CAAAACGGTGTCGTACAAAATTCCGTTATCTTTTCGGGACTGAAAGCCGGAACCTATACGGTAGAGGAACTGGACAATATCCGCTACCGGCCGAGTGGACTGTCCGGAATGACGGAAAACGCCAGAAAAGAAGCAATGAAGGCTGTATTTGACATCACAGAAGGCCGCAATGGCGCCGTTACCTTTAACAATGAAAAGGTACAGAGG
>NZ_JANFXK010000286.1 GCF_024459955.1 Anaerovorax odorimutans
AGGCAGCGTCCCATATTTCTTTTTCAAATCCGATGTCTGCTGTATTTTTTTCTGCCATCAGTTTTTACCATCCTTTTCTTTTAATTCTTCAACTATCCTATGTAAATCGACAGGATTTAGGGTATCTAAGTATCGAAAAAGTTCAACCCAATCTCCATCTTTAAATTGCGCAGGTCCCTTCAAATCAATCGCTTCCTGTATTTTCT
>NZ_JANFXK010000287.1 GCF_024459955.1 Anaerovorax odorimutans
TGAAGAATATCTTCCATCGAAGTTTCTCCGTTTTCATCAATCTGATCGTCTATGATCTTTACAACGGCATTGATGACTTCACGCAGATTATGCGGAGGAATATTTGTTGCCATACCAACCGCGATACCTGACGTACCATTTACAAGAAGATTAGGAAATCTTGACGGAAGTACAACAGGTTCTTTCTCTGTCTCGTCAAAGTTCGG
>NZ_JANFXK010000288.1 GCF_024459955.1 Anaerovorax odorimutans
CCGGTTTTTTCGGGGTCCCGTCATATGTATAGGAAGTCGGGTTCAGTACAATTCTACAGTCCTGAACATCATAGACTGCCTGTTTGGCAGTTGCTCCGGCGCTGTTCAATCCCTTGTAGCCCTGTGCTGTCGTCAGATTGTTGGAAATCACGTTCTGCAGTGTGGTGGAATACCACGCCGTGCTGCCGGCTCCTCCTGTCATGATT
>NZ_JANFXK010000289.1 GCF_024459955.1 Anaerovorax odorimutans
TATTTTGATAGTGTGTCATTATAAAAGATATCGTAATAACCCCTCGATAGCAGAGCCGGTCAATGATCGGAACTGACCTTCGAGGGTTTTCTTGTTTACGTATAGCTGGGGCAGAAAAGAGTTTCCTCATTCTTTTGCGTATATCGTCTTAGTGCTGATTCGCGGCAGGGCGCCCAGTTTGCCTGACTGCGCGCTGATAGTATCTG
>NZ_JANFXK010000290.1 GCF_024459955.1 Anaerovorax odorimutans
TATCGCTTGCGCGATACGCATCCTGCGGAGTTTGCCTGCGCGAAACGTTTTTTTGTTTGTGAGAAGAAAGAGGTGGCGTGCCTGGTGGGCACGCGGATTGATGTGGAGAGAAAGGAGGTTTCGCTACGGCAAGGTCCTCGGAGTGCGTTGTATCGCTTGCGCGATACGCATCCTGCGGAGTTTGCCTGCGCGAAACGTTTTTTTG
>NZ_JANFXK010000291.1 GCF_024459955.1 Anaerovorax odorimutans
CTGTCTCAGGTACCACTTGCGTCTGCTCAAAAGTTCGAGAAATGTTCTGGATCGATGATGTAGCGTTTGTTTCATCCACATCCGCCTTATCTACCATAAAAGAAATATCTCTGTCGTGTGTCAGTGTGAATGGCACATCTTTCTGTACATAAGTGCCTTTATTCCACCCGCCGTTACGACTATGATTTTTAAAGCCGCTTGTGC
>NZ_JANFXK010000003.1 GCF_024459955.1 Anaerovorax odorimutans
ACCAGCTGAAAGCCAAGACAAAGGACGGCAAGTGGGGACAGATCAAAACCAACGGTTACTGGATCTATCTGCCGGGCTACACGAAGGTAGTGACCAGTTCTTCTTCCGGTAGCAGTTCTTCGTCCTCATCATCCAAATCCAAAACAGTAAAGTCATCTCAGAAGGTAAAGGTGATCGTAAGCAGCCTGAATATGAGAAAGAGCTACAGCAGCAGCTCCAAGAAAATGGGAACGGCCAGAAAGAACAGAGTTTACCAGCTGAAAGCCAAGACAAAGGACGGCAAGTGGGGACAGATCAAAACCAACGGCTACTGGATCAGCCTGAAAGGATATACAAAAGTGGTAAGCGGAAGCACTTCCTCTTCCAAATCCTCCTCAAAAGTGGTAAAATCATCTCAGAAGGTAAAAGTGACCGTAAGCAGCCTGAACATGAGAAAAAGCTACAGCAGCAGCTCCAAGAAAATGGGAACGGCCAGGAAGAACAAAGTCTACAAGCTGAAAGCCAAGACAAAGGACGGCAAGTGGGGACAGATTAAAACCAACGGTTACTGGATTTATCTGAAAGGATATACCAAAAAAGCATAACCCAGGGAAGGATTATCATGAAACGACCAGGCAGATTTTTTAGTTACTTTATTTGCGCCACGCTGATTGCGACGATGTTTTCGTTTGCTCCCGGCGTGTTCGCAGCAGAAAAGGACCCTGCTGCGGAAAGCTCACTCAGCGCCGCGGAGACGGTCCGGCAGCAAGAATCACAGGCACTGGACCTCCAAAGGTCCGCAGTCTCAGGATCATCGGAAAACGAAACCACGGAATCTACGGAACCCACTGATCCTACGAAACCAACAGATCCAACGGAGCCGACAAAACCGGAGCCTCCGAAGAAATATTGCAGGGTTACGGTGCAGCAAACCAGCGGCGGTACGGTCGCAGTGGATAAAACGTCCGTCGAACAGGGTGTTGAAACGACGATCCATATTACCGTCACCCCCAATAAAGGATACGGTGTCGCTTCGCTGAATGTAAATGGAGAGAAGCTGGGGGCGACTTACACATACGATTATACCTTTACGCCAAGCAAAGATGAAATTAAGATAAGCGCGTCTTTCAGAAAGAGCAGCAGCTACGTGTTTATCATGCTGGATGCGGGTCATTACGGGAAAGTAAACCGCAGCCCGGTATTAAAGAGCTATTATGAATCATTGATGACCTGGCCATTGCATCTGTATTTGAAGCAGGAGCTGGAACAATACCAGAATGTGGTCGTGGATACGACAAGAGGTTCACAGAGCAAAGATCTGGGCGTATATGCAAGAGGAACTGCCTCAGCAGGCTATGATCTGTTTTTATCCCTTCATTCCAATGCCACAGGATCAAAATCAGCGGATTATCCGCTGGTCATTACTCAGAAAGGTAACACCAAGGATCCACTGGCTGTTTCTCTGGCACAGACCATCCAGTCAATCATGGGAACAAAGGATAACTATCAGATATGGCAGAAACTGAACAAAGATAAGAAAACAGAATACTACGGAGTTCTGAGAGGTTCCAAAGCAGTGGGGACCAAGGGCATGATCGTGGAACATTCCTTCCACACCAATCTGGTTGCGGCAAAATGGCTGTCCAGCGACGCCAATCTGCACAGGATGGCGGAGGCGGAAGCAGCCGACATTGCAGCATATTATGGACTCACCAAGAGCGGCGCCGATACGATCACACCGTCCAAGCCAAGCGTGAGCATATCCAACAGCAGCTACAATGCTCTGACGCTGAAATGGAAAAAATCCATAGGCGCCACCGGCTATGTACTCTACCGTGCCACCAGTAAAAAAGGTTCCTACAAGAAGATCAAGACCATAAGCAAGGGGACTACTCTAAGCTATAAAAATTCAAAGCTGAAAACAGGCAAAACCTATTACTATAAGGTGCGGCCTTTTAGAAAATCGGCAAGCGGAACCAGATATGGTTCCTATTCCAGCATTAAGTCCGCCAAGGTAAAACCCGGCACGCCATCGGTCAGCAGCAAGGCGGGCAAACGCAAGATTACGGTAAAATGGAAAAAAGTCACCGGAGCCAGCAGATATGTGGTGTATCGTGCAACGAAAAAGTCAGGAAAATATAAAAAGATTGCCACATTAAAGAGCAACCGGAGAAGCTACACCAACAAAAAGCTGAAGAAAAATAAGAGATACTATTATAAAGTGAGAGCTTACCGGACGGTAAAAGGTAAGAAATACTACAGCAATTACAGTAGCTATACAACGAAAAAAGTAAAATAAGATAAAGAAATTTTGTAAAGACAAACCCGCAGGAACGTATATACTCCTGCGGGTTTATTATAACCGTTCAATCTTTCAGATACCGGTCCACTGTTTTCTGTGGAAGCCTGCTGACCTGCGCGATCTGCTGCGGCGATATGCCGCTGGCAGCAAGATTTCGTATTAATTCCATCTTCTCCTTTTCCCGGGCTTGTTTTTCCTGAACCAGGGCATCTTCGGTTTGCGCCAGAGTTTCTTCGGTTTGCGCCAGGGTTTCTTCGGTTTGCGCCAGGGTTTCCTCGGTTTGCGCTAGAGTTTCTTCGGTTTGTGTCAGGGTTTCCTCAGTTTTTTCCAAGTCCTTTTCGGTTTTCCCTAAAGCTTCCCTGGTCTTTTTCAAAGAATTCTCGGTTTCCCGCAGCGCCTCCTGCGTTTCCCGTTCCTGCTGCTCCCGTGACTTCTGCCGCATGATAAACTTTTCTCTGGCAATGGCCTGTTCCCGAATGATCTGCTCAGCGGTTGCTTCCTTGAGCAATCTCTCCGTCATGTCGATCTCCTTCCCGCCCTGTCTGCGCAATTGCGTCAGGTACGCTTCCTCTGACGGGTCGCCTGCGTAACGCAGGTATTCCAGGTACCGTTCCAACTGGCTCATCTGGCTGACGGTTTTTTCCCTGGCCGGGTTCACCTTGGCCAATTCCAGCCAATGCATCTCCACTAGATCGGTCAGGGGAAACAAGTCCTGGCGTTCCATCAGGCAAAAGGTGGTATGGTACCGGTCCGTTTGCGCGAACTGGACATAATCCGTGATGAAAATACTGATCGTTTTTTTCATCATACCATAATTTTGCCCGGGTTCCAAGGCCTCGAGAACCATGCCCGCATGATAATAGATGCCGTGGGCGATGAAGTTTTTGTCGTAAAGCAGGTGGATTTCCAGGTCCAGCAGCTCGCCCTGGCCGGTTTCCACTTTGATGTCCAGGATGGATTCCTTCTGCGTCTCGAATTTGCGGACGTTGAAGGGATTGCGATAGTGGATGCGGACAATCGGGTCTTCCTTGCGGTCCAGAATCAAATTCAGCACGGCGATCAGGGCCTGTTTGCATTTCTCGTCCTCCCGGCCGTAGACCGCTTTGAAGAGCAGGTCGTTTTTTAATGTTAACATGATAATCCCCCTTTGCGATATGTAATTATTTAACTGGAATATATTGTAACATATATGGAATAAAATGTAAATAAGGGATAATTACATTTTTCCACATAATAAAAACGGGAGCGGATCAAAAAAGCTGGAATGCCTGACCTGACTCCCATTTCCATACAAAGGGAATATATGAATTTATTCGGTCGAAAGCAGCCTAAAACCGCCTGACTTTTAGCGAATCGCCGTAGATTGTATATCCGTTTTTTCCCTGCTCTTTGGTTTGATAAAGAGCTCTGTCAGCGTGCCGGTACAGGGTTTTGAAATCTGTGCCGTCCTGTGGCGCGACAGCGATGCCCATACTGACAGAGAGCCGGTATACATGCGTCATTTCAAAATTTTTATGGTGAATGGCACGGAGGAGTTCTTTTGCTCTTGTTTCCGCCTGCTGCAGGGAAGAAAGCGGGATAAAAGCTACGAATTCATCGCCTCCGATGCGGCCGACGATGTCTTCTTCACGAAACTGTTCTTTTAGAACAGACGCGAATTCTGCAATTGCCAGGTCTCCGATCTGATGGCCGTACCGGTCGTTGATGGTTTTGAAATCGTCGATATCCAGAATAAAAAAGCCGTATGGGCTGCCGGGTGTTTCACGCAAGAGCCCGTCGATTTGTTCCTGCGTTGCGATTTTGTTGTAAAGTCCGCTGAAAGAGTCGCGGTGAATCTGATCCAGCATTTGCAGTTCCCGTTGTTTTTCCGCATCAATATTCTGGCGGTACGCGAACATGTGTATGGAGTGGTCGCCTTCCCAGCGAAAGATCCGGGATGTGATGCGCATCCAATGATAGGTCTGCCCATCTTCGGTAACCAGGAAATCATAGCGCAGCGTATCTACACCGGAAGCGTAGGATTTTAGCACGTGCGACGGACCGAAAGTGGTGATGTATCCCTGGCGATATTCTTTTTTGATCTGATGCTGGGCGATATAACGGAGGGCCTGGTCATAAGGCGTGTGGGCAGGAACTCCCAGACTTTGAAAATACTGTTGCGTATCCTCGTTAGCCGCACAGTTGTGGGAAATATCCAGCTCATAGATGTTTTCATACAGCTTTTCCGTCTCCTTTTGAAAAGCGGTACGGTGCGCTTGTTCTCTGGCGGCCAGCTCAGCCTCACGCATATTGTACCCGCGAATCATATTGGCTATGGACAGCAGAATAAATCCAAGAGAAATGGCAGTTACAGCTGTCTGGACAGCGGACCGGCAGCCGGAGGCGAAGATAGCAGAAAAGCCCAATGCGATTGTAATATAAGCGATCAGATTGCCATGTTTTTTCACAGATACCCCTTCTTTCCGGCAAATCATATGTAGGGTTACCGTAAAAGAAGGCTCCTCCTCATGGCCGGGCGATGCCGTCAGACAAAGCCACAAGGGGAGCATCCATCCGGAAAAGTTCTAAAGCGAGCAGCCTGCTATTTGATCAGGCCGTAATCTTTCATCTGACACATGATCTCATACAGAGAAAGATTATCCGGCTCACACAGAGGCAACCGGTATTCAGACTTGATTTTATCCATCATGGAGAGAGCGGCCTTGACTGGAATCGGGTTGACTTCCACGAACATGGCATCGATCAGATGTTTCATCGCCAGCTGCATTTCCATAGAGCCTTTAACATCGCCCTCCAGATACTTGTGGATCATCTGGCTGGTGTCGGAAGGGATAATGTTGGCTACCGTGGAGATCGCGCCCACGCTGCCCACAGAAAGCAGAGGAACGATCATATCGTCATTTCCTGAATACAGAGCAAAATCATCGGAGACATAACGGGCTATTTCCACTACCTGGGACATATTGCCGCTGGCCTCCTTAATGCCCACGATATTCGGATGACGGGAAAGGGCGGCAACAGAAGAAGGACTTATATTAACACCTGTCCTTCCGACAACGGAATAAAGTATGATCGGAATATTTACTGAATCCGCGATCTTCTCGTAGTGTTTTATAAGTCCTCTTTGTGTACATTTGTTATAATAGGGCGTTACGATCAAAAGACCATCGGCACCCACTTTTTCCAGTTCCTGAGCCATAAAAACGGCATGGCCCGTGTCGTTGCTTCCTGCGCCTGCGATGACAGGCACTTTTTTCTTTACTGCGTCTACAGTAAATTTTACGGTATTTATATGTTCTTCATCATTAAGTGTAGAAGCTTCTCCTGTGGTACCGCAGCTTACAATGGCGTCGATACCGGAAGAAACCTGCCAGTCTAAAAGACCGGCCAGGCTGCCGTAATCCACGTGGCCCTCCGAAAAGGGAGTTACCAGTGCTACGCCAGCGCCTTTAAATAAGGTCACTTCGCCTCATCCTTTCACTTAATTATTTGATCAGTTCCTCCGCGATCTGTACCGTATTGGTAGCGGCGCCCTTACGGATGTTGTCGGCAACTACCCAGAGGTTGATTCCGTTTTCTACGGAAAAGTCACGTCTGATGCGGCCTACGAATACTTCGTTGCGGCCGGCTGCGTCACGCGCCAGCGGGTATACGTTGTTGGCAGGATCGTCCTGAA
The DNA here is from genome assembly GCF_024459955.1 of Anaerovorax odorimutans. Classification (GTDB taxonomy): domain Bacteria; phylum Bacillota; class Clostridia; order Peptostreptococcales; family Anaerovoracaceae; genus Hominibacterium; species Hominibacterium odorimutans_A. Next base: position 5,958 of record NZ_JANFXK010000003.1, read on the forward strand.
CGATAATTCCAGGAGAATTTGCCAGAAGCTCCCTTACCTCATCCACGTCAATCGGATTTTCAAATTCGATATTGATGGATTCGCTGTGGGAGTCGAATACCGGCACGCGGACCGTGGTCGCTGTTACCTTGATACTGTCATCGCCAAGGATCTTATGGGTTTCGTTGATCATTTTCATCTCTTCTTTTGTATATCCGTTATCCAGGAACACGTCGATGTGCGGCAGACAGTTTCCGGCAATCGGATGCGGATATGCCTCGCACTTGTCGTTTCCTTTCAAACCTTCGGAGAGGTCGCTGATTCCTTTGACTCCGGAACCGGAAACAGCCTGATAAGTAGAATATACGACTCTCTTGATCTTGTATTTATCGTGGAGCGGCTTTAATACGACCATTGCCTGGATGGTAGAGCAGTTGGGATTGGCAATGATGCCCTTGTTCCATTCCACATCATCCGGGTTTACTTCCGGAACTACCAGAGGTACTTCCTTATCCATACGCCATGCGCTGCTGTTGTCTACAACGGTTACACCATGCTCAGCCGCGATCGGCGCGTATTTTTCGCTGATGGTTCCGCCGGCAGAGAAGAGCGCGATGTCGATATCCTTGTCAAAGGAATGTTCGTTCAGTTCTTCCACCACATAGTCCTTACCCTTGAAAGTGACGGTCTTGCCTGCGGATTTGGAAGACGCCATCATGTATAAATTTTCAAAAGGGAAATCCCTTTCTTCCAATACCTTGAGGAACGTAGAGCCGACTACTCCCGTTGCGCCCACAATTGCGATGTTTGGTTTTTTGTTCATTTCTTTTCTTCCTCCCGAATTTATATTAATATTTTTTAAATAACGTTACTAAGAGACAGTATACCACTTCCGACCGTACTTTGTAAAACCTTTCGTATGATTTTGATAGAATATAGTATATGTTTTTAACTGCGTTTGTGTTATAATATATGTTGATTTTTTATGTTTTTGAGGAGGATGAGATTGTGACGTTTATTCAGGCTGTCATTTTGGGGTTAGCTCAGGGGCTGGCGGAATTTCTGCCCATCAGCAGTTCCGGCCATCTGGCTTTATTGCAGTATTTTTTTGATATCAGTGCGGAAAATGTGCTGCCTTTTGCGGTACTTTTGCATTTAGGCACGCTGATTTCCATCTTTGTGGTATACTGGAAAGACATTGTCGAACTGGTATGTGAGCTCTTTGCGTGTATTAAGGACATTTTTACGGGAAAGGGTCCCAGGATCAACGCCAATCCAACCAGGAGGCTGGGGTTTATGATCCTTGTGGCAACCATTCCTACGGCCATCATCGGCCTTGCTTTCAATGACCTGTTCGCAGGCCTTTATTTGTCGCTTCCCGCCATTGGTTTCGGCCTTCTGATCACAGGTACCATTCTGGTCATTGCTGAGAAGATGGCAACGGGCAGAAAGCGGGTGGAACAGATGAAATTCAGGAACGCGGTGCTGGTTGGTTTGATGCAGGGGATCGCCATCTGGCCCGGTATTTCAAGATCCGGTTCCACGCTCTTCGGAGGACTTGTTTCCGGCCTCAATAGAGAGTTCGCCGTTAAGTTCGCTTTTTTGATATCCATACCGTCCATTCTGGGTTCCGTCATCGTGGAAGCTCCGGACGCTTTCAGCGCCGGCATGAGCATGGGCGATCTGGGTCCGGTCATCGTTGGAGTAATCGTTTCCGCGGTATCCGGCTTTTTCGCTATCAAAACAATGATCCGAGTTGTATCCAATAAAAAGCTGACCGGCTTTTCCATCTATACCTGGGCACTGGGCGCCCTGGTATTACTCTATGCGATTTTCCTCGCTTAGGATACAGAAAGGGATAAAAAATGGCAGAAGCAAAGAAAAAACCCGGAAGACCTCCGGGCTCAAAAAATAAAAACAGCGGTCAGAGAAAAACTGCCAGCCAAAATACAGCTTACGCGGCGCGGACCATGGATCCGGCGGTAAAAGATGAAATCTGGTCCATCGTGATCATAGCGCTGGGAGCATTTCTTGTGGTGGCATTCCAGACACATGCCGCGGGCGCAGTGGGAGAGGGGCTGTCCAATTTTTTTAAAGGCTGTCTGGGAATGATCGCATACGCGCTACCTTATTACCTGATTCTTTACGGAATTTTGCTGTTCGCAAGAAAAACCATCCATATCGGCGGCAAGTCGGTAATCCTTCTGTTCATCATTCTGCTGACGGCTTCATTTATAAATTCAGCAAGGTTTATTGATCCGCAGATGCTGGCCTTTGGCCTTGCGGACGCGGCTGATTATTACAGAGACGGAATTGTTCTGGACAGCGGAGGTCTGTTCGGCATGTACATAGGAAGCCTTCTGGTAAAAGCTTTTGGAATACCGGGACTCTACATCATTTCCATTGTGGTAATTATAAGCTGTCTGCTGCTGATAATCAATACGCCGATCTCCCGGTTCTTTGAACGGGCTGCGGAAAAGCGCCGCATAAGAAAAGAAGAAGATCTTCTGGAGGATGAAGAAGATCTGCAGGTTCCGGCCATGCTCCCGGAAAAAGCGGAAAAGAAAGAAAAGAAGCGTGCGACGATTCGGCAAAAGCTGGAAAAGGAACAAGGCATCCAGGAGGAAATGGACCTGAGCAAAAGACAAAAGCTGTCTTCTCAATTGGATTCGGCGCAGCCGCGCCACCCGGACAGCGGCACTTCCTATGTGCCGGGAAGGATATCTCCGGGACAGAAAAACATTCTTGAATATATGAAAGACGACGATCTTTTCAGCGGCGGAGCAGAAGACGAGGGCTATGGGCTGGACGAGGAGCCAAAGCTATCTAATGGTTTTGGACTGGAGCCGGATCTGGGGATGGACGATATGGACCTGGGGGTGGACCCGGTAGAGGACACACCGCAGGGCTTGGGCCTGACAGATGATTCGGAGCATCCTGGTGGCTCCGTAACAAAGGGCAGTCATCAGGCAGAGCCGCTTACAGACAATCATGGAGGTATTCAGGAAGCCCTCCCAATTGCTGCGGGGACTCTTAAAAAGGAACCGGAAAAGATCTCCAACAGCCAGGCAGCGAAAGCATCACTGGACCCAAGTGAAATCAACGCGGCCACGCAGCCGGTTCCGGCTTACCGGTTTCCGCCGGCAGAGCTTCTTAACAAGGCCAGTACCCCGCAGAATCGCTCGGGCATTACGGCTTCGCTGAAGGCCAAGGCGCTGAAGCTGGAGGAGACGCTACAGAATTTCCATATCGACGCGCAGGTGGTGCAGGTTACACAGGGACCTGCCGTTACCCGCTATGAAATACATCCCAATGTGGGAGTAAAAGTAAAGAGTATCGTCAATCTGGCCGATGATATCGCGCTGAACCTGGAAGCCAAGAGTATCCGTATCGAGGCGCCGATTCCGGGGAAGGCAGCCGTAGGCATTGAGGTGGAAAACGATAAGGTGAACATGGTTACCATCCGTGAGATCATCGACTCCAGGGAGTTCAAAAACTCGAAATCCAAGATCACCTTTACGGTGGGCAAGGATATCGCCGGCAACGCCATTGTCGCCGATCTTAAATCCATGCCCCATCTCCTGATCGCAGGCTCCACAGGGTCAGGTAAGAGCGTCTGTGTCAACAGCATCATCACCAGCATTTTATATAAGGCAAAGCCGGAAGAAGTTAAGCTGGTGCTGATCGACCCTAAGGTGGTGGAGCTGACCAATTACAATGGAATACCGCATCTTTTGATTCCCGTGGTCACCGAACCGACCAAGGCGGCTGCCGCGCTGAACTGGGCGGTTGCCGAAATGGAGGACCGCTATAAAAAGTTTGCCGAGGAAGGCGTCCGTGAGCTGGCAAGCTATAATACGAAAGTGAAAAAGGACGGCGAGGAAGATAAGTTCCTTCCGCAGGTGGTAATCATCATTGACGAGCTGGCGGACCTGATGATGGCCGCTCCGTCCCAGGTGGAAGAATCCATATGCAGACTGGCTCAAAAGGCCAGAGCCGCCGGGATGCACCTGATTGTAGCCACACAGCGGCCGTCGGTGGACGTTATTACCGGTGTTATTAAGGCCAACATCCCCTCCAGGATCGCTTTCGCCGTATCTTCCCAGTTTGACTCCCGAACCATCCTCGATATGGCCGGGGCGGAAAAGCTGGTGGGTAAAGGGGACATGCTGTTTAATCCTATGGGAGGAGGCAAGCCGACCCGCGTCCAGGGGACCTTTATTTCGGATTCAGAAGTTCACGATGTCATTGAATTCGTCAAGGGCCAGGTTACGGAAACCGAATATTCCGATGAGGTGATCCATACTATAGAGAAAGTAAATACACCGGAAAAAGAGGATGATGCGGATGAGCTTCTGCCGGAAGCCATAGAAACGGTGGTTTCCGCCGGACAGGCATCGGTTTCCATGCTCCAGAGACGTTTTCGTATCGGTTACAACCGGGCGGCTCGGATCGTGGATATGATGGAAGCCAGGGGAATCATCGGACCTTCCGAGGGCAGCAAGCCGCGGCAGGTTCTGATGACCGAAGCAGAGCTGAACGCACTGAACAATGATACAGAGGAGATGGAAGAAGAATAGATGAAAATTTTTATCGAAACACTGGGCTGTCCGAAGAATTTCAATGATTCGGAAATGGCAGCGGGAATTTTAGAACATGCGGGGCATGTTCTGGTGGGATCGCCGGAGGAAGCGGACCTGATCATGGTCAACACCTGCGGTTTCATCAACGATGCCAAAACCGAATCCATTGAACGAATCTTCGATATGGCGCAGTACAAAGGAGACAGTAAGATACTGGCGGTATCCGGCTGCCTTTCGCAGCGGTATGAAGATGAGCTGTTTGCGGAAATGCCGGAAGTGGACCTCTTTCTGGGGGTCAATGATTATGAACGTCTGCCGCAGATTTTGGAGGGATACCAAAGGGGAAAGCGGGAAAAACATCTTAGTGATTACAATAAAATGTTTATGGAAACTCCGTTTCGCAAGCTGCAGGAAAATCCTTACACAGCTACGCTGAAGATCGCTGAGGGCTGCAATAATGTCTGCGCTTACTGTGTGATTCCTCATATTCGGGGTAAATATCGCAGCAGAAGGCAGGAGGACATTGTCCGTGAAGCGGAAATGCTGGCGGAAAACGGCTGCAAAGAGCTGATTCTCATTGCTCAGGACGTGACGGCCTACGGTATGGATCTCTATGACGGGTTCGTACTTCCGCAGCTTCTGCGAAAGCTCTGCCGGATCGACGGCCTGCGCTGGATACGCCTGATGTACTGCTATGAGGATCGCATTTCCGACGAGCTGATTCAGGTGATGGCTGAGGAAGATAAGATCTGCAAGTATATTGATATCCCATTGCAACATATCAGCGACCGCGTCCTTACGGCTATGAACCGCAGATCAACGGCTGAGGGGATTCGCAGGACCATCGGACGGCTGAGGCAGGCGATGCCGGATATCCATATTCGGACGACTTTTATTACCGGTTTCCCCGGAGAGAGCGAAGCGGATTTTGAAGAGCTTCTCGATTTCGTAGAAACCACCCGTTTTCAGCGTCTGGGGGTATTTGCCTATTCCCAGGAGGAAGGAACGCCGGCGGCAGATATGGCCGATCAGATCGATGAGGAGGTAAAAGCCCTGCGGCAGGATGCCATTATGCGCAGACAGCTGGATATCTCCCTTTCGTGCAACCGGGAGAAGCTGGGAAAAGTCTTTGAGGTGCTGGTGGAGGAAGATGAAGGCGGGGGCAGTTATGCAGGACGGACTGCTTATGACGCGCCGGAAATTGATAATTCCGTTGTGTTCACATCCGGGCGGGACTTGAAGCCGGGGGACATGGTGCGGGTAGAGATAACAGATGCTTTTGATTATGATCTGACAGGCAAGGAGGTTTAAAATGAATTTGCCTAATAAATTAACACTTCTCAGAATCGTTGCGATCCCTGTTTTTATCGTGGTGCTCCTCTTTGGCCACAGGTACATCGCCACTATTATTTTCATCGTTGCCGCACTGACCGATATGCTGGACGGCCATATTGCAAGAAAGTATAATCTGGTTACAAATTTCGGCAAACTGATGGACCCTCTGGCCGACAAGCTTTTGGTCATGTCGGCGCTGGTATGTCTGGTGCAGCTAGGCAATGTCCAGGGATGGATGGTCGTTGTCATATTGGCCAGAGAGTTCGCAGTGACAGGCCTGAGACAGGTAGCGGCTTCCGAGGGAATCGTCATTGCCGCCGGAGCCACCGGGAAAATCAAGACGATCCTGCAGATGATCGCCATTCCGCTGCTGCTTTTGGACAATTGGCCGGGCTGCTATATCGGCGTGCCTCTGGACCAGATTTTCCTTTGGGCAGCTGTAATCATGACGATTGTTTCAGGAACCGAATACATTGTAAAAAACAGAAAGCTGCTGTCGATGTAGCTTTGACATCTGAGAAAGAAGGATAAAGAGAATGAAATCAGCGATTTTGAGCGTGGGGACCGAGCTTCTTTTCGGTCAGATCACCAATACGAACACTGTGTTTTTATCCCAGCAATTAAACCTGCTGGGATTTGATGTCATGTATCATTATACGGTGGGCGATAACCCGGAAAGGCTTGAGGATATGATCGCCCTGGCCTTCAAAGACTGCGACCTGATTCTGACCACCGGGGGACTGGGGCCTACCCAGGACGATCTGACAAAGGAGATCGTCTGCCGGGCGCTGGATGACCACATGGTGCTTCATCAGCCATCCATGGAAAAGCTGGAAAGCTATTTTAAAAAACAGAATCGCCAGATGACGGAGAACAACCGCAAACAGGCGTATATGCCTTCCAGGGCCGTGGTATTCGACAACGATGCTGGAACAGCTCCGGGCTTTGCGCTGGAAAAGGACGGTAAACAGATCATCTGTATGCCGGGGCCTCCCCGGGAAATGACCCGCATGTTTGAACGGAGCGTACTGCCCTATCTGGAAAAAAAGTCGGAGAGTACGATTTACTATCGGATGATCCGCACCTTTGGCATCGGGGAGTCCATGCTGGAAACTAAACTGCTGCCATTGATCGATGAGCAGACGGATCCTACTCTGGCCACCTACGCTAAGGAAGGGGAGTGCTGCCTGCGCATCGCCTCCAAGCGGGCGACAAAGGAAGAGGCCAAAGAAGCGGTGGACGCTATGCTGGAAAAGGTAAAAGCTATCATTGGCGAGTATATATACAGCTGTGACAATGAGGAACTGGTGGATGTGGTGTCCCGGAAACTGCTGGATCGGGGGCTGTCCATTTCCAGTGCTGAATCCTGTACGGGCGGAATGTTTGCCGCGGCGCTTACCAGCGTGTCGGGAATCTCCGCCGTTTTTGACCGCTCCTTAGTTACCTACAGCAATAATGCTAAAATGGCAGAGCTGGGGGTAAAGGAAGAAACTCTGACAGCCTATGGGGCGGTCAGTGAAGAGACGGCAAGAGAGATGGCCGAGGGGCTTCACAGAGTCAGCGGCAGCGACATCTGTGTTTCTGTGACCGGTATTGCGGGGCCCGAGGGCGGCACGGCAGAAAAACCGGTCGGACTTGTCTATATCGGCGCCCATTATCAGGAAAGGACCATTTGCAGGAAGATACAGATGCGGAATGTCAATCGTAATTGGAACCGGAATTTTGCGGTGCTTTCCATGCTGGATGTTGTCAACAAGCTGATTTAGCGACCGGTATGCGGGGCCTGATTGCGAGAAAACGAAAATAGGACCTTGACACCCAGAGAAATAAATGATATTTTTTATATGTAAAATATTTACATTCAGGAAATTTGCTTGACCTGCGAAAGAGAATGGGGTATTATAAGAGAAACGAACAAATGTTCACATTGGAGGTATGAACGTGGCAATCAACAAAGACGATAAAGATAAAGCCTTACAAGAGGCTCTGAAGCAGATACAGAAACAATTCGGCCAGGGGGCGATCATGAAGCTGGGGGATGACAGCGTCAGAATGAATATTGAGGCGATTTCCACCGGTTCCATGAGCCTGGATCTGGCAACGGGAATCGGAGGCGTTCCAAAGGGAAGGATCATCGAGGTCTACGGGCCGGAATCTTCCGGTAAAACGACTCTGACCCTACATATCATCGCTGAGGCGCAGAAGGCAGGCGGCAGGGCTGCCTTTATCGACGCAGAGCATGCGCTGGACCCGGAATATGCCAAGAACCTGGGCGTAAACGTGGACGAACTGCTGGTATCTCAGCCGGATACCGGTGAACAGGCACTGGAGATCTGCGAGATGCTGGTGCGCAGCGGGGCCATCGATATCGTTGTCGTGGACTCGGTTGCGGCGCTGGTTCCAAAATCCGAAATAGACGGCAACATGGGAGACAGTCATGTAGGCCTGCAGGCCCGTCTCATGTCCCAGGCACTGAGAAAGCTGGCCGGCGTTATTAATAAATCTGGCACTTCCGTTGTATTCATCAACCAGCTGAGAGAAAAAGTAGGAGTCATGTTCGGCAACCCTGAGACGACCACTGGAGGCCGGGCCCTCAAATTCTACGCCAGCATGCGTTTTGACGTGCGCAGGATTGAGAGCATCAAATCCGGAGACAATTTCCTCGGTAACCGCACGCGGGTAAAAGTCGTAAAAAATAAAGTGGCGCCGCCCTTTAAGCAGGCTGAATTCGACATTATGTACGGAAAGGGTATTTCCCGGGAGGGCGATGTTCTGGACTGTGCGGTGGAGGAGAAGATCATTGAAAAGGCCGGCTCCTGGTACAGCTTTGACGGCGATCGGATCGGACAGGGCAGAGAAAACGTAAAAAATTATCTCACCGAACATCCTGAAACCCTGGAGAAGGTGGAAACGCTGCTGCGCGACCAGCTCAAAGCAGCGGCCGCTGCCGAAACAGAGAAAACGGGAGAAACGGAAGAAGATCTGAAGGTGGATGAAGACGGTGTTATCATTGAATAGTGCAGAATAACCGGCAGGGAATGACAGGCAGACGTTTTTCGTCTGTCTGCCGATGTTTTTTGGGAGGCATTTCATGGGGGAGAACAAAAGGAAAATCGCAGTCATAACGGGAGCTTCCAGTGGACTGGGCCGCCAATTCGCACGGCAGATCCGGCGGGAAAAGATTGATGAATTATGGATAATCGCCCGCAGAGAGGACCGGCTGAAAGAGTTGGCTGAGGAGATCCCCATGCCGGTGCGGACATTACCGCTGGATCTGACAAAGCAGGAGAGGCTGGATGATTTAGCAGAACTTTTAAAACATGAGGCTCCCGATGTACGAATTTTAATTAATGCGGCCGGTTACGGAAAGATCGGCAATTATAAAGAGGTTTCCGTGCAGGACAGCCTGAACATGATCGATCTCAACTGCCGGGCAGCGGTCGCTGTGACAGAGGCCTGTATTCCCTATATGGCAAAAGGAGCAAGGATTTTGGAGATTTGCTCTACCGCGGCTTTTCAGCCGCTGCCGTCGCTGAATGTCTATGCGGCATCCAAAGCGTTTCTCCTGCGTTACAGCCGGGCCTTGCGCTGGGAACTTTTCGGTCGGGGAATTTTGGTCACCGCCGTATGCCCCTACTGGGTGCGCGACACTGAGTTTATTCCTACTGCAAAGGATACGAAAAATGGACGTGCGGTTCGGCACTTTCCTTTTGCGTCCACCTCGCAGAGAGTCGTTCGGAGGGCGCTGCGAGACAGCAGGCTGGGGATGGCCGTTTCCACGCCGGGACCGATCTGCCTGCTGCATAGGGTCACAGCGAAATTTATACCCCACTGTATAATGATAGCAGGCTGGGAAGGCCTGCGCAGACTATAAAAGAGAGGACTATAAACATGATTAGTAAAGAAATTCTGGAAATCAAGAAACAATTTACTCCTGAGAACTGCGCCATCACCCGCATGTGCGGCTGCTATGTGGATGCGGAAAAAACGCGCAAGTACGAAGTGAACCGTTCTTTTTTATCCCTTCCTGAGGAAGAGGCTTTTAAGTATTTTGAAATCTTTAAGCAGACTCTCACCGGGACTCTGGGAAAAAAGCTGATTAATATGGAGTTCCCATTGTCTCAGGAAGAGCCGGGAGGAACTCAGGAATTCCTCCTGCGCCTGCGTAACAGCAAGCTGCAGGACGAGTCCCTGGTGGATGAATTTTTCAATAAGATCATTGATAACTATGAATACGGAGAAAACTACTATATAATCCTGATCCATGCGGTCTACGATGTCCCGGGAAAAGCGGAAGACGGCCTGGAAATGTTCGATGCTTCGGACAATATATATGAGCATATCCTCTGCAGCATCTGTCCGGTCAAGCTTTCAAAGGCGGGCCTCAGCTATGACGCGGATCAGAACAGCATCGTAGGGCGCAGCAGGGACTGGGTGGTCGATCCGCCGGCCAAAGGTTTTCTCTTTCCGGCCTTCAACGACCGGACCGCGGATATTCATCAGGCGCTGTACTTTTCCAAAAAACCGGAAGAACTGCAGCCAAAGCTGATTGAAGAACTGCTGGGAAGCGAAATTCCTCTTTCTGCGGAGAACCAGAAGGTGACTTTCAACGAGATCATTTCTGAGTCTCTGGGCGAGGAATGCGATTTTTCCATGGTCAGATGCATCCACGACAATCTGCAGGAAATGATCGAGGAGAGCAAGGAGGAGCCCGAACCGCTGGAGCTGGACAAGTTCGATATGCGCAGGCTGCTGGAACGGAGCGGAGCCTCGGAAGAGAAACTGGAGAAGGTGGAAACCACCTTTGAGCAGACGGCAGGGGAGCGCCGGAGACTGATGGCTGCCAATGTGGCGGAAACGAAAAAATTCAGCATCGAGACGCCGGATGTGGTAATCAAAGTGAGTCCGGACCGGGCCGATCTGGTGGAAACCAGAGTCATTGACGGCAGGAAGTGCCTTGTAATCGGCATCAACGACCATGTTGAGGTCAATGGCCTGGACATCGACATTAAGGAAGAAGAAAATTAAAAAATGAATAAGGCGGGTATAAGAATAAAAGCGTCGATTCTTATACCCGCCTGTTTGATTTTTTGACCTAATCGCAAATACGATTTTTCAGCATCAGCTTGAGAATTTCTATATCCGTGGTTTTCATTCCCTCCCGGCCGATGTAGCCCATATTGGCGATAGTAGATTCAATATCTTCAGTGATAAACCCTTCACCGGCCTGAAATCCGCGGCTTCTCATGGACATGTTGTGAGCCATGATGGCGGCGTCCAGAGCAGAGGCGATCTTGGCGGCACAGGAAGCTTTGGCTCCGTCACAGACGATACCGCCCACATTAGCAAGGGTGTTGACGATGGTCGAGGATATCTGCAGGAGGCTGCCGCCGTGCATGTAGGTGATGGCTGCTCCGCTGCCGCAGGCTGCGCTTACGGCGCCGCAGAAGGCGGACAGATTTCCGATATAATGCTTGATATGGATGGAAATCAGGTTGCTCAGAACCAGCGCCCGGTGCAGTTTTTCACGGCTCAGCTGTAATTCTTCGGCATATTCCACAACAGGAACCGTCACAGTGATTCCCTGGTTTCCGCTGCCGGAATTGATGATAACCGGCAGACAGCTGCCGCCCATTCTGGCGTCCGATCCGGCCGCTGCCTTTGCTTTCGCCCGCACATGAACCGAGCTGCCTTCTGTCTCTAAGAGAGTTTTCCCCACACAGGCCCCATAATTTTCATCCAGGCCGGCCTGTGCGATCGCACAGTTTACCTGAATCTGCTGCTCCAAAAGTTCCGTAAGCGGCGTGATATCATACTGGTCGGCAAAGGCCACAATATCCTTGATATTCAAACGTTCTTTATCATCTGTTCCCGATGTGTTCTTTTCATCTTTTTTATCCAGCAGAAGCTCTTCGTTGTGTTGGATGAGGACAATATTCGTATGGGTGTTTTTTATAATGACTCTTGCGGATTCATCTCCAGCCAGCACCGAAATGTCAATATACAGATTGTCTTCACCTTCCTGCAGCGTGCATGTACAAAAATCAGCGGCAAGAAGGGACCGGGTCTTTTCGCGGTCAACCTCGCCGGCCTGTTCCAGAACGTTCAGCTCTTTGGAAGGATCTCCGATTACGGCGCCCAGGATCGCCGCTGCTTCTACGCCCCGCAGACCGCCCGAGTTGGGCACAAAGACGCCTTTGACATTTTTAATAATATTTCCGCTGCAATTGACGGACATGCTCTGGGGAAATTTCCCAAGGATCTGCACGGCTTTGGCGGCGGCATAGGCCAGCGCTCCCGGTTCCGTACAGCCGAGGGCCGGTATCAGCTCCTTTTCCAGTATTCGTATATACGAAGCGGCAGTTTTTTCATCCATGTTCTTACCTCCTGTTTACCGGGTTAATTATATTACTGATAATATCAGAGATATAACCACGAGTCAATACCTTTATTTTGCGCAAATTCAATGGCTGACAGCCGTTTACTTTAAAGCCGCCGTTGTGGTATGATAGAAAAAAGACAAATGGGAGAGAACAGGAGAGACAATGGCAGAGAACGGGAATTTAAAAGATATGATTTACAATAAAGTCTTTTCAGCGATCATCGAAGGCGAATACACGGCCAATGATATTATCAGTGAAAAACAGCTGATTGAAAAATATAAGGTGAGCAAGTCGCCGGTGAGGGAAGCTTTGGGCAAGCTGTGCAGCGAAGGGGTGTTGAAAAGTATGCCCCGCTTTGGCTATGTGGTGGTGCAGCTGACGAGAACGGATATTGAAAACATCCTGAAATTCAGGCTGGTGCTGGAAGGGGGCAGTCTCAGAGAATGTATCCATCAGATTGGCACAGATCAGATCGAAAGACTGAAAACAATCAATGATCTGTGCGAAAACGATCAGGCGAAAAACGATTTCTGGATACATTGGGAGCATAATATGAATTTTCATCTGGCACTGATTTCCTTCTGCGGCAATGAGTTCTCTTATAATATGCTAAAGCAGTCGCTGGATACGCTGACGCGGGCGTACGCTCAGTTTTACTGGGATAAGTGGAAGAAAATCGTATTCCCCACGGACACCAAATACCATGCCAAGATTATCGAATGTCTGGAAAACAGAGACGTGGAGGGGGCCATACATTTTTTAAGACAGGATATCAGCGATTTTGGCAGATAAGGAGACGGATATGATCGAGAAAAAATTTGACGAACTGCTGGAAGGGTATCATCAGGAAATGGTTGGCAATCTCTGCCGACTGATACGGATAAAATCGGTATTGGGGCCGGAGGAACCGGACGCGCCTTTTGGCAGAGGCCCTAAAGAAGCTTTTGACTTTGCCATGAATCTGGGGCGTGAAAAAGGCTTTGAATGTGTAAACTTCGACAATTATGCCGGTGAAATCAATTTTGGCGAAGGCGAAGAGGCCGCCGGCGTGATCTGCCATATGGATGTCGTACCGGAGGGAGAAGGCTGGACCTATGAGCCCTACGGCGGCCAGGTAGTGGATGGAAACATCTATGGACGGGGAGCGGTGGATGATAAGGGATGTTTCATTGCCGCTTTTTATGCTTGTCTGGCTTTAAAGGAAAGCGGCGTGCCGCTGCGCCGCCAAATCAAGCATATCATCGGTACCAATGAAGAACAGGGATATTTCCCGTGCATCCGCTATTATAAAGAGCATACGGATAAAATGCCCATCTGCGGAATCGTTCCTGATTCCTGGTTTCCTGCGGCCTTTGCGGAAAAGGGCTTTTTAAGTTATGAGTTTCATAAGACCTTTTCAGGTGAACAGTGCGGAACAGAACAGCCGGTGCTGCGGAGCATCAGCGCCGGCAGCGCTTTGAATGTGGTGATACCGGAAGCAAAAGCCGTCTTTGAAGGGACCAAAGAGCAGAGAGCGAAGATCCTGCGGACAGCGGAAGAAATTCTGCCTGCAGGCAGAATTAAAGCCATGGAGGACGGCGACCGGCTGACTATTTATACTGTGGGAAAATCGGCTCATGCTTCGGCTCCGGAGATCGGAATCAATGCCGGTTCTTTGCTGCTGCGGGTTTTGCGCAAACTGGAATTTTTCCCGCAGAGCGCCTGCAGAACACTTCATGCCTGGGCGGATCAAATTGCTTTTGATACGGATGGCAGTGGGCTGGGCGTGGCTTTCTGCGATCATACCGGCCCTCTGACTAATAATCTGGGGATCTTCCGCATGGACGAAAACAGCCTGTACGCAGGGATGAATATCCGCTACCCGGTCACGCAGGATACCACCCTTTTAGAAGAACAGCTTTCCTGCGCCGCCGCTAAATCCGAGTCGCGCTGTGAAATTATAATGCGTAATCCGCACTTTTACGTGGACCCGGAAAGCCCACTGGTCCAAACCCTGACAGATATCTATAGAGATATGACCGGCGATGAGGAGAGTCAGCCTGTAGCCCATGGCGGCGGCTCCTATGCCAGAATTCTGGAAAACTTCATCCCTTACGGGCCTTCCATTCGCGGGGAGGAGCTGTGCTTTCACAAGCAGGATGAGCATATTTCCTGTGAACGTTTGCTGTTGCTGAGTAAAATTTATGCGCGGGCGCTGTATGCCATGGCGAAGTAGTGCTGCTGAGAGGATAGCGAATGAAACTCCCGATTGAGAATAACTGTTTTTTAAGCGCCAGAGCATCTCGGATGTCCCTGGCGCTTTTATGCGTTTAAGATGAAAACAGGCCGCTAAACGCAGAGAGCTTTCAAATAATGAATTTACATATATTTACATATAGGCAATGGTATGATATATTAAAAGTAAATATATTACAATTCATTGTGTCAATTGTAATGGCGATGAAAAACGTTTATAATAAGGGGAGAAATATGCAATTAGAGAAAGAACTGAAAGATTTGAATTTGCTGGATCGGTTTTTGTTTGCGGAAGCTATGGAAGATCCGGAAATCGTGGAAATGGTGCTGGAAATCCTCCTTGGCAAAGAAGTCGTATTGAAGCATCTGCCGCAGGTGGAAAAAGAAAAACGCAGCACGCTGTGGAACCGCCAGGTCAAGCTGGATATCTGGGCAATGGATGAGGACGAAACGGTCTATAATGCGGAAGTGCAGAAAAAGAACACCTTTAACTTACCGAGGCGCAGCAGGTTTTACCACAGCCTCATTGACAGCAGACTCCTGAAGAAGGGGACGATCGACTTCAATGAGCTGAATGATGTATACGTCATCATGATCATGCCGTTTGATCTTTTCGGCAAGGGCCTCTATCAGTATACCTTCCGTATGGAATGTGAGGAAATTCCCGGCCTGCGGCTGGAGGACGGCGCAGTTCGGATCTTCTTCAATACCCATGGCAGAAAACCTGAGAATATGAATCCGGAGCTGCCTGCGCTACTCCGGTATTTTGAACACACTACCACAGAAACAGCAGAGGCTTCATCCAGCAAAACGATTCGGAAAATCCATGAAAAGATTCAGGCCATCAAGGCCGACGAAGAAATCGGGGTGAAATACATGAACGCATGGGAAGAAAAACTGATGGAACGCCAGGAAGGATACGAAGCCGGTATGAAAGAGGGCCGATTTGCCGGTCACCGGGAAGGTTCACGGGAAAAGCAGAAAGAAATTGCCTTGAAAATGAAAAGCCGGGGAATTTCCCTGGAAGAAATCGCAGAGCTTACGGGTCTTGCGCCTGATGAAATTGAAGCTTTGTAACTATCTCTTTTTCGGCTTTTCATGTCTCTGTCCTGCAAAACCCTTCATAACCGCAAAAAACCTTTGACACCAGCCTGTCCGCATGGTATTATATATTACTGTAAGCCGCACAAACTGGGCTGTTTTGTAAAGCATGAATTTGCTGCCCACACTGGCGAGACTGGATAGAGGAGGTAACATACCAA
This sequence comes from Anaerovorax odorimutans, assembly GCF_024459955.1. GTDB lineage: Bacteria > Bacillota > Clostridia > Peptostreptococcales > Anaerovoracaceae > Hominibacterium > Hominibacterium odorimutans_A. The sequence goes on from NZ_JANFXK010000003.1 coordinate 21,735, forward strand.
AATGTACGCAATTATTGAAACAGGCGGAAAACAGTACCGTGTAGCCGAAGGAGATCAGATCCGAGTAGAAAAATTAAAGGTGGATGACGGCGAACAGATTAAGTTCGACAAAGTACTGGTTCTCGGCGAAGGAACTGACGCAAAAGTAGGAGCACCTTATGTAGACGGTGCCGCCGTATACGGAGACGCGATCGAAACCGCAAAGGGTGACAAGGTCATCATCTTCAAGTACAAGGCAAAGAAAGACTACAGAAAAAAGCAGGGACACAGACAGCCATACACATTAGTTGAAATTACAGGAATTTCAGCGGATGGAACGGCTCCGGCAAAGAAAGCCGCAGCACCTGCAAAGGAAGAGGCGCCGGCAGAAGCCGCTGCTGACGATTCCCAGAAGCCGTCTTTAAAATCCATGAAGAAGGCTGAGCTCATCGAATTTGCAAAAGAAAACAGCATCGACATCGATGAAAAGGCGACAAAGCCGGTTATTCTTGAAGCAATTGAAGAAGCGTTAAAGTAATTAATTTCCAAGTAGATTGATATAGCGAGGAGGTGTCTTTTCATGGCAAGTAAAAAAGGTGTAGGAAGCTCGAAGAACGGTCGCGACAGTGAGTCGAAACGGTTAGGAGTTAAACGTGGAGACGGTCAGTACGTGAGCGCCGGAAGCATTCTGGTTCGTCAGAGAGGAACCAAGTTCCACCCTGGCAACAACGTAGGAATCGGCGGAGACGATACCTTATTTGCAAAGATTGACGGAGCTGTAAAGTTCGAAAGACTCGGCAAAGACAGAAAGCAAGTAAGCGTATATCCAAAAGAAGCTTAAAACATGTTTTGAGAGCCCCTATACAATATAGGGGCTTTTGATATTAGAGAAAAAGGAGGTTCTGATGTTTGTAGACAGAGCCAAAATAATGATCCGTTCCGGTAAGGGCGGCAACGGAGCCGTTTCCTTCCGCAGAGAGCCTTATGTGCCGGAAGGCGGCCCGGACGGGGGAGATGGCGGAAAAGGCGGGGACGTAGTGTTCCAGGCCGACGGCAGCCTGAGGACCCTGATGGATTTCCGATATAAACGTAAATATGAAGCGGAAAACGGTCAGGATGGCATGAAGAAGAAAAAGTTCGGCAGGGACGGAAACGACCTGATTATTAAAGTACCGCCGGGAACCGTGGTCATCGACGAAGAGACAGGGTTAGTTATGAAAGACCTGGTAAATGACGGCGATTCTTTTGTTGCGGCCAAAGGCGGAAAAGGCGGAAAGGGCAACGTTCACTATAAAAATTCTGTGAGACAGGCACCCAACTTCGCAGAAGCAGGGGGCTTTGCCAAAGAGCGCAGCGTAATTCTAGAAATGAAGCTGATTGCTGACGTGGGCCTTGTGGGCTTCCCTAATGTGGGAAAATCCACGCTGCTGTCTGTCGCTACCAGCGCAAAACCGAAGATCGCCGACTATCACTTTACCACCATCGACCCCAACCTGGGAGTTGTACAGATTTACGATACCAGCTTTGTAATGGCGGATATCGCCGGCATCATCGAAGGCGCCCACCAGGGCGCGGGACTTGGTTTCCGTTTCCTAAAGCACATTGAACGGACTAAGGTGCTGATTCATGTGGTGGACATTTCCGGCAGCGAAGGCAGGGACCCGATCGAAGATTTTGACAAGATCAATAAAGAGCTTGAGCAATACAATCCGCAGCTGCTGAAAAAACCGCAGATCGTTGCCGCCAACAAGATTGACATGATTGATGAAGACGGACCGGAATACAAGCGTTTTAAAGAATACGTGGAAGGCAAGGGCTATAAAGTGTTCCCTATGTCAGCTCCCATCAACATCGGCGTCAAGGAAGTTCTGGCGGAGGCAGCAGCAGAGCTTGCCCGTCTGGATCAGGGGCCGCCGGAAGAAGAATATATCGAAACCTTTGATTTCGAAAGGGACAATGAAGATCTCGATTACAGAGAGATCTATATTTCCCGGGATGAAGACGGATTCGTGCTCACCGGAAAACAGCTGGAGAAGATCTTCAACTCCACCAACTTCAATGATTCCGGTTCTATGCGCTACCTTTACAAATACATTGAAAAGAGCGGCGTCTTTGAAAAACTCAAAGAAATGGGACTGGAAGAAGGAGACGTTGTGAAGGTCATAGATTACGAATTCGAATATTACGACGAATTTTAGATAATGCCCAATGGAAAAAGAAGGTGAGGAACCTTCTTTTTTTGTGGTTTCCGCATAAGATGTTCCAGGAGGGAAATTTTATGTGGAAATCAAAACTATTAAAACAGACAGGCGTCTGCGTGATCGTCGCTCTTGCCCTGCTGCTGGCCCGTAGCGTGGATGTTCCCCAGCTCAACCGGGGAAGCGAAGCGGCCATAGCTTATCTTTCTAAGAACTATACGGTATCCGATGCCATGACCTTTGCTAAGAACAGCATTACAACCATCGCGAAAGCGCCTGTAACCGTGACCAACGCCGTTTTATCCACCAAAGAGGAAGGCAAATACGGAAAACCAGCCGATGAGGCAAAGGAAGGCGAAACCGTATCCGTTTACGCAGTGGGGGCAGGCACCGTGTCGGCTGTAGGTGAAAACGAAAAGATCGGCAAATTCATTAAGATCAACCACGGCGACGAAGCGGAGAGCATATACGGCAACTGCACGGGAGTCTATGTAAAAGAGCTGGACCGGGTTAAAAAAGGGCAGGTTATCGCCACCTTCAAAAAAGAAGGAGACCGGGAATTTTATTATTCTTTTCGAAATCTGGACTGAATTTATGGTATAATAGTTCCGCTATTTGAATGCGGATCTGCCGCAGGAAGGACTGATTTTAACTATGAGACAAAAACATCCGAGCAGACAGGAGTGTCTGCGGCTTTTGGAAGAATATAAGACGCCGGAGCATGTGGTGAAGCACTGCAAGGCAGTGGCCGATACGGCGGTAAAGATGGGAAAAGCCTTGAACCAACACGGCTATCATTTGGATCTGGAGCTGATCGAGGCGGCGGGCCTGATCCACGACATTGCCCGGGTCGAGGACGAGCACTGGGAAAAGGGCTATGAGCTGGCCAAGTCCCTGGGCTATGATCAGGAGGCCGATATCATCAAGGTGCATATGCGTTATTCACCTTTTTCTGCTGTGGAGCACGTCAACGAAACGGACCTTGTATGTCTGGGTGACCGTGTGGTCAAGGAAGATACCTATGTAGGTCTGGACAAACGCATGGAGTATATCATCGAAAAGGCCAGAAAGCAGGGTCATGCGGATGCGGAAAAACGGATACTGGAAAAGAAAAAGGAAGCGCAGGAGCTGATCGGCGGAATTGAGAAAACTGTGGGAATGACTTTAGATCAACTGATGAAAGGTATGTAAATGGAAATTAGTAAAGAACTGGACAAGTTATTGAAAAAAGTAGAAAAACCGGCCCGTTATATCGGCGGCGAGATCAATGCGGCGGTCAAGGACCCGGAGCAGGTGGCCTGGCGCTTTGGTTTCGCGTTTCCCGATACCTATGAGATCGGCATGTCTTATATGGGTATGCAGATCCTGTATCACATCCTCAATAAGGAAAAGGATATCTATTGCGAAAGACTTTTCGCGCCGGCCATGGATATGGAGCAGCAGATGCGGCAAACAGGCATGGAGCTGTTTACCCTGGAGACCAAAACACCGGCCTCTCAGCTGGATTTCATCGGCTTTACCCTTCAGTACGAGCTTTCCTTTACCAATCTCCTCAATATGCTGTCTCTGGCAAAAATACCGTTTCTTTCTGAGGAAAGAGACGATTCCTATCCGATTATTCTCGCCGGAGGTCCCTGTGCCTATAACCCGGAACCGCTGGCTGACATCGTCGATGTTTTCCTCATCGGAGACGGGGAAGAATTGCTGCCTCAGGTGATTAAAGAGAAAAAAGAAGGCCAGTCCAAGGAAGAATATTTAAAGGCCGTCTGCCGGATTCCAGGCGTTTACGTGCCGCGTTTTTATCAGCCGGTCTATAACGAGGACGGAACGATAAAAGAAATCCGCAGAACCTTCGAAGGCGCTCCGGAAAAGGTTCAGCGGGCCCTGATCGAGGATCTGGATAACGCATTTTTCCCGGAAGAACTGATTGTACCTTTTATTGAAGTGGTTCATGACCGGGCAGTTGTGGAAACCTTCCGCGGATGTACCAGGGGATGCCGTTTCTGTCAGGCAGGCATGATTTACCGGCCTGTCCGCGAACGGGAGCCTGAGACCATAAAAAGGATCGTAGAAAATCAGCTGGATAACACCGGACATGAGGAATTATCGCTATTATCTCTTTCCACCAGCGATTATTCCCGCTTTGAAGAACTGGCTCTGGATCTGATGGCCATGTGCAAGGAACGGAACGTTTCCCTTTCCCTGCCGTCTCTGCGTCTGGATTCCTTTTCCTTCAATGTGCTGCAGGAGATTCAGGGATATAAGAAGTCGGGACTGACCTTTGCGCCGGAAGCCGGCTCCCAGAGACTGCGGGATGTAATCAACAAAGGCATCACGGAGGAAGATATCTACGGGGCCGTGAGACAGGCTCTGGAATTGGGATGGAGCAACGTAAAGCTGTACTTCATGATCGGCCTGCCTACGGAAACATATGAGGATCTTTCCGGCATTGCCGAAATCGCAAGAAAGATCAAGGAAATCAATTATGAGATCAAGGGCAGAAAAGGAGGCCGTTTCAATGTTACGGTCAGCATTTCCAACTTTGTGCCCAAAGCCCATACACCGTTTCAGTGGGAGGCCCAGGATACGGAGGAAGCCTTCTTTAAGAAACACGATTATTTGACGAAAAAGCTATCCATCAAGGGTGTTACCTTTAATTATCACGACACGGAAGTCAGCGCCATAGAAGCCGTATTCGCAAGAGGCGACCGCAGAATCGGCAAGGCCCTGATCCGCGCCTTTGAACTGGGCTGCAAATTTGACGGCTGGTCGGAGCATTTCAAAGCGGAGCTGTGGAAACAGGCCTTTTCCGAAACGGGAATCGACCCGGCCTTTTACAGTACCCGCGCCAGAGACTATGATGAAATCCTGCCATGGGATATGATCGACTGCTTCGTTTCAAAGGATTTCCTGATCCGTGAAAACGAAAAGGCGAGAAAGGAACAGATTACGGAGGACTGCCGCAAGGGCTGCGCAGGATGCGGAATGAACAGTAAAGCCAATTGTATGCCGGAGGTGAACGAATGAGTCAATACGCGATCAAATTTTCAAAAGAAGGATATATTTGCTATACCTCCCATCTGGATATGCTGAGGCTCTTTAAACGAGCTCTGAAAAAGGCAGGAATCAAGCTTTCCTATTCGCAGGGGTTCAATCCGCACCCCAAAATGGGATTTGCCCAGCCATTGTCTCTGGGGTATTCCAGCATCGGAGAATACCTGGAATTTGAGACAGATGAGGACTATTCCGAAAGCGAGCTGAAAAAGGCGCTGGACCGTCAGATGCCCGAAGGCGTGAACCTGTTTGAATGTAAAAAGCTGATTGGGCAGAAGAAAAGTCTGGCGGCCAGAACGAAATCGGCCGAATATATCATCGGCATACCTTTGGGAAGGGAGCCGAAAAAGGACGGACAGACCCTTTGTGAGGAATTTCTGAAACAGAAAGAAATCCTGGTACCGAAAAAGCAGAAAAAATCTAAAGAGATGAAAGATGTGAACATACGGGACAAAATCCGTCTGCTCAATTTCGTCATTGCCGGTGAAAACTTACTGGTAACGGCGATTCTGGACTGTGGAAGCGAATCGAATCTCAGTCCGGAGCTTTTGATAGCCGCTCTGACGCGCTTTCTTATGGTTGATACTGACCGGTCGGAAATGGATGTTCTGCGGACGAAAATTCATTTTAACGACTGACAAAATTTACATGTAATATATTGACAATCCCCTTTATGAATTGTAAAATAATGTAAAACATTCATGAAAGGGGATTTTGAGATGAAACAATATCTGAACAAAGAGTTTCTGCTCAGCAACAAAAAGATTCTGATAAAAGTAGCTGCGATCGCTGTGATTATTGCGGCTGCTTTTTTTGTTTTTGTACTGGGCGGAGATGACGGCCAGGAGAAGCTGGCTGTTTCGGAATCCGCGCAGCAGGCTTCTGTCGGCGGTGAGGCTGGGGAGGAGACAGAAGAGCCGGAATCCATTATTGTAGATGTAGGAGGGGCTGTAAACACGCCTCAGGTGGTAGAATTGAAAGCGGACAGCAGGGTGGCGGACGCGGTTTCTGCGGCAGGAGGGCTGAAAAGCAACGCTGATACGGCGGGAATCAATCAGGCAGCCTTTCTTTCAGACGGAGAGAAGGTCTATATTCCGGCCAAGGGGGAGGATATTTCCGGAATAGCCGCCGCAGCCGCAGAGCAGGGAAGCTCAGGTGAACAAAAGACAAAGGTCAACATCAACACTGCCACCGCCGAAGAACTGCAGACTCTGAACGGAGTGGGGCCTGCCACTGCGGAAAAGATAATGGATTACCGAAAAAACAACGGTTATTTTAAGAAACCTGAGGATTTGAAGAATGTCAGCGGAATTGGGGACAAGACATTTGAAAAATTAAAGGAACAAATTATGGTTTAGGGGGATATTATGAAAAGGAACAAAAGGGTGCTTTCCTGGGTACTGGCTGTCTGTATGGCGGTCTCTTTGTTTCCTGCCGCGGTTTTCGCCGCCTGGGAGCACGGAGATAAGGGGTCTGCGGATTTTACCAAGATACTGGTGGGGAAAGACGGGAAACAATACTACATAAATGAAAACGTGAAGACTGTTTTCTATAACAGCAACGGCACAAAGAAGATAAAAGCAGGCAACGGCCGCAGCAAAGTCAGGTGGCGGTACCTGAAGATCAGCGATAAGACCAGCGGCAGCGCCCGGTATGGGTACTGTATCGAGTTTGGCGCCGGATTTGCCGATACGGCCAATTATAAGGCTTATGACTCCGGCAAAGATAAAACACTGTTTCAGAATCTGCCCGCCGATACACAGAAGATCATTTCGGCAGCTCTGTGCTATGGCAGAAACGGTTCGCGGAAAGTGCCCGTTTCCGGGGCCAATGACGCAGATTATTATTTTGCTACTCAGGTCCTGATCTGGGAAGCGCAGCAGGGGCTTCGAACCATTGTCAAAAAAGACGGCAGGCCAAACGGAACAAAACTGGCGAAAGCCCACAGCATGCCGGCAAAACACATGTATGGCTTTCTCAAAGGAAGACCGGCGGAAAAATGTTATGACTGGCTGATAAAAAAGGTGAATGACCACCTGAAGGTACACAGCTTTGCGTCTGAGAGCAAAGCGGGAGCACCCGTATATGATATGCGGTACGATCAGGCGGCCGGCCAGTGGACGGTGACCTTAACCGATACCAACAAGAAAAGCAGCGGGATCAAAAGCGACATTCCCGGCGTAACTGTGGCCCGCAGCGGCAATCAATATACCTTCAAAAGCGCCTCGCCCATTGCTTCACCGATAATCCTGACAGGGAAAAACACCTTGGACGGCGGCAGTTCTTCCGGTAAGATTCTGGTTTGGAACTGTACGACAAATTCTGCGTATCAGTCGATGATTATGGGCTCAACGGATCAGTTTTCCATGTATCTGGGCCTTCGCACAGTGAGCGCGCCGGAAGTACAGATTGAGAAGAAGGATAAGGAAACCGGAAAGCCGGTAACCGGTGCTCCGGCGGTTTTTCAGGTGAACAGCACATCTGACGGCAGTCTGGTGGCAGAGGGGCTGACCACTGGCGCGGATGGGAAAGTCCGGCTGCCCAAGGCGCTGGGAGCAGGCGTCTATCAAGTTCGGGAAATGCAGGCGCCGGAAGGCTATCTTTTGGAAAAAGAACCGGTATCCTTTACAATTTCCGACAGCACCACCGGGACTGTAACCGTGGAGCAAAAGGATATGCCGCAGAAGGGCGTTATCCGACTACATAAAAAGGGAGAGACCGCAGATGCACAGGAGGGAGAGATAAAAACAGGATGGAAAAACCTTGAGAATGTTCGTTTTGACATTTTGGCGGCTGAGGATATCGTCACAAAGGACGGTACTGTTCGTCTGAAAGCCGGAGAGCTGGCTGACACGATTGTCACAGATAAAGAGGGAAACGCAACTTCCAAGGAATTATATTTAGGAAAATACAATATAGTGGAGAAGGAAGCGCCTCTCGGGTATCAGCTGTTACCGGAACCGGTAACGACAGAATTGCGTTTTGCGGGAGGGGATACGGCCCTGACATCTGTCAGCGTGGAGCTTACCAATGAACTGACAAAGGGCGGCGTGGAGATTGAAAAGACAGATGTTTCCACAGGAAGCCCGCTTCCCGATACGGGTATCGAAATCCTGGATGAACATAAAAAAGTCTTGATTCAGAAAAGAACGGATAAAGAAGGAAAGGCTTTCTTCGAAAAGCTGCCGGCAGGAAAGTATTATTTCCGTGAATTCGATGCTCCCAAGGGATATCAGATCGATGAGACCGCGTTTCCTTTTGAAATAAAAGAGCATGGGGAAATCGTAAAATGCGAAATGACAAATAAGAAATTGCCTGCCGAAACCGTTCCTGAGAAAAAAGACCGTTCACCGCAGACGGGAGACCGTTTTTCTCTGGGAGTATGGGTATTTCTCCTGCTTGCAGCGGTTTTCCTGATTTTTCTCACAGCTTATCGGCGTAAGAGGTATTAAATTCTAATTATTAGATAATACTACCAAATGAGGTGGTGTTATGTTTAGTAATCAGAAAAAGAGTTTTTTTAAAAGTAAATGGTTCTATGGAATCATCGCAGCAGCTTTGCTGGCCTTCGGCGTATGGGTCAATTACGACGGAAGCAGTCAGAAAGCCAATACTGCTACAGAGGTCGATCAGCAGACACAGAGCACGACACAGAGTCCCGCAGTCGTTGACAGCAGGGACGATGAAACTTCGGATGAAACCGACGAAGAAACGACAGATGAAAGCGAAACTACGCAAACCGAAGAAACACAGCAGACCTATTTTCTCATACGGGAAATAGAGGGCGTTGTGAAAGTGTTCTACTGTAATGAAAACGGCGAGGAAAGTCTCTATCAGATCACGACGATCCCCTTTGCCCTGCTGAGCAAGGAAGACCAGCAGATGCTGGCAGAGGGCCTTCAGGTCAACTCCAAGGATGAGTTGGCAGACTTCCTGCAAAACTTTGATAGCTAGAGGAGGCAGCAATGAAGAGTGCGATAAAAAAGGGGGGCCTGATCTTTGTGGGCCTCCTCCTTACGATCATCATCATCGGTCAGTTTACTATGAAAAACGATGATACGGCAAGCGTGGATGTGGTATCCGAAACCGTACTGGTTCCGGGAGGCCATTCCGTAGGTGTCAGAATGGACGTTAAAGGCGTCTTGATCGTAGGGCTGGAGGAAATCGAAACCGCAGACGGAGAAAAGGTAAACCCTGGAATTAAGGCGGGACTGCAGATCGGTGACATGATTCTGGAAATAAACGGAACCAAGGTGTACAAAGCCGATGAAGTTCAGGCTTTGGTAAACAAGATTCAGGGCGACGTAAAACTGAAAATAAAGAGAAAGACCCAGAAGCTGGATATCAATTTGACGCCGGTGGTGGCAAAAGACGACAATCTGTATAAGCTGGGCGTATGGGTTAAGGATAAGACTGCCGGTATCGGCACGCTTACCTACTACAATCCGGTGGACCAGTCTTTTGGCGCGCTGGGCCATCCCATTGTAGATCCGGAAACCGGTTCGATCTTATCGGTAGATAAGGGTCAGTTGCTGCAGGCGCAGGTACAGTCCATTCAGGAAGGTACTGCCGGAACCCCCGGTGAAATAAGAGGCGTCTTTTACGAAGCGGAATCACCCCTGGGAGGCCTGGAGAAAAACAGCTCTTACGGTGTGTTCGGCAATGCGTATCATCCCATTGAAAACCCGCTTTATTCAAAGCCTCTGGTGGTGGGCAGGCAGGATCAGATAGAAAAGGGAAAAGCCTATATTCTAACCACGCTGGACGACAATAAGCTGGAACGGTTTGAAATCGAGATTGAAAAAATCGACCATCAGAGTGAGCCGTCAGATAAAGGAATGGTAATTAAAGTAACCGACCCGCGGCTTCTGGAAAAGAGCGGCGGCATTGTTCAGGGAATGAGCGGCAGCCCGATCATCCAGAACAATCGCATCATAGGCGCGGTAACCCATGTATTTGTCAATAATCCCAAGAAAGGATACGGCATCTTTATCGAATGGATGCTGCAGGAGTCTGACTCATAACTGAGAAATTTGTCGAAATACTACGCAAAATGACTTTCTTTTTTCGTTGCTATTTTTACAGGATAATCTAAAATTATATATGGAATAACAAGCCAATAGAGAGAAAAAGAGGAAAACAAATGTTTAATGCGTTTATTGACAAAGGAGGATTACATGAAAAGAATTAAAATCGGTATTGCTGATGACAACAAAGACTTTTGTGACATTCTGTCGGATTTTTTCCAGGATAAGGACGATATCGAAATCTCGTTTATCACCCACGACGGAGTAAAAACGGTGGATGCCATAAAAGAACATATGCCCGAGGTTTTAGTTCTGGATATGATAATGCCCCATTTGGATGGACTTGGCGTCCTGGAAACCATCAGCGGAATGGATCTGCCGGTGTATCCGCGAACAATCGTGCTTTCTGCGGTAGGACAGGAGACGATAACACAGAAGGCCATCAACCTTGGAGCAGAGTATTACATCGTGAAGCCTTTCAGCTTGGATATTCTGCTGAAAAGGATCAACCAGCTGGCAGGAAACGACTCCCAGGAAGAAGGAAAGATCAGCTTTGCCAGAGCCATACTCAACAATCAGGAGGAGGATTCCCGCGAGGATCTGGAAGTCGATATCACCAATATCATTCATGAAGTGGGCGTACCAGCTCATATAAAAGGCTACCAGTATCTGAGGGATGCCATTACCATGGTGGTAAAGGATATGGACCTTTTGGGAGCAGTGACAAAGGAATTATATCCGGCTATCGCACAGCTCAATAATACGACCCCCAGCAGGGTAGAACGAGCAATCCGGCACGCCATCGAAGTTGCGTGGAACAGAGGAAAAATTGAAACGATCAATAGCCTGTTTGGCTATACGGTACACAACGATAAAGGAAAACCAACCAATTCAGAATTTATCGCAATTATTGCAGACAAGCTGAGGCTTGAAAGAAAAGCAGGCTGAGTGGAGCGGAGCAAGAAGTAATTATTCTAGGATACAAGCATAATAATTATAAAGGAATTAAAGGATTCGATGGAATTATTGTAATGGAAATACTTATTATTGGTTTGAAATAAACTCCTTTTATCAGCATGAGAATGAAGATAAAAGGAGTTCTTTTTTATTGATTTTCGACATCTACATATTGAAGTATTTCCGATACGGAACACTGCAGAATGCGGCAGAGATCATTGAGCGTCGTGGTGGTAACCGGCTTGTTGTTTTTCAGCCGCGAAATCGTAGAACTGCTGATATTATAGCGAGTTATCAGAGCATAGGTGCTGACGCCTTTTTTTTCTAATGTATTCCAAAATGGATCATAGACGATCATAATACACCTCCGCTTCTATAAAAGTATATGGTAGTATCATTTAATTGACTATACTCGATAAAACGACTATAATAGTTTTAGATCCATTAAAAAAATAATACATGGAAGAATCATCCAAAATATGAGGATTACTAATATGAACGTTACTTTTAATTTCATAATTGTCCTGGAAATTGTGATCGTGAACCTGGCCGCAGCCAATATCTGTTTACATAAAAAATATGGAACGGCCTGCGTCTTTTTTTCCCAGGCGTTATATTCTGCCGTGGATACGGCAGTCAGCCTGTATTTGATCCATCGGCTCGGCGACTTCGGGAACGGAAGCAGCTTGGTCATCCTGCTCAGTCTGCTTCTGCTCAGCCCGGTCGTTTTTTTGTATAAGGAGGATTTTTCGGTATTCCTGACAGCTCTGTCCGCGTCCTGGGCCTGCACCATGCTGATTTTTTCCTTGGCCTCCTGTATTGCCGCCTTGACTCCCGGTCGTTTTCCCATCATGCTTTTCGCAATTCAGACGCTTCTCCTTGCCGGTTTTCTATACGGGCTGGCGCGGTTTATTAAATGTGGATTTTTATATTTTTTGACCAATGCTTCACCCAAAATCAATGATTGGTTTCATTGGGTCAGCATCATATGGCTGATACTGATTGTCGTTTTGAACCTGGCCTTCAGCTATCGATGGCTCCTTGTGGCCGTCTTCATCCTCCTGGGGATAAATCTGGCGTTCTCCTATGTGTTTTTGTTCCGTCTGGTTAAGAACTGCATGGATATTACCTATCTGCAAAATTGCAGCTATCTGGACGAAATGACGGGGCTATGCAACCGTTCGCGGATGTTTCTGGATGCTGCGCAAATGATAGAAGAAAAGATACCTTTCTATTTGTTCTATATGGACCTTGATGATTTTAAATCGGTCAACGACTCCTATGGGCATCTGGCCGGAGACAAGTATTTGTGCATCATCGCCGACGGGGTAAAGGAAATCATCGGCAGCCAGGGGAAGCTATACCGTATGTCCGGGGATGAATTCATCGGTGTTTACACGGGAGAAGATGTCATGCACTGTCTGAAACAGCTCAGGGAATACCCCTGGGATCAGCAGCTTGGCGATATGGAGTTTCTCGGATTCAGCCTGGGATACGCCCAATATCCGGAGGATTCCAACGAGCTGGATACACTGATCCACATTGCGGACAGCAGGATGTACCGACAGAAACGGCAGGACAGAAAAAGCGGGCCCTGAGACTTTCCGGAATAAAATCTTTCCCTTGCCGTTGAAAAACCGGAGCAGCGTAGTATAATAGTTACTGATATGATGGAAAAGGAGAGTTGAATTATGAAGATAATAGCTGTTCTGGGGAGCCCCAGAGACGCCAGCGTTTCCACAAAGATCGCCATGAGGGCGATAGAGGGCGCAAAAAACGCAGGACATAAGGTAAAGATTTACAATGTGAACGAAATGGACATACTGGGATGTCACGGCTGCGGCTGCTGCCGGAAATACGACACGGACTGCGTGATCGAAGACGATATGGAAGAATACTTTAAGGATCTGAGAGAAAGCGGCGCCTTGATTTTGACTTCCCCCAATTACTATTCCCAGGTGACGGGACCGATGATTACCTTTATGAACCGCCATTACTGCCTGTCCGACAAAGACCGCAAACCGCGTATTCAGTCCGGCATCAAGCTGATCGGCATCTTTGCTCAGGGAGCGCCGGCAGATTATGAAAAATATCAGGCCAACTACGATTGGTATCTGAGTACATATACCAGCAAGGACATGGATCTTGTGGGAAAACTCATTGCCGGAGGAGATACGGATACCAGCGATGAAAGCGAAATCATGAAGCAGGCTTACGAATTGGGAAAGTCTCTGTAGCATAAAAGTAAGGCGAAAATTGAATGGGTCGGAGAATATCTGCTCGCAAAGAGAAAAAATCCGCTGTCTGTCAGGGAAAACCTGCGGACAGCGGATCTGTTTTTATTCAGATGGTTTGAACTTTTTAAGGTCGCTGCAGTTTTTTGGCGGCCTGATCTTCCGCGGCCATTTCCATTACCTTATAGTGCATCAGCTTGCCGGTGGCCGTATGAGGAAGTTCTTCGACAAAGCGATAGAACCGCGGACATTTGTAATTGGCCAGCATTGGGTGTTCCATACAGTAAACTCCCAGCTCCTCGACGGTAAGGCTGTCATCCGACGGAACGATGTATGCGGCTACGGCCTGTTCTCTCAGTCTGTCGGCAACGCCTACCACTGCGGATTCAAAAACCTTCGGATGCTGGTTTAAAACCTCCTCCACCTGAGAAGGATAAATGTTTTCACCGGCGGAAACGATCATATCGTCTTTTCTTCCCACAATGGTGACGAACTGGTTTTCATCCCATGTGGCCAGGTCTCCGGTATACATAAACCCTTTATAAAACTTCCTGTCCATTTCAGCAGGATTGTTGTAATAGCTGTAAGAGGATTTTGCAGGGGAGCAGAGGATAACTTCTCCGATATCCTGTCCGTCCTTTTCGGCCAGATCATCCGGCTCAGCTTTGTGGCCTTCATAGACTTTTACAACGCGGACATCGTCATCCGTGCAGGCACGCCCTGCGCTTCCCGCCATTTCCGGCAGATCGTAGGGCCGCAGGAAGGTATTCCAGAAAGTTTCGGTGGTACCGTATCCATTGAAGATATTGGGACTGAGGACTTTATGGAATCGTTCACAGGCCGCTTTTTCAAGAGGGCTGCCCATGGTTACGATTCCTTTCAGATTGGAAAGGTCTACAGGATTGCGTTCCTGGACCTGCGTCAGCAGTGTCAGAACCGCAGGGACTCCGATTAAAAACGTGATCTCATATTTTTCTGCGTATTTCAGACATTTTTTTGGGGTGAATTCCCTGAGGATGATTACTTCGCCGCCGGCATACAGTGTTGGGCAGGGACCGCCGGAATGAAGACCGCCTCTGTGGAACCATGGCGTCATGTTCATCGTTCGGTCCATCGGCGTCAGGGGGAAGTGCATTAAGACGTCGTGGGCGGACAGCACTTCGTTGATATTGTTGAGCGGAACGCCTTTCGGTCTGCTGGTGGTTCCCGATGTATAGAGCCGAGTCGTTTCGTCATAGATATGGGAAGGCTCCGTTCTGACCGGATTCTCATCGGACTGATCTTTTACATAATCTTCATAAGTAATGTGGCCGCGGGGGAGTTCATCTTCATCCGTACATCCGGTCATAATGAGGATTTCCGGGCGGTGGGCACACATGGCAAGCGCCTCCTGCACCGTCTCGCGGCTCTCCATGTCGTAAACAAATACCTTTGGCCTGCTGTCATCAATGGACATGGCAGTTTCTCCCGGCGCCAGCCGGTAATTGATCGGAGAGTTGATGGCTCCGATCTTCTGGGGAGCCAGATAGCAGAATACGAATTCCGCACAGTTGGCAAGCTGGTACATAATTACGTCATTTTTCCGGATACCGTCTTCGGCCAGAGCATTAGCCAATCGATTTACATCCTGATTCAATTCTGCGTAGGACCACCTTTTCTCTGTTTCGGGATCAAACAGAGCAGGCCGGTCCGCAAATCGCGACACATTGCGCATAAATCCATTTAAATAGGTAAATGATGTTTCAAAAGTTTCTTTAAACATCGTTGCGTCATAAGTAAATGACATCGTACAAAACCCTTCTTTCTCATCTTCAATCATTTTCTGTATTTTTTCACAATAATACTGGAATTCTGTCCGCCGAAGCCAAGCGCATTGGACATGGCTGCGCCGATGGAGGTTTCTCTGGCATTGTTGGGAATATAGTCCAGATCACATTCCGGATCCAAAGTGCGGTAATTCAGGGTAGGGGGAAGGATTCCGGTTTGGATGGCTTTGATACAGGCGATGACCTCTGTAATGCCTCCTGCTCCCATGAGATGCCCTGTGGCGCCTTTTGTTGAGCTTACAGGAGGAACCTTTTCTCCGAACACCTCCTTGATCGCTTTTGTCTCGATGGGATCGCCAAGAGGAGTCGATGTGCCATGGGCGTTGATATAGTCGATTTGATCGGGAGCCATTTCTGCAAGATCAAGGGCGCGCCTCATACATGCCACTGCGCCTTTTCCCGATGGATCGGGAGACGTTACGTGATAGCCGTCGGATGTATTGGCGTATCCAGCCAGCTCTGCCAGGATATCGGCTCCGCGGGCCAGCGCATGAGTTTCCGTCTCCAGGATCAGCGCTCCGCCGCCTTCCCCCATGACGAATCCGTTTCGATCCGCGTCAAATGGGCGGCAGGCTGCTTTAGGGTCTTCGTTATGCCTGGACAGAGCCTTCGCCTGGGCCAGACTTCCCAGAACGACAGGACAGAGGCTGCTTTCGCCTCCCATGATTACCATAGCATCGGCTTCACCGGCGCGGATAATCATCGCCGCCATACTCAGGGCATCACCACCGGAAGAACAGGCGGTATTCAGCGTATAGCTGGGGCCGTGGATTCCCTTGGCAATGGAAAACTGAGCCGCTGCCAGATTGCCCAGAATTTTTGGAACGAACCTGGGACTCACTTTCTTTGCCTTTCCTGAGGTAAGCTCGTCCTGTGTCATGGCTGTCGTCGCCACTCCATTCATAGCCGTACCCATAACGATTCCCAGCCGGTCCGATTCACTCTCCACGGGAAAACCGCTCTGATTGAGAGCCTCGTCAGCTGCCGCGTAGGCATATTGCTGGAACAGATCCATTTCACGGATCAGTTTTGGCGATATATATTCTTTTGGGTCAAAATCTTTTACTTCGGCAGCAATCTGCACTGCCAGTTCCTGTGGGTCAAAACGGGTAATACGGTCGATCCCGCAGACCCCCTGCACCAGATTATTCCAATAAGTCTCAGTACCGGTTCCGATAGGAGTAACTGCTCCCATGCCGGTGATAACTAGTTTTTCATTCATTTATTTTCCTCCAGTTATAATTACAATCCATAACATTTTACCATATTTTTTGTAAAAATCTACTGTCAGGTTGACAAAAAAAGTTGGATTTTATATACTGAATCCGCAAACACAACGATTTTACCGGTAAGGAAGTGATTGAACATGATAGGAAAAGAAAAGATCGACCGGATTAATGAACTGGCGAAAAAGCACAAAGAAGAAGGTCTGACGGATGAAGAGCATAAGGAAAGAGAATCTCTGCGTCAGGAATATCTGGCCAAGTTCCGCGAAAATTTCAGAGGCCATCTGGACCGAATCAAATTCGTGGAGGATATGAGCGAGGAAGAACTGGAAGAATACAACAAAAAACATAAAAAAAATATCTGATCGGACGGCGGGAAAAGACAAATTTCCCGCTTTCTTTGTTTTATACTGTATTTATCATTGACATCGGCGCTGCCGAGTCGGTACAAGTAGAAAAAACAAAGAGGTGTGTACAAATGAAAAAAAGGTATTTCAATTTGCTGGCGATCCCTGCTCTGGCGGTGATCGTGTTCTGCCTGTTCAGCGGCTTTTCTTCTCAGGATACCCAGGACGCGGCCAAATCGCTGATCGACCAGAGAACTGTAATTCTGCAGGGTTTTTCACAGGGAGAGATTCCATACGCGGAGGCGGAAAAGCGACTGCGCCGCATTGAGGATGAAACGATATTGGAAGAGGATCTCGCGGATCTGTCGGACAAAGAGCTCTTTGACGCGTCCAGGATGTGCTCTGTGGACTTTAAAACAATGATAAAGAAAAAGCAGTTCTTTCAATACATAACTTATGAAGCGGAGATCGTATGGGATACTGGGACCTCATCTTCTGAGGCGCTCTATAACGTTGTAGTCCGGGAAGACAACGGCAGATATAAGCTGACGGTTTTTGAACCGTCAAAACTTTAAAAAATTTTGGCAAAAAGTGTTTAAAAGCAGCTGAATATTGGTATAATAGTATATTGTATTGAAAGGAATTGAATTACAAAAGGAGTAGAATATGCGACAGGTTTATTTAGATTATTCAGCAACTACGCCGGTAAAACAAGAAGTGGTAGACGCCATGCTTCCTTATTTTACCGAGCTCTATGGAAATCCATCCAGTTTATATAGCATAGCGGCAGAATCCAAAGAGGCCCTTGCGGGAGCAAGGAAACAGGTGGCGGAGCTGATCGGCGCCGAGGAAAAGGAAATTTTCTTTACATCCTGCGGAACCGAAGCCGACAACTGGGCCGTCATGGGAGCCGCCGATGCGCTGCGCAAAAAGGGAAACCATATCATTACTACAAAAATCGAGCATCACGCCATGCTCCATTCCTGCGAGTTTTTAGAAAAGCGGGGATATGACGTTACTTATCTGGACGTTGATTCAGAGGGCAGGGTGAATCCTGCGGACCTGGAAGCGGCCATTACGGACAAGACGATCCTGATCAGCATCATGTTCGTCAACAATGAAGTGGGAACGGTGGAGCCGATCAAAGAACTGGCAGCTATCGCCAAAGCCCACAAAATTCTCTTCCACACTGATGCTGTGCAGGCACTGGGCAATGTTCCCATCGATGTGAAGGAGCTGGGCATAGACTTAATGTCCATGTCCGCACATAAGATTTACGGTCCAAAAGGTATCGGAGCGCTTTACATCCGCAAGGGCGTAAAAATTTCCAACTATCTTCATGGAGGCGCGCAGGAAAATAAAAAACGCGCCGGCACGGAAAATCTGGCCGGCATCGTAGGATTCGGAAAAGCCGCTGAACTGGCCCGCACAAATCTTACGGAACACATTAAACATACTTCCTCACTGCGGGATTATTTGATTCAGCAGGTTCAGGAAAATATCGACAACGTTTATGTAAACGGCTCTATGGAACACCGTCATCCGGGGAACGCCAATCTGACCTTCGAATTCATTGAAGGCGAAGCGATGCTGCTCTATCTGGATATGAACGGCATTGCCGTTTCCACAGGCTCAGCATGCTCATCAGCGTCCCTGACGCCTTCCCACGTGCTGTCAGCTCTGGGAATTCCGGTGGAAAGGATCCACGGGACCCTGCGTTTCACCGTAGGCGATATGACGACAAAGGAAGATATCGATTATGTTGTTTCAACCCTGAAAAATGTGGTAAATAAACTTAGAGAAATTTCATCAGTATCAAGCGAGAAAGGGTGGTAAGACATGGCAAACATGTATAACGATAAAGTAATGGATCATTTCATGAATCCTCATAATGTTGGAGAAATAGAGAACGCCGACGGCGTTGGTACTTACGGAAGTCCGGTATGCGGAGACATGATGCAGATCTCAATCACAGTTGAAGATGACAAGATCACCGATGCCAAGTTCAAGACTTTTGGCTGCGGGTCGGCCATCGCGTCTTCCAGCGTGGCGACGGATATGATTATCGGTATGACGATCGATGAGGCTCTGGAACTGACCAATAAGCAGATTATCAACGAGCTGGGAGGTCTCCCGGCGGTCAAGGTTCATTGCTCCGTCCTTGCGGATCACGCCATCAAATCGGCGATCTACGACTACGCACAGAAAACGGGAAAGCACTATAAAGGTCTTGAAGGCTTTGATCCCAATGCGGATGAGGACGACCATCACGATCTTCCGGAGGAAGCGTAGGATGAGTGCGGCACTCAATAAAAATAAAGTTATATTAGGCTTAAGCGGCGGAGTAGACAGTACTACCGCTGCTTTGCTGTTACGGGAAAAAGGCATGGATGTCACAGGCCTTTATTTTGATGTGTCCTGCGGCAATGAGGAGGGGCGACGCGCTGCTGAGCAGGCGGCCTCTGAGATCGGTATTCCTTTCATCTACCGCAATGTGAACCAGCTGTTTGAAAGCACGGTCATCGATAATTTCTGCAGAGAATACGCGGCGGGAAGAACGCCTAACCCCTGTGTTTTCTGCAATCCCACCGTCAAATTTAAAATACTGACTCAGGAAGCCGATCGAATCGGGGCCTTCCATATCGCCACCGGTCATTATGCCAATACCGCCTGCAGCCCGCAGCTGGGGTGGACGATCCGCAGGGCGGCCAATGAAAAAAAGGATCAATCCTATATGCTCTACCGGCTTCCGGCAGAAATCATCAAACGTCTGCTGCTGCCGCTTTCTTCCATGGAAGATAAGCAGCAGGCCAGAGCGATCGCCAGGGAGCAGGGGCTGTTCAACGCAGATAAAAAGGACAGCCAGGAGATTTGTTTTATCGCAGATGACGAGAATTACGCCGACTATATCCGCCGCAGGGGCTTTACCATAACGGAAGGTGATTTCGTCGATAAGGAGGGTAAGGTCCTTGGACAGCATAAAGGTCTGATTCATTACACCATCGGCCAGAGGAAGGGGCTGGGCATTACCTTTGGAAAACCGGTCTTTGTCATTGGAGTGGACCCGGTGAAAAATACGGTGACTCTGGGCGACCACGAAGATCTTTTTTCCCGGGAAGTAATCAGCTCAGAAAGCTTTTTCCCGGCCACAGGGAGCGGCAGGATGCCGGAGTATCTGGAAAACGCACAGGTATTGGCTAAGATCCGCTATGCGGCAAAGCCTGCGCCTGCCCGCATAAAAACTATGCCGGACGGCAGAATCCTTGCTGCCTTTGAAGAAAAGCAAAGAGCTGCTACGCCCGGCCAGTCGATCGTCTTTTACCTCAGCGACTGTGTCGTCGGAGGAGGGTTCATCGAATAGAAACCATAAAAATATTATGTAAACTCAGAACATGATAATCGCACGTACCGGGCAGACTGGCGCGCAGTACCCGCAGGTGAGACAGATGGAATGGTCTACCTGAGCCAAACCGTTTTCATTGCGGAAGATCGCTTTATTGGGACAGCGCTCAATGCAGGCCCCGCAGCCTTCACAGTCTCCCTGGTCGATGCGGATTCTTTTTTTTGAAACATCGGGCGTATAATTGCGGTCAATGGTACCTTCTGCGTATTCTACGATGCGGTCCACTTCTTCCTTGCTGCCAAAACCGATCATAATGGAAGCGACTCCCGGCAAATCCCGGACATAATCCAGGGCTTCCAAGTAAGAGCCCGTCAGATTTCCGCCGCCGAAGGCTTTCATGGCAAACACGCCTTTTCCCGCATCGGCATTGGCTTTGATGGCGGCTGCCATTTCTTCTTTTGTCCCTGATCCGCCGCCTTTACGGATCCCCAGGCTTTTAAAATTGATGAGCGGAAAGAGCACATCCACTTCCGGAATACTAGCCATTTTTTCCGCCACGTCCACATGGTGCGTGGAAACGCCGATGGCTTTCACCAGGCCTTTTTCCTTGGCCTCCACCAGACAGCGCCAGGCGCCGGCGCGGTCGTCCCAATCGGGATCCTGGCGGACCTCATGAAGCAAAAAAATGTCAATGTATTCAAGCTCCATTTCTTCCAGAGCTTCATTAATGGCAAATTCCATCTGGCTGTAGGTCAGATCCAGCGATTTGGAACAGATGACCGGCCGATGATCGATGCTTTTCAATGCCTCTCTAATATACGGATACGTTTCATAATACTGGGCCGTATCTAAAAAATTAATGCCTTTTTCCAGAGCATAACGAAGAACCTCAGCACCTTCCTCCACAGGAAGATTGAGCTGCGTGTTCCCCACGGTGAGCACTCCGAATCCCACAGGCGTCACTTCGATCCCGGTATTTCCTAATTTATTTTTTTTCATAAAAACCTCCTGAAACATGGTTCTATAGTAACATAATATTTACAGGTAAGGACATACTAATTTTAAACAAACGAAAATACAAGGAGGGACAGAAAATGGGAAAATTTTGCACTGGTGCTGTGGGCATCGGCATTGCCGGCGCTATCATCGGAATGCATATGTACATGTTCCTGTCGCCAAAGGATCAGAGACAGATCCACCGAGGGCTGAAAACAGCTGTGGATGATTTGAAAACAGTCACTGAAAAATTAACGGAGGTAATGTAATGGGTATTTTGGATGATATGGAAAAGGATAAAATCTGGAATCGGATGGATGATATGAAAATCCTGGGTATGACCAGAGAAGATCTGGACGATGATGACGGGATCATCGAAGAGCTGAGAAAAAAAGACGAAATCCTTTCAAAAAAGGAAAAATAGGATGTGGAAAAGAGTGTGCAGACGGGCAAAATTCCGGCTATGCGCTCTTTTTTGTTTGCGCCGCAACCGGCATAAGTATATAATAAGGAAGGAGTATTTTAAATTTTGTCAGGCACAGGAAAGAGCGCATGGAAAGAATCGTGGTATTTTTGGGGGCCGGCGCATCGAAAAGCGACGGCGCGCCCTTACAGAAAGAATTGTTCCGGGCCTATATGGACTCCGTGGATGAGTCCGGGGAAACCCGTGAGCGCTATTACAAAAACAATCCCTTTTACAAAAACGTGAAAAGCGATCTTTTTGCGTTTTTTGACGTTTATTTTGGCATTAACCTGAGCCATTCCCGGGAAGCCCTCTTCCCCACATTTGAAGAAGCGCTGGGCGTTTTGGAGGTGGAAGGAGGCTACGCCGGAAAAGAAACCGTCCGGAAATACAAGGATGCCATCATTGCCAGCATGGCGCTGGCGATCGAATCCCAGCTGGATAATAAGCGAAGTGAGCAGAACTATCGGATTATCGATAGTTATCACAAGCTGCTGATTGAGAATCTCTGCGACCGCGGAGGCCACCAGGTGGATTTTCTTTCCACCAATTATGATCTTCTGGCAGACAACGCGCTGCTGTCACAGGGCAGACCGATCAACTATGGTTTTACCGATCAGGGCCACGGTATACGTCTGCTCAAGCTGCACGGCTCCATGAACTGGCTCTACTGTCCCGGCTGCGGCAGGATTCAGGCAACGGGCGCCGCAGAAATTTCTGCCAACAATCTGCTGGACTTCAGCGCACACAAATGTGAAAACTGCGGCAGCGTGCAGACATCGGTAATCATCCCGCCCACTTATTTTAAAAACTTTGTGCAGTATGGGGACAATATCCGCCGCGTCTGGGAAAATGCCTATGAAGCGCTTTCGCAGGCAGACCGCATTATCATCTGCGGTTATTCCTTCCCCCATGCGGATATACATATCAAAACCCTGCTGAAAAAGAGCGAGCAGGGCAGGAAGCGCTCAACACCCCTGAAAGTATCCGTCTTTAACGGATATGAAGGAAAATCCGGCGAAGAGAAGAGGAAGGAAGCGTATCGTTACCTTCGCTTCCTCAGAAAAGACACAATTTTAGATTATCAGGGCGATATTCCATTTGAGGAATTCGCCAAATCACCACAGCAATATATAGATGGAACACAAGGAGGAACGATATGAACGTATCAGAAGCCATTCGCAGCAGAAGAAGTATCCGAAAATACAAAAAGGGAGTCACAATACCAAAGGAACACATCGATTTGATGCTGGAAGCAGCCATGATGGCCCCTAGCGCAGGAAATACCCGGCCCTGGGAGTTTATCGTACTGGAGAACAGAGGCTTGATGGAAAAGATTACGGAAATCAATCCTTACTCCAGGATGCTGAAAACCGCTTCCGCAGCTATTGTAATTTGCGCGAAACCTGAACTGCAGACCGGCATCTGCTCCGGGTTCTGGCCGCAGGACTGCGGGGCGGCGGCGGAAAATGTGCTGCTGCAGGCACAGGAACTGGGATACGGAACCTGCTGGTGCGGCATGTATCCCATTCAGCACCGGGTAGAAAAGCTGCAGGCATTGCTCAATATAAAAAGCGTGCCATATGCGGTAATCGCGGTTGGTGTTCCGGCTCAGGAGCCGGAGGCCAGAGGCTACTTTGATCCTCAGAAGGTAAGGTACATAAAATGAGTAAACGTTTCCGCATTGTGGCAGCCATTGTCACAGCACTGGCCGTTTTTCTGGGAAGCGTTTCCACGGCCGCGGCCGCAGGCGTGCCGCAGATGCGGCAGGAAAAGAAAGAGGCCGCATATAAAGAGGGGGAGGCTATCGTTCTTTTCAAGGATACGTCTAGCTTCAGCGTCAGTAAAAGAGCGGCGGCGCAGGACATTGGTCTGTCGGATCTTCAGGTTACTGATGTCTGCAATTTTACTCATGCTGTTAAACCGCAAGATGGACAGGCTATAACTGAAAAAAGTACGTTACAAAGCGGGGCAGCTAAAATAACATCGGTTGCCATGGTAAAGTCTGATACCCTGTCCACTGAAAAACTGATTGAAAAGTTAAAACAGGAGGATACGGTCAAATATGCGTTCCCTAATTTCAAAGTGAAAGCCAGCGCCTTAACTAATGATACCTTTGCCGATTCCCAGTGGGCGCTTAATAACACCGGACAGAACGCCGGTACCATCGATATGGATCTGAATCCTGAGGCTCTTTGGAACAGCGGAACGACCGGTTCCTCCAAGGTGGTCGCCGTAATTGATACCGGGGTGGACTACATCCATGATGATTTAAAGGACAATATGTGGATCAATCCTTATACCTCACAGCTGCCGGGAAAATATGGCTATGACTTTTGTAATGACGACAGCGATCCCATGGACGATAATGACCACGGAACCCATTGCGCCGGCATCATCGGCGCTGCCGGCAATAACGGCGCAGGGATCAGTGGAATCAACCAGCGAGTGAAGATCATGGCCTTAAAGGTTTTGGACGCCAACGGCGAAGGCGATACCAGCAGTATTCTTCAGGCTTATGAGTATATCAGCCGCGCCCAGGATTTGGGGGTTCCCATCGCAGCCATCAATAACTCTTACGGATTTGAAATCGAAAACGCCGGAGAAATTTCTGTCATCAGAGAACTGAATCAAACAATTGCCCCAATTATGACGATCACCGGTGAAAAGGGGGCCTTATCCTTCAGTGCCGCCGGAAACAGCTCTGCCAATAACGATCATATGCCCGTGGTCCCTGCTGGCGCGGACAGTCCCTATAACATTGCAGTCGCGGCATCCGACGCGGCGGGTAATCTGGCGCCTTACTCCAACTACGGAAGGGGCACTGTAGATCTGGCGGCTCCGGGCTCGCAGATTCTTTCCACCGTCAGCCATGATTCCTTTACGCCGGGAATCTACAGCCAGGAAAAAAGAGACGAAACCTGCAGTGCGTTTGCGGACTATGAAGATGATGCGTCTCTTAATGGCTGGGGTGTGCCGGAGCTGGTTTCTTTTTCAGGCAGGGCCGGCGTTTCCATGGAAGCTGAAATCGATAAAACCCGTTGGTTCAATAAGAGTCATCAATCTTTAAACCTATCTTTCAAAGGTGTAGAGGATCAGATGGTATATTTTATGCTGCCTTATACCGTGCAAACGACCGATGCTCCCATTTCTGTCAGCCTGGCCGTACAGAGCAGCAAATCCACCTCCGGAGAGGAAAGGGCCATTTTTGTCTTTGACAGAAAAAAAGGGGACCGTAGTCCTTTGGTAGAAGATCCTGCTGCCGCCACCTATGTTGATTCTGACTGGCGTTTTTTATCTCTGAATTCAAAGGCGGAATTAAACAAACATGAGAAACAGGAGCGCGAGTTGATCTTTGCCTTTTCCACAGTGGAAGACGGTGATTGCAGCATCAATCTGGATCAGGTAGGCATCAGTAAAGAAAATGTAAGCAGCAGCCGATTCGGCAAATATACATTCTTAAGCGGCACTTCCATGGCAACCCCCTATGCGGCAGGCGCGGCGGCCCTGGTTTCCGCCGGTGATCCTGCTCTGTCTGCGCTGGAAGTTGCCGCTACGCTGAAAAAAAGCGTGCGGAACACGGCTTCCCTGCAAGGAAAAGTCGCTTCCGGCGGCACGCTGGACCTGGCAAGGCTGAGCAAACCGCAGGCCGTGACAGGCATAGCGCTCAATCGGACTTCCGCCAAAGTAAAGAAAGGTACATCCTTCACTTTAAAGGCATCCGTTTATCCTTATGGAGCTGTGGAGAAAGGCGTTACCTGGCGATCCTCCAACAGCAAAATCGCATCTGTCGACAAAAACGGAACGGTACGGGCAATCGGCTACGGACCGGCGACCATCACTGCTGTTTCCAAAGGTAAAGGCCAGAAATCCGCTTCCTGCAAAGTGACCGGCTGCTACACCATCAATTACAAGAAAAACAAGGGAACACTGGCGAAAAACAGTCCGACCATGTATTACAATCAAAAGGTTACCCTAAAAAAACCGACCCGGTCCAAATACGCGTTTAAGGGCTGGTATACGGACAAAAAATACAAGCATAAAATCAAATATATCAAAAAAGGAACCAGGAAAAACTATACGCTTTATGCAAAATGGTCGAAGGTGAAGAAGCCGGGCCAGACTCGTATTAAAAAGCTTAAGAAGATCACCCAAAAGAAAATGTCCGTCAGCTACAAGCGGGTATCGGGAGCACACGGGTACCAGATTAAATACTCCAGGTCCAAGAAATTCAAAAAGAAAGCTACCAAAACCGTCTACACCCGGGCCACCAGCAAAAAGATCAAAGGCCTGAAGAAAAACAAACGCTACTATGTGAAAGTTCGTGCCTATAAGGTCGATTCTAAGGGCAAAAAGATCTATGGCAAATACAGCAAACGAATTAGTATAAAATGACATTTAAAAGCGCCTTTTGAGGAGCCGAATCCTTGAATCACACCGCCCATTGTGATATAATTATGGGCAATTGTTTAATAAATTCAGGAGGAATAAATCATAATGGAAAAGTTGGGACTTAATCAGATCAGAGAGGCCTTTCAGAGCTTCTATGAAACAAAAGGCCACTATAAAAGAAAAAGCTTCTCTCTTATCCCGGAAAACGATAAGAGCTTACTTTTAATAAATTCAGGAATGGCGCCGCTGAAACCGTACTTTGCAGGCATTGAGACTCCGCCTTCAAAGAGAATGACTACCTGCCAAAAGTGCCTCCGTACCGGAGACATCGAAAACGTAGGCTACACGTCCCGTCACGGCACATTCTTTGAAATGCTGGGGAGTTTTTCCTTCGGCGACTATTTTAAAGTGGAATCCATCACCTGGGGATGGGAATTCATGACAAAGGTGCTTGACCTTCCTGTGGATCGCCTCTGGGTTTCCGTCTACGAAGAAGACGATGAAGCATACGACATTTGGAAGGATATCGTAGGTTTCCCGGAAGAGCGGATCGTGCGCCTGGGCAAGGACGATAATTTCTGGGAAATCGGGACAGGCCCCTGCGGTCCCTGTTCAGAAATATATTACGACCGGGGGGAAGAATACGGATGCGACAATCCGGACTGCAAGCCCGGCTGTGAATGCGACCGCTATATCGAATTCTGGAACCACGTATTTACTCAGTTCTCCAGGGACGAGAACGGTAACTATACGGATCTGGCTCACCCTAACATCGATACCGGTATGGGCTTGGAGCGTTTGGCGACCATCATGCAGGGTGTGGACTCCATTTTCGATATCGACACGGTCCGCTATGTTCTGGACGGCGTAGTGGAAAAGGCCGGTGTGAAATACGAAAACGGACAGGCCCCCACCGATGTTTCCATCCGCATTATCACGGATCATCTGCGTTCCATTACCTTTATGATCGCTGACGGTATTATCCCCAGCAACGAGGGCAGAGGATACGTGCTGAGAAGACTGCTCCGCAGAGCGGCCCGTCACGGCAGGTTATTGGGTATCGAAGGTTCATTCCTGGCGGACCTGTGCGGAAGAGTCATTGAGATTTCCGGAAAAGCATATCCGGAGCTGGAAGAAAAACGGGTATATATTAAAAAAGTCATTTCCATTGAAGAAGATAAATTCAGCAGCACCATCGACCAGGGAAGCAGCATCATTGAAGAATACGTAAAAGAAATGAAGGCTGCCGGCGAAACGGTTCTGGACGGAGAAAAGGTGTTCAAGCTTCACGACACCTATGGTTTCCCTCTGGAGCTTACGCAGGAAATTCTGGAGGAGCAGGGCTGCAAAGCCGATGTGGAAGGCTTCAATAAGCATATGGAGCATCAAAAGGAGTTGGCAAGAGCTGCTCAGAGATCCAAGGAAGACGCAGGCTGGGAAGAGGCTGCGACGGATTATGTCTTTGAGGGGAGCACGGTTTTCACCGGCTATGATACAGTAGTGGATACCGGTACCGTTAAAGCCATGTTCTGGGATAAAAAGCCGGTTAGCTGTCTGAAGGATGGCGAAGTCTGCAGAATCGCGCTGGATAAGACTCCGTTCTACGCCGAAAGCGGCGGTCAGGCCGGAGATCTGGGAATCATCTACAACGACGACTTTGCGGGAGAAGTTCTGGAAGTGATCAAATTCCAGAATCTCTTTGCCCATAAGATCAAAGGTCTTAAAGGCGAATTGCGCATCGGAGATGAAGTGAACTGTCTGGTTTCCGCGCCCAACAGAAATAATACTGCGAGAAATCATACTGCTACCCATCTGCTCCACAAAGCACTGAAGGAAGTGCTGGGGGACCATGTGCAGCAGGCCGGCTCCAGCGTTACAGCCGACACACTCAGGTTTGACTTCAATCATTTTGAAGCCATGACCGCTGAGGAAATTAATAAGGTAGAGGAAATCGTAAACGACAAGATCAGTCATTTCATACCGGTTTCCACCAAGGAGATGTCGCTGAAAGAAGCGGCAAAAGAGGGGGCTATCGGACTGTTCGGCGAAAAATACGGCGATGTGGTACGTGTGGTTTCCGTCGGGGATTACAGCAAGGAACTGTGCGGAGGCACCCATGTTGCCAATTCCGGCCAGATCGGAGCCTTCAAAATCCTTTCTGAATCCGGGGTAGCCGCAGGCGTTCGCCGAATCGAAGCCATCACCGGAACAGCGCTGCTGCAGAAAGTAAAGGATACGGAAGCTACCATCGCTGAGGCGGCGGCGGTGCTGAAAACCAATCCGTCCGGCCTGCTGACAAAGCTGGCTAATCTGACGGAAGAGATCAAGTCCGTGAAAAAAGAGCTGGACGAGTTCAAGAAGAACGCCATCGGCAATGCCATGGACAAGATGTTCGAGGATGCGAAAGAGGTGAACGGTATCACTCTTATCACCAGAGCGTTCAAGGATTATACGATCAACGATCTCCGCGGCCTCTCGGACGATATAAAGGCTGCTCATAAAAACGTCGCCATGGTATTTGCGACGCAGAACGGCGAAAAGGTAACCTTCCTGGTTTCGCTCACAGATGATCTTCTGGATCAGGGCTACCACGCAGGAAAAATGATTAAACAGATCGCAGCGGCAGCCGGCGGCGGCGGCGGCGGTAAAGCGGATATGGCTCAGGCCGGAGCAAAGGATCCTTCCAAGATCAAGGATGCTTTCGCAGTTGCCGAAAGCCTGCTATAAAGCGCAGAATATCACAGATTCCATACAATATTTGCCGCAGCAGGGCCTTGCGCTGCGGCAATGTTAAGTCTTTGTGAAATCACACAAAATCCCTTGTGCTTTATTGTATAAAAGTGTATAATGAAACTCAAAGTAGAGATTGGTAAGGAGGTATATGCCATGGACAGACAGACAAGAATGTACGATAATTTCGATAAAATAGAACAACGGACTATTGAAGAAATTTTAAATATTGTGTACGATGCATTGGAGGAGAGAGGTTATAACGCGATTGACCAGATGGTGGGATATATCCTGTCGGGAGATCCTTCCTATATCACCAGCCACAACAACGCGCGAAACATTATCGGGCATATCGAACGTGACGATCTGGTAGAGGAACTGATTAAATCTTATCTACATAAATAGAGAGTTGAGAAGAGCGGGCCATGTAATTTTCGGTCCGCTTATTTTTGTTTAAGCGAGGAATACTTATGAAAAAAATTGCATTGGATGTTGGAGATAAGACCATCGGCGTGGCGGTAAGCGATCCTTTGCTGATTACAGCTCAGGGAATCACTACCATAGAAAGGGTAGGCATCCGCAAGGACGCGGGAAAAGTCATGGATCTCATCAAAGAACACGACTGTGACACAGTCGTCATCGGACTTCCCAAAAAGCTGGACGGTACCGACAGCATTCAGACAGAAAAAGTCTATGAATTTAAAACCATGCTGGAGAATAAGATGAAGAGTTCCGGTATGGGACATATCAAGGTCGTTTTCCAGGATGAGCGTCTGACGACCGTCATGGCGGAAAAGGTTCTGATCGAAGGCGACGTTCGCCGGAAAAAACGTAAAGAAGTAATCGACAAACAGGCGGCAGTGCTGATCCTGCAAGGCTATCTGGACACACTTTAGCATGTTTGGAAATAGAAAGACATTTGAGGAGGAAAAACAGTATGAAAAATATGAATGTAAGCAATCAGATTGTGATGAGTCAGGTAATGCTCCCGCATCAGGCCAATGTGGCCGGGAACGTACACGGCGGAGAGATCATGAAATTTATGGATACAGCAGCAGGAGCCGTGGCGATGAAATATGCCAAAGCAAACTGCGTAACAGCCAGAGTAGATGAGCTGGAGTTCCATCTGCCCATTTTCGTAGGGGCGCTGGTAACCTGTACGGCTTCCATCGTGTATGTGGGCCGTACCTCTATGGAAGTTCTTGTAAACGTGGAAGCGGAGGACCTGGAGTCCAACAGCAAGCCGCAGAAGGCCCTGTCTGCTTACTTCACGATGGTATGCATGGGCAAGAACGGCCGGCCCCAGTGCGTAGCCGATTATGTACCGCAGACCGAAGACGAGCTGCGCCTGTATGAAGAAGCAAAAGAACACGTGCAAAGGAAAAAGGAGCTGGCC
The DNA here is from genome assembly GCF_024459955.1 of Anaerovorax odorimutans. Taxonomy (GTDB): domain Bacteria; phylum Bacillota; class Clostridia; order Peptostreptococcales; family Anaerovoracaceae; genus Hominibacterium; species Hominibacterium odorimutans_A. The sequence goes on from NZ_JANFXK010000003.1 coordinate 51,903, forward strand.
AAGAAATCCAAATAACGATTTCCGTTAAATCTGACGCCTTCGTTCATTATATGTTATCATAATAACAGGAATAGCACCGATACCATAGGGGAAACCTTTGTATTGGAAAGGAACTTGAAAGGAATGATGACAAAGATGGACGTAAGAAATCAGATTGTAATGAGCCAGGTAATGATGCCCCACCATGCCAATGCACTGGGCATTGTGCACGGCGGAGAAGTTATGAAGTTTATGGATACGGCAGCGGCGGCGGTAGCGATGCGCTATGCCAAGGCAGACTGCGTGACAGCCAGGGTGGATGAAATGAACTTCCACTTCCCGGTCCATGTGGGCGACCTTGTTGTCTGCACGGCCTCAATCGTATATGTAGGCCGCACTTCGATCGAAGTTCTGGTGACCGTGAATTCGGAAAATCTAAAATCCGAAGAGAACGCAAAGGTTGCTTTATCTGCTTACTTTACTATGGTCTGTATTGATGAGAACGGCCAGCCCCAGCAGGTAAAACCATATACGCCGCAGACCGATGATGAAAAAACGCTCTATGAACGGGCAAAAGCTTATATTGACCGAAAAAAGGCTTTAAGAAAATAAATTGAATTCGTTTGAATTGTTCTGTATAATTTTAGATACAAAAGAAGAATGGAAGGAAGTTTTGTTTTATGTATCAGATGAGAAATAAGGCTATAGCATTGATCTTGGCAATGGTTTTATGCGTTGGGTTGTCCGCCTGCGGTCAGGGCAGCCAGAAGAAGGGCGGAGACACGGCAATTGTTGGCACCTGGGAACTGTCGGAAATCGGAACCGGCAGCAGCAAAATGAGCGCGGATGACTATATGAAATCCGCCGAAGTCAGCAAAGTTCCGGCGCTGACTTTCGAGGATGATGGAACTGTTACTCTGGATGTGGACGGCAACTCCGGAACCGGCACCTGGCTTGAAGAAAGCGGATCTTATTCCATCACTTATAAATCGGGCGACGAGGAAGTCAAAAAGGATCTGGAACTGACCGATTCCTCTTTGAAGATGGAACAAGACGGTTTTGCGCTGACCTATCGGAAAAAATAAGGCAAACGAAAGGAAACGAAGATGAAACAGGCAAGAAAAATACTATCGGTTATTTCCGTAGCCATTCTGCTGTGCATTGCTTTTACCGCATGTGGGGATTCCAGCGATGATCCGGTAGTGGGCACCTGGGAGATGACTTCCGTGAGCGCCATGGGCCAGGAAATGTCGGCAGCAGACTTTCTCAAGGCCGCAAATTATACGGAAACACCGGTTATCACCTTTAACGGTGACAACACCGTAGATGTGGATATGCTGGGCAATAAAGGAAGCGGAAAATGGGAGCTGAAAGATGGCAAATACCATGTGACGGACAACAGCGACGTTTCGTTGGAATTCACTTTGGAAGATAATAAACTAAGCACAGAGCAAAGCGGCGGAAAACTTGTATTTGAAAAGAAGCAATAATCTTTGAAATAAAGCTGGCAAAGATCCTACATTAAATTAAATACCCATGTGTAGAAATGAGAAAACTATTGTTTGATTTAAAAAATGAAGCAATAGTTTTTTTATGTCAACTTTGTTCCTTACTCATCTAATGATCCAGCTTGATAAGCACATAAGACGACAGCCCATGCTTGTGCAGTTTTATGAGATACGGTATACTGATAAAAAGCAAGTAAACTTTGTAAGGCAGGTATATCTATGAATGTTTTACATGTTGGGGACAAATTATATCGCAGAGAAGGCAATAAAGTCATGCCTTATAAAATCATCGCTTATGATAAAACGGTTACGCCTGCACGTCTATTGCTAGAGGATGATGATGGTATCCGTGAAATCTGCACAGTGAGTGATATAGAGCGTTGTTTTTTCACAACGTATATTGCAGCTGAAATTCAAAAAGGGGATTTGTTATATTACAATGATGCCGGATATATAAAAAGCTGTAAAGTATTGGATGTAACCATAGATGCAATTACTGTCACGTGTAATGGTGATAAAAAGTTTGCTGCTGGGATCGACAAAGTGGGTAAGACAGTTTTTGTCCGTTTAAAAGATGTACCTAAGTTCAGTCCAAAACCAGGGACTAAGGTTAAACCCAGACCAAAGCCAAAATCCAATAAAAAGGATACAGCTGATCTTGTGTTAAGCAGCAGTGCGGCATTTAGTTTTACAGGTTCTGGATTATATGATTCCCCTCGCGGTGTAGCAATTAAACCGAATGCCAAACCTTTACCTCAAGACCTTATACAGACCTCTGAAAAGTATTCTAAACCAGGGATCCAAAAAGAAGATGATTGGAGTAGATACGATTATAAAATAAAGGAATTTGATTTGAGCTCAAATGTGTTCGTGCATCCGGGTTGTGATGTTCAGATCGTAAATATTGATACAAGGGAAAGAGAAAATTATCGTTTTGTAAAACCTGATGACAATATGAATGATGAAGAAGCAATATCCAATAGAACGCCTCTTGGCATGAGTATGTTTTATATAGGGCAAAAGCTTTATTATAAATATCGTAATAAAGTGCGTAAAGGAGAAATTATTCGTTTTGACGATAAGAAACATAAACTTAGGTTAAAGCTTGAAAATGGAAAAATAGTAGATGGCTATTATTATCAAGTAGGGAAGACTATTTTTAGAAATTATGAAGCTGCCCTTCATAGTGACGATAAGAAAATAGTTCTTGATGAAACTGCGATTGAACTGGATTTCTATTTCAATGAACATATGGATGAACATTTGTATGGTCCTTCTGTGCGAGGTAACGCATCAAGAAGTGGGCGTGCTAGAGAAGATAAATATAAAAGAAATGCTGCTGGCAAGCCGGCCTTGAAGGTATTGAATAAGCCTCTCCAAAAAGATGATAAGTAAGTCCTGAGTAACGTCATTTAAATTTACGCTCAATGGAATAGATAAAAGAAAAGAAGACTTAATAACGCCTTCTTTTCTTTTTATCTTGAGTTCTTTTTATTTTGCCGACTATGCTCCACATTATTACAAGGAGCAGTACCGCTGCACCAAATATTGCAATAGGGTAGGTGTCGAAAAAAATACTGCGGCTTGTGATATTCTTATCAGCATAGTTATATAGGATGATAGCCGAAACCGGAATAATCGGGGTGATTAACATTCGCTTCTTGGATTGCTGTTAAGATAAATATCGGGATAAAAATATTGATTATTATCGCCATTATTTTTGCTATTAACGTAGTGCTGTTTCCTATTATATTAGGAGCTACATTTTGATCCAAAGTGGGGTCATAAGGTGCTATTAACGTGGGCAATGTAACAAAGATGGCCATAATCAGGAAGAGTATAATTCCCATTACAGTGAATGTTATACCGTAAGCGATATCTTTTTTTGAATAACCTTCTATTGATTCTTTTAAGATTTTCTTCAATTTTTTTATGAAGAATCCTATTAAGACTAGTGTAAAGAGACATAGAGTAACAATTGAAATTATAATAGCGGTGTCCATAATCAACCTCCCGTAAAAGTATTATACTATGTTTTGTATATTATAAAATGGCTTTTACTTTAGGGGCAGGGAGTCCCAAAGAACTATTCCTAAAATAGAACACCCATTTTAGGAATAGATTGACAGAGAAAGGAAGATGTAAAAGCACCTTCGCTTTTTCTCAAATATCGGTATCTTCCCAAAACGTCCGTAGGTGAAATTTATTACTAAAATGGTGATTTTGGGGATAGTTTCCTAACCTTACACAAGGTTAGGTTTTTTTATTTTTTGAGAAAAACGGAGGTAAAGACATGAAAGTAAAAGTGATTTCAGTACAGGAGCAGGATTTTAACGGCACAAAGATGAACAAGGTAAATGTGCTTTGCGCAGACGGTTCAGTGGGTCATGTGTATTCGAAAGAAGATATTAAGGCCGGTCAGGAAATCACCCTTGTGATTTATGCAAGGAATGACGGTAAATTCGGCGTGCGACCAGCTCGTCAGTAGCAGTGGTTTTTTGGTATCAGGTATAGAAAGAGAGGGCATAGCATGAATATTTCCATTAATGAAACGAAAATAAAGGTTATTGAGGAAGTTCTTGATTCACAATACGAGATCATTGCGCAATTAGACGGTATTGCTAAATCTGCGGTAGAAAGTGAATACCGTGGCAGGTTGTCTTCGTTTCGCATGTTGGGCGTTGACATCCAAGTAACCGATGGAAAGCACCATGTTATACTCCCGACCGCTGACTGATATTCGGCGGTGGCTATACTTGATATTAGCCACAAATTGCGCTCACCCTGATGGGCAAGGACGGTAGAGTCAACCAGTGCATCAGGCATTATCCTGACTTCGACAAGACGGTTACGTTCAGTTATCCTGTGTATAATCCTGATAAACTCCCTACAGAAAGTAAACGGAAGGACTATAGCAAAGATAAGAACGAAACAAGACCCGATAGTCTAAAACGTGCGGTGGATAAGATCTTTGATATCGCTTATTTAAACGACTTTGAATATTTCGTCACCCTTACGCTTAATGGAGCGTTCGTTAATCGTTACGATTCTTTAGATGTTGGGAAAAAGCTAAAAAACTGGTTGCGAAATCAAAAGCAAAGGAAAGACGCCAGATACATCATAGTGCCTGAATTGCATAAAGATGGAGCGATTCATTTTCATGGCCTTATGTCGGGTCGTTTCCATGTCACAGATAGCGGAAAACATACGTGTAAAGGTCAGGTTATTTACAATCTTGAGGATTGGACGCTCGGTTATACAACGGCTGTTCGGATAGATGGGGAGAAGGTCGCAGTTTCCCGATATATCTGCAAGTACGTCACGAAGGACACGAAAAAGATATTTGGAAACGTTTACTTTGCAGGGGGTGACATTGTCAGGGAACCCTGCAAGAGTTACGCCCATGTGAACTATTATAAGGCAAAAGGGGTTGAACGGGAGATAGAAGCAACTGGAATGAAAGTCAAGTATTATACAGAGGTATACGAACATGAATAAAAAGAATAAATGTGAGGTTTATGCGGAAGGCAGTTTGACTATACGGAATGGAGAGGGAAAAAATGTCACGGTTTTGTTCGATCTTGAGGAACGTAACTTTGATCTTGAGAAATTTGTCTGGGGGAAAGAAGATAGCTTTATTGTTATTCAGCTTGGCGCTGTACTGTGTGATGCGTGGAGGACATTAAACAGCCCTTGTCGCGTTTCTCAGTATGACGCAAAGGAAGGAGTGTCGAAAGTTGGTTGATTTAACTACTACGAATGATTTGTTGCAGAGTATCTGCGGGTTCGAGATATTGCAGACTGCAATTTTAACCGCCTTTGCTGTGTTGTCGTTCTTTTTCATGAGGGGGCATTAGTAGATATGATCGCAGATGAATTTGTGCATGAGTATTTCGTTGTTTTTGGTGCTTTTTGCGTGTGTCTCATTGTGAACTATTTTGTCGCTAACGCATTTCAATTCATGCGTAATATATAGCGGAACCATTGTCATTATCTAAGATATTTTTGAAAGGAGGTTCTTATGCCAGAGGGTGTAATCAATGCAATTAAAGGGGCCGCCACTAGCGTTACGGCTGATGCCGCTCCGATCATTGCCGCCGCCATTGGCGTTGGTGTCGTGTTCTGGGGAGCTAAAGTTCTTTGGAGTAAATTCAAGGGCATGGCGAAGTAAGAAAGGAGTAAGGTATGGAAGAAAACGCAAGTGCGATTGTGACGCAGATCACAAAAGCGGGTACGGATGTCTTGGGAGATGCCGCTCCGATCATTGCCGCTGCCATTGGCGTTGGTATCGTGTTTTGGGGAGCTAAAGTTCTCTGGAGCAAATTCAAGGGCATGGCAAAATAGTCAGCCAGTAAGAGGGGGCAGGAAACTGCTCCCTTATTTTGTGAGGTGAATGTTATGAGAAAACGTGTTTTATCAATATTGTTGGCTTGTATGATTGGATTAGGCGCTTTTTTTGGCTCATATGAAAAGGCTCATGCAGTTCCTGCTGCAATCCCTCCTCTTCTCGTAGTTGGTATTTTGGCGGCTTGTGGTATTACTATTGGTAGTTCGGATGCTGTTGACCGTTTTATGTCGAAATATAAGGATACAGCATTGTTTCAAGCTATTTTAGATCAAGTAAAAGCTGATAAAATTCAAATTGCATCAGGTGGGGTCATTTTGTATTCAATTAGCCGAGAGTTAATTGACGCAGTAAAGTCTTTTTGGAAGGAAGAAAACCTTCCAATTCAGGCAGAGTTCGGCGGTAACATTGAAAATGGTATCTGGAAAGGTACGGCAGAGTTAAATGTCGATCATTCAACTTATTTGATTAAGAAAGGGGGATCATATGTATTTGATTCTGAATTTGATTCTCGAGAGATTTATAAACTTGGTAATGTAAAATTGGGGCATTTTATTGAAAGTAATCCGTATGCAAGCACAAGAGTTCTTATTTTTGGCGTTTTCCCATTTAATGGCCTTTCTTTTGATTATAGTTATACAAAGACTCCTTTTTGTTTCTATTCTCGTGCTATTGGCGATCATGATATTAATACTTATAAAATGGATAACCGTTATCATTATGCTTCTGTAAACTCTCGTACTGGTGAATTATCGGGTTGTGTTTCAACTAATGTATATATCCGTTACATTGGAGAGACAAATAAGTCTTATCAATATGAGCAAATAACTTCATGTATAAATCCTCAATATGGAAGTGAAGAACATACACATACTCAAACTATTGACGTTGATAAAACTGTAGTTGGTGAGTCTAATCCTACAACAGTAACTTTGGACGATGTAAATAAAAAGTTGGACGAACTAAAGGAAGGTCAGTGGTTCGTGGCACCTGATACGAATGGGAGCATTTCGGAAAACCCTGACGATTATGTCGGACTCACTGCGGAAGACGTGATTTACGGTGGTGGTGCGGTAAATCCGAACCAGTGTATTTGTTCCAATGATGTGATTAACAAGGCGTGTCCACTTCATGGAATCGGTTGCCCTGACTGCATTTGTGTCGGAAACGATTATGCTAAGGATTGCCCCGTGCATGGTTCCCTTGTTGACACGGACGCAAAGACGGGAATACTCTCTGATATTTATGCGGGCGTTCGATCAATTGCCGATACCCTCACGGACGCATTGGCATCTGTAGGGGAAGGGGTTTACACAGGAGTCAAGGATATCGCCGCAACGCTGAGGGATATGTTTAAACCTTCTGATTTTGACCTGTCCTTTGATGGATTCAAAAGCATTGGACTGTCAGATAAGTTTCCTTTTTGTATTCCGTTTGACTTCTACGATTGCATTGCGGTCTGGTCGGCCGACGCTTCGAATTATAAGCTCCATGTTGACGTGAACACAAGTTTTTGGAAGGTAAAGCATACGGTTGATATGTCCCAGTTTTCCACGCCGATCAAATTTTTTCGCCTGTTTTGTATCGTGATTTTTAGCTATATCCTGATAACCAGAACTCGCAGTCTTATGAAGTGGTAAGGAGGTTTTTTCATGTTTAAAATGTTGGGTTCGTTCTGCCAGAAAATCCTCGATATCGTTGCTTCTGTTTTGGCGTGGGTGGTTAACCTGTTACCTGATAGTCCGTTTTCTATCATACATGCCAGTGGGTTTGGCAGTTTGCTCAGCGATATCAACTATTTTATTCCGATCTACGAGTTTATTGCGATTGGCCAAGCGTGGCTGATTTGTGTTGGAGTTTATTATTTATATAGCGTTATTGCCCGTTGGGTAAAGGCTATCGAATAGTGTCTGCGGCTCCGATCGGGAGTAAGGGCGTAGCCTTTATGACCGCTTGGAGCAAAGACACGGAAGGGAGCATTTGTATGATTTATTTGTTTAGTGGTACGCCTGGAAGTGGAAAAAGTTATCATGCCGTGGTTAACATTAAAAGCTGGCTCAGGCGGCAAAAGCTTGTGATCGCCAACTTTCCCATTAATTACAAGGGAGCCGAATTTGTCTGTCTGGATAATGATGAAATCACGGTTGATTATTTGGTTGATTTTGCGAAAGAATATCACGAGCCGAACAAAGAGGGTCAAACACTTATCGTTCTTGATGAAGCACAGCTTATCTTTAACAGTCGTAACTGGAACAGTCAAGCTTCAAATCGCATGGATTGGATAAAATTCTTCAGTCAGCATAGGAAACTTGGGTTTACGATCATTTTGATTGCACAGTTTGACCGCATGATTGACCGTCAGATTCGTTGTTTGGTCGAATATGAAGTAGCGCATCTAAAAGTCAATAATTATTTCCGTATCCTGCCGTTTTCGGCCTTCTTAGCCGTTCATAGATGGTATGGACAGCGTATGAAAATATCCAGTGAAATCATTTTATACAGGAAAGGCATAGCAAAACTGTATGACACATTCGCCATGTTTGACGGAAGCGCAGGCACGCAGTAGCGGGGGACAGGGGGCACCCCCGTGAGCGTGCAGGCGATCCGGACAGACATTTGAACCGTGTCACACAGCTTTGAATTGCTCACTCCTACTACATTTGGTATAATGTGGTAGGAGGTTTTTGTTATGACTCAATCAATTACACTTATTATTTCAGTTATGGTTTTTGTATTCATAGTCAGTACATTGATTAAGATATTGACTCCAAAGATAAAAGGGCATATTGGTGAGTCTGCGGTTATTCGCATTCTTTCCCGGCTTCCTTCTGATTATTATAAGGTTTTAAATGATGTTATGCTTTATGTAGATGATCGAACAACTCAAATTGATCATATCGTAGTTTCTTCATATGGTATTTTTGTTATAGAAACAAAGAATTACAAAGGATTGATTACTGGCAGTGAATTTGCAGAGACATGGACAAAAAACATGTATGGAAAAAAATACACTTTTCACAATCCACTAAAACAAAACTATGGACATGTAAAAACCTTAGAAAAATCGCTTGGATTGACAGAAGATAAATTTATTCCTGTTGTTGTGTTTTCTACAAATTCAAATTTAAAAGTCAAAACTGTTCAGCCGGTTATTTATACCAGTAAATTGAAACTATTTATTGAATCTTTTCAAGAGAAGAAGCTTGGTTGTACTGAACTGGACGGAATTGTGAAAAAAATACAATCACTCAATATCAGTTCAAAAGAAATTAGAAAAATCCATAATTCCAATATTCGGAGAAATGTAAAATCGAATAAAGTCAGTATAGCACAGAGAGTTTGTCCTAAATGTGGTGGAACTCTTATAGAAAGAAACGGTAAGTACGGTAAGTTTTTTGGTTGTAGTAATTATCCAAAGTGTAGATTTACTCTTAAGAAATAGGTAACTCCCATTCCCAAGGTGGGACCCGCAAAGCGGGGGGACCTAGCGGAGCCATGGGAATGGGCCATACGGCCAGAAGAATAAAGCAAGGCCATCCCTATAAGAAAAAATAGAATATAGTGCAAAAGCCTTTGTCTCGTGGATTCTTAAAAACGGTTCAAAGGCTTTTATTGTATAATAAAAATCATAGAACTACGGAAGGTAGTTCTATACCTTCCGAATAATTGCGCTTGTCCTGGTTTATGGAGTATAGTCGCTCAATTATTCGGGTCTGTTATATAGCGGTTATTAGTGAAGTTTGGTACGTTCTTATGTTCAAAAGCCAAAATTCTAAAGAAAGTGCTTGACAAGGAACGGGGGAGCGTGATAACATTACATCAAGGTTAGGAAACTATTCCTAAAATCATAATTTTCGGAAATGTAATAGCCATAATGCCATACAAATAGAAAAACTTCGAACAATTGGCGGCCCGAAGCTTTTCCAGTAAGTTATATAATATTGGTTTAGGGATTGCTTTTCATTCTGCCAATGTCGAAACACTGGTATTTTCTATTGCTGTTACCTATTATTCTCGTGCCGCGCAAGGTCTGCCAATGTATAGCTTTTCTTCCGACAATCAATTTTGATTTGCAGACAACCAAAACGAAAATTGTCTGCAATCGTAGAATAACAAGCTGCCTCTTTTCTAAAATCTGTTGTTTAAAATAAACTGCAAGGTCTATTCCATCGTCTTGAATCATGAGGCTCTATTTTGCGTTTTAAGCGATTTTTCATACAGTGACGGATTCCAGTATCTATACTTCTACCGGTATTTTTAACGTTTGTCCGGGATAAAGCTCAGATGCGGAAGTTTCGTTCGTCTGGCTTATAATATATACGGATTCGCGGCGATCCATATCCGCCGGCATATATTGGTCAGCTATGGACCATAAGGTATCTCCGGATTCAACCTGTACCTGGATATATTCCTGTTTTGTCATACCGTCAGCATTGTTGAAGCCCAAAATCGTTGTGGCGGCGGTAGCTGTTATAAGTAGGGTTAAAACAATAAACACAGTAAATCTCATTCTGGATTTTATTCTATATTTCTTTCTTCCTGTTTGTTTTCTCATATCTATATGCCTACCCTTTCTGAACGTTTGTTCTTATCTATATGAACATAATACACGAACATACATTCTTTGTCAAGTCAAAATAAACATTTGTTCGATATGGAGGCCGAACTTTATAGTAGATTTTACAAGGGTGCTGGACATTCGATATTTTCCGCATAGTAAAAACGCGGCCTATCAATCAGATATCCGCGCTTGCTTCTCTTTTTAAATTCCTATTCTTACAGTTTTAAAAACATCCATATGATCATAGCGACAAGACAGACGACAATCACCAGATCCAGGAATATGGATTCCCCGGTTACCTGCCGCTTCTTTTTTATTGAGAAAAGCTTTCCCAGGATCAGCAGAACCAAGCCTGCCGACAGCACCCAGGTTTCGCCGGGCTGTCCCATGGGCCGGTGCAACGCCTCAGTCATGGCTATGGGAATCAAAATGATAACCAAAGCGATCCCGTATAAAATAAAGTTAAGGTTGTTCTTCATAGAAGTCTCCTATTTATAAAGCTTGTCGTAGGCTTTATCCAGCCAAACGGTCAGTCTCTTCCTCATGGCGATACCAACGATAAAAAGGACCACCGCAATGACGGCAATGACAATAGCACCCGTATAATCTCCCGCTTCGATCTGCCTGCCCATCAAAAGGCTACCCATCATACCAGGGCTTCTCCCGATCAGAGAAACGATTAAAAACGGTTTAAGCTTCATCTCAGAAATACCGGCTGCGTAATTGCACAGATCCTTAGGTACTCCTGGTATTAAAAAGATCAGGAATACAACCACAATGGCTTTTTTGCTATTGAGCTTATGGATGAATTCATTGATCTTCTGTTCTCCAAAGATCAGATGCATCGCGTCGTGGCCCAAAAGCTTTGCCAGATAGTATGTGAGTACGGAGCCGATGGCCGCTCCAATGAGCGAAAATAAAAAACCCAGCCAAAAACCGTACATATACCCGGCGGCAAACTGCAGCCACTGACCCGGTATGATACAAATAACGATCTGCGCGATCTGTGCGCCGATATACACGAAGATACTCTGAGCCTTGTACTGCTTAAAAAAGGCATTCACGTTTTCCAGGCTGGACATACGTTCGATGATCTCAGGCTGGAAAAAATAAATATACAGCGGCAGACCTACCAGTATGAACAGCAGCAGTGCCAGCTTCAAAATCGTTGTAAATATTTTAATTCTTTTTCGTAATCGTTCTTTCTTATTTCTATCCATGGTTAACAATCAATCCCCTTACCCGTTATTTGTTTTATACCAGTGAAATTAGATTTTGCTCGTGCAGAGTCTGCATAGCTTTGATTACGCCGAACTTCGAGTGTTCGTAAGTGAGTCCCCCTTGAAAATATACGATATACGGCTTGCGAATCGGCGCGTCAGCACTCAGCTCAATGGAAGATCCCTGAACAAAAGCTCCTGCGGCCATAACGACCTGATCCTCATATCCCGGCATATCCCATGGAATCGGTTTTACATAAGCATCGATCGGCGCCGCTGCCTGAATCCCCTCACAGAAAGCAACAACAGCCTCCGGGCTGCCCAGCTTTACGGCTTCGATGATATCGCTCCTTGTGTCCTCGGCCTTCGGGCATACGTCATAGCCCAGCATCTCGAAGGCTTTTGCGCACAGTACCGCGCCCTTTACCGCGGCGTTTACTGTTTTAGGCGCAAGAAACAGCCCCTGAAACATGGTCCGGGTCTGTCCGAATGTAAGGCCGCATTCACCGCCGATTCCGGGCGAAGTCATGCGATAGGAAATATTTTCGATAAGGTCTTTTCTGCCCGCAATGTAACCGCCTGTCAAAGCCAAACCGCCCCCGGGATTTTTAATCAGAGAACCGGCCAGAACATCTGCGCCTACCTCCGTTGGCTCCTCGGTGTCCAAAAACTCGCCGTAGCAGTTGTCTACCATACAGACGATGTCAGGGCTGATCTGATGGACAAACTCCGCCCACTGGCGAATCTGAGGGATCGTGATGGCCTTTCTCCACCCGTACCCGGTAGCGCGCTGTACGGTGACCATACGGGTCTTTTCCGTAATGGCTTTTTTTAATGCGTCTAAGTCAATATTACCTTCCGGCGTGAGTTCAACCTGCTTATAGCTGACTCCGAATTCCTTGAGAGACCCCTTCCCTTCTCCGCGGATTCCGATCACTTCCTCCAGCGTATCGTAAGGCGCGCCGGTGCAGTAAATCAGTTCGTCGCCCGGGCGCAGGATACCGGTAAGCGTCAGTGTCAGCGCATGGGTTCCATTGACGATAATCGGCCGGACCAGCGCGGCTTCCGTTTTAAAAATATCCGCATAAACCCGTTCCAGAGCGTCTCTTCCGGCATCGTCGTAACCGTACCCTGTATTCCAGGCAAAATGAGTATCGCTGATCCGGTTCTTCTGAAACGCGGTCAGAACCTTATACTGGTTATATGCCATAATATCGTCCAAGTGCTCAAACTGACCTTTAACCGCGGCTTCTGCTTCTGCGATATGATCCAGCACGCCAGGTGCGATCTTCAATTCTTCTGATAATAATCGATAGGTATTTGTCTGCATGTTTTCCTCTTTCGTTTTACATAGTATTTATTTTGAGGATTCTTTTTGGTCTTCCGCCTCGGAAAGCATGTTTTCAATAAAGACGTGGGGATTGAACATTTCCAGGATGAAATCTCCGGAAGCTGTTCCGTAAGCGTTTTCCTCAAAGAATTTTTTGAATTGAGATTTATAACGAATCTTCAATTTCTCCAATACCGCATCCCTGTCGATTTCGCTGGCCTCCTGCCAGTTAAAAACCGGATAGCCGTTGTTGACGCCATACATGCCGCTGGTATCCGGCCGGTATGCGTTTCCCAGCTCAGCGGACATATGGGTGCTCCGCATGTCTCCGGAAGCCTTGGGCGTGATGGTCTGTGAATACCGCTTTTTCCCCTTGCCTTCTCTGTCTTTTCCTACGGCAATATTCGCGGAACTGTTCAGGTAATAGTTATTGGAGATCGAAACCTCAATACTATTATAATAGTCTGCGGTGTAATTTCCAAGTACACCGCCAATATATTTACCATTTTTTAAGATTCCGGCGTTATAGGAATTGCGAAGCTTTACTCCATCCTCCCCAATACTGCCCACTACGCCTCCCACATAGCCGTAGGAGCCGTCCTTGGGGCCTGAAACAGAACCGGTGTTGTAACAGCTTTCCACCGTGGAGCCCACAGCGTTGGTATAGCCCACAACCCCGCCGGCACATTCGTTGCCGGAATAGATGTTTCCTTTATTAAAAGACTCTTTAATAACTGCCGATTTGGCTACGGATCTTCCTGCGATACCGCCGGTACCGTAGGTTCCCACGCCCTTGCCTTCGGAAACAACCCTTCCTTCGTTGGAACATTTTTCAATACTGCCGTTCCAGTTTTCGCCTACGACGCCGCCGACCTTGACATATCCCTTCACATTTCCCAGGTTATGGCAGCTTATCACCTGTCCGGAATTGTTTTCGCCCACAACCCCGCCGATCTTATCCGCACCCGAAACCTCCACGTTTATGTTACAGTTTTCAACCGCCGCAGTGCGGGCCATCGTACCGGCAAGGCCTCCGATGCTGCTGCCGGAGGTGCTGATGCTTCCCGAGAGGTTCAGATTCTTCACGGTCCCGCTGAGATAGCCGAAAAATCCCTGATTGTCGCTGTCCGTTCCGCTGATTTTTATTCCGGAAACCGTATGTCCGTTTCCTTCAAACACGCCTTCAAAGGTGTGCACATTAGAGCCTCCGAGGGGCTGCCAGGGCTTTGTCAGATTAATATCGTTCATCAGTTTTATTGTGATACCCTTGAAGGTATGGACTTTATTGACCTTCCAGGTGACTTTTCTGGTATTGACCAGCTTTGCCAGCCCAAAGAGCTGCTGTTCAGTGGTGATCTCATATACCTCTCTGGGATCCTCCGGATCGAACCAGCTGGTATCGGCCTTGCCTGCTTTGATTGCCTCTTCTTCTGCCAGTTCCGCCTGGAACTCCGCGTCATATTGAAGATTTTCGACCTTCTGTATAAAAGAATAGTCGGCGGCAAAGGCAGGTACCGCGGTCACACAATTGCATATTAATAAAGATGCTGCACAGGTGCAGATAAAGGCCTTTTTCTTCATTTCCTTTTCTCTTTCCTTTCTCGAACCAGACACTGTATCATTGTCATGCTTTAATTATTTTTTCTTCTTTCCTTCAGTTCGCTCCAATTCCCATTCCATGTCCTTGACCAGCTCACGTTTGACATTCATCTTATGCGCGGCATAAAGCTGAGTCGTCGTCACCTGTTCGTGGTCCAGCAGAGCCTGAACATCGAAGATGGAATTACCGCGCCCAATGAGACTGGTGGCCGCGGTAGCTCTGAGCTTGTGGGGACTGTAGCCGGACTTCCTGGAAGTGGAAAGGCCAATGGACGTATACTTTTTGACCAGTTCCCGAATCTGCCGTTCGGTCATCCTCCTGCCCTGAAGGGAAAGAAACAGTGCGTCCTTATGGACTTCGTCCAGCTTGCTGTCATCCGCCCGTTCTTCCTCTATGTAATCCCTCACCGCTCCGGTTACCGACTGGTTTAAAGGCATGTTGGACTCTTTGCCTCGCTTTCGGTAGATCGTAAATTCTCCCCGCGAAAAATTGAAGGATGAAACATTGAGCTGCTGCAGCTCCGAAAGCCTGAGGCCATAGGTGAGGAAAAGCAGCAGAATGGCTTTATCCCGTTTTTTTGTCTTTTCCCAGAATTGCCGTTCTTTTTTCGTCAAGTGACTGCCGGTGGTGACCGCGTCCAGCATAATCATCACTTCATCATCCTGAAGTGCTTTGATTTCCCTTTCGGTTGCCTTGGGGACGCGGATCGGATCAAAACCGTCCGTAATGTTTTTTTTAATCAGCTCATCCCGGTACAACTGCTTGAACATGACAGAAACGGATGATTTTTTTCTGGCGAGGGTCTTATTGTTGTTTTCATAAACAATAATCGAATCGTCCGTTACAACTTCATATCTTCTGCAGTAGTCAATGAAAGCATTTACGTCCACCGCCCGGATGGAGTCAAAGTCGGAAAGCTTGATATCTTTTGTATTTTCAGCCTCAGAAAGGGCCGTTTCCTTGATGAGATAATCGCAGAAAAACTTAATATCATGAAGATACGCCAATCTGGTCATGGGGAGCACATTGCCGCGAAGGTACGCGAAAAATCCCCGGAGGAACCGAGGAAGCTCACTTTCGATCTCTTCACACTGGCAGACGATCTCATGTTCCTTCATGACAATATTGTCAGGCTTACTACTTTTATTATGAACCTTTATTTGTTTTTGTCCAGCCATAAAATCATATCCTCTAAAGCTTTTTCACTGCTTTCATACAGGGAAAGGTCGAACCAATTAATTCTATCATATCTGCGGAACCAAGTTAACTGTCTTTTTGCGTAATTTCGAGTGTTTTGCTGTATTTTCGCCACTGCCGTATCAAGATCGTATTCCCCTTGCAAATAGCAGATCAGTTCTTTATAACCGATTCCCTTCATAGAAATATTGTCTTCGGAAAGTCCCATATCCAAAAGTCCTTTTACTTCCGCCAGCAGACCCCGCTCCATGAGGATCTCCACTCTGGCGTTGATCCGGTTATAGAGCTCTCCGCGGTCCCTTGTAAGACCGATGAGCCGCGGCCGGTAATCCTTTGTCGGCGTATTCACCTCCGTAAAGGCCGGAATCCCGCGTCCGGTGGTCTCCACGGCCTCCAGCGCCCGGATGATTTTTTTCGTATTATTGGGATGAATCCGGGCCGCCGCATCCGGGTCCTTTTCCTCAAGGAGCCGATAAACGGCCTCTTTTCCCTGCATATCAGCCAGCAGCTCCAGCTTTTTGCGGTATCCGTCTTTTCTCGGCGGAGAGCTGAAGTCCATTTCATAGAGCAGGGAATTGAGATACAGACCGGTACCCCCGGAAATGACCGGAAGTTTCCCTTTTTCGTGGATTTGAGCAATGGCGGCCTTTGCCCGTTTTTGATATTCGGCCACAGAAAATGGCTCCCTGGGATCGATCTCATCAACGAGATAATGCTTCACCAGGGCCCGTTCTTCTTCTGTCGGCTTTGCGCTGCCGATGTCCATGAATTTATAGAGCTGCATAGAGTCGCAGGACACGATTTCTCCGTCCAGGCGCTGAGCCAGCTTTATGGAATATTCGGTTTTTCCTACGGCCGTGGGTCCGGCTACTACTAAAATTTCTTTCATTTACACCCTCTTGAACATCTTTTCAATTTCGTACTGGGTCATTTTTATAAATGTCGGCCTGCCGTGGGGGCAGGAAAACGGATTTTCACAGTTCTTCAGATCTGCGATCAGCTGCTCAATCTCGCTGTCTTTGAGATAATCGTGAGCCTTGACCGCGCTCTTGCAGGAACGCATAGTCAGCTTTTCAATTGCAGGAATATTGTCCAGTTTTACACCGTCGGAAACGCTGTCGGCAAAATCGTTGAGAAAACGCTCTGCCTCCGCAAGCTCCATGAACATGGGGATCTCCTTGACAATATAGGTCTTGGGCCCGAATTCCTCTACGGAAAAGCCCATTTGCGCAAGAGCCTTTACCCAATCCTCATGCTCTTCCGCCACCTGATAGGAAACATTGAGCATGATTGGGAGCATGATTGGCTGGCTGTGCTTTTCGGAGTTTCGATACTGGTCCATCAGCTTTTCAAAGAAGATCCGCTCGTGAGCCGCATGCTGGTCGATGAGGTAAAAACAGGTTTCATCGATGGCAGTAATATAAGTTCCGAATATGGAGCCGGTAACGGTCAGCTCATCAAAGTCAAAAGGCGCCGGCGTCCTGGGCGTTTTTTTACTTGCTTTTTCACCCCCAATGAAAGGCTCTTCCTTTGCTGGGGGCTTCTCTTTCTGATGGCCGGTTTCCTGCTTTTTTGCCTGGTAAGAAGCAACCTCTTCTCTTATTGCCGGTTCCTTTTTTTCCTCTTCTTGGCGCAAGGTTGACAATAATTTTTTTATATCAACTTGTTCTTCGGCAGGAGGAGGCACGGTCGCCGGTCTGGGCGCAGGGATCGCTTCTGCAGTTTTCCTTGCCTCCGGGGCCGGTTCCGGTTCTTTGCGAAAAAGGTCCTTCTCCTTTACCTCCGGTATGGATTCCCTGGAAAGGAGCGCCTGACGGAGGGCATGGTGTACGAACTCGGTCACAAAGGCCTCATCGTTAAAGCGGACTTCCCGTTTATTGGGATGGATATTCACGTCCAGAACCGCAGGGTCTGCCCTTAGAAACAGGAATGCTACGGGAAACCTTCCTTCAAAGAGTTTGTCCGAATATGCCTGGCTGATACCTTTTTGCAGGATCTTGCTGTTCACGACTCTGCCGTTAATGAAGAAAATCTGGTGCTTTCTGGTGGCGCGGCTCTGCCCCGGACCAGATATGTAACCTTCCAGGGAAAGATAATCCTTTTCAGCCCGTACAGGAATCAGGTCATCGCTGATTTCTCTGCTGAAAACCGTAAGAATGTTTTTATGCCGGTCGCCTCTGCCCGGGGTGGTAAAGAGCAGATTGCCATTGCTGATAAGGCGGATTTTAAGGTTTGCGTAGGCCAGAGCAATCTGGGAAACAAATTCGATGACCAGGCTGCTTTCGGTCGCATCGGATTTCATGAATTTCTGTCTGGCAGGCGTGTTATAAAACAAGTCCCGGACCACGATGGTTGTACCGTCCGGACATCCGGTCATTTCCTTTTCCGCTGGATGACTGCCCTCAATCACCAGCCGTACCCCAGCTGCCGCGGCAGCTGGTTTTGTTATGATTTCGGTTCTGGACACCGCTGAGATGCTGGCCAGCGCTTCCCCGCGAAAACCCAGCGTCTCAATGCTTTCCAGATCCCGGGCCTGAGAAATCTTACTGGTGGCATGACGCAGAAATGCTGTTTCTACCTGATCGGCTTCGATGCCGCTGCCGTCGTCGGTTACCCTTATATAAGTTTTTCCACCTTTTTTGATTTCTACCGTAATGGCGGATGCTCCGGCGTCAATGGAATTTTCCACCAGTTCCTTGACAATGGAAAGGGGTCTGTCCACCACCTCGCCGGCTGCGATTTTATCCGCTACTTCTTTTTCTAAAATCCGAATCATAACAGAAGTTCCCCTCCTTATCCCTTGGCTGCCTCTTTTAATTCCTCCAATATTTTAAATGCCTCTGACGGAGTGAGATTCATCAGATCCAGCGCCTTCAAACGCTCCACCACAGGATTGGGCGCAAAACCGAAAAAGGAAATCTGCTGTTCTTCCTCTGCCAGAAGGGCCGGTTCATCGTAAGGCGCAAGCTCCGATGCCGGTCTTCCTTCCTCCAGTTCTTTCAATTTATCCGCCGCCCGCTCAAGGAGCAGGGACGGTACGCCGGCCAGCTTTGCCACCTGGATGCCATAGCTGCGGCTGGCGCTGCCTTCAACGATCTTGTGAAGAAAAACCACGTTTCCGTTTTCCTCAGCCACATCCACATTGAGATTCTTCAATCCTTTCATATGCCCCTCAAGGGTTGTCATCTCATGATAATGGGTAGCGAACAGCGTCCGCACCTGATTCTTTGTTCTGCACAGATACTCAGCGGCCGCCCAGGCGATGGACAGCCCGTCGTAAGTGCTGGTTCCCCGCCCGATCTCATCGAGAATAATCAAGCTCTTTTCAGTGGCCGAATTGAGAATGTAAGCCAGCTCGCTCATCTCCACAAAGAAGGTGCTCTGCCCCTGCGCCAGGTTATCGGAAGCTCCGATCCTGGTAAAGATGCGGTCCACAAGGCCGATGCGGGCGCTCTCCGCCGGTACGAAGCAGCCTGACTGGGCCATGAGCACAATGAGCGCTGTCTGGCGCATGTAAGTGGATTTTCCGGCCATGTTGGGGCCTGTAATCAAAAGCAGGCTGTCCTTATTCCTGTCCAGATAGATATCATTGCTGACAAAGATTCCGTCCCGGATGGTCTGCTCAATCACCGGATGGCGGCCCTTTTCAATTTCAATGGTATCGCTTTCGTCAACCACCGGCCTCACGTAATTGTTCTGCTGGCCCACCAATGCGAAGGATGTGAGAACATCCAAACCGGAAACAGCGGCGGAGGTTTTCTGGATTTGACGGATATATCCCTGGATCTCACTGCGCACCTGGGTGAACAGATCGTATTCCATCTGATTGATCTTTACCTCCGCGTTGAGAACCAGGCTTTCCATCTCTTTAAGCTCCGGAGTAATAAAACGCTCACAATTGGCCAGGGTCTGCTTGCGCACGTAGTTTTCCGGGATCATATCGTAATAGGACTTGGTGATTTCCAGATAATAACCGAACACTTTATTGAATCCGACTTTAAGGTTCTTGATGCCGGTCCGTTCCCTTTCCGCGCTTTCCAGCTGTGCGATCCAGTTCTGTGCGTCCTTGATGGAAAATTTCAGCTCATCCAGTTCTTTGGAATAGCCCTCTTTAATGATCCCGCCTTCTTTGATGGCAAAGGGAGGCTCTTCTACGATCGCCCGGTCAATCAGATCATAGACCGGCTTCAGATCATCGATTTCCTGTTCCAGTTCCTTCAAAAGCAGGCTGTCTGTGCCGGAAAGGTCGCTTTTGATGTCCGGCAGAACAAAACAGGAATTGCGCAGAGCGATCAAGTCCTTGCCATTGGCGCTGCCGCAGGCGATCCGCCCCGACAGCCGTTCAAAGTCATAAATCTGTTTCAGGCTTTCCCGGATATTGTTTCGCATCAGCAGGTCATCGGTCAAAACCTCCACGGCCTCAAGACGCATATTGATATCGCGGGCATTGTTCAGCGGCTCCTTGAGCCACTGTTTCAGTCTGCGGGATCCCATGGCCGTGCTGGTCTTATCCAGAACGCCCAGGAGGGAGCCCTGTATCTTTTTTTCAAAAAGAGTCTCAGTCAGCTCCAGGTTTTTTATAGTGGCTTTATCAAGGGCCATATGCGTTCCCATTTTATACAGATGGAGCCAGGAGATATGCTCCAGGCTGTTTTTCTGCGTCTCATGAAGATAGAGCAGCATGGCACCCAGAGCCCGCACCGCGGCCGTACCCTCCTCAAGACCGAGCCCCAGAAGGGCCTTAACCTTAAACTGGCGAAGCACTGCGTCGGTGACCGCCCTGTCGTTGTAATAATCACCGCCCAGAGGATTGAAGTAGGCTTCTGCAGTCTGTTTCATTTCATCCATGTCTAAGGAATGGTCTTCATTGATGAGGATTTCTCTGGCTTTGATCTTTACCAGCTCGTTGAGCAGCGTT
Organism: Anaerovorax odorimutans; assembly: GCF_024459955.1. Classification (GTDB taxonomy): domain Bacteria; phylum Bacillota; class Clostridia; order Peptostreptococcales; family Anaerovoracaceae; genus Hominibacterium; species Hominibacterium odorimutans_A. Next base: position 72,561 of record NZ_JANFXK010000003.1, read on the forward strand.
TCAAAGCTGTTTTCCAGAGGCAGCTCCGTAGCATAGATCTCTCCTGTGGAAACGTCGCAGTAAGCAAAACCCGTTTTGCCTTCCGTGCTGAAAACAGAGGCTATGTAATTGTTTTCCGTTTCCTTTAGCATGGTCTGACTGATGACCGTACCGGGTGTAACAATGCGGATTACTTCCCGCTTGACAATTCCCTTTGCCTGAGACGGGTCCTCCGTCTGTTCGCAGATGGCTACTTTATAACCCTTTTCCACCAGCCGCGCAATATATGTATCGGCGGAATGAAAGGGCACGCCGCACATGGGAGCACGCTCCTCCTGGCCGCAGTTCTTTCCGGTCAGGGTCAGTTCCAGCTCTCTGGAAGCCGTCTTTGCGTCCTCGAAGAACATCTCGTAAAAGTCTCCCAGTCTGAAAAACAGGATACAGTCCTGATATTCTTCTTTAATCTTTATATATTGCTGCATCATTGGTGACAGTGCCATAAATTTTTTGAATCCTTTCTGTGTCTGTTTCTATCAGGGACAAATATAAGAGTGCCCCGAGAAGCGCCCTTTGCCTCTCAGGGCCTGTAAAGCTATCGTTTGTTGTATGCTTCGATACCCAAACGGATCAGTTCGACTCCGCGGGCCATGTCCTCTTTATTGAGCACATAAGCGATACGCATCTCTTCTCTGCCCAGTCCCGGTGTGGCATAAAAGCCTTCCGCAGGCGAGAACATGACAGTCTCTCCGTTATGGTCAAACTCGGTCAGCAGGAACATGAGAAACTCCGAGGCGTCATCCACCGGCAGTTTGGCGGTCAGATAAAATGCTCCGCCGGGCTTTTGGCAGACAACCCCCGGAATCTTCATCAGTTCTTCATAGACGGCGTCTCTCCTTGCTTCATATTCAGCGCGGACTTCATTATAATAAGATTTTGGAAGCTTATAAAGGGCTGCTGCTCCGATCTGTTCTACGGTCGGTGAGCAGAGTCTTCCCTGGGCAATCTTCATCAGGTTGTCCATCAGTTCCTTATTCTTGGAAATTACGCAGCCGATTCTGGCTCCGCAGGCGGAAAAACGCTTGGAAACGGAATCGACGATGATTACCCGGTCCGCCAGATCGTCCAGCATTCCAAAGGACGTTACCTGCCGTCCGTCATAGGCAAATTCACGATACACTTCATCGGCGATGATCCAAAGATCATGCTTCTTGGCGATTTCGCCGATCAGCTTCATTTCGTCCAGGGTAAGCACAACACCCGTAGGGTTTCCCGGACTGATACAGCAGATAGCTTTGGTTTTCGGTGTGATGGCCGCCTCTATTTTTTCCGCGTCCGCATAGTGGTATCCTTCTTCCGGTGTGGTGGTGATGGGAACCACAACACCGTCGGCCATGGTGGCAAATGTATGATAATTGGTATAGAACGGTTCCGGAATCAGCACTTCATCCCCGGGGTTGAGCAGGGATATGAAAATCATGCTCAGCGCTTCTGAACCGCCGTTAGTAACGATCATATTGTCTCTTCCATAATCCATTCCATACTGTCTGAAATAGTCCGAGATGGCGTCCTGCAAAACGGTAACACCGCCCGATTCAGCATAGGCGATGACCTTTTCGTCCATGTTCTTAATCGCATCCATAAAACAGCCGGGTGTTTCAATGTCCGGCTGACCAATATTCAGATGGTACACCTTTTTACCGGCGTCTTTTGCTTTCTGCGCGATGGGATTGAACTTTCGGATCGGCGAATGCTGCATCGCCAGCACCTTGTCTGATAACTTCATTCTCACTATTCTCCTTTTCTTCTCTAAATCATATTTATTCCAGCTCTGCGTGAGAGTTCAGGACGATTGACTCAACATCGACCCGTCCGGCCTCATCGGCCGGCTGCTTTTTCAGATAAAGCAGATATTCGATATTGCCTTTGGCACCTGTAACAGGGGAAAACGTCAGTCCGTGGGGATAAAGGCCATTGTCCTTTCCGTAGGAAATAACATTTTCGATAACTTCCCTATGGACATTTCTGTCGCGAACGATCCCTTTTTTGCCCACCTGTTCCCGGCCTGCTTCGAACTGAGGCTTGACAAGACAGACCAGACTGCCTTCTTCGCCCAATAATTCCGCTGCCACCGGAAAAACCAGCCTAAGGGATATAAAGGAAACGTCAATGCTGATAAAATCAAGCTCCGGGTCCACAGAGCACGGGTCCAGATAGCGGATGTTGATTTTTTCCATATTGACAACTCGTTCGTCGTTGCGCAGCTTCCAGTCCAGCTGCCCATACCCCACATCAACGGCAAAGACCTTCTTAGCGCCCTTTTTCAGCATGCAGTCCGTAAACCCCCCTGTAGAAGCCCCAATATCCATGCATACCGCGTCCTCCAGGGCAAAATCGAATTCAGCCAGGGCCTTTTCCAGCTTCAGGCCGCCCCGGCTGACATAGGGACAGAGATTTTCTTTGACGTGGATCTGCGCCTGCTCATCTATGGACGTACCGGCCTTATCCACTTTTTGTCCGTCCACATAGACCACTCCGGCCATGATGGCCGCCTTAGCCCGTTCCCGGGATGGAAACAGTCCCCGGTCCACCAGAATTACATCAAGCCTGTTTTTCAAGATACTCACAAATCCTTTCCGCGATACTTTCAGGGTCCAGGCCGTATTTCTCATAGAGCTGTTCTACGCTTCCATGCTCGATGAAGCTGTCCGGCCAGCCGAAGTTCAGGACCTTTACCGGCGACTCCATCATAGCGGCCGCCAGATGCTCGCCAAAACCTCCGGTAATCACATTGTCTTCCAGTGTGACGATAAGCCCGGTCCGATCCGCCGACGCGGAAATCGCCTCCTGATCCAGAGGTCGGACGATGCGGGCGTTAACCAGTCCGGCAGCGACATTTCTCTTTTTTAACGCTTCCTGTACCAGAAAACCCGCGGAAAGCATATTTCCCGCCGCCCAGATTTCCACGTCCCCGCCTTCTTCCAGGACAAGGCTTCCTTCGATGGGCCGCTGCCCATACCCCAGGTCCGCAGCTTCACCTCTTGGATAGCGAATGGCGCACGGACCGGAAAGAGTCATGGCGTATTCCAGCATATTTTCCAGTTCGCCCCGGTCTGCGGGGGCCAGAATGGTCATATTGGGCATATGACTCAGATAAGAAAGATCGAACATACCATGATGGGTCTCTCCGTCAGCGCCTACGATTCCCGCCCGGTCGATGGCAAAGACTACCGGCAGGTTCTGCAGACAGACATCCTCCAAAATCTGATCGTAAGCCCGCTGCAGGAACGTAGAGTAGATGGCCACCACTGGCCGGTAGCCGCCGGATGCCATTCCTGCGGCAAAGGTCACCGCATGGCCTTCCGCGATACCCACATCAAACGTCCTTGCCGGGTATTTTACTTTAAAGCCTTTAAGCCCGGTGCCTTCCAGCATGGCCGCGCCTATGGCTACGATTTTTTTGTTGGTCTTTGCCATCTCAGTCAGCTTGTTGCCGAACACCTCCGAATAGGAGGGTGCGCTGCCGCCGTTTTTGTGCTGGCGTCCCGTAGTGGGATCGAAGGGACCTGTGCCGTGGTATTTGCTCGGTGTTTCTTCCGCGCTCTTGTATCCTTTGCCTTTTTTGGTGATCACATGGACGAAAACCGGACCTTCGACTTCCTTCGCCATGGAAAGGGTTTCTATAAGATCCTCCATGTCATGGCCGTCCACCGGACCGAAATATTTAAATCCCAGCTCTTCAAACAGGATGCCATCCAGTACGGCATATTTCAAAGAATCCCGCATGTGCTGCATACCGGCGACAACGCCTTTTCCGATACCTGGAATTTCAGAAACGTTCTTTTTGATTCGTTTTTTGAAATCCGTATATTTTCGGGAACCCCGCAGTTTCCTCAGGTATTTGGGCACGCCCCCCGTGTTGGGAGCAATGGACATGCCGTTGTCATTGAGGATGACTACCAGATTTGTTTTGGAAACGCCCACGTTGTTCATCGCTTCGTAGGCCAGTCCTCCGGTGAGAGCGCCGTCGCCGATGATGGCGGCTATTTTGTAATCCTCACCCGCCAGATCCCTGGCCGCTGCCATTCCTGCGGCAACCGAAATAGACGTGCTGCTGTGACCCGTATCAAAGGTATCGTATTCACTTTCTTTTACTTTTGGGAATCCGCTCATTCCGCCGAATTTGCGGAGCGTATCGAATCCTCCCGCCCTTCCGGTGAGGATTTTGTGAACATAAGACTGATGTCCCACATCCCAGATGAGCTTGTCCTCCGGCGTATTGAAGACTCTATGTAAAGCGATGGAAAGTTCCACCACACCCAGATTGGAGGCCAGATGGCCTCCTGTCTTTGATATATTACTGATTAAAAAATCCCGGATCTCATAAGAAAGAAGTTCCAGTTCGTTTTCTGTCATATCTTTTAGATCCTGAGGAAAATTATACTCCAATAGTTTTTTCATGCTTATTTGCCTCGTACTGCTAAGTCTGTTGCTAATTTCGTAAAGAATTCCGCGTTATCGTAATAGGAGGACAGCGCTTCAATGGCATTGTTCGTCAGCTCCATGAGTTTCGCCTTGGACGCCTCCAGTCCGTAGAGGGATGGGTAAGTGGACTTTTTCTTTACCAGATCTGCTCCGGCCTTCTTTCCCATTTCTTCCTCGCTTCCAACTACGTCGAGAATATCGTCTGCGATCTGGAATGCCAGACCCAGGTTTTCCGCATAGATCGTCAGATTATTCAGGGTTTCCGCATCGGCTCCCCCCAGCTGTGCTCCCGCACGGACAGCGGCTACGATCAGCGCCGCGGTTTTCGTCAAATGAATATAGTCCAGCATTTCACCGGAGCACGCCCGATCCTCGGATTCAATATCCGCTACCTGACCGGCCACCATTCCCCTGCAGCCGGAACCTTTGGCAATCTCATAGGAGGCACGGATGCGTTTTTTCAGCTTGTCCGTATCATCAAAGTAGAGAAGCATGTCCTTATTCATAGTTTCAAAGGCCGCGGACTGCAGCCCGTCACCCGCAAGGGTTGCCATGGCCTCACCATAGATGATATGGTTTGTGGGAATACCTCTGCGCAGCTGATCGTCGTCCATGGACGGAAGATCATCGTGGATCAGCGAGTAAGTGTGCATGTATTCTACGGCGCAGGCATAGGGAATCGCGGCTTCCAGCTTGCAGCCGGTAAATTCCGCTGCCGCCAAAAGAAGCATCGGCCGAATCCGCTTTCCTCCTGCGGACAGACTGTATTTCATGGATTCATAGAGCGTGATGCTCTTGTGGTCAATGTCCGGCAGGAAATCCAGAATGTGATCTTCAATCAGTTCTTTGTATCTTTTTCTTATTAATTCCGGCATGGTCCATCCCTCCCTCTACTCTTTCGAGTATGTTTCGATTTTTTGTTTTGCACTATTTAATATCTCGCTGCAGACTTTATAATATGCAATCCCTTCCTCAAAATTTTTCAGGGCATCTTCCAGCGTGATGTTTTCTTCCTTCAGGTTTTCCGAACTTTGCTCCAGCTTTGCCAGCGTTTCTTCAAAGCTCGGTTTTTTTTCAATTTCCGTCATGGCTGTTCCTCCTTATCTGTGTCACTTCGCAGTCCGCTTCCCCATCCTTCATTACCACTGTAAGAAGATCCTTCTCCCGCAGTTTTTTCGATGAGTCGATCAGTCTGCGTTCCCGGTCCAGTACGGCGCCGTATCCTCTGCTCATGATGGCTGTCGGATTCAGGGAATCCAGATTGGCTTTGTAAAGCTTCATCGCCTTTTCAAACTGCTCAACGATTGCGGAGATTCGGCTCCCCATCTCGGATCTGATGTTTTCAATCCGCATCTGTTCCATAACGACCCGACTTTCCAGATCTCTTTTGAAGGCCGCCAGATCCAGGCTCTTCAAATGCATTTCCTGGTACCGGACATAGGAATCGGCGGCAGCGGTGAGCTTTTCTTTCAGATCCCTTACGTAAGCTTTTAATTCCCCGATATCCGGCACAGCCATGTTTGCCGCGGCAGTAGGCGTTTCCGCTCTTTTGTCCGCCACAAAGTCGGCAATGGTAAAGTCCGTTTCATGCCCTACCGCTGAGATCACAGGGATCTCCGAACGATAGATACTCCGGGCCACGATTTCCTCGTTGAAGGCCCATAGTTCTTCCATGGCTCCGCCCCCTCTTCCTGCGATAATCGTATCGACTTCCGGGAAACGGAGGTTGATCTGGTCGATGGCCTCGGCGATCTGTCCGGCGGCTGCCGGTCCCTGGACCAATACCGGGTAAATCAGTACGTCCACATAATTATTCTTGCTTTTTATGATCTTTAAAATATCCCGTACAGCAGCCCCGGTTTCCGAAGTGACGACTGCGACCTTTTCCGGGAAAAAGGGAATCGGCTTCTTATGGGCGGGATCAAAGAGTCCCTCAGCTTCCAATTTTGCCTTGAGCTTTTCAAAGGCAACGGAAAGATTGCCCAGTCCGGCCACTTCGATATCCCGGATGTTCAGAGAATAGCTGCCGCCTCTTTCGTAGAGATAGATATATCCGCTGGCTGTGACTTCCATGCCCTCGGAAAGCTCATAGCGCAACTTTTCAGCCCGTTCGCAGGGAAGAAAGCAATTGAGCCTGCTGTTTTCGTCTTTGAGAGAAAAGTACACATGGCCGGAGCCATGAAATTTCAGATTGGATATTTCTCCCACAACGGAGACATTGCCAAGGAGCGGGTCCGTCTGCAGGATCCGCTTGATGTATCCGTTAAGCTGTGAAACCTTAATCGGTTTTATAGCCATAAATTTTTACCCCCAAGAAGTGCGATACCCACGGCATTATCCTGGGACAGACGCTGCTGTCCGAATTCGATGGATATCTCTGTATTTCTGAAATGTTCGATCAGCCCTTCGCTGATATAGCGGCTCGCGGAAACTCCTCCAGTAAACATAATATTAGTTATGGAAGTCTTTTCACAGGCCTTTTGTGTGATTTCTGCGAGAATGGCAATGATTTTATCAAAGAGTTCCCTGATTAACGCTCCTTGTATACCCTCATCCGCAGCCTGCCCGCCCATATCTTCCGCACGCCTTCCGCACTGAGTCTCAATACCGGACAGATTAAAATAAAGTCCGTCCGCAGGAATTTTTTTGAGAAACGCTGAAGCCTTCTCCGCACTCATGGCGCACTGATCCATCTCTTCTCCGGCCGGAAATCTCATGCCCAGTTTCACACCGACCCGGTCAATGACCTGTCCGAAAGAAATGTCTTTGGAACCGCCAATAATTTCAATTCCCGCATCGCTGACTTTCAAAAGCTCACAGGTTCCGCCTGAAAGGTGATAGCACAGGAACTGCTTTTGCTCCTCAAATCCGCAGCCCCATCGAATCGCCTGAATATGGCCCTCCTGATGGGAAAAGGTATAGTAGGGAACCCGCAGAGCCGCTGCTACAGCTTGTCCAAAGCCCATGCCCGCTTTAAATACCGGCATATAAGATCCTTCCTGGGGTCTGGGCCGGTCGGAACAGGCTACGGCGGCGATGCGCTGCGCCCGGTCATCGGAAAGGGCCTCCTCCAGGAGCTCCGGCAGGTTTTCTACATGCTGAAAAAGGGCGTCTGACTGTCTCAGCCCTCGTTCGCCCTGTTTTACCTTTAACAATTTGCGCAGATCGCAGAGGATCGTTCCCTGTGAATCGATAACGGCCGCGGAAGTCTTATAATTGCTGGTATCGATCCCCAGCACACAATCTTTGCGCTTAATCATTTTTCTGTTTCACGATCTGTCCCAGTACTCCGTTAATGAACTTTTTGGAGTCTTCCGCACTGTACTTTTTCGCCATATCCACTGCCTCGTTGATCGCCACTGCGTCAGGAATGTCTTCCATATAGAGCACTTCCCCTATGGCCAGCCTGGCGATAGCCAGATCCACTTTGGCCATTCGCTGCGTATTCCACTTCGGGCTGCTCTTGCCCAGCGTGGCATCAATTTCTGAAAGATGGCTGATGACCGTACTGGACAGCTTTAAAGCGTATTGAAGTTGATTATCCTTCTTAAAATGATCGTCAATATATTTATTTTTTATTTCATCGCTGTAATCGTTCTGGATTTCCATCTGAAACAGCAGCTGCATCAATAATTCTCTTGCTTCGGTTCTAGTCATGTATTGGGGCCTCCTCCTCGGGTATGTGGACTCCCTGCACGTTGATATTTACAGCCTCTACCGTCATTTCCGTCATGGATTCCACTTCTTTTTTGACATGTTCCTGGATATCCCACGCAACGGCCGGTATATTGACCTGATAGTCCACAATGACGAATATGTCCATGATTACGCCGTCGTCTCCCTGGGAAACCTTGACGCCTTTGTAAAGCAGCTCTTTCCCCAGAAAATTTTTGGAAAGCGCATTGGTCAGCCCTCCTGCCAGCTCCGCTACGCCTTTTGTCTTCAAAGCAGCGTTTGCCGCACAGACAGCAATTACTTCGTCGGAGATTTTCAGGGTGCCGCTCTTCTGTTCATTTACCACATTCATTCATTTCACCTCGGGATTTATTATAACAAATTTACCCCATGATTACAATGTTTAAAACTTGCTTTGAATGACGATCTCCGGTGCTTTTCTCCCTGTCTCTCTCATAATTACATCGCAGATCTTCGCTACATCGGACTGATTCAGGTCTTGTTTGTTGACCGTAACGTTGACCCCGCTGTCGGTAATCAGCACCAGACATTCCGGCAGATTTTTTGTTTTAATGGCGTTTTCCGCGTTCTGCTCCTGCTCCATATATTTGAGCAGTTTCAGCTTCTGCTGCGTGGCGCTTTCTTTTTCCGAGCTGTTTTCGGCCGTGGTCTCCGCATCGGTCAGCATGGAGATCACTTGATTTCTGTCCATGTTGATGGTAGCGCGCATTTCTTCAAAATAAGTATCCGTATTCTCCAGATCGCTGACATCGTCGGAGGTGACCAGTTCGCTTTCTTTGGAAGCCTTCGTTTCCTTCTTGCTCTCTTTCGCGGACGTTTCGGTTTCATTTTTCACATTGATACTGTCCACAAGGACGTCGCCGTCATGCTCAGGAATATCCTGATTGCTCTGCGCTGCCTTCGGAGAAGGGAATACGCCTCCAATGGCGCCGACGATTCCCAGGCACAGGGCTACCACCAGTGCTCCGCTGATTAGCTTTCTGTGTTTTTTTATCTTTTCCCACAAGTTGTGTTTTTTCATGATTGATTTCCTCCATCCTTTTTGGTTGTGCTGTCTTTTTCAAAGACCATGACGCTGGATACCGGTATGTTGAAAACGGCCCGCACCGCATTGACCAGATTGTTTCTCACGATGGGATCATCGGCCCCCTGCGCGGTTACGATGACACCTGAGATCTGATCCTTTTCATTGTACTGCAGCATGACATCCACATCTCCAACCCCCTTGATATCGGTAAGAATGCTGCAAAGCTGGGCCTCTGTGCCGCCGTCGTCATCAATGATCTGTTTTCGCCCGTCTTTGTTTTGCGTAAATACGTCAAAAGAAAGCAGCGCTATGGACAGGATGATGAGTACGGCGATGATCTTAATTGCCAGATCCTTCATTTTGGGATCTTTTTTCAGTTTTTCTAGCATTGTGATCACTCTCCTTATATGTATATTTCTTCTGCCGCCGCTTATTCCAGTAAAATCAAAAGCGGCGACAATATGGTGGCCATCACCACCAGGGAAAAAATAAACTTGATGTATTTTTCCATTCTGGAGGTGGGCAAAAGCATTTCGATAAAGGTGAGAGCCAATATGAGAATAAAAATATTTTTTACCCATTCTTTCATCATTTCCATAGCGTACCCCCTCCGATGCCGATAATAATGGTTAGAAAGATCAGAAACATCAGGGCGCACAGGAATAAAATCACCGCCATGGTGATTACCGCGCTGCCCATTTCATCCAGACTGCCTGCGATTTGTTTGCTGCCGATGGGACCTACCAGGATTGAAGTAATCTTGTAGATCACAGCAATGGCCAGAATTTTAATGACCGGTACGGTCAACAGGCAGAGAATGATGATGATGCCCAGAACCCCGATGCCGTTTTTTATCACTGCCACGCAGCTGAGAACCATGTCAATGGAATCAGCCGCAAAGCCTCCCACGATAGGCACAAAATTATCCACCGAATAACGGGCTGTATTGGCCAGAAGTCCGTCGGCTGTCTTTGTGACCAGCCCCTGTATAGCAGTCAGGCCGGCAAAGATTGTCACGGCCAGCCCGGTAAAGAACACGGCTGCCTTACGGAGAAACACCGCCAGTCTGCTGACATAATCCTTCTCCGTCAGACTGTTGATTAAGATGAATATACTGGAAACGAACAGTATGGGCAGGATAAATTTCTGCAGAGCCGTATTAAATGCTGTGATCGCACCTACAATGACCGGATTAAGGACTCCTCCCGATGAAAACCCGCCCATGGCAATGAGCAGCGGTATCATAATCGGAAGCAGAATCTGCATGGTCCTGGTCATGATATTCAGGGTGTCCAGGCAGGCGTCGTAAGTTGTCATGAAGTTTTTCAGACAAAGGGTGATTACCAGGCAGCTGCAGACCACCGTGCCCAGTGTGGACACCGGTTTATCGCCAAAGGAGTTGGAAAAGTTTTTCAAAAGCCCCATTACAATGCAGATGCTGATGATCTCCACGCCGAGTATTAAACCTGCCTTTATCTCATATAGAAAAACGTCCAGCAGGTTGTGCATGATGACTTCCGAATCAAAGAGCGGCTTGCCGTCTATGAAGCTCTGCACAATATCATCCGTGGAAATGGAAGAAAAAATTCCGTTGCTTTGTTTGGCAGCGTCGTCCATGATCTGTTCCAGCTCGGAAAGATCCAGTTTGTCCATCTGTTCCTGTAAGATCGAATCGTAGTCCAACTGTCATCCCCCCTTACAGCACAGAATTGATCAGCTCCAGGATAGCCAGGAGGATCGGCATGGATAAGTAAAAAATAACGATTTTTCCTGCCAGTTCCACCTTGCCGGCAATGGCGCCTTCCCCGGCGTCCTTGCAAAGCTGGGCCGTAAAGTCGGCCAGATAAGCAACTACCAGAACTTTAATGATGATTGGGAAAAAATTCTTGCCGTAGGTCATTTCTCCGTATACGGTGCTGAGGAATTGGAAAACCGCAGTCAGTTTGTCCAGCGCCATGAGAAAGATGATGATTACGGTGGCCAGAACCACGTAAATGGAAAGCTCCGGCTTAAAGCTCTTTACAATGGCCGCCATGATGACTCCGCCTATGGCGATGGCAACGATTTTCATGATTTCCACAGGCTGTCCCTCCTAAAACTGAAATAACGTCTTGACTGTGTCAAAGAATTCGCTGATCATTTGGACGATGAGGAAGAGCACGATGACGATTCCCGCCAGGGTAGTCATCATGGCCTGCTCTTCCCTGCCCGCCCGAATCAGTATTTGATTGAGTACGGCTATGGCAATACCAATTGCCGCAATTTTAAAGATAATATCAATGTCCGTCATTTTTTGTCTCCTGTTTCGCTGTTATATTAAAATAATCGCAATCACAATGCCGATGGAAAAGCCCAGGCCTTTGTACATCTTTCCTTTGCTTTCCTTCTCTTTTTCGGCCTGCCTGATCTGATTCTCCAGCTTTGCTTCGGTAAGGGAAAACATGGCGGCCTGTCCTTTTATGTCGCTTTTTCCCAGCTGCAGACCCAGATCTTTGAGAATAATCAGGTCCTCATTGTTCAGACAGCTGCCGCTCTTTTGGTAAGCGGTTTCCACGGCCTTTTCCCAGCACTGCATGAGATCCAGGCTCTCTTTCATAGAGTCGCTGCATTGCTGCAGAAGGTCCATGGCCCGGTTGTCCTTGTATGCCGCAATGCGGGCAAAGGCGCTGGGGAGCGGGTCCTTGCGGTAGCTCATCTCTGTCTGCAGAATGCGGATCATGTCTTTCAGATCCATGAGATCCTCCAGCCTGGCGCTGAAGGTCTGCGCCTTTAAGAGCCCCAGACCGCCGCAGGCAAATACCATCACCAGGCAGAGAATTCCTTTAAGCATGGAGCACCTCTTCGATGGTTCCCGTCCGGGGATCATTGGTGAGAAACACAAGCCTTGAAAACACACCTTTAGCTGCCAGCGGCCCGATATTGGAAGCGATCACATCGTCGTAGCTTTTGCCATGGATCGTTGTCAGAATATTGACCCCTGCGCATATGGCTGTTTCAATGGCAGCGATATCCTCAGTACGGCCAATCTCATCTGTAACGACAACATCCGGTGACATGGCCCGGATCAGCATTGTCATGCCTTCTGCTTTCGGACAAGCGTCCAGCACATCGGTCCTTGGCCCCAGATCATAGGAAGGTTTTCCCAGATAGGAACCCGCGATTTCCGAGCGCTCATCGCACAGACCCACCTTATAGCCCTTATAGCTGAGGACACGGACGATATCGCGGAGCAATGTGGTTTTTCCGCATTTCGGCGGCGAAACAATCAAGGTGTTGGCGAGCCGGCCGGTATCCTTGTCCAGAATATGAGGGATCACCCGATCTGCCACGCCGATGATCTCCCTGCTGCGCCTTATGTTGAGAGAAGATATCTCCTTAATCAGGCATACCTTTCCCTTGTCCAAAACGGCTCTGCCGCAGACTCCGACCCTGTGCCCGCCTTCTATGGTTATGTAACCTTTTGCCAGTTCTTCTTCATAAGCGTAATAGGAATAATTCAGCAGATTATTTAAAATCGTATCCAGATCATCTCTGGTAACAAGCGCGTTCTTTTTCAAAGCCACTACAATTTCCTGATTCTTCGCCAGAACCCGGATATCGTTTTCCGCTTTAATTCTGATTTCCTCCAAATTGTTTAAAATCGTTTCAGGCAGATCCATGACAGGTCCCCTGATGTTATCCGGAAGTTTATTTAAAATCTGTTCCAAGTTGTTCATTACAACACCCCTTTTCCCTTTTGTTTATACATCATATTCCTGGGACAAGGTTTTATTACAGATTTTTTATCGCAGTTTTCTGTTAGTAATCTTCAAATGCGCCGCACAGAGCTGTATATCCGCAAAGGGCGACGCTTTGCAATGTACGTTCTTTGAAACTTCGTCAACATCGCCAAAGACGATATTTCCTATCCAATAAAAAAAGCAACCATCTACAGATAAGATATCTGCAATGCTTGCTTAAAAGGGGGTCCTTTTAAAAATTCTGCTGTCATGGGTATGCCGGTCCCACCCGGCGACAGCTGGCATGTCAGGCCTTATTTGCCATTTATACGGCCGCCTGTTTCAATGCTTCTTTGTCAACTTTTTTGTTCTGAAGATGCTTGGCCCAGTCCATGGCATCACCCAGATCGCCTTCCAGGGCTTCGAAATTCTGTTGTGCCTGCTGGTTCAGCGACTTGGTCCGTTTTTCAAGATCTGCTCTCAACGCATCTGTTTTTTCTTCGATCTCGCCTCTCAAGGTCTCTGCGGTTTCTTTAATCTCACTTCTCAGGGTTTCTTCTGATTCCCTGATTTCACTTCTCAAAGTCTCCGCTGTTGCCTTGATTTCACTTCTCAGGGTTTCTTCTGATTCCTTGATTTCGCCTCTCAAGGTCTCTGCGGTTGCCTTGATCTCGCCTCTCAAGGTCTCTGCGGTTGCCTTGATTTCGCCTCTCAAGGTCTCTCTCGTCTCATTGAGTTCGCTTCGCAGGCAGGATATCTGCTTGTTCATATCTTCCCTCAATGTTGAAATTTTTCCATCCAGCATTATGACCGATGACTCCAGATTAGTAACCCTGACCTTCAATTCTTTGATCTCTTCGTAGATCAGAGTCAGCATATCCTTCAATTCTTTGTCCATTGGATTTCCTCCTTTCTTCAATTATTTCGTTTATTTTAGCATAGAAAAAGAAGAAACTCAAGCATATATTTGTAAATATTTGTAATTAAATACATATAATTACTCAAGCGACAGCCGTATTGAAGTTACTCTTTGATCCGGCCTTTTTCCACGTTGGGCAAGATAAAGTTGTTCAGCGAATAGTCCCACAGCTTTTCCGAGCCCTCCGCGGTTCTGCCGTTGCGCCTGAGGATTTGTGAAAGCCGCACTTTTCCTTCCGCCCAGGCTTTTCCGTCGGTTTCTGCGTTCAGCATGACCGGCTGAACATTATCCATTGTATGGGCAAATTTGGCTTCCGGAGTTTCACCCTCCTCGAATTCTTCCCACAGAGCCCGCAGCTTTTTTCCCTGGTCTTCAGGAAGCAGGCCGAAGATTCTTTCTGCCGCTTTCTCCTCCCTCTGGCGTTGGGTAGCCCTGCCCGCCTCATCATAGGCATAGGTATCGCCGGCATCGATTTCCACTAAATCATGGATCAGCAGCATGGTTACTGTTTTCAAAACATCGATGGATTCGTTGGCGTACTCGCTTAAGAGAAGCGTCATGATGGCCATGTGCCATGCGTGTTCAGCATCGTTTTCCATTCGCTTTCCGCTGGAAACATAGGTCCTGCGGCTGATCATCTTTTCTTTGTCAATCTCTCTGATAAAAGCAAACTGCTTTTCCAATCGGTCCTGCTCTTTCAATTTTTTGTCCTGCATATTGGTGATTCTCCTCTTCCCCGTATAAAAGTGAAAACGGCGTATGCTGACAGCGCATACGCCGATCCGTTATTTTTCCGTATCCTTTTCTTTTCCGCGTTTTTCCCGGCGGGATTCTTTTTCATCCGCCTCTTTCTCATCAGGATCTTCTTTTTCCTTTTCCGGCATGATATAGAGCTTGACTTTTTCAATCCTTCGATCCTTTACAGATTCAATCTTAAAGATATAGTTTTCAAACTCAATGATACGGTCTTCATCTTCATCTTCATCGGGAATCTCTCCCAGCATATCTATGATAAAGCCACCGATGGTTTCGCTGTTTTCCGACTCCAGATTGATTTCCAGTTCTTCATTGATGTCATCCAAATCCGTGGAGCCTTCGAGCATATAGGTGTTCTCGTCGATCTTTTCAATTTCAGGTTCTTCCTCATCGTATTCGTCGTCGATATCTCCCATGACTTCCTCGATGATATCCTCCATGGTAACAATACCGGAGAAACCGCCGTATTCGTCAATGAGAATTGCGATCTGCTGCTTGGTTTTCTGCAGCTCAAAGAAAAGAGAATCGATGTTTTTCGTTTCAGGTACGAAATACGGTTTTCGGAGAATGGCTGCGATATCCACATTTTCAAAGCCGGTATCCCTGGCCTTAATGAGATAGTCCTTAATGTTGAGGATACCGATAATCTTATCGCTGTCATCGTCATAAACTGGAATTCGGGAATAACGCAGCTCCATCAGCTCGTCGATGTATTCCTCCGTAGGGTCGTTGATATCAATGGAAAACACCTCTGTACGGGGCGTCATGACCTCGTAAGCCAGCTTATCGTCAAAGGCAAAGATACTATTGATCATCTTCTTGCCTTCCTCTTTGAGCACGCCGCTCTCCTGGCCGACTTCCAGCATGGACATAACCTCGTCTTCCGAAAACTCTTCATCATCCATATCCACCCGCTGTCTGGCAATTCTCAGAAGCACATTGACCGAAGCCGACAAAAACCATACAAAGGGTTTGGAGATGCAGGCGATGGCGTTGATGGGACGTACCACCAGCATGGCAACCCGCTCCGAATGCTGCAGAGCGATCCGCTTGGGAAAAAGCTCTCCCAGCACCAATGTAACATAGGAAAGTATGATCGTCACGATAACCACCGCCAAGTCGTTGGCAACTGTTTTGGAAAGTCCAAAGCCAGTCAGCCAGGTGCCCAAATCATCGGACATCCCCACCGCTGCCGAGGCGCTGGCCAGAAATCCAGCCAGGGTGATCGCAACCTGAATGGTTGATAAAAATACATTTGGATTATCCAGAAGCTTTTGCACGGCAAGAGCCCGCTTGTTTCCCTCCTGGGCAAGAACCTTGATTTTGTTCTTATTAACAGATACGACTGCCATTTCCGCCGCAGCGAAAAAGGCGTTGATTATGATTAATACAAATAGAAACAGAAATTGGACCGCCAAGGGCGACCCGGGGTCAGAACCTGACATTCTTGTTTACTCCTTTCGTTTTCGAAGCATAAAGTTCTCACGGACCGGATGCTCCATTTTGATATTCAGAATCTGCTGTGGATGAGGCGCCGATTCGATCGGATTGCCTTCTTCATCCAGCAGAACCTCCAGTTTTTGTTTGAAAAAATCGGTATAAGGACCGAAAACCTCAATTTCTTCGCCAACTGTCATTTTATTGCGCTGTTCCACCACCGCCATTGACGTAGCGGGATCATAGCTTTTAACCACGCCGATAAAGGTGTATTCTCTCGTATAGGCGCTGGTCTGGTAATTTTGATCTTTGTTGGTCGGCTGGTTGAAATAAAAACCTGTGGTAAATTCCCTGTGGCTTACTTTTTTCAGTTCATCCATCCATTCCTCACGGAAAATGTAGTTTTCCGGGTCCTGATAGTAAGCGTCGATCGCTTTTCGATAGGCGCTGACAATGGTAGCAACATAAAAGCTGCTTTTCATGCGGCCTTCGATCTTAGCGGAGGCGATGCCCGCGCGAACCAGCTCAGGGATATGGCGGATCATGCACAAATCGCGGGAATTGAGGATATAAGTTCCCCGTTCGTCTTCTTCCACCGGATAGTATTCGCCGGGGCGCTGCTCCTCTACCAGCGCGTATTTCCATCTGCATGGATGGGCGCACTGTCCCCGGTTGGCATCCCGTTCGATCATAAAATTGCTCAAAAGGCATCTGCCGGAATATGAAATACACATGGCCCCCTGAACAAAGGCTTCAAATTCCATGGAATCGGGAAGCTTTTCCCGCAGCTGGCCGATCTCGGAAAAAGTCAGTTCGCGGGCCAGCACGATCCTCTTTACTCCCTGCGCCATCCAGAACTGAGCCGTCTTGTAATTGGTCATATTGGCCTGGGTGGAAAGATGAATCTCCGCGTCCGGCATAACCTCCCGGATCATGAGAATAATACCCGGATCCGACACAATAAAAGCATCGATGTCCAGAGATTTAATCTTAATCAAATAATCCTCCAGCGGAAGAATGTCCTCATTGTGGGCAAAGATGTTGATGGTCAGATAGCATTTCACATCTCTGGCGTGAGCATAAGCGATACCCTCCCTCATCTGTTCGATGGAAAGATTCCCCGCCCCTGCCCGCAGACTGAACAGCTCTCCGCCGAAATAAACGGCATCGGCGCCGTAGTCCACGGCTGTTTTCAGTTTTTCCAAGTCTCCTGCCGGAGCAAGTAACTCTAGTTTGTCCATTTTATCCTCTCAATACACTGAAGGAAACTCCGTCGCCGATGGGCAGCACGGAAGTGTCCGCACAGTTTGTCTGTGTAATATAAGTAAGAAATTCCCGTAAATTACGGATATGCGTTTTGTGCTTCTGTCTCGGATCGTATTCCTCAGAGACCGTCATCCCCTTCATAAGCACATTATCGCATATGATCATCGCATCCGAACAGCACAGGGGAACCGCTTTGTCCCAGAATGTCCGATAATGGCTTTTGGAAGCGTCAATGAAAACAAAATCAAAAGGTCCCAAGAGCTGATCCAGAACCACCTGCCCCGGCCCGTACAAAACCTCAACCCGATCAGACAGGCCCATCTTCTCCAGATTTTCCCGAGCCTCCATACATGCCTGAGCATCGGCCTCAATGGTGATGATGCGGCTGGATGGGCATGTCACTGCCATGCAGGCGGCAGAATAGCCGATTGCCGTACCGATCTCCAGAATTGTCAGCGGTTTTCTAATACGCAGCAGATTCAGCAGAAAGGTTTCCGTATCCCGCAGAATGATGGGGACGCCCGCTTTCTCCGCTTCCTCTCTCAGCGCTGCCAGCTGCTCGTTTAAAGGATGGTACAGTCCGTCAATATAGGCTGTAACTTTATCGTTTGTAATGTTCATTTAATACCATTTATTTTCCTTAACAATTTTCTGATGTTCTGCGTAAGTCTTTGAATAGAGTACCTTTCCGTCCTTTGTCGCAAAGAAGAACAAGTAGTCGCTGGGCTCATAATTGAGGCAGTCGTCCATGGTGCTTCTCGGAACCGCGCAGATTGGGCCTACTGGGAGACCTTTATTTTTATAGGTGTTGTATTTGGAATCCACCTGTGTTTCCTTGATGGAAACCTTTACCCCGGTTCTGTCCAGAGCATACAGCACCGTGATATCGCTCTGCAGCGCCATGTTTTTATCGAGACGGTTTTTAAATACGCCTGCGATCTTCGGGCGGTCCGCTTCAAAGAGCGATTCCCTCTCCACAACGGAAGCAAATGACAGGAACTGGTGAACGGACATGTTGAGCTTGGATTTAATATCTTCCTTGATCGGAGTCAACTCTTTACCCATCTTATTCAGCATGGTTTCCGTGATCTTTTCAATGTCCGGGTCCTTTTCCGAAAGAAAGTACGTTTCCGGATAGAGATATCCCTCCAGCGGATACTTCAGATCCTTATTTAAAATATCATCAGCCAGGAACCAGTATTTTTTGATAAGCGCTTTCAGATACGTTTTATCCGACCACTTATCCAGGATATCCTTCTCCGCAAGTCCTGATTCCTTGGAAATGGCTTCCGCTGCCTGCGGGATCGTGGCTCCCTCTATGATCGTAAACTTGGACTGAGATGTATACGCAGGATCTCCGCTGTTCATCGCGGAAAAAATCTCCGTCAAAGTCATATCTTTACTGAGCACATAGGTATTGGCCTGGATGCTATCCGGCGAAGAAAGCTTTACATAGATCTTTCCGCACAGCTTGTTCTGCACTAAGCCGGCTTCATCAAGCTGATTGAGAATCTGCAGCGTTCCGGTTCCCGGCTCTATGGTGATGCTCACCTTATCCTTGTTTCCCGGATCCGTAGCCGATATGCCATGTACATAGAAAAACAATCCCCCTGCCAGGACTAAGACGATAACCGCCAATATAATCACTAGCTTTATTCCTGATTTCCCTCTGGTATCCTTATATGCCCTTTTCATATAGTTTGTCCTCATTTCTGCAACAGTTACTGATAATATTCATAAAAATGCGGATGCCGCGGCCTTCTATCGCTTGTTCGCCGATGCGTGGCCGGAGCCATAATACGCAGAAAGGGACGCCAAAACGTCCCTCTGACTTCATACACTATTTGGATCTTCCCAGATATTCTCCGGTTCTG
This sequence comes from Anaerovorax odorimutans, assembly GCF_024459955.1. Classification (GTDB taxonomy): domain Bacteria; phylum Bacillota; class Clostridia; order Peptostreptococcales; family Anaerovoracaceae; genus Hominibacterium; species Hominibacterium odorimutans_A. Next base: position 91,716 of record NZ_JANFXK010000003.1, read on the forward strand.
GTATCGATCTGGATGATTTCACCCTCTTCGATAAAAATAGGAACGTGCACAACCGCGCCGGTTTCAACTGTAGCGGCCTTTGTTACGTTAGTGGCGGTGTCGCCCTTTACGCCCGGCTCTGTTTCGACTACTTTCAGATCGACGAAGTTGGGAGCTTCCACAAGGAAGGCATTTCCTTTATAGAACTTGATCGTCGCTTCATCGTTTTCTCTCAGGTATTTCATTGCGTCCTCTACCTGCTCGAAAGGAAGAGGGATCTGTTCATATGACTCAGGGTCCATGAAGTAATAGAGGTCCCCGTCGTTGTACAGGTACTGCATGGTCTTAGTCTCGATATGCGCTTTCGGGAACTTGTCGTTGGGGTTGAAAGCTTCCTCTCTTGTTGCCCCTGTGAGGATGTTTCTGTACTTCGTTCTTACGAAAGCCGCGCCTTTTCCCGGCTTAACGTGCTGGAAGTCCAAAACGACATGGGGTTCGCCGTTAATTTCAAATGTGATACCTTTTCTAAAATCGCCTGCATAAATCATAAATTTCTCGACCTTTCTTAAATTTGTATTTTTAATCAGAGTATAATCAGTTCTTTACAAGACCTAGTTGTATTTATTATACCAAAGTCTGTAACAATTGCCAAGTCCTCAATACGCACTCCGAAATTTCCAGGTATGTAGATACCCGGTTCAATGGTAACCGGCATGTATTCTGCCAAAACCTCGTCGCTTTTGGTATTGAGTGTGGGAGCTTCATGGACCTCGGTGCCTACGCCGTGTCCGGTCCCATGGATGTAATATTCTCCATAGCCGGCATCCGCTATGATGTCCCGGCATACCTTATCCACGTCAAAGCACCTGACTCCCGCCTTAACAGCGGAAAGACCCGCTTCCTGAGAGCGAAGGACAATATCGTACACTTCCTGCTGGTCATCCCGGATATAGTTCATGGCAACGGTTCTGGTCATGTCGCCGCAGTAACCTTCTACCACAGCTCCCATGTCGATGGTAACCAGATCTCCCTCCATGATGACCTTATCCGTCGGCTCGCCGTGGGGAAATTCGGTCCTGGTACCGGAGACGCAGATGGTTGGGAAGGACAGCCCTTCCGCCCCCAGCGCCAGCAGCACCCGCTCGATTTCATCTGCCACCTGCAGCTCGGTCATGCCCACCTTCATAAATTCGAGGATATGGGAAAAGCAAATATCCCCCATAGCCTCGGCTTTCATTATTTTCAACAATTCGTCCGCGGACTTAATCATTTTGCTGCCCACTGAGCGCACCTCCCATTCCCAGATCAATCACTTCCGACAGGATCTGGTATACGTCGTTTATCATCATTGAAAAACGTATTTCGCACTGGAGATATTCGGCTGCCAGCGGATCCTGCATCAGGACCATGGACAGCTGCTGGATCTGGGTCATAGCCTCCTGATCCAGCTGCCCTTCCATCATCTGCTTTGCCTGAGCTGAAATCTGCTTTGCCTTAAAATCTTTCAGCGTCTGTTCCAGCTGGGTATTTCCTTTAATTTTTTCCTTTGCGGCCTGATACTGCTTATATTCTTCGGATTCTCTGATGGCCTGCGTCAGTTTGTGGGCCTCATCGTATACATTCATCACTTTATACCTCCAAAAATATCGGTAAAATTACTGGATTTCTCATTGTCTTATTGTAAATAAAGTTTCTCAGACCATCCCGCACTGCGGTTTTCATAGCGTTCCAATCGCGGACGTTCTTTTGGCAGCACTGGTCCAGAATCTTGGACACCAGATCGCAGGCATCATCAATGAGCTTTTCATTTTCACGCACATAGACAAATCCGCGGGAAATAATATCCGGCCCCGAAGACACACAGTTGTTTTCACGGTCAATGGCCGCGACCACGATAATCAGTCCTGATTCGGAAAGCAGTCGTCTGTCTCTCAGAACGATATTGCCTACATCTCCTACGCCCAGGCCGTCTACCATAACGCCTTCGGCTTCCGTAACGCCGCGTATAATCTTTGCCTGCCGTTTGTTCACATCCAATTCATCACCGTTGCCCAGGATAAAGACCCGGTTTTCCGGCATACCCAGGGACTGGGCGATTTCCGAATGTTTTTTCAGATGACGGTATTCGCCGTGAACCGGCATAAAGTATTTAGGCCGGATCAGGGAGTGCATCAGCTTCAGCTCTTCCTGACAGGCATGGCCGGAAACGTGAATATCGGCGATGTCCGAATAGATCACCTCCGCGCCCTTTTCAAACAGCTTGTTGACCACGTTGGAAACGGTCTTTTCGTTTCCCGGTACCGGAGTGGAGGAAAGAATGACCATATCGCCCTTTTTAATCTTGACCGCTTTGTGATCGTTGGTCGCCATTCGGGACAATGCTGACATGGGTTCTCCCTGGCTTCCGGTGGTGATGATTACCAGCTCCTTGTCGGGGATGTTTCTGATTTTATTGATGTCCACCAGCACATTGGCGGGAATCTTGATATAGCCCAGCTCCTGCGCCAGCGCCACCACGTTGACCATGCTTCGGCCGGAAACCGCAACTTTCCGCTTGCACATCACGGCAATATCGATGATCTTCTGCAGCCGGTGCACATTGGACGAGAAGGTGGCAATGAGGATTCTGCTCTGGGAGCGGCGGAAGATATCTTCCAGCGCGTGACCCACCACTTTTTCAGAAGCCGTATAGCCCGGCCTGGTGGCATTGGTGCTGTCAGCCATCATCAAAAGCACGCCTTTGGAGCCCAGCTCCGCAAGCCTGGCAAAGTTGAGCGGCTCTCCGTCCACCGGTGTATAGTCGATCTTAAAGTCACCCGTATGGAAGATCCGTCCCGCCGGCGTATTGATGGACAGACAGATGGAGTCCACGATGGAGTGGGTAATCCGCAGCGTTTCCACTTCAAAGACGCCCAGCTTGAATTTCTGCCCCGCCTTGATGGGGTGGAGTCTGCCCTTCAGCCCATGCTCCTTCAGCTTGTTCTGAATCAGTCCCAGCGGAAATCTGGTTCCGTAGATGGGTACGTTGAGCACTTTGAGGAGATAAGGGACCGCGCCGATATGATCCTCGTGGCCGTGGGTGATGACAATTCCTTTGATCTTCTTGCGGTTCTGGGTCAGGTAGGAAAAATCCGGAATGACCATGTCGATTCCGAACATGTCGTCGTCCGGAAAGGACAGTCCGCAGTCAATTACCAAAATCTCATCCTTGTATTCGATGGCAGTCATATTTTTTCCGATCTCGTTCAGGCCGCCCAGAGGGATGATTTTTAAGGTTGCTCCACCCTTGTTGTTATTCGTATTCTGTTGTTTTGTTTTCATAAATTTCCGTTCTCTCTTTTCTTTCTCTTTCTTCCGAAAAGCTGAGAAAACCTATTTTACAACGATGTTGACAAGCTTGTTCGGCACTGCGATTACTTTCGCAACGTTCTTGCCGCTTGTCAGCTTTTGTACTTTTTCGTTTTCCATTGCCAGCTTTTCCAGTTCGTCTCTGTTCAGATTTGCCGGTACGTCCATTTTTTCTTTTACTTTTCCGTTGATCTGAACTACTACTTCTACCGTGTCCTTCACCAGTGCGCTCTCATCGCAAACCGGCCACGGCTCTTTATAAATAAAGGAATCATGTCCCAGGTGCTCCCACATTTCTTCACAGATATGCGGAGTGAACGGGGACAGCACCAATACCAGGTTTTTCACTGCCGCTCCGAAAAGACCCGGATTCACATCGCCTTCTTTATACTTGTACATCTCATTTACCAATTCCATAACGGAACTGATGGCGGTATTGAAGTTAAACCTTCCGCCCACGTCATCGGAAACCTTCTTGATGGTATAGTTCATTGCGTAGGCCAGTTCCTTATCCGCCTTGTTTTTCAGCTCATAGCTTTCGGGAACATCCTTATATTTCTCCGAAAATTCATAGACCAGCCTGTGAACACGATTGAGGAAACGATAGCTTCCTTCTACGCCTTTATCGGACCAGTCCAGCTCTCTTTCCGGCGGAGCCGCGAAGAGGATAAAGAGTCTGGCCGTATCGGCGCCGTATTTTTCAATGATTTCAGCAGGACTTACCACGTTTCCGATGGATTTGGACATTTTCTTGCCATCCTTAATAACCATGCCCTGGGTCAGCAGATTGGTGAACGGTTCGTCCGTATTCACAAGTCCCAGGTCATAGAGAGCCATCTGGAAGAATCTCGCGTACATCAAGTGAAGGATCGCATGTTCCACACCGCCGATGTACTGGTCCACGCTCATCCAGTATTTTACTTTGTCCAGATTGAACGCTTCCTCTTTGTTCTGCGCGTCGCAATAACGCAGGAAATACCAGGATGAATCCAGGAAGGTATCCATGGTATCCATTTCCCTTCTGGCCGGCTTGCCGCATTTCGGGCAGACAGCCTTGGCAAAGGTCTTGCTGGTGGTAAGCGGCGACTCGCCCTTACCGGTAAATTCCACATCCGTCGGCAGCATTACCGGCAGGTTTTCTTCCTTTTCCGGCACCCAGCCGCACTCGTCGCAGTAGATCATCGGAATCGGCGTACCCCAGTATCTCTGCCTGGAAATGAGCCAGTCACGGAGTCTGTAGTTGATCGACTTTTTGCCGATGCCCTTTTCTTCCAGATAGTCGATGATCTTAACGATGGCTTCCTTATTGTTCATGCCTGTGAACATTTCCGAATTGATCATATTACCTTCGGCGGCAAAAGCTTCCTTGAGGTTGTAAACGTCAATGTCCGGATCATCGGTATCAACGACCGGAATGATGTCCAGGCCAAATTTTGTAGCGAATTCAAAGTCTCGCTGGTCGTGAGCCGGTACGGCCATAATGGCGCCGGTACCGTAATCCATCAGGACATAGTCGGAGATATAGATTGGCACCTTTTTACCGTTGACCGGATTGATGGCGTATCTGCCGATGAACTCACCCGTCTTTTCATTAGTGGTAGAAGTACGTTCAATATCTGTCATATGCTGAACCCGGTCCAGATATGCGTTTACCGCAGGCTCGTACTCGCTGCCGGCCACCAGTTCTTTCAGATACGGGTGCTCCGGAGCCAGTACCATATAGGTCACGCCGTAGAGGGTATCCGGTCTGGTGGTAAAGATGTCCAGGCCTTTATCAAACCCTTCAATATCAAAGGTTACTTCCGCGCCGATGCTCTTGCCGATCCAGTTTTTCTGCATGATCTTTACTTTTTCCGGCCAGCCCGGCAGCTTGTCCAGGTTTTCCAACAGACGATCCGCGTAATCGGTGATCTTGAAGTACCACTGGGACAGCTCCTTTTTCCCTACTTCCGCGCCGCAGCGTTCGCACTTGCCGTCAACTACCTGTTCATTGGCCAAAACGGTCTGGCAGCTGGGGCACCAGTTGACCGGATTTTCTTTTTTATAAGCCAGCCCTTTTTTGTAGAACTGGATAAAGATCCACTGCATCCACTTGTAGTAGTCGGGATGGCAGGTGGCTACCTCTCTGTCCCAATCGTAGGAAAGTCCCAGTTCCGCCAGCTGGTCGCGCATTTCGTCAATATTATTCCAGGTCCACTCGCTGGGAGCCGCGCCATGCTTGATGGCCGCGTTTTCCGCAGGCAGGCCGAACGAATCCCATCCCATTGGGTGGAGCACATTGAAGCCTTTCATAGTCTTGAATCTGGCAATGACATCGCCGATGGAGTAGTTCCTCACATGACCCATATGTAATTTTCCCGATGGGTAGGGGAACATTTCCAAAACATAATATTTTTCCTTGTTTTCGTCCTCAACCGTTTTGAAAACATCGGCTTCTTTCCACTTTTTCTGCCATTTGGCTTCAATTTCCGTAAAGTTATATTTGTCTATCATCTTAATCCTCCAGATCTAAAAATTCGCAGTCTCCCCAGACCTTTTCAATGTTGTATTTGTCACGCATATCCACGGTCAAAAGATTCACGATAATATCGCCGTAGTCCATCAGAATCCAGCCGGAATGCTTCTTTCCTTCGATATTCCGGACAGATATTCCTTCCTTCTGGAATTGCTCTTCCAGTTCATCGGCCAGCGTCTCGATCTGTCTTTCGCTGCCGCCGGAGGCCAGAACCATGTAATCCGCGAAGGCGGCTTTGGTTCCAATGTTGATTACAGCAATGTCCCGTGCTTTCTTATTGTCCAGGACTCTTGCTGAAAACATTGCCATGTCTTTACAATCCATTTAATTCTCCCTTCTATTTAAATCATTTCGTGCTTTTATCGTATTCTCATGGAGGAACAGTCCCCGCTCCTCAATATATGTAATAGAGCGCTCCATGGATAAGAGGCATGCCTGATCCAGCGACACTTCGGCCGTCTGCCGGATCTCATCCACTCCCGGATATTCTCTTTGCGGCTCAATGGCGTCTGCCAGATAAATCACCTTTTCCAGCAGGGACATGCCCGCTCTGCCGGTGGTATGATAGCGCACCGCGTTCAAAATATCGGGATCAACGATGCCGTAGTCCCGCTCCATAATTTTCGCCGCAATGGGCCCGTGGGCCAGATTGGCATTATCCAGATAGTCCTGCGAAAGTCCCAGTTGTTTTACGTACATATTAAGCACGGCTGCCGGAGTGCTGCGGAACATATCGTGGTAAAGCGCGGCAGTTTCCGCCTTTTTTTCATCGCAGCCGTATTTTTTTGCCAGCTTTTTTGCAGTCTCAACAACGCCGTAGGTGTGGCGTCTGCGCTTTTCCGATAAGTTTTTTTCAATATAAACTTCAATAGAGTCCATTTATAAGGATATACCTTTCTACCTGTTCCGGCACCAGTCCGGAAAGTGATTTGCCGCTTTCCAGCCGCTCTCTGATCTGAGTGGCGGAAATGTCTCTTCTGCGGTTATGAATTTTTACAATATCCGTATTATAGACCGATTTTAACCGCTCTATACATCGGTCCAGTTCCATCTCTTTATAGCCCGGTCTCGATCCCACCGCAAAGGAATAGCTGGTCAGCATTTCCTCCGCGTTTTTCCATTTGTCGATTTTAAGGAAAGCATCGGTACCAGTGATAAAACAGAGCTGCGTTTCCTCACCCATTTCGGCGGAGATAGCCCGCAAAGTCTTATAGGTATAGGAAATCTGCTCCTGCTTCAATTCATAATCAGAGGCCTCAAGACCCGGAATGTCTTCCACAGCCAGTCGGACCATCGCCAGACGATGGGCCCCGCAGGTAACCTGCTTGTCCAGCTTAAAGGGCTGCAGCTTTGCCGGAATCAGCAGGACCCTGGAAAGTCCTGCCTGCTCCCTGGCATCCTCAGCCAGCCCGATATGGCCGTAATGGACGGGATCAAAGGTTCCTCCTAAAATTCCAATTCGTTTCATGCCCTTACTGCTGCGCTTTCTCTTCCTCCGCCGTCTCTACTGCGATGCCCAGTTCCGCCAGCTGCTCTTGATCCACCGGCGCCGGCGCTTCACTGACCATGCACTGGGCGGCCTGGTTCTTTGGAAAGGCGATTACTTCGCGAATGCTGCTCTGATGGGTCAGCAGCATCACCAGACGGTCCAGACCGTAGGCCAGTCCGCCGTGGGGCGGTGCTCCGTATTTGAAGGCTTCTACCAGGAAGCCGAATTTTTCATCGATCTCCTGCTGGGAAAGTCCCAGCACCTTAAACATTCTTTCCTGTAAAGCGCGGTCATGGATACGGATGCTGCCGCCGCCCAGTTCCACGCCGTTGAGCACGATATCATAGGCCTGCGCCTTCACCCTGCCCGGATCGCTTTCCAGGAATTCCAGATCTTCCGGATTCGGGGAAGTAAACGGGTGATGCTTGGCATGGTATTCATCCGCCTCCTCATCGTACTCGAAGAGAGGGAAGTCCACCACCCACAGCAGTTCATACTGATTGTCGTCCAACAATCCCAGTTCCCCTGCGATATGACGTCTGAGGAAACCCAGGCTGTCAAAGACCACCTGCTTTTTATCGGAAACGATCAGAATCAGATCGCCTGCCTTGGCTTCAAAGACGTCTGCGATTTCCCGCAGAGCTTCCGGCGAAAAGAATTTGTTTACAGAAGAGGATATTTTGTCTTCCTCCACCTTGATCCAAACCATGCCCTTGGCGCCGTAGCTCCTTACTGCTTCCGTCAGCTTGTCAATCTTTTTACGGGTATATGCCGCCGCCCCGCCATCGATGCAGATTCCGCGGACATCGCCGCCGGCTGCCAGCGCATCGGTAAACACTTTAAATTCACAGTCAGCCACCAAATCGTTGAGTTTTTTCAGCTCAAATCCAAATCTGGTATCCGGTTTATCGCTGCCATAGCGTTCCATGGCTTCCTCATAAGGAATCCTGCGGAAAGGCGTTGCGATGTCAATGCCCATCAGGTCTTTGAATACTTTCTTCAGGAAACCTTCCTGAATTTCGATCACATCGTCCTGATCCACAAAGGACATTTCCAGGTCAATCTGGGTGAATTCCGGCTGACGGTCAGCACGCAGATCTTCATCACGGAAACATTTTACAATCTGCATATAGCGGTCTGTTCCGGCTACCATCAGAAGCTGCTTGAACATCTGCGGCGACTGAGGCAGCGCATAGAACGCCCCCTGATTGACGCGGCTGGGAACCAGATAGTCTCTGGCGCCCTCCGGTGTGGATTTGATCAGCATGGGCGTCTCCACTTCCGTAAAGCCCTGGCTGTCAAAGTAATCCCTTGCCAGCTTGGTCAGATTGTGGCGGAAGGTCAGGTTCTGCTGCATCTGATGCTTTCTCAGGTCCAGATAGCGGTATTTGAGCCGCAGATTATCGTCCACATTGTCGTCATCCTTGATGTAAATCGGCGGTGTATCGGCCTCCGAATAGATCATCAGATCATCGGCAAAGATTTCGATGCTCCCTGTGGGAAGATCGGCGTTTTTGGATTCTCTCTCCTTAACGGTTCCCTTGATTCCCACCACGTATTCACTGCGCAGGCGGTCCGCTTTTTCAAACAGCTCCTGGGGAATCTGGTCGTTGAACACTACCTGAACGATGCCGGTCTTGTCGCGGACATCGCAGAAGATCAGGCCTCCAAGGTTTCTTCTCTTTTGAATCCAGCCGTTAATTACAACCTGCTCATCTATATTTTTTTCGTTGAGGACACCGCACATATGGGTCCTTTTGAGTATACGTTCCATCCTTTTCTCCTATTTTGTAAGTTCCTTAATTATGTCGTCCATTGCCACTTCCATCTGCTGAGAAGTCTCCATATCCTTGATGGCTACCTTCTTCTCCGCCAGCTCATTATCTCCGATGACAACCGTCTTTTTAGCGTGGAGTCGGTTGGCGTATTTGAACTGGCCCTTGATGTTTCTGGCCATAGTATCCATCTCAGCGCGCACTCCGGCCTGCCGCAGCTGGCGCAGCAGTTTGAGTCCGAAAGCCTTGGCATCGTTTCCCATAACCGCGATAAAGACCTCTACGCCATCAGGTTCGGGAATCTCCACATTATTGGCTTCCATGGTCAGCAGCAGACGCTCGATGCCCAGTCCAAAGCCAACGCCCGGAATGGGAGGTCCCCCCACCTCTTCGATCAGGTGGTCGTAACGGCCTCCGCCGCAGACGGTTCCCTGGGCTCCGATACTGTTTGTGACAAACTCGAAGGCAGTCTTGGTATAATAGTCCAGTCCTCTGACAATTCCCGGGTCCACCACAAATTCAATGCCCATATTCGTCAGGTTTTCCTGCACCTGCTCAAAGGCATCTTTGCACTCATCGCAGAGGAAATCGATCATCATCGGCGCTCCCTGCACCAGCTCCTGGCAAATTTCCGATTTGCAGTCTAAAATACGCAGCGGATTCCGCTCATAGCGATCCTTGCAGGTATCACAGAGCTCATCGTACTTGGGACGCAGAAAATCGCGGAGAGCCTTTCTGTGAGCCTCCCTGCACTGGGGACAGCCTACGCTGTTGATGCGCAGTTCCACGTTTTTGATCCCCAGACCGGAAAGAAAATCGTGAGCCAGGCAGATAACCTCCGCATCGGCCAGCATATTGTTGGTTCCAAAGACTTCAATTCCAAACTGGTGGAAGGCTCTCAGCCTGCCGGACTGCGGCTTTTCATAGCGGAAGCACGGCGTATTGTAATAGTATTTGGAAGGCTGCACGTCCGCATAGGATTTATGTTCGATAAAAGCGCGCACCACCGGGGAAGTTCCTTCCGGCTTCAGGGTAATGCTCCTCTTTCCGTAATCCTGGAAGGTGTACATTTCTTTCTGTACGATATCAGTAGTATCGCCTACGCCTCTTGAAAACAGCTCTGTATGTTCGAAGACGGGAGTCCTGATTTCTTTAAAACCGTATTTGGCACAGATATCCGCGAAAGCCTGTTCCACATAGTGCCATTTGTACACCTGAGCGGGTAATACGTCCTTGGTGCCTTTTGGTGCGTTGGTTAACATCTTTTTACCTCCTGAATAAATTCTTTTTCTTTCGATCCAGCATCTCCTCGATGCGCTCTATATAAATCTCATAATTGGATACGTTGGGGACCCGTTCCAGACGGTTTTCCCGCGGATAATAAACCTTTGTGATGCCTCCGGCTCCCAGAGCTATGATGCTTTGTGCTTCTTCCATGATGCGCACGTTGTAAACGCTTAAAGCATCTTCCCTGCAGTATCCGATATTTTCAGTGCTTCCGGCCGTATGCTTTTGCCGATAAAGATAATATGGCCGGTATCCGTTATTCCGCAGTTTTTCCGCAGCCTGGGAAAGCATGGTTTCCGCCAGCTGGGGCTGTCTGTAATGGAAATTCTCATCCATTTCCTTGAGTCTGGAGGAACGCTTTACAGCCAGGGTATGGAGCGTTATGTTTTCTGCTCCCAGTTCTATAACCTGTGCCAGCGATTCCTGAAAATTCTCTGCGGTCTCCCCCGGAAGTCCGGCAATAAGATCAGCGTTGATTCTGTCAATTCCCGCTTCGCGGGCCATTTGAAACGCCTGAAGCGTCTGCTCCTTTGTATGGGAACGGCCTATCAGCTCCAAAGTCGTATCGTGCATGGTCTGGGGATTGATGCTGATCCGGTTTACCCCGGCAGCTTTCAGCACTTCCAGTTTTTCCGGCGTGATGGTATCGGGTCTTCCCGCTTCTACGGTCAGCTCCGCCAGCCGGGATAAGTCCATGGAATTCCTGACGCAGGCCAGCAGCTCCGCCAGCTGCTCCGCCGTAAGGGTGGTCGGGGTTCCGCCGCCGATGTAAAGCGACTCGGCAGTAATGCCGTCCGCTGCCATTCCCTGCCCGACAAAAGCAATTTCCTTATGCAGCGCTTTCAGATATCGCTCGATTTCTTCCGGGCCTGCCTGATTGGAAGTAAAGGAACAGTACAGGCACCTGGTTGGGCAGAAGGGAATTCCGATATAAATTCCCGCTGAATCCGGCCCGGGCTTTCCCAGATACCGCTGCTGGTAGGCGTAAAGCTCCAGAAGCAGATCCGCTTTTCCTTCTTCTACCAGATAGTCCTCGATCAGCATCTGCTTTGCTTTTTCCGCGCTTCCCAGCTTTCTCTGCAGTTCTCCGGCCAGCTTTACCGGCCGTATGCCTGTAAGAATTCCCCACTTGGGACGCAGGCCGGTCTTATGCGCAAGATAGCCGTACAGCTCCCGTTTCAGCCGATCCTTGTCTCCTTCAAAAGAAAAGACAGCCGTTTCTGCCGGTACGCTTTCTTCTTCATGAGAAAAAATACGGTATTGCTGCGGCGTGAGAAAAAGCTTGATCAGCTCTTCATAAGGATTGGTATTGTCAACGTTTTGCAGTTTAAGGCCGTACAAATGGGTTGCTCTCCTTTTCATATCCTATGTTGGTCGGACCCATATGTCCCGGGAAAACCTGGGTATCGTCCGGAAGGACATACAGCTTGCTGCGGATGGAGTCGGACAAATCATTGAAGGAACAGCCCGGGAAGTCGGTTCTTCCTATGGACTGGCAGAAAAGCGTATCTCCGCTGAATACCACATTGCCGGTGACAATGCACATTCCTCCCGGCGAATGACCCGGCGTATGGAGAAATTTCAATTCCATGTTTCCCACCTTTAAGGTATCTCCGTCCTTTACCGTAATATCCGGGGTAAGGGTAACGGCTCCGCCCATCATAGCGCTCATGTTCATCCGTGCGTCGGCAAGCATGGGAACTTCCGCTTCATCAGCTACTACCTTTGCGTGGGGCAGTTCTTCTTTATGCTGGCTGACCCCGCCGATATGGTCGCTGTGTCCATGGGTCAGAATGATATATTCGATATCGATCCCTTCGCTGGCGATCGTTTGCGTCAGCTGGGGGTTGTAGCCGCCGGGATCGACGATAAAACCTTTCTTCGTCGTCTCATCTTCCACGAGATACGTATTTACAGCCAGCGGACCGCTGGGCAGATTGGTGATCTTCATAAAACTTTCCCTCTCTAAAATGTTTTTTTGCTGTCCAGCAGAATGGTCACTGGACCGTCATTGTGTATCTTTACCAGCATATCGGCCTGAAAGACTCCTTCTTCCACGTGAACGTCCTGCTCCCGCACCAGCTCAATAAAAGCCCGGTACAGCCGGTTCGCTTCCTCAGGCCTGGCGGCTTTGGTGAAGCTGGGACGTTTTCCCTTGCGCACGTCTCCCATTAAAGTGAACTGGGAAACGGCCAGAATCTGTCCATCCACGTCTTTTACCGACAGGTTCATCTTTTCGTCCGCGTCTTCAAAGATGCGAAGTCCCACTACCTTGTCAGCGATATATTTGGCGTCGCTTTCCGTGTCATCGTCTGCTACGCCCAAAAGGACCATCAGCCCCTTTGATACGGCGCCGGTGATCGTTCCGTCCACGGTCACGCTGCTTTCTGTTACTCTCTGTACTACTGCTCGCATAGCTTCTCCTGTTGTTTCTTTTTTACTGTTTTCCGATCTACGGCTTTGCCCGGTAGACATCGGAAACTCCGGGAACGCTCCGCAGAGATCGGAGGACCTTTTCCATCTGATCCTTGCTGGATATGGAAAGGGTCAGTGTCACATTGATCGTTTCGTCCTTGCTGCTTTTGGCATTGACGCCGTCGATGTGAACGTCCATGTCCTCACAGACCCTGGAAACCGCTGAAAATAAACCTTTTCTGTCCTGAGCGATAACGCTGACATCGGCCGTATAGACCTGATCCAGCTTGTCCTTATCCCACTTGACATCAATAAAGCGGGCCTTTTCAGACTCAGGAAGGGAAGTGATGTTGGGACAGTCGGCCCGGTGTACGGAGATTCCTCTGCCTTTGGTGATGAATCCTACGATATCGTCACCCGGCACAGGATTGCAGCACCTGGCAATGCGGATCATGAGATTGTCCACGCCCTCTACCGTTATCCCGGCGTTTTCCCGGCGTCTGCGCGCTTCCCGCTCCTTGCGTTCATCGGGTACTTTCTTTTCCAGTTCTTTCTTTTCCCGTTCCAGCTGTTCCTGTTTTTCATCGTTGTAATATTTGAACAGCAGAGTTCCCACCTTGCTCTGGAAGGCTCCGCCGTGGCTCAGCTGAGTATACAGCTCATCGCTGTTGTTCAGATTCAGTTCTTTGATGGCCCGATTGATAAAGGCATTTTTTAATACTTCCTTGGGGTCATAGCCTTTTTTGCGGACGTATTTATCGATCAGGTCTTTTCCCTTATCAACGGCATCGGATTTGTTTTCCTTTTTCAGCCATTGGCGGATCTTATTTCTGGCCGTACTGCTTTTCGCGATCTTCAGCCAGTCGATGCTGGGTCCCGCCGCATTGGGGGACGTAACAATCTCGATGATGTTGCCGTTTTCAAGGGTGTGGTCTATGGTGACCATCTTACCGTTTACCTTAGCGCCCACGCATTTGCATCCAATATCGGAATGGATTTTGAACGCGAAGTCCAGCGGCGTAGATCCGGCCGGAAGTTCAATGACATCTCCCTGAGGGGTGAAAACGAATACCTGGCTGGCGAAAAGATCGACTTTCAGGGTCTCCATGAACTCCTTAGGATCGTTCATGTCCTTCTGCCACTCCAAAGTCTGGCGGAGCCAGGCCAGCTTCACTTCTTCCTTATCCTGGGTGATGCCCTCCTTGTACTTCCAGTGGGCCGCGATACCGTATTCCGCGATCTTGTGCATTTCGTAGGTACGAATCTGAATTTCAAATGGATTGCCCGTGTCGCCGATGACCGTGGTGTGGAGGGACTGGTACATGTTGGGCTTGGGCATAGCGATATAGTCTTTAAAGCGGCCGGGGATCGGCGTCCACAGAGTATGGACGATTCCCAGCACCGCATAACAGTCACGCACATTTTCCACGATGATGCGTACGGCCGTCAGATCGAAGATTTCATCCAGCTGTTTATGCTGATATTTCATCTTTTTGTAGATGCTGTAAAAATGCTTGGACCGGCCCATGATGTCATAGTGGATGCGAAGATCTTCCAGCGCTTCTTTAATCTCGTCGATCACCTGTTTGATAGCTTCTTCCCGCTTCTCTTTTCTCTCGCTGACCTTTTCCACCAGGTTGTAATAGGCTTCCGGATCCAGATATTTGAGAGCAATGTCCTCCAGCTCGAACTTCATGGCGTAGATACCAAGACGGCTGGCCAGAGGCGCATAGATTTCCAGCGTCTCCTTGCACTTATCGATGATCTTGTTTTCGGTCATATAGTTGATCGTCCGCAGGTTGTGAAGACGGTCAGACAGTTTGATGATGAGAACACGAATATCCTTGGACATGGCCAGAAACATTTTGCGCAGGTTTTCCGCCTGCCGCTGTTCCTTGCTCTCAAATTTCAGGGAGCCCAGCTTGGTGACGCCGTCTACTAAAAGCGCCACCTCTTCCCCGAACTCCTCGGTCAGTTCTTCTTCCGTGTAAGAAGTATCTTCAACCACATCATGAAGCAGACCGGCGACAATGGTATCCTCGTCCATCCCCAGGTCAGCCAGTATTTCCGCTACGGCCAGGGGGTGGATCATATAGGGTTCGCCGGATTTTCTCAGCTGTCCTTCATGCATTTGTCTGGCCTTGTCGTAGGCCCGTCCGATTAAATCCAAGTCGTACTTGGGATTATAACCGGAAATGGTTTCTAAAAATTCTTCTCTGCTCTTCATTTACTGTACATTTTCCTCATTCTTATTTTTCATTTTTGTCTTTTTTTCTCTGTGCTTTTTTCTTTTTTACATCTCTCAGGTACTTGCTCCCTCTGCCTCTCGTAGAAAACTCATAGTACAGTGGACTGCAGATGGTGATCGAGGAGCAGGCTCCCGCCAGTACGCCGACCATCAGCGGCAGCGTAAATTCGCGGATCGCGGAGCCGGTCATGACAAAGAGCGGGATCATAACCACCAGGGTCGTGAAGGAAGTCATCAGCGACCGGCCCAGAGTCTGGGTGATACTCTTGTCGATCAGCTCTTCCGTTCCGCCTCTGCGGGAATATTTCATATTCTCACGTATACGGTCGAATACAACGATAGTGTCGTTGATCGAATACCCGACTACAGTAAGTATACCCGCTATGAACGGATTGTTAACCTGTACATTGAAGATCGCATAAAAAGCGATGAGAATCAGTACGTCGTTAAGTACGCCCAAAAGCGCCGCCCCGCCGAATTTCCATTCGGAGAAACGTAGCCGAATATAGATCAGCATAAACAGGGCCGACAGAAGAATGGCCTTGATGGCGTTGTTCCTCAGCTCCTTACCCACGGAAGGACCGAACAGTTCCTGAGCGACCACGTCGCTGTCTTCAAAACCGAAGTCCCCTTTCAGTGTATTGATAACCTCCGCCCGCTGATCTGCGTCCAGGGCCTCCATAGTACGAATCACCACTTCTTCATTGCCTTCACCGGAATAAATGATCTCGGGATCCAGCTTATGCTTTTTCAGCGATTTTTCCACATCCGACACGGGTACCTGCTTGCCCATATCTACCTGAATCATGGTACCGCCGGTAAAGTCGATCCCGTAGTTGAGTCCGCCGCGGACCAGTCCGAAACCCAGGCCGATCAGCATGATCGCAACCGTTATGATGTAGAAAATCTTTCTGTGTCTGATAAAATGAATGTCCCGTTTAATCTGGAAAGTAGCCGTATTGTCCTTTTTAATTCCGAAAAAGCCTTTTCTGGTAAACCGTTTGCTTTCGGAAAGGATGCTCAGGTACAGCTGCGTGATGAGCACCGCTGTAACGAGGCTGGCCAGAATACCGATCATCAGGGTCCAGGCGAAACCTTTTACGGAGCTGGTTCCTACCTGATACAGAATGATGGCGGCGATAAAGGTCGTCACCTGTGAGTCGATAACCGTACTCATGGCCCGTTTAAACCCGGACTGCACGGCAACCCGTATGGTCTTGCCGCCGATAATTTCTTCCCGGATTCGGGAGAAAATGACGACGTTGGCGTCCACCGCCATACCGACGGACAGAATAATACCTGCGATTCCCGGCAGAGTCAGAACGCTGCCCATGAGCGCCATAGCGTTGAGTATGATTACCACGTA
Organism: Anaerovorax odorimutans; assembly: GCF_024459955.1. Lineage (GTDB taxonomy): Bacteria > Bacillota > Clostridia > Peptostreptococcales > Anaerovoracaceae > Hominibacterium > Hominibacterium odorimutans_A. The sequence goes on from NZ_JANFXK010000003.1 coordinate 108,138, forward strand.
CAGCAGCAGGGCAATATCCGCCGTCAGGCCCATCAGGCGATAGCCTACAAGCATAATGATAAAGATCAGAGCCAAACCGATCAATCCGGCCAGAACACTCTGCTCCAGGGCGTTAAAGCCGATCTTGGCCGTCTGTACGGAGGAGGTAACCTCCTTCAGTTCGGTAGGCAGCGCGCCGCCACGAATGAGGGCCGCCAGCTCTTTAGCCTGATCCTGCGTAAAGCCTCCTGTGATCTCGCATTTTCCTCCGGGGATCGGACCATCCTTAACACCCGGATGGGATATGATCTGGTTATCCAGAAGAATCATTATCTCATTGGCTTGTATCCCGTCAATGGCAGGGGTGACCGTTTGACCGTACGCTTTCGCGGTCGCTTCTTCAAACTTCTTTGCTCCGGTGCTGTCAAACTCCAGGTTGACAGCATAGCCTCCGTCCTCCGCTGTGCCGGTGGTAGCCGTCTTGACATTGCTTCCGTCCAGAACGACTGAGCCGTCTGCCAGCGCGAACTGGAGCTGAGCGGTCTTACCGATCTGGTTGATGGCCTCTTCGGCATCATCGGCCCCCGGAAGCTCCACACGAATGCGGTCGCTGCCTTCTATGGTTACAGTCGGCTCCGCCAGACCCATTTCATTGACACGCTTTTCGATAACCGCCTGTGTCTGAGTCATGACCTCCTTCAGCTCTTCATCCGACATTTTTTCCGTGTCCTGCGCTTCCATGACTACGTACACGCCGCCTTTGATGTCCAGCCCCAGCTTGATCTTATTGATTGTCGGATCCATTACGGACCCCAGTCCAAAGAGAGTCACATACCATCCGAACGCAATCAACAGTATGACCAAAACTGCGACAACCCTTTTAAGCTTGTAATTCATTTTGTCCTCCACTCTTATCTTATGTATAAATTCTATATGGCAACATCTGTGCCATTTTAAACTACAGTCATAATATTTTACTACTTTTTTACTGTTTTAACAAGGGGGACCATTGATTTTTCTGCTTTCTCGCTACTTTTTCATGTTTGCGCCAAGAATTCCTCCCACCGCGCCGACGGCCAGCGGTATCAGATATACGGGAGTGAGCATCGAAATTTTGATAAATGTCGTAAAGCAGGCGCTGACAATGAGCAGTATGAGCAGGAGAAGAATGGCCGCAAAAAGCAGTCCCGTCAGCAGTCCGGCCCTTTGAAAAAAGCTCCCCATATACAGACCGATAAACAAACATACCAGACTCATGGCCGCCAGCAGATAAAAGAAACTCCAGCTCTCCGGAAACGGAGTAAACTTTAGAATCAACGCCCCCAGCAGTGTGAAAAGACCGAATGCGATCAGGCTGACCAGATACCCTTTACAGATCCTCGTGATTTTATCCATAGATTTTGTACCTCCCTTTTGCTTGTAATCAGTATATTTCGCAATGCGGGAAATAAGAACCTGTGTCCGCCGATTTACAATCTCGCTCAGAGTACGAAAAAGACGCATCGAAAACCTTCAGCTTTCTGATGCGTCTTGATTCCTTATTATAAAAGGCCGGCCTATTTTTCTTCCTCAGCTGCCGCTTCTTCAGCGGGTTCCTGCTCCGGTGCCGCTTCTTCAGCAGTTTCCGGTTCTTCTGCCTTTTCTTCCTCAGCTGCTTTTTTCTTAAGTCTTCTCGGCATTGCCTTCTTTGGAGCTTCTTCCTCTTCGGTTTCTTCCTCTGAGGATACGCTTACTTTCTTAGTCGGTTTCGCATTTGCGTTTTCAACCACTTTGGAAATCGACCATCTCATTACTTCGAATTTTACTTTATCAGCTCCAACCTGAATCACAAGGGACTCTTCTTTCGTCTTTACGACTTTGCCGCAGATTCCGCCAATCGTGATGATTTCATCGCCAACACGAACATTGCTCCTCATCTGATTTACCTGCTTTTCCCTCTTCTTCTGAGGTCTGATCAGCAGGAAGTACATTACTACTAAGAGCAGAACTAAAGGCAGTAACGTTGCTAACATGTTCCCATTCATAAAAATAAAGCCTCCTTAAAATATTACTTTATACAATTCTAATTCAAATGGTGCCGGCGATGGGGGTCGAACCCATACGGTGTTGCCACCACGGGATTTTGAGTCCCGCACGTCTGCCAATTCCATCACGCCGGCGCAATGAAATTATTATATCATAGCTTATGGGTTTAGACAAGATTTTTACCTGAAAAACTCGGTATATTTTTAAGCGTCGATGATTTCCAGATCCTCCGCTTTGATGTCCGTCATGTATTTTTTACTCAGCAGACTGTACATGACCGGAATCACGATCAGAGTCATCAGCGTGGCGTAGATCAGGCCGCCGATGCAGACAATGGCCACGGGCTGCATCATCTCCGCGCCGTTGCCCATACCGATCGCCAGCGGCAAAAGCCCCAGAATCGTCGTTATGGCTGTCATCAGAACCGGCCGCATTCTCACAGCTCCCGCCTCCACAATGGCATCATGACGGTCCATACCGTCTTCCAGCCGGAACCGGTTGATGCAGTCCACCAGTACGATGGCATTATTTACAATGACGCCCATCAGCATGACAAATCCCAGCAGGGCCACTACGCTGACGTCCTGCCCGGTCAGCAGCAATCCCAGCATACCGCCGGTGAAGGCCAGGGGCACGGTGAACATAACGATGAACGGTGAACGCAGAGACTGGAACTGAGCTACCATGACCAGATACACCATCAGCATGCCCAGCACCAGCATGAGTATCATCTGCTTCATGGCATCCATGATCGTTTCATTCTCGCCTTCAAATTCCACTTTCACATCCGACGGAAGGTCCATCTTCTCCACCGCTTTCTTGACGTCGCTGGTCACATGGGTGATATTATAGCCATCCACCAGCTCTCCGCTGACGCTCAGTACCCTCTTTTGCGCTTCATGATCAATGACGCTCAAAGTCTCTTCGTCGGAAATATCGGCGATGGTAGACAGGCTGACTTTCGTATCGCTGCCATCGGCTTTCTTGCCCGTGATTTTCAGATCTTCCAGGTCCTTTTTCGACATGGACTCAGTGTCCCTGCTGGAGATCATCACATCGGTGCCCTCGCCGCTCTGAACCAGGGTGGTGGCCGCCTTGTCTTTGGACAGCTGCTCCGAAATGCTGGCGAATACCTGGGCTACCGTCAGGCCGTAGGACATGGCTTTGTTCTTGTGAATATTGATCTGCAGCTTGGGCGCACTGTCCGCTTTGGTATCGGTCACTTCCTTCAGGCCTTTGACCTGGCCCAGCCGCTTTTCTATGGAGATGGCGGATGATCTCAGTTTATCCAGATCGTCGCAGTACACCTTCATCTGTACGCCCGAACCGCCCATCATGCTCATCATGTCCGTATCTCCCTGAGCCGTGATCTCACAATCATAGTCCTTGCCCATGGCTTCGATCTTTTTGGACAGATCCTTGGCCTGATCCAGTTTGTCTTCATCCAGGATCACATACATCATAGACTGGGTTACATCCTTTTCTCCCATGGACATGCCCATGGCCCCGCTCGCATCGCTGGAAAGCATGGCCCCCACCGTCTCCACATAATCCATCTTCATGATTTTTTTCGAAACCGCGTCTGTAACCTCGGCCGTATCCTCAAGGTCGCTGTCATCCGGCATCTGTATGGTTACCGACATCTGCTGGCTTGCCATAGCCGGCATATAGGAAAATCCTTTGCTCAGGGCCAGACCGGTGGAGCCGAACAGCAGCACAACGGCGATGATCAGCACCCACTTTCTGTGAGCCAGAGCAAACTCCACGGCGTTTTTGTAGCGGTGGATAATGGGGCTTTCCTGGCTGAGGGCCGTCTTTTTCGCCTCCCGCTTGAGCAGGCCCCTGGCCATGGCCGGAACCAGCGTCAGAGCGATAAACAGGCTGGCCAGCAGCGCGTAGGTGACGGTCAGCGCCATATCGGTAAAGATCTGGCGGGTCATTCCCTCTACGAATACAATCGGCACGAATACGCAGATCGTGGTCAGGGTGGAAGCCGTAATGGCCCCCGTTACCTGGGCGGCTCCCGATATGGCCGCTCTGGTATGGCTGTAGCCCATGGCGCGCAGCCGGTAGATGTTTTCGATTACGACAATGGAGTTATCTACCAGCATCCCGACCCCTACCGCAAGTCCCGCCAGAGAGATCACGTTGAGGGTGACCCCTGAGAAATACATCAGCGCAATGGCAAAGGTCACACTGATGGGGATGCTGATGGCCGTGATAATCGTCGGCCGGATATCCCGCAGGAACAGCAGCAGAATCAGGATTGCCAGAATCGCACCCAAAAGCAGATTCTGCAGTACCGAATTGATGACCATATGGATGTATTCGCCCTGGTCGGACAAATTGGTAAAGGTCAGTCCATCGTATTTGTCGGAAAGCTTTTCGAAATTCTCCGTAACCCGGTCCGCCACATCCGCGGTCGCATAGCCGGACTGCTTGGTAAAGGTCAGAAGCACTCCGTTTTCGCCGTTGATCTTGGCATAAGTTTCCGCGGCATTATTGGCATTGGTCACATCTGCGATATCGGAAAGTTTGACCGGGTCCACACCGTCGATGTCCATATCCAGGATTACCAGATCCTGCAGTTCTGAGATGCTCTTGATTTTGTTGCCCACGCTGACCAGAACTTCGCTTTTTCCGTCGCTGACATAGCCGGCCGGCATGGAGAAGTTCTGGGCATCGAGGATGGAGGATACGTTACTCATGGTCAGTATGCCGGTCAGATTGGCGCTGTTGAGAGCCGCCTCCTCCGAGGACTGGATCTGCGCCAGCGATGCCTGCAGCTGTGCTACCGTAGCCTGCAAGGTACTGCTTCCGGCAGTCAGTTCGGACATATTGTTACCCAGGGTATCGGAAATCGTGGCCTGCTGTACATTGAGTTTGGACAGCCCATCCTCCACCGCCTTGATCTGGGCGTCGATCTCTTTGGTGGACGGCAGTTTATTGATGTCCATACCGTAATTCTTAAGGGTCTTGCCCATGGATTCCAGGGTAGCCGCGGTCTGGGCGTAAATGGGATTTTTCATGCATTCTTCTTTAACTCGCTCGTCAGACCAGGAAGGGTTCTGGGCTTTTACCGCTTTTTCGATTTCCTGCTGAGCCGCTTTGAGAAGCTCCACCTGAACGATGGCCGCTTTCGCCTGCTCCAGCTGCTCGATCCCTTCTTTCATCTGAACCCTGGCCGCTTCCATCTGCTGGGCGGCCTGCTGCTGCCCTTTGGACACCTCTTTTTTGCCCGATTCGATCTTGTCCTGGCCTCCCTTGGCCGAATTGATGCCACTGTTCAGCTTCCCCTTGGCGTCGGAAAACTGTTTCAGAATGGCATTGCTGGTCTTTTTGTTGATTTTATCAATTTTATCCTGAGAAAGAACCACCTGGATATCTTCGCTGATCAGACCGGTGGCATTGACGCTGGCCACCCCTTCGATCCCTTCAAGGGGCGTCAGCAGGTTTTCCTCCACAAAGGCCGATGTCTCGGAAGTACTCTTGTCCTTCAAGCTGACCGCGGCAACATTGACCGGCATCATGTCCGGATTGATCTTCATTACCACAGGCGTGCCCACGGTTTCATCCCACTGGCCGGATATCATGTCGATTTTCTCATGTATATCTACGGAAATCGCATCCATATTGACATCGTCGGAAAACTCCAGCGCAATCATGGAAAAGCTTTCATTGGATTGAGAGGTGAGCGTTTTTATATGGTTAAGAGTGGCCAGCTGCTGTTCCATGGGTTTGGTAAGTTCCGTCTCCACTTCTTCCGGGCTGGCACCCGGGTAGGTTGTCATAACGATAGCATAGGGCATATTGATGCTGGGAAACAGATCCGGAGTCATTTTGCTAAAGGACACGATCCCAAAGACAATAATCAATATGACCGCGACCAGCACGGTAAAGGGTTTTTTTACACTGAATTTTGCTAACATATGGCTCCTCCCTTTCTGTCCCTTTTGCTTTCTTTTATAACGCCGTATTTGAGCATATTCAACATCTTATCCAGTCGTTCTTCCGCCCTTTCGAGCGATTCGCCCCCTGCGAAATACCGCTGAAGGGCATATACGGAACTGCAGATAAGCAGCCAGGTAAGGCTCGTCATCTCCTGCTCGGAATAGCTGTTCAGATCATCCAAATCGCACAGATATTCAAAATGTTTTTTCTCTGCGCAGAGCTCAAAGTTATCCAGAAACTCATTCACATCATCGGGTTTGGCATTGGATACGATCTGCTTGATAAAAGCTTCCCTGCTGGTGCCCTTTACTCTGGCCAGCAGGCTGAAAATTCTTTTACAGAGCGAAAATATGTCATAACGCTGCTTTTCTTTGCTGAGCTCTGTGGTAAACTCGTCTTTAATCTGATCGATCAGATATTTATAAATATCCTCTTTATCTTTAAAGTAATAATAAAATCCGCTTCGCGAAACTCCTGCGTTCTGAGCGATCTTGAAGATCGAAACCTTTTCGTAAGGCAGCGCGGAAAATTCGTCGATGGCGGATTCCAGTAAAACTTTTTTCTTTTGCTCTTCTAAATGAAAAAAGGCCTCTGTCGGCATTATTATCTCCTTACTTTCTACAAAAATTGACACTGTGTCAACACAACATAGATAGATTGTACTTGACACAGTGTCGATTGTCAACTGATTTTCATTTAACTTCAGCTCTTTTTCTTTTTCGGATTTCCTTTGGAATCTGTGGAGAGTTCATCGGACCGCAGCGGATTTCCATCCCGGAATACTTTTACACATACTATCTTCTAAGTCTGTTCAGGCAGGCGAAAATCTCCTGCCTGCGCACGGCTGCAAAACCACATACCGCGTTGCCGGAAAAGAAGCTTTCCAACCCCTGTTTATGCAGCTGTTCATCCAGGTTTTCAGCGATCTCATCCAGAGTTCTCCTGCCGTCCGTAAGCTGCTCCAGGCCGTACAGCAGCAGTTTCCCCAAAGAGGCTGTCTGTTCGGAATCGGTCAGCTGTTCCACATACCTCAGATCTACAGTTTCTTTTCCGATGGAAAAGGAGTCCCTGCTGTGGACCTTTACTTTCAGCGGTTTGTGTTTCTTTTTCTCCTGTTCCAGCAATTTGGGCCAGTTCATTATACGGCTGCTGTGCGGCAGGCAAAAGGGCGGCACGTTTTCCGCGCCCGGCGCCGGGTACTTTTCACACAGCGCTTTGACCTTGCCTGTGATATCCGATGGGTGGTAGCAATCCATCTGAATGACGGTATCGGCGATATGAAAGAAAGCTCCCGAGCTCCCTGCGACCAGAATCGTGGAGATGCCCGCCTGCTGCCGGAGCTGGCCCGCTCTTTCGATAAAAGGCGTGATCGGCTCCTTGCTGCGGCTGATGACCTCCTGCATAAAAGTATCCCTCACCATAAAATTTGTAGCGGAGGTGTCTTCATCGATGAGAAACAAACGGCTGCCCGCCTCAATGCTCTCTGCTATGCCCGCAGCCTGCGAGGTGCTGCCGCTGGCATCCAGCGTGGAAAATCGATGGGTATCCCTGCCATTGGGAAGATCATTGATGAAGAGGGAAATATCCACATCTTTGATAAATCGTCCATCCTCAGAACGAAGTTTTACGGCTGTCTCATCGGTGATGACATACTCTCTGCCGTCACCTGCGATATGGTCGTACACCCCCTGCTCCAGCGCATTGAGCAGCGTGGATTTTCCGTGATATCCGCCGCCTGCGATCAACGTAATTCCACAGGGAATTCCCATCCCGCTCATACTCCCTCTGTGGGGAAGCTCCATCGTTACCCGCAGTGTATCAGGAGAGGAAAACGGTACGGATTCTTTCATCGGCCGGTCCGATATACCGCTTTCACGGGGCAGAACCGCTCCATCGGCGACAAACGCCGCCAAATTTCGCTTTTTCAACTCTCCGCGGATCGCATGCTGATCGTCCGCAAGGAAGATCACCTGTTCCAGCTTGTTCCCATCCATGTTTCGATAAAAAAGTGCCTTTTCAATGCTTTCGGGAATGAAGGAAAAAAGCATCTTTTCCAGTGCTCCCGCGTTGATGCGTCTTCCGTTTGCGGGAAACCCTCCATGAAACCTTACAATAAGATAATCGTCCGTGATCTGACAGGCCGTGCGTTCGAGGACCGTTTGTCCGCACCTGGATGAAGCCAGAAGGCCGCTCTTGCCCGAACCTCCCGCTTTAAAACTGAATCGTTCCAACTGCGCGGCCAGTCTGCGGGTCAGATAGTCCTGCAGCGCGATACGGGTATGTTTTTTCTCCGTATAAACTTTGGGAATACCGGTATCCTTAAACGGTATCTTTGCGCTCAATGCCGACGGCGGCGCAAAAGGATCTCCCTGGACCCGGTCCAGGGAGAGAATGTAATCATCAAACCGATAGCTGCCCCGCAGCTCTTTATATAAAGAATAGCTTTTGCCATTGACAGCCGCAAGCTGTCTTTGCAGATCCGATGCCTGTTTCATGATCCTGCCTGCTTTCTGTTTTATTTTATCGGTTATATTATATCAGACAGGGTTGCCTGAATCAATCCCGCATGGTCCAGTTGGGCCAGTTCTATGACCCGGTCCATACGCAGTTCCGCTGCCTGCGCGAAACGCTCGCCGTACTCATGATCGGCCAGATAGCAGTGGGCCGCATGGCGATATCTGATGTTCTCGGTAACGGAGGCCATATCCGCAGCCGTATTTTCAATCAGTATCTGTTTTTTATCTTCCGTCATCACACGCCACAGATTGCCGCCTGCCCGGAAACAGTCGTCCGTGGGGTCATCCTTTGGATCATACCGCCACATTGCTCCTTCAAGCTCCAGCGGCGGCTCTGCTGTTTCCGGCTGCGCTGTCCAGTATCCGCTGCTGTTGGGCGCATAGGCCGGCGCGCCGCCATAGTTGCCATCGGTACGCATAGCTCCGTCCCGGTGATAATCGCTCACATCCCCTTTTGCCTGATTGACCGGGATCAGATTATGATTCACTCCAAGACGATAGCGCTGTGCGTCGCCATAGGCAAAGAGACGTCCCTGCAAAAAACGGTCAGGACTGAAACCAATGCCGGGCACGACATGCGCAGGCGTAAACGCGGACTGTTCCACTTCCGCGAAATAGTTTTCCGGATTGCGGTTAAGTTCCAACACACCCACTTCAATCAGAGGATACTCCTTATGACGCCATATTTTCGTGATGTCAAAAGGATTCTCGTAATGGTTCTTCGCCTGCTCTTCCGTCATAATCTGCACATACATGGTCCACTTGGGATAATTGCCCCGTTCAATGGCCTCAAAGAGGTCTTTTCCGTGATATTCGCGATCCATGCCATTGATTTTCGCAGCTTCCTCGTTGCTGAGGTTTTTAATGCCCTGCTGGGTTTTAAAGTGGAATTTACACCATACCCGCTCATTTTTCTCATTATAAAAAGAATAGGTATGCTCTCCGAAAAAGTGCATGTTCCGGAAAGACGCGGGAATCCCGCGGTCGCTCATGACTACTGTAATCTGATGAAAACATTCCGGCAGAAGCGTCCAGAAATCCCAGTTATTCTGAGCCGAACGCCGCCCTGTGCGCGGATCGCGCTTTACCGCACGGTTCAGGTCCGAAAAGTTATGAACGTCACGGATAAAAAACGTAGGCGTATTATTGCCCACCAGATCCCAGTTGCCCTCTTCCGTGTAAAACTTTACGGCAACGCCGCGGATATCCCGCTCACAGTCGGCAGCTCCCCGTTCACCGGCTACAGTGGAGAAGCGAATGAAGACTTCCGTCTCTGCATTGGGTTGAAGGACCTTTGCTTTTGTATACTGCGAAATATCATGGGTAACCGTAAATTTTCCGTATGCTCCCCAGCCCTTGGCATGCATCCTGCGCTCAGGAATGACCTCACGGTTAAAATGGGCCATCTTTTCCATCAGCCAGACATCCTGCATCATCACGGGGCCCCGCGGACCGGCTGTGATGGCGTTTTCGTTATCGGCAACCGGAGCGCCGACTTCATTGGTTAGTTTTTTGTATTCTTTCATCGTTCTGATTCCTTCCTTCTTCAGCCTTCGACATCATACTGAAGATTCATCCTCCTGGATTCCTCCGTTTGTCCGTTCGTTCTGCCATCCATGGAATATAAGTGATAACGGCAGTCTCAATAACAGCAAAGAGGGGAAGCAATCTGAATTCCGGCAGCAAAATGGTTTGAATACCTGCTGCCTGTTTCCATTTGTCGCTATTGGGAACTCTTATCAATTAGTATAGGGACTTGCACCGTTTTTGTCAATACGTTTGCTGAATATTTGTACAATTCCGACCAATTTGTGCAGCACGCTTTCAGTTTACAACTTACCCTCTATCAGTTATACTATCATCAAGAGTTACCAGAGATACGGTGGACGGTTCGCTCCCTGCAAGGGGAGGTGATACGATGGTTACATATGATGCTTTGATTGCTTTTGGCACGTGGGCACTCGTTGTAGTCGGAGTTATCGCCTTGTTTTCGAACAAGCGTTAGAATTATTTCCAAAAAATAATTAACCGTCCCAGCATCCAACTTTGACGGTTAATTATTAACTATTCAATGGGAGCGACCGTTCATCGGTAACTCTTTTCTTATCTGTATTATATGCCATGCGTGGATCGAAGTCAATATAGCGGTGTTTTGATTCGAAAAAAATAAAAATCGCTGAAACCTTACGATTTCAGCGATTTTCCCTTGGTGCGGCTGATGGGACTTGAACCCATACGGTCGCCCACACGGCCCTCAACCGTGCGCGTCTGCCTATTCCGCCACAGCCGCATGTTGCTTATTCAGCTCACTTTTACAATAATAAAGGAAATTTGCTTTTTTGTCAATTGGAATTTTAAAAAAATACGGCCGAAAGCTTCCTCAGGGGCAGCTCCGGCCGAAAATTCGCTTATTCGTTTAAAGGGAGACTTCCGCGTCTGCCGCAGCTTTGCCGGACAGATAGGTCAGGAAGAAATAGCTCCCGTAAATAATGCATGTCACAATCAGGGCGAAACAGATATTGTAAAGCACGGCCGCGGCGCCCATCGGCGGCAGCAGCAGGTAAAACCCAATTGTAATGACTGCGCCATGTATCAACGCCAGTATAAGCGGAAAGCCAAAATACACACCGATCTGCTGCAGGACGGATCTTCGGATGACAGCAGATCGAACACCCAGCTGCTTTAAGGATTTATAACGTTTCCGATTATCCTCAGCCTCTCCCATCTGCTGCAGGGCCAGCACTACGCAGGCGCATATCATGAAGGTGATGCCGAGATAGATCGCCATATAGGAAAGCATTAAGTTGGTGGAGGTAATTTCGATTATGACCATGTTTTTCGTTGAAGAGAGATAGGATTGATCTCTGGCATTCAAAAAGTCATCCGTCAGCATACGTTCCGCCTGCTCCTTGTCGCCCCTGTAATTGATATTCAGGTGTATGATGAGCGGCGTCAGGCCCTTTAACACTGAATCGGGCACCACCACTGCATTGTCCCCGCTATTGACATTCTTGACTGTATATCCCATATCAAACAATTTGTCCGATGCGGCGGTGAGCGTTTTTCCATTGACCAGAATCCCAGTATCCTCCTGAGAAAGAAAATCTTCCAATTTTCCTTTTCGTTCCCGATCCGTGGCGGACAGCACGTATTTGCCCGCAGGCAGTTTGATGGGTTTGAGCCCCTGCATGGTCCTTGCTTTGTTGTAATCGGACAGAGCCACGGCCTCCACTTCCCCGCCCTTTATCTTCAGACCTTCCGAGTCATATACAGCCAGCTGCCCGACGCTGCCGATCCGGTTCAGACGGACGCCTTTGCTTTCCAGTTCCTGAGCAAAATCCAAATTTTTAGAATGCTCCGCACCCACGCTGCCACTCATCACCTTGCTGAGGGTGGCATCGTAGGGCGTCAATTTTTCCAGATCCTGAGACGTGCTTTTTCCCATTCCCAGGCCAACCGTCATGCTGCTGACAGACAGAAACAGCAGGACACAGATGATCGACAGGGAAAGATTGGTTGTTTTCAGCTTACTGGCGATCTGCGCGGCGGAAAACAAATTGATTCCGCTGTAGTAGCTTTTCTTATTCTTTTTAACGATCCCCATCAGGATTCCCGACAAAGCCCAGAAGAAAAAGAAGGTTCCGATGGCAATTCCTATAATTCCGATTGCCACCAGTTTCATCTTTATCGCATCGGGCCGCAGGATCAGCAGATATCCCGCAATCATCAATACAATTCCGCAGGCAGCGATCACAAGGTTTTTCCCCCTGGACCGCTCCTGAAAGGACTCGTTCTTTTTCTCCGCGTACAGCAGGTCGATCAGCTTATACTTCTTTAAAGTCCGGTTGTTCACTTTATACATGACCACAAACAGCAGACCGAAGAAGCAGACAGCTCCCACAGCCGATAGAGGCGAGAACACAAAATGATAGGAAGCTCCCTCCGCTCCCAGCAGCCGCATGGATATCAGAGCCAGACCCTGGGAAAGAAAGATTCCCGCTGCCAGGCCGATGGCCAAAGAAATTACGCCGATAAAGAAAGTTTCCTTCTGAATCAGTTTGGATATCATCTTTTGCTCGATACCCAGGGTAATATAAAGGCCCAGCTCCTTTTTTCGTTTGCGCATCAAAAACCGATTGGCGTAGCTGACCAGGAATCCCATGATCACGCAGATAAACAGCGATACGGCCAGAATCATGCCGGAGGCAAAGGTCAGATAGCTTCCGGTATCCTTTACATTCATCATGGAAAACTGCGCATTGATGGAATTAAAGGTATAGAACAGAGCAACGCCTAAGGTCAGAGTCAGAAAATAGATCATGTAGTTTTTCAGATTGTTTTTCACGTTTTTCAGCGCGATCTGGTGAAACATCTTCATGGTTTGGGAATTGTTTTTCTTAGATGACATGGCTGTTGTCACCTCCCAGTACGGAAACCACTTCTATGATTTTTCTGAAAAAATCCTTCCTGGAATCAGCGCCCCGAACCAGCTCATGGAACAGCTTTCCGTCCTTCATGAAGAGGATGCGTTTGCAGTGGCTGGCAGTGAAAGCATCATGGGTAACCATCAGAATCGTGGCGTTCCGCTTTTCATTCATATCGCCCAGGTTCTGCAAAAGCATCTTTGCCGATTTTGAATCCAGCGCCCCGGTGGGCTCATCGGCCAGTATCAGAGACGGTTCCTTGACCATCGCTCTGGCACAGGCGATTCTCTGTTTCTGTCCGCCCGACAGCTCATAAGGAAATTTGGTCAGAATCTCGCCGATTCCCAGCTCAGCGGCAATCCGCCCCACCGACTGCTCGATCGTTTCCGGCGATCTTCCGATCACGGCCAGCGCCAAAGCGATATTATCATAAGCCGTAAGAGTATCCAGCAGATTAAAGTCCTGGAAAATAAACCCCAGATGATTTCTTCTGAAATCGGAAAGCTGATTTTGTTTCAGTTTTGTAATATCTTTGTCCTCGATAAAGATATGTCCCGAAGTCACTGTATCGATGGTAGAGATGCAGTTTAAAAGCGTTGTCTTTCCGCTTCCGGACGGACCCATAATGCCGATATATTCTCCCCGCCGCACGTTGAGGTCGATATCGTCCACCGCTTTTGTGACATTCTTTTTATTATAATAATATTTTTGTACGTTCTTTGCGTTTAAAACATAATTCATCGTTACTTCCTCCCTGTTTCTTTTCTATAGCATAGCAGGAGGAAAACGCGGTTTCCACCGATTTACCTGACAGAAATCTTACACTTTCGTAATATCAGGCTTTTTGAAATCCGATCATCACCTGGGTCCCCTTTCCCCTGACTGATTGAATACGAAGTTCCATTTCCATCTTATCGCATAGTTTTTTGCACAGATAAAGACCCATTCCGGTGGATGCGCCGTATTCTCTGCCGTTTTCCCCTGTAAACCCCTTTTCAAAGACCCTTTCCAGATCCTGTTCCGGTATCCCTGCCCCATTATCGGCAATTACAAGCCAAATACGCTCCCCCTTTTCTTTCGCAGTAAAGCTGACCACAGCATCTTTCCTGCTTCTGTATTTTATAGAATTGGAGATAATCTGCCTGAGAATAAAGCCGCACCATTTGCTATCGGCAAGAATTTGATAATCCAGATTTTCTACCGCCGGACGTACATTTGCTTCCAGCATTTCTCTCGCATGATCGGACAGCTCCTTCAGCACCAGTTCTTTTAACGATACCGCACTGATCAGATAATCCTTTTCCACCCCTTCACTTCGGGCATAGTAGAGAACCTGCTGCACATATGCTTCTATTTTTTTCAGTTCTTCTTCAATGCTGGCGGTTTCCTGTCCGGGATGATTGGCAATAAGCAGCTGAGCCGCGGCGATGGGAAGCTTTATTTCGTGTACCCAGGTTTCAATATACTGCCGGTATTCCCGGTTGCTCCGAATCTGCCCGGCCATCTGATCGTTAAAATTGTTTCGCAGCTCTTCCAAAAGACTGTGCATAACCAGGCCGTCCCAAAAGCGGGGCTCAGGCGGGATTTCCAGTAAAGAGGTCATTTTCGAAAAGGCGTGTATCGTATCCCTCATTTCCCGGTAATAGCGGACACGCTTTGCGTAATCGTAAAGCATGTCCCCGCATCCGGTAAGAAAAAATGTGATTTCCGTTATACAGATTACAGGCAGCGATACGCCGGCAGCACCCATAAAAGCACCGGCCATGGCGTAAACGCACATAAAGAAAAAGATCCGTATTCCCTTTTCTTTCAGATAGGTTTTAATATTCATTTTTCCACTCAACCATATATCCCTGGCCCCGTCTGGTCGTCAGAAAACCTTTCAGTCCTATGGATTCCAACTTGCGGCGAAGCCTGTTGATATTCACCGTCAGGGTTCCGTCCTCCACGAACTCAGCCTGCTCCCACAGCGTCCGGATCAGCTCATCCCTGGAAACAATCTGCTCTCTTTGTGTGATAAGCTTTTTTAGAATCTCCAATTCATTCTTTGTCAGGTCGATTTCCTTCCCTGCATAAGAAGCTTTGCTTTTGAGCAGCTGCAGACAGACTCCCTCATAGTTGAGAACCGTCTGCTCATTTCCGTCTCCGCTCCGTTTCAGTACGGCGGCGATTCTGGCCAGCAGCACATGAAGATTGTAGGGTTTGGAAATAAAATCATCGGCTCCCGTGTTCAGGCTCATGACTTCGTCCAGATCGGAGTCCCTGCTGGTCACCATGATGACAGGAACCGGCGATACTTTGCGCAGTTCCCGGCAAATATAAAACCCGTCGTGAACAGGCAGATTGATGTCCAGCAAAACCAGATCAGGTGCTTCTGAAAGAATATCCTCCACCACATGGGTGAAATCATCCTCCTGGATGCAGGAATATCCGTTTTTAGTCAATGCGGCAGCCAGCTCCCGGCGGAGCTTTGGTTCGTCTTCTACAAGGAACAGTTTTTCCATTATTCTCAGACCTTTCTTATATTATTTTTCTATTTTAGTGCCTTTTTATACTTTAGTCAATTTAAGAAGCCGCATTCCAAAGCAAAAGCCCTGCTTTTCAGAAAAACAGGGCTTTTGCGCCAAACCAGATTACCGGTACCAGAAGCGAAGGCAGCATGTTCAGTGCTTTCAGATCTTTGATCTTGAGAATCGACAGGCCGGAGCTGGCGATGAGAATGCCTCCGATGATGGAAACCTCGGTAAGAAGGTCCCCTGACAGAGATGAGGCCACACAGGTCGCCAGAAGGTAAATGCCCCCCTGCCACAGAAACAATACTCCCGCAGCGATAGCAATGCCGATGCCGTAGGTGGATGCCAGGACCATGGAGGTCACGAAATCCAAAGTGGCATTGGTAAAGAGAAAGGTATGGTCTCCGTGGAGGGCGCTTTCGATGGGACCCAGAATGGAAAGGGTTCCGATGCAGAAGAGCATGATTCCGGTGGAAAGCCCCTGGGCCAGATTAGAACCGGAGGAAGCAAAGCGGTCCGTCAGATTCTGAAACCGTTTATCCAGATCCACAATATATCCGAAGAGACTGCCTGCTGCCAGACTCAGAATAAAGAGCACCGGGAACTTGCTGTTGGGCATGTTTTGAACGAGAGTATTGATGCCCAGCGCCACGGCCGCCAAACCCATAGCATTGAGCAAGGCGTCCTGATACTGCTGCTTGATGCCCTTTTTTATCACACTGCCTATAACACTTCCTGCCAGAATCGTGCAGGTGTTCACGATTGTACCGATCATATCCGTTTCCTCCGCAATTATTTCTGGAGAAAGTATAAACCCTCCAGCTGGTGGAGGGTCAAATTGTTTTTCTGTTTATTTTTTAAGGCATATTTTTTCGCACCGGTATCTGGATTTCTGTCACGAATTGAGAAATGTCGCCGGTCAGCCCCGAATCAATAATAGTGATCTCTACCGAATCGCCTGCGATCCAATAACCCTTGGCGTCGATATAATCGGCGAGCTTTTCATAATAAAAAGCCGATTTCTTATGGGTATCTGAAAAAGCTACTGTCACATAATCACCCTGCGGCAGAATATCCGCGCTGCCTTCCGCTTCATCTCCTTCTTCAAAGATGAGAAAAATGCCCGAAAAAACGTCAAACTTTCTGCGCAAGAGATTGTCTTGAGACACAGTGAGCCCTACCTTTCCCAGAAAAATGATCGGCCCCAGGCTATTTTGCTGCTCCAGCTCCCGGATAGGATGCTCCAGATCATCGTCCGCCGTAATTTCTTTGCGGAGCAGCGCTGCCTTTCGCTCCGGCAGATAAACCTCACGAATTTCTTCCAGGATGGACGATGCCGCATACTCAAGGGTGCTGATCCGCTGTTCCAGCTTTCGCCGGACCCGTTCCATCTGCCGTATTTTTTCCCCCGTGGCCTCTTCCTGCTCTCTTAGCAGCTCCATCATGCGATCCGTACTTTTATGCTCGAAAAAACGCATGATGTTTTTCAGCGGCGTATCCAGAGCCCGCAGATACAAAATCGTGTTCAGCCTTTCAAACTGCTGGGTGGAATAGTACCGGTATCCGGTGCGTTTGTCCACCTCAGAAGGCTGCAGCAATCCGATCTGATCGTAATAACGCAGTGTGCGGATATTGATGCGAAACAGTTTTGCCACCTGTCCGATGGAAAAAAGGTCTTTCATGAGTCACCGTCCTTTATATCTGATCGATCATATGCTGCAGCTTATTCTCCAACGCTTGTCTGCTGCCGGAATTGTCGATAACCATATCGGCCCGGCGCTTTTTCTCATCATCATCCAGCTGACTGCTGATTCTGGCTCTGACTTCTTCCGGCGTCGTCCCGTCTCTCCGGCAGACTCTTTGGATGCGTATCTCCTGATCTGCCGTCAGCACCCAGACCTGGCTGCATTTTTTTTCCAAACCTGTTTCAAAAAGCAGCGGCGCATCGATGACAATCGCTCTGCAGGCTGACTCTGCGCTTAATTTCCGAAGTCTGTCGTCAATGACCCGGATGATCGTTCCATGCATGATCCGATCCAGCTCCTGCCTCTTGGTTTTATCGGTAAAGACAATCGCAGCCAGACCCTTCCGGTCCAGACTGCCATCCTTTTTTATGATTCCCTCTCCAAAAACCACTTCAAGCTTTTTCAGCAGAGGCTCTCCCGGCTCTACCACCGCCCTCGCGATCTTATCGGCGTCAATAATGGCAAAACCCCTTTCCGCTAAAAATGCGGAAGCCGTAGATTTCCCCGTTCCAATACCTCCTGTCAGTCCAATTATCTCCATAGCTCGCTTTGCTCCTGTTTTTCTATTTCAAATCATACCAGCTGTCGCCCTGATTGAGATCCACCACCAGCTTTGCTTTCAGCTTAATGGCATTTTCCATGTTTTCTGCCAGCAAGCGCTCAATAATATCCTGCTCTTCCTTGCAGGTTTCGATAATCAGTTCGTCGTGGACCTGCAGAATCAGTCTGGATTTCAATCCCTGTTCCTTGAGCTGCCGATACACTTTAATCATCGCCAGCTTGATAATATCCGCTGCGCTGCCCTGGATCGGGCTGTTCATCGCCAGTCTTTCGCCCACCTGGCGGACCATGTAGTTGGAAGCGCCAATCTCATTGATATAACGCTTTCTCCCCATAATTGTGCTTACATAGCCCTGCTCCTTGCAAAACTGTACCTGTTGGTCCATGAAGACCTTAACGGCTGCGTGCTTTTCAAAGTAAGCCTTGATATAAGCGTCCGCGTCTTTCCTCGTTATGTGAAGCTCCGAGGAAAGCCCGAAGGCGCTCATGCCATAGATTACACCGAAATTGACCGCCTTAGCCCTGCTCCGTTCTTCAATGGTAATCTGTTCTTTGGGGACTCCAAGCACATTGGCTGCTGTCGTTCTGTGGATATCCTCGCCCTGGTTAAAGGCGTCAATCAGAGCCGGATCATCGGCCATATGAGCCAGAACCCGCAGCTCGATCTGCGAATAGTCCGCTCCTACCAGAGTATGGTTCTCATCCTCCGGTACAAAAGCCTTTCTCAGCTGCCGCCCAAAAGCCTGGCGGATAGGAATATTCTGCAGATTGGGTTCCGTACAGCTGATACGTCCGGTCGCTGTCACCGTCTGGTTGAAATGAGCATGAATTTTATTGTTTTCGTCGATCAGAGGAAGCAGCCCTTCGATGTAGGTGCTGTTGAGCTTAGTCAGGGTACGATACTCTAAAATCAGGGGAACGATCTCATGCTCATCAATGATCTTTTCCAGAGTTTCCGCACTGGTGGAATAACCCCGCTTCGTCTTTTTCCCCGCCGTAAGACCCAATTTGTCAAAGAGGATCGGGCCCAGCTGCGCGGGGGAATTGATATTAAAGGATTCCCCGGCCAGGTCATAGATTTTCTGAGTAATGGTCTCCACCTGAGCGGTGATCACCTCCCCCAGATCCGTCAGTTCTTTGCGGTCCACAGTGAAGCCATCCCGCTCCATAGCTGCCATGACCTCGATCAGAGGCAGTTCCACCTCATAAAGCACCTTCTGCAGATCTTCGCTTTCGATTTTCTGTTCCAGCACCGGCATCAGACTGAGAACCGTGGCGCACCATTGGAGTCCATAGGTGCTGTAGACTTCCGTAGGATCACTGAATAGATCCACCTGACTGTTGTTTTCAAAGAACTCTTTTTCATCCTCCAGGCTCTCATGAAAATATTCATAGGCCAGAGTCTTTAGGTTATAGTTGCTGCGCCCGGACTCCAACACATATTGACCGATTGCCGTATCAAAGCCGGAACAGCAGGAAGTCAAGCCATAATTCATCAGCATATAGTAATCATTTTTCAAATCGTGCCCGATAAAGCAGGGTTCCTTCTCATTGAAAAGCGCCATCACCGCCGTTAAGGTTTCTTCCTTTTCACAGTTGATATAGTAATATTGTCGATCGGTTGACATAATTCCAATACCGTAAATTTTCGGTCTGGCAACGTGATTGTAGTCGCCCAAAACTTTAACCGCTATTTTTTCGGTAAGATTTATATCCGCAATCTGCTGCGGCTCTCGAATTACAGTTTTTTCAACGTCCTCCGTGTCGATGATCGTTTGCTGCGCCGCGTTTTTAACAGCGTTTTTATCCAGTTTTTTCAGAAAGCTGTTGAATTCCAGCTTTGTGTAGATCTGGATCAGCTGGTCGTAATCCGGCTCTTCCATCAGGAATTCACTGAAATCGATCTCAATGGGCACATTGGTGTTGATCGTTGCCAGCCGTTTGCTCATGACTGCCAGCTGTACGTTGCCCTCAATTTTCTCTTTCAGCTTAGGACTGGTTATCTTGTCCGTATTGGCAATCAGCTCCTCTACGCTTCCGTACTCCAGGATAAGCTTCTGAGCCGTTTTTTCTCCCACTCCGGGAAGTCCCGGAATATTGTCGGACTGGTCTCCCATCAGGCCCTTAAAATCAATGAACTGGGTTGGGGTAAATCCATATTTGTCGATCATGGCCTGTCTGTCGTAAATCTCAAACTGAGAGATTCCCCGTTTGGTTATGATGACCTTGGTCTTATCCGTGGCCAGCTGCAGTTCGTCCTTATCACCGGTGATAATCAGCGGTTCCAGTCCCTGCTCCTCCGCTTCTCTGGCAACTGTCCCGATGATATCGTCTGCTTCGAACCCTTCCATTTCCAACAGTTTGATGTTCATGGCCCGGAGCACGTCTTTTAAAAGCGGCATCTGCATCACCAGTTCCGGCGGCATCTTTTTTCTTCCGGCCTTATATTCTTTGTATTCCTTATGGCGGAAGGTAGGAGCCTTCAGGTCAAAGGCAACGGTGATATAGCCCGGCTCGTAATCCTTTTCAATCTTTGTAAGCATATTGAGAAAGCCGTAGATTCCCTGCGTATAGATACCATCCTTGGTAATCATAGGGCGCTGCATTGCGTAATACGCCCGGTTTATCAAACTGTTTCCGTCAATAATGACAATGGTTTTTTCCATGTTGTGCTCCTTTTATCTTGTCTTTATTTGTCTGGTCTTGCTGTAAGAGCCGTAAACCTTCTTACTGCCTGCCTTTTTGTAGGCGCGGACCTTCACATAATAAGTCTTGCCAGAGGCCAGTTTTTTAAAAGTCGTGGAGGTGGTGGATTTCTTCTTGATGTTGGCCGTTTTCTTCCCCTTCTTAAAGGATTTGTTCTGTGCGACCACAACCTGGTAGCCGCTGGCCTTGGAATCCTTTTTCCACTTTACGGAAAGGGTTCTGTATTTCCTGGATTTCGTGGAAGTAATGGTTGATTTTTTCGGCTTTACAGTTATCGTAACCTTCTTTGACGCGGATTTGTAAGTGGCGCTGGGTGCGGCGGAAATGGTGACAGTAGTTTTTCCCGGCCCTTTTATCGTCACTTTGCCCGATGAGCTGACTTTGACCACGCCGGTATTGCCGGACCTGTAATAAAGCTGTCCGTTCCCCTTTTTCCTCTTAGCATTCAGCTTGAAGGCTTTATTTCCATAGGTTTTGGTATATTTGCTCTTTGCCGATATTGTCTGAGGAGCGCTGCCGGTTCCTGCAGCAAAGGCCTTTGCCAGCGCGTTGCCCAGTTCATATCTGTCCCGCCCGTCAGACAGCGGTGCTACGTTAGTCACATCGTACCAGCCGTCGCCGTCATTGATAAAGCTCTGGCCTTTGCTGAAATCAATGGACGAAGCGATATAATAGTCATAATCCGCCGTTTCGTTGGGCAGGAAATAGTACCGCCTTCCGTTTTCAGTAAAGGAAGAAGATACGACAATAGAAAAGGTACATCCCTTGGGCACGCCGATAGAAGTGCCCAGATCCAGCGTGTGGTATCCTGCGTAAGGCACGGAGAAGGATTTGCTCACCTTCCTGACGCCGCTGGCCGGATTGGTGGAGGAAGGATTGATATAAATGGATACGTTCACCGTAGAATTGGCCGCGCAGGTATAGGTACCGACAGCCTTAATGAGTTCATCTTTTCTCGCTGTGTAGCGGTTGGCTGCGGAAATTTTTCCGCCCATGGCAAACTCTCCGTCCCCGGCACCAACACCGTCGTACTGATAGGCGGAGCTGTATTCATGGGAAGTTCCTCCAACGCTGTAGGCACGCGGTTCCGCTTCGAAGAAGGTTGGATTGCACAAGCTGGAATCGTAATAGGAGAGGTAGAAATATCCGTTGTCTCCCCAATTGCTGCCCCAGCTGTTCCTCACAAGCCAGGCGCCGTTTCCTTTCCAGCCGCTGAAATAGATGTTGTCATCCCAGCCTACGATAGCCACCTCATGGTTGGCGAGGGCTTTTCCGCCGTAATAGTAGCCGTATTTACCGTCAGCGTTTTTCTGCAGATTCTTATTGGGCACATAGTAAGAAACGTCCACCGCTCCTTTATTTACCAGATAGTTCTTGATAACCCGTTTTGCCGTCGCGTTGTTATTGGCCGGTTCCGGCAGGAAGTCGGCGTTGCGGAGTCGGATATCCGATACAGTCCTGAGGCCGGAAGAAAGACTTGTGGAATTTCCCACTCTGCTGTTATCCGCCGCTCCGTACCATCTTGCCAGTGTAGCCGCGGAAAACCATCGGTTGCCCCCTTCGCTGAAAGGGCTTTTGCTCTGGGTAAGGATATGAGTGTCCTTCCCGGCGTAGGCGCTCTTGGTGGAAGTGTTGGCGCCCTTATAGGTAAACCAGGTCAGATGGTTTTCGGACAGATCGATATTGGTTCCGGCAAGACCCCGCATGATGAGTCCGGATTCCATGGACGCGAGGGTACCGTAGGTCCAGCAGTTATCGTTTGATGCCTGGTCCCGAATTGCCGGCATTTTATTCACCAGCGAAAAGCTGGGATCCGATACGGAAGCCGCCCTGGCCGCTTTTTTAACCGCTGCCTGTCCCGGGTCCAAAAGCGAAGCGTCCTTTGTTCTGTAACGCAGTTCGCCGTCCACATCTTCAAGGCCTCCGATCTTCTCCACCCCTGAAAGAGACACCTTGGAACTCCCCTCTGCGAAGACTGCCGAGGCACCTGTCGTGCCAAACAAAGTCATCAGCATAACAAGCGTGATACATACCGATAAAATTCTTCTTTTCATAGCTTCTCCAATCCATTGTTCAATTAGTCAATATTGTATTTATTATACCAAAGATCCGGCCGCTATGCAGTATATTTCTTCAAAGGGTTGTTTTCCTGAAAAAGGTCAGCAAAAAACCGGGGAGCAGAGAAAATATTTCCTCCGCAGCCCCGGATCACAATGGATGCTTATTTATTTTGTCATCAATTCACAAACCGCATTGGAGAACGCCACCGGGTCCTCCACAGGCAGCCCTTCGATCATCAGAGCCTGGTCATACAGCAGCTTTGTATAAGTTCCTACTGCGTCTTTGTCTTCCTTGTAGGTTTTATTCAGAGTCTCCAGGATCGGATGCTTGGCATTGATTTCCAGTACCCGTTCAGCCTGCACCTTCTGGTCAACCGGCATGGAATTGAGCACCTTTTCCATGTCTATGGAAAGGCCGCCCTTGGCAGTCAGGCAGACCGGATGGCTCTTGAGTCTCTGAGTCAGACGGACCTCTGTAACCTTGTCTCCCAGACATTCTTTCATGTAGGACAGCATATCTTTGCTTTCCTCAGCCTGCTTTTCCGCCGCTTCTTTTTCTTCCTTGCTCTCCTCGATTTCCAGATCATCGCTGGAAACGGATTTGAATTCCTTCTCATCGAAGGCCCGCAGCATCTGCAGAGCAAATTCGTCAATATCCTCCGTCAGGTAGAGGATTTCGTAATCCTTATCCTTTAAGAGTTCCGTCTGCGGCAGCTTGTCGATCTTCTCCGTGGTTTCGCCGCATGCGTAGTAGATGTATTTCTGTTCCGGCTTCATTCTGGAAACGTATTCAGGCAGCGTAACCAGCGCTTTTTCCTTGGAGGAATGGAACATAACCAGATCCTGCAGGACTTCTTTATGGGCGCCGAACTGATCGTAAATTCCGTATTTCAGCTGAAGGCCGAAATTCTTAAAGAATTCCACGTACTTGTCTCTGTCCGTATTGAGCATCGTCAGAAGTTCGTTCTTGATCTTCTTTTCCAGACGGGAAGCGATGGCTTTCAGCTGACGGTCATGCTGGAGCATTTCTCTGGAAATATTCAGAGACAGGTCCTGAGAGTCCACAAGTCCTCTGACAAAGCTGAAATAATCCGGGAGCAGATCCGCGCACTTGTCCATGATCAGCACGCCGGAGGAATAAAGCTGCAGGCCCTTTTCAAAATCCTTCGTATAGTAATTATACGGCGTCTGCGAGGGAATGAACAGCAGAGCGTTGTAGCTGGTCACGCCTTCCACGTTGGTATGGATCACCTTTGCCGGGTCCGTAAAATCGTAGAATTTTTCTTTATAGAAGTTATTGTAGTCTTCATCTTTCAGCTCGCTTTTATTCTTCTTCCACAGCGGAACCATGCTGTTGAGGGTTTCCATTTCCGAATAGGTTTCGTACTCGTCCTCGCTGCCCTCTTTCAGCTTTTGTTTTTCTACCATCATCTGAATCGGGTAGCGGATGTAATCGGAATAGCGGCTGATCAGGTTCTTGATCTTGTAAGTATCCAGGTATTCGCTGTATTTTTCATCATCGGTGTCCGCCTTCAGTTCGAGGGTGATCACCGTACCGTTGCTCTCTTTTTCGCATTCTTTGATCGTATATCCGTCCGCGCCGCTGGATTCCCACTGATAGGCAGTCTCTTCGCCGAAAGCTTTGCTGACAACAGTCACCTTCTCGCTGACCATGAAGGCGGAATAAAAGCCGACGCCGAACTGGCCGATAATGTCGATATCGTCCTTGCCTTCGGTTTCCTGTTTGAAGTCCAGTGAACCGCTCTTGGCGATGGTTCCCAGATTCTTTTCCAGTTCATCCTTGGTCATACCCATGCCGTTGTCGATGATCTTCAAGGTGCGGTCATCCTTGTTCGGCTCGATAGTGATAGAAAAATCTTCTCTGGAAAGTCCTGTATTGCCCTCTGTCAGGCTGCGGTAATATAGTTTGTCAATGGCATCGCTGGCATTGGAGATAAGCTCTCTCAGGAAAATTTCTTTATGGGTGTAGATGGAATTGATCATCAGATCCAAAAGTCTTTTCGATTCTGCTTTAAACTGTTTCTTTGCCATAATACATTCTCCTTTAAATTTAAAAATGTTAGCACTCATTTCTATCGAGTGCTAACATTACTATACATCAACTATTTTCCGAAATCAAGGGGGTCTTGCCCAAATTTTTTATTTTTTTCCTGCACGGCCTATTCCCACATATAATTGTCGATCAGCCGGGTCTTACCCAGTTTGACCGCCGCGGCGATGAGCGCCGGTTTTTCCAGAACCGCGGCCGGCTGCAGGTTCTCCCCGTCCACCAACTCAATGTAATCGATCTGGGCCAGCGGTTCCGACCGGATCATGCGCATCATTTCATTCTTAATTGTTTCCGGGTCCTTTTCTCCCTGATGAAGCAGGGTTTCTGCCCGGGCAAGGGCCTTATGAAGAATGACGGACGCCTTTCGTTCCTCTTCGGAAAGGTAAGTGTTCCGCGAGCTTTTTGCCAGACCGTCGGCCTCCCTCACCGTGGGACAGCCCACCACTTCCAGATCAAAATCCAGATCCCGCACCATTTTTTTGATAACTGCCAGCTGTTGGGCATCCTTTTGTCCAAAATAGGCCCGGTCCGGCGCCGCAATATGGAAAAGCTTGCTGACTACCGTACAGACACCGCGAAAATGTCCCGGCCGTCCGCTGCCGCAGAGGCCTTCTGTGATCGTGTCCATATCCACATAGGAGTAGAATCGCGGCGGATACATTTCCTCCGGCGATGGATGAAAGATCAGGTCCGCGCCTGCCTGCTCACAGCTCTTTTTATCTCTCTGAAAATCCCTGGGGTAGGTCTCCAGGTCTTCATTTTTTCCAAACTGCATGGGATTGACGAAGATGCTGACCACAGTCCTGTCATTTTCCGCCGCTGACCGCCGGATCAGACTTTCATGTCCTTCGTGGAGAAATCCCATGGTTGGAACAAGGCCTATGGAGAGACCCTGTTTCCGCCATTCTTTTACCCTGTTCCGTACTTCCTGTTTTGTCGTTACTGTTTCCATCGTCTTCCCCTAATACAGCTTTGTGATTACTTCATCGTCAATTTTAAAGGTATGTTCCTTGGCCGGGAAAGTGCCTGCCTGCACTTCTTTTATATAATCCTCAAAGGCTCCCTTGACAAGCTCTCCCGCATTGGCAAACTTTTTAACAAATTTGGGAGTGAAGTCGCTGAACAGTCCCAGCATATCCTGATAAACCAGCACCTGACCGTCGCATCCTGCTCCGGCGCCGATACCGATGGTAGGAATGGAAAGCTCCTGAGATATTTTTGCCGCCAGTTTTTCCGGTACGCATTCCAGGACCACGGCAAAGGCTCCCGCCTTCTCTACGGCTCTGGCTTCATCCAGCAGTTTTTGCGCTGCTTCCTGGCTCTTTCCCTGTACTTTGAAACCGCCGAAGGCATTGATCGACTGCGGAGTAAGACCGATGTGCGCGACTACCGGGATGGAAGCGTTTACGATGGCCCGGATCTGTTCTGTCACTTCAAGCCCGCCTTCCAGCTTGACCGCCTGTGCATGGCCTTCCTTGATGAGACGCCCGGCGTTGACTACTGCGTCGTAGACAGAAGTCTGATAGGACATAAACGGCATATCAGCCACCACCAGCGCATTCTTCGCGCCCCGGCAGACAGCCGCCGTATGGTGGATCATATCCTCCATGGTCACTGACAGCGTATCTTCATATCCCAGGCACACCATGCCCACGGAGTCTCCCACCAGAATCGAGTTGACTCCGGCTTCGTCCATCAGCTTGGCAAAGGAATAATCGTAGGCGGTCAGCATGGTCAGTTTTGTCTTTTCTTCTTTTGCTTTCTTAAACGTAACAGTTGTGTTCTTCATTGGTCTTTTTCCTCCAGTATCGTTTTTAGTTTTGAATAATCTCTTGTCGGATTCTTTGTCTGTGCGATTGAAAGCAATCGCATGGATAAAAGCCTGTAAATCTCTTTGTCTTCGCCATTGAGCTGCGCAAGGTGGGCGGCAACGGTTTGGCAGTCACAGCGCTCCGCAGGTCCGGTCAGGGCTTTTGCCGTTCCCTTTTCACAGATATTTTTCACATTTCCCAGCATCAGCGGAGTCAGCATGGTAAATGCCGCTTCCTCGGAAAACCCGCAGTCCGCAAGGGCGTCTACTGCCATCTGCGCCAGTCCCACCGCCAGATTGCTGGCAGCTGAGGCTGCCATATGATATTTTTTCTTGCAGGAAGGGTCAATGACTGCCGTGGGATTGCCTTTATCATTCAGCATGGAGCTGACAGCCGCCACCGCCCTTTCATCGCCGTCCAGTGTGAAAAAAGCGCCGGTCAGATCGGCATCCTTGCTGCTGATGGCCAGCATGGGATGAGCCGCGCAGGCAAAAGCGCCCCGCTCCCCGGCTCCGCTGAACGTCTGAGATGAAAGAGAACCGCTCACATGGCAGAATATCTTTCCTCCCAGCCGCACCTTCTTTTGGTCCTCTAATTTTTTAATCGCTTCCCATATCTGTCCGATCACGCTGTCAGGAGTCGTCACAAAGATCATATCACTTTCTTTTACAACGTCTTCTAAGTTTAAAAAAACGGCCGATTTGGTATAATCAGCCGCCTGTCTTGAATGCTTCGGAGTTTTACTGTAAAAGCCGCAGATTTCTGTCTGCCGGCCCGCAAGATACCGGGAAAGGCTGCACCCAGCTTTTCCGGCTCCGATAAATCCTGTTTTCATGCTACCACCTCCTCATAAGGGTGTGATATCATCTTTCAAGTCCCATTCGCGCAATGGATATAGGCTTCGATTAAAATTTATTTAATTGTAGTTGGTACGTTTTCTGTCTGCCGGCGATACTCCGTTCCCGGTAAATTGGGGTAACGGGTATCAGGCAATTGCCTGCACTGCAATGATAAGGGCGATGACGACTCCCATGATCGCCTCGCCGCCTAAAAGTCCCGAAGCGATCACCAGGCCGGTTCCCTCTTTCTCGACTTTTGGCAAAGCTTTTGTCACGATCAGCCGCAGAACACCGCCGATCAGCGCCGTGGC
This sequence comes from Anaerovorax odorimutans, assembly GCF_024459955.1. GTDB lineage: Bacteria > Bacillota > Clostridia > Peptostreptococcales > Anaerovoracaceae > Hominibacterium > Hominibacterium odorimutans_A. The sequence continues at coordinate 135,650 of NZ_JANFXK010000003.1, forward strand.
GGACATGTAAAACGGAAGATATACGCCAAGTCCCAGGGTCATAACCGGGAAATTTATAAAATAAAGGATGACGGCAATCACCAGGCCGATCACAAAGGCCGGTACATGGGAAATCCCTCCCACCATGGCCGCTACCGCGCCTGCCTGGGCTGCCGGAAATTCCTGACTGCCGAATACTTCCGGTCCGTAAGCCTTGACGATGACCATCAGTACGCCTACGGAAACAACCGTGCCGATGATACCGCCGATACATTCTCCGATCCACTGGGCCTTGGGGTCCGTACCGAGAATGTATCCGGCTTTGAAATCGTTCATCACATCGCCTACCAGTCCGCAGGCTACGGCTACAATCGCCGCTACGAAAAAGGCCTCCGTCCCGCCCACTGACGAAACTGCTTTTGCCGCTAAAAGAACGATAATGCCGAATATCTCCATGGGGTTGATCCCCGATTGTCCTACGCACTGGGCCGACATGGCCGTAGCCACCCAGACACCCAAAATCGTTACTATGGAAGCGACAACTCCCATATCCAAAAGAATTGTGAATAAGAAGGCCAGAACCACCATGACGATAGGTGCCCACCTCATGGGGACGATGGCATCTCCGGCACTGTCTTTTTTAAACATGCCGCCGAAAATCTCTTTGGCCTTGGGCAGAATTCCTTTGACAATGATGCCGATCCCCGTACCGACCATCATGCCAATGCCAAGGGACGATTTAATCGTAAGGGCCTGAGCGTTATCCCAAAAGCCCAGCTCCGTTCCGCCTAAAAGCACTCCGAAATCGCCGATTACAGCTCCCAAAAACCAGACTCCGATAAACACCGGTCCTAAAAGATAGCCCACGGATATGAGCATGGGCGATATCCATATGCCACAGGTGGAACCGTAAAGCGCCATCTTTTTGCTCAGCAGCACTGCCGGTATTTTCTGCATCCAGTCTCTTATAAATGTAAAAATTGCCGCTGCTCCCATGGACACGAACAGCGTGATGGCTTTTTTGCCCCCGCGGTCACCGACCTTCAGAGTCTCTGCCGCGGCCTCTCCCATGGGATAAGGCAGTTTTTTCGTTTCAACGAAGTATTTGCGAATCAACGCTGTGAAGATCAGCCCCAGGGCCACTCCTCCAAAGGTGAGCAGCAAAAGCTTTAATGTACTGACCTGCGCCTGCGGATCCAAGATGAATATGCCCGGAAGCGTAAAGGCCAGACCGCCGGCGACCATCGCGCCCGCTGACATAATGGTATGGGTAACATTGATCTCTCTGAGATTGGTGTTGCCCAAAGCTTTTAATCCAAACATGGATACCAGCGCCACAAAGATAATCGGCCAGGGCAGTGAGCTGAGTTTCAGTGCTACGAACATAGAACTTGTGGTGATGATGACCGCTCCGATTGCTCCAATCGCCACACCCCTCACCGTCAGCTGATTTTTCATGATCCGTCTCCTTCTTGTATGTGAATTTTTAAGTCCTGCCGCCTGTCTCAAAAACAAAAGAATCCCGACATGCCGTCGAGATTATAATTCACACCCTATCTGCGATAGGGGGGTGCCCTGTTTCCGCCTCTGCCTTCCGCTCAATGGCGGCTTGACATCCGCTGACAAAAACTCCGGACTCCCGATGTCAATACGTAGGTTGAATTATAGTATCTCAACGAACACTTCAGGATTTATTACTATTGTATGCTTTTTCAGGTTAAATAAACATCAATGGCATTGCCAAATCCAGGTACGTTGTCTAAGATATAGCACTTTTTATTCCCTTTCTGGGATTGCCTTTATTATAGCAAATACCGCTCTGCTCTTCAAGGTCAATCGGATAATTGTAAGGAATAAGATTTAACGTAATTTATTATACGAGCATGTCTGTCCGATTGCAAGAGCTTTTCGAATTTTTTCTATATGGGGCTTTTCATAGATCTTGCCTTCGAAGACTAAAAAACCTTTTTACCATCCAAACAGCTTGGTATATTCTGATTTTGCGTTTGCAATATGGTATATATACACCGTATCTCCTACCTGCCGATATATTGCTACATACTTTTTACAAATCACCATCCGAAAGCCTTGATCATTCAGCCAGCTATCCGGCGTGAGGGAGCCGGATTCAGGGAACTCTTCAAGTCTTTCAATGGTATCCAATATGTTGTCCACAACTTGCAAGGCCGTTTCGGGATTAAATTCTAAGCAGTAGAAATCTTCAATCCGTTTTAACTCTTCCCACGCCGTAGGCAAAAGCTCAACTTTATACTTCATCGACCCTCCTCCGCAATTCCTTTCTTGCGTCGGAAACGCTTATGGTCGCTGCTCCGCTTATTCTTTCCTGTTCTGCCTGCAACACTTTTTCCCGCAGCTTTAATAGCTGTTCTCTTTGTTCGAAAGCGTCTATGCTCATTAGAACCATATCACCCTCCCCATTTTTCGTAATATAAATCGGCTCTTTACTTTCATGGGCCAAAGAAGAAATCTTGCTGTATTCATTCCGCAATGCGGTTGATGGTTTTATAATCATGTTTTATCCTCCTGCATATTTTCTATCATAATTATATCATTATCACTATATCAATGCTACTTATTTTTGCAGGATGCTATATCTTTTTACATTTTGTAAGGACCTGAGGAGTTTGATTTTCTGATAAATGCGTGCTGCGTTATAAAAAGTCTTCTTAAAGAGTTATTTTATAACTTTTTTCAACGCTTTCATGGCTTTTCAGAGGGCAAGGTCATGAAATTTTAGCACATCGCCGCAGTCAACGTCCGCAACGCTGTATTTTTGTTATAAAATCATCAAAAATTTGAGTTTTTATAACAGTATGAAGGATCTCCATTTTTTATATGAAAAAACCTCCCTGCCCGATAAGCTTTCTATCAGACAAAGAGGTGACCTGCACATTATCATTCAAAACCGTATGAACGCCACCGTTCATACGGCTTTAAATACTTTTCATTTTTCAAAGGTCCAAATGCATTGAAATTCTAAGTTTTTTAGTCTTCCAAATCAACGGTGCAGTTGTGGTAAACTTTCTGCACGTCGTCGTTGTCTTCCAGCATTTCGATCATCTTTTTCAGGTTTTTGATGTCGTGTTCCTCGGTCGGCGTCGCTTCCACGGAAGGCAGATACTCGACATCTGCGTCTACGAATTCATATCCCGCCGCTTTTAAGGCCTCACTGACATCGTTGAAATCATTGGGAGCAGTCAGAATTTCATAGCAGTCGTCGTATGTAACCATATCGTCCATACCTGCTTCCAGCGCCGCTTCCATGAGAGAATCTTCATCAATTTCGTCAGTCTTTTCAATCACGATCACGCCTTTTTGTTCAAACATGTAAGAAACGCATCCGGGCGCGCCCAGATTACCGCCGTGCTTATCGAAAGCATGCTTCATAGCTGCGGTCGTTCTGTTCTTATTATCTGTCAGAACATCTACGATCACAGCCACGCCTGCGGCGCCGTATCCTTCAAATCTGCCGTTTTCATAAGTTTCACCGGCCAGCTCGCCGGTGCCCTTCTTGATGGCTCTTTTGATATTATCATTAGGCATATTAATGCTTTTTGCTTTATCAATTGCATGCTTCAGCGCAACGTTGTAGTCCGGGTCACCGCCGTTCTTTGCCGCTACTGTAATCGCCCTTGCGTATTTCGTAAAAACCGCAGCGCGCTTTGAATCCTGTTTTTCTTTTCTTCCTGCAATTGTACCGTGTCTTCCCATCAAGACACCTCCTTCGTATATTATTAACTCATATAGTATACCTTAGAATCGTCCATTTTTCAATAGTCTTTTCCCAACTGACGCTCTGCCGCCGCCGGAATATACGGGTTCGTTTCCTTTCCGGTTACAAAGATGCCCGCATTGTTTTTATGCGGGCATACTGTTTTTCTCTAGTCCACGGCTTCCTTCAACTCTGTGAGTTCTTTGCCGGAATCTTCTTTTTCTGGTTTTTGCATGTTTTTATATGCGGTTGCCATCATCAGCTTGATTCGATTCAGCTGATTTACGTCGCTGGCGCCCGGGTCATAGTCAATGGCCGCAATGTTCGCCAGCGGATTGCGCTTGCGCATTGCTTTCATCATGCCCTTTCCGGTCACATGATTCGGCAGGCAGGCAAACGGCTGCATGCATACAATGTTTTCCACACCGCTGTCAATCAAGTCTACCATTTCCCCGGTCAGCAGCCAGCCTTCGCCGCACTGGTTACCCAGAGAAATGATTTCGCTGGCTTTGGTAGCAATGTCTTCGATATGCATCGGTTCATCAAAGCGTTTGCTGGCACGCAGCGCTTCTCTGGCGGGTTTGCGGAAAAACTCGATCGCCCGGATAGCAACGCTGTTGAAAAGCATCGCCTTATAGGTGCCGGCCAGGTGTTCAAAGTTAAATTTTTTGCTGTACATGCCGTAAAGGAAAAAGTCAATCAGATCCAGCACGACCGCTTCGCCGCCTTCCCGCTCAATGGTACCGACGATATCATTGTTGGCATTGGGATGATATTTAACCAGAATTTCCCCTACCACTCCCACCTTCGGTTTTTTGATATCCAACAGAGGCAAAGCATCAAAATCTTTAACAATCTCTTTGACAAAGACTTTAAATTTGCGCATGCTTCCGGTATAGATGTTTCTTCTGGCCAATCTGGACCACTTTTCAAATAAAGCATTGGCTGCTCCCGGCTCTTTTTCATATGGCCTGGTCGCGTACAGCACGCGCATGAACACGTCTCCGTAAACCATCGCCATCAGAATCCGCTTTACCAGCCCTGCGCTCAGCTTAAAACCGGGATTGGTCTCCAAACCTGCCATATTGACTGAAACCACCGGGATCTGTTCCATACCCAAGTCCTTTAAGGCTTTTCTCAGCAGCGCCACATAATTGCTGGCTCTGCATCCGCCTCCGGTCTGACTCATGAATACTGCCGTTCTGTTGAGATCTACCTTCCCTGATTTCAGGTAAGATATGATCTGTCCCAGAGTCACGATTGTCGGATAGCAGGCATCGTTATTGATGTATTTCAAACCTTCATCCACTGCGTTTTTATCTACTGTCGGAAGCAGCACTGCGTTATACCCTGCCTTTTTGAGAGCCGTCTCCATGAACTGGAAATGTATCGGCGACATCTCGGGTACCAGCAGCGTGTAATTCTTACGCATTTCCTTAGTAAAATATTCGCGCTTATATGGCTCACGGTTATCTATATGCTGAATCTTATTCTTGTCACGTTCTTCCATGGCCGCTTTCAGGGAACGAATTCGGATTCTGGCAGCTCCCAGATTGGAACCTTCGTCGATCTTCAGCACCGTATACAGCTTATTGTTTTTCTTGGTGATTTCTTCCACCTGGTCGGTCGTCACCGCATCCAGCCCGCATCCGAAGGAATTGAGCTGTACCAGCTCCACATCGTCGGTAGTTCCCACAAAGGTCGCGGCCCTATAGAGGCGGGAATGGTACATCCATTGATCCAGCACCCGGATCGGTCGGTTCAGCTTACCCAGATGGGCGATGGAATCCTCCGTCACCACTACCATGTCAAAGGAGCTGATGATCTGGTCGATACCGTGATTGATCTCAGGGTCCAGGTGATACGGACGTCCCGCAAGAACGACAGCCTTTTTCTTATGGTCTCTGGCGTATTTGAGTGAATACTCGCCTTTTTTCTTCAAGTCGTCGCGAAAACGTTTATCCTCCTGGCGACCACGCTTTACAGCGTATTCTACATGAGTTCTGGTCACGCCGCTGCGCCGGAGCACCTTGTACATTTCCCTCGCCAAAAACTCATCATTGTCGTAAGGGATAAACGGATGGGAGAAGGTCACGTCATTCGCTTCAAAAATATCATCCATATTGTTACCGATCACCTCAGGATAAGTGGCAACAATCGGGCAGTTATAGTGGTTCGGCGCTGTCGGATCTTCGATTCGCTCGTAATTGATGCTGGGATAAAAGATCCATTTTACACCCTGGTCCACCAGCCATTTAATGTGTCCGTGAACCAGCTTGGCCGGATAGCAGGCCGTGTCGGAAGAGATCGTCTCCATGCCGCCCTCATACAGTTCCTTGCTCGACGGCGGCGACAGCTGCACCCGGAATCCCAATTCCGTAAAGAATACAAACCAGAAAGGATAATTCTCATACATATTGAGTACCCTTGGAATACCAATGGTGCCTCTGGTGGAATCTTCTTCCGTCAGGGGCGTATAGTTGAACAGCCTTTTAAATTTGTATTTGTACAGATTTGGCAGCTGATTTTCTTCGTTGGTCTTACCCTCGCCCTTTTCACAGCGGTTTCCGGTAATAAACCGACTGCCGTCATTGAACTTGTTAATCGTCAGAAGACAATTATTTTCGCATCCCTTGCAGCGGGTATGGCTATTTTCTACCGTAAAGGAATCCATTTCGTCCGGCTTTAAAATCGAGGATTCCGTATCCTCAACATAGTTTTCCCTGGCAATGATAGCTGCGCCGTAAGCCCCCATGATTCCCGAGATATCCGGACGCACTACATCCTTACCAATGATCTTTTCGATACTGCGAAGCACAGCATCGCTGAGGAAGGTTCCTCCCTGTACCACGATCTTCTGCCCCGCTTCTTCGGGGTTACGCAGTTTAATAACCTTGTACAGGGCGTTTTTTATGACACTGTAAGAAAGGCCTGCGGAAATATCGCCAATGGTAGCGCCTTCTTTCTGCGCCTGTTTCACCTTAGAATTCATGAACACGGTGCAGCGGGTTCCCAGATCCACCGGCGCCTCGGCAAAGAGCGCTTCCCGCGCAAAGGTCTGCACGTCCATATTCACCGACTTGGCGTAAGTCTCAATGAAAGAACCGCAGCCTGAAGAACATGCTTCATTGAGCATGATATTGTAAATGGCGTTGTCCTTGATCTTCATGCACTTCATGTCCTGACCGCCGATATCGAGAATAAACTCCACGCCCGGAAGGAATTCCTCCGCGCCCTTATAATGAGCCATGGTCTCGATCTCACCCAGATCCGCCTTGAAAGCTGCCTTAATCAACCCTTCTCCATAGCCGGTCACCGTGGAATTTGCAAGGAACGCGTCCTTTGGCATCATTGCGTACAGCTCTTTGAGCATCATCATAACCGCTTCGATCGGCTTTCCTTCATTGTTCTTGTAGAACGAATAGAGCAGATTCTTTTCGTTATCAATGAGAGCCGCCTTGGTGGTGGTGGAGCCGGCGTCAATCCCCAGGAACAGCTTGCCCCTGGCCTTTTTGATATCTTTTCGTTTAATCGTATCCTTGCGGTGACGGTTTACAAATTCTTCATATTCACTGTGATTTCTGAACAGAGGCTCTACGTGGCGGGTGTCGGACAGCTCCGACTGGTCGGCGTTATTTATCCGTTCCACCACCTCTGTCAGTTGGGTCTCGTCATATTTTTCCGCTATCATAGCCGCGCCGATGGCAACGAAATACTTGGACTCCTCCGGGAAAACCACATCTTCATCAGAAAGACTCAGCGTCTTGATAAAACGGGTACGCAGCTCGGAAAGGAATGAAAGAGGGCCACCCAAAAATGCGACTTTTCCCTTGATCGTCCTGCCGCATGCCAGTCCGCTGATGGTTTGGTTAACCACAGCCTGAAAAATAGAAGCCGAAAGATCCTCAATGCTGGCCCCTTCATTGATCAGCGGCTGGATGTCCGTTTTGGCGAACACTCCGCAGCGGGCCGCGATCGGGTAAATCATATTGTGACTCTTTGCCGCTTCATTGAGACCTGCGGCGTCCGTATTCAGAAGCACCGCCATCTGGTCGATAAACGCGCCCGTACCTCCCGCGCAGGTTCCGTTCATTCTCTGTTCAATCGTCTGTCCGTAGAAGGTGATCTTGGCGTCCTCGCCGCCCAGCTCGATTGCTACGTCGGTCTGGGGAATCAGAGTTTCCACCGCCCGGCTGCAAGTTACGACCTCCTGTTCAAATGGAATATGTAAAAGCTGTGACAGGGAGAGTCCTCCCGAACCGGTTATAACCGCCCTGACCTTCGCCTGCGGATATTTGCCGTGCATATCCCGCATCAGGTCCGCAACCGTTTCGAACACATTGGACATGTGCCTCTCATAGCGGCTGTATATGATCGTTCCGCCTTCGTCCAGCAGAACTAATTTTACAGTTGTTGATCCTACGTCTATACCTAATCTCATAATTACCTCATTACACATGGAACTATCACAGGATATTCTTGATATTCTTGCTGCAAAGCTTACTGCGGCAGGTTTTCAGAGAAACGGTCCTGCGTTAAAACAATGCGTTTATTATAGCATAAAATCCTGCGGAAGTCCCTATATTTTAGCCAAAAACTACTTATATATATACCCTTAATCCATTAAACGAAACAATTTCAAACTGATTAAAGCCTATTATAGCACAGGCTTTTTTATTTATGTTATACTAATTTTTGAGAATAAATAAAGGAGTTTTGTATGAAAAGCACGATACGAAAAAGTACTTATCAGGCCATTTACCGGCTGCTGGACCGGGTCAGTCCTCTTGAGTCGGACTGCGGAAAGTTGTGCGGGGCCGCCTGCTGTACCTGTGGAGGCGACAGCGACGACGACGATTTCCAGCTGGGTATCTATTTGCTGCCCGGAGAAGAAAAGCTGTTTTCTCAAAAAGAGGAATGGCTTAAATGGTCTGCAGAAAGGGCTGAGGATTTTGATTTTCCCGATTCATGGTTTGGAAAAATTCATTTCATCCGCTGCAAAACGCCGCCTGTATGCCCCAGAGAACACAGACCGCTGCAATGCCGCTTTTTCCCCCTTGCTCCCCATTTAACCGAAGAAGGAGAACTGCGTCTCATTTTATGCACGACCCCGCTTCCCTATTCCTGCCCTTTAATCGACCGGCAGATGAAGCTGACTCCATCTTTTATTCAGGCTACTTATACGGTCTGGACGCATCTGATTCGGGATCCTCTGATCTACGATTTAGTGCTGATGGATTCAGAAGACCGGGAAGCAGAAGGCGTCCCGGTCAAAATTGTGCGATAGGTCCGGAGTCGATTATTTCGTTCCCAGCCTGGATATGTCTTTTTTGAAAATATAGCGCATTGCGATGATACTGAACAGGATCCCCATAACCTCTGCGATGGGGAACGCGAACCAAACCATTTTCAGCCCTCCGAACCTTGCCAGGAACCACGCCAGCGGCAGAATCCCGATCATCTGACGGATCAGAGAAGCCCAAAGGCTCATCATGCCATGACCGGTGGCCTGGAAAAAGGACGATGCCAGGATACCGAACGATGCCGGTATAAAGCACAGGCTGATAGTCCTCAGCGCCGGAATACCGATTTCGTACATTCCCTGGGAAGCATTGAAAAGGCTTAGGAACTGACGCGGGAAAAGCTGGAATAAAATCAGCCCTACCGTCATGATGATGAAAGCCACCATGAAAGCTACTTTAAAGGCTTTTGTCAGACGTTCCTTGTCTCTGGCACCGTAGTTATATCCCATTACCGGCAGCGCGCCCTGATTCAGCCCGAATACCGGCATAAAAATGAAAGACTGCAGTCTCCCATAAACGCCGTTTACCGCAACCGCTGTCTCCGACAAACCTGCCAGAATGGCATTGAGTCCGAACTGCAGGATGGAAAGCATGGCCTGCATGAGAATGGCCGGAAGTCCCACGGAATAGATATCGCGGATGATATACTTTTCCATCTTAAAGCCCCGAACCTTAACAGTCACCTGATGATCTTTTTTGAACAGCAGGATCTGCCCCAGAATCATGGAGAACAGCTGCCCAATAATTGTAGCTACTGCCGCCCCGGTAACTCCCATTTCAGGGAATGGTCCGATGCCAAAGATTAAAATCGGGTCCAGCACAATATTTGTCACAGCCCCTACAATGCTGCAAAGCATCGGAAACAGCATGTTTCCCGTCGCCTGCAGGATCTTTTCCGTAGTCACCTGAACCAAAACAAATACCGAACCAATGGTGATGATCCGCATGTACGCGATACCGTTTTCAACGATATATGGCGTATCGGACAGAAAGTTCATGTATATGTTGGAAAAAATAATTCCGATTAAAGCAAATCCTATCCAATTGAAAAAAGACAGCCTGTAACCGTGGCTGGCGGCCATATTGGCTTCTTCAAAACGCTTCGCGCCAAGCCTTCTGGAAATGAGGGAATTGATTCCCACTCCGGTTCCAACGCCCACTGCGATAAGCAGCATTTGCACAGGGAAAATATAAGTGACAGCAGACAGCGCCTGCTCGCTGATCATGGACACAAAAATACTATCGACAATGTTGTACAGCGCCTGAATCAGCATGGATAAAATGGCCGGCCAGGACATAGTCGCAATTAATTTTCCGATAGGCATGGTGCCCATCTTGTTTTCCTGAATCTGTTCGCCCATAAAAGAAAATACCTCCTTACTCACAAAGAGATATTATATTACGGTTTGAAACAAAATTCAACAAAGTTTATCCACTTATTTGAAACTTATGGACCACCTTTCTCTCACGGACAAGCAGCCCCGGTAGCAAATCCCGATTTTTACCGAAATTTACGCATTTTTCAACGCTCCCGCAACCTTCAAGACGTCCTTGCGCATAAAACTGTCATTTTCTCGCTTTTTTCGTAAGATCTTGGATATTTACTTCGCATACAGACGGGGGAACCGGGATCATACGATATTCACCAGTCAACCGACGTAGCCTGCCGGTTACAGATTCCTGAAAACTCCAAAGATGAGCAGAAGAGCGACCATGATCCAGCAGCCGGTCTGCTGCCATCGGCGCATCGTCAAATCCCCATAGCGGATGTACCGCACACATAAGTATGCCAGCAGATATGCCAGAAATGGCAGACAGATAAAAACGGCAGGATTCCAGGAAAAAGCCCTTGAAAAATCAAAGCGCAAAATAGCCAGACACATGCGCGATACTCCGCACCCAGGGCATTTAAGGCCGGTAATCTGGTTAAACACGCAGGGCAGCCACCATCCCCAATGAGTCGCGCCATAAGCAAATACAAGGCCTGCGCCGGTCAGACTTCCCAGGATCAGCAGCACCTTCCCTGCACGCTTTTTCTGAATATCCATCATTTTAATAGATCGGATGGATCTTATTCATTTCGTTCTGTGAGAGAGCCAGCACGATGATATTGAATCCGAAGAGTTCAAGGATCAGATACAGCACATTGCTGTCACGTCCAGTGACAATACCCCTCTCCGATTTGATCGTATCCAGCTTTTCGCCCATCTTGTAAGCCCAATAGATTCCATAGATATTGCAGGTAATCAGGCTCAGCAGGAAACATGCCACACCTGACATATCGGCGGCGTATTCCGCCTTTTCACGATTGACCTCGTCGGTCAGCACCACAAACCAATAGATCGAATAGATTCCACAGGTGACTATGGATAATACAATAGATAATGCTATGTTTCTGTTCATTATGAATTCCTACCCCTTCTTTTATTTACTAGTCTTATCATACGTTTTCAATTATAGGTTGATGCCTTTTCTTATGCAAGAGGATTTAAACATTGTTAATAATAATGTCATAATTTGCGAGCTGTGTCGAGCAAATTTCACGTATTCTGTACCTTGCGGCGAAGCCGGCTCAATCAGTCAGAATCGTATAATTTGCGAGCTGTGTCGAGCCAAATGCACATTTGTTCAACAACCGCTTCATTTCGGCTTTGTTGTTGATGTATTTCCAAGGTTTGCGGACTGTGTTCCTGTTCAAAACTGAATTTTCATCGAAATTCTGTGCTGCCGGGTGCTACATCCTTGAAAAAACGTCAACAAAAACCTGATTTTTCGCTGCGTGTTGATAAAAATCGAAATTTACCTTTTAAGCATGTTTTCAGATGAGCCGATCCTTGCAGCGCAGCGGACTGTGCTGCAAGATATATAAAAATGCGGACCCTTTACGAAAGGTCCGCATTTTACCGGTGCCCGTGTGGCACAGAATCACATTTTTACATTGCTCCGTGGAAGGTCCGCTTGATTACTTCTTCCTGCTGCTCTCTGCTGAGCCGCACGAAGTTTACGGCGTAGCCGGATACACGAATTGTCAGGGACGGATACTGTTCCGGATGCTCCATAGCCTGTTTCAGGAGTTCTTTGCGCATAACGTTTACGTTGAGATGGTGCGCTCCCTGGCAGAAGTAACCGTCCAGCAGGGAAACCAGATTGTATTCCTGCTGCCCTGCGTCCTTGCCCAGCGCTTCCGGGATGATGGAGAAGGTATTGGACACCCCGTCCTGACAGACAGTACGATACGGAATCTTCGCCACCGTATTCAGCGAAGCCACAGCACCGTTCACGTCTCTTCCATGCATCGGATTGGCTCCCGGCGCCAACGGTTCTCCATATTTTCTGCCGTCCGGGGTATTGCCCGTTTTCTTTCCATACATAACGTTGGAAGTGATCGTCAGCGCTGACAGTGTGTGTCTCGCGTCTCTGTACATCGGATGCTTTTTCAGTTCCGCGGAAAAATGCTTGACAATCTCCACTGCGATGTCATCGACCGCATCGTCATCGTTTCCATATTTCGGGAAGTCACCTTCCACTTCAAAGTCCACGGCCACGCCCTGCTCATTTCGAATCGGGCGAACCTTTGCGAATTTGATAGCGGAAAGCGAGTCGGCGGCACAGGAAAGTCCGGCGATACCGAAAGCAGTCAGTCTTTCCACATGGGTATCATGCAGCGCCATCTGGCTGGCTTCATAAGCGTACTTATCGTGCATATAGTGGATCACGTTCATCGTATCCACATAAAGCTCGGCCACATAGGAAAGAACCTTCTTATAGCTGAGCATTACCTCGTTGAAATCCAGCACATCGTCGAATTCCAAAGGCTTGATCTTGGGAATGACCACATCTCCTGTCAGCTCGTCCAGTCCGCCGTTGATGGCATAGAGAAGCGATTTAACCACATTGGCTCTGGCCCCGAAGAACTGCATCTGCTTACCTACGCTCATGGCGGAAACGCAGCAGGATATGGCATAGTCATCGCCGTAAACAGGGCGCATTACATCATCGTTTTCATACTGAATGGAATCCGTCTCAATACTCATCTTGGTACAGTAGCGCTTAAAATTCTCCGGCAGATTCTGGCTCCAGAGAACGGTCAGATTCGGTTCCGGTGCTGTGCCCAGATTTTTTAATGTATGTAAGAAACGGAAGGAATTCTTCGTTACCAATGTGGTGCCTTTTACGCTCATACCGCCGATGGCTTCGGTCACCCATGTCGGATCGCCGCCAAACAGCTCATTGTATTCCGGCGTTCTCAGGTGTCTCACCAGACGCAGCTTGATAACGAACTGATCGATCAGCTCCTGAGCTTCTTTTTCCGTCAGAGTTCCCCGTTCCAGATCCCGCTGGATATAGATATCGAGGAAAGTAGAAGTTCTTCCCAGGGAAGTGGCGGCTCCGTTATTTTCCTTAACTCCTGCCAGGTATCCCAGATACAGGAACTGGACTGCTTCGCGGGCATTTCCCGCAGGCTGGCTGAGGTCGATGCCGTATGACGCGGCCATGGCCTTGACTTCCTTGAGAGCCCGAACCTGCTCGTGCAGCTCTTCCCGGATACGGATCAGCTCGTCGGTCATCGGGCCGTCAGCCATCTGGATATCCTGCTCTTTTTGTTCGATCAGATAGTCAATACCGTAGAGCGCGATCCGTCTGTAATCGCCGATGATTCTTCCTCTTCCGTAAGCGTCGGGAAGCCCTGTGAGAAGGCCGTTATGCCTGGCCACTTTCGTACGCTCCGGATAAGCATCGAAAACCCCCTCATTGTGAGTCTTGCGGAATTCGTGGAAACGACGCTTGATCTCCGGATTCATTTCATAACCGTACTGCTGGAGAGCGGATTCCGCCATACGGATACCACCGTAGAGATTAACCATGCGTTTGAGGGGAGCATCGGTCTGAAGGCCTACAATCACTTCGTTATCCTTATCAATGTATCCCGGTTTAAAGTTATCAATACCGGAAACAACGTCTGTTTCTACATCATAAATACCATTTTCAATCTCTTCCAGGAGCAGTTCCTTGCACCTGCCCCAGACCTTCTCCGTTCTCTCTGTGGTTCCCTCCAGAAAACTGTCGTCTCCGCTGTAAGGCGTCACGTTCTTCTGAATGAAGTTTCTCACATCAATCACGTGTCTCCAGTTTCCGCTGTTAAATCCTTCCCATTCTTTTCTCATCTTATTTTTACCTCCATGCAATCGACCAAAATAGAAAAAGCCGCACCATCCGGGCTCTTTCTCAGCCCAGACGGTCGGCTTTGGTTCACGATCATACTCCATGTGGTTTCTTCCACTTCCGTCAGTCATATGACTTTTTGAATATACTATATCTTGGGGTCTGTTGTCAAGAAATTTTGTATGGAGATTTTTAAAATCTGCTCAGGGTCTGCATACTTTGCAGGGGTCATATCCCTGTGCGACCGCCTCAGATCTGGAGATGGCGATTTTACTTCTGCTCAGATAGCGGCAGCTGCCTCTGTGGAATTTTGATCCGGTCTTTGTAATGTATACCGTTTTGCCGGAGCTGCTCTGTTTTTTGGCCTTTGGGGTAGCTGTCCTGACTTTACTGTAAGCGCTGTATACCGTTTTACCGCCCTTCTTTTTATAGGCGCGCATTTTATATTTTACTTTTTTGCCGGTTTTTAGATTTTTATTCGTCCAGGATTTCGTACCAGCCTTCTTTATGGTTTTCACGACCGTATACTTTTTCTTCTCGTTGTTGTACTTATAAATTTTATATCCGGACGCGCCGCTGACCTTTTTCCAGCTGAGCTTTACCTTTGTGGCTCCCGTCGCCTTTGCTTTTAAATCCGGCTTAGCCAGTTCGCTGGCCGCAGGTACGGCTTTTGTTTTGACTGTGCTTAAAGCAGAGGTGTTTTTCCAGGCCGCATTGGTTGGTCCCCCGGTCTGCGCACTTGCCGGCACAGCAAAGCCCATGGTCAATACTACTGTAAGTGTAATAATTGCTGCAATTGTTTTTCGTTTGATACTTTTCATAATTACTTTCCTCCCTAACGGAGAACAGTATACCAGATATCTCTGTATTTTAAAAGAAAGATTCTAATTACTATCGTTTGTGAACAGATGCGCAGTAAAACCTCATCCCTCCAAAATCCAGGCAAGCGCATCTTCTTCGGGCATCGGCTTTGCGAAAAGAAATCCCTGAATAAGGTCGATGCCGCACTGGCAGACAAAGCGTTCCTGCGCCTCGGTCTCTACGCCTTCCGCCAGTACTTGCAGGCCCATTTCATGGAAAATCCCCGTCATGCTTTTTACCATCATTGCCGACTGCCTGTTGTCCATGGATGCCCAGATAAGACTCTTGTCCAGTTTTACCGTATCCAGAGGCGTCGTCATAACAGAGACAAAATTCGAATAGCCCGTACCAAAATCATCCAGCTCCAAAAGAACGCCCCGCCGCTGCATACGGTCTGCAAATTCTTCAACAATTTTTGTATTTTCAGCCAGAATACTTTCTGTAATCTCGATCTTAATTTTGGGGAATGGCGTTTTATTGCGCGCTATGATTTCTTCTACCCGATCCGCCAGATCCATCTGTGAAAACATATGCCCGGAAAAATTCACGTGAACACCTTCAAACTCCGGCACTTTCTCTGTCACCCGATTGATGAACAGGCAGGCCTTTTCCAGCACCTGATAGGTCATCTCCACGATGTTTCCCGTATCTTCGGCAATGGGAATGAATTCATTGGGGTAAAGCGGTCCCAGCGGCGAATCGGGGATACGGAGCAGGGATTCGGCCGCTACATATTTTCCGGTATGATTGGAGATGATCGGCTGATAAAAGAGGGAAAAACTGTTTTCTTCCAGATTTTTCTCCAGTATACGAACAATCTCCGTACGCCGGCGCACTGCATCCAGCATTTCCTGCCCACAATAATATACATTTGTGTTCTTGCTTTTCTTTGCCTGGACCACGGCATACTCAATACCATTAATTAAATCCTCCACCGTTTCCGCGCTCTCAGGGTAACGTACAATACCAATAACCGCCGGTATCAGGCAGCTGTTTTCATCTATGGTCCAGCTTTCCTGCATGCGCTTTTTCAGTGTCGCTACGGTGCCGCGTATACTGTCTTCACTGGCGTCGCGGAAGATCAGGGCAAACTCATCGCCTCCGTATCGGTACAAGCCGCGGGGTTTTGCGGTTTTTTCAAGAAATTTTCCGATCTCCCGAAGAAAGCGGTCTCCCGTATGCTGCCCATATGTATCATTGATTCGACGGAATTTTCTCAGCGACAGCACAATAATCGTGAAATTACGCGATTTCTTCGTCTGAAGCTCCAGCATTTTAAGCATCTCCTGCCGGTTTGGCAGTCCGGTCAGATAGTCAGTGGAATTCTGCTTGTTCTGCAGGTACAGATAAATGATCAAAAGGGCGCAGGTCGCCGCTGATCCCGAAAGAATTACTTCCGGATAAAGCTGCTGAACGATAATCACCAGAACGGCGATCACCGGAAAAGCGGTCAGAATTTTTCGAATGACCGGGTCCACCTGCGCTCTCCTGACAAAGGCGACGCAAATAGCGGCCAGACAGTAAATATAAAAGATCAGATAGGTGGTCATAATCAGTGGGCCCTGGGAGTAGTTTCCCGCGGCGTTAATCAAAAAGAGTTTTTTGCAAAAGGGATTTATCAATACCACAAATAAATAGAGCACCCCCGGAATGGAACTCCATTTCATAATCCGCAGAGCGTTTCCCTGGGATTCAAAGACCGTAGCGATGGTATAAAAAAAATAGGCCATCCCCATCAGCGGCGTAGCGATAAAGTAGATCGTAGTCACCAGCCAGGTCAGGAAATTCACCGAATAATTCGGATAGGTCAGCATCACCGTGGATAGGATATTGAAACCAATCGCACAGAAAGTCGCCAGAAAACAAAAATAAAACAGTCGGTTTTTCAGAGAAGGAACCAGATTGCTCTTTCGCGAATAAAACCAGATGATAAACAGATATACGAGAGAGATACATTCGGCTGCGATATTCCAGTGCATTTTAAACCTCTTTTAACATGGATTTATATAGCGACAGGCCAGTTTTTTATGTATTATCCGGCCGGTTGTACAAAGACTGCTAGAGTAAATATTCTTCCCTAGCATTTTATCATATCAGCCCTTGCTTTTCAACGGATTCGATGGCATATGCGGATTTCGCGCAACAAGATAATAGAACAGATCGGATTTGGTGTTTGAAGAGATCCGTAGATTTTAAAAGTTTTGGGCAGCCCGTAAGCCGGGTTCTGTATTTGGCAATCATCTATCTCGACGTACTGTCGCCAGCACGCTCCAGCGACCTACCTCTCGGGCAGGGACGGGCAGCCCCCTCTTATGCCCTGTTTGGTCTTGCTCCGGATGGGGTTTACACGGGAGGTATGTTACCATATCTCCCGGTGAGCTCTTACCTCACCATTTCACCCTTACCACGGCATTACCCGTTTCGGCGGTGTGTTTCTGTTGCACTTTCCCTATAGTTACCTACGCCAGACGTTATCTGGCATCCTCGCCCTATGGAGCCCGGACTTTCCTCATACACCCCTGACGGTGCACGCAACTGCCTGGACTACCCAAAACTTTGTTTATTATATCATTTTCAAGGGACCTGTGTCCACATTTGTTTTTATGAGTTTATGATCCGGCTACGGAAAACCGCTCCTTCCTCAGATCATTTCAAAGGGGTCGATATCCACATCCGACTCCAGAACTTCGATCTGGCCTGCGGTTTTTCCCATCAGTTTGTCGGCAAAATTACCGGCAAAGGATTTTTCCGTACCATAGTGTCCCGCATCGATCACGGCCATTCCCAGTGCCTTGGCCTTCTGGGCATCATGGTATTTTAAATCCCCTGTGATGAACAATTGACATCCGTTGGCCGCGGCCAGATCCATTAAATCCGCTCCTGCCCCCGTACAGATTCCCACTGTTTTGATCGCAGAATCCGGCTTGCCTACCGCACGGAACTGCTCCGGATCCATCTCCAGCTTTTCCGAAAGAAGGTCCAGCATGGATACCAGCGACATTTCCTCTTCCAGCTGACCCACTCGGCCGATCATATCCAGATCGGACCCGCTGCTGAAACCACTGGTGTCTTTCAGTCCAATGAGATCCGCCAGGAAGTCATTATTTCCCCCTGCCAGTTTGTCAAAAGGTGTATGGCAGGAATAGACGGAAATTCCCATATTCAAAAGCTTTACAATGTATGAACCGGTCATATCCCGGTAGTCTACTGATTTGAGACTTCCGAATATGAGAGGGTGATGCGTCACGATCAAATCCACATCCTCTTCCTCCGCTTCCTCGATCACTGCGTCGGTAATCTCCAGCGTCGTCAGCACCCGATGAATCTCCACGGGCCCCGCAGCCAGCTGCACGCCGCTGTTATCCCAGCTTTCCTGCGTATCCGGGTTCGCGATTTCTTCGATGACCGCTACAACGTCTTCCAATTTCATTGCCATTTAAACACCTCCTAAAAGCACCGTTAAATACTTAATTCTGTTTTCTGTAAACCGAACTTTTTCTTCGTCTACGTTCTTACTTTTGCCCAATCCACTGAGAATTTTTCTCTCAGCGGAAAGCTTGTTTTTGATATGCGCTTCGGTCAGCTCCCCTGCGGACAGTATCCAGGGAGGAACCTCGTATTGAATATCGTCGGGACCGCAGCCTTCCATTACCCGGGAAACAGGCGCGATATTTCCCATGCTGCATATACGTTCCGGCCTTGCGGTTATAATTTCGCAGATATATTTTCCTTCCCGAACCAGTGCCTCATGGACAATGGGGAATCCGTTGTTCACCAGCCACCACCGCAGCCGCCCCTGCCCGCTCCGGGGCTGGAAGATATATTTGTGAAAGCTCTGCGATTTTTCCGGGTCCGCTTCCAGGATTTCCGTCATCAGGATGCCGCCCATTCCGGCCAGAACCACTGCATCCACCTCACCGTTCTCCAAAACCTGTATTCCGTTTCCAAGACGCAGGTCAAATACAGCGTCCGGATGAAGCGTCGCGGCGTTGATTTCGGCTTTCTTGAGCGATCCGGCGCTCACATCGGACATGATTACCCTGGGGCTGATTCCATTTTCCCATAAATAAATTGGCAAAAAACCATGGTCGGTACCAATATCGGCCATGGTTTCGTTTTTTTCGATTTGGTCTGCAAGCACTTGCAGTCTGTCTGTCAGTTTTATCATTTTACTCCAGATAGTCCTTTAACTTTTTGCTTCTGCTCGGATGGCGCAGCTTGCGTAACGCTTTTGCTTCGATCTGCCGGATTCTCTCCCTGGTGACATCAAAACGCTTGCCCACCTCTTCCAGAGTACGGGCACGTCCGTCCTCCAAGCCGAAACGAAGCTTCAGCACCTTTTGCTCTCTTTCGGTCAAAGTATCCAGTACCTCTACCAGCTGTTCTTTCAGCATGGAGAAAGCTGCCGCTTCTGCCGGAGCAGGTACGTCCTCATCAGGGATAAAGTCGCCCAGATGGCTGTCCTCTTCTTCGCCGATCGGAGTCTCCAAAGATACCGGTTCCTGTGCGATTTTGAGGATTTCCCGCACCTTTTCCTCGGAAATGCCCATTTCTTCGGCGATTTCCTCCGGAGTAGCTTCTCTGCCCTTCTCCTGAATCAGCTGCCGGGATACCCGGATCAGCTTATTGATGGTTTCTACCATGTGTACCGGAATACGAATGGTCCTGGCCTGATCGGCAATGGATCTTGTGATCGCCTGACGAATCCACCATGTAGCATAGGTACTGAATTTATAGCCCTTCTTCCAGTCGAACTTATCCACTGCTTTTATCAGTCCCAGATTCCCTTCCTGAATCAAGTCCAGAAAAAGCATTCCTCTGCCCACATATTTTTTCGCAATGCTGACAACAAGACGCAAGTTGGCCTCGCACAATTTCTGTTTTGCCGCCTCGTCGCCCGCTTCCATTCTCTTTGCCAGATCAATCTCTTCCTGAGCGGTCAAAAGAGGAACCTTACCGATTTCTTTCAGATACATTCTGACCGGATCGTCCACAGCGATGCCCTTCGGAATCGTTGCCTCCAGATCGATCTCCTTGGTATTACCGCTTTCTGCGATGACCGCCTCTACGTCCGGGTCCTCGACTTCTTCCCCTTCCAGCTCACTCAGCTCAATATCATCCGGTTCGACCTCCGAGACCACGGCAATTCCCTTTAAAATCAGCTGTTCGTACATATCGTCCATGTCTTCTTTATCCAGCTCGATATTCCCCAAGTGATCGGAAATCTCCGTGTATGTTAATGAACCTTTTCCCTTTGCCTTGGCAACTAGCTCATCGATCAGCTGCTGTTTGCTCTTTACCTGTTCCTGCTGCACTTCCTGCTGCGCTTCTTTTTTTGCCATATGCCTATCTTACCCCCTACCGTTTTTCATCATCTTCTGGATATCCATCAGTTCCTGTGTCAACTCCCTGATTGTTTCTTTATTTTCTTCTTCGTCTGCCATAGAAAGCCGCATAATGAGCTCCTGCTCCTTCTGCGTCAGCTCCTTCATACGGATTGTTTCGATACAATCGGCAAAAATCTTCTCTTCTTTATGTGCCAGCCGCACATTCTCTAAAATATTCTTTAAGACTTCCGCATTGTCCGCATCTAACCCGTCTGCCAGCTTTCGAACATCGATCTCTTCATTTTCCACGTAAAGCTCCTTGATCCCTTTATAAAGACTCTGCCCGCGGGCAGTTGTAAAAGCAACGTCCTCATAAGGCAGCAGCTTTGGATAGTAAGCGCTGTTTCTCAGGATCAGCTTAATTATATTTTTTTCCAGCATGGTGATATCTTCCGGCGCTGCATCGGCGCCCTTACTGCGGGCAGTAGCCCTTTCAGGTGCCTGTTTTTCACTAGTATTGCCAGTTATTTCAAGTCTTATAGCACCTTCCGATATTTTTGTCTCCTCTGCCAGTTTTTTTATGTAAATATCAGCCTCCACAGGACTCAGCGTCCCGAGAACACCGGCCGCCTTTTTCAGAAAATCCACCCGTCCTTCCGTTGAATCAAGATCATATTCCTTGCGAAGAAGGCTGAATTTATAATCCGCATAGGGCAAAGCCTGATTGACCAGCTCCAGAAATGCCTTTTTCCCGTTCTTCTTCACGAACTCGTCCGGATCTTTTCCGTCGGAAACGTGGAGAACCTTTACTCTGCAGTTTTCTTTATATAAAATGTCAAGTCCTCGCAGCGCAGCCTTGATTCCGGCCTGATCCGCGTCATAAGAAAGAACCACGTTATCCGTATATCGTTTGAGCATCTTCGCCTGATTTTCCGTGAGGGCTGTTCCCAGAGAAGCGGAAACGTTCCGCACTCCGCTCTGGTACAGGGATATCACGTCCATGTATCCCTCAACCAGAATCGCGCAGTCCTCCTTGCTGATCTCCTGCCTGGTTATGTTCAAACCGTAGAGATTGTTTTTTTTCAGAAATACGGAAGACTCCTGAGAGTTGAGATATTTTGGACTGCCGTCACCTATGATCCGACCGCCGAAGCCGATTACTTTGCCGCTTGTGTTCATGATGGGAAACATCACGCGATTCCTGTACTTATCATAATATTTACCCTTAGACTGGGAAATCAATCCCAATTCCATGAGCTTTTCTTTTTTATATCCGAGACCGGTCAGGTACCGATACAGACTGTCCCATTCTCCGTCGGCATAGCCGATACCGAATTTATTGAGGGTATCCGGCGTGATGCCCCTGTTTTTCATGTAAGTATATCCCGGATTGGCGCTTTGCCTGAGCGCTTTGAAAAAGAACTTGGCCGCCTCCCGGTTAATCTGATAGGATTCTTCCTTATTCTCGTTTTTATGGAATCCTCTTTGTATGGTAATGCCGTATTCCTCGGCCAGCTTTTCAATGGCCGGTATGAATTCCAGCTGATAATACCGTTCAACAAATCCGATGACATCGCCTGTTGCTCCGCAGCCAAAGCAGGTATAGATCTGTTTTGTTTCAGATACAACAAAAGAAGGTGTTTTCTCATTGTGGAACGGACACACGCCTTTATAATTGCTCCCCGCCTTTTTCAGGGGGACTACACGCCCGATAACATCGACAATATTACACCTGCTTTTTATTTCGTCAACTGTATTATTTCCTGCACCCACTTTTGCTCCTCATAAAAAATATTAATTAACATAATCTTTTTCGACAAAAGTATGCAGCTTCCTTTTTTTCTGTCAAAATTTTTTTGATTTATTTCCACCCCTTGGGCACGAACAAATCCGTATAGAGATTCATGGCATAGCGATCTGTCATTCCGGCAATATGATCCTTTGTCATTTCAGCAAGGCCGAACTCGGGAATCATCTCCTGCAGATCCGATGGCAATTGCTTCGGATTGTCCAGATAGTAACGATAGAGGGATTCAAGGATGTTCTTTACTTTTTCCAAATCCTCATCCTTTTTTACTCGATTGTTATGATAAACATTCTCAAACATGAAATCCCGCAGAAGATTCATATGTTTCATGCAGCTTTCACTCATGGAAATATGATCCTGTCCAAAGCTGGTATTGATTAAATCCTTTACCAGGGTATCGATCCGCGCTCGATGCGTCTCCCCCAGCACCCGGATACAATCTTTTGGCAGATCCGCGGCAGTGATGACTCCGCTGCGCAGAGCATCGTCAATATCGTGATTGATATACGCCACCCGGTCGCTGATCTTCACGATTTGTCCCTCCAGGGTATAGGGAACGCCGGAGCCGGTATGGTTGAGGATGCCGTCCCGTACTTCCCGGGTCAGATTCATGCCCCTGCGCACGCCGTTGCTTTCCAGCACGTCCACCACTCTCAGGCTCTGTACGTTATGCCGGAATCCTCCTTCGTACAGCTCGTTGAGAACCTTTTCCCCATTGTGGCCGAAAGGCGTATGTCCCAGATCATGACCCATGGCGATCGCTTCCGTCAGATCCTCATTGAGTCCCAGACTTCTGGCGATAGTTCTGGCGATCTGCGAGACTTCGATGGTATGAGTCAGTCTCGTTCGAAAATGATCGCCTTCGGGAGCTAAAAAAACCTGAGTTTTATGCATCAGTCTGCGGAAAGACTTGGAATGGATGATCCGGTCCTTGTCTCTCTGATAGTCCGTTCTGATTGCGCATTTTTCCTCAGGAATCCTGCGTCCCCTTGTTTCCGCTACTTTGGCGGCAAAAGGGGACAATATTTCATATTCACGTTTTTCAATCGCTTCTCTTGTAATCATCTGATCTCCCTATATAAAGAACTGAATGACCCAAACGGAAAGACCTCCTAAAATCATGGTGATCGGCAAAGTCACTACCCAGGCGATAAAGATATTCTGCGCGATCCCCCATTTTACGGCGGAGATTCTCTTTGCGCTTCCCACACCCATTACAGCGGTGGTGATGACCTGTGTCGTACTGATGGGAGCACCCATAAAGGACATACTTTCAATTACGATCGCCGATGCCGTCTGAGCCGCAAATCCGCTGGCCGGCTGCAGCTTGGTAACGCCGCCGCCCATTGTCTTCATGATCTTCCATCCTCCTAAAGACGTACCGAGCGCCATCATGCAAGCACATGCGAACTTAACCCAAATCGGCACACCGGAACCCGGGTCGAGCATACCTCCGGTTATCAACGAAAGTGTGATGATACCCATTGTCTTCTGTGCGTCATTATTGCCGTGGGAGAAGGATACCAGAGCCGCGGAAAAGACCTGCAACTTTGAAAACACACGGTTTGCTTTCGACTGAGACCAACTGGTAAAGAGCCGGAATATCAATTTCATAAAACCGAATCCGATGAGCAGTCCGATAAACGGTGACGTAAAGAGCGGGATAATGACCTTCTGCACGACACCGCCCCACAGCACATGCTCGGTCCCCATGGTAAACACGATGGTAGAGCCGATCAGGGAGCCGATCAGCGCATGGGAAGAGCTGCTGGGAATTCCCTTCCACCAGGTAAACAGATTCCATAAAATAGCGCCGATCAGCGCGCCTAAAATCACATATTGCTCCAGCGCCACGTCCACCAGACCGGTGGAAATGGTCATAGCTACCTTTTCACTGACCATAGCTCCCACCAGATTCATAGCCGCCGCCAGCATGATCGCTTTCTTAGGTGTAAGAGCTCTTGTGTATACCGAAGTCGCAATGGCATTTGCCGTATCGTGGAATCCGTT
Source organism: Anaerovorax odorimutans (assembly GCF_024459955.1). Classification (GTDB taxonomy): domain Bacteria; phylum Bacillota; class Clostridia; order Peptostreptococcales; family Anaerovoracaceae; genus Hominibacterium; species Hominibacterium odorimutans_A. Next base: position 159,833 of record NZ_JANFXK010000003.1, read on the forward strand.
GATGAATTCAAAGACCAATGCACATAAAATAACGCAGGCTAAGATTCCGCTAAGCATATTTCATTACCACTCCTTCAACTATGTTCGCCACATTCTCACATGAGTCGAGGCTCGTCTCCAGCTGTTCATAAAGATGCTTCCATTTTATCAGTTCAATGGGATTGACTTCTTTCCGAAACAGCTCGGTCAGTGCTTTTCTGTATAGGAGGTCTCCCTCGTTTTCAATGCGGTTCACTTCGATGATCTGTTCGTGAACCACGCTGTTTTTCTTTACTTCCGACAGGTGCTTGAAGAGAACTTCCAGTTCCCGGATCGCCTGCATTATGTAGGATGCCATTGTCAGACATTCAGGCTTGAGCTTTTTGACGTCGAAAACGATAAAGCGGTTGGCTACTTCCTCCAGGGAATCGACGATATCATCCATCTCTTTTGTGATATCGTATATGTCTTCCCGGTCAAAGGGCGTTATGAAGGAAGCGTTGAGAGCCGTGAGGATCTTATGGGCCTGCATGTCGCACTCCGTTTCCAGAACCTTGATCCCGGCAACCTTATCCGCGACATCTTCATAATTGGAAACCAAATCCACAAACGATTCTCCGACTTTTACGATCTTGCTTGCAAAGTCCATTAGTAACTGAAAAAATTCATCTTCTTTTTTCTTGACACCGATCATCTATCATTCCTCTTTTCTCTTTCGTAAATAAGTCTATGGATTTATAATAACACCGCTTCAGCATCAAAGTAAATTAAAAACTGAATCTTTTTCTTAAAATTTTTTCCAATTCCGGGGAGACATTTCCGAAATGTCCCAATACAGTCTCCCGAACCAATTCACCGGTGAATAAAAGGCTTTCGGCAATGTTATCCGCCAGGATTTCCTGCTCTTTTTCGCTCATCGCTTCGAATCTGTCGGCAGCCTGAGTGAACTCCGTCATTTTATGCCTCCTCTCTGCCGTCCTCCGTCCCTGTGGGCGTAATCCATGATCTCCAGGAACTCCCGGTTGCCGAAGTCTATGCCCGGCACCAGCAACGAAGGCGTAAAGCAAAGGCGCTCGCAGTCTTCCTTGGGCAGCAGCCGATCGAGCACCATCCTGCCGATTTTCGTATAAGGATAAACGTCTTCCGGCCAGATAAGCGTTGTAGACAGGAAATCAAAGCCGCAGTTTTCCGCCTCAGCGCTGTTCATCATCTGAATTTCCAGTTCATAGACCGGAAAATCCCCTTCCTGGATTGCGAGAGCCAGGTCTCGAAGACAGCAGTCCGGGGAAAATCCGGCCAGAAACTCCGCCTCCTGAGCTGAAATTCCCATGCGTTTCTCATTCTCATCCTCCTCAAACAGCGGATTCCACCGATAGCGAACATACCATTCCTCACCGTCGCCGCTGACCCATTTGTAGGTATTGACGCTGTAGCCTTCCATATAGCGGTAGGATTTTACGGTTCCCCGGTTGGAGTACAGCCACATGATCAGGTTGACCGCCTCCGGATTCTCAGCGAAAAAACCCCAAAAGTCCGTTTCTTCACCGCTTTCCTGCTGTCCCGGCGCCAGTTTGCTAATCATCGAAGGGAATTTAGCCGGATCATTGATATAATAAACCGGCATATTGCTGCATATCAGATCATAATTGCCTTCTTCTGTCGCAAATCGAACAGCCAGACCTCTCGTATCCCTTGGCGAATCGCTTGAACCCGCTTCTCCCATCATCCGCGAGAAACGTACGGCCACCGGCGTTTCTGTTTCCGGGTCCTGCAGAAAAGCAGCCTCTGTATAATCGGAAAGAGGCATATATGGGCGAAAGGTTCCGCCTGCCGCTATGCCTTTTTGATGGATCAGCCTCGGCCTTGCGGTCCGGCTGTTGAGTTCGCTTATTTTTTCCAGTAATAAAAAATCTGTCATCATATACCACCTCAAAGTAATATATGCGACAGACTCTCTTTTGGTTTCTGTAAAGGCCGGGCAGTTTCCTGCTCAGACGCCGGTATGTCCGAAACCGCCGCCGCCCCGCTCGGTCTCTTCCAGCTCGCCGGTCAGTTTCCAAACTACCTTTTCGTATCTGGCAACGACCATCTGCGCGATCCGTTCTCCGTCATTGATTATAAAGGGATCCTTACCCCAGTTGATGAGCGCGACCTTAATCTCGCCACGGTAGTCGCTGTCAATGGTGCCGACCCCATTAACAAGGCCGATCCCCCGTTTGATAGCCAGTCCGCTTCTTGCCCGCACCTGAGCTTCAAAGCCCTGGGGCAGCTCTATATAAAGTCCGGTCGGTACCAAAACCCGTTCCCCCGGCTCCAGAGTAATGGGACTTTTCAGGCTGGCTCTCAAATCCATGCCGGCCGCCCCTTCCGTCTCATAGGACGGAAGGTATCCCCGTTCACTTCGAATTTTTATTTCCATGCTCTATGCCTCCATAATTGACTTCAGATCAAAATCTTTATTGGTCACCGCGGCCCCGCAATAAGCGCTCATATCGCAGATCCGCTCCGCTGTCCGCCGTATGTCGTCCATGGTTACCCGGTTAAAGCCTTCTATTACTTCTTCCGGTGTATGGATTTTTCCGCAGATCACCATATTCTTACCTATGGAAAACATCCGTCCGGTCACATTTTCCTGACCGAAAATATAGCTGCTCTTCATCTGTTCTTTTGCTGTGGCCAGCTCTTCTTCCGTAACGCCGCTGCGCTTTAAAGTTTCCAGCTCTTCTTTAATGCCTTCAATCGCGTCTCTGATCTTATCATGGGCAACGCCTGCGTAAATATTAAAATAGCCGCTGTTGCTGAAAGAACTCGACACCGAATAGACCGAATAAGCCAGCCCCTTTTCCTCTCTGATGTTCTGAAAGAGTCTGGAACTCATGCTGCCACCCATAATGTTGCTCAAAAGACCCATGGCATAGTACTCTTCATCCTCCAGTGCGACGCCCCTGACAGCTAGACTGATATGGCTCTGCTCAATGTCTTTCGTTTTTACCTTATATCCCGGGCAATAGGGCTCCAGGGTATACGCTTTCGGCTGTTTTTCGGCTTTCAAAACTTTCAGCTTATCCTGGAACATTTCACAGATGGCGTTTTCATCAAAATTTCCCGCAATGGCGATAACGATACTGTCTCTGGTATATTCCTTTGTCATGTAATCCACTAAAACGCTTCGGTCGATATTATCAAGAGAAGCCGGCGTGCCGATTATGGAGTTTCCCAGCGGGTTTCCCTTGAACACCAGCTCACAGACCGTGTCATGGGCGTCATCGTCCGGCGTATCCTGAATCATCTTGATCTCTTCGCAGATGACGCTTTTTTCCTTTTGCATCTCTTTTTCATCCATCCTGGAATTGAGCAGCATGTCCAGCAGAATCTCCGCGGCCTTATCCAGATTGCTGGAAAGGGTCTTGATATAATAGCAGGTAGCTTCCTTACCCGTAAACGCATTGAACTGTCCGCCAATACGGTCCACATCGGCGGCGATCTCCTTCGCCGTCCTGTTTTCCGTGCCTTTGAACATCATGTGCTCAATGTAATGGGATACACCTGCGATCTTTGACGGCTCATCCACGGAACCGGCCCTTACCCATGCTCCCAGCGCCACAGACTGCAGATGCGGAATCTGTTCCATAATAACGGTGGTACCGCAGTCAAGTTTCTTCGTTCGAATCATTCTAATAACACCCTATTTCTTTCTCTTTATTTTCTCTATAATCTCTTTTCTGTACAGATAACCCGCAATAATCAGCGCAATAAGGATCATTGACACAGTGCCCGCGGTCTTTCCGAATTTCAGCTCAAAGAAATAACTAATGAAAAGAACTCCCGCAAAAAGGAGGAGCACCAGCATAAAAATAGCAAGGCTGGCTCTTTTAGCCACGCCTTGTTGTCTTTCCGCATCGCTTTCCTGCGCTGTCTGCTCCTTATGCTGTTTTGATTTCAGCGGTTCTTTTTCTTTCATAATCATCCGTACCTTTTCTTCAGTTAACCTTTATTGTAGCACAAAACCCTGATAGTGTCACGAATTCCTGTTTAATATGGATAAGATACGAATAAAGATGTTGATGATATCCATATACAGGTCCGTAGCACTGTCGATCGCGTTATTTACGGTTCTCCTGTAAGCATTGGCTTTCGCCCAGTCATATCCGATATATCCGGAAAACAGAAGGACTACGATGTAATCCATAACAGCGAAATCCCTGTGAAAAATCAGCATGGCTCCCAATTCGACCACAATGACAGCGATTAACGTAAAAAACAGCATTCTTCCCATTCCCAGAAAGATTTTGGGAAAGATCGTTCCGGCTGCCATCATTACCAGAGTGATGGTTCCGGTGATGACAACCGCGTTAAATACAAGCTCTGTGCCGTAATAAGGCAGTATCACGCTCAGCATGGCTCCCAGCGGCACTACGATAAAATTGTATCCGATAAAACTGATAAGCCCGCTGTCGCTGCGCGTAAGGAATGCCCCGATAAGAACGCAGACAATGTAGCCGATCACCAGCGCCAGATAATTGATGCCTGCGAAAAAGTCCTGAAACAGGCTGACCATCACGGCATTTACCGCAAACCCATATAAAAGCGTCGCTCCGATAATCAGATTGTATGCCCGGCGGCCGATCTCTTCCTGCCCCGGAGACAGCGTGAACCTGAGATTTTTATTTACCAGTGTTTTCTGTGACATAGTTTACCCCTTTCCGATTTTGCTATTTATTATACCACATGCCAATAAGTTTTCATCCCCTATGTAACACAAATTTCAAAATGCTCATATACTATCCAAGAATGACTTAATGTGATATGAAGGAGGTAACTATATGAGTTGTTTCGGCAATCGACCGGCGCCGGACCTCTACGAGAATTGCTGCAATGCAGGCAATCTTTGCAAGTTTAACGGAAAGCTCGACGATGTGGTCAGCACTCCGATTTATGCCCAAAGTGTTTATGATGCTGTGCTGTTCAACCTTCAGGGTATGAAGACTGTGCAGGGGCAGATGTTCACTCCGAACATCCCTTGCGGGCACACCATCAGCAGAGTTGTAGATATTCGCTGCAAGAGGTTTTTTAATCCGTGTAATGTAGATGATCCCAGGAACCTGAACCTGGATGTTGACACCAGCATTTCCGGCGCGACATTTTTACAGGATAGTCAGGGAAATCCGCTGGAGGTGGTAGGCCCCGACGGAACCCTTTCGGAAAAAATACTTTACGCCGATACCAAAGAATGTGATGACAAGTGTATGGGAACACCGATTTTCGGTACTCAGAACGTAAGCATCACAGGAAACGTTTTAGTTTACATCGACCTGCTGCTGTGCGACAGGTGCAATAACGAAAGCGTCTTTACCGTATGTGCGGAAGTCAATGTGGCTACATCTTCCCACCCTCTGATTTTAACCAATTTCTTTGAAATCTGTATGCCGAGTACGGTAGATACGGCTTTTCTGCCGAGATTTACGGAATTCAGTAATGTGGCCTGTGAGACGCGTCTTGCTACCAATAACTGCGGAAGAGACCTGACGGTAGGACCGGAAGGAGAGGTCTGCGGAAACCTGATCATAGCTTTATGTGTCAGCTGTGAGAAAAAGGTAACAGTGCCAGTTCAGCTGTGCCTTCTGTCCACCGGATTCGCGGAGATTCCGGCACAGACCAATCCGATCTGTACGACCTTCCCGACTCTGTTCCCCAACAGAATCAGCCCGCAGGATACTGCGGAAAACTGCGGTGATCCCTGTGATCCGTGCTGTGATCCATGCGACCCTTGCAAACCACCGGCCAATCCGGCCTGCGGCTGCGACAGCAACGGCACGCCAATCGCAAACGATTGCGGCTGTAATGAATGCGCGCCGCCCAAACCGGACCCCTGCTGCGATCCTTGCGATCCATGCAAACCGCAGCCGCGCCACAGAAGGTAGGCAGATTCTGAACGCTTGATTTTATTTATGTAAAAGGCCCGGTCCCGCAGGTTTGCGGGACCGGGCCTTGATTGTATAAAAGAATAGCAGCGGATCTGCGACCAAATGCTGATTTCCCTGACAGGTTCCGGTAACTTTTCCCGATTTTTTCGAAAAGTTACGCATTTTCCAATGATCCGGCGGCCTTCAGAACGGCCGAAAGCACAAATTGTCATTTTTCACGGCCTCGGGCCCCCGCAAACCCACAACTTTGCGTAACTTTGCATAATTTTTTTGGAAAGTTACCGCAGTTCGCAGGGCTGTTTAGGCTCGCTCAAACTGATACTGCATGAATCCAACTAATATCGTATGTGCTACTCACAAGAGAAGGGAAACTCCAGAGGAGGCAATTGTGGCTGCATCGGAGGAGACTGGGGCTGTCCCCTTTCCCCCAATATCAATAGATGTCCGCGTCAAACCGCAAAAGATGCTCCTCATGCTACGAACCCATTCCCTTCCGGGCTGCCTGTAGTCATAAGGAGCATCTCCTATTGTTTTCAGTTGTCATTAACATTTCAATCACCTGTAGCTCAAAGCCGTGTCACTTTGCGATTCCCATATAACGGTCATCGTAATCCTCAGTTTTGCAGGCTTTTTCTTCTTCGTACTCCATCCTTTCATCTTCTGACATATCAGCGCCTTTGTAATCGATGGATTCCGGATCTTCTTCCTCTTTCACAGGTTTGATGTATTCGGGAAAATACAGTTCGTTTTCCGCGATCTCTTTCTTAGTCATTGTATCACTCCTTTCGATTTTCTTTTGTCTTGTCCTTATTATATACCCAAAGAATCCGAAGCTCAAGCGTTATTTTTTTAATTATCAAAAGATTCAGAAAAAATCAAACGAAAGGTATCTTTCTTCTTATTTATCCAGAGTGCCCTCCCAGAATACCCCTTGGGCTTGCAAATTGTCCTTTGCTTTCATCGATCATGAAAGTCTGCGTACTGGTGGATTTATTCAAGCCCTCCACTTTCAGATCCAGCCCATTTTCCGTAATTTTACACGTTTTGAGCTTTCCGAGGACATCTTCTTTAATGTCTTCTTCCATTTCCCAAAAGGCTTTATCCGCAAACCTCTGGTAAACATCAATCGGATTTTCTTTTCCCAGGATCACCAGATGGATTCCCTCACGGACATTCTCCATAGTTAAAAGATAATCGGCCCAATGTTCATTAATATAGTAAAGCAGGAGCTGCTGTTGTGCACGGATCACCCCTGCCTCCCCTCCCTCTAAAAGCTTTAGCGAATATAGCTGAGGGGCTTTATCCTTTAAAAAGGTTATTGTTTCGGGAAATCTCAATACGGATTCCCTATACTCAGAAATCAACTGTCTCTGTTTTTCTAAAATTATTGAATATTTCTCAAGGATGTATCTTTGCTGCGCATCAAAACTTTCAATGATCCTTTGTATCGACCGGACTTTGTAATTTTCCTTTATTCTCGGTTCTCTGCGGAGAAAAGTTTCGATCAGTTCCTGCTTGCTGCTTATGAAAAACTGACTCTCGCCAGGATCTCCCTGCCTTCCTGCCCGGCCCCGCAATTGGTCATCGATCCGTCTGCTTCGATTAATGCCGGCTCCCAAAACAAAAAGCCCTCCTGCATTTTTTACAAAGTCCTGATCCGGCTTATTTTCCTTTCCCAAGACAATATCAACTCCCCGTCCGGCCATATTGGTGGATATTGTAATCCGGTAAGGATCTGCCGCATGGGCAATCAGCTCAGCCTCCTTCTCATGCTGTTTGGCGTTCAGTACAAAAGGCTTCAAGCTCTTCTCTTTAAGGGAATCGGCAAGGACCTGGGACTCTCCGATACTCTGTGTTCCAATCAAAATCGGCTGTCCTTTTTCGTGGAGCTTCATGATTTTGCGTATCATAGCCCGTTTCCACTCTGTTCCTGACGGGTAGACCCGGTCTTCATGGTCGATCCGCCGACAAGGACAATGGGGCGGGATTCTGCAGACGTTCAATCCATACATGGATCGAATCTCCTTCCGGGCGCTCCATCCTGTACCGGTCATTCCGCAGAGTTCTCGATATTGAAGTAGAAAAAACTGCATGGGTATCATATTGAGAATCATCATCTCATCTCCGCCGTCCACGCCCTCTTTTACAGCAATCGCCTGGTGCAGATAACCTGCGAACTTGCGGTCTTTTGCGATTCTGCCGGTGTTTTCGTCTATAATATAGATACAGCCATCTTTTACAAGATACTCCCTGTCTCTTTTATAGAAAAGCTCTGCTTCCAAAAGTGTATGCAATATAGCCAGATATTCCGCATTTTCAGGAAGAAACAGATTCTCAATCCCCAGCAAATGTTCCGCATGTAAAACACCTCTCTCAGTTAACCAAACCTGTCGGTCTTCCGCTTTTACTTCGATGTCTTCTTCCAGTAAAGCTTTTTTCACCTCCCATATGCTCTTATAATCGCAGTCATGCTCTCGTTCCTTCCCTGCGATTACCAAGGGATTCCTGGCTTCATCAATAAGGATCGAATCCGCCTCATCGACAATTGCCGTATCGAATTCGTGCTCATAAAGCTGCCCTTTCTCCTCTGCCATAAAATTTCTCAGGAAATCAAACCCGGCTTCTTTTGCCGTAATGTAAAGAACATTTTTCCGGTATGCTTCTTTTCGATCGGCAAACTCTGAATTTTGCAGAATGCAGGCACAAGTCAGCCCGCAGAAGGCGAAAATCCTTTGATTGTTTTCAAAATCACGTTGTGTCAGATAATCGTTATAAACCAGAATATGTACATGCCTTCCATTCAATGCGAGTGAAGCCGCAGACACTGCCGCCGCCAAGGTTTTCCCCTCCCCGGTAGGCAGTTCCGCGATTTCTCCCCGTTCCATCGAATATGCGGCAGCGATCTGTGATTCAAACAAGCGGACCGATTTACAACGAAAGATAATCTCACTGAGAATACTATAAACCTCCGGATCTTTTGCGGCATGGATCGAACGAAGCCGCGCTCTCAGCTCTCTGTCCGCAGCGCCGCTCCAATCGTAAGCTTTAACCTTTTCTACGAATTCTTTATATGGCAAAACAGGCCGTCTTTTCAACGACATTTTTTTAATCATAATAATTGCTCCTTTTCACGCTTTGATTTTATTGTTCAACATGAAAAAGAGATCATTCAATTTTACAAATGGTCAGTTTCTGAGATAAAGACTTCAATGTGATGGCCGGTAAGGATAAAAGACTCAGTATTATTGTATCCTCACAGGAAAAATGAAAGAATGCGGCAGGAAGAAGCACCATTACAAGAAATGCAACAGCAGAAAGGATATATAAAATTGTAAGCATGTTATCTTTCATTTTCTACCTTTGCCTTATGGTTATGGCGTCTCTGCGGATTCTGCAAAGATGGGCAGCTTCATTTATTGATACATTTACAATATACCACAAAATAAAGATCTTGTCAGTTCAGCTTTTGCCGCTCTTTTCAGTTCTATTTTGCGCTCAATGCCTGCTCCATTTAAAAAAACATTTATTTTGCATGGATTCTATTCCAAAGTAAATGTTCTTACTGTGCTTGACTTTAATAAAGTTAAATGTTATTTTTAACATAATTAAAGAAAGGAGTTGTCTATGGGTATCGAATATATTCCTGCATGGATGAGTGAGCTCGAGGAAGAAGATCTGACTTTTATTAAAAATTTTATTCTGGCCTCCGGTTCCTTGAAAGATATTGCCAAACAGTATGGCGTCACCTATCCTACTGTAAGGCTGCGGCTGGACCGGCTGATCCGGAAAATCCAGTTGGGGGATGAGCAGGAAACCGATCCCTATGTTGCTCTGATTAAGCGGCTGGCCGTGGATGATAAGATTGATTTTGATACGGCAAAGCTGCTGACGCGTGAATTCAATAAAAGAAAAGGAAGGAAGTGAACACGATGAATAACGTTTTGCTCTTGCTGCTTCTGATTTTCCTGCTTATCGTGGGCGGCGTTTTTTTAGTTTTGCAAATTTATCTCAGCCGGCGGGCAAAAGCAGGTTACGGTCTGATTTTGCCGATAGCAGGCCTTTGCATTGCGATGCTGGTAACTTGGAATTATTTAGGCGTTGGCCAATGGTCGTCCGGTGATGAAGTGGGGTTTGAGAATGATAAAATCAGCGCTTTTATAAGTTTCCTCGATGATGAAGATGGACATGTCATAGCTTTCAGCAATCTAATGGTCAAAGATCTGTCCAACGGTGGTACAACAGAGTACCTCCTGGAATTTGACCAGGACGGCCAGCTGATTGGAAGCCCGGAAGCAATGCAGTACAAAGAGGAAATCATGTCCCTCCCTCCTACTAAGCTAACCGGTTCTTCCATATCTTTTGATCAACTGATGGAATTGGAAAACAAGCAAGAGGCCTATACTTTTACACTGTACTCGTTGGCTCTGATTGCATTGTACCTCATTCCAGTTGTTTATCTATTGGTATATCTGCGTATTCGCCTAAAACGGAAACATCGTTCGCAATCGGTAGAAAAAATGGCAATCAAGGATTTGTCATAACCTTGAAATGGCGGCTGTTCCCTGTGCGGTAACGGCCCTGAGATACTGGACAAATTGTGGTTTAGCCAGTAACATCATCTATAAACTGCAAGCTTATATGCTTCGATAAGTCCACACGGGTTAAGTGAAAAGCGAGATGCAACCGCGAATATGTAAGAGCAACTTTGCGGACAACCGAGCAACAAATAGCGATCTTTCGTACACGAGGGCGACAAAATTGTCCATAGGGGTCCCGATTTTTTTCGGGCAAGTGTCATGTTTCGGTTTCTTTTTCGCTGATTTTCCGTGTTCTTGCGCTTCGTTGCGACTTGGTTTACAATGGGGATGGAGAATAGCGCGCACGAAAGCAAGGCCCGCATTTCCTACGCTTACTCAGGTAGATGTAAACGCGACCAGTGGTTCTATCCTGACGTGCCCTGCCGGACGCGGCTATTTTATCAATTCCGGTCTCAGTATGATTTGGTCGTCGGGGATTCGTTTCAATCCAAACACGGACAGCAATTCGTTCCCGTACAAAAGAGCAAAAATATCCAGGGGAGCTTTGAACTGCCATCTGTTCCGACCATAGGAATTGATATGGTTCATCATTCTAGTGACGGCGACCTGGTCATATGGGGCAAAGGACGTGCCTTTTGGCACGACGTAACGAATGAATTCATGGTTTCGTTCACAAGCGGCTTTTTGGTCCGAGCGACGCGGATCACAAAAGAAGACGCGAGTCAGTCGTTCACCCGTTCGCGGGTCCCGTTCTATGCTTTGGGGGTCGCTGAACTCCGAACCCCGGTCCGTAAGGATCACGGGAAAGAGGCGCTTAAAGGTTTCGGGGCCGACCTGGCGCAGGAGCCGGTGAAAATAGTGCGTAACGGAAGCCGCGTTGTTGCGCGGGCGCAGATGCATGAGCTGCAGGTCACAGGTGACGAACAAAAGAGTGAGCAGAACCGGGCCGCCTTTTGTTCCTTCCACGGAATCCATCTGGACGACCGGGGTGTCGGGACGCGCTTTCATGAAGGCAAGATAGTCCGTATACAAGCGGCCTTCCCTGCATTGACGGTCCACAAGATTGACCGAACCGGGCCTTTTGCGGTTCGGTTTTCGCTGTACTTTGCGCCGCAGGTCCAGATTGCAGGTGGAAAACAAGCCCAGCTCCAGATAACGGTACAGGGTCTTTTCGGACAGATTCAGGTTCGCTTTTTGCTGATGGCAAATGTTGGCGATGGAATGCCCCTTCCGGAGCAGGGGTGAAACCAGGGAATCCACGTAGGCCAGCTCTTCTTCGTTCAGGGAAATCCCAACCCGGCTCTCGGTGAGCCGTTCTTCATATTCCTTTTGTGCCGCTTTGGCATCGTACCGCTTGTGGCTGAGCGGACAATTTCTACGCTTACAGCCGTTACAGACGTGAGGGTCCTTTCGGAGCATGGGGCAGGTTTCTTCTTCGAAGCGTTCGCATTGTCGCGCGCAAATGCCGCAAATCAGACATCGTCGTGATCCCCGGGTACACGTGGTGAGGTGGCAGGTTCCCTTGATGTCACAGTTCTGGCGGTGGACACAAACGTTGCGCGGGTCGACATGCTCCCTGTAACTGGTAAACACTCGATGGCGTTTGACTTCCCTGGATATGGTGGATTTGTTCTTGTTCAATTGGCCACCGATTTCCGTGAAGGTGCGGCCTTCTTTTAAGCCGGCCTGGATTTGGATTCGATCTTCTAAGGTTAAATGGGTGTTCATAATGGTTCTCCTTTCCGATCGGCGGGGCACGAGTCCATTTTACATCAAATGGGGCAATGCCGCACCGGAAAAGAAGAACGATCGGACGCTTTAATCGCTTTCAACAGCGATACGAGGGGAAAAAATCCGCATGCGCGGATTTTCAGTCATGGTTATGCTGTTATGGACGGAAGCGGTGGCCCCTCGGTTCTCCACGATGCTCCACAGAAGTTGTAACCGCAACTCTGCCGATTGGGCACTCCGGCTCTCTTTGGTAGTTGTTAACGCAACCCGATTGTTGCCTTTAGGTTTTCACTTAACACTGATAAATAAAATTGCATAGGTAAAAGCATATTTATTCTGTTTTCGCCTATGCAACACCTAAATCATTGTCTGCCTGTGTGGGCATTTTTACAAATATATACGCACCAGAGTATATATGGTAAAATAATACAATTCATTATTAAATGAGCCTATGAGGGACGTTCTTCATCATTTTTTATATTTAAAAACAACTACTTGTTACTATTAAACCAGTGTTGGGGGGCCGAAAACGCCCAGCGGGTACCGATTTAAAAACAACTACTTGTTACTATTAAACGGAGGTGGTCGGTATGTTAAAGGTCACCTCTATCTATTTAAAAACAACTACTTGTTACTATTAAACGAAAATTCCAGCTGCTTTGCTGGAAGACTATGTCGATTTAAAAACAACTACTTGTTACTATTAAACACGCGGTTGGTGAGACGGTGGACTACACGCTGGAGCATTTAAAAACAACTACTTGTTACTATTAAACATCAAAATTGATATGGACAGTATCCAGGTGCGGCAATTTAAAAACAACTACTTGTTACTATTAAACCATCCATTTCTCACCATTCCTACCAACCTAAAATCCTCAAACTGCTCTAAAGGAGCCCTTTCTCACACAAATTTCCAGGCGGACCTTTCGTTCTCAATATGCTCCGATTGATTCAAGTGATTCCTTGGTATTTCAAGGCCTCTCCAGTTTTATGCAGCTTTGCCACTTGGTAAAACTCGATTGGCATTGTTCAAAGTACAAATTGATCATTTTATGCAGCTTGCCATAATGCAATACCCTTCATGTAGCACTTCTATATCATATACATCATCTGATATTTACCAATTAAGTCGGCTTCGCTACAAGGTTGAATATACGTGAAACTTACTCGACGTGGCTCGTAAGTTATAACTTGCGAACTGTCTGGCAAGAAGATGGCCTGGCTCTTTTTGCTCTGAAATTGGACCAGAGCGGATAAAACCTGTGGGTTTGCGGGTATTACGGATTTGTTTTTGTGAAATTTCCACTTAAAATTGACCAGCAACGGTAAGAAACATTGGAAAAAGATCCGCTTTTGCCTATTTTTTAAAATAAAAGATCCGGAAACAATTTAGTGCGTTACAATGTGAAATCAGATAAAGATTTCTTCTTGGCTGAACGCAGTCCGAATGCAACTGAAAGCAGAGAATGGTTTTGGTTTCGCGACCAAATTCCAATTTTACCAGCAAATCCCACAATCATTGTCCCTAAAGACGATATTCACCAATTCAACCGGCTTCGCCGAGAGGTTGAATATACGTGAAACTTACTTGGCCTAGCTCGTAAGTTATGCCCTTGTGACCAGTTGAGCTGGCTTTGCCGCAAGGCACAGAATGGTGAAAGACGCTCGACCTGGCTCACAGCTTATAGAATCAGCGCCTCACCTGTCTCATGATCCGACTTCCCCAGCGTTTCCTCGCCGAACACATTATCGTTCATCAATTTGATAATACAAACAAAATCCTCATTCTCATCAATTACTTTTTTCAAATCGTTTCGCAGAGCAATGAATTTTGATGGCGTCATTTCGCCTCGAAACACAGAAAATTGAAAATGAGACAAATACTTTTTACACACCTTGAAGACTTTCTGAACGCGTTTTTCTCCCACATCATAAAATACAAAAGCGTAATTGTAATTCACAGATTTCTTCACCTACATTCCCTCCTTCAGCGAAAACGGCACAAAATCTTTTCCCTCCAAAATATATTTAATCAGCTTATAACAGTCCAATTTTATAGCGGTCCGATAGCTTACCTTCCTATTCAATTTTCCGTGATTAAAAACCCCATCAATCCTTGACTCGAAGGCCTCTATAAAAATTTTACGTCCTTCTTCATTCAACAAACAATAGTTCACCTTTTTATCAAAGTGCTTCTGCACTTGTATTTTTCGATTATTGACCAGGTCGAAAATTGTTCTGTAAACGATGACCGGCTTAAAGACCTCACTGATATCCAGGCTCAACGAAAACCTGCCTTCGGATGGTTCGTGGAGAAAACTGATTCTTTGATCCAGATGCGTCCGATAAATAGCAGAGATCGTTTTTGCATATAAAAGAGAATTTCCAAAAGAGATCATTGCGTTAATCGGATTATCAGGTGGCCGTTTGACTCTTTTATTCATCACAAAATCTTCCGGAAGAAAATGTTTGAAATCTCCATAGAACCTGGCCCATGCTTCACCCTCCGCAGCCATCAGCTGTGGAACATCATCTGCATTTTCAACCTGACGTAAAAAATCAGTCCTGAGCCAATCGACGGTCTGCTTAACTTCACTTTTATTGTGCTTATAATAATGATATAACACTTCTTGCAAATTAACTCCGATTCCTGCGACAAAGGCTTTTGCGACAATAAGCCTGGAGGTTTGAAAACACTCAACCTGCTTCACAAGCAATTTTCCACTGTTATACTGATTTCGGGGATAAAAGGTTCCGCTATAACCTTCATAATAATTAAAAAAATGAACAACAATCGAATTTTGCGCAAGAAAATCGAGCAGCTTTGAATTGATGGAAACCTCAGCCATACAATAGATTTCTTTTGTGTTTTCAACCGGTATGTAAACATTCTTATCGCCCTTTCGAAAACACAGTGAATTATCTTTTCGAGTCAGCTCTCCCATAGACATAATGTATCGGGTACTTCCCATTTTACAGCCTCCTTATCAAATAAAACAATACTCGTAGTAGGCGCACTTACTGCAATGTTTCTTTTTTACAGCAAGCGGCACCTCATTCTGTCTGATCAAACATTCAATTTCTTTCACATACTGCTCAATTTGTCGTTCATCAGCTTCAGTCAATTCATAAATCATCGTTTTCTTGTTCTGTTTGTTTTTCTCCACAAACTCCAGCTTCCCTTTTCGGATAATTCCTTTTTGCTTCAACACCCATAAGTAATAGAGCAATTGCCACTTGCAAGCTTCTTCATCCGCATCCGATTTTTTAATTTCCGTCAGATATTCTGATGTCAGTTTATCAAGCTTTATATTATCAATCGCGATTTCCGTACCAGCGCTTTTATCAGCCTTTTCCTCATGAATCGCTTTTCCAATCTTTACTTCTTCGCTGTTATCTTCCAGGTTCAACCTGTTCCCATGCAAATAACACTGTCGCTTGCAGTGAATATAATAATTCATCAATGTTCCGTTCATTGGACAAACAGCGCTCCTTCCTTTTTAAACAAGTCCATATTCAGCTTTCCATTTTCAAAATACTGCTCCCCGTCTTCGATATAATATAGTTCTCCAACATGGTCATTTGTCAGGAAATCAGCCATTTTGTCAATTTCATATATGAAAAAGCTCATTTCGCTGCGAGCAATGGAAAGATGGTACTGCTTTTCAGCATAATCCATTTTCTGATCTGCCAGCAGGGTCTTGTACCGTTCCCAACAACCCTTGCCATCTAAAATACGGCCATCCTCCAGCACAATCCGGCGATTGAAAAATACGGACACCTTCCAGTCTTCCTCATCGATCAGCTTCATCCGTTCCTCCACCTTGGGAAATTGCAAAAACTGAACATCTTCCGAAAAAAACAGCGGAAGATTGTCATCATTACAGGCGTTATTCCACTCATCTTTCAATCGCTGCAGAATCGGTCCGTAATACTGCGAAAAATCTTTGCTCTGTAAAATTTCTCGCATGGCTTGACTTTTCAATGTAAATTCCCGATTTCTTCGTATATCGTTTTTATAAATCTTATCCGCTGAATCGAGATCAAAAAAGAAGGCTTTTCCCAATCGAAGACAGGAGCGGTTGAGCCTTCCCAAGAACTGCTCCTCACTGTCCAGCTTGGAAATATCTTTATATCCGATATCCATATCAATGTCCACTCCCGCTTCAATTACTTGCGTTGCCACAAGAATCACATTTTGCTCTGTTTCTGCCTTAATGGAAGCAAGGATACGTTTTCGCTCGGCCTGATTATCATCGCCAGTGATCAAAAATATTCGCGTGTCAGATGGTTCCTGCTCCTGCAAAAATCCATAAAATTTGTACGCGGATTTCTTATTGATAAATTCAACCAAAACTTTGGTCGGTTTCTTCATCTGTGATCTCATATGATTAAACAGCGTTTCAAAGGTTATGTTTTCATCCAGAAGTTCATAAGAAACCTGGACACGATTTTGAAACAGGGGATTGGAAAAATATTTAGCTCTGTCTCTGACCAGCCTAACCACATCTTCGGCTTCGTCCGTTAGATATGCAAGATCCGGTAATGTCGCTGACATAATGATCACCTTAATATCCAAGAGTTCTGCAAAAGCTTTGAGAAAGATAATGATTTCCGACCAAATAAGATTTTTGTAGCTCTGTATCTCATCCAAAACAATGACACTCCCCGCAAGCTGCATAAATCCAAAGACATCCTCTTTCTTTTCCCCAAACATGGTTTGGAACAAACTCACATGCGTAGAAAGAATAAACGGATAATTGAGGAACTGTCGATTCAGCAAAGATTTTTGATAAAAGTCCTCTGCGGAGTCCGTTTCTTTTTCACCTTTGATCGGGGTAATCGAATTTATAACAGCTATTTTTTCCAGGATGCCTTTTGCATCACCAAAGGTAGCAAGCAAAGTGTCTAAATTTTGTTCTACCAAAGTATTGAAGGGATAAATGTAAAAGATTTTTCGCCGGTATTCATTGAGCATCTGAAAGCTCAGATTCATAGCAGCGTTACTTTTCCCGCTTCCTGTTGGAGATTCCAGAAAATAAATAGAACCATTTTGGGATTCAAAAAAGGCTTTTTCCGCATCCAAAAAAAGTTCGTTCCGCAGTATATTGATGTCGGTTTGGGTAGAAAAGCTGTTGACCGTTCCATAAGACTCCTTTTCATAACATCTGATTTTTTCGGTCCTGGCTGCTCCTTCGTAAGCTGCTTTTAATTTCTCCACTTGATCGAAATCGCCGAATTGCTTTATCCTAACCCCGTTCCCATACTCGCTTGTCGCATAATAATCCGAAGCCACCAGCAGCGAATAGACCAGCCTTGCATAAATGAACACACCGATCTGCTGCTTCCGATTGTTTCCCCGCACAGCCCGTTCAAAAAATTTCGGACAGCTTTCGCTTTTTCCTTCTGACAAAGAAACCAGCCCTTTATAGCTTTGGATTTTTCCCTCAGAAAGTTCGCCAATCAGCTCGCACGCCAGACCGCTAGGAGCAAAGGCATCGGAAAAATCCTGAAGGCTTGCAAGGTCGCTATGGTGTCGGGAAATTACATACGCATTTATATAAATAAGCCCTTTTAATAATTTCTGCGCGCTCTTTGAAAACCCTTTCTGTTTCAGCAGCCCTAAACAAAAATCCAAATAAATTATTGCAGAGAGCAAAGAGTGGTTTGTACCACAGAGAAGTTTCCCCTTTCCTACAGCCGAGTTTTCCATTTTTTCTCTCTGGAAACCAGGATTGCTTTTCCCCACATCGTGAAATAAGATCGCATACCGCAGCA
Organism: Anaerovorax odorimutans; assembly: GCF_024459955.1. Classification (GTDB taxonomy): domain Bacteria; phylum Bacillota; class Clostridia; order Peptostreptococcales; family Anaerovoracaceae; genus Hominibacterium; species Hominibacterium odorimutans_A. The sequence continues at coordinate 177,786 of NZ_JANFXK010000003.1, forward strand.
ATCGTAAAGCAAACGCAAGGATCTCCGAATTTGTAGAGGAAAAATAACATTTCCACAAGTTGTCCAGCGGTATTTTCATCTGTTTTTCTTCCAGCAGACGTTGAAAATAGGCTAAACACAAATTGCTATGCTCTTCCAAAGTCTCTTTTTCCTGATTATAGCCCTTACCATTCGGAATGTGAGCATACAGCGGCACATCTAACTTCAGCACTTCATCAATTCCCATTATTCTGCCTCCATAGACGGGCAGGGCTCACCCAGATCAGGTGCGCCCTGTCAATCATTAAAAGAATACAATATGTTTTCCCTTTACATCGTATATCTCACAGCTATATTCCTCCACCGGAAAATTGGAAAAAAAGAATCTTTCCAATTGATATTGATTGGAGGTTTCGTCCAGTGTCAGTGGTAAAAACTCCTGATACAGATATGGATATTCGGAATCTCCATCAAAATCCAAGACCACGGTTCCGTTTGGGAACAAGCTGTCAATTCGCTCCTCTTCCATGTCTTTTACCGGCTCTGCCCTGCAAACCTCAACACAGCGAATATCCGCTGGATGATCGTTGCTGCCCAGATATGGAAGGTATATGCTTTTTCTGTTCAAAAGAGATTCTTTAAGTTTCAGGCTTTCCTCCGTATCCAGTTTCACATAAATATCCCAGCAAGGGTTTTCCAGCCATTGTTGTTTAACAATCAAGTTTCCACCCTTTTCATTGGATGCATACCCTACGGAGTTATTAAAACTCTGTATTTTTCTTGAAAAGCTTCCGCGACCTTTTTCATCCGGCGCGATGGAAATCCTGAGGCGCTTTAGTTTCCTGTAAAACTCCGGATTTATATCGCTCTCTTCCATCTGCCGATAGCCGCCATAACCCAAAACTGCTCCAAAAATTCCTAGAAGCGCCACTTTATGTATGTTGCCATAGGTAAAATAGTAGTAGCTATTTACTTCCGGTTTTTTAAAAAAGGCGTCCTTTCCTGATAAGGTAAATTTTAAAATATCCATAGCCTACTCCTAAATTTCATTTTGGGTAAAGATATTAAACAATTTCGCTCCCTGGATGTCCTGATTCAATTGGGTGGTGTAGGGGTTATAATAAATCTCAACCGCTTTGGTTTGTTTCTTTACCTCATTGAGCAGCTGGCTGCAATTCAAAGTGATCAAATTCTTATCCTGCCCCTTTTCAAACTGAACAAATTCCGCCAGATTGGGCAAATACAAATCCTCTTCCGTTTCTACAAAAAGTCCGAATTCGTTTTCGCATCCCGCTTTGGAGTTGGTGGCAAAGGATGTGGTTGCCGTCAACGCGGTTTTTTTGAAATTCTGGTAATCCTCATCCGTATAGCCGTCGGTGACGCCCAGTTCCACAAATCCTTTGTAGGCCATAGGGTTTATATTGAAGGAGTAGAAATAATGGGCCTCATCGCTGACAATTTTCGATCCCAGAGTAGAATTCTTTGCTTCTTCGCCTTCTTCTGCTTCTTTTCCTTTTTTCTTGGCTGACTTTTCTTTTGCTTTCGGATCCCGGAATGGTGAAAGGATCGGCTGCTCAAAGGCCTGTGAGTTATCATATTTGTTAAACCCCTGACCGAATTGAACGGCTCCGGCAATAGATATATTGTTATCCGCCTCAGCAAAGGTCGCTCCGAAATTTTTAACGTCAATCGCCTTGAAAAGATTGGAGAGAACGATTTTGGCATCCTTTTCTTCCTTTAAATCTTTTACATCAAATAATTGTTCATAACGCTGTTTCAAAGTCTTTGGAATTAACCGAACTCCATTTTTATCTTCATCAAAGCACATGGACTTAATGTAAAGTACCTTTTCTCCTTGGTCTTCCCACATTTTTTTCATCGGGTATTTGAAGGCCTTGTCGCTGCCAAATACCTGACCTTCGCTGGTCGTTTTCGGATAGCCGGAAAAATCCGCATTCCAATTTGCCATAACTGCCGAAACACCTAAGACACCGTATACTCGCTTATTCATTACTATTTACCTCCTTCTGTCTTTGCCTCATTCTTTTTCTCTTTATCTTGCTTTTCAAAGAGCACATTGTCCTCCATAAATCCTGCTGCAATTAAAATACGATTAATGTCTGGTGAGATGGGCTCATATCGAACAACTCTGCTAAACAGACGACTTGCGTAAATTTCCCCAATTAACATATTATATCCATATTTTTCTAGAAGCCGTATCAATTCTTGTTTTATCTGTCGGTCGTTGTTCATATTTATGAATGGATGGATAAAAGACCGTGACTTCTTTGCGGCCTTGCTTTTAGCCATAAAATAGGAAACCAACTGTCCAACCGCGAAATAGTATTCCTCATCACTAGTAAAATCCCACTCTCCTGCTTTCTTACGAACAAGTTCTTTTATCACATTTTCAAGCTTCTCCATTGTTCCCTCCATTTCATCTTTTTCCGTAAAGTAGTCATGTAACGACCACCTCAAATTTAACTGCTTTTTAGCTTTTTTAAAGAATCCCTCGGTTATTGAATGATAGATCATTTCTTCAGAAACCCGATCTAATAGTGCGGCTACATCTGTCCCATCCTTTGTATATAGCCAGGAATGGAGCCGTTCCCGTGCCATCAGCAGATTGTTTGACAGAACTCCGTCTTTAATCATAAGATCGCCCGGATCTGTAAAGTAATTGCTGCGAAGGCAGTTATTGAAAAGGATTTCATCAATCAATGCCTCTAAATCGTTCCGCTGATTAATCCGACAGTCCTCATCCTTTTCATCTACCTTTAGAAACGCCTTATAGGAAAAAGGACGCTCTAAATTGGGGCTGTGATAGGCCACGGTCTGAAAGTCAAGTATGGCTACTTCATTTTTTTCTTTACGCAGTCTCATATAATAGCCTGTGGTGGCCCTGTCCAAAGATTCACCTGGCCGCAGACCTTTGATCGTTTGTTTGGTGGTATCAAAATAGATATCATATTTGCCGACAGAGACCATACACATGAGATAATCAAAAAACTGAGCCTGCATCAAAACCTCTTCTCTATTCAGCAAATACGGCAGTTCTATTGGGCCTCTTTTCCGATTGGCCAAATAAGGTTTTTTTGAATTCATTCCCATATTGTCGTTGGGAAGGCCAAAAGTAGTTTCATCGATTTCAAGGTTAAAATCATTGTTATTGTAAATGTTGACAGTATTATAGCGTTTGCTCTCCTGTTTATACAGTTCTTTTGTCCGTATTGGATCCTCCAGCGCAAAATATAACTTGAGATAATCTTTTTTCTCCCAATCGATGTCTAAGGAAAAAATATGTTCTATGATCCAGCCTTTAATTTCATTTAGAAGCTGAGTATCGACAGTTCCCAAGTCCTGCTCTACTTCCATGTATAACGCTCTGCTTTTGGCTTTTTTATATTTCTGCGTTGGATCTTCCAACGTTTGAAAATATCCTTCAATGATTTCTTCCTTTAATTTTCCGGCTTTTACACTTTCTTTTTTTACAGCAAAGGACAGATAGTTGTTGCTGTGGATAATCTTTCCAGAATCCATCGGCTTGTTCATCTCAATGAGTTTACTGTAATAATCAAAGAAACAAACTTCCCTGAACTGGCTGTGATCACGGCCCATCAATGTTTTGCTCTTTTTATCATATCGTATATCAAATGGTTCCTCTGCTCTAAAACCATCTGCGGTTTTACGTACGATAATGTAGGTGCCGTCTTTTGGTACATAATTATCCAGTATATAGGCTTCCCCTTCCTGTTTAAAATTTTCCCGGAAAATCTCTATGCAATCTTTTAGCAAAGCTACACCCCCTTTATCGGACGATAGTTCACATATCCGGCGCCGCGCGATCCCATTTCTCCCAATCCTGTTGCCAGGGCCAAATAGGCCAGGTTCTGAGCCGGTTGATTATCCGCAATTTGCATCTCTATTTTATCTCCCAGCAATTTGATACCTTTATAAGGGAATGCAATCGGCTTATTGTTTTTCAGCTCAAACCGGGTCCAGAGGTCAAAATCTTCTTCTAATTTTTCTTTCAGAAAGAAATTCCACTTTTTTATTAGATTGACAAAGATTCTCTTTTGATAAGCCTGAAAGCCAAAGTTGTTTTCTTTCCAGTAGTTTCCTTCTTCACACTTTATGATTACCGGGTTTAAGGAGTATAACTTCTCGATTGGCTTTTGGGGAATCGTCCAAACTTCTGCTATCAGTCCTTTTAATTTGGATGTCTCTATATGCGGGAGAGTTTTCACCAGGTACTCTGCCAGGTCTGCATCCAGTGTTCTGAGCGTAAAGGTGCGCAAAGTATCCTTTTCGTAGATTCCACTTTTGCTGATGGGACACAGGGATGAAAATGAATATTGCTTATAGTGATTCTCCTGGTGGTATTGTTTCCAGCGTTCATCAGCGCACAATGCTTTGTCTACAAATTCTGCAATTGCCGCTAAGGTATAGGGATATGGAATGTTGTCCAATAAATACAAACGCACTTTTATAGATATGACTTGCACTATGTATCACTTCCTTTCATATTTTTTACAAGATTCGATCCTTTCAGTGTATATTTATGTTAGCATAAAAGTTCTATCCAGTCAATCATATTTTCATTTACTTATTCTTGATATATGTTTGTGCAACTATTTTTGTTGCTTTACATATTCCCGCTGCAGCTCTTCCACTAAATATATATCGCTTCTGCAATGCATGTCAGCTATTCCCTGGCTCATTTCCTGATAAAGATCGGAATGATAAAAAAAGTCCAGAGCTTCTTCTTTAGAAATATTTTGTGATGATGCAAACGCCGCAACGACTCTTGCATATTTACGCTGTAATAATACCCTGTTTGCCTTCATCAAAGTTCCTCACTTCGTACTTCTAACTTATAATTACTTATTCTTGATTAGTAATTGTAAACACAAACTTACATCTCATGTTAAGGTTCAAAAAGTCTCTAATTTCAGTTACTTATTCTTTTTAAATACAACTTTTGTTACTTTTCATATTCTTTTTGCAGCTTTTCCGCCAAATATATAGCGCTTCTGGAACTGCCCCTGTCCTGCATTAATATTTTGTCTGCCTTCATCAAAGCTCCTCACTCCCCAGAAAGATTAGATGCTTGCGTATCACATCCTGGCTGCAAAAGCAGACCTGCAAGTTCGGTCTTTCGTATTGCAATCTTCCTATCGCTGCCTGTTTATCAATCAGCTGTTGCAAATAGAGTTCGATTGTGTCAAAGACTTTATCATTGGCAACTCCGCCTACAACTATATCATAACCCTGCACCGGCTGTCCACTGCGGCACGCCACAATGTAATCAAGCCACTCTTCTGTATAGCCCGAAAAGCGTTTTACAGAAGGTCCATTTTCCAACAGTGTATTGTCGCAATCGTAAATAGTGACGATTGCAGAATCGCCTTTTCTTTTATATCTGGATGCCCAACGAAACGCCTGCTCCCGGACTGGCGTTGTATAAAAGCCTCTGCCAAAGTCAGTATTAGATCGTGAAAAAGAAATATCCGGCGTTTCAATGACCCTGTTAGAACCGTGGTAAAGAATCATGAAAGCACTCCCTCCTGTTTCATATAGGAAACAATATCATTCACAATATAATCTTTGCCCTGTGTATGCAGAATCCCAAAACAGGGAATTATATAACTCTTTAAAATATCGCTTTTTCCCCTCAGCAAATCGTATGCCGCATCGCCTCGAATCCCGAGTCTTTCCGCAACGTTTTCGATGCAGAAAACAGCAAATTCCAACTGCTCATCGCTTATTTCTTTCATAGCTGCCCTACACCTCCCTCAAACCATTGCCTAAATAGCTATTTTTAAATTACTTGGGCTTTTTGCAGATCGCCGCAAACTCTTTTCTTTAATAGTGACGACACCTGTATTATAACATATTCGCTTTATATTTGTAATTATAGATGGGGTTTCATGTAATGAAATATAATCAAGTTTTCTCTATCTTTGAATCATGTTCATATGAGATTTTTTATAAATTTTTCACTATTTTCTACTTTACAGCAACGCCGCTTTTGATTAGGAAAACAATATACGATTCTAACCGAATTTGTATCGGCGTTGCCGAAAGGTATAGAAGAAGTGAAACTTACGTTAACGCCATTTCCAATCGAAAAAATAGTATAGCTCTAGTTTTCCCAAGCTATATTTGTAAACCAATACCACAAGTGTTGAGATTTCAACATTATTGCTTACTTATTATGATTTTTACTTCTGAGAGTATTTGGCTGGTAAAAATATGCATCTACGTTGATTTTTTAAGGTGTTCTGTATTATAATAATTAGGAAAAGCTGAATATTCCGATGGTTTAACAGTAACAAGAAGTTGTTTTTAAATTTTTGTCAAAACGGTACAGATCATATTTTTTCATGTTTAACAGTAACAAGAAGTTGTTTTTAAATTTGATTATACGAATCCAAAGGTGCAGGAAATGGCGTTTAACAGTAACAAGAAGTTGTTTTTAAATTCGGCTTTTTGATGCGCAGTCACAACCGGTATGAAGTTTAACAGTAACAAGAAGTTGTTTTTAAATATGAATTAGATTTCCTGTTTGGGCAGGTGGAAGTTGTTTAACAGTAACAAGAAGTTGTTTTTAAATAAAAAAGTTGGAAGGGATTAATGAGAAGGCAGGAGTTTAACAGTAACAAGAAGTTGTTTTTAAATACATAGCCAACAAGCTTTGTGGGTCTGCATATGTCGTTTAACAGTAACAAGAAGTTGTTTTTAAATATCTTTTCTCGAACCATTTTGCCGCCCTGATCTAAGTTTAACAGTAACAAGAAGTTGTTTTTAAATTTTGCTTGCTTACAGTGAATTTATTTATAATATGTTTAACAGTAACAAGAAGTTGTTTTTAAATAAGTTTTTCCAATATCTGGATATGGGGGGTGCTTAAGTTTAACAGTAACAAGAAGTTGTTTTTAAATTGGATAAATGAAGAATATATGGTTGACTGGAATGAGGTTTAACAGTAACAAGAAGTTGTTTTTAAATAAATATCCTCCTGTTGCTCTGGTGATAAATTTTCTAAGTTTAACAGTAACAAGAAGTTGTTTTTAAATGAATATAATTGGTATCGTGAAAATATCGTTTTTGTGTTTAACAGTAACAAGAAGTTGTTTTTAAATATCCCTTGCCGCATTTTGTGTAGTCTTCGTTCCAGTTTAACAGTAACAAGAAGTTGTTTTTAAATTCGTAATTGGCGCTGTAATTGGCATACTTCTTGCGTTTAACAGTAACAAGAAGTTGTTTTTAAATTTGTTCTCCTTCCCCGCTCCCGGAAAGGAGCGTTTTGTTTAACAGTAACAAGAAGTTGTTTTTAAATTCACTAACATAACCGTCGGCCATAATGCCATGTAAGTTTAACAGTAACAAGAAGTTGTTTTTAAATTGTTGTGCTGGAAGGCGAGTGGAAGGAGTTGGCAGGTTTAACAGTAACAAGAAGTTGTTTTTAAATGGAAAAGCATTGCATAGAGTCTCCCGGTCTACTGGTTTAACAGTAACAAGAAGTTGTTTTTAAATTCCTCTCTGATCTTTTTTGCATATTGCAGAATTTTGTTTAACAGTAACAAGAAGTTGTTTTTAAATGACGTATTATCTACATTTCCAAGACCAACCTGATCTGTTTAACAGTAACAAGATTTGTTTTTTAAATTAATCACACCAACGGCGATCCTTCTGATCGCATTTGAGTTTAATAGTAATCAGAATGGTCTTTCAATGAAGAAAATAATATAGCTTGTAACAACAGGCAGAGCCAACTCATATAAAAACAAAATACCTATTGTTATTTTTATCAACACGTAGCGAAAAATCAGGTTCTTGTTGACCTTTTTTCAAGGATACAGAGCATGGTGGAACAAAAACTCAAGCAATATGCGGATTTGAACAGGAGCAACGGCCTTCAATCCTTGGAAATACATCAACAACGAATTCAAAATGAACCGGATGTTGAACAAATATGCATATTGCTAAAAAATCTGCGACTAGGGTGTCTTTTGCCAGTCAATGGTGGCGAGATTTATCCAGAGAATCAGAATTTGGTCGCAACCCCTCAGTTATTCCCTGCTGTAACCGCATTGTATGGTACAGAGTACTAGAATACGTGAAACTTACTCGACGGGGCTCGTAAGTTATCTTCCAAACACAAGCCGGCAGCACAAATTTTCATTTTCTACGGTTTTGAGCGCCCGCAAATCCACAACTTTGCGTAACTTTGCGCCGATTTTTTCGAAAAGTCACCGCATTGCAGCCTGCCGATAACTTCTTAATCTAAGATTCCCGGCTGCAGGGGCATGAATGCGAGCAGCGCCACATTCAACAGCACCTGCCGCACAGCCACCCTTTACAACCGCACAAAAATATGTTATCATTGCTCATGTTGAATACATAATTATGAACATATTGAACAGAAAGGTGGAATTCCAAGTGAAAAGAATTAAGACTTTAGTATCCCGCGATCTTGCAAAGTCCGCTAAGACAGGCGGCTGCGGCGAATGCCAGACATCCTGCCAGTCCGCAAGCAAGACTTCCTGCAGTGTTGCCAACCAGCAGTGCGAACAGTGCAAGAACTAGTACAGAGATATTCGGCCCTGCCGAATCTGTAGAATTGCGATATTGCTGCATTTCCTTCTGGAAGGGATGCAGCTATTTTCTTGTTACGAAAGGATAAAATTATGATCCATCAATATAAAATGAACGGCTACAATATTGTGCTAGATGTGAACAGCGGCTGCGTCCACACAGTAGACGATGTAGCCTACGACATCATTGAACTTTATGAGAATATGCCAGCAGCAGAACTGATCAAAGTCATTACTGCGCGCCACGGCATCACGGCCGATGAAGTCCGGGAGGTCATTGACGATCTGGAAGCCCTGAAAAAAGAGAAAAAGCTATATACGGAAGATATTTTTGCCGGGCAGGCAGATCTGTTCAAAAAACGCCAATCCGTTGTAAAAGCTCTCTGTCTCCATGTCGCCCACGCCTGCAACATGACCTGCGGCTATTGTTTTGCCGGCAAAGGCGAATATCACGGAGAAAAAGCGCTGATGAGCTATGACGTGGGCAAACGGGCGCTGGACTGGCTGATTGAAAACTCCGGTTCCCGTCAGAACCTGGAAGTGGACTTTTTCGGCGGTGAACCCCTGCTCAACTTCGAAGTTGTAAAGCAGCTAGTCGCTTACGGCCGCTCCCGGGAAAAAGAATGCGGGAAAAAGTTTCGCTTTACGCTGACCACCAACGGAATCCTGCTAAATGATGAAGTCATTGAGTTCGCAAAAAAGGAAATGAGCAACGTGGTTATCAGTCTTGACGGCAGAAAAGAAGTCAACGACAAAATGCGCCGGACTCTGGACCTGGGCGGTACTTACGAAGCAATCCTGCCAGCCTTTAAAAAGCTGGCGCAAAGCCGGGATCAAAAGGACTATTATGTCCGCGGAACCTATACCCATTACAACACGGATTTTGCCAGCGATATCCTGCACATGGCCGATCTGGGATTCAAGGAGCTTTCCATTGAGCCGGTGGTGGCACCGCCCGATGCTCCCTATGCCCTGACCGAATCCGATCTGCCGAAGCTGCTCAGCGAATATGAACGGCTGGCCTGTGAAATGCTGGAGCGCAAACGGGAAGGAAAAGGCCGCGATTTTACCTTCTACCACTATATGATCGATCTCACCGGCGGACCGTGTATCGTAAAACGGATATCCGGATGCGGCGTTGGCACCGAGTACATGGCAGTAACCCCTTCCGGCGATTTTTATCCGTGCCACCAATTCGTTGGCGATGAAAAATTCCTTTTAGGAAACATTTATGACGGTATCACAAACGGCGCTGTCTGTGAAGAGTTCCAGGGCTGCAATGTCTATTCCCACGACGAATGTAAGGATTGTTTTGCCAAGCTTTACTGCAGCGGCGGCTGCGCTGCCAATGCCTATCACACTACAGGCTCCATCACCGGGGTCTACGAGATGGGCTGCGAGCTGCACAAAAAACGGATCGAATGCGCGATTATGCTGAAAGTGGCGGAAATGTGCGAAGAGCTCTAACTATTTATAGTTTTTTATCACTTCCAGGAACGCCTGCCCGTACTTTTTATACTTGGACTCTCCCACCCCGGAAACCGCCAGCATCTGCTCTTTGGTTTCCGGCATCAGTGCGCACATTTCCTTCAAGGACTTGTCGGTGAATACCACGTAAGGCGGTACGCTCTGGGTTCTGGCGAACTTCATGCGCAATTCCCGCAGCTCTTCGAAAAGCTGCGGGTTTTTAATATCGTAATCCACGCGCCTGCTTTTGGCCGGCTTCTGCGCAGGCTCTCTATCCTTAGCCACCTTCATAGTCAGAGTTTCCTCTCTGGCTAAAATCCGGCGGGCATTGGGTCCCAGCCGCAGTACGCTGTACCGGTCGTCGGTTTGCTCCAGATAATCGTTTATCAGCAGAAAGTCCGCCACTTGCCGCAGATAATGGACGGATTTGTCCGATTCCATACCGTAATAATCGTTTTCATCCAAATAATAGCGTCTGATTTTCTCCGTATTGTTTCCGTGAACCGCATCGATGATTACATTGAGGCCGTATCGCTGACCACAGCTGTCCACACAGCCGATCAAATGTCTGGCGGTTTTTGTCACATCCTTTTCCTCAAACTGAGTCAGACAGTTGATGCAGTTGCCGCAGTAACCCTGGGCTTTTTCACCGAAGTAACCGAGTATGTAGCTGCGAAGGCAGTCATTGGTATGACAGTAAAAGGTCATCTTTTTCAGACGCATCCTGTCCCTTTCCCGAATCAGTTCCCGCTCTTCTTCGTCGATCTCCTCGTTTTCACTGTCCTTCTCAATGAAAAACTGATTGGTAATCACGTCTTTGCCTCCATAAAGAAGGATGCAGTCCGCCTTCTCACCGTCCCGGCCGGCCCGGCCCGCTTCCTGATAGTAACTTTCAATATTCTTGGGCATATTATAATGAATGACGAAATTAACATTGGATTTATCGATTCCCATGCCAAAGGCATTGGTGGCCACCATGATGGGCTTTACGTCATAGATGAAATCGTCCTGGTTTTTTCGCCGCTCCTCATCGGAAAGGCCCGCATGATAGCGTGTAACCGCGACCCCTTCCGCATCCAGGCGCTCGCAGACCTCTTCCACCAGCTTGCGTGTCAGGCAATAGATGATCCCGCTCTTACCGGGGTGCGTGTCGATATAATTCTTGACAACGCTGTATTTGTTCCCCGGTTTCTGTACGGAGAAAAACAGGTTTTTGCGGTCAAAACCAGTGGTCAGCACAGTAGGATCTTCCAGCTGCAGGATACGCACTACATCCTCCCTCACCTGCCTGGTGGCGGTGGCGGTAAAAGCACTGATAACCGGCCGATAGGGAAGCTGCCGGACAAAGTCCAGGATCTTCAGATAGCTGGGGCGGAAGTCCTGCCCCCATTGGGAAACACAGTGGGCTTCATCGACCGTAACCATTGCGATCTTTACAGACTGGGCAAAGTCCAGAAACTCTCTGTTCATCAAACGCTCCGGCGCTACATAGACAATCTTGTACGTCCCCTGCTTAGCCAGGGTCAGAGCCTTGCGGTATTGTCCAGGAGTCAGCGAACTGTTGAAATAGGCACCTCGAATACCTGCTTCTTTAAGTGCCGCCACCTGGTCTTTCATCAGTGAAATCAACGGAGTAATCACCAGAGTGATGCCTTCCATCATGATTCCCGGAAGCTGGTAGCAAATGGACTTTCCCGCTCCCGTAGGCATGATGCCGAAGGTATCTCTTCCCTGCAAAATGCTTTCGATTAGAGTCTCCTGCCCTTCGCGAAAGGAATCATAGCCAAAATATTTTTGAAGTAAAATCTGTTTTTCGTCTTTTATATCCATTACGTCCCCTTTTTCAAATTTACATTTTATTCCATAATACACGAATATTTCTTGCCTTTCAACTGAAAAATCACACAATCTTAATTGAAATCTGCGAAGAATAGGTTTATAGTTAAATAAGTAAGAGAAGAAAGCTGGTGTTGCACATTGAAATTTGATTTACATTGTCACACAAAAGAAGGCTCCATTGATTCAAAAGTAACATTGGAGCGATACGTCGAATTACTGAAAGAACAGGATTTCGACGGTTTTATGATCACCGACCACAACTCGTATAAGGGCTGCAAAGCCTGGGACAAAATAAAGAATCGGCCTGAATTCACAGACTTCGTGGTTCTCCGAGGCGTAGAGTACGATACAAAAGACGCCGGGCATATCCTCGTAATCATGCCCGATAATCTGTATCTGCCGATTTTGAATGTCCGCGGCATGACTCTGCGGCGGCTTTTGAAAATCGTCCATCGCTTTGGCGGAATACTGGGCCCTGCCCATCCATTCGGAGTCAGAAGTTCCAGCGCCATGTATTTTAAAAAGATGAACATGGAGCTGTTCGAACGTTTTGATTTCGTTGAAACCTTTAACACCTGTGAATCCTCAAGATCCAACGAACTGGCCCTGCAACTGGCCGAACGTTATGATCTGCCGACCTTCGGCGGTTCCGATGCCCATGAGGAGCGCTATGTGGGCATGGCCGAAACAGTCACCCATGATGTGATCACATGCAACAACGATCTGATTCATGCGGTAAAGGCCGCCCATCCATTCTATTCAGGAGGGATTGTCCGCGAGTATACGGTCAAAGCCAAGTATAAGGACCACTGGACCGGAGTCTGGGGCTACAAGCTCTACAACCGAGGTTTGGCTAAGCTGATCTCGCCGTACCGCAAGTATCACCATATGAAATTACCGTTTCGTTCCTAGTAAATACCAATGCCTGTCATGCGGCTGTCTTTTTTCGGACATGGAACCGAAAAAGCAGCCAGAAAGGTATTGGTATTTTTTTGTAAAGCGGTCTGGCCTGACGCCCTGTCCTTCCTTAGTCCAGGCTTTTTAACAGCACCTTTACGATATTCTTCGAGTTAATCATAAAGGCTTCATAGGGCTGCTCCTGTTCCTTGATCGGATCCCAGTATTTGGCTGCGTACTGCCGGAAAATTTCATCCTCGGAAAGGCCCTCTTTCACCAGGCCGCGCAGATACACCCTTTTATTTTCCACTTCCTTTTCAAAGAAGTTCCAGTAGGTTTCGTTGAAATCCTCCGGGATCATTCCAAAATGCGGTAAAACGATGGTTTTAGGACCGTATGCTTTACATTTTTCAAAGGATTCCATGGCATCCTCATAGCTTTTAAGAATCGGCGTATGGACGTAATCGATCTTTTCCAGAATTCCCGTGCTTTCACTGGCAAACATCATACCCATGGGTTCCAGAACAAAGGTCAGAGAGCAGTCCGTGTGTCCTTTCGTTTCCAGTACCACAAATTTTTCATTGCCCAGAGAAATCTCATCGCCTTCTTTGATTACCTTTTCCACTGCCAGTCCGTCGGTAATGATCTCCCTTTGGGATCCGGGCTCATATTTGTCGCGGGCAGTCTCCCCCAGATCCTTCATCAGCTGGCGTGCTCCGGGACGGATCAGAATGGACTGTGCTTTTTCCGCACCATAGACAACAGCTTCCGGATAGGCCCGTTTCACATAAGGCAGTGCTCCGATATGATCGTAGTGGCTATGGCTCAGCAGGATATAGTCCAGCGTTCTGCCGGAAAGCGACTGCCGCAGGTTCTCCACCAGCTCGTCTCCGCAATAAGCCATCCCGCAGTCCAGAAGCGCCGTTTTCTCACTGCCGCAGATCAGGATCGCTTCTCCGCCGTGACCGGCCGTCACTCTATGTATGCCTTCCGGAAATCCAAACCGATCGTGTCCGGTACCAAATATATCAAAAAAGTCCGTTTCATGTTTCTTATTCAATGTCATCACCTCTTACTTTCTCTATACTCGCCCAGACTGAAAACCGCCAGCCCGATCCAGATGACGGCAAAGGACAGGAACTGGATCATATCAAACGGTTCTTTCAGCAGGAAAATGCCGATAACCAGTGAAATGGACGGGGAAACGTATTCAAGAATTCCTAAAGTTACCATGGGTATCTTATTGGCCGCTGCCGCGAACAGACCCAGAGGAACCGCTGTAACAAAGCCCACCATCAGCAGCAGAACATACTGGTATGGCTCTCCTGTGCCCAAAGCACCCTTTCCTGTCGCTTCCAGATAAATGACTACTACCAGGGCCGCGGGCGATAAGAACATGGTCTCATATAAAAGGGACAGCAGCGCCGGAAGTTCGATACTCTTTTTAATGGCCGCATAGATGGCAAAGGTCAGGGCCAGGCCCAGCGCAATGAAAGGCACCTCCATAAAATGAACCAGAATAATTACCACCCCGATGCAGGCCAAAAGGAATGCCACCAGCTTGTGCCGCGTCAGTTTCTCCCTGAAAAAAATAATGCCGAACACGCAGACCATCAGAGGTTCTATGTAATATCCGATGCAGGTCTGGATTACGTGGTCCGCATTGACAGCCCAGATATAGATGCTCCAGTTGGCGGTAATCAGGACGCCCGCTATAAAATACTTGAGCTTGGCTCCGGGAACCCGCAGCGGCTTTTTAATTTCTTCCATGCCGAAGATTTTCAGGGCAGCAAAAAAACAGACCACCCCTACCAGAAAAATTCGGTAGAATATGATCACGGATGATTCAATGGGCCTCAGCGCCTGCCAATAGATGGGGAGCACGCCCCACAAGACAGAACAGGACAGCGAGCAGAAAAGCCCGGTCCGGTATTTCTTCTTTTCCTGATCCATTTCCGTTTATCTCCGTTTGTTTTGCTGAAATCGCACGAATCCATCATACCATTTCGAAAAAACAAAAGCAAGCGCAGGGCTTGCTTTTGCCTATCAGTATTCTTTTCTGAAATCAATTAATATCCGTTCTGCTGAGAATGGCTGCCGGACGTTTTCTCATGGTTCTGAACACAGGCAGCAATCCGAAAATGAGGTTGAACCCATAAAGGAGTATCACGCACAGCCCCATGACCGTCGGCGTCACCTGGAACATGTCGGAGAAGATCGAAAAACCGGCGAGTTTTTTCAGTATGTAGGCCATGAAGAGGAATCCCGGCATGCTGGCTATAGTCGTGATAGCCAAAATCTCACCCAGGAACATCTTGTAAATATCGCTCTTCTTTACTCCGATCGCCCGATAGACCCCGACTTCCTTGACCCGGGAAAGGAAGGACGCACGGATAATCAGAAAGATTTCGATAAAGGAAATGGCCAGCACCACGCCTGCCATGACCAGTGCCGAACGTACGGAGGACCATGTTTCTTTCTTATAAGCTTTTTTGCTGTCCGCATAGATGTCCTTTACATTTACCTGCTCTTCCTGAAGAGCCACTATGGCTTCGTCCTTATCCTTCGGGCTTGCCGTAATGTTTGACTTGGTTTTAATCAGGTTATATTTGATCGTATTATTGTTGACCAGCATAAAATCACTGTTTTCTTTATCCGTATAATATCCCACTACTTTCAGCTTTTTGTCGTTGACCTTCTCGGCGATTTCCTTATTGAGAGGCATCTCTTCCTTATGGCTTTCGCTGACCAACACCTCATAATCCTTGGTAGGCCAGCTGCCCTTTTTCAGTTCCACGGATTTTTTCTTCAGCTTATAATCCAGCAGAGTGGCTTCGCTGCCCTCATCATCGCTGATTCCCGACATTTCCTCTCCCATGCTGTCTTCTGCCTTTGCGTTTGCCAGCAGATTGATGAAGATCTTCTGGTCCGCATAAATGCAGGGGCTCTGGCGGTCTGTAATACCGACGATGGTCATATCGTTCATCTCCGGAACAGTAACCTTTTGATCCAGGAAATCCTTTGCCTCGCCGAATCCTGCCATCTTCGTCTGCTGTTCATCAATGACTCCTTTGAGAACCATTTTATCCACTGCGATCTCTTTCTTATTCTCCGGCAGGCGGCCATAGGCCAGATCCGATTCATTCAGCTTCCCGTAAGAGGACAGCGAACCGCCAATCATTGCGGAATTATCTTGAAGCTGAAAGTACTGATCGTATGGCATGGATAGGGATACCTTAGAATCTCCCGGCATAATATAGTCAAAGAGCCCATTTTTTTCATACTTTTGATAGCTCTTTACACTGACGTTTTTTCCCACAATGGTCACATAGGACTTGTCGGCGGTCACAAACTCATCGTCCGTAACGTGAAGCACGCCGAAAATATGGCTGACGCCGTAAGTGATGAACATAGCGGCGATGAGAAATCCCAAAAGCAGTATTTTTTTCAGGATCGGATAATTGAACACCGTTTTGAAGCCCCGCTTGAGCATTGTAAAAGGATTGAGTATGGACGTATATCTGCGCCGTCCTCTGGGCGCCAGTTTTTCCAGATCAAACTTGTTTTCCAGAGACTCTTCTTTCGTCATTTCCCGATAGTGCTCATCCACCATTTCAATACTGGAATTTTCATCTACAATCTCCAGCCGGTCCTTGGATTCGTCGGTACGGATGTATATGTTTCCGTTTTTTACGACAATATCCAGTTTCAGCGGACTCTTGCTGTCGTTATAGAAATCAATGTTATACAAGTCCGTTTTCAATCGTTTGTGATCCGAAATGTCTTTCAGATAGATTTTATTTTCCAGCCGGTAATCCAGGTTATTGGCATGCTGGTTTTCTTCGTCGGAAATCACTTCGCCGTCGCGGATGCGGATGATTCTGGATGCGTAAAAATCGGCCAGCTTTTCCTCGTGGGTAACCAGAATAACCAGGCGGTCCTGGGAAATGGAGCGGATGATATTCATGACTTCCAGGGTGTTCTTGCTGTCCAGATTTCCCGTCGGTTCATCGGCTATAACGATCGCCGGATTTTTGACAATGGCTCTGGCGATGCCCACCCTTTGGCGCTCGCCGCCGGAAAGCATATCCGCGTATCGATTTCTGTACCGGTACATGCCCACCTTTTCCAGCACGTAATTTACTTTTTCTTCGATCTCCTTTTTATCTTTGACGCCGACCATTTTCAGCGCAATGGCAACATTGTCGAAAACCGTCATGTTATCCACCAGATTATAGTTCTGGAAGATATAGCCCACATTCAGGTTACGGATCTGATCCACCTTTCCGGAGCGTCTGCGGGTGATTCTCTGGCCGTTGATGAAGATCCTGCCGCTGCTGACCTTGTCAAGGCCCCCGATGGCGTTGAGCAGCGTAGTCTTTCCGCATCCGCTGGGACCCAGCAGCGCCACAAGGCCGGTCTGCTCCATTTCCAGGGAAGTGTTATTGATTACATGGATCGCGTTCTTTTTGCGTTTGTTAAAATATTTGTTTACATGTTCCAGTTTTACCATGACTACGCCTCCTCTCTAAACGATCCCATTGCCGTCTTTTTAAACAGATTTCTTGCGAATTTGCCGGAAATCAGATAAGACATGACAAGGAGGACAGCGTAAAGGATTATATAATCCGTCACTTTCAGATATTCGATCAGGGTTTTCAGATATTCAACCCGGATAACATCGTAATTTACCAGAAGAACCGCGATTAAAAACAGTCCGAAGGCGATATTGACAATGGCGAACAGCTCCACATCCAGAATTCTGCGGATATTCTTTTTCGCCAGTCCCAGCATTCTCAGAATGCTGAAATAGGAAACCCGCGATCTCAAAATCAAGCGGATAACAAAATAGGCGATAAAGAATACGGCAAAGAGTATGATGACAGCGATCGGCACCTGCACGATCGAGGTCAGATCATTGGACATATCATAGATTGTATCTTTGACAGCCAAAGTCTCATAGCCCATGTTATTCAGCGCGGCGACCGTACTGTCGATTTCCTTCATATCCTTTACATAAACAGTACTCTGATAATTTTTCGCTTCAAAGAGCTTGTTGTAATCCGCTTTATTGATATAGATGGCGCCGTCGTTATCCTCGAAATCCTTGATGCCGGTCTTGGCGGTGAAGTTTTTCTTATTATAGGTATCCTTAACTTTCAGCTTTATGGATTTGCCATAAAAAATATTTTTAGCTGAAATAGTAATATCCTGCCCTGCAGCCTTTCCCTTTTTATAGTATCCGTTCAGCTCTTCGGAAACCAGGCAGTCGCCTTTTTCTACGTTGCTGTTGGCTACGGGCCGGTACATCATGCCGCCCATATCATAGGGAAGGACCGTGTCCCCTGCTGTGGTCTTTACCTGACTTCTGTAGCCGTAGGTTTCCCGCAGCAGCTTTTCAATACGGCTGTCCTGCATGTAAATATTGCCTCCGTAGAAGGACATGTCATTGGCCAGTTCTTCATAAGCCACGCCGACCACCTTCACCTTCATTGTCGTTTCCGTAGGCGTCATAATCGAAAAAGTATGATCGATAAGTCCATCTACGTTATCGGATCTCAGATAGTAATCCTCGGAGGGGCCGCTTATAACTACTTCGTTTTCCTTTTCCGGCAGTCTCCCATGTGCCAGCTTTCCCTTGAAATCGCTTAGCGATCTGGGGAAGGCATCATAGGCAAAATCATTATTCTCAAGACCTTCAATATAAATACTGTTATCCATCAATATATCTTCACGCACCACAGACTTGACGTTTTTCGCAGCCCGCAGCTTTTGGTAGTCCTCGTCTGTGAATGCCTTTCCGTCGGCTTTTTTCAGTATGATCCGATCCTGGCTGTAATTCTGGAAATAGTCGTTATACCCCATTTTAGCCGCTTCATCGTCACTCTGTTTAAAGGTGGTGTATTCCGAAGTGACCGCAAGCACTACAAAGAGAAACACCACTAAAAGCAGCAGGAATTTGGGAATGATGTTGAAGGTATTTCTCAGCCCCAAACGCAGCTTGCTTCCTGCGGAAATATTCCCTACCGGGATATCCTCCTGCTGAACCGGGCCGGCGAAGTGAGTCTGCCGCAGCTGCTCGTCTTCTACGATTTTTCCGTCGTGCATTTTGATCTTCCGCGTGGCATAAGGCGCGAACTGATCGTAGTTATGGGTAACGACGATCACCAGTTTGTCCTTGGATATTTCGCTGAGAAGCTGGGTAATCCCTTCCGCGGATTTACTATCCAGGTTTCCGGTAGGTTCGTCGGCCACGACAACAGACGTGTCCTTGGCCAAAGCTCTGGCTATGGAAACTCTCTGCTTCTGTCCTCCTGACAATTTGGAAACCTTCGTTTTGGAATATTCGCTGAGACCCACCCGCTCGATGATGGCGGGAACCTTCTCCCTGATCTGGCTCTTTTTATAGCCGTTGATCCGCAGGATCAGCTCAACGTTCTGATAAACGGTATAACTGTTGATTAGATTGAAATTCTGAAAGATATTGCCGATATACTTTTTTCGGTATTCTTCAAAGTCCGCGGCCAGATAATGACTGGTCTCCCGGCCGTTTATGTAAAGCTCTCCTTCTTCGTAGGAGTCCAGCCCGGAGATCACATTGAGCAGAGTGGACTTGCCGCTTCCCGACTCTCCTGTGATAACAACAAATTCGCCTACGTCAAATTCAAGATTCACCTTGGAAAAACCGCTGGCGATCATGCCTTTGCTGTAATAGAATTTGGATACGTTTTTTAAGCGAATCAAAAAATTCACCAACCTTTCTTCTATTGATACACTACGCTACACTATCTTATTACTTTACCATAACGCATCGGCCTTGTCATCAGCTGTTTTGGGAAAAATGGTCTTTGCAGAAGGTTATAATAATGCTAGATCTTACATCTACTTGCTTTCCTTCCCCAGCCCCTTTAAGATAGATTCAAAAAAATTCCAATTATCATTTTATGTTCCAGATAGCACTCTGTGGTCATTTTGCGAACACACTTTTTTAAAATTGTACAGGAAGTTCAAACAATTTTGCGTGTTTTTAAATAGAGATGCGCAAATTCATCTGCACATCTGTCAATATAGAAGCAAAGTAATAAGTTTAGAGGGTTGAATAAGTTTACTTTATGTTCCTGTCCGCTGAAAAAGGGTCCGTACGGAACATAAATTGCGGCTTTTTCAAATTTTCTCTCCATCCGCAGCTGCAGATCTCCAGCATTTAGCAAGTTGCCTCTTTTCTCCCGGCTCCCGGAAAGCAGCCGTGGAAATTGCAGGCAAAAAAATAACCGCGCCGTTTTACTGGCGCGGCATTCTCCGCTGCTTAGAACAGGCCGCCGAACAGACCGCCTTTTCCGTGACCGTTGTTATTGTTACAGAAGAGTAAGTATACCAGAATTAAGATCCAGATGATATTTCCGCTGTTATTGTTGTCACAGCAGCATTCCTCAAAGCATTTTTCCTTGCAGTCCCGCAAACATTCCCGTTCGCAGCATTCTCTTTCATCCATAAAAAAACCTCCATAATACAAATTGTTTAATTCATACTATGCAGGTCATCGGCAAACTGTGAAAACTGTGATTAGTGGAGTTTTTCAGGAGTGAACACATAGTCCGTGTACTTCAGCTGAGGATCCTCTTCTTCGTCCTCATCCTCCGGTTCCTCTGCCAGATCGTCCGCCGCCAGATCAGCAAAAGACATACTGTACTGGTCCATCTCAAAATCCAGCGCTTCATCAAAAATATATTCGTAAGATTCCCCGCCCAGCTGTTCCACACGGGAAAGAGTCAGAGCGTCCCTGAGGGGCATACCCTTCTCGCGTCCGCCTTCTCCGATCTCACGGACCCATACCACAGAATCCAGCGAGTACCAATTGCGGAAACGGGTAAATTCATCGGCCAGAAGCACCAGATCGCTGTCTTCCTCAATATTGCGGGACATGCCGATCAAAGCCATTTTCACCGAGTCCAGAAGCGTATAGAGTTCCACTGTGTCCTCCGGCACGGACTTAAGCATTTCTTCAAAGTAATTCTCTAAAAGCTCCCCCAGAATTTCCATCTCCACGCCTTCAAACAGCTGATAGACCGCTTCCGGCAGAATTTCCGCGTCCGCCTCCACAAGATCTGCGAGATTTTCAAAATACTCAAATTCGTCCGCGCTTTCCAGCTCCAGAAATTCCAACAAGGTTTCAAAATTCATTTCTTTTCCTCCACTGCTTCCAGTTCCAGATTTTTAAACTTTACTTTTATATCTTCCTCATGGAAGATCCTCTCAATCATATTGACAAAGTTCTCAGAAAGGTCGCTGGCATAAAAAACGTTCTCAAATTCAAAGTCACCGGCCAGCATATCTTTTTCTCTGAGAATTTTCTCAATGCTGTGAATGATCTCTTCCGAAGGATTTATGATCCTGAGAGAAGGATAAATCCGTTTGATGTTGGAACGGATCAGAGGATAATGGGTGCACCCCAGCACAATGGTGTCCAGTCTGTTTTCCAGAATAAAATCATCCATATAATATTTGATGGTCAGGTCCATGATATCGTTTTGTATGATTCCTTCCTCGATGAGCGGAACAAAAGCGGGACACGGAGTCTCATAGATGTCCATCTCGTCATTGAGGCTATGTATCTGCTCTTTATAAGCGCCGCTCTGGATCGTTACTTTCGTTCCAATAATCCCGATCTTATTCATGGTAGAACAGCTCCTGACAATTGTCTCCGCCGCCGGACGAATGATTCCCACCACAGGCACATCGGGAAACCGTTCCTGCAGTTCCTCCAGACAGGTCGCGCTGACCGTATTGCAGGCAATGACGATCATCTTTACATTGTTCCTCACAAGAAAATCCGCGATCTGCATGGAAAAGCTTTTAATCGTAGAGGTGGCCTTGGAACCGTAGGGCGTCCTGGCCGTATCCCCAAAATATATGATTCGCTCCTTGGGGAATGTCTTCATCAAATTTGGGATGCAGGTCAGCCCTCCAAGTCCCGAGTCAAAAAAACCTATAGGTCGATTATCCATCCTGGTGATTTTCCTTTCCTTTTTGTGGTATAATAAACGCATTATGTATAATACGCTTTATTATACGCCAAAGTCAAGAGACTCGCAATGCGCTTACCGAGATTTTTCTCGATACAAATTTATAGGAGGCTAACAAATATGAGTGACAAATCACTGAAAACGAGGGATCAGATCGATCAAAAATACAAATGGAACATAGAGGACATGTTTCCTGACGAAGGGACTATCGAGGCCGACATTAAAGAGGTTCTGGCTCAGACTGAGAAATACGGCCGCTTTGCCGGACATTTGACGGAAAGCGCCGATACGCTTCTGGCCGCGTTTCGCGAACGGGACGCCATCTGGCAGAAGCTGGAGAAGGTCTTTGTTTATGCCAGGATGCGCCGCGATGAGGACAACCGGGAGACAAAATACCAGGCAATGACTGACAGATGTCAGAGCATTATCGCTCAGGTTTCCGCCGCCATGTCCTTTTTCACGCCGGAGCTTTTAGACGCTTCTGAGGATACCCTCCTCTCATATATTGAAGAAGAGGCCGGACTCAAGCAGTACGAATTCGTGATCCGGGACGTGCTGCGGGAAAAGGAACATGTACTTTCTAAGGCAGAAGAAAACATCCTTGCGCAGATGGGCGAAATCACTGGCGCTACCAACGATATCTTTACCATGCTCAACAATGCGGACCTGAAATTCGGAACTATCACCGATGAGGACGGCGACAAGGTAGAACTAACCCACGGCAACTATATCACTTTCATGGAAAGCCATGACCGCAGAGTCAGAAAAGAAGCCTACGACCACATGTACGCCGCTTTCAAATCCATGATTAACACCATCGCGTCCGCTTATAATTACAATACGAAAACCGATGTCATCAGCGCCCGCATTCGTAAATACGGCTCTGCCCGTCAGGCTGCCCTTTCCGGCGACAATATCCCGGAAGAAGTCTATGACAACCTGGTCAAGGTGGTTAACGATAACCTTCCTACGGTCCACCGCTATATGGAAACCCGTAAAAAGCTGCTGGGCGTAGATCAGTTGCAGATGTACGATATCTATGTACCCCTTGTGGAGCTGCCCAAGAAAAAGATCCCTTACGAACAGGCTCTGGATATGATGCGCGAAGGTCTGGCGCCGCTGGGCAGTGAATATATCCAGCGAATGAACAAAGGAATCAAAGCCGGCTGGATCGACGTTTATGAAAACGAAGGAAAGACCAGTGGGGCTTACAGCTTTGGCAGCTATGACAGCATGCCCTATATCCTGCTCAACTATACGGATACCCTCAAGGATGTCTTTACCATTGTCCATGAAATGGGACATTCTATGCATTCCAGCTATACCCGGGAGGCTCAGCCTTATATCTACGGCAGCCACTCCATTTTTACCGCAGAAGTTGCTTCCACAGTAAACGAGTCTCTCTTGATGCGTCACCTTCTGGACAAGGAAACGGACCCGCAAATGCGCAAATATCTGCTGAACCTGTATATTGAAGAATTCCGCACTACCCTCTTCCGCCAGACCATGTTCGCCGAATTTGAACATCTGACCCACAAAGCCATCGAGGATGGTCAGGTATTGACTGCGGAATGGATGTGTGAAGAATACCAGAAACTCAATGATAAATATTTTGGCCCTGCCGTGGAAAAGGATGACACCATCCGTTACGAATGGGCGCGCATTCCGCATTTCTACAATGCGTTCTATGTTTACAAGTACGCCACCGGCTATTCCGCCGCCACGGCCATATCCGGCAAGATTCTGGCGGAAGGGGCTCCTGCGAGAGATGCCTATATTGAATTCTTAAAAACCGGCGAAAGCGATCATCCCATCGAGCTGCTCAAGCTGGCAGGCGTCGATATGAGCACGCCCGCGCCAATTGAGCAGGCCATGGAAATTTTCAAGGGTCTTGTGGATGAATTTGAGAAGCTGGTATAAAAATGAGAAGCATTAACGTATTTACAAACGGCACCAATCTGTCGCAGAAAACAAAAGAAATCCTCGTTGAAAAATTTGAAAAAAACGGCTTTACTGTCCGGGAAGAATATTCCCCGGACAGTGAGCTGATCGTATGTATCGGCGGTGACGGAGCGTTTCTCCAGGCCGTACATACCTACGATTTTCCGGCCAGTCCTTTTGTGGGGATCAATACCGGCCACCTGGGATTTTTCCAGGAAGTGGCACCGGAAGACCCGCAGGAGCTGGATGCGTTTATCCGGGATTACCAGGCTGGAAAATACACATTGCAGCAGCTCAATACGGTACAGGCTACCGTCACCACACAGGACGGAACAAAAGAGGTCCATCGGGGACTCAATGAGATCGTCATCAGAGGAAACCATTCCTATTCGGTCCATCTGAATATCTCCATCGGCAGCAGTCCCATTGAAAAGTTCAGCGGCGACGGCATTCTGGTAGCCACCTCCGCAGGCAGCACAGCCTACAACTATTCCCTGGGCGGGTCCATCGTAGATCCCCGGATCAAACTGCTGCAGGTGACCCCTATCGCGCCTATGAATACCACTGCGTATCGGTCCTTCACCTCCAGCATCCTCCTGCCTTCGGAGCTGTCCTTAGGCGTGGTGCCGGAGATTTCCAAGAATAACCGCATCTTTCTCATGAACGACGGAATCGAGCACGCATACACCGCTGTCCGGGAAATCAAAGTAGAATTTTCCAAAACCATCATTAATCTGCTGCGATTCGAGTCTTACGATTTTTGGGACAAGGTTAAAACAAAATTTTTATAATACACATATTCAGGGAGAACTATGAGCCAATTCAAATATATTGTTACAGAAGAAGATAAAGACTTAGATGTGAAAGGCGTACTGCGTCATAAATTCGACTTTTCCGCACGTACGCGGGGCAAGATCAAA
This sequence comes from Anaerovorax odorimutans, assembly GCF_024459955.1. Lineage (GTDB taxonomy): Bacteria > Bacillota > Clostridia > Peptostreptococcales > Anaerovoracaceae > Hominibacterium > Hominibacterium odorimutans_A. The sequence continues at coordinate 202,452 of NZ_JANFXK010000003.1, forward strand.
CGGGAGAAGCTGGTTTATCTCAACGGAGAGCAGACAGCCGGATGGCTGCCAGTAAAAACCGGCGATGTGATTACCATAGAGTTTCCCCGGGAAACCAGCAATTTTATTCCTGAGGATATTCCCATCTCCATTGTCTATGAGGATGACAGCCTGCTGATTGTCAACAAGCAGCCGGGTCTTGTGGTCCATCCCACCAAAGGACATTCCAACCATACCCTGGCCAACGGCATTATGAAATACATGCTGGACAGCGGCCAGAACTACAAAATACGCTTTATGAACCGACTGGATATGGATACTTCCGGTCTGGTTGCCGTGGCCAAAAATTCCCACTGCCAGGCCAGTTTTATGAAACAGAGTCAGGCCGGTCTGGTGGAAAAGCGCTATCTGGCCATTGTCAAAGGGCTTGTAGAGTCCGACACCGGAACCATCGACCTGCCAGTGGGCCAGCCGGATCCTGAGCGCGTGGAACGCGCCGTCGTGGAAGGCGGAGCCCCGTCTCTCACCCACTATAAAGTAGTGGAACGTTTTCGGGCAGGCTTTTCCCTCGTGGAGCTGGCCCTTGAAACAGGCCGTACGCATCAGATCCGCGTCCATATGGCCCATATTGGGTATCCCATTGTCAGCGACCATCTGTATGGTGAAACCAACCCGTTTCTTATTGAACGCCAGGCGCTCCATGCGTTCAGGCTGGGTCTTTCCCATCCGGTCACAGGAAAACCTGTCACCTTTGAAGCGCCGCTTCCCCAGGACATGGAGACACTGCTGGAAAAGCTGCGTTAAGGGAACGTTCAAACTTTAGCCCTATGCATAGATGCCGGTTAAATAGCGCAGAAACGCCTCTCTGTGCATAGGCTTGCCGTACAGATACCCCTGGGCGTACTTACAGCCCATTCCCTTCAAAAGATCCCTCTGCTCCTCCGTCTCTACCCCTTCTGCGATTACCTGCAGCTTCAGTCTGGTGGCCAGATCAATGACCAGCCGCATGATTTCCCGCCTGCGCATAATATTCTTCCCCGGTTTCAGAAATTCCATATCCAGCTTCAAAATATCGATGGGCAGCTCCGATAGGGTATTGAGCGAGGAGTATCCCTTTCCGAAATCATCCATCTCAATGACAAAGCCAATCTGTTTCAATTGCCCTATGACAGCAAGCAGCTGGTGGGAATCCGCCACATAGGCTGATTCGGTTATTTCCAGATGCAAATCGGAAGGATTCAGATGATAGTTCGCCGTAAGCTTTGTCAGCACGTCCGGCAAATCTCCATGGTAGAGATCTTTTCTGGAAACATTCACCGATATCGGCACAAAGGAGCCGAACTTGTTTTTCCACATCTCTATGATTTGACAGGTCTTATCCCACATAAACCGATCCAGATTATAGATGAAATCGTTTTTTTCAAACAGCGGAATAAAATCCGCAGGCGATATCATTCCGTATTCCGGATGATCCCAACGCACCAGTGCTTCGGCCCCGATCAGTTTTCCCGTGCCGATTTCCACTTTGGGCTGTAAAAACACCTGAAAATTCCCCTGCTGCAGAGATTCTTCCATGGTGTCGATAATTTTCTGCTCCCGCATCATTTTTTCGCGCAGAGAATCATCGTAAAACGCCATCTCCCGGTCATAGATTCCCTTGATACTGTCCGCCGCCAAAACAGCCCGATCGCACATCCGAACGATTTCCATTTCCCTGTCTTCAACCGCGTAAACTCCGATTTTGATCTGAAGACGCATGGGCAGAGGATAAGTCTCTTCAAACAGAGCCATCTTTTTTCTCAAGATACCATAAAACTCCTCCGACCGGCGAACCATGGCATAGAACTTATCGGCCCTGGCTCTTGCGAATAAAGCTTCCCCTTCTGCGGGAACGCTCTGCAGAAAGTGGGCCATTCTGACCAGCAGCTCATCCCCCTGGGGAGCACCAAAGGCATCATTTACAATTTTAAATCGCTCGATGTCCACAGCAACGATATCAAAATCCTGCTCCGGCTTTTCCCTCAGCAGCTTTTTCGCATTCTCGAAAAACGCCGTCTGCGTAAGAAGGTTGGTCAGCGGATCCCTGCCGAGAACATCAATCGTACTCTTAGCCTCGCGGGTTTCCTCCAAAAGCTGTTTCAGTCGTTCATTGGCCCGCGCCAGCCCTCTCTGATAATTAATCAGTTGATTGTTGATCTTTTGGAGCTGATCGTAGTCAGAAGGTTTCCCTTTATCCGCATGTATTTGGGCGGCCGCCGAAAGGTACAGCTCCATCAGCCTGGTAAGCTGTTCGTTCTCTTCAATATCGCACAGCAGAAAAAGAATCCGGTCGCCGACGTTCTTTGCCGCCGCATAGGCGTTCCTTTGTCCCTCTCTGCCTGCGTATTCCGCACAGACAGAAACAGAGACCACCCTGCCATCGCTTTTTTCCAGCAGAGCGCTCTGCTGCTCCGTCTGTTTGAAAAGCTGTCCCACATTCTCAACTCTGACGGCCAGCTCTGAAGGAATGCTCCCCATCACCCGGTCAACATTTCCATATATGTCACATACTGCAATATATCCTAGCATATCCTCATCCCATTGCCTTATCTGCCCATTTTACAAGGTCCCTGGCATCCTTCGTATAAACGTCAACTTCCCATTCTTCCCATATGTCATCGGTATGCGAAAAAGCATTGCCGCCGACAGCCAGCCGCATATCAGGAAACCGCCGGCGTGCCTGCCTGACAGCCTCCCTGCAGTCCAGCAGGTGCTGCGGCAAGGTTACCGAAAGCGCAAGAAGATCCGGCCCGCTTCGTTTTGCCTCCGAAAGAATGGAATCAATAGGAACTTCGGCCCCCAGATAGATACTGTCCCACCCATCGTACTCGAAGAGATCCGCGACCATCCGTGCTCCCATTTCGTGCAGCTCGCTTCCGACACAAGCCACCAGAACCTTTCTGCGTTTTCTCTCCTGCCTGAAAATAACCGGATAGAACTGAGCCAGCGCCAGCTGAGCAGTAGCCGTACAGTAATGCTCCTGCGCCTCCGATATCGCATACTGATGCCACATGTCACCCACTCTGCGCATGGACCCGGCCGTAATGTCCACATAGATGTCCTCCAGGGGGATACCTCTTTTTCTGTATTCCGAAACCAGAAAGATTGCATCCCGGATTTGGGAGCTCAGAAGGCAGTCTAATAACTCCTGGATTTCTTTTCCATAGCTATCCTCTGTATCATTGCTTGCGCAACTGCTGTTTTCATGCTCCCTTCCCGCCGCAGCGACAGCTGAGCGCATCCTCTCCTGCAGCTGTTTCTGCTTTCCGGGGCCGATTCGCTTCCCGGCATACGCGCCGAACATGTCATAGCCCTTCAAGATCAGATCCTTTATCGCTTCTGTGGTCCGCGAGGGCATCCGCGGGCAGAGCAGCCGGTAAAACCAGCCTGTGCTGTATGTGAACAGCTTATTATCCTCCAGTTCCAGGGCGGCGCAGATATCTCCCAGATTACATGCGATCGCCTGACGTATATTCCTTTTCGCAGGTTCATCCAATTGTGGCATTTGTTGAAACAGCTGCCGAAAAATCTCATTTGCTATACCTTGAAGTTGCGGGTCGTTATCCAGTTGCAGCAAGCTCATCTCCAGTCTCCTTTTTAAACAGCAATTATATTCTGCATCACAAATTATAAATATTATACAACTTTTATCCTGGAATGAAAAGAAAAGAACGGTGATTCTGTCTGCCAGAACACCGTTCTTTTCCGTAAATAAGGCTTTAAAGAGGTATAGTTCTAATCCAGCCTGTTTTTCTTAGGCTCCAGCTTAAGACTCAGAAGCCCCAGCACTACACCGATAACGGCAAAGATGATCGCTGCGATCCCGATTGCGTGGATCATAGCGTCGAAATTGCCCAGGAAGCCGTTTCCATATGTTTCCTGATAATATTCAGGACCCCAATCGCCTTCGTACCATCTGAGCCAAGGTCCCGCCAGACCGCCCATTACAGCAAAGCCCAGGAACATACCGCACATCTTCCTCAAATCACCGACTGCCAGCTTTGTTTTCGTATTGATCGGAAATCTCTGCGGATCTTTTTTCGCAAGACCGCCGTACATCCACTTCCAGATCACGTACAGCACCGGACCGGATACAATACCGATCATGCCGCCGATGAAATAATCCGTGCCGTTTAAGAAGAACAGCAGCAGAGCAATGATGATCGGCATGATACAGATGAAACAGAGGAAACCATATCCGCCGGGGATTTTAAATTTGTACTCCTCCTTCGGTATCCGCTTTCTGAGAATCATTGCTGACAGATATACCATGATATAGGATGCTACCAGCATAAATACGTCCACAATTACAACCTGCGCAAAACCAAACTGACAGAGGATAAGATTAACGATTCCTACCGACAGTACGGCTACGTAAGGAACGCCGTGTTTCTTGTCGCATTTGACCATGATCGGCGGGGCCAGATGATCATCAGCCAATGCGAAGAAGCCCCGGGAGCCGGAAGCAATATACGTATTGAAAATAGAACAGTTTGCTACTACGGCTACGATTACAAAGAACACGCCGAATGCCGGACCCCAGAAATGTTCGGCTACATCTGCGTATCCGACAGTTCCTGCTTCTGTTCCCCACTCTTCCCAGCGGCCCAAAGAACCGATACTTGCCGCAGTAGGTAAAATATAAGTGGCCATAATTAAAGGTACGGTAATTATGGTTGCCCTTGGAATAATCTGAGGATTCTTCACCTCGCCGGCGATGGTAGACATGGATTCGTACCCTGAATACATCCACATGCCAACCGCAAGTCCGGCACCTATGTAGTATACCCAGTCTCCGAAAGCAATGCCATGTACTCCCATGATTTCTCCATCCGCGGTAAACGGTACAAACGGATTATGATCCATATTGGTAAATCCACATACTGCGATCATAGCGAAGGCCGCAATAACGAAAATGGCCAGAATTGTACTTACAACACCAACATCCCTTATACCTCTGATATTGATCCAAATAAAAAATACGATAATCACGACTTTAATGATTAATTCCGTAGTCGAAGACAGGTTCCAATGTCCCGCAATGTATCCTCCGGCCAGAATGACATACAGGGAATTATCAATATAAATGGATACGGTTCTCCACCAGCCGGCCTGGAATCCCCAGAACTCGCCCAGAGCCTCCTGAACCCACTTATAATAACCGCCCTCCTGCGGCCTCACTGAACCCAGCTCCGCAGCTACCAGCCCGAACGGCATCCCCCATACGAACGGCAGAACGATCAGCATAACAATCGTCAGCCCGGGTCCGGATTCCGGAATCATTTCTTCTATCCCATAGCAGCCTGCGGCTACCAGACAGAAGATCATGAACACCACGGTCGATGTTTTTATATCATGCTGCTTTAGCCCATGTTCTCCAACATCTACCATAGCTGAGCTTTTCTTCATTTCGCTCATGCTAACACCTCCTTACAAAATTACAATCAGTGTTCATTAAGTTCATCCTAATTATAATCCTTTTTCAGAAAATTCGCAATTGTTAGTTATTTAACAGAAAATGCGTTTTGTTCTGGAAGGGGCTGCTTTGGTATCATTGCGGTCAGATTTCTTGCTCTAACGAATACATCCACAAATCGGTCAAAAGTATCCAAATCCGGGGCATAGTAATAGTAAATCTTTGTTCCTTCTTTTCTAATCTTCAATAACCCGGCATCTTTTAATATCTGAATCTGATGCGATACTGCCGGTCTGGAAAGATTCGTTTTTTCTGCGATCTCCTGCACGCGCATCCCGTCACACCTGCCGGATTTCATCATGATCAAGAGTAAATATTGTCGTGTCTCATCGCCTATTGCGGTCAGCACCTTTTGAAATGACTGAAAGTCTTCTGCCAATTGGTCAATTTCTTTCTTCGCGTCCATGAATTCCGTATCTCCTTATTCACACTTATGTCCGGATGCGGCTTCAAAATGATACTTAACGATCCCTAAATCTATAAAGGCAAAAGACTTATTCTCCGCAGTAATCTTTGCGGACTCTTCCTTTAACTCAATATGAAACCTCTGCTGATTTGTAGCTGTCGGCGCAAGAAGCGCAGCCTCTACACCGGACGCATACCATTGCGGCATGTTATTTGATATGTTTGAAATCTCCGATATAGATTTGTTCTTATGCGCTACGCCTTGATTAGCGCCATACCCCAGCGCAATTATAATTACCTGTTTTTCATCCGTTTCCACCTTTGCTACACCTTTACCATGCGTAAATCCAACCCAGCAAGTATTTAATCCAAGTTCCTGGGCCTTCAATACAAGTTGTTCGCCATAGTATCCTGCCTTTTCATCCAGATCTGGATCTGATTTCTTGCCAACGATTGAAATATAGTTTGCGCAATTCTTGAATTTTGCGACTTTTGAAAAGAACGCTTTAAAACACCTAGGCTCATCATATATAATCTGAATGTTAAGCCCGCTCTTTTTATTGCACTCTCTGGCTAATGCATTTAATACTTCACGTTTGTCATCCTCGATCCTCTTATCAGTATACTGACGAACACTGTGGCGACTTCTTATAATTTCCAAAACTTCCATAAAGCAATCTCCTTTTGTTTATTTGTTTAATCGGATTATATCATTTCGTTAACAAAAAACAACATCCGTAAAGTAAATCAAGATGGACCCAGCATGTCACTAACGTTTTATTAAAGTTCGGACCAACTCGACCGGTAAATCAAATATAAAACCTGATGCTGACGCTATTTATCTTAAAACGCCAGGCCGAGAAACATACTGGTAACTATTCTTATTTTTTTCGAAAAGTTACGCACTTTTCAACGTTCCCGCGGCCTCCCAACCAATCAGCAGCACAAACTTTCATTTCTTCACAGCCCCAACCCCTCTCAAACCCACAACTTTGCGTAAACGCACCCCCTTTTTCAAAAAAAGTTACCACATCCGCCCCTCCAAAACAAAAAAGGGCGGATGCTCCCCCAACCAAAGCCTCATTTTCCCAAAGGCAGAACCCCTTTTGCGCAGGCAAACCCCGCAGCGGCAGCGTATCGCAAAGCGATACAACGCTGTCCGAGAACCTTGCCGAAGCCTCCCCCACACATCTCCCAAAACAATCCGCATCCGCCCCGCCAAAGCAAAAAAGGGCGGATACCCTCCCCAACTAAAGCCTTACTTTCCCAAGGCAGACCCCCTTTTGCGCAGGCAAACTCCGCAAGCCCGCAGGTCGCACCACAACCAAACGCAATCTGAGAACCTTGCCGAAGCCTCTCCACACATCTCCCAAAACAATCCGTATCCGCCCCCAGGGCGGATGCTCCCCCAAATCAAAGCCTCATTTTCCCAAAGGCAGAACCCCTTTTGCGCAGGCAAACTCCGCAGTGGCAGCGTATCGCAAAGCGATACAACGCTGCCCGAGGACCTTGCCGAAGCAAAAGGGGTTCTGCCTTCTACTTCAGATCATACTCCACCAACTTATTAAACAACTGCCGCCTGGATATATCCAATATCTCCGCAACCTTATTCATATCCTTCGGGTAACGTTCCAAAAGGCCTTCGATATATTCCTTTTCCACCTTGCTGCGGTAATCCCGCAAAGAAACCGTATAATCGATTTCCGCTGCTGCTGCAGCCGGGCGGTAATTCTGATTCTTGACCACATCCGATGGAAGGTACTCCTCGAGAATTTCCCCCTTTTCCGAAAGAACCACAAGCCGCTCGATAATGTTTTTTAATTCGCGGACATTGCCCGGGTAATGGTATCCGTTGAGCAGCTCGCTGACTCTCGGCTCGACATTGGATATGACCTTATTCATTTCCCTCTGGTACTTATCGAAAAAGTATTCGATGAACAGCGGAATATCTTCCGGGCGATCGCGGAGCGGAGGCAGTTCCAGAACAATGGTACTGATCCGGTAAAACAGATCGTCTCTAAAGCAGCCGTCGCTCATATCCTGCTGTAAATTGTGATTGGTCGCCGTAATCAGGCGAAAATCCACATTGATGGGCGTGCTGCTGCCCATCCGGTAGATCTGCTTGTTTTCAATAGCCTTCAAAAGTTTTGCCTGCAGATTGATGGAAACGCCGCCGATCTCATCCAAAAACAGAGTTCCGTCGTTGGATGCTTCAAAGAGTCCGATCCGACGCTTGTCCGCGCCGGTAAAAGCCCCCTTTTCATGGCCGAACAGTTCGGATTCCAGAATGGATTCCGACAGAGCCTGACAGTTCAGTTCCATAAAGTTAGCGTCACACCGCTTGCTCTTTTGATGGATAAAGGAAGCCAGCACCTCTTTTCCTGCCCCGGACTCTCCGAGGATCAAAATATTGGAATCGCTTTGAGCCGCCCTCTCCGCCAGTTCCAGCATCTGCCGGTACTTTTTATTCTGGCTTTCCAGCATGAACTTTCCATTGACCTTCTCCTTGAGAATCGCATTATCTCTGCGGATTTTCTTTGTATCCCGGATTTTGCGAATCTCCAGAAACAGCTCTTCCGGATCTCTTCCCTTAGTAACATACGTATACGCTCCGGCCTTCATGGCATCCACGGCTTTTTCAATGGTCCCGTGGGCTGTCAGCATGATTACTTCCGTATCGTACTCCCGCTTCTTGATCTCTTCCAAAAGCTGGCGCCCGTCCATCACCGGCATGCACAGATCCGTAATCACCAGATCAAAGGGCTTTTTCTCCAGTCTTTTCACCGCTTCCTCACCGTTTCCGCAGGTATCCACCTTGTAGCCCTTTCCGGTTAGAATCATTTTCAGCACATCGCAATAGTCTTTTTCATCATCAACTACTAAAATATTAAAATTATTACCTTTACTCAAGATTATCTTCCTCCGTTCTGATCGGCAGAATCACCTTAAAGGTGGTTCCTTCTCCCACTTTGCTGTCAACTTTGATTTCTCCATTCATCTTTTGCACTTCATTGTATACGATGTAGAGGCCCAGTCCGTTTCCTTCCGTCATACTCTTCGTAGTAAAGAAAGGATTGAAGATATCTTTTATGATGTCTTCCTCGATTCCTGTTCCCGTATCCTGTACCTCCACATAGAATTCATCTTCTGTCCGATAAATCTCTATGGTCAGCTGTCCCATCTGGTCCATAGCATCAATGGCATTGGACACCAGATTAATAAAAATCATGTCAAAGGATTCCACAGCCATTTTCACCTGAAAATCCTCGCCGCACCGGACAAAGATGCCGATCTGTTTCTTTTTCATCATTCCCTTGTTGAGAGAAATGACTGAGCTGATATGTTCTTTTATATATACTTCCTGAACCTGCTTCTTTGATATACGGGAAAAATTCAACAGATTGTCGATGATGTTCCCCGCCGTATCCACGGATTTTTCAATAACCTGTACGGCCTGTGACTGGGATTCTTCATCCTTCATGTTTTTGAGAACATAACAGTAGTTGCGGATCACTCCCAGAGGATTGCGGATTTCATGGGCTACGCCTGCCGCCAGCTGGCCTACTGCGATCATCTTATTATCCTGCAGCATCTGGCGCTCAGCCATTCTCTCCCGCGTCACATCACTGGCCATGAAGAGCAGTTTTTCCGTTTCCCCCTTGGGATTCAGTATCGGAAAAATATTCACTTCTAATATGTGATTCTTCAATGTAAGCTCCCTGGAAGTCCCCCTGCCCGTGTCCCTGGTATCCGCCAGCATTGTTTCCAGGGTTTTCTCCAATTCAGACGGCAGCTCCAGCGCTTCGGCAATGGTACTCCCCATAACCTGGCGGTTCACATATCCAAGAAAGGCTTTATTGATATCCAGAATGGCCCCCTCTGGAGTCAGCTCGGCCATGTAATAGGAAACGCCGTTGAATGTAGTCTGCATCTCCTGTTTACTGGCTGTCAGCTGGTTCATCCGCTCTGTCAGCTCATTGTACAAATTCTTATTGGATTGGTAATAAAAGAAGAAAGCACAGAACACTGCGGCAAAAACAATAATCAGAAGCGCGGCGGCGTCCTTATACCTGCCTTCCTGCACAAGCGGATCTCCAATCCCAAACCAATGTTCCTGAGCCCGTCCCATCAGAACTCTGGTATCCGCATTTTTAATGCATTGATTCAAAATACTGTAGAGCGCATGATCCTGATTGTCCGTCATAATGCATACATTGCTCTTATACAGACTGGCATACATATCCACGTATTTATCGGCAATGCCTCTGCTGTCCAGCGCGGCTACTATAGCCGACTGATCTCCGATAATGCAGTCCATCTTTTTCTTTTCCGCCACTTTTATGGCCTCGTCAATGGAATCCACTTCTTCCAGTATGATTGCTTTCCCGTCATAGGAAATTGTTCGCTTTTCCTCGTTTGTAAACTGCCCCTTGATGCAGACGCCGGTGAGACTTTTTTTGGACAAACTGCTCCCATGGTTTACAAACAGAGTGCCGGTTATCTGAAACAGAGGCGCGGTAAAATTCACTTCATCAATCTGTGCCCGAAGCTCTTCGTCCACAAGGACAATCTCAGCATCCGCCGCTTCCTGCCCTTTTTTAACCAGCCTTATCCCCAGGCCCGACGGTGCCATTATAGATTGGATGTATTCCTGCAGGAAACCCTTTTGCAGATATTCCAGATCCTCCGATACGGCCAGTACCGCCTCTTTCTTTTCCTTGATATAATGAAGCTCCATCTGGTTCAGCGGCAATTTGCTGCTTTTATCGGGAGAAATGCGATAGGAATCTGAGGCTGCGGAATAAAAGACCATTGCCAGAATCGCCGCCAGAAGAATAACGACAAATGTCACTTCTTTTCCTCGTTTTTTCATCTATTCTCCCCTCCTCGCCAGCTTTTCACCGAAGATCAGAAGTTCTCTTTCCTGCCTTCCAATCTTGCCGAATTCTCTTTTGGCCAGAGCAGCCATAACGATTCCCAAAAGCATCCACACTCCCAGCAATATCATTTCATCCAGAGAATTGGCGTTTGTCAGAGTATCCTGAACATAAATAATGAAATAGAGGATTGCGATAACCGTAATGGAGATTCCCAGCGGAAGTCCGAATTTAACCTTAAAAGGTCTGGACAGCTGCGGTTCTTTTATCCTCAGTATCACGAAAGAAAGGCATACCCAGCAGTAGCCGAACAGCGAACAGAAGGCGCTGATATCCACAAACCAGATCAGTGCGTTCTTTCCCAGCAGCGGCGCTGCGATACATACGCCTCCCACCAAAATCGTCGCAGTCCAGGGTGTCTTATATTTAGGGTGGACCCATCCAAATATCTCCGGCAGCATCTTAGCCCGTCCCATGGCAAAGAGCAGCCGGGTCGCTCCCATAAAAAATCCGTTCCAGGAAGTCAGCACTCCCAGCACGCCTCCAAAGATCAATATCGTACCCAGCGTATCGTCACCATAGGCGTAAGCGATCACATCCGCGGCAGGGATCGTCCCCGACATGCGGATTTCCACAGGCGCTGACAGAGCCAGACCAACGATGATAATCATGTAATAGACAACGCTGAAAATGATGCAGACCAGAACCATCTTTCCGATTCCCCTGGGCGGGATGTTCATTTCTTCCGCGGACTGCGGAATCACGTCAAAACCGATCAGCATGGCGGGAATCATCAGAAACACATAGATAAACCCATCCAGTGAGCGAAAATTATCGCCTATATTGTCAATACTGCCGAAGGTAAAGCCTCCGAACAGCAGCATCAGGGCCACGATCATCACCGCAGCGGTGGCCATAACCTGAAAGATAATGGCCGGCCTGGTGGCAAAGAGATTCAGCAGCAGCATGATAACCGCCCCGATCATACCGATAATGGCCCAGGAAATATGTACCGTATATCCGGCAATGTCCCAAAGAGGCAGAAATTGTCCTACCGGGAACATCGCATCCAGCGCCGTAGCCAGCGCGATGCCTTCCCAGGCGGCAACTCCCAGATAGGCCAGCGCCATGACCCAGCCTACCATCCAGGCGGCTTTGGCTCCCATCGCTCTGTATACGTATACCACTTCTCCGCCGGCCAGCGGCAGAGCGGAAGTAAGCTCTCCGTAGGCTCCGCCGACCCCCATAATGATAAGGGCCCCAATTATAAAGGCGATGATCGTTCCCCAGAATCCTGCCTGCGTCAGCCAGGTAGTGGCGAGCATGACCCAGCTCCAGCCCACCATCGTACCGAAGCCGATAGCCAGAATGTCCGTCCGTCCCAGAACCCTGCTCAAACTGTTGCGATTATTTTCCATACGGTTCTCCGTGTCGTTGATTATAATAAATAAGGCAGCGGGCTTTTGCCCACTACCCTATTATACTTAATTTCGCTTGCTATTGAAAGGAATAACTAAAATCTCTTGTAGTCGTCTCCAAACATCTGGTATTCAACCTCTGCCTTGGAAGCTTTACCGTTAGCAGAAACTTTATTGGCAATAAAGAGGATGATTCCCAGTACGATCCATCCGCCTACCAGTGCCCATTCGATGCCTGTCAGAGGTGTCGGGCTGTAGATCGGCAGATAGAGGGATGCCATGAACAGCGCAACTGCTACTGCCAGCACGCCTACCAGCATTCCGCCCTTGATCTTGAACGGTCTGTCCAGTTCCGGCTCCTTCTTTCTGATAATCAGGAAGGACAGGGATACCATGAAGTACGCTACTACCGTACCGAAGGCAGCTGCGTCTACGAACCATACCAGAGCGCTCTTGCCGAGCAGCGGTGACAGAATTGTGATAACGCCTACCAGCAGTACAGCTGCTGTCGGAGAACCGTATTTCGGATGAACCTTACCAAAGATAGCCGGCAGCATGTGAGCTCTTGCCATAGAGAAGATAACTCTGGACGCGCCTACGATAAATCCGTTCCAGGAAGTTAAGATACCGCACATCGCCGCGATAATCATCAGCTTGCCGAATACCGGATGTCCCAGTGCGTATGCAAAACAGTTGGCTACAGGAACCGCGTTCGGGTCGTTTACAAATCCGGTCCGGATCGCTTCCGGTGCGGAAAGGGCAACGCCCAGGATCATGATCATGTACCAAGCCGCAGCCATGCTGATGGCAATAATCATAACTTTACCGATCTTGTTCAGCGGCATATTCATTTCTTCAGCAGCCTGCGGGATTACGTCGAATCCTACGAACATAGCAGGTACTGCCAGAACTACAGCTACAAAACCTTTTCCGTCTGTGAAAGAAGGAATCATATTGCTGATGTCGCCTTTGATAGCGCCTGTGCAGAAGAACGCGATACCGCCGATAGCCATAGCGATTGTCGCAGTTGTCTGGAATACAGCGGAAGCCTTTGCTCCTCTATAGTTGATAAAGGTCATGATAACGGCGCCAATGCAGCCGATCAGCAGGAACATTCCAGTAACGTCCGATCCCTGAACCGTGTAAAGTGTACCCAGATCCGGCAGAATGCCGCCGAACAGGAATCCCAGCGCGTTGGAAAGCGCAGGTCCCTCCCAGGCCGCTACGCCTAAGTATGCCAGAGTGATCATCCATCCTGTAAACCAGGAAGCGTTGTATCCCATCGCTCTGTACGAGAATACCAGCTCGCCACCTGCCAGCGGAAGGGCAGGTGTCAGTTCTGCGTAGGTAAGGCCTACGAATATCGCCATTACGCCGCCCAGCGCAAAGGCCAAAATTGCTCCCACAACTCCTCCGTTGTGTACCCATGTGCCTGCCAGCATGATCCAGCCCCAGCCGATCATTGTACCGAAAGCCAGTGCCAGAACGTCCTTCATGTTGAGGGACTTCTGAAGTTCTTGTCTTCCTCCTTGACTCATAATTACTCTCTCCTTTGTTCAAATACAAATTATAAAATATGATTGCTGGAGGCAGGCGCAATCAAACTGCGCCCTGCCTCAAAATAATTAATCTTCGTGTATGTTCGTTTTTTCTTATTACCGCGGACAATAGTAATTGATTATAAGCATTCCTTGATTGCTTCTTCGTAGATTTCAAGACCAGCGTCGATCTGAGCGTCTGTTACGCACAGAGGGCACAGGAAACGAATTACGTTGTTGTATGTACCGGCTGCTTCCAGGATCAGACCCTTCTTAACTGCTGCGCTTACGATGTTGGCTACCAGATCAGCTGCCGGAGTCTTCTTCGCTCTGTCTGTTACGAATTCAATACCCATCATGCAGCCTGTTCCTCTGATGTCGCCTATTACGTCATACTTTTCTTTCCATTCGTTGAACTTAGCTGTGCATTTTTCTGCGATTGCTCTTGCCTTTGCCGGATAGTCTTCTTTTGTCATAACGTCGATTACCTGCAGTGCCGCCGCGCAGGATACCGGGTTACCGCAGTATGTACCGCCGATGGTTCCGGCTGTTACTGCGTCCATGATCTCAGCGCTTGCTGTTACTGCTGACAGAGGAAGTCCGCCTGCGATGGATTTCGCTGTTGTCATGATGTCAGGAGCGCATCCTGCTTCTTTGAAGTATTCGGACGCGAACATTCTTCCGGATCTTGCCCAGCCGGACTGTACTTCGTCTGTGATCATCAGGATTCCGTTGTCGTCGCAGATCTTTCTTACTGCCTTAACCCATTCGATCGGAGCCGGAATGAATCCGCCTTCGCCCTGTACCGGTTCGAATACGATAGCAGCCGTAGCGTCTTTCGGTGTTGCTTCGATAAAGACTTCTTCCAGCTTGCCTACATAGAATTCGATGGCTTCTTCTTCGCTCATGCCTTCCGGTCTTCTGTAAAGGTTCGGGAATTCTGCCCGGTAGATGCCGTCAGGGAAAGGTCCCATGCCGATGGCATATGCTTTCTTAGCGGTCATGGCCATGGTCATCTGCGTTCTTCCGTGGAAAGCGCCTGTGAATACGATGATGTTCGGTCTTCCGGTAGCGCTCTTAGCAATTTTTACCGCGTTCTCGTCAGCTTCCGCTCCGGAGTTTACGAACATGGTCTTTTTCTTGTCGCCTTTTACCGGCACGATTTCGTTCATCTTTTCTGCCAGCTCGATGTACCTCTCATGCGTTGTGATGTTCATCATTGCATGGAAGTATTTTTCGGACTGCTCTTTTACAGCGTCGATCAGCTGAGGATTGCTGTATCCGATGTTCAGTACGCCTACTCCGCCAACCCAGTCTAAGATCAGGTTGCCGTCCACGTCTTCGATCATTGCGCCTTCTCCGCGTTTAATAACCAGCGGATATCCGCACTTAATCGCGTTTGGAATCGCGGCCTCTCTTCTGGCAATGATTTCCTTTGCCTTAGGGCCAGGCAGCGGAGTCACGATTTTAGGTAGTGCTTCTCTTAACATTTTGTTCCCTCCTTCGAGTTTTCTCTATGAAACCTGATCCGTATTTCGGCAGGCCTCACGATCATATAACTATGTTTAATAAATACAAGAACCATGCCATAGTTAAAAACTTAACATATATTTTCTGTCGAAAGCCGGCGGAAACTGTTGAAATTTACACACCGGCTAAATTTTATTTTTCTGAAAATTGAACGATCACATTTTTTCCGTTACAAGCAGTCCGGAAATTTTTTTCCGAGCTAGAATCTCTTATATTTGTCACCAAACATCTGGAATTCAATTTCAGCCTCGCTTGCTTTGCCGTTTTTGCCGAATTTGTTGAAGATAAACAGAATGATCCCCAGGACGATCCATCCGCCCACAAGACACCATTCGATCGGTTTTAACGGCGACGGGCTGTAAATCGGCAGATACAGGGATACCATAAACAAGGCTACCCCTACGGCCAATATGCCGACCAGAATTCCTGCTCTCCTGACTTTGAAAGGACGTTCCAGCTGCGGCTCTTTTTTCCTGAGAATCAGATAGGACAAAGATACCATGAAGTATGCCACAACCGTACCGAACGCCGCTGCGTTTACAAACCAGCTGAGAGCGCTCTTTCCAAGCAGCGGTGAGAGTATTGTGATAAGGCCTACCAGCAGAATCGCCGCTGTCGGAGATCCATACTTAGGATGAACTTTTTCAAATACTTTCGGCAGCATGTGCGCCCTTGCCATGGAAAAGATTACTCTGGATGCTCCTACGATGAAGCCGTTCCATGATGTCAGGATACCGCACATTGCCGCGATAATCATAATCTTTCCAAATACGGGAGTACCCATCGCATAAGCCCAGGCGTTTGCTACAGGTACGCTGTCTGGGTCTGCGTTGTAGCCTGCAAGCACATCTCCCGGAGTGGATAATGCCGTTCCCAAAATCATAATAATATACCATGTGGCTGCCATAACAATCGCGATGATCATTACTTTACCGATCTTTCCCAGCGGGATATTCATTTCTTCAGCAGCCTGCGGGATTACATCAAACCCTACAAACATTGCAGGCACTGCCAGAACAACAGCTACAAACCCCGTTCCGTCTGTGAACATCGGCTGCATGTTTTCCAGGCTTCCGGTCGCCGTTCCCGATACGAAAAAAGCGATTCCTCCGATTGCCATGGCTATGGTCGCCGTTGTCTGGAAGATGGCGGAGGCCTTGGCTCCTCTGTAGTTGAGCACCGTCATGATGACTGCTCCCACACATCCGATCACTAAAAATATCCCTGTTACTTCCGAGCCCTGAAGCTCGTATAATGTACCTAATTTAGGAAGCAATCCGCTGAACAGAAAGCTAAGCGCGTTTGCCAGCGCCGGACCCTCCCACGCGGCTACTCCGATGTAAGCCAGGGTAATCATCCACCCTGTAAACCAGGATGCGTTGTAACCCATCGCTCTGTAGGAAAATACCAGTTCACCGCCGGACAAAGGCAGCATTGGCGTCAGCTCCGCATAGGTCAAACCTACAAAGGTCGCCATTACTCCGCCCAGCACAAATGCTAAAATGGCGCCCATAGTTCCGCCGTTTCCTACCCAGGACCCGGCCAGCATGATCCAGCCCCAGCCAATCATCGTACCAAAAGCCAGCGCCAATACGTCTTTCATGTTCAGAGACTTTTGAAGTTCCTGTCTTCCTCCTTGACTCATAATGATTCCTCCTTGAAATACAAATAATTTAATAAGTTCACTAAAACAACTGTCTCCTCGTAAATTGTTCTCGTGTTCTCCATAAATTACCTGAACAAGGCGTTTTTATGGCAGTTCCTTTTTTTGCGGCATTACCTCCCTCCCGTTAAAATTTTTATATTTATTGCACTTATATATATGTACAAGAACCGTGCCATCATTAAAAGTTTAACAAGCTTCACCCGTATTTCCCTTGCGGCGGAAGGGAATAAAGAATCTGTTAATTCTGACATCATTCGCCGCAAATAGAAAAGTCGGAAAAAAATTTCCATTTCTCCCCTTGGGGTTGTGGAAACTTTTTTCCGACTTTATCCTGAATTGTTTTTCTATTCCTGCCGCAATAGATTTATGGTCAATATTCCTTATTTTATCTTTTCAGCAAATTTATTGATTGCTTCTGAGGAAGTATGCAGCTTTGTGTTTTCAGAGCGCTTTCCTTTTTTGGCGACCATTTTCATAATCAGCTTGTCAAATCCTTTTTGATCTTCCAGGGAGATCTCGCCGCCGAAGCTGCCCGTGGCGATGGCCTTTTTCAGCAGTTCTTCGGGGATGTTCTTTTTCAGATACGCGTCCGCCTGATTTACGAAACAATTGCAAATAAAAAAAGCACATTTCTTTCTCATCAGCGTTTCTTTATTCTTTGCGATAAAATTCCTGGAGGATTTATGAATCAAACCCATCCGTATGCTTCCGCCCACAATAACACAGTTATATTGGCTCAGATCCGGCTTTTCCTTCGTCAGATCGCACAAAGTCGCATCATCCACAAGCGCCTTTAAAATTTTGGCGCATTTCGCAGTAGTTCCGGTCTTACTGGCATAAGCAATCAGTACGTTCATAATACCCTCCTTGTTCTTTTGTTGTCTTTTTCTACATAGATTCTGTTTTTCCTTTTTTCTTTAATATTCCAAATACTGGCACTACGCTTCCCGCGTAAGCTGCCGCTGCCATCGGGATAATAATCGTGATTGGAAAGCATAAAAGCAGCACACCGATGACCGTAAGCGGTTTTCTCATAATATAACCACACAGTGCAGAAACGCATACCGCCACTGCGAATACCGGTTCTGCTCCTGTAATCATGGCCATTGCGAAGCCCATGCAAACCCCTGAAAAAATAACCGGGAAAATGTTCCCGCCTCTCCATCCCAGGTTAACGCATAAATTGATCAGGATCAGCTTGACCAGGGCGGTCAGAAACAGTACCGCAAAGCTCTGCTGCTGCCAGACTTCCATCATTTCACTCATTTCATGCTCCCCTGAGAACATGGTCCAGGGAAACAGCGTGCCCAGCGCTGCCAGAAAGAGACCTGCCAGCATGCAGCTGATGATTCTGTGTCCGATGATTCGTTCACCCAGCGCAGAAGTAATCCGGTTGCAGAGCATATACAGCATCCCGCACAGAATGCTGATGACCGCGAAAACCGGAAACCATTTCCAGTCGGAAAAGGTGATGTCCACATCACGTCCGAATCTGGCAATGCCCATGCCTCCGCCGAAAAGATGGCTCAGACCGCCCATAGCGCCGAGGGCTCCTATGACCGCCGCCACATAGACCATTGTTTTGGCCTTTTTCATCTCCAGCTTTTCAGCGGGCGCCTTTTGCGGTTCTTCATCCTCCAGATCCTTATTTTCAAAGTTGTTGGCAATGCCTACAAAGGGAGAATTGAAAATAACGCCGAGCGTTGCCGCAATACCTGCCTGTGCCAGTTCCTTTACCTCCGCGCCCTTATATTTCAGTCGGTCGCCGATCCAGCAGCAGAGACCGACGATGATTCCCGTAAGACCGGCTTCCGGTCCCAGACTGCCGCCGAAAATAAGCGGCAGCAGTGCCGATACCGCCAGTATATGCAGCCGGTTGTACGGATATGTTCCCTTTTGCTTGAGATCCGCCATAACGCCTTCCAGCGTATCGGGAAGGATGCCGAATTTTGTCTGCCAGAGTCCGATGATAAGTCCGCCCAGCAGACAGGCAATAAAATTGTACACCACAGGATGTCCGAAGCTTTCAGGTATTACATCCCATACAAGATGAATCCCCAGATTCATAATCCTGAGCAGCGCCCAGACCACAGCTCCCGCGCAGGCCCCTAAACAAAGGGAAAACAGGGCGAAAACCCCCAGACTCCTTTTTGTAATTTTACCCATGTAATGTACCTCTACTTTTCTGCTAAGAAAGTTTCTACATATTCCACATCGGACGGGGTATCAATATATTGCGTTCCCCTCTTCTGTCTCGTTTCTCTGCCCTTGCCGGTAATCAGGATCACCGTATTGTCATCCGCCGTTTCTATGGCCTGGCGAATGGCGTCCTCCCTGTCCACGACGATATTGCACTCGCAATCGTACTCCTTTACATGGCTGGCAATTTCCTCTGAGATCTTCATAACCGGCTCTTCACCTGCGTCCTCCTCAGTGATATAAACCTTGTCCGCATATTTGCCGGCAATCTCGCCCAGTTCTTTTCTCCGTCCCAGCGCCTTCTTTCCCGGGCACCCGAAAACGATCGTGATTTTCTTTCCCGGGTATTCCTTTCTGGTGGAGTTGAAGAGAGACTCAAAGCTCATCTGATTGTGAGCGTAGTCCACGATCACGTCCAGACCGCCGCTCCTGCTGGTATAGATCTCCATTCTGCCGCTGACGCGGGCCTTTTTCAGACCTGCCTTGATGTATTCCAGGGGAATGTTCAGCCCATAGGAAATGGCAATGGCAGCCAGAGCGTTTTCCACATTGAACAGGCCGGTCATGCCGATCCTGAATTCTTCATCAAAGCTGTCGCATTTTACTTTGAAAGAAATGCCCCGCTTGCCCGGTTCCACATCATAACCGCAAAGGTCGGCTTCCGGCTTCAAACCGAAGGTTATAATCTTTTCTGCTTTTCCTGATGCCGCTTCCATTGCCATCTTAGCATATTCGCTTTCCAGATTGATGCAGGCGATCCGGCACTGGCCGAAAAGCACCATTTTGGCGGCTAAATAGTCCTCAAAGCTGGGATGCTCCACATCGCTGATATGATCGGTGCCAATGTTCAAAAAACACCCCACGTCAAAGGTGATGCCGTAGGTGCGGTCGTATTTGAGAGCCTGGCTGGAAACCTCCATGGTCAGAAACTCAATTCCGCTCCGTACCGCGTTATCGTAATGGCGGTGAAGATCCAACGCTTCCGGAGTTGTCAGATGGGACTCTTCATTGATGATGCCGTCATAGTTGTCGATTCCTGAAATTACCGCACTGATTGGTTTTTTCTGATCCCGCAGATATTCATCCAGAATGTACTTCATAAAATAAGTAGTGGTCGATTTTCCTTTGGTTCCGGTGATACCGGTTATGGTCAGTTCTTTCCACACCTGATTGTAAAACAGATCCGCCAGCAGCGCCATCGCCCGGCGCATGTTATTTACAATGATATACGGCGCATCCGGCGCTTCCTTATCGTACTTCACTTCGCTCACGTAGGCGAAGGCCCCTTCTTCCAAAGCGCTGAGCAGATAATCCACGGTAAAGTGGGCGCCTTTGCAGATGAACAGGGTATCGTATTTTATATCCTGTGAATTAAAGGAAACGTAGTTCACTTTCTTTTCCAGCATCTCTTCCGGTATGTGTGTCTCGGCCACCATGCCGTTATCCTCCAGCAGCTCAGTATATTCTTTCAGCAAATGCAGCCTGTTTATCATTTATCATTCCTCCTGAGTTTTTTATCGCAGAGCACGATGGCCTCCTTTGCCATTGCCTCCATAGCGTCCACAAAATAATCGGATAGTTCATATTGTTCTTTAAAGCAGGAAAGCTCCGTGCAGGCCATGATTACACAATCGCATTCCTGGTCCCGAAATTCTGTCTCCACGGTCTCAAAGTCATCGTAGTCGATCGGACCGCCGTCTTTTATCCCATCATATATGATTTTCATGACCCTTTTCTGGTTTTCCGGTGAAGGTATGATGGGAACCAGCCCGCGGGCTTCGCATTCCTTTTGATAGAGCCCCATTTTGACCGTTCCGTCAGTCGCCATGATTCCCACTCTGGCGCCCTTTCCATGAGTTTCCTCAATCTGCCTTGCCGCGGCCTTTATCATATTGACCAGCGGAAGGCTGGTCTTTTCCTGCAGCTCATCTATGAGCACATGACAGGTATTGCACGGTATGGCAATATAATCGGCCCCGCTCTTTTCCAGCGTCTCCGCGTCCTCTGTGAGTCTGGTGAGCAGATCATCCAGCTCATCATCCATGATGGCCT
The DNA here is from genome assembly GCF_024459955.1 of Anaerovorax odorimutans. Classification (GTDB taxonomy): domain Bacteria; phylum Bacillota; class Clostridia; order Peptostreptococcales; family Anaerovoracaceae; genus Hominibacterium; species Hominibacterium odorimutans_A. The sequence continues at coordinate 223,631 of NZ_JANFXK010000003.1, forward strand.
GAGTCCGGTCGGGCATGGTGGCATGGTTGAGAATCACCATGTTGATATGCTCCTGATCCCTGTGAGCCTGCGTATTTTCAATCATCATCTTATAAAACAGCTGTGTGGCGAGGGGTCCCATTCCCCCGATCACGCCTAATACCTTATTCTTATCTTTCATCCCATTTCTCCATTTTTTAATTGCTTACAGATCGTAATATTTTTTAAAGGCGGCATGGTGCCTGTGCATGTTTTTAAACACCCTCAGCCTGCGCACCAGGCTCCGGTCCGGTCCGTAGATCAGCGGATTGGAAACCTTCCCCTCAGCTATCAGTCTGCGCATCTTCTCCCTGTATTCTTCCGGCCGGATGTAGGTAAAGGCCACCTTTTTCGGAACGACCGTAAACATATGCTCGTTCTCCACAGCCTTAAATTCCAAAGGCTTATCCAGGATATGATCGTCTACCAAAAGCTTGGCGATATTGGCTCCCGCACCGGTCACATAGTAGTTGCTTCGACCTTGTCTGGTGTTGATTTCGAACACTTTGTATTTACCATCCCGCTGATCATATTTAATATCAAAGTTTGAAAAGCCCACATATCCGATTTCCTCCAGCAGCGCCTTGAACTGGCGCATGATTTCTTCATTTTTTTCTGTAATGATAACGGCGTGATTCCCCAGGCCATGAGGCGTGTGCTCTTCCAGAAGAACATGTCCCAGACACATCATTTTTACCTTGCCGTGCTTGTCCGAATAATTGGTCAGCACCCGCATATATGTGTCGTCGCCGGGTATGAAATTCTGGATAATCACAGAATCGGCATAGCCGGAGCCGTAGATATCGGAAAGTACGGAAAGAGTCTTTTCCCAGGTTTCTTCCTTGTAAACCTTTTTCTGCGTTGGATACGGATGTCTCCAGTATTCGATTCCATTGGACGGTTTGATGATATACGGTCCTTCAAAGGGCGCTTTTACTTCAAGTCCCATTTCTTTCTTGTGCACATAGGTAGTCGGGTAATCCACTCCTACCTTTTCGCACATGGCATAAAATTTCTCTTTGTGGATCAGATCGTTCATGAGGTCAATATCAATATACGGAGCGATGACGTTTTCCGCAAAGTTGTCCTTATTCTGGCTGGCCAGCTGGACATAGCTGTCGCCGCAGCCGATCAAAAGGACGGTCTCATCCTTATGGTCCGCTGCGAACTCGTTAACCAGCCTGAGGAAAGTCTCCTGTTCATCCGCTTTTTCATTGGCCTTATAATCTATGATCTTGCTGTCCATGCAGGGTCCGGTGGGATATTTTCCGTAAGCGCTGGAAACGATCCCATATTCCTCGTGGAAAGCCCGGGCTACGCTGCATACATTTATATCTCCGGCAAAAAGTAATGGTACGAATTTTTTATCCATCGTGTTCTCCTCTTTTACTCTGTAGTCTGTTAAAAAGGCGCAAAACCTTACCTTATATTATAATACGTTTTTCTCAATTTTACCAATGATTTCATCCCTGAGCGCATCTATTTTTTTGAAGTCCATATTTGGTATATAATAGCTCTCCAGACGATCGTGTTCTTTCTTGGCCCTCACGATGCATTTTGTCGCTTCCTTAATCAGTTCGGACATTCTTCTGCTGCAATCCGCCAGCATTGGTTTCAGTTCTTCCAGTCTGGACCAGCTTATGATGTCATTCATATCGATCAGATGGATTTCCTCTTCCCTTTCCCACGGTTCCAGATCATGGTATTGATTCAAAGAAAGGAATGCAGTCTTCATCTGCGGAATCAACAGATGCTCCAGCTTTTCCCGCGGCTTCATCGGACAGTAAAAGGCTTCCACGTCCATACCCCTGTAAATGGCGCTCTCGGCGACGATATTCAAAAGTCTGGCGTTGCTCAGACCTACAGGTCCGGTAATCATATACAGCTTATCGTAGCCCTCAATAAGCGACTCCAGGTGATGCTGTACGCCCTCCGGCGTGATGGCGCTGGCAAAGTATTTTTTCATCTGTCCCGGATTGAGCGCGATCTCTTTATGGGACAGCTCGTCGCCTACGATCCCTGCTGCGATCTTGTACAGCTCCCCGTCTTCGATGGCATCTTCATACGCAGTTGCCAGTGCGTCCGCAAGGGCACCTGCGGCTTCCAGGTAATTGTACCCATAGCCGAACCAGTGTTTGATCTTATGGTTGCTTTCCATTACGTGGCTCTTGCATTTTTTCAGCGCTTCCCCGTTCCAGAATTCTCCCAGATGCACAATGCTGTCCACAGCGCCCGGATTGACCGGATCAACCACATGGGGACTGGTAGCGTCTATAATGGCAATTTTTTTCTGTTTCAGCACGATCCCATCCAGAGAAGCGGCATCCGAAGAACACCACATGAAGTCCACGTCTTCACCCTTTTCAATAAAGTGTTCGCCGATCTTTCTTATGAACGTCGATTTTCCCACTCCAGGACCACCTTTGAGACAGATGATACGGTTGGCCTCCTGCTGTCCAAGTATGTACTGATAGTAGGAAAAGAAGCCTTCCGGCGTATTTCCGCCCGGATAGATATGTCTGATTTTACCGTTCAATATAAAATTCCCCCTTTTAAGTTTACCTCTCCTATACTATGCAAAGGGGGCCCATCCATGTGACAAAAAGAAAACGGCAAAGGCTTTTGCGCTGAAAACTTCGTTTCGCAAGGCCCTGCCGTTCTTCTATTTCAGAATATCACATCTATCACTCGGTATCTTTTTTCGTCAGCTCCACAATTTTGGAAAAGTTCTTCATTATGTATTCATAGCCGCCGGGGCTGTGGGGAATCGTGCAGTCGCTGCAGTCCTTAATTCCGTTCTCCGTATAATTAAAGTTTCCCCCGCACTCATCGCCCAGAGCGTAGAGCGGACAGTAACAGAAGAGACAGTTGAACTGTTCCGTATCCGCTGCTTTATGGCACGGAAAGAATTCGCAATCCCGATGGCTGAAAAACATATAGTTTTTTTGTTCCTGCTTCTGTTTCAATCCATAGCCTCCTTATTAATACTGTCCCGGAGTATAGGTATTGATCTTTGCGTCGTTCTGAGCATTGGCCCGCAGATTGCCCCTGAGAATGTCGTAAAACGCCGCCTCTGTCGCCGTTACGTAGGCCGTTACCCAGCAAATTGCCAGTCCCAGAATCCAATTGATAACAATCATCATGGTCGAGCCTCCTCCGATAAACACGCCGAGGAATCCGCTGACAACCCCTATACCAAAAGAAGTCAGCAGTATCCAGCCGATAAAGGACAGCTGCAGGCAGAAAAATTTCGCTTTGTTTCCATGCATCAGCCACTTACTCTCGTTGATGCATTCCATGACGCCTTTGTCCGGATCGTCGGCCAGAATGAAGAATGCCTGGCTGTAACGGAGCATCGCAATGATTCCCGGAACAATGAACAGCAGCGTCCAGAGAAATGTGAACAAGCCGATCATGAACATCAGGCCCAGGGCTTTGAAAAATTGTTCAAACCCGGAAAACACCTGCGCCGCGTCCGTAGATTTTGCCCGAAAAAGATTGATAAAGAATATCGTCAGACCCAGAGTAAAGGCTCCTGTCACCAGAAACACATATACGCCGGACATAGCGGAAATTTTCTGAGCCCCATAGCTGATCCCCTCTACCACGTCCATTCCGTAAGAATTGTTGTAGTAGAGATTATTGTATAGCTCGCCCAGCGTCCTGCCGAACAACTGGTCCAGAATCAGTGCCGGAAGTGAAATGCAGACCTGATAGATCAGCACTGCGATAATGGCGATCTTCCACTTCCCTGCCAAAGCGTTCCTCCCAAGCGCCCGCAGGTTTGAGCTGGGCTCCAATACGATTATATTATTCATTTTTTGTTTTTCCTCCTCATTGAATGTCGAAATTAAATGTCAAAGATATCCTTTACAATATTACGTTTTAAGTTATCACAGAATATTTGCAGTGTCAAGGCTGACCGCGCAATCTGCTCTTCTTATAGTACGAGGACATACAGGATTTTTACTACGGAAACTACCAAAGCAACAATCGAGCAGACAAGCCCTACCGTGGCCATACCATTGCCGCCGTAAGCGGTCTTTTTCGCTTCCGTTCTGGCCTGGATGCCGAAGACAATGCCCACCGCGCCCAGAACCGGAGCCGCGAAAACGAACAGCCAAATAAAGAGGATGCTGAGAACCCCCAGCGTAAAAGCAATTACCGCCTTCTCGCTCATGGCCTGCCTGTAAACAGTCCCTTTGGCCTCTTCTACTTCTTCAATAAGCCGTTCCACTTCTTCATTCTCATTGACAAGATTTACATCTTCATTGGTTCTTTTTTTGTCTTCCATGGTCTCACCCCGCTGTTTCACAAGTTGCATTAAGTTTTCTTTTTATTATTATACCATAAATCCATGCAGTCGGGTATGCATTCCATATTTCCTGTATTATACAGAAACTGCGGCACCGATGTAAAAATCGGCGCCGCAGCTGTATTCCGTTTATTCTTTTATGTTTATTTTTAGTAAAGGTTATCAAAGATTTCTTTGATTTCTTCTTCTGTCAGGAATACGTAGTTGTTGCCTAAGAGTCTCTGCTGGTTGTCAACTGTGGACTTAGCAAATGGAGCTGCCTGGTCCGGAGTCATTCCGTATTCTCTCAGCGGTTTCTTTTCGATGATCTTGCCTAAGAATTCGTCCAGAGCCGGATATACGTCAGCAGCATCGCATCCCAGTACGTCAGCAAACAGCTTGTTGGCAACTTCGATCTTGCCCTTTGGCTGCTTTCTCATGTACATCTTGAATACTTCTGTGAAGCAGATGAAGTTAGCTTCGCCGTGAGCGATGTGGAATGCTCCGCCATGTGCGTAGGACAGAGCGTGAACTGCAGCGCAGCCAGCGTTGCCGAATGCGATACCGGCATAGTTAGCAGCCAGACAGAAATCTTTTAAGAGATCTTTTCTGTTCTCAGCAGTGTTTCCGCCTCTTTCGATAATCGTTTTGTATCCGTTCATGATCATTTCGATCGCTTTGATAGAATACATTTCTGTGAAAGGAGATGCCTTCGGTGACAGGAATGATTCAACAGCGTGGATCAGAGCGTCTACGGAAGAAGTAGCGAATACTTTGTCAGGCAGTCCCTGAAGGGATTCAGGAATCAGCACAGCCGTATCAGCATAAGTCTGCTCGTCAGCAATACCCTTCTTTAAGTCCAGGGAAGGAATGGAAGCTACCGCTACGTTTGTTACTTCGGAACCGGTTCCGCAAGTTGTAGGAACTACGATCAGTTCTTTTACTCTCTTAGGAGCTACTTTACCAGTGTAAAGATCAGCTACTTTATCCGGAATCTCACAAGCTAATACTTTGCAGATGTCAACGATTGTACCGCCGCCAAAAGCAACGATTCTGTCGAAATCATACTTATCCATTTCGACTTTCATGGCGTCCATCATTTCGTCAGTCGGTTCGCCGGCACCGTACTTTTCCTGGTAAATAACCGGAATGTCGATTCCCAGCGGTTTTACATACGGGTCATACATCCACTGGTTTGTTACCAGGATGTCGCCCTTGCCCAGTTTGAATTCATCGTTGAATTCCTTGAATGTGTCAAAATAATGAATCGCAGGTACTACTCTTAATGCTTGCATAATGTTACCTCTCTTTTTTCTCTTAACAATTTAACTAACTATTTAACAATGCTTTCGCATCTTTAGAATTCGTCTTTAAATCTTTCCTTGAACTGTTCTTTCAGCTCATCCCTGAAATCAGGGTGCGCGATGTTAATCAGCTGTCTTGCTCTGTCTTTCAGAGTTCTTCCCTTCATTCTGGCAATACCGTATTCTGTTACGATATAGTCGGCGTCACATCTTGAAGTTGTAACTGCAGCGCCGTGATCGATGAACGGAACAATTTTGGAAATCTTAGTGCCGTCTTTTTTATTGGTTACGGATGGCATTGCGATGATAGCGATACCTTTGCCATCATGTGACATTGCAGCGCCGCGCACGAAGTCTACCTGACCGCCTACTCCGGAGATCTGGTTGGTTCCGATACATTCGGAAACGATCTGTCCCATGAAGTCCACCTGAACGCATGCGTTGATGCATACCAGATTCTTTAACTTGGCAACAACTTCCGGATGGTTAACATAATCAACCGGTCTCAGTTCTACCATCGGGTTCTTGTTACAGAAATCGTACAGTCTCTTTGTTCCCATCAGGAATGTAACGACCATTTTGCCCTCGTCGATACCCTTCTGGCTGCAGTCGATAGCTCCCTTTTCATACAGTTCAACAACACCGTCGGCAATCATTTCTGAGTGGATACCCAGGTTTTTCTTGTCGCCCAGCTGTGAAAGTACGGCATCAGGAATCGCTCCGATACCCAACTGCAGTGTAGCGCCGTCTTCGATGAGGGATGCGCAGTTCTTACCGATCGCTTCCTCAACAGGACCGATCTTAGCAGGCTTGCTCTCGAACAGCGGGTGTGAATTTTCAACGAAAGCATCGATCTCGCTCACGTGTACGAATGTATCGCCGAAAACAACAGGAACCTGATCGTTTACTTCTGCCAGAACTGTTCTGCAGGATTTGATAGCCTGCATGGTGTAGTCGGAAGAAACGCCTACGCAGCAGAATCCGTGTTCATCCGGCTGGGATACGGAAACCAGCAGTACATCTTCGTGGAAAATGTCCTGTCTTATGTATTTCGGCACTTCATGGAAAAATACCGGAACAAATTCGCCGTGACCCTGAGAAATGGATTTTCTCGTGCTTGGGCTTGTAAACCAGCCTTCGAATGTAAATACATCATGATTTTCCGGCAAGGAATATTCGCCCTTACCCAGTGTAACCATGTGAGATACGGTAATATCTTTATAAAGGTGCTTGTTTGCCACCATTGCGTCTACCAGAATCTGAGGTTCAGCAACGGCATGCGCAAACAGAACACGGTCGCCTGACTGAATCAGTTTCATCGCCTCATCAGCAGAGCATTTTCTGCTTTCATATATTTCTTTCCAGTCCATAATTTTGCATCCTCCGTTTAAACATTAACTTTTTTCTAGTTCTAATTTTTTTTTTCGATTTCATCACAGATCTGATCGATGTGAGTTTTATCCCACATTTTCAGAATACCCAGTTTTGTTTCGAACTGATCATAAGACGCACAGCAGTTCGTGCATCCTCCGATGACCAGCAGCAAATCGTGCGCTTCGCCCTCCGCCGCATGAACGAAATCAACATCCGTCAGCTGTTCCTTTATTTTTTCAAGGGCCTTGCCCCGGTCATATCTTGGGTTGCACCCGCCGCAGAACCTTACTCCGCACTTCATTTGCCATTAACTCCTTTTATCGTCAAATTTTATGTAATATGCCGGCCGGGCCGGTCATATTTCGGTATATCGACCTCCTGCCAGCCTCAGTGCTGCCTGGGAGATATACCTAAGTTAAAATTTTCCTGTCTGTCTCGTTAAAAAATAAGCCGCTACGGTATGATGCCCACAGCGGCCTATTATCGTTCTTCTTACTACCGCAGGTTATTTAATTCCAGCAATAGCTTTTGCTAATTCTTTCTTACCTTCAATGTTGCCCTGACGGGAAATCATGATTCTCTGAGCCTGCGGAGAACCAGCACCGTGCATGGACTCTGTTCTGTATCCAACAGCAGCAGCACCCAGACACAGGTTTTCTAAGAGTCTTAATACTCTCATTCTCTCTTCTGTCGTGCAAGCCGGGGAAGCAGCAAAGAACTTGTTGCAGATTTCGCCGATTGTTTCGCCGTTTCTTCCAACCTTCAGATCGGACTTGAAGTCTTTTTCGGAAGGCATTGTTACCATCAGACCACCAGCGATGTCCTCAGCCAGTCTTACGATTTCGTAAGGGAATCTGGTGATGTTCTGCTTACATACGTTTGCCAGCAGCAGGTCGATCTGGTAGTTACCAGCCTGAGTAGCATAACCTTCAGCTGAGCAAGCGATACCGCAGCAGTACAGAGTTTCGTTCAGGTGAGTCATTTCGATCAGCTTATCTTTAACGTGAGAAGCTTTCTGAGCTCCATTATACTGAGCAGCCAGAGCAGCAGCGCCGATAACAACGTCGCCTACACCAACTTTACATCCGCCGTAGGACTGTCTGTGATATCCTGCGAATCTTTCTACCATCATTCCTGCGAAGTCATATTCTCCAGCCTGGAAGATGTACTTGTTCGGGATAAATACGTTGTCAAATACAACTAATGCTTCCTGTCCGCCGAACTTAGCGTTACCAAGGTCGATCTCAGCTCCCTCTTCCAGTTTTCTGGTGTCGCAGGACTGTCTTCCGTAGATCATGTACATACCTTCTACGTCGGAAGGACATGCGAAGGATACTGCGAAATCTTTGTCCTCTTCTCTCATTGACTGTGTCGGCATGATGATGTGCCAGTGGGAGTTGATGGAACCGGTCTGGTGAGCTTTTGCTCCGCTTACTACGATACCGTCTTCTCTTCTTTCAACGATATGTACAAACAGGTCAGCATCTTTCTGTGCGTGTGGAGCAAGACCTCTGTCACCCTTCGGGTCAGTCATAGCGCCGTCTACGATCCAGTCATTCTTCTGAACTTCGATCAGGAAGTTTTTGAAGTTTTCGTGATAGTTGGTGCCATACTTTTTATCAGTCTCATATGTTGTCGAGAATACAGCATTGAAAGCGTCCATACCTACGCATCTCTGGAAGCAGGAAGCAGTCTTCTGTCCGAGAAGTCTCTGCATCTTAACCTTTTTTCTCAGGTCATCCGTGCTCTGGTGCAGATGTGCGAACCGGTTGACTGTTTCTCCGGTCAGGTTGGATTTTGCAGTCATCAAGTCAGCATACTGTGGGTCCTGAGCCAGATCGTAAGTCATTGCAACACAGTTGATGGACGGACGAATGATTGGATGATCCACCCAATTTTCAATCTCTTCACCAAACATGTAAACTCTTGTCTTCAGCTTTCTTAAGCTCTCAATGTACTGTTCTCCTGTCATTAGCATAATAAAATCACTCCTTTTTTATTCTTAGGTTCCATGCAGGACAATTCCGGCATGTCCCCCAGCATTAACCGTTTATAACTTATGCAATTCTTATACCAACGAATTGCATTTGTTAACATGCCAATTATTTCCGTAAAATTTTTTTGGCCATGTCCAAAAGATCTTCACTGACGGATGTGTCAAGAATCACATCTTTGACTCCTTCGCAATTTTCCATGACGATATTTTTCACCACATCCTCGATGGTATACTGCGCCGAAGGACAAGATGCGCATGCTCCCGTCAGTCTCACCTTTGCGACATTATTCTCAAATCCGGTAAGCGTTGCGCCGCCGTAATGCTCCGCAAGCACCGGGTCTACTTTTTCTTTCAGAACTTTTTCAATTTGTTCTCTCACTTTTTTATCACCTCGAATTTTGTCATTTCAATTCGTATGTCACTCTTTTGATTATATCCCTATTGCGTTCTTTTTTCAAGTGGATAATCATTAAAAGTTTGTCTTATTTTAGGATTTTTGTTGCGTTCTTACAATTATTTTTCGCAAAAGCATTTTACTTTTGTGATATAATGATTTTGTTCGTTATTTTCAGATTATTTAAAATAAGAATCAGGGTATCTCAATTATGAAAAAATGTATCATTATTACTTCTTATATAGAAGGAGATCTGTCCAATCTCATCTGTGACGAGCAGCCGGGATTCATCATCTGCGCCGACGGAGGCTATGATCACGCCCGGAAAGCCGGCATCGTGCCCGACTTTCTCATGGGAGATTTCGATTCTCTCACCGGGCGCATACAGTCTGGAATCGAGATCGTAACCTTCCCGTCGGAAAAGGATGATACGGACACGGGTCTGTGCCTTCAGGCCGCATTGGATCTGGGCTACAGAGACATTCTCATTATCGGCGGCATCGGCGGACGCTTTGACCATGCCTTCGCTAACATTCAGCTGATGTCCGGTATCGCTGACAAAGTCGATCGAATCGCCATCAAAGACAGAAAAAATTACTGCACCATACTGAGGGACGGGCAGCTGCGACTGCCAAAAAAGGAAGGACAGCACGTTTCTTTGTTTTCGCTGTCGGAAAACTGCGAAGGCGTAACGATTTCCGGGGCCAAATACCCATTGAACGATTATACGCTGACCCGGACCTTTCCTCTGGGGGTCAGCAATGAGTACGAAGAAGACCATGTACGCATATGCGTAAAAAACGGCACCTTGCTCGTTGTGCTTTCGGAGGACTGACAGCCTCCAAAAGTCAATCATAGTACGGAATCCCTACTTCCGGACCAAAGTCCGACCCCTCCCGCCAGGCGGATGAAAAACGGACAGGAGCTTATGCTCAACTGTTTTTTACCGCCGCTCTCAAACTGTATATCTAAAAGCAGATTTTCATCTGCTTTTTTCTTTTTCCACAAAATTGTTATTATTAAACTTCTTATTTTTGTCTCTTTTTACAATTACAGATTGGTAGTATGCTATTAAAAGAATATAAATTTTGGAGGAAAAAATGAGACAGACAGAAAAGGTAAAGAATTTATGCGAAACCGCATTATTCATCGCAATTGTATTTTTCGGCGTATTTATCATTAAGTTCCCGGGGCCCTTTGGTTATGCCCACATCGGTGATTCGATGATCTTCCTTTCCGTACTCATGCTGGGAGGAAAACGGGGCGCCATCGCAGGCGGCCTGGGCGCTGCGATCGCTGATATTGTAAGCGGTTATACGATTTGGGCACTGCCGACTTTAATCTGCAAGGTTTTGATGGCTCTCGTCATGGGAGCAATGATTAAGCACCACGCCTTTGGTCTCAGAGGCCGCGTACTTTGGATCGCTTCCGCCGTCGCAGGCGGCCTGACTCAGGGGGTTGCTTACGTGATTTTCTGGTATGTGCTTTTCGGAAAAGCAGCAGCGATCGCCGCTATGCCGGGACTGACTTTCCAGGCGGTATCGGGAATCATCATCGCTTTTGTAATTTCGGAAGCGCTGCAGAAGACAAGCCTGAAAAGACACTTTATCTACACCACGGATGGGAAAGGAGCAGAAGCATGTTAGAACGTATGAAGAGTTTTAAAAAGATCGACGCCCACAGTCATATCGGTTATTTTGGAGGCTGGTCCGATGTGGGCATCACGCCGGAAGAACTGATCGAGCAGATGGACGAATACAATGTTGAAAAGGCCGTTATTTCTACATATCCTATCAAAGAAAGCATTGACGCGGTAGATAAATATCCCGACCGTTTTGTCGGCGCCGCATGGGTAAACCCCAATGAAAAGGAAGCGGTCGATCAGCTCCGGGACGCTGTGAAAAATCACGGTTTCAAGGCAGTTAAACTGCATCCCCTTTCCCACAGCTATCTACCCAACGACGAGTGCGTATTCCCAATCGCAGAGCTGGCGGGAGAGCTGGACATCCCGCTCATGATCCACACCGGTCATCCGCCTTTCTCCCTGCCGTGGAGCGTAGCACAGCTGGCGGACATCTATCCGGATCTGCCGATGGTCATGATCCACATGGGACACGGAAACGGCATGTACGTTCAGTCGGCGATCGACATGGCAAAAAAATACCCGAACCTGTATCTGGAGACTTCCGGAATGCCAATGCACACCAAGATCAAGGAAGCCTACGAAAAAGTGGGAAGTGACCGGATCATGTGGGGCCTTGACGCTCCCTTCCATCACCCTACTGTAGAAATGCAGCGAACCATCGTCAGCGGCCTGACCGACAAACAGCTGGAAGATGTATTCTATAACAATGTAAAAAAATTATTAAAACTATAAAGAAGATCAAAAAAGGGGCTGCTCAATAAGAAATAAAACTTTCTATTGAGCAGCCCCTTTTTCTATTGCCAAAGCAGAATCGATGGGCCTTTAATTCCGGAACTGCGTTTTCAGACGCGTAAGACTTCGTCTCAGCGGCGGAATTGCCAGCAGCGCCACAGTAATCGCCGCCTCCGCTCCCAAATAGGCGAAATTGTACCAACAGGACCATGTTACCGCATTGAAGCCTTCGGGAACGTATGCTCCGAAAAAAATAATACCGGAAAGAACCGAGCATATGTAGCGCCCCAGCACACCGAGAAGATACCCTCCGATCAATCCCGCCTTTCGATTTTTCAGTATTCCCGCAAGACCGATGGCTCCAAAGGCCAAAGGGTAATCCAGCAGCAGCTGCACAGGGTGAATAACGTATGGATTAAAGATCAGATCTACAAGTCCGACGCACATTCCCGCCATCACGCCCCTGCGCACTCCGAAGAAATAGGCGCACAGGGCAATGGGCAGCATGCCGAAAGCCGACACATCCCCTCCCTGAGGCATGGGAAACAGCTTTACCTGTTTTAAAACCACCGCCAGAGCCACCAGGAGCGCCGAAGCTACCATTGCCCTGGTATCCGGCTTCTTGCCTTTACCAGAGATCAAAATTCCCGCAAATAGTAAAACAATCGCCGCGATGGATGTGATCTGTCCGGCTGCAGACTCAAAAAAAGTTTGTAATGACATAAAAAATCCTCCTTTTTTAGGAGGGGAACTGAGAATTTGTCCAAATCGGAAATAAATTTCTTCCGATTTCGGAAATAAATTGCTTGCCTGCGCCGGCATTATCCGGATCAGGTCTTGAGGGTATGGCCAAAAACGGCTCCTCTCAGCGAAAGCTCCCCTAGCATTCTGTTGATTCGGCTTATTATACTGCCAATGATTCTCTTTTGTCAACAAATCCGGCAGCCGATTATTTTTATGGAGCCTCAGGCATGTTTGACGTGTCGACTCTTGATTTTTCAATGGAGGTAAGGCTATAATGGAACTACTGAAAAAGTGAGGTAAAGATTTTGATAAATGGAATCATAAGCGTCCTGGTTGTATTTCTGTTGCTGGGAGTGGGCTTTTATTTTACAAAGACAAAAAAATGGCCGGACAATACCAATCAGGTATTCTCGACCGCTGTCGTTCAGATCGCGGCTCCGGCGCTGGCCGTGGTGAGCATTGAGAATCGGTTTACTCCGCAGATGCTGCGCGCCTCGGTCATCAATCTGCTTGTAATCACCGCCTGCCTGCTGTGTCTGCATCTTCTGGGGAAAGGACTTTCCCGCCTGATGAAGCTGCCGAAGAAGAAAAAAGCAGTCTTTGATACGACCTTCACCTTCAACAATTCCATGTTTATCGGCCTGCCCATCATCAGCATTATTTTCGGACACGACGGGCTTCCTTATCTTTTTACCTTTTATCTGGTCACCATCATTTTGTTCTGGAGTCTGGGAGCCTGGACCCTTTCAAAAGCATCGGATAAAAACAGCTTTAAAGCTTTTTCCGTAAGACGGATCTTCAGTCCCGGCCTCATTGGAGTTATGATCGGCTGCCTGCTGGCAGGGCTGGAATGGAAACTGCCTGTTATTTTTGAAACAGCGCTTTCTTATCTGGGCGATATGTGCGTACCGCTGTCTCTCCTTGTAATCGGCTCCAATCTGGCAGTCTCTGTGTCCAAAGGAATGACAAGGGTCACGATTGACCAGCTGCTGATTCTGGCGGGAAAATTTCTCATCAGCCCCTTGCTGATCTGGGGCGCTCTGTCGCTGGCCGGCGTGAGCGGTCTTCCCCTTCGCGTCTTTATTCTCTGCGCATCCCTTCCCTGCCATGCCCAGACAGCGATTCTGGCCCAGTTTTACGACGTGGAAGGAGAATACGCGTCCAATCTTGTCAGCCTGTCCACCCTGGTCAGCCTGATTACCATACCCGTTTATGCAAGCATTTTACTTTAGGAGGTTTTTATGCGTACCGTTTGTTTAGGCGACAGTTTTACTCAGGGTTTCGGCGTTGCCCGGGACGAAAACTGGGTATATCTTTTGAACACACCATGCAGCACCTTTATCAATAAAGGCGTGAATGGAGATACCACCGGCGGAATGCTGGCCCGCTTCTGCAGTGACGCAGTCAATGAGAAGCCCAACTATCTGTTTATCACCGGCGGGTTCAACGATCTCTTCGCCGGCGTTTCCGAAACAGTGGTCCAGGCCAATTATTTTGCTATGGTGCATCAGGCGTTCCACAATAATATGATTCCCGTGGTCTGCACCTCTCCGCCCTTTGACCCTGCCGCCGCCAGAGCCGGCTGGCCGGAGCTGACCAGTTTTGATCTGGTGAAAATGCGCTACGAAACCCTGCGCGAGTGGCTTCTTTCTCTCTGCCGCGGATTTGATCTTCTGCATGTGGATTTTTATGGAGAATTTCAAAAAGTCCTCTCCCGGAATCCCGGCAAGAACTTTTATCTGGATGGGATTCATCTTACTGCCGAGGGCCATGAAATCATAGCCGATATCGTTTTGGAAGCGCTTCGCGGTTTCTAGGCAAAGATCAATCAATGAGGTATAAACATGAAAAATAAAAACAAAATCAAGAAAGTGGCTGTAATCGGCTGCGGTTTTATCGGATACAGCTGGGGAACCGTTTTCGCAAGAAACGGAATTGACACGTATATGTACAACCGCAAATCTCCCACGCTGGACAATGTCAAAGACCGGATCAGGGAGGCCCTGGAATTTCTTGCTTCCGAAGGGATGATTCCGCAAAACGGGGTCCAGGAAGCCCTCAGCAGAGTCCATACAACCGACAGCCTGCAGGAAGCGGTAAAGGACGCGGACTATATCCAGGAATGTCTATGGGAAGACCTGCCCTTAAAGCAGGACATCTTCAAAAAGCTTACGGATCTGACGCCTCCCCATGTTCCAATCGGGTCCAGCTGTTCCGGCCTGAAAATTTCCGATATCGCCGCCGATGTTACCAACCATCCTGAGCGGTGCATTGTGGCGCATCCCACCAATCCTCCCCATTTGATTCCATTTATGGAGATCTCGGGAGATAAGGCTTCCCGGGAAATAAAAGACCAGGTCTTTGATTTTATGGAATCCATTGGGCAAAAACCGATCCAGTGTAAAGAAGTTTACGGATATGTGCTCAACCGGATTCAGCTGTCACTGATCCAGGAAGCCCTCTATTTGGTCAAGGAGGACGTTTGCAGCGTAGAGGCGGTGGAGCGCGCCCTGACGGACGGCTTGGGCCTGCGCTGGGCATTTACCGGTCCTTACGGCGTGGAGGAGCTCAATTCGGCCAACCTCAAGGACGGCCTTGAAAAGTACAAGGATTACATGATCGAATTTTTTACTAAAGAACAGCATAAAGTGACGGATTATGATGAGGCCTTTATTGAAAAATGCGTTTCCGGGTTTGCTCCTGTAATGGGATCGAAAACCCATGAGGAATACACGCTGTGGCGCGATCAGATGGTTGCCCGCACACGGATGCTGAAAGAAAATAAATGATCTCGCTGAAAAAGGCCGCATCCCCGCACATTATCCGCGGGCAGCGGCCTTTTTTGTTCAATTGTCATTTGTGTGATAGCTGATGCAGTCGTTTTCGCTGAAAAGATAGAGACACGCCTCCGCGACTTTCTTCTGACGGATGACTTCCAGGGCTTCCTTGTAAATCCGCACCTGCCCAGCATAAGTTTCTTTCAGTTTTCGCAGGGCGTTTTCTCGATCATTCTGATTTACATAACTATTTTTATAGTCAATAAGCACCAGGTGATCCTCTTCCTCAAAGTAGCAGTCGATCACACCCTGAACCATGACCTCTGTACCATCAACCTCTTTCAGAAGGTTGAACTCTGTCTCTTTGTACAGCTTCTCCGCTCTGGCCGCCCGCACACCGATATCGCTTTGGAAAAAGGCAGCGATTTTATCACATTCCACCGCCTGCGCCTCCTCGGCCAGCAGCAGTTCCTGATCTTCCATCCGTTTTACCTGGGAACGCACGTACTCGACCCCTTCTCCCTGCTGAATCCGATCCAGTGTTTCTTTAAAGTCTATACACTCCATGACCTTATGCATGATCGTCCCCCGCTGCGCTGCCGTAAATTCCTGAGAACCCTGCATAAAGGCCGGAGACCGCAGCACAATTTCCGTTTCCTCATGTTCATTGCCCATACGGCTCAGCTCCGTAACGGAATACTTGGATTTCTTGGAAAGGGCCGCCAGGTTTTCATATTGGAAGGAGAACCTGCGTTCAAGCTCCTGATACAGGGTTTCGTCCTGTAAGGTTTTATCTGCGCTTTGAAGAAATAATTCTCTGACCTTTTCCCTGTTCTGCCCTCGCTGCCAGTTTTCCCCGCTGAGCTGAGTCCGGTCGTGGAGATACAGATCCATCTGCCCTTCCTCAATCAGCGGAATCAGGTAATCGAGGAAACAGCTTTTAGATGGAGACGCCTTAGGCTGCCCGTCTTCGATGGTTTTACTGGTTCCCAGAAGAATCAGCTGGTCCATGGCTCTGGTAAAGGCCACGTATAGGATGCGGATCTCTTCTTCCAGATCCTCCTGACGCATCTTCCGTTCAATCGCGGTCTGCATGATTGTTTTTCGATACCAGTGCTCCCGGTGTTCCACCCGAGTCAGCCCCAGACCCAGATCCTTATGGGCCAGAAACCCCTTTCCTGTCTTGTTGAAATTGAACCGCTTTCCCAGGCCGGCAACAATAACCACCGGAAATTCCAGCCCTTTGCTTTTATGAATGGTCATGATCCGCACGATGTCGTCGTTTTCGTTTATCAGCTTAACCTGCCCGGTGGGAACTTTACGGTTTTCCAGCGCTTGCACATATGTGAGAAAGCCATAAATGCCCCCGCGGCCGGTTTCCTGAAAAGCTCTGGCTTTGTCTGCCAATGCCCTCAGGTTGGCCTGCCTCTGCTGCCCGGCCGGCAAAGCGCCGCAGTAAGTATAGTATTCGGTTTCCCACATCAGTTTCCAGATAAACTCTTCCAGGGGCAGCACCTGTGCCATCTCCCGGTAAACACCGATTTTCTCCAGCACATCGGCGCATTTCCGGGAAAGGGCCTCCTCCGGTCCTGTCTTTTCCGCAAAAGCCTTAAAAGCTTCAAAGTAGGAACCTTCTTTTTTAGCCAGGCGGATACGGATCAGTTCGTCGATGGAAAAATGAAAGATCGCGGACCGCAGCACGCTCAGAAGGGGCAAGTCCTGGCGCTTGTTATCGATGACTCTCAGAAGATTGAGAAACACCTGAATCTCAACCGTATCAAAATATCCGCCGCTGTCGTCCACATAGGATGGGATGTCCAGCTCTGTAAAAACTTCCTGAAAAACGTCGGCATAGTTCTTTGTCCCCCGCATCAGGATCACGATATCCCGTTTTGTGACAGATCTCTGGCAGTTTTTCTTGGCATCAAAGATGGGCTTTCCTAAAAGTTCACGGATGATGCCTGCCGCATTATAGGCTTCCAGCTGGGCGTTTTTCATCTCGGCCACATCTTCATCCAGATCCATGTCCTCTGTAACCCTGCTGTCCACAACATGCAGCTGAGTCCGGTAATCCAGCTCCCCTGTGTATGCAACTCCCTGATACAGAGCCGCATCCTGATCGTAGCCCTTCATAATATTTTCAAAGACGCCGTTTACCGCTGCGATTACCTGTCCTTTGCTTCGGAAATTCTGATTGAGGTCGATCTTTGTGCTGGCTTCGTTTTCACCGGCCGCGTATTCCCGATATTTCTCCTGAAAGATTTCCGGTTCTGCCAGTCGGAATTTATAGATGCTCTGTTTGATATCCCCCACCATGAAAAGGTTGTTTTCTCTTCGGATGAGATTAATCAGGGTATCCTGAAGAACATTACTGTCCTGATATTCGTCAATAAAAATACAGGCAAACTTTTCTCTGTATTCGGCGGCGGCCTCCTCATGCTCGAGAATCTCAAGGGCATAATGCTCGATATCGCTGAAATCAATCAGGTTCTTTTCTTTCTTGGCTTCCCGAAAGCGCCTGTCGAATTCCAGAATCAGCTTTTCCAGATAGCAGGCGGCAGGATAGACCTTCTGCAGATCCTCGATATAGGTATCCATGGTCTGGGCAAAATATCGTTCTTTCAAGGCACCGATCATTTTTTTACTGTAATCCCGGCTGGCCTTCATTTCTTCCTTAATCAGCTCGTAATCTTCTTTTTCCGCCTTTCCCGCACGCATAGTATTGGCCTTGAAGGAGACAAGCAGCCTGCCGATTCCATCCAGATCGCCGCTCTCAGCCATTCGTTCAAGAGGCTCCAGCGCTGCCAGATCCTCTTGATTCTTGTTGTAGATGCCTTCCGTTCCCGCCATTTCCGCCAGCTGGCCCGCTTGACGGAATCCGTCGAGTATCTGCGTCACACTCGTCTTCAGATCTTCCAGGACAAACTGCGCCAAAGGGCTATCCATAAACTGTTCCTTCGCGAAATCCAGTGTCCTGACCTGCTCCGATAACCAGCTCAGGGGATGGGGAATACTGCGGATGGTCGTGTAAAGGTTCAGCAAATTTTCTTTGAGGGAATGTTCACTGCGGTCAGAAGCGTAAGCTCTGAGAAACTCCAGAAATTCCAGGTCTTCTGCCTCAAAGAAATCCGCAAAAAGCTGGTCGATCACATCCCATTTCATGATCTCTACGGTTCCTTCGTCTCCGATCTTAAAATTGGGTTCAATATCTGTGAGGTAAAAATATCTGCGGATCACTTCCAGGGCAAAGGAATGAAAGGTGCTGATATTGGCGTTGGCTGCCAGATCCAGCTGTTTTCTCAGAAATGCCGAATTTTTAGGCTCCTCCTCGATGGCCTTTGTGATGGCGGTAATGAGTTTTTCCTTCATCTCGGAAGCCGCGGCGTTGGTAAAGGTTACGATCAGGAACTGGTCGAGGCCAATACGGTCTTTAAGGATCAATTGTTTGATTCGTTCTACAAGTACCGCTGTTTTTCCGGAACCGGCAGCTGCCGATACCAATATATTGTGATCGCGCAGGTCTATCGCTTCCTGCTGCTGTTTCGTCCATTTCATTCTGCTGTGTTTTCCTTTCCTTCCGTTTTCCCGGTTTTGTCATATGCTTTTTCTATTATAACTTGCAAGCTGAGTCCCGGCAAGCTATACGTCCGGAATGTACTGCCGCAGGCTTTTCCCAATCTCCAGTGCAGTCCTCTAAAAACAAGTAGGAATCCCTTCTATAATTTGATATAATAAACAACGTGTACGATATTATTTTTCTCTGTAAAGGGGGTAACATATATGAATCAATTTAAACGGCCGACCATGCTGATGATTTTGGATGGGTTCGGCGAAAACAAAGATAGTTATGGAAACGCCATTGCTCAGGCAAATACGCCCGGGCTGGACAAGCTGTTTGCTGAGTACCCGAAAACCACACTCAAGGCATGTGGTCTTGCTGTGGGCCTTCCCGAAGGCCAGATGGGTAATTCCGAGGTGGGTCATCTGAATATCGGAGCCGGACGGATCGTATATCAGGAGCTGACAAGGATCACCAAGGAAATAGAAGACGGCGTTTTCTCAGAAAACACAGCCTTCAATGCGGCGATGGAGCATGTGCTCGCCAACAATTCCGCACTCCATCTTTTGGGCCTGGTTTCCGACGGCGGCGTCCACAGTCACATCAATCATCTTTTGGCGCTCATCGACATGGCCGCGCAGAAAGGAATCAAAGAACTATATGTTCATTGCTTCCTGGACGGCCGCGATGTACCGCCTCGCTGCGCAGCCACCTACATTGAACAGCTGGAAGCCCACATGAAGAAAGTCGGTCTTGGAAAAATCGCCACCATAGCCGGCAGGTACTACGCCATGGACAGGGATAAACGCTGGGAACGGGTAAGTGCCTCTTATGACTCCATGACCCTCGAAGAAGGCTTTCATGCGGCTACAGCAGAAGAAGCGCTTAAAGCAGCTTATGATCGGGATGAAAACGATGAGTTCGTTCAGCCCACCTGCGTAGACGGCGGCCAGCCGGTTAAGGATAACGATGCTATGATTATGTTCAATTTCAGGCCCGACCGGGCAAGGGAAATCACCCGTGCTTTTGTTGCGGATGATTTTGATGGCTTTGAACGCAAAAAGAAACTTGAAAACCTGTACTATGTCTGCATGACACAGTACGACGCGGAAATGCCCAACGTTCACATCGCCTACCCGCCGCAGTCCCTGAAAGCGACTCTGGGCGAGTATCTGGCGGAGCTGGGACTTACTCAGCTGCGCATCGCGGAAACGGAAAAATACGCGCATGTTACATTCTTCTTCAACGGAGGCGTGGAAGCCCCCAATAAAAACGAGGATCGGGTCCTGATTCCTTCTCCAAAGGTAGCGACCTATGATCTTCAGCCGGAAATGAGCGCTTATCTGGTAACGGAAAAGGTGTTGGAAGAAATCGCTTCCGATAAATACGATGTCATCATACTCAACTTTGCCAATGCGGACATGGTTGGCCATACCGGCATCATGGACGCTGCCGTTGCCGCTATTGAAACGCTGGACAAGTGCGTGCCTCAGATTGTCAGCGCTGTTCTTGAAAAAGACGGACAGATCCTTTTGACCGCAGATCACGGAAACGCGGACAATATGCTGGATGAAAACGGGGCTGTAATAACCGCTCATTCTCTGAACGAGGTTCCGCTGCTGCATATCGCTAAAGAACCTGTAGAACTGAAAGACGGCGGCAAGCTGGCCGATCTCGCGCCTACCCTGCTCGATCTCATGGGCCTTGCCGTTCCGGAAGAGATGACCGGAGAAAGCCTGGTAAAATAAAGTCGACTTCGCCGATTCTTTTTAGCGGTAGCTTTTGTTGATATTCCGGAAATATCGTAAAACGATATTTCCTACATAATAAGAAATCGTGACTGCCTGTACTGAGCGGTCACGATTTTTTAATTTCATAATCTTAGTAAATAAACAGATCCCTTTTTTGCCAAAAGTCACGCAATTTTCAACGATTTGCCGGCCTCTGAATCGGCCAGATCATACAAATTTTCGCTTCCAGCCCCACAGAATCCCTATAAACTCATAACTTTGCGTAAACGGAGGCCGCTTTAAAGAAAAAGTTACCACTGTGCATGAGGCCTCCCAGTTCCATGGAGGCTTGGCTGAATATGAGGGTTAGGAAATTGAAGTAGTGGCATTCCAATCTACGGGTCCCATGCGGGACTCGACTCGTCATGGACGACCCAAACAAAGACAAAGCTGTGTTTCAATCCACGAGCCCCATGCGGGACTCGTAGCCGTAGTTTCTTAGTTTCAATCCACGAGCCCCATGCGGGACTCGACTCGACCGCGCAAAAGAGTTAAAAGTATCCGTTACGGTTTCAATCCACGAGCCCCATGCGGGACTCGACGCCGGCCGGCATTCAATTTGTACGTTTTTCAGCCGTTTCAATCCACGAGCCCCATGCGGGACTCGACTGCTATATCCATCAGACAAGGACCTGGCAGTCGAAGTTTCAATCCACGAGCCCCATGCGGGACTCGACAAGAGCTGATCTTTGATTATATCGCGGACAAAACAGTTTCAATCCACGAGCCCCATGCGGGACTCGACTATGAGCCGGGCATCGTGAAAAGGATGGCGACCTTTGTTTCAATCCACGAGCCCCATGCGGGACTCGACTCACACGTCTGCGGAGGTCGGAAATTTGAAAGATGTTTCAATCCACGAGCCCCATGCGGGACTCGACCTTATTCTTACACAGAACTCCGAAACGGCGATTGTTTCAATCCACGAGCCCCATGCGGGACTCGACATTGTCTTGCCACACATCGCAAAGTTCTGCTCATCGTTTCAATCCACGAGCCCCATGCGGGACTCGACTCCACGATTCGTTTCGACTTTTGCCGATGTCGTTGTTTCAATCCACGAGCCCCATGCGGGACTCGACGCCTCTTCCCCTAAATCCTCTATTTCAAAATCTATGTTTCAATCCACGAGCCCCATGCGGGACTCGACTTTAACTTAAAACATGCGTCAAGTACGGAATTGGTTTCAATCCACGAGCCCCATGCGGGACTCGACAGACAAATATTTAAACCTCTCACACACTCCAAAACGGTTTCAATCCACGAGCCCCATGCGGGACTCGACCGGAAAAGAGACAACGAGCATTATATCTCAGCTGGGTTTCAATCCACGAGCCCCATGCGGGACTCGACACCATCCCTTCCGGCAGGAGAAAATAAGATCGGTGTTTCAATCCACGAGCCCCATGCGGGACTCGACACCGGAGCCGGAACCAGAACCGGAGCCGGAACCGTTTCAATCCACGAGCCCCATGCGGGACTCGACCCGGCTCAACGATTGCCAGAGCCGGATGCGGAGGTTTCAATCCACGAGCCCCATGCGGGACTCGACAAACCTAGAAAGAAACGTACGAAAAAATCGGAAGGTTTCAATCCACGAGCCCCATGCGGGACTCGACGAAAGGAAAAGAAAATGGCAGAACTTAGCGTACAGGTTTCAATCCACGAGCCCCATGCGGGACTCGACGATGTGGAAAGTTTACCGCAAATTCCTGCGGGGTCGTTTCAATCCACGAGCCCCATGCGGGACTCGACTCACACGTCTGCGGAAGTCGGGAATTTGAAAGATGTTTCAATCCACGAGCCCCATGCGGGACTCGACAGTACCGGATATTCAACCGGAGCGCATTTGCATTTTGTTTCAATCCACGAGCCCCATGCGGGACTCGACTGCAATACAGTACGAAAACCAGCATTTTTTTCATACTATCTTGCTACCAACACAATTTTTTCGCAATTCTCACCTTCTCTAACCTAGTTTCACCTGAAAAACCTCCTCTTTTCCGGTGCGAAAGGCCCGGGAATTTCATGTTTGCTTACCTTTCGCACCAGGATATCAGTCAGACCATCAAAACGCCCTCTGCTTCATACCCTTCCTTAACTCCGAAATGTTCAACCTTATTTGTATAGTTATTACCAAGATAGTAAAAACGAAGGCTATCCTGTTCCGTATCAATGATGGACAACAGCTTATCCTTTAAAATAAGAACCTGTGATGCATCGAGGATGCACTCAAACACGGAGTTTTGTACTCGCTGGCCGTAATTAACACATTCCTTGGCAACTTTGCGGAGCCGTTTTTTACCTCCCTCGTCCTGTGTCGAAACATCGTATGTAACCAATACCAGCACAAAATCACTCCTTTACTTCCACAAAAACGGCGGATACGCTTCTAGATCCCCTCGGATGGTCCGTGCTAAAAGCAGGGCCTGCACATAAGGCACCAATCCCCAGGGGATTTTCTCTTTCAAAAATGGATGGGTCAACGTCTCTTTTTTCCGAGACTGCCATGCAGAGAAAAACTGTTTACGGCCTTCCTCACTCAGCAAAACTGCCCCGTCGCCCTGGCGATCGAAATGCTCACCTTTTATGATTTTTTTATTGATTAGCGTCAGCACAAACCGATCAGCCATAATGCCGCGCAGCTCTTCCAACAGGTCTAAAGCCAGGGATTCTCTTCCGGGCCGGTCGCAATGCATAAAACCCACATACGCATCCAATCCCACGCCCTCCAGCGCTCCTGCGCATTCATTTCCAAGAATAGTATAAACAAATGACAAAAGCGCATTGATATTATCCATCGGCGGTCTGCGACTGCGCCCATTGAAGCGAAAATCATCTTTTTGATTAATAATCAATTCATTAAATACGGAAAAATAGCGTGAAGCCATTTTCCCTTCAAGCCCCCGCAGCGAGTCCATGTTTTCACACTTCCTGGCT
Organism: Anaerovorax odorimutans; assembly: GCF_024459955.1. GTDB lineage: Bacteria > Bacillota > Clostridia > Peptostreptococcales > Anaerovoracaceae > Hominibacterium > Hominibacterium odorimutans_A. The sequence goes on from NZ_JANFXK010000003.1 coordinate 247,198, forward strand.
GCGCTTAGGCCTTCGTTTAACAAAAAAGAAGCATGTTTGACTTTCTCTGTGTCAATGCGCATACCATTATCCCGTATGGTACGTTCCAGACTCCAGCGGCAGTTGAAGACTTTTCCAGTAATCATATTTTTTGCGTATGCCAAACTTTTTTCAGGCTGTCCGGAAATACGATACTGCTCTTTTCGAAGCAAAACATTACCGTAAGAAGCTCCAACGGTGTGGGCCAGAAACTTCCCGCGGGGAGAATAAAAACTCAGCCCAATCTCCCTAGACGCACATGCGCCCATCAAGGCCGGCGAAGCCCCTTTATAGCTGAAACTTACGATATTCTCCAGCGTATGGAGGGGAAAACGCCCAGCCGTCTCTTCTTCACGCAAAACAATGACATTTTCCCCATCCAGCGCCAAGTAGACATCCTCCGAAAGGATATACAGTGTGTTTAAAAGCTTTTTCATTCCCCTTCACCCGCCTCGCCTATTCTTTCATTGATATATTTCTCCACGTCCAGATTCTTATTGAGCTTCGGCAGACAAAGATCCCGTAGTGAGCAGGAGCGGCACTTTTTATTAGTTCGAACTTTCGGCGTATAGCCTTTTTTATAAAGATCGTGCATCTGCCGACAAATCTCAGCGACGTGGCTGCGGAGCTCGGCGCTGAAAACAACTTCCTCCCGCCGTTTGTTTTCTCCATAAAACAGATATCCTTTAGGGATCTCGGTCAGAAGCATTTCTTCCAAGCATAGCGCCTGCGCACAAAGCTGCACTTCATCCTCCAGTCCGTTCTTTTTTGTGCCCCGTTTGTATTCCACAGGCAGGACCTCCCAAAGGCCATCATATCCAGAAAGGGTAATGCCCTGCCTTTTCTGATGGAATTCGACCACATCGCACTGCCCGGAAACTCCAAGACTTGCGGAGGCAATGCGAAGCCCCCGCATAATCAACAGGCTCCCCCGCTTTTCAATGGATATTTCTTCATGTGCTTTCTTGTGCATCAGTTCACCGTCCGTTGTCCGGTAATTTTCGGCCCACTGCTGTTCGATATGGATCAAGGCCCACTGCCTCCTGCAAAACTCGAAATGCTGAATACCGGAAAGCTGGAGGTACTCTGCCTCTTCATAGCGAGCCATTTTAGATGCCCTCAATATATTCTGGTTCCAATCCTTCCAAGGGAACGATCTCAATTTCATAATCATCAATCGAATCGGCAATCTTAGACGGATCTTTTTCCTTAATCACCAGGCTGCGGTGTACTTTGGCAGAGGAGTATTGTCCCATCTTATTGTTGTGTTTCCACCAGTATACCCCGATCACTTCCATGCTCCCGTCCGGTCTGGCAGAAGATGCGTCGTTTACAAACAAAGTCCTGAGACACTCTTTCACCTTTTCAGCGTCTTCCTCGGAGAACCCGGTTTTCTCTGCCAGCTGTACATTGATCGAACCTTTGATCTCGTAGAGCCCAAAATTGACCATATGCTTCATACCCATGGTGTCCGCCCCTTTTTTGTCGCCTGTTTCGCTGTTTACACTTTTAGTAATCTGTATGCTGGACACATCGATTGGTGTAATGCTCCTGGCCTGGTGGATTGATACCGGGCCTCTTACACCAACAGATACGCCTTCCTTTGGCGCTGCGCCTTTAAAGGCAAAGACCTGACCGAAAGCTCGCACGTCAAACCATGTTTCACAGGCTTTTTTGGCGAAATCCTCCTTTGAAAGCTTTTCCGGCAGTGTGTTTTTAACTCTATCACTAAGACTGGAAAAGCCATCATCCGCACGGTCGTCGGACTGAACAAAGATCTGCTCGCCCTCATCCTGGAGCCGGTTACGCAGCTTTCTCTTAATGCAGACATCGGAAATTTCGCCAAAACCATCATAGGTAGTTCTGGGCCTATTGCCATTCAAAGGGTCACCGTTGGGATTGGCATTACGTACCGCTGCTAATACAACAAAATCTATTTTATTATTTAAAGTACTCATGATAACTTCCTCCTTTACTGTGCTTACGCATCTTCTTTCTTTTTACTGAGTTCTGCCCGTTCCAGCCAATACCCGGTCAGATACAATTCGTTCAAGCCTTTATTCTGATCTAGGCGGGATTCTTCTCCGATCGCCACTGAAATTTCCTGAATCTCTTTGCGAAAGTAATCTCTCAGTCTCGGGGCCATACGCTGGTAATATGGAATCAATGCCTGTTCAATCGTCATTCTTGCTGATCCCGGATGCTGGACAAAGGATGCCTGGAGACGAATAGCGTTAGGCTCCCGCTTTTCGTCTCTATCGTAGGTGCTCCGCTCGGCCTTCTCATAGACAGCCAAAAGCATTCCGTAAAGAAAGCTTCTCCGGTCCTGCCCTGTTAATTTTTCCAGATTCTTCTGTAAGTTCATTTCAAGTTCCACTCCTTTGTCTTTATAGTATTTTGCGATCAGCGCACACGCAGTTGACAGAATTCGTTCCCGATTGCCAAAGGTATAGCCCATTGGATGGGAGGCCCTTTGGAAAATAGCATGAACAAAATCTCTTGGAATACGCTGCCGATCTACGATACAATGAAATAATCTCTGATACTGCATAATCATTAGCTTATCATCGACTTTTACCATATTGCCCTGCTCTGTGCCAAAAGCATAGTTTACAATTCTGGCTATCGCTGGTGTTTTTACCTCCTGACGGGGCTTTTTTTCGCTGTCAAAGGTGGTAAACTGCCAGCAGCAGGTTTCATACCAGCTGCGTATCCGCGAAAAGTAGTCTTTGGCTTTCAGTTCATTGTAATAGGTAACCGAAAGACGGCCGGTTGTGGCTGCCTCCAGGGTCAGGAGAGCAATATCATCTGTTGCGTCAAATCCGTCCTCATAACCACCCAGAAATTTTCGCAGCCGCTGACGATACTGAGGTACTGTATTGGGTACGGCATCCTCTTCATATTCCAGATCCAGCTCTCTTCCAGCCTCCGGTATTTTCAAGTCTTTAAGGCTCCAGCAGATATAGGTCCGTTTGTCGCGGTTTCCTACCGTGTACCCCTGCTGTTTTGCAAGCCACTTCAAAGCATTGTGTGCTTTTTGAGAAGCCTCATAGCTGACAGCGTAAGCCTGTTTTTCATCCTGAAAACGCCCCCTGTAGGTAAAATCACTGTTGTCGTTTGCCGACAATAGCTTGGCGCCATAGCTGGCGGCAAGGATTCCCTTGGGGTGGTTGTCCGAAATGGCCGCTGGTTTTGCCGTCAGATAGCAGATATCTTCCCGGCCTTCCTTTGCGCCGAAATAATATTCCTGATACGCCTTAATCAGACTCTTGTCAAGCCAGCATTCCTCCGGCTCTTCCGCTCCCAAGACAATGAAACGAACCATGCATTTGTCGTAAGTCTTTCCTGCAATTTTATCTTTCGTCAGTTTCCCGTTTTCGTCCAGATTTACAACGCCATATTCCTGTAAATCCTTGATCGTATGTTTTTGCGAAAGGTAATTGTATATCGCCTGCACCTTCTCATGAGAGTTCCCGGAGCTGATCCAGCTTTCCAAAGCTTTAATATATGCGTCAAACCGCTGTCTGCCGGTATCAGTTTCTTTTTTACTTGCCGCATAGTCCCCATAGTCTCCCGCCAGATAAGTGAGATTGTCACTCAGCGGGTGAGGTGCCGTACCGCTGGAACGGCTGGCCGACTCTTCTGTTACCGGAATAATTGTCTCCCCATCTTCCCGATCCGTTATTGTTCTGGCGTCAACGATGTTTCCCTGTAGATCAATAGACATCTCAATCTGCACGCTGGCGGTCATGTGGGATACCGGGCAGAGGGGATATTGAGTATAGGGATTTGCCACCATCGCTTCATTGGATTCGTAGGTACCATATAACATTTTAAAGAGACTCATCTATATCCCTCCCTGTCATATCGACGCTCTGAAAATTGCAGAGTTCCTCGCCAAAAGGCTTGATGGACATTTCCCGCACAGGGCGGTGGATACATTTTTCAGGCCGTTCAAATTCAATGATCCCGGACCGCATGAGACAGTGCCACAGCCTGACGGTCATTTTGCCTTTTGTCTCCTCAGAATAGGCTTCGTCCGCATAAGTAATGCCGTGATACATCATACCAAAATCTAACTGTGGGATCTTATCATAAGCACCCGTTCCTTCGCCAAAGATACAGGGCTCCACATATCCCTGGCACTCTCTGGTGCCGAGGAAGATATCTCTTCTTCCGCCTTTCTTTATCATACGCTTGGCAATATTGTGATGCTTGTTTTCGTTACGGTCCAGGGCAAGCTCCGGCCGATTTTCATTCCAGATAAAATGCGCCTTTACCTGATAACAGCAATCTTTCAAATATGTATAATATGAAAGATCATTTTTATTGTTGCTGTATTTGATCGGACGAATTCCTTTGGCTTCCGTCTGTATCGGGTTCATAATCCGCACAGAGTCGACAATCCACGTAATCGTAGGCTTCCAATATATGCTCTGCAGAATTCCTTTCAGCGCCTCATAAGTAGGAACTTGATAAGTAAATTTTTCTCCTCCCACTCGCGTCATAGGATCGGAAAAAAGCGCATAATCGCCGGAGACTTGAAATTCCACAAAATTATCGTGCTGCATAAAGTTACTCCTTCCTTTACATTGATAAAAAATCATCGGACTGTACATACTCATCCGGACAAACGCCGATGCTCTCGTCATAAGCAGTCTTGTCCAGAAAAATCACCCCCTCAAAGATATCTTCATCTAAACGCCCGTTTTTCCGCAGCTCATCAAGCTCGTAGGGAAACAGCCCCACAGTATAGGGCTTCATGGCATCCAGTTGCTTTCTGGCATACCCATAGTTCCTCTTTGCTTTTTTCGAACATAGGTTGGCTATATATTCGTCAACCTTATCATCGTATCTTACCACAATATCCGTTTTATCATCGTCAAAGACTTTGCAGTTTTTGGCGGCAGTTTTGAACGCCTGTCTAAAATAAAATGGATGCTCACTGTCAATAGGCCCAATATCCATCAGCATTGTACGGATGAACTGCTCACTACCTTCTATGGTAATTGGATATTTAAACTGCCGTTTGCTGTAGCGGTCGTCAAAAAAACGCTTATAGTATAACTCAATCAGCTCTTTTGAAAGGATATCGCCATCAAAAGCTCCCGGGTCTTTTCGAAAACGATAGAGTGCCTTCCCACAGCAGGTCTGAGCGGTTTGGATATCTTTCAGCGGTCCCAGGGATTCGGCCTGCAGTTTTACCAGAAAGGCATCACAGATATGCTGCCAATCATTATTTCGATTGCACCTTCCAACGGCCTGGACGATACTGTCGATCCCGGCCCAAATGCGGATAACGCTCTCAAAGGAGAAGTCCATACCTGCCTCCACAAGCTGCGTCGCTATGCAGATAACTTTCCGATCTTCATTGAGTCCTGGCGTCTTGCCGATTTTATCAAGAACGTCCGTTCTATGTTTTTTACACATGGATGTTGATAAATGGTAAAGCTGGCATCCATCTGGGATCAAAAGCTTTAATTTCTGAAACAGCATTCGCGCTGTTTTTTTCGTATTGCAGATCACCAGAATCGAATCTTTCTGTTCTATATTCTCTGCCGTAAATTCTGCCAAATCATTTAGGGACATTCCCGGGCCGTCTGTTTTATCAACAAGGTTTACTCGCTTAAAAACTTCCGCCGCTTCTCCCTCTAGTTTTACTAGGTCCGTCTTGTCTGCCAAGTGAATCGGCAATCTCACCTTATCAAAAGCCGGCTGGGTGGCGGAGCATAAAATCACGGTGCTTCCGCAAAAATCTGCCAGAAAGTTGATGGCTGTGGTAAACAGCTCGGTAAATTTCAGAGGCAGTGACTGCACCTCGTCGATGATGATGACGCTGTCACATAGGGATTTCATTCTGCGGACGGCGGAGGTTCTATGGGAAAAAAGGATATTCAAAAGCTGGACCATCGTCGATACGATAAAGGGAGCGTTCCAAGTTTCCATCAGAAGGTCGTTTTTATCCAATTCATCCTCATCGTCACAAGTATTGATAACATTGGAATGGTGTTCCAGCAGCAAATGGCTGTCTTTTATGTATTTTCGCAGTTCCCTGCTGTTCTGGTCCAATACGCTGAGCAGCGGTATGATGAAAATAACGCGCTCCTTTTCAAACGCAGCGGCGTGGTTCAGCGCATACCGCAAAGAGGCTAAAGTCTTACCACCGCCCGTGGGTACGGTCAGCCTGTAGATACCTCCCTTTTCTGCAGCCGCTTTTTTACATTCGTCGGAAATGTATGCCCGCGCTTTATTAATGGGGGAATCTTTGGAAAAACCTTTGATCCGTTCCTCCATATATGCACATTGATTCAGCCAGAACCCGCGGTCTGCCTGAATTTGTTCAAACATCCTGCCGCTCATAAACTCAGCGGTATCTCTTCTGTCACCTTCAATAATCGCCGCTAAAACAAGCCGCACAAGATAACTGTGCATCAAACGTATACTGCGTGGAGAACAGATTTCCCTTTCTCCGTGCATGGCCGTAAGAAAGGCGTTGATTTCCTGGCATGATTTTTGGAACAAAGCGTCGAGCTGCTGCTCATCCGCAACCTGCTTAAAAAAATTCTCTTTCACTTCCTGATAGTCGATTTCCTTTTCATCGCACTTTATCCGATGTAAAAATCCATTGACCTTCTTCTCATCCAGAGGGTCCTGGATGTCAAAGAAACCATGATGGCATCCCATAGCGACAGCCAGAATTTCACTGGTTATTTTCTCTGTTTCGGATGCTGTATCCGTATGGTAGCGCTCCAGTATATAGCGGACTGCGGCAAAGGTGTGGTTGACGCTTCCCCTGGCCCGTCCACTTCCGCCATTTTGCTCTTGCTGATACCGCTCTTCAATATATTCTGTAAAAAGTATCCGGCATTTCCCAAAATCATGCATGAGCCCACCCAGATATCCGATATGGTAAAGTTTCACTTTTTTCAAAGCTTCCCCTGCATATTGGGCAGCTTTGAAAGAGTGTTGCTCTACGGACTGGTCAATCTGCAGTCCGTCAATCTGCGTAATATGGGCTAAAAGCTCTCTGTTTTCCATTTCCATGCTCTCTTCCATAATTTTCTTTATGTTATTATCATACCACAAAAAGACCGTCCTTTGCCGGATTGTATTTAATTCGGTAGTTAGATTTTTATATTGACCTGTGACCATGATGTTTCTTTTGGAGCAATGGATACGGGATTTACTATCAAAACCGGAATTTGGCCGCAAACTTTCGCTCATCTGCTTGGGACCGCTCTCCCCGGATGGTCCTTGGGAAATAAGACGGAATATCGTAATATGCAATTACTTCAAGTCAGAATGATACTTTCAGAAAAAAATTCAGTAAGATTTTCGTAAAACTAACAAAACAGTACAGTAGAATCTTCTCGATTGATATTTAGGCGTTTTTATTTCTCTGAATCCTTTTGAAACTATCAAAATCATGCTGCCTTCTTGTACCTATTGATATTCGGGTCTTAAGTTCCGGTGCAGCTGCGGTCGCATCACTCCGATCGGAGTTGTATACGCTGCAAGTCACTCACCACGCTCACCAAAAGGACAATTCTGGTAACTTATCCTAATTTTTTCGAAAAGTTACGCATTTTTCAATGATCCTGCGGCCTTCAGAGCGGCTAGTAGCACAAATTTTCACTTTTTACGATTTAGAGTTACGCAAACCCACAACTTTGCGTAACTTTTCATGATTTTTTCGAAAAGTTACCGCCGCTCGTAAATTATAACTTACGAGCCAGATCGAGTAAGTTTCACGTATATTCAACCTCTCGGCGAAGCTGGTTAAATTGGTGATTGGAAGCCGCAGTTTTTTTAGCAATATGCATATTTCTTCAACAACGGATTCATTTTTCCTTGGTTGTTGAGGTATTTCCAAGGTTTGAGGCCGCAGCTCCCGTCTAAAACCAGATATTGATCGAGTTTTGCGCTTGTATGGCTCTGTATCCTTGAAAAAAGCTCAACAAAAACTCGTTTTTTTCGCTGCGTGTTGATGAAAATCATAATTTGCCTTTTTGAAACGATTTTTCATATGAGTCGATTCTCGCAGCGCAGCAAGGTGACCCTAGGCTCTCTGCAAGGTGACCCGGGGGGCTATCATCGGACTCACACTCACATCTTTTCAGGTTCAAATCCTCTTATCCATAAAAAAAATAACGCCCCGTATGGGCGTTATCAAAATTGGTGCGGATAAGAGGATTCGAACCTCCACGAAAACAATATTCACACGGACCTGAACCGTGCGCGTCTGCCAGTTCCGCCATATCCGCATATGGTTGTCTCTGCTGACTCACAAGACTTAGTATACCTAAAAACAGGTCAGAATGCAAGCAATATTTTCGTTTTTTCTATTTTTTCCCGGGGCAAAATCCGGATATCTGAAAAAAGGTTTTATATGCATCTAAAGCGGCGGCAAAACTTCTCAATAATTTACAATTTCATATGCCGGATAAGAACGATCCCTTTGGTATCCCAGCTTTTCGGCGAGAGCCAGTGAGCCTATATTATGGGCATCCCAGCTGGGATAAAGATCTCTGCGGAGGCATTCTAAGATTAGCTTGGCCCCGCAGGCGTAAGCGAGCCCCTTTCGTCGATAGATTGGTTTCGTATCGATCTCAATCTCAATGCCGCCGGAATACGACGCATAGGAGGATGCACCGCTGACCAGTTCTCCATCTTTGAGGATCGCTATGCCGATTCCCTGCTTTCGATACATCTCATAATCCGGAAACTGAGACACCAGATCCCGGCTCCAACCCTGAGACAGGCACAACTTAAAGACACTCTCATCAATGCGGCAGATTTCATATTTGTTTTCAATGGACAAAACCGCTTTTTCCAGCTTCCCGCGTTTAAAGGTCTCCATAGTCTTCTTTTTCGTCGCATAGCGGAAGATTTTCTTTGCCTTTTTCCCATAAACATCTTCAATTAAAGCGGACCAGTGGGCATTTTGCGGAACCATAATGATGAACCGCTGCTCGCAGTCTTGCAGCTTATATTGAACCAATTTTCTATTTGGTCTGCCTGCAAAAAAGCAGAAATCACCCAGTAAAGCCATCGCTGACTGGGGGTTTTCAGGGTTGTCCGCATACACAGCGCCCATTGTCCCTTCCAGGCATGCGTTTATAATAACATTTTTCTTTTCGGCAAACATTTCCGCTGCCTTATTTTTACTCTCAGGTGAACAAATCCGATAATCCATAGCCGCCTGCTTTCTTTCCTTACACAAAGAGCAGGCTTTCGCCTGCTCCTAAGTAAAGTCATTCACTTAAAAATTCTTCAATCACCTTACGCACATCGTTGCCATCCGCCAGGCCCTTGACCTTTTTCATGACGGCTCCCATGAGCTTACCCATATTTTTCTTGCCGCTTTCGATTCCAAGTTCCGATGCGGTAGCCTGTACCACTTCCATAATCTTGGCCTCGTCCATCTGCTCGGGCAAGTAATTCATCAGAATTTCAATTTCTGCCTTGTAGTCATCAGCTAAGTCCGTTCGTCCAGCTTTTTCAAAATCAGCGAGGGCGTCTTTTCTCATCTTAACCTGTTTTGACAAAATAGCAATAATGCCTTCATCATCCAGCTCTTCCCTGTTATCGACTTCGTACTGTTTAATCGCAGCACGAGCAAAGCTGATCGTATTTTTTTTGACTTCATCTTTTGCTTTCATAGCTTCTTTGAAGTCAGCCATCAGTTGTTCTTTTAAGGTCACTTTTAAAACACCTCGAATCTCCGCTGCAAACGACTAATATTTCTTAGCCTTTTTTCTTGCAGCCTCAGACTTCTTCTTTCTCTTTACACTCGGCTTTTCGTAGTGTTCTCTTTTTCTGAGTTCTGACATAACGCCATCTCTCGCACAAGAGCGCTTAAATCTCTTGAGAGCACTTTCCAAGCTTTCGTTTTCTCTAACAATTACCTGTGCCATATTCCGTTTCACCTCCTGACGTGTTCTGAAATCACATAGATGCTATGAGAACGGTCTTATCTATAACGTTGCTATTATACTATTCTTTGTACAAATATGCAAGGTTTTTTTGGTACAAAGCCTCTGAAAACAACCAAAACTGACAATGTTGCTGCCAGGCTTTCAGTATTGGTTATTGTCCTGCTTTTAAATCCCGGATTCCAGGGCTCTGCCGTAAAAGATCCCGTATCAGCCCGGAGGCCAGGTCAGCTTCCGTTTTCCCAGCAGGTGAAAATGAAGATGTTTTACAGTCTGAAATCCATCTTCTCCGCAGTTGTTCACAAGACGGTATCCGTTTTCCAGTCCCAGCTCAGCGGCGATATCTTTCACCTTCGTCATGATATAGCCCAAAAGCTCCTGATCTTCCACCGTCACATCATCCAGCGATTCAATGTGTTTTTTGGGAATAATCAGCACATGAACCGGAGCCTGCGGCTCAAGGTCGTGGAAACAGAGTATCCGGTCGTCTTCATAGACGGCCTTTGACGGAATCTCCTTCTGAGCGATCTTGCAAAAAATACAATCTCCCATTCGTTATTTCTCCTTTACGTAGTTTTTATAATACTTCATAGCGCAGGTACCGTTGGTATTGCACTTTAGCATCAAATTGTTTCTCAGATAATCCCCCAGCCCGCTCAGCTGCACCGCCGTTACCGCGGCAATCACCAGCACCAGGCCTACCGTAACGTTTCTTACCATCTTCTTATTCATCGGATATTCCTCCAATTCCCCTCAGCGGTCCTCCTGCTCATTCAAAAGCTTCTTAAAATATTTCATGCCGCAGGTGCCGTTTCCCTCACACTTCGGCGCCACCACGCCATCCAAATGATCAAGTCCGCTGAATCGGATCAACACAGCCGCAGCCACAACGACTGCGCAGCAGATCAAAACGTTCCTTATTTTTTTACCTCTCATTTTATTCCCCTCCGAAGCGCCCCTGTGGGGCAGGACTCCACACATCGCCCGCATCGAATACATTCCATGCTGTTGGGTATTTTACTGGGGTCAATATTCAGTCTACAGCTGCTTTCACAGGCACCGCATCCGGTGCACTTCCCCTTGTCCAGCCGCAGCCGATACAGCGATACCTTATTGAACAAACCGTAGACAGCCCCCAGCGGACACAAATATCTGCAAAAAGGCCTGTAAAGTATCATCGATAAGAGTATCAGTACTATAAGTATAACAGATTTCCACGCAAATAGGAACCCCAGTGTGCCCCTCAAACCTTCGTTAAGCGCGGCAAGGGGCCATCCGGCCATCAGCGTGCCGGAAGGACAGATGTACTTGCAGAACCAGGGATCCCCCTGTCCGAAATCATTAACCACAAACATGGGCAGAATCAGCACGAACAGCGCCAGAATCACGTACTTCAGAAACCTGAGCCAGCGGTCAGCTCTGATGTTTCTCAGTTTTACCGGCATGGGGATTTTGTACAGCAGATCCTGCACCAGCCCGAAGGGGCACATGAATCCGCAGACCAGCCTTCCGAAAAAGGCCCCCACTGCGATGAGAAATCCCCAGACATAGAGCGGCAGCGTAAAATTGCGGTCATTGGCTACCGCCTGCAAAGCCCCGATGGGACAGGAACCCAGAGCTCCCGGGCAAGAGTAGCAGTTCAGTCCCGGCAGACAGACTTCTTTAGAAGGCCCCTGAAAAATCTTCCCATCCACAAAGCCTTTCACATATCCGTTGGTCAGCGCCGTAAAGACCAGCTGAAAGCCGGTGCGGAAGCGCTCCTGTTTTTTTGCCTGATTTCTATCCAATTCCGATACACTCCAGACATATATTGACCGCTTTCATAAGCACGGTCTGGCCTTCGCCCCGCATCAGTCCCCCTGCCATGAGAACCGCGGCAAAGACCAGCAGCGCGCTAAATACCAGTTTCCTCTTCAATGATCTTCACCCACTCATCGTACGATCTTCCACCTTCATAAACGGTGCTTGTGATGTTTCCCTTACTGTCCACAAAGAAATAGGACGGCACTGCGGAAATACTGCTGACCACATTGCGCATGATGGAATCGGAAAGCAAAAGATCCGGATAGGTAGCCCCCTGCTGTTTTACAATCTCCTGAGCCTGACTCACCTGCTCCATGCTCACTGCGCCGGACTGATCCAGCGAATCCACCACCAGACCGACTACGCCCAGGCCCTTATCCTTATACGCCTGATACAGCTTTTCCGTATCCGGCATTGCCCTGATACACGGATTGCAGTAAGTGCCCCAGACATCCACCAGTGTATACTTGTAATTGGCAAAGATACTCTGATCCACTTCCTCGCCCTCCAGATTCAGAGTCTTGAACGCTGTCAGCTGTGCGCCTTCGCCCTGTTCCTCCGGCAGTTTCCACGCTTCCTGTGCGGGAGCGCTTTTATCCCCTTCTCCGCTTTTGTCCCCGCAGGCCGTAAAGGTAAGGACCAGCAGGACCGAAACCAGAACAAAACCAATCACCAAACCTCTTTTTCTCTTCATTGAAACTCTCCTTTCATTCCCTCTTCAAATGGCTCCAAAAGCTTTACCCTCCGGAACTGATTTATGGCTGTCTCATCCCCGCTTTCTATATAGACCCGGATGTAGTTGTCCGTATATCCGGTGAGGCAACCTGACTTTTCTTCATATTCTTCCACCAGCACTCTTCTGACGCTTCCCCGGTTGGATTGGAAAAACCGAAGTGAAGCCTGCTCTCCCGCCTCGATCAGCTGCTGCGTCCTGGCCTTTTTCATCGGCGCGGGAATCTGATCGGGCATGGATGCCGCTTTCGTAAAAGGCCTCTGGGAATATTTGAAGGCGTGAACTTTGCAGAATTCGGCTTCCTCAATCAGTCTGACGCTGTCCCGAAAATCTTCTTCCGTCTCCCCGGGGAAACCAGCAATCAGATCGGTGGTAATCCCATATCCCGGATCAAAGTCCTTCAAAACCTTGACAATGTCCAGGTACTCCTGCCTCGTATAGGGCCGGTTCATGGCCGTGAGAATCCGGTCGCTGCCGCTCTGAGCCGACAGATGCAGATGCGGGCACAGCTTTTCATATCGCAGCAGCCGCTTCACGTAGTCCGCATTGACTACTGCCGGTTCCAGGGAACTGAGACGGATTCGAAAATCTCCCGGCATCCGGTCCAGCCTGCGGATAATGGTCTCGATTCCCCAGAAATCATCCCGGACGGAAAAGCCTTCCTCTGTTCCATAAAGAGCCGTATTAATACCGGTGAGTACCAGCTCCTTAAACCCCTGTCCGATCAGTCCTTCCGCTTCCGTCAGCACATCCTCCGGCTCCCTGCTGCGGACACTTCCCCTGGCATAGGGGATGACACAGTAGGAGCAAAAACGGTTGCAGCCTTCCTGGATCTTGATATAGGCCCTGGTCCTGGATTCCGTCGCCGTCACCAGGCCGGTCTCCTCATACTGCCGCAGCTCCTCATAGGACTTCACATGCAGCTGGGGTTTGTGTTCCAGCAGAAATTCTTCGATATATTCGATCAGCTTTCCCTTTTCATTGGTGCCTGTGACGATATTAACTCCTTCGACGGCCTTTACCTCCTCAGGACTGATCTGGGCATAACACCCTGTCACAGCCACCACACTGTCGGGGCTTTGCTTCTTCATCTTGCGGATATACTGACGGGATTTACGGTCCGCCAGGGATGTCACCGTACAGGTGTTGATTACATAAATATCCGCCGGGTCCGTCTCTCCTACAATCTCATAGCCCCGCTCTCTGAATCTGAGGCGCAGCGCTTCGGTCTCATATTGATTGACTTTGCATCCTAACGTATGGAATGCTACCTTCATTACAGCTATATCTCCTTCCCAGTTCTTGGTTTATACACATTTTTCTGACAATTAATCACTCAGAATCAATATTTTTGTATTTTATCACGACGTACTCATGTTGTAAATCGCCTTAACATACAATTAAGAAAGCAATTTTATAACTTGCGGGCAGCGCTGCCTGGCGGCTTTTCCCGACAAGTTTGTGAATACAGCACCAAGGAGGTTTCTCTTGAGAAAAAGAACAATCAAGCTACTACTCTTAATACTAATCGGCCTTGTGACGGGCGTTCTTATTTTCTGTCTTCACGGATTTCATCAGCCCTCTGCCGCAAGAAGCAGCGGCAATATCAAGTGGGTTGATTTTGATGTAACCTATGAGGCTATGAAAGACACGATGGAAATCGACATCCAGACCCACGAGCAGGAAACGCATATCAGCTGGATCGATTCCCTGGCCTATCTGGGCGCCAAATACGGCGGAGATTTTAAAAACTACCAGAAAACAGATCTCTCCCTGTTTGTAAAAAAGCTGCAGGAGGGGCAGGATCTGGAGGATTTTACAAAGAACATGAAATACTTTCCGTATTACAAGAAAGCCTACGGAGCTGTCCTGGGCGGGTTCCTCGGCTATTACAAGCTGGAGGTTCCCAGCGATGACGGCGGTACCCGCTGGGTAGAGCGCTACGGACTCAAAGCCTTTTCTCCCATTGCGGAAGGCTATTGGTACACCCATTTCGATGATTTCGGCCAGAATCGCAGCTACGGCTACAGCAGGCAGCATTTGGGACACGATCTGATGGCCGGTACCGGAACTCCCGTAGTAGCCGTGGAGGGCGGCGTGATTGAAGCCCTGGGCTGGAACCAGTACGGCGGCTGGCGGCTGGGCATCCGCAGCTTTGACAAGGAACGCTATTACTATTACGCTCATCTGCGCAAGGACCACCCTTATGCCGAAAACCTCGTTATCGGGCAGACCGTTTCCCCCGGCCAGGTCCTGGGCTACGTGGGCCAGACGGGCTACAGTCTGAAAGAAAATACCAATAACATCGATACTCCGCATCTTCACTTCGGCATGCAGCTGGTTCTGGATGAAAAGGCCAAGGACAGCCCCAACCAGGTTTGGATCAATCTCTATGCCATAACCCGGCTCCTGGAAAACCATAAGTCCACCGTGGAAAAGGTCGGCAGCGAGTATGTCCGCAAGTATGGGTTTTCTGAGGAAAGCTACTATCTGGCCTCAGCCAAAGAGGATAAAAAAAGCCAGGTCAAACTGCCGGTCCTCATGTATCACGGTCTCCTGAAGGATCCCAAAATGCACAACAATTATGTCATCAGCCCGGACCTCTTCGAAAACGACCTCCAATATCTGAAGAAAAACGGCTATACGACCATCCTCGTGTCCGATCTGATCGACTACGTGGAAAATGGTACGCCGCTGCCGGAAAAGCCAGTTTTGCTCACCTTCGACGACGGCTATTACAATAACTACTTCTACGGGTTTCCGCTGCTGGAAAAGTATAAAATGAAAGCTGTTATCTCCATCATCGGCAAGCACACGGACGATTTCAGCAAGGTGAATGACAATCACGCCACCTACTCCCACGTCACCTGGAAGCAGATCCAGGAGATGCTCGCTTCCGGCCTGGTGGAGATTCAGAATCACTCCTATAATTCCCACGATAATAAAGGCGGGAGAAAAGGCGTGCTAAAACTGTCCGGCGAAAGCGACGACGCCTATGGGAAGTTCCTGCGCAAGGACCTGCTCAAACTGCAGAAAAGGATGCGGGAAAACACCGGTATCACGCCCACGACCTTTACCTATCCTTTCGGGGCCATCAGTGACAGCAGCCTGCCGATCATCAAGGAATTGGGCTTTAAAGCGTCCCTCGGCTGCAGAGAAGGAATCAATACCATAACAAAAGGAGACCCCGACTGCCTTTATAAAATAAAGCGCTATCTGAGGACTCCTGAAAAATCAAGCAGTGATTTTTTTAAAAAAGTCGAATCCGATCTTAAAGAACAATAAAATTGTCAGAACGAGTCACCGTGGCCGGAGGAGCCGGGTCCAGATCACGATCCGCAATGCCCAGGATATCTTCCGGCCGTATCCACGGTCTCCCCTGCAATGCGCTGGTCTCCTCGTGAGTCAGGTATCCCTTATACACCGTCAGGCTCCTGCGCAGGAAACCATCCTTTACACAGGCTTCCTCTACGCCGTCGTTTAATAGCTTCATAAAATGAGGCAGCATTGCGGCCGCGTAGGCTACGGTGGTGGAGCCTGCGATGGCTCCGGGTATATTGCTGACGCAGTAATGGACTACGCCGTTTTCAACGTATGTAGGATCTTCATGGGTGGTTTCATGGAAGGATTCAATGGCGCCGCCCGGATCATTGCTGATATCCACAAGGACCGAACCCTTTTCCATCAGCTTCAGCATTTCCCGATCCACAAGAAATTCCGGATTGCCCTTGGGCCATTTTACGCAGTTGAGAATCATATCCGTGTTAGGCAGCAGCTTTCGGATATTTTCCTTTGTGCAGTACATGGTGTCCACGCTGTTGTGATACTGGGCCTCCACCTCCCGGAGCACGCCCAGGCTGATGTCCATTACGGTCACCTTGGCGCCCAGAGCATGGAGCACCGAAAGAGCCGCCTTGCCCACAATGCCTGCTCCCAGGATCACCACGTTCATCCCCGGTGCTCCCGCAAGGCCGCTGACAAACTTGCCCTTGCCGCCGTTTACGGTCAGCATGGCATTGAGACCTGCCAGAGCCCCCTGTTTTCCCGCCGCCTCACAGTTGGGTGAGCCGTAACGATGGGAATCCTCCGCTGTAAAAGCGATCACTTTTTTATCCAGCAGCACTTGCACCTCTTCCGGGTGCGCCGCGGGATGGATACAGGTAAGTATGATCTGGCCCTCTCTCAAAAGATCGTATTCAGGGGGTTCGATCTCCTTGACCTTTGTCACCAGGTCGCACTGCCCGAAGATTTCCTCAGCCGATGAGACGATCCGCGCCCCTGCCGCTGCATAGGCTTCATCCTCAAATCCGGCTTTTTCGCCGGCGCCTGACTGTACCAGCGCCGTGTGGCCGGCTCCCACTATGGTGAGAATCTCCGTGGGCGTAGCAATGGTGCGGTACTCCCCGTTCTTTATATCTTTCAGCAAACCAAAAATCATACCTTTCCCTCCTTTATAACTCCAATTCGTACATAATCATGGACAGCGCCGCAAGGCCGGCTGTTTCCGTCCTCAGGATCGTTCTTCCCAGGGTGACGCAGTCAGCGCCCAAATCCTTTAAAGCCTGGGCTTCCCCATGGGAAAACCCGCCTTCCGGACCTATAATCAGCGCGATTTCCCCGGGTTTCGCATCGAGTCCCCGCAGGCTGTCCTTTATCGTTCTTCCCGTCTCGTTTTCATAGGGAAAGAGCACCAGGTCGAATTCCCTGAGGTGCTCTGTCATCTGCCGGAATTTGATTTCCTGCCCGATTTCGGGGACAATGCCTCTTCTGCACTGCTTCACCGCTTCCGCCGAAACCTTCTGCCACCGCTGGCGCTTTTTGGAAAAGTTGCCCTTATCGGTAACAACGGTTCTTTCCGTAAATACGGGGACGATGCGGTAAACTCCCATCTCTACGCATTTCTGCACCACCGTCTCCATCTTTGACTGTTTTGGTATGCCCTGAAACAGGGTCACCTGTACCTGCGGTTCTCTGGCAAACTTCTGCTTGTCCAAAATCTTCGCTTCCACACAGTCATCATCCACAGTGAGAATTTCCGCCTCATATTCCCACTGCGTCGAATCCGATACCTCTATGCGGTCGCCTTCGCCAAGGCGCAGAACCTTTGCTATGTGGCGGATATCTTCTTTGGAAACAATGCGGATGGTGCTTTCTCCCACATCGGCCGCATCGACAAAAAATCTGCTCATCGGTTATGCTTTCCGGGCGGCGATGGCGCACCATTCTCCCTTTATCTGTGTTTCCAGGATATCAAAGCCCGCTTTTTTGACAGCCTCTTCTACGGCATCCTTTTTCTCAGTCAAAATACCGGAAGAAATGAATACCCCGCCGTCGTTCAGATGTTCCGCGGCAGCATCGGACAGCTCGATCACCAGCGGAGCGATGAGATTGGCCGCAAGCAGATCAGCCTTCTGATCCACGTCTTTTGTCAGGTCTCCGATCTTTACCGTCACCTGCGCGTCTACGTTATTCGCTTTCACATTTTCCTCGGCGGTTCTGGCGGCATCGGGATCAATCTCTATGCCCAGCACCTGCCGGCTTCCCAGCTTTGCCGCAGCGATGGAAAGGATTCCCGAACCGCATCCGATGTCCAGAACGCTCTGGTTTTCTTTCAGATATTTTTCAATCATGCCCAGACAGAGAGTCGTCGTCTCGTGGGTACCTGTACCGAAGGCCATGCCCGGATCAATCTCGATCACCAGATCGCCTTCCGCAGCCTCGTAGTCCTCCCATGTGGGCTTCACAACCAGCTTTTCCGTAACCTTTGCCGGCTTAAAATATTCCTTCCATTTGTCCTTCCAGTCTTCGTCGTCAACCAGAATATCTTCCGCGTACAGTCTTCCCAGATTAACGTCCCAGCCGAAAACGCCCTCCATCTCTTTGCTCTTGAGCATCATAACCGCGATTTTCAGCTCCTGAACCTTTTCGCGGCCTTCCTCTGTATCTTCAAAATAAACAGAGACTACCGGCTCCTGGTCCTGGTTTTCCAAAACCGACTTGTCGATATAGTCCCATTCGTATTCCTTCTTTTTGCTGAGCAAATCCTCGATATCGGCGGGGTTTTCCACTACCGCTCCGGTTATGCCCTTTTCCATAAGCATTGCCGTAAGGGGTTCGATCCCCTGCTGACTGGTGTAAATCTTTACTTTGATGTACTTCATATTACCCTCACTTCTGTTTTAGTATTATCTTTTCTATTATACGCTAAAGTTGGCCGGCAGGCAAGGTGCGTTCGCTGTCCTTGTTGTTAACTTGTGATAATGTCACTATAGGATTCACTCGAGAAAATGTCCCAATTTGGTACACTGAAACTTATGAAAGAAGGTAACATCACAT